>NZ_JACIAC010000004.1:0-539831 GCF_014193935.1 Rhizobium sp. BK377
AAGCACTGGCTCCGACGCGCCGTCGATTAGGACGGTTTCGTCCTGGACGTTCTGGTGCAAAGCCGCCGCAACGCCAAAGCGGCAAAGCGTCTGATTCGACTGGCGATCTGACTCGTCCTCTTTTCACGGGCTTGTTTACGGCCGAATGATCGACGCCCTTATTGCGGCTCGACAGGCCGCAAATTCAATGCAGGCCCAGTTAGGTCAGCGGATCGCACATTAGCGTGTTGAAGACTAGACGCCGGATGAATTCTGCCACGTCGGCCGGGCTGGTTTCGATCCCTAGCACGCGGCCGATCATCCGGTATTTCCCTTATCGCATTTATGGACCGGAAAGACGCCGAAGACTTGCGCAAAATCCTTGATATGCAGCGGTCCTTCGGAAGTGCGGTCAAAACGCTTGATGGCCAGCGCCTGCCTATTCAACTCGCCCATACTGTCTACTGTCGCGTGGAGAGACTGAGCTAGATCTCAGACTTGGGCGAACGAGCTTTTCGTGCGGCAGCGCGGGATCGGTGATCAGCCCAATCGAGGGCGAGCGGTCGCGCCGCCATCTGCATTGGCTGAAAGTCGCGGCTGATGGCCGGGTATCAACCAGCACCTCGCATTTGGCGCCGACGGGTCCACGTCGGAACCTCGAAGGTCAGCCCCTGGCCGATCATCGAGATCCGCTTGCTCCGACCGGTTACGCGCCCCGAGCTTGCGTGCGAGCATGTCTGGCCTAGTCACCGCCCTCGACACGCCGCTGCTGCACAACCCAAGGAGCCGCCACAATTGCGCATTCCAGCGGTTGACGTTCCAAGTGCCCCTCTCTACCTTTGCTCGTGCACAAAAGTGCTTTCGACTACCTTGCTGAAACAAACGAATGGTGAGTTAAGTGAAGGGAATCAAAGAGCTCTCGCATAGCGAAATCGAACATGTTTCCGGTGGCGCATCGGTTACCGGATCGGTCAGAGGCTACATTGACGGGGCTGCGGCGCTGGCTGGCGGCGGAGCCATGGGCTATGCCGCGGCAATCGGTGCCGGCGTCGGTCTGTCTGCCTTTGGCGTCGGCGCACTTGCTGTCGGCGCCGTCGGCCTTGGCGCTTACGGACTTTACCGGATCGCAAGAGCGGCTTGACCTTGCGGCAGGATCTGCTCGAGTTCTTCGCCTGCGGGCGGAGAACCATCTGAGACCGCCTAAACCTGAACGCGGACATTCCAGCTCATGGGAAATCGCCCCCTTGCTTTCAGCTAGCCGGTTCTACGCTGATCCTCACGCAACCTGGGGCTATGAGCCCAGCTTTGACGGCACGCTCGTGGCGTGGTGGGGAACGAAGCGCGGACGTCCGACCGTTTTCGTTGGCCGCACTGACAATAAGGCGCCCAAACCGTTTGTCAGTTTCGCCGGCTCGGTCGTGCATTTTTCCTGGCGATGCTACGAAAACCGCCTTCTGCTGACAGAAGGGGACCGTTTGCTTGAAGTCGACCCCATCAACCCGGACAAGCGCCTCGACGTCACGCCGCAAGGTCTGCAAAGCTGGCAAATCATAGCGGAGCCAAGCCATGCCGACGGTCGGCAGGCGGTCATCTCATATGATCGCACTCCAGCCTTTGCCGATCTTTTCGAAACCCACGCCGACGGTACGGGACGACGCCTGCTCGAGGAGAATTCCGGGCGCACCGAAAGCTGGCTTGTCGACGCAGATCAGCAGCCCTGCCTGCGGGTCGAGCGAGGCGATGACGGCATTCGACGCTACGTCGTAAGGCTCGCGGGCGATCGCTGGAATGAGCTTGCCGCACTGCGTCCCGACGAGACGTTGATCGTCTGGCGCGTGGACGCCAGCGCGACAAGGTATGAGGCCCTCTCGAACCGTGGCCGCGACAAGCTTTCCCTCGTCTGCTTCGATCCCAGCGCACACACGGAAACGACGATCGTCGGAAGTGAGGAGGTCGACGTTGTCGATGCGATCCGTTTTAATCCGGCGGAACCGACCGACCTTGTCGTCCTGCGTAACGGATTTCCGCAGCTGATACCGCTGAGCGAACGGGGTGCGGCTTTGGCCGAGCTGCTGGGCAACGCTGGCCGCCACGTTGATTTCGACATCACTGGTGCGTCCCGCGATGGCAATGTCATCGCCGCCTCGGTCTCCTTTGACGCCCAGCCGCCGCGGCCGATCCTCTACGATCTGAGGAGCAAGTCCGTGGTGAGGCTCGGGAAGACGCCACAGGCGCTTCCTGCTGCGACGACGGCACCTATCGAGATCCCGGCGCGTGACGGCGAAAAGCTGCCCGGTATCCTTACCCTGCCCGCCCGATCCGCGGGTCACATGCCCGCCGTCGTTATCGCTCATGGTGGCCCGGCAAAACACGATCGCTGGGGTTTTGACCGCGACCGGGCTTTTCTGGCGAGCCGTGGCTATGCCGTGCTCTCCGTCAATTATCGCGGCTCGACCGGCTTTGGAAAACGCTTCCAGGCGCTTGGCTTCCAGCAGTTCGGCCGCACCATTCAGGATGATATTGCCGATGCCGCGCACTTTTTGATCGAAGAGGGCATTGCCGCGCCGGGCCGCCTCGCCATTCAGGGCGAGAGCTTCGGCGGCACGATCGCAGCCCTAGCCATGTGCCGTGACCCGAACCTTTTCGCTGCCGCGATCCTCGACTACCCTGTTCTCGACCTGCCCTTCCAGATGTGGAACAATCCTGCCGCCTGGGCGCTATTCACCGACCAAGTGGAGCAATATTTCGGCAATCCTGCCAATAGCTCGGATGCTGCCGCTCTTAGGGAATTCTCCCCGACAAACCAAGTCGCGCGCGCACATGGGGCGTTCCTCCTGACTGCCGGCATAGCCGATCCAATCGTCGGCGTTGAGCAGACCATCCGATACGAGGCGGCGCTGAAAAAAGCCGGCCGACCAGTGACCTCGCTTTACTTCGCCGGCGAAGGACACGGCTATACGAACTGGCGTTCAAGACTCAAGCGCGCTCGCGCGATCGAGCTCTTTCTCGCCCGCTTCATCGGCGGAGAGGCGAAAAAATTCGATTGGCGGACGGCTCTCGCAAACTATTGGAAATAGGAAAAAAATGCAGGCGCATGCGGCTCCATACACGCTCTGCGCGTCAATTTCGCACTCCTAAAGGGTTGATGCTCGCACTGATTGCCCTAAACTAAAGTGCGTTCGCTGGAACCGGCGGGCTTCTGTTCACCTCGGAGGCACCTACTATGGCTGACGTTCAGAGTGTTAGCGCAGATTCGAACGACTACTACATTCTTCCCCTCGAAGATTTCGAGATTGATGCGGTCAACGGTGCGGGCTCATGGATGGGCCACGTCGACCGCGGCATGATTGGCGGCGCCTACGCCGCAGGCGGCACCTATGCCACGACGGGAAGCATCAGCAAGGCGGGAATTGCAGGCGGCGTCGGATTCGCCGCGGTCGCCACGCAAAGCGTCTACAATGGTGGTTTATCGGGTAGCGGCAATTCAAGCGGCCGCGTCATCTGCACGCATTTTTATCGGCGGGGCAGGCTTACACGCGAACTCTGGCGCGCGGATCTGGAGTTCACCTTCGCGAATTTGTCACCGACAACCATTCGCGGCTATCACTACTGGGCAATCCCCTATGTACGGCTGATGCGACGCAGGCCGCTCGCCGAACGAATCATGTATCCGTTGGCAAAAGCACGCGCCGAGGAGATCGCTTTTCAGGCAGGGCGCCGCAACAAAGGCTCCGTTGCCGGGAAGATCGTTCGCCTAGTCGGCGAGCCGATCTGCTATGTGATCGGCACCATGGTCGGACAGAAGGATTGGGCACCCCTCTGGGCCGAATCCCGCAAGGGCTGAAGGAGAGTTGCAATGACGCCACTCCTGCGCACCATCATCGGTGAGATCGGATTGTCTGCCGTGATTGCGGCGGCCTCCGTGATTGGTCTTCCCAAGCTCGTGGATCCCACGGCCGCTGCCAACTACCCCTTGGCAATCGCCATTTTCGTCCTGTGCTCGCTGAGCTTTGCGGGCTACGAATTCTTCACGCGGCAGACCTGATAGGTTCTGCACCGTATGAGGCCGGATAGCCGGCCTCAATTTTCGCTCCCTGGTTGACGATTTTCGCCGCCTGCCTAGCTCTCTGGGTAGTCCCGGCAGGAGGAACGTCGACAGGATGGCCAGCAGAACCCGCCCTCGGATCGGCCTACACCCGATCGCCACAACCTCGTCAAGCCGCGCATGACGCTCTTTCGCAGAGAAGCGCTTGAACAGCAGTCTCAAAGGCTCGCCGGCCCAGTCTCGATGGCCGTGCCGATGGGGTGGCATCTGACCGGCTATCTGATGGCGGCGGTACTTGTTGCTGTTCTAATTTTCCTGTCTACAGCAAGCTATTCTCGCATCGTCTCGGCCAACGGCGTGATCATGCCAGACAAGGGTATCGCAGCGGTCATCCCGCCGCGCTCGGGTGTCATCATGCAGATGATGGTTGGCGACGGTGATCAGGTGAGCGCGGGAGACGAATTGATTGCAGTCCGCTCGGAAGACTATCTCGTCAGTGGAGAATCCGCCTCTCAAAAAGTCGCCGAGATGCTGGAGCGTCAGAACGCCAGCATCGACGCGCAGCTTGCTGAGGTTAAGAACGACGAGGTCGCCCAGACAGAACAATTTTCAGCCCAGATCTCGGGTTTCGAGACGCAGATCATCAAGCTCGAAGGTCAAATCGCCCTGCAGCAGGATCTGATCAAATCGATAGAGAGCGATGTCGCGCGCATTCGCGGCCTGGTCAGCAAAGGCATCGTGCCGCAGCGCGACGTGTTGCTGCGTGAAGACTCCCTCACCGAACGGCGCCAGCAGATGGCGGTGATCGAAAGTACGCTTGCCGAGCGCCGTTCGGACCTTTCCGATGCCCAGCGCATGCTTGATCAAGTCAAGGCGAGGGCCAATGAAAAGACCGCGGCCCTTGAAGCCCAGCGCGAGGATGTCAATCGTGGCATGGCGACCAATGAACAATCGCGTGCCTATATTATCCGCGCTCCTGTCTCGGGAACGATTTCGGGGCTGACGGCGAAGATCGGCGAAGCCGTCAATCCGCAGCAGCCACTGATGAGCATCGTGCCGGAGCGGGCCGTGCTACACGCACAGCTTGACGTGCCCAATGCCGCCATTGGCTTCGTCCAGATCGGCCAGGACGTTCGCCTTGCGATCGACGCCTTTCCCTATCAGAGCTTCGGCACGGTCGGCGGCCGTGTCAGTAGCCTGTCGAAGAGCCCGGTCTCGCGTGGCGCCGATCGCGCCAACCTCAACTACCTCGTCAGGGTTGATCTCGATCGGCAGGATATAGTCGCCTATGGAAAGGAGCAGGCGCTGTTCCCCGGCATGACACTATCGGCTCGCATCGCCACTGCCCGTCAGTCTTTGCTTGAATGGCTCTTCGAGCCGCTTTATGCGCTGCAACGACGCTAGAGGACGCCTGTGAATAGCACCGCTCTTCAATCCGGATTTCTCTCCAGCGCCCGCGTGCGGCTGATCCGCCAAACCGAAGTTAGCGAATGCGGACTTGCCTGCCTTGCCATGATCGCTGGTTTTTACGGTCGAAGCATCGATCTTGCGACGATGCGGCGCCGCTTCACGCCGTCACTGCGCGGCGCGCCGCTTTCGAGCCTCATCAAGATCGCTGATCAGATCGGGCTGACACCACGCGCCGTCAAGCTTCCGCTGGAGCAGATCCCGAACCTTGCTCTTCCCGCGGTGCTGCATTGGGACATGAACCACTACGTCATAGCCGAGCGGGTTACCGGTGACCGGATTTTGATCCACGATCCGGCTGGGCGAACCGAATGGCTGCGGACGTCAGAGGTATCCGGCCATTTTACCGGGGTAGCACTGGAGCTTCGCCCGAACGAGACCTTCGAAAGAATGACCGAGCGCGAGACCCTGCGCTGGTCACAGCTTTGGAGCCATATCACCGGTCTTGCCAGCTCCTTCGTGCAAGTCCTGGTTCTAAGCCTGGTGCTGCAGGTGTATATACTCGCACTGCCCTATTACCTGCAGATCTCCATAGACACTGCACTTCCGGCCCTCGACCGTGATCTTCTGAGCGTATTAGCCATGGGTTTTGGCCTGTTCACGCTCTTCAACGCGGCAGCCACCTTCCTGCGCTCTTTCGTCATCCTGGCGGCGGGCTCGTCGCTCGGCTTCGGCATCGCCGCTAATATCGCGCGCAAGCTTTTCCGCCTGCCGCTCGATTGGTTCCAGAAGCGTGAGGTCGGCGATGTTCTCTCGCGCTTCCAGTCTGTGGCACCCATCCAAAAGATGCTGAGCGAAGGCATCGCCGCCACGCTTGTCGATGGCGTGCTGGCCTTGACGACGCTGGTCATCATGTTCTTCTACAGCGTCAAGCTGGCGCTCGTCGCCGTCACGGCCTTCTTCCTGTATTTCGTCGTGCGGTTCGTTTCTTTCTCACTGGAGCGGCGGGCTCAGGAAGGCAGCATCATCGCTCACAGCAAGGAACAGACGGCGCTGATCGAAACAATCCGCGGGATTCAGACCTTCCGCCTCTATAATCGGGAAAGTATGCGCCACAGCATGTGGCAGACGCTTTTGACCGATGCAGTCAATGCCAATATCCGCGTCTCGCGCGTCGGCATCTGGCAGAGCACGGCCAATGCGCTGATTTTTGGGCTCGAGAATATTGTGACGGTCTGGCTGGCTGTCGGCTTCGTCATGCAGGGCGGCTTCAGCGTCGGTATGGTCTTCGCCTACATGGCGTACAAGAGTCAGTTCCTGGAAAAGACCGGCAACCTCGTCGATCAGGCAACCGCTTTCTTCATGCTGCGCCTGCATCTCGAACGCCTTTCGGATATTGCGCTGGAACCCGACGACCGCAGCTTCGGCACAAGCGAAAACACCGTGACGGAACTGAAAGGCGCAATCGCCCTTAAGGGCGTCTCGTACCGCTATTCACAGACGGATCCCCTCGTCCTCTCTGGGGTCAACCTGACAGTTTCAGCCGGCGAACACATTGCCATTACCGGCCCATCGGGCTCGGGCAAGACGACACTGTTGAAACTGATGATCGGGCTCCTTGAGCCGAACGCCGGCGAGTTGATGATCGACGGCCTGCCGCTCAGCCAATTCGGCCACAAATCCTTTCACAATCAGATCGCTGCCGTTCTTCAGGACGACAATCTGTTTGCCGGATCGATCGCCGACAATATCGCGCTCTTCGACGAACGCCCAGACCAGGCCGCGATCGTCGCCGCGGCACAAGCTGCGGCCATCCATGACGAGATCATGGCCACACCGATGCAATATGAAACGCTGGTCGGAGACATGGGGTCGAGCTTGTCAGGCGGACAAAAGCAGCGCGTCCTGCTTGCGCGTGCGCTTTACCGTAAACCGAAGATGCTCTTTCTTGATGAAGGCACTTCGCACATGGACGTCGCCAACGAGGCCCGCGTCAACGCCTCTGTAAAGGCACTTGGAATTACCCGCATCGTTGTCGCTCACCGGCTGGAAACGATCGTCTCGGCCGACCGGGTGTTCTATCTCGACGACAATGGTCTCGCACCGGTCGAACGGAAACACCTGTTGCAGCCTTCGATGTCAGTGGAAGGTAGGAGCGGTAACGGCGGAGGCGCGAATGCCCATACCCCGTCGCACGCAATGGGCGTTTCGGCAAAGTGGCCGGCCGACTGACGACAGCCGGCAACAAACACTGACCGCACCTGCGCGGGGTCTGCACCTCCAACGTCCTGCGTGAAGTTAAGACGTACGATGTGAACGATATAAGCATTTGCCCATGTCTCTTCGCAGATTTTTGGAACTTTGGAAGATCGTCCGGTTGGCACGCCCCTGGAATGGGTGCAATGTGCTTCGGATCTGTAGCCTGGCTCGGCGGTAAACGACCATGCCGACCTCTCGAAACCGAGGTGCCGTCGACCGACAAGGCTAATATCTTCGAACACCAATCTAGCGAATTGGGCTTTGTGCATGTCTATAACCGCAGTAATTTCTTTTCATGACGGAGTTGCAGCCGAGCAGACCATGGCCAGCAAGTTAGCTACCTGATCTGGTCGGTTTGGCGACTGATAATGGTCGTCGCCTTCGCCTTGAGATCCCACCAGGGGTGAGTAGCGGCCTGCACGGTGGCAGAGTGAGGTCGCTAAAACTCTCTGGAGGCCAACCATGCCGATGACAGCAGATCAATCTCGAGCGCAGACCACTACTCTCGTCGATCTTGGCGCAATCTTCGTCTTGTTGGAATTAAGCAAGTCAACATAGCTGGTGACCGCTCTGTTACCAGGCAGCAAGAAAATGTCCCGCTACACCATCAGCGGAGGCGATATCGCCGGTTTGTTTGCATGCTTTGCAGCACTTCGCCAGAAGGTCAAACGGCGAAAGAACACATAGCCGACGGGAATTGATCGTTCTCTTTGTTAATGCTGCTAACGCGATGTCGCCTCTGCGTAGATGGGCCTTAGATCCCGCAATGCATTATCGTTTCGAGCCCGTCGCCCAAGCAACAGGCGGCCGAAGCCGCCCTGCGCCTTTATGAATTCGTTAGGCCGCACCTGGCCGATCGATCGTCAGGAAGTGGCGGACGACAGGCTTGTCCGCTCCGGCATGATAGGCGAGAACCTTGCCTTGGAGATCGGCGTCGGCGTTCGACACCCGCTTGTGCTGGCGGAGATGCTCGGCCCAGGATTCCACCATGAACCACTCGACGATCTTCTCCGGGTCGGCCGAGTCCTCGGTGACGCCCCAGCCATAGGCGCCGTCGCGACGACGCTCCTGAGAGAGCTGGTCGAGGGCGTGCAGGAATTCGCTGCGGTGATGCTTCTCGACCTTGTATTCGATCAGGATCAGAACCGGGCCGCGGTCATGGGCGACGGGTTCGGCCACAAGAGGCTCCGGCCAGTGGTTCGAAGGCACCAGGTCGGCTTCGCCTGCCGGTAGTTTCACGCGGTACATGACGAAGCCCGCGACAAGCAGACCTGCCGCGCCAATGAGCAGTGTGGACTGGATGCCGGCAGCCTCGCCGACGGCGCCCCAGCCGAGGCTGCCGGCCGTCATGGCGCCGTTGAAGACTGTCAGGTAGACGGCGAGACCGCGACCCCGCACCCAGTTGGGCAGAACGGACTGGGCAGTGCCGTTCAGAGTAGTGAGGGCAGTGATCCACGCGGCACCGAGAAATAGGAGCACGACGACCGCGACGATCTTTGGCGGCGCAAGCGCAAGAACGCCCATGACCCAAGCGGTTACGACAGCGGCGCCGAGAAGCAGGCCGTCGGAGTTCAGGCGTTCTCGCAGCTTCGGCATCACCAAGGCCCCGCCGATCGCGCCAACGCCGACTGCGCCAAGCAGGATGCCGTAGAAGCTGGCGTCACCTCCCAGCAGTTGCCGCGCTACGAGTGGCAAGAGCGCCCAGACTGCGCTGGCAAAGGCGAAGAAGATCGTGGCGCGCAGAAGGACGACGTGTAGCGGTCTACTGGAGCGGGTGTATCGAAGTCCTGCACGGAATGCGCCGAAGAAGTTTTCCTGAAGCGCGTCACTTGCGTTCTTGGCGCGCGGCCACCAGAGAAGGGCGGCGATGACCACGATATAGCTGGCGACGTCCGCACCATAGGTTAGCCCGGCTCCGAAGGCAGCAAGAAGCAGCCCTCCGGCCGCAGGGCCGATGGAGCGGGCGATGTTGATGCCGAGCGAGTTGAGCGCGACCGCGCTTTTGACGTCCTCGCGCTTCACCAGCTCCGGCACAATAGCCTGCCAGGTCGGTCCCATCAGCGCGGCCCCGATGCCGCCGAGGAAGGTCAGGCCGACCAAGGCGCTGACCGAGAGCATACCTGTCTGGGACAGAACCATCAGCGATATGCTCACCGATGCCAGCAGAACCTGGACGGCGATCAGGAACTTACGGCGGTCAAGGATATCGGTGAGGACGCCTGCGGGAATGGCGAGCAGGAAGATCGGCAAAGTCCCTGCCGCCTGAACCAGAGCAACTGCGGCTGGCGACGCCGAGAGATCCGTCATCAGCCAGGAGCTTGCGACGTCGCGCATGAAGCTTCCGGTATTGCCCAGAACGGTTGCGGCCCATAGAACCGCGAAGACGGGCTGTGCAAGAGGTGCGAAGGTGCCCCCGGACGACTTGGCGGTGCTCATTTGCCTGCTCCCTTCGTGAGGTCGTATGCGGCGACGAAAACGAACGCGCCTGCGAGACCGAGATGTTCGAAGAAGGCGTTAGTCGTCATCATGCGCTCCATGCCAGGCGACATCTCCCAGAAGCGCAGCGCGACGAAGGTGGCGAGGACGGTAAAGCCAGCAAGCGCAAGAGCCCCCGCCCAGCGCAGGAAGCCCGAGAGGACCATCATGGAGCCCGTCAGTTCGAAGACGATGACGGCCACCGCAAAGAAGGCTGCGGGGTGCAGACCAAAATGATCCATCTCCGCGAGCGCACCGTCGAAGTCGGCGATCTTGGTGAGAGGCCCCTGAATATAGGCGGCGCAGAGCGCGAGGAGGGCCGCCCTCCGCAGGGCAGGTGCCGATGCGATGTCGGTGAGAAGCCCGCGTGTTTTCGGATGTGAGTTGATGGTCATCGTTGCTCCTGCAGTCTTAGCCGTCGGTTCGAGCGGCATTTGGTGTTCGTCTGATGGAGCGATATTGTCAGAACCACCCGCTCTAACAATTGCATCAATCGTTTCCATTTAATTGCAGCAATCGCAATTATCTGCAGATGGCGGAAACGGAAATGGGCAGCCGTTGCAGCGGCTGCCCGTTCGGTTTACTCATTATGAGATCGCGTCAGACTGCCCAGCAGGAGCATCCAAGAGCGCCGAAGAAGCCCTTGAGGTCCGCGATAGGAAGCTTCGACGTCCAGGCACCGGCATGGTCGTGACCATGCACGCCGCAGTCGCTGGCGCAGCCACATGTGGAGATCGCCGTACGTCGCAACGATCGCGCTCCGGCACCTTCCGGCTCGCCCCAGGCGGCGTATCCCCCGAACTTGCGCACCGGCGACCAGTCGGGCATCGCAGGCGGGATATCGTTTTCGTCGAGGGCCTTGAACTCGCCCGCGCCGTAGACGATCTTGCCGCCCACCATGGTCAGTTCGGAGACGAGGAAGGAGATCTCGTCCTCGGCGCAGGAGAAGAAGTCCTTGTCCGGCACGACGAGGTCGGCAAACTGGCCCTTCTCGATGCGGCCCTTCTTGCCCTCCTCGTTGGAGAACCATGTAACCTTTTCCGTCCACATGCGAAGCGCCGTCTCGCGATCAAGGCAGTTGACGCGGGGATAGAGCTGCATGCCGCCGACTGTCTTTCCGGTCACCATCCAGGAGAGCGATACCCATGGATTGTAGGAGGCGACGCGGGTGGCGTCGGTGCCCGCCGAGACATGCACGCCCTTATCAAGCATCTTTCTGATCGGTGGCGTCGCCTCTGCCACGCCATGGCCGTAGCGCTCGACGAAATATTCGCCCTGATAGGCCATGCGATGCTGGGTCGCGATCCCGCCTCCAAGGGCTGCGATCCGGTCGATGGACCGGTCGGAGATCGTCTCCGCATGGTCGAAGAACCAGTTCAAACCTTCGAGCGGGATGTCCTCGTTGACCTTCTCGAAGACGTCGAGCGAGCGTGAGATGGTTTCGTCGTACGTGGCGTGCATGCGCCAGGGCCAGCGATTTTCCGCAAGGACTCGAACAACCTCCTCAAGTTCGCCTTCCATCTCCGGCGCCATCTCCGGACGCGGCTGCCGGAAATCCTCGAAATCTGCCGCCGAGAAGACCAGCATTTCGCCAGCGCCGTTGTGGCGGAAATAGTCGTTACCCTGCTTGTATTTCACAGACTGCGTCCAGTTTAGGAAGTCCTGCTTCTCTTCTTTGGGCTTCTGGGTGAAGAGGTTGTAGGCCAGACGCACCGTCATCTGGTTCTCATCGGACAGCTTTTGGATGACCTCGTAGTCGTCCGGGTAGTTCTGGTAACCACCGCCCGCGTCGATCACGCCCGTCACGCCGAGGCGGTTGAGTTCGCGCATGAAGTGGCGTGTCGAGTTGACCTGATAGTCAAGGGGCAGCTTCGGCCCCTTTGCGAGCGTCGAGTACAAGATGCCCGCGTTCGGCTTGGCGAGCAGCAAGCCGGTTGGATTGCCGTTGGCGTCACGTGTGATCTCGCCGCCGGGAGGGTTGGGCGTATCGCGCGTGTAGCCGACCGCCCGCAGCGCCGCCCCATTGAGGAGCGCGCGGTCGTAGAGGTGAAGGAGGAAGACGGGCGTGTCGGGTGCGACCGCATTGATCTCCTCGATCGTCGGCAGGCGCTTCTCGACGAACTGGTGTTCGGTGAAGCCGCCGACGACACGGACCCATTGCGGTGCCGGGGTGATCGCCACCTGGCGCTTGAGCATGTCCATCGCGTCGGCCAGCGAGCGGACACCATCCCAGCGCAGTTCCATGTTGTAGTTCAACCCGCCGCGCACGACGTGGGTGTGGTTGTCGATCAAGCCCGGCAGAACGCGCTTGCCTTTAAGGTCGACAGTCTTCGTATTCGATCCGGCGAGCGCCATGATCTCGGCATCGGTGCCGACTTCCAGAAACAAGCCGTCCTTGATGGCGATCGCGGTAGCGTTCGGATTGGTGCGGTCGAGCGTGGTGACGCGCCCGTTGTGGAGGATCAGGTCGGGATGCATGGTGTCTACTCCGGTCTGCTTGGGATCGGCGGCTTTTGCCGGGGAGAAGAGGTTTGAGAACGCCAGACTAGACGCTCCGCCCAGAAAGGATCGGCGCGTCGTCATCAGCTCCGCTCCTCTACATTCGTCGCTGCCCGTTGGGCAACGTCGACCTGCTCGTTGCCCTTGGGGAGGTGACCGAACATATGCGGCTTGATCTGGTTGATCCACGAGACCGCCGCGGGTTTCCTGCGCCAGCAGCGTCTTGGCGAAGGGGATGAACTGCTCGCCGACCAGAATGCCGAGCAGGCCGACGAGCGCGATGACGGGTGGCGCAGGCGAGCGAACGTTCAGAAGGCTGTAGACGATTCCAACGAGCAGACCCGCGCCGAGCGACATGAGATACATTTTCATTAGACACCTTTCCGATTCGAAGCCGCTCCGGCGGGTTGCCGGAGCGGCGGGGAGAACATTACTTCGCCGGGTTCGGGCCGATGCGCTTGCCATGTTTGACGCGTTCTTCCGCGCCATGAACCATCGTATAGGCATAGTCGATGCCCATGCCGTAGGCGCCGGAATGCTCCTTCACCAGCGTGGTGACTGCGTCGTAGGTCTCCTTGCGTGCCCAGTCGCGCTGCCATTCGAGCAGGACCTGCTGCCAGGTGACCGGGATCACGCCTGCCTGCACCATGCGGTCCATGGCGCGGTTATGGGCTTCCACAGAAGTGCCGCCGGAGGCGTCGGCAACCATGTAGATCTCGTAGTCCGGGACGTCGTTGAGAGCGGAAAGCGCGAACGTGGTGTTGCAGACTTCCGTCCAGAGACCGGAGACGACGATCTTCCTGCGGCCGGCGGCGGCGTTCTTAGCCAGCGCGTCGCGGACGTTCTGATCGTCCCAAGAATTCATCGACGTCCGTTCGAGGATGTCGTTCTCAGGGTAGACCGCAAGCAGTTCGGGATAAGTGTTGCCGGAGAAGGACAGCGTCTCGACCGTGGTGATAGTGGTCGGGATATCGAAGATCTTTGCTGCCTTGGCGAGGCCGACGACGTTGTTCTTCAGCGTCTGCCGGTCGATCGACTGGACGCCGAACGCCATCTGCGGCTGCTGGTCGATGAAGATGAGCTGGCTGTTTGCCGGGGTCAGGACTTCGAGCTTGGACATGGTTCTCTTCCTCTTGGTTGCGGCCCGCGAACGGCGCCAAAATCGATAGCGGCGGTCGGGAGCTTCCGGGCCCGCTTGCCCGTTTCGCTCGCCGTCTTGGCTGCTGAAATCGAACCTATCGCCACATGCGCCGACGATGAATTGCAATAAATATGTCGAATGAATTGCGGAAAACGAAATAGTCCGGCTGCCGGGCGCGGCCTCCCCGCATGGCAAGAAGGGCCGCAACCCTTTCGGATCGCGGCCCTTCTTCTGCGGCTAGGGCTGGAGGTGCGGCTACGCAGCCAGCGGGACAAGATTGGACTCGATCTCAGCGCGGAATTCCTCATACCGGCTCGGCAGCTTGAGTGCCTCTCCGAGATGGGCGGTGTCCTCGTCGCGATCGAAGCCCGGCTCGTTGGTGGCGATCTCAAACAGCACACCGCCCGGCGTGCGGAAGTAGATGGCCCAGAAGTAGTCCCGGTCGATCACGGGCGTGACCTGGTAGCCAGTATCCATCAACGCCTTACGGACTTCGAGCTGCTTCTCGCGGTTGTCGACCGCAAAGGCAATATGGTGGACCGAACCCGCACCCTGCCGGGCGAAGGGCGTCTTCGGCAGGAGCTGCAGATCGATCGTGTCGGCGCCGTTTCCGTTCGGAATGACGAAGCGCGTCACGTCGCCCTCCTTCTCCGCGCGCTGATAGCCCATGAAGCCGAGCAGTTCCTCGGTCGCGGCCGTATCATGCAGACTGAAGCGGGCTCCTGCAAAACCGCGGATCGCCGCGTCGTCCGGGATGCCGCTGCCCAGCCAGGGAGACGAGCGGTGATCGTCGGCCGACTCGATAAGCGCGAGGCTGTCGCCGTCAGGCCCCATGAACCGAAGCCGGCCCGCCCCGAAGACTGCGCCCTTTTCAAGTCCATCGACGCCTTGCGCAGAAAGGCGGTCGTGCCAGAACTTGAGCGATCCCTTCGGCACGGAAAACTGCGTCTCGCCCACCTCGCCGACGCCTGGACGGCCGAGCATCATGTTCTGAAAGGGGAAGTACGTCATCACCGTCCCCGCTGATCCTGTCTCGTCGCCGTAGTAGAGATGATAAACGCTCGGATCGTCGAAGTTTACCGTCTGCTTGACGCGGCGCAGGCCGAGCGTCTCGGTAAAGAAGCGATTATTCTGCCGCGCGTCCGACGCCATCGACGTCACGTGGTGCAGTCCCTTGATGTCCTTGATCATGTCGATGCCTTTCAGTCAGCACGGATGTTTGTTGTGTGAATCGAATGTAGGTCCGTTGATCGCCCGGCATAATTGCAATACTTATTTCGACAGAATTGCTGAAAGTGAAACAATCACATGAACGACTACAAGGCGCTTCGAACATTCCTGCTCGCTGCCGAGAAGCGGAACTTCGCCCAGGTTGCCCGCGAACTCGACATGACGCCTGCGGCCGTCACCCGAGCCATTGCCGCTCTTGAGGCGGAGCTCGGCGTCCAGCTCTTCGTGCGCACCACGCGGCAGGTGTCCCTGACGACGGACGGTGCGATCTTCGCGGCCCAGATTCAGCCCGCGGTGAAAACACTGGAGGATGCCCGGCGCGAGGTAATGAATGCTCATAAAGCGGAAGAAGGGCGCCTCAGGATTAGCGCGCCGACCTGGTTCGGCAAAGTCGTTCTGCCGCCTATCCTCTCCGGCTTCAAGGAGAAGTATCCGAAGATGTGCTTCGAGATTTCGCTCTCGGACGGTCTGGTGAATATCGTCGACGACGACTACGACCTGGCTATCCGTATCTCGTCACAGCCTTCCGACAAGTTCACCATCTGGAGAAAAATCCGTGTCGTTCCACGCATCCTCGTCGCGGCGCCCGGCAGCCGCTTCGTCGATATGTCGCACCCTCATGAGCTGACGCCTGACGACTGCCTGGCCTATAGCGGAGAAAGCAGGCGCGAGAACTGGGTATTGTCGGACGGCGGGTCGAGCATTGCGATCTCGGCCGGACGTGCCTTCAGCGCCAACAGCGGCGAGGTTCTCGCGGACATGGCTGCCGACGGGGCCGGCGTCGCCCTCCTTCCGGGCTTCAATATCGCTGACCACATCCGTAGCGGACGCCTTGTTCACGTCTTGCGTGGATGGGCGCCGCCGGATCTATGGCTGACCCTCTACTATCCGCCTTACCAGGCTCTTCCGCCGCGTATCGCCTCCTTCTCCAAATTCTTCGAGGAACAGGTGGCGGCGCACATGGTCATGCTGGATTGATGGCTGGCGGTAGAGCTTCAAGCCTCGCCGCGACGAGCTTTTGCAACTGCCAAAGGCTGCGGTCGAAGATCTGGCGTTCCGCCAAATCAACAACCGTGCGATGCAGATATTCCGCACAGGACCCAGCCGGTCCGCATGCCTGCGCAATCAGTGCGGCGGCCTCATTGAGGGGCACCTTGTCGGTAAGTGGCGACTGCTTCGGGCTTGCCCAGAACGTCAATGCGCGACGGATTCCTGTCCGTGTCTTGACCGTGACCCAACGCACCATATCGCAGACTTCGACATACCGGATTTCGCGCGCCAGAAGCTTTCGAAGATCCTCCTTCTTCGTCGCGCACGGTAGCTTGAGAATCAAACCGGAGCAGCTTCCTCCTGGCTGAAGCGCCAGCATCAGACCCGGCGCATCCGAGGTGGCGCGGAGCCGCTCAATCCTGAGCGAGAAAGCACGATGCCATCCAAAAGCGACGGCATTTTCTATGCCCGCCACTTCAAATCCAGGGTTCCACATCAGTGAGCCATAGGCGAATACCCATATTTCCTCTTCGCCAGCTTCCTTCTCTACTCGGCCGACAAGTTGGTCGAGTTGCTCGGGCGAGATGGGCGTCCAGTTTGGCTCCGGGCCTTCTTCTTCGACAACTCGAAGGGTCCTGGAAACCAGGTCAGAAGTGAGATGCAAGTTAGCTGGCGATCTCATTGTCGTGGAGGATGTTCTCGGCATTGGGAAAACCATTCTGATAGCAACGCCGCCGAAACGTTTTCGCACCGGCGGCTTTTTGAGTGGCTTCTGTCTTATGGGGCGGCCGGCACGTCGACGACGGCGCGGAACGTGATCTCGACGATCTGTTCGGGAAAGGCTAGCGCGCTAACCCCGATCAGATTGCTTGCGACCGGCGGCGTGTCTGTGCCGTACATCTCCTTGCGAATTTTGGATCCGGCTGCGAATGCGCTCGGAACATCGAGGACGAAAAGCGTCTCTTCGACAACGTCATCGAGAGTGGCGCCGAATTCGGCGAGTAGCTTCTTGGCGTTGACGTATGTCTGACGGATCTGCCCTTCCATCTGCGTGAAGTCAACGGGCCGGCCTCCAGCATCGAGAACGGCTGGTGCGACGAGCTTGCCGTCTGCGTCGTGGCTCAACTGTCCGGATACGTAGATCGTGTCCTTGACCCGGACAGCCTGAGCGTAGCCAAAAGCCTGCTCCCAGGCGACGCCGTGGTTTGCGATTTTCTTTATAGGGGTGGTGGTCATGATCAGTCTCCAATCGTAAGGGAGCGCGATCTGCGCGCGTGAGATTAGATTTTGAAAGAGGGTGGATACGGGAGAACCGCACCCTTCGACACGCCGATTAGGACTGGACGAATGCCAGGAGATCTGCGTTCAGCACATCTGCATTGACGGTCAGCATGCCGTGCGAAAAGCCCGGATAGGTCTTCAGCGTGCCCTTCTTCAGCAACTTGATGGACTTTCGAGCCGAGTCCGCGATCGGAACGATCTGGTCGTCCTCACCGTGCAACACGAGGGTCGGCACGCCGATCGCCTTCAAGTCGTCGGTCTGGTCGGTCTCCGAGAAGGCCTTGATGCCATCGTAATGCGCCTTTGCACCGCCCATCATGCCTTGACGCCACCAGTTCTGGATCACGCCTTCATGCACAGTCGCGCCATCGCGGTTGAAGCCGTAGAAGGGTCCTGCCGGAACATCGCGGAAGAACTGCGCGCGGTTGGCCGCAAGTGAGGAGCGGAAGCCATCGAAAACTTCCATCGGCAGACCTTCCGGGTTTGCTTCGGTCTTGACCATGATCGGCGGAACGGCAGAAACGAGTACTGCCTTGGCAACGCGACCGGAAGGTTCGCCATGCTTGGCGACGTAGCGGGCAACTTCGCCGCCGCCGGTGGAGTGGCCGATATGGACGGCATTCTTCAGGTCCAGCGCTTCGACGACTGCGAAGGCGTCGGAAGCATAATGATCCATATCGTGACCTTCCGAGACCTGAGCAGAGCGACCGTGACCGCGACGGTCATGTGCTACGACGCGGTAGCCCTTGGAGAGGAAGAACAGCATCTGCGCATCCCAGTCGTCGGACGAGAGCGGCCAGCCGTGGTGGAAAACGATTGGATGGGCATCCTTCGGGCCCCAATCCTTGTAGAAGATTTCGACGTCGTCCTTGGTGGTAACGGTTGCCATTGTCTTGTTTCCTTCGATTCGGTTGTTGGCGGGCGCAGCATTGGCAGCGAAGCTGAATGCGGGTGACATAGTCATCGCGGCGGCTGCGCCTGCGGTCAGCAAAGCGTCCCGCGTGTCATGGAAAAAGTGGTTTCGGTCATTTCGCGTCCTGCGATGTTGTGAGTGACAACTTCAGGCGACGCTGTGTGCGTCTGACAGGCTGATATTGCCGTCAGATGCGGCCACTCACAATTGCGGGAATAATCTCGAATTTATTGCAACATTTGAAATAATCGGAGCAGTGAAACCCGACACTTCAAGGCGTCAGCGGAGCTGCAACCAGAATCTGCCGGAGATGTCTGAGGCCTCTCCGCCAAGTACCCGTCTTTCGCGTTGAAAGAATGCGAACCGTCGGCGTCCTCATTTCTGAATTGACGCTCGTGCCTTGGCTTTAGAACAAGCTCTGTCGGCAGATCGACGCATCGTTGAGCTCCCGCAGTCTGAACATCAGGATCACGAAATCGAATGAGGAAGGCAGGAAACCAACCGCTTCATAGAAGGCCCTGCGTCATCGAAAATCGCATGCACCCGACCGCCACGAGTTCCAAGTATCTCGGCGGCACAGATCAAGCGCAGACCAGCGTCGCGCGCTAACGCCCTGCCGATATCACGCCCCTGATAGGATTGGTCAACGGCACAACGCGTCCAAGCGCGGCGGCTGATATCGGATCAGGCACGTTGCGCCGGAACAGCTGTGTTTTCGGCAGCTATACCGCGCCAGAAGCGGGCGCGAAGGCATAGGTGCATTTCTCCGACCGGCAGACGCAGAACCGGCTCGACGCTTGGGACGGACATATCGATAGCGCCATGAGCAGGACGGCCTGACACCGCCCGGCTCTTTCTCTGCGGTGGTGGTCCGCCCCGGTCAGGTCACCGTACTGAGCGTTCGCGCAATCGCATTGCGCCAGCCGACGATCCTCGCCTGCCTGTCGATATCAGTCATATCAGGCTCAAAGCTACGGTCGCTCGCCCAGGCGCGGGCAAAATCATCCTGGCCCGGCCAGACACCGGCCTTCGATCCGGCAAGCCAGGCAGCACCCAGCGCCGTCGTCTCTAGTGTCGCTGCCCGGTCGACGGGGCTGGAGAGGATGTTGGCGAGGTGCTGCATGGTCCATTCGGAAGCCGACATGCCGCCATCGACGCGCAGCACGGTTTCGATTGGATGATCGCCCCAATCGCTGCGCATCGCCACCAGCAGATCAAGGGTCTGATAGGCGACCGATTCCAGGACGGCACGCGCCAGTTCCGCCGGGCCGCTGTTGCGTGTCAGACCGAAGATCGCGCCCCGTGCCTCCGGATCCCAATAGGGAGCGCCGAGCCCGGTAAAGGCGGGAACGACATAGACCCTTTGCTGCGGATCGGCTCTATCAGCGAGCGCGCCGGTTTCCGATGCTTTGTCGATGATGCCGAGCCCGTCGCGCAGCCACTGCACAGCAGCACCGGCAATGAAGATCGATCCTTCCAGAGCGTAGGTGGTCTTACCGTTCAAACGGTAGGCGATGGTGGAAAGCAGCCGATTCTTTGAGTGCACGCGGTCTTCACCGGTATTCAGAAGGGCAAAACAGCCTGTGCCGTAGGTCGATTTCACCATGCCCGGTTCGAAACAGGCATTGCCGATCGTCGCGGCCTGCTGGTCGCCCGCGACTCCGAGGATCGGGATATCTGCGCCGAAGATGTCAGGATCGACCGTGCCAAAATCGTCGGCACTGTCCTTGACCTCGGGCAGTAGCACCCGCGGGATGCGCAGGATCTCGAGGAGCTCGTCGTCCCATCGGTTCTCGGCGATATTATAGAGCAGAGTTCGCGAGGCATTGGTCGCATCGGTGACGTGCATGCGCCCGCCGGTCAGCTTATAGATGATCCAGCTGTCGATCGTACCGAAACAGACCTCCCCGGCTTCGGCACGGCCACGCAGTCCCTCGACATTGTCAAGCAGCCAGCGCAGCTTCGTGCCGGAAAAATAGGGATCGAGCAGCAGGCCGGTCTTGGCGGTGAAGAGCTTTTCGTAGCCATCGACTTTCAGGCGGTCGCACATCTCGGCCGTGCGCCTGTCCTGCCAGACGATCGCCTTGTGAAGCGGGCGGCCGGTGGCCCTTTCCCAGACGACCGTCGTCTCCCGCTGGTTGGTGATGCCGATGGCGGCAATCGCAGACGGTGCCAAACCGCTTTTTGACACAGCGTCCCGCGCCGTCGAAAGCACTGTGTCCCAGATTTCGTCCGCATCGTGCTCCACCCAGCCAGTCTGCGGGAAATGCTGGGTAATTTCGGTCTGGGCCGATGACGCGATCCGCATCCGAGGGTCGAAAATGATGGCTCGTGAGGATGTCGTGCCCTGGTCGATGGCAAGGATATGGCCGCTCATGACATCTGTTTCCTGCGCAGCAGCCATCGTTCCGCCGGAACGGCAGCTCTGTCCCCGTTTATCAATATGGAAATGGAAGACGGCCGGGCGGCGGGCGCCCGGCCGATTTAAGGCTTATTTCTTGGCGTCGGCCCAGCTCTTGACGAGCTCGTCATAGTTGACGGTGATGGCCTTTTCCTTCTCGTTCTCGATCTTCAGCTGCGGCGCGAGGTTACCCTTCTTCACTGCATCTGCGTTCCAATAAGCGAGGTCATGCTCTTCGGCGAGTTTCGGGCCGATATCGCCCTGAACCTTGGCGCGTTCCAGGCGCTGGAGCACCTTCTCCTGTTCGCCGCAAAGCGAATCCATGGCTTCCTGCGCGGTCTTCGCGCCGGAAGACGCATCACCGATTGCCTGCCACCAGAGCTGTGCAAGCTTCGGATAGTCCGGAACGTTCGTACCGGTTGGCGTCCATTGGACGCGAGCCGGAGAGCGGTAGAACTCAATCAGACCGCCGAGCTTGGGAGCGCGCTCCGTGAAGCTCTTGTCGCGAATGGTGGATTCGCGGATGAACGTCAAACCAACGTGGCTCTTCTTCACATCTACCGTCTTCGACGTGACGAACTGCGCATAGAGCCATGCCGCCTTGGCGCGATCGACCGGCGTCGACTTCATCAGCGTCCAGGAACCGGCGTCCTGATAGCCGAGCTTCATGCCGTCCTTCCAGTAGACGCCATGCGGGGATGGCGCAAACCGCCATTTCGGCGTGCCATCCTCGTTGACCACCGGCAGACCTTTTTTGACGAAGTCGGCGGTGAAGGCCGTGTAAGTGAAGATCTGCTGTGCGACCTCACCCTGGGATGGGACGGGGCCGGCCTCGGAGAAGGTCATGCCCTGTGCCGCCGCCGGCGCGTAAGCCTTCAGCCAATCCAGGTACTTCTGGATCGAATAAACCGCTGCCGGACCGTTGGTATCGCCGCCCCGCGCGACGCACGAGCCGACCGGCCGCGAGTTCTCGTCGACCTTGATGCCCCATTCGTCGACCGGCTTGCCGTTCGGAATGCCCTTGTCGCCATTGCCTGCCATGGAGAGCCAGGCGTCGGTGAAGCGCCATCCGAGCGATGGGTCCTTCTTGCCGTAGTCCATGTGGCCATAGACCTTCTTGCCATCGACCTCGCGGCCGGTGAAGAATTCGGCAATATCCTCATAGGCCGACCAGTTGACCGGCACGCCGAGATCGTAGCCGTATTTCGCCTTGAAGTCCGCCTTGTTCTTCTCGTCGTTGAACCAGTCGTAGCGGAACCAGTAGAGGTTCGCGAACTGCTGGTCGGGCAGCTGATAGAGCTTGCCGTCAGGCGCCGTGGTGAAGGACTTGCCGATGAAGTCGTCGACGTCGAGGCCGGGATTGGTGACATCCTTGCCTTCATTGGCCATCCAGTCGGTCAAGCTACGTGCCTGCTGGTAACGCCAATGCGTACCAATCAGATCCGAGTCGTTGATGTAAGCGTCGTAGATGTTCTCTCCCGACTGCATCTGCGTCTGCAGCTTTTCAACGACGTCGCCTTCGCCGATCAAGTCGTGGGTGACCTTGATGCCGGTGATCGCGGTGAAGGCAGGAGCCAGTACCTTCGATTCATATTCATGCGTCGTCAAGGTTTCGGAAACGACCTTGATGTCCATGCCGGCGAATGGCTTCGCGGCATCGACGAACCACTGCATTTCCTTTTCCTGGTCGGCGCGGGAAAGCGTCGAGAGATCGCCGACTTCCTTGTCGAGAAACGTCTTGGCCTCGTCCATGCCGGCATAGGCCGATGCTGTCATCGCCAGCAGCAAGCCTGCTGTCGTCGTCAATAAGTGCCGTCGCATAATATCCTCCCAGGGTTTGCGATTGCAGTTTTCACGTCTCAGGCGGCCAGTAACCCCCGGCCATCTGTATCACCTTGGCATCACACGTAGCGGAACACACCGATGGCGTAGATCACTGAGATGCCAAGAGCCCACCAGAGGCCGGGTCCCACGAGACCCAGCCATGCAAGATGAATGAATGCTGCGCCGAGCAGCGAAATGAAGAGCCGGTCGCCGCGCGTCGTCTCGAAACGCAGCAGCCCGATGCGCGGCGAACCGCCCGGCGAAAAATACTCCCAGACGCTCATGGCAATGAGCAGTGCCAGGATCGTCAGAAAGAACAGCGCCGTCGGCAGCGTCCAGGCCATCCACGAAAAGGTCATCTCCGGTCCTCCTCAGACGCGGCCCAGGGCAAAGCCCTTGGCGATGTAGTTGCGCACGAAATAGATGACGAGCGCGCCGGGAATGATGGTCAGCACCCCGGCCGCAGCCAGCACGCCCCAGTCCATGCCGGCCGCAGATACCGTGCGCGTCATGATCGCAGAGATCGGCTTTGCGGCTGTCGTCGTCAGCGTGCGGGCAAGCAGGAGCTCCACCCAGGAAAACATGAAGCAGAAGAAGGCGGCCACACCAACGCCACTGGCAATCAGCGGCATGAAGATCTTCACGAAAAAGCGCGGGAAGGAATAGCCGTCGATATAGGCCGTCTCGTCGATCTCCTTCGGCACGCCGGACATGAAGCCTTCGAGAATCCAGACGGCCAGCGGCACGTTGAACAGGCAATGCGCCAGGGCAACGGCGATATGCGTGTCGATCAGACCGAAGGCGGAATAGAGCTGGAAGAAGGGCAGCGCGAAGACGGCCGGCGGCGCCATGCGGTTGGTGAGCAGCCAGAAGAACAGGTGCTTGTCCCCAAGGAAGCGGTAGCGCGAGAAGGCGTAGGCCGCCGGCAGCGCAGCCAGCACGGAAATAACCGTGTTCATCGCCACGTAAATGATGGAATTGATATAGCCGTTATACCAGGACGGATCAGTGAAGATGATCGCATAATTCCTGAGCGTCGGGCTCTGCGGCCAGAGCGAGAAGGCGCCGGTAATCTCGGCATTCTCCTTGAAGCTCATGTTGACCAGCCAGTAAATCGGCAGCAGCAGAAAGAGAATGTAGATCGAAGTGACGACCCAGGAGAGGTTTCCGGCGGGCTTGAATTTCATTGTCGAAACCATGGATCTCTCCTTTCTCAAGCGTTGGCATCGCTGCTGGTCATGACCGTGTAGAAGATCCATGACAGCAAGAGGATGATCAGGAAGTAGATGATCGACATCGCCGCAGCAGGACCGAGATCGAACTGGCCGACGGCCATCTTGACGAGGTCGATCGACAGGAAGGTTGTCGAATTGCCAGGACCGCCGCCGGTAACGACGAAGGGCTCGGTATAGATCATGAAACTGTCCATGAAGCGCAGCAGCACGGCGATCAAAAGCACGCGCTTCATTTTCGGCAGCTGGATGTAACGGAAGACGGACCAGCGCGAGGCGCCGTCAATCTTGGCGGCCTGATAATAGGCATCGGGGATCGAGACGAGGCCGGCATAGCAGAGCAGCACGACGAGGCTCGTCCAGTGCCAGACGTCCATGACGATGATGGTGATCCAGGCGTCGAGCGGGTCGCGCACGTAGTTATAGTCGAGCCCGATCGCTTCCAGCGTATGGCCGAGCAGACCGATATCGACGCGGCCGAAGACCTGCCAGATGGTGCCGACGACATTCCACGGGATGAGCAGTGGCAGCGCCATCAGCACCAGGCAGACCGGAACGCCAATACCCTTCTTCGGCATGTTCAGCGCAATGAAGATGCCAAGCGGAATTTCGAGCGCCAGGATGATGACGGAGAAGGCCAGGTTACGCTGCAAGGCGTCCCAAAAGCGGTCGGAGGTCAGGGTCTGCACGAACCAGTCCGTACCGGCCCAAAAGAATTCGTTGTTGCCGAACGTATCCTGAACTGAATAGTTGACGACCGTCATCAGCGGGATTGCCGCGGAGAAGGCGACGAGCACCAGGACCGGCAGAACCAGAAACCAGGCCTTGTTGTTCCAGGTCTTTTCCATGGGCCTTAAGCCTCCCTGCCGACACGCCAGGAATCGGCGTAGATGCTGATGGCCGCGGGATCGAAACTGATCCGCGCGTCCTGCGGGATTTCCGCGTCCTCGGTCATGACGATCGCCAGCGGCTGGCCGGCGAAACGGGCACGGACGATCTTCTGCCGGCCGATATCCTCGACCTTGAGGATCGACACGGGCATGCCATCGCGACCCAGCCGGATGAATTCAGGGCGGATGCCGAGTTCCACCTTGGCTGCCCGTGACGTGTCGGGCGCGTAGTCGAGATCGATCGTTTCCTCGCCGATCCGGACGCTGGAGCCAGCGACCTTGGCGGGCATGACATTCATGCCGGGCGAGCCGATGAAATAGCCGACGAACGTATGGCTCGGCCGCTCGAAAAGCTCGGCAGGCGTGCCGATCTGGACGATCTCGCCATCGTACATGACAACCACCTTGTCGGCGAAGGTCAGCGCCTCGGTCTGGTCATGCGTGACATAGACCATGGTGAAGCCGAACTGCTTGTGCAATCGCTTCAATTGCGAGCGTAGCACCCATTTCATATGCGGATCGATGACCGTCAGCGGCTCATCGAACAGGATGGCGTTGACATCGTTGCGCACGAGGCCGCGGCCAAGCGAAATCTTCTGCTTCTGGTCGGCGGTCAGCCGCTGCGCCTTGCGCTTGGCCCAGCCGGTGAGGTCGATCATCTCGAGGATCTCGCGTACCCGCCGGTCGACTTCCGGCTCGGCGACGCCGCGGTTGCGCAGCGGAAAGGCGAGATTGTCGTAGACCGTCATCGTGTCGTAGATGACCGGAAACTGGAAGACCTGAGCGATGTTGCGCGCCTGCGTCGAAAGATCGGTGACATCGCGGCCATCGAAAAGGATGCGCCCGTGCGAGGGCTGCAGCAGCCCGGAAATGATGTTGAGCAACGTGGTCTTGCCGCAACCGGAGGGACCGAGCAGCGCATAGGCGCCGCCATCATTCCACTCGTGGTCGACTTCCTTCAGTGAATAATCCTTTTCAGTCCTCGGATTGGGTCCGTAGGCGTGGCGGATATGGTCGAGCGTGATACGTGCCATTGAGACCTCCTATGCCGCCTGATTGCCGGTTGCGATTGCCCGTCCCTGCGGCCCGAAGGCCATGAGATGGCGGGTGTCGAGGAAGACGGCGATCTCCGTATCCGGGTCGATATCGTGGATGCCGTGCGCCAGCATCACCCAGCGCACACCGTTGAAATCGACATGCACGAAGCTTTCGGAACCGGTGATTTCCGAAATCTGCGTGCGGGCGACAAGCTTTGGCGAAGCCGCGGTCTGGGCTTCAAGCGACAGGTGATGCGGATGAAAGGCGATCGTCACCGCACCGTCGGGTGTGCCGGCCAGATGCGGCGGCACGACGATCTCGGCGCCACCGGCATGATGGAAACTGCCGCCGACCTTCGTTACGTCGATGAAGTTCAGCGGCGGGTCGGCGAAGGTCTTGGCGGTGATGAGGTCGACAGGCCGGCGATAGACGGCGATCGTGTTGCCGAACTGCGTGACGCGGCCTTCGCTGAGCGTCGCCGTATTGCCGCCGAGCAGCAGAGCTTCTGACGGTTCCGTCGTCGCATAGACGAAGATGGCGCCGGATTGGGCGAAAATGCGCGGCAGCTCTTCGCGCAGCTCCTCTCGCAGTTTGTAGTCCAGGTTGGCGAGCGGCTCATCGAGCAGCACGAGGCTGGCATTCTTGACGAGCGCGCGGGCAAGCGCGGTGCGCTGCTGCTGACCGCCGGACAGATTGAGCGGCGTCCGGTCGAGATAGGGTGTCAACTTCAAAAGCTCGGCCGCCTTGCGCACCTCGGTGTCGATCGTCTTGGCATCGCGCCCGGCAATGCGCATCGGCGAGGCGATGTTTTCGTAGACGCTGAGGGCGGGATAATTGATGAACTGCTGGTAGACCATCGCGACATTGCGCTTCTGCACCGGCATACCAGTGACGTCGGCGCCGTCAAAATGGACGGAACCGCTGGTCGGCCGATCGAGACCGGCCATCAGCCGCATCAATGATGTCTTGCCGGAGAGCGTCGGTCCGAGCAGGACATTCAGCGATCCCCGTTCAAATGTCAGATCCGTCGGGTGAATGTGATATTCACCGCCGACCATCTTTGCGGCATTGCGCAATTCAAGCATTCCGGCTCCCGTGCCTCCTCAAGACGGGACCACATGCCATCCTACCCGGCAAGCTGAGCGGGCAAGGCGGCGATGTACTCCTCCAATATGTGCATTTGTTGCGTCGTCATGTGCAGTCCGGCCTTCGTTCTCCGCCACAGCACATCCTCCGCGGAAACGGCCCATTCATTGTCGATCAGATAGCGAACTTCAGCCTCGTAGAGATCGGATCCGAACAGTCTGCCGAGGTCTTCGATCTTCTGGGCCTTGCCGAGAAGTGTGGTTGCCTTCGTGCCATAGCGACGGACAAGCCGGCGGGCATGGGCTTCGCTCAGGAACGGATAGCGAGCCTTGAGCTTGCTGACTTCGCCCTCATAGCCCTGTACCGGAAAGTCGCCGCCCGGCAGATGGCTGCCCGCCGTCCACGGCTTTCCCTTGATGCCGATCGCCTCGCCAATCTTCTCCATCGCATGTTCCGACAGACGCCGGTAGGTGGTGAGCTTTCCGCCGAACACGTTGAGCAACGGCGCCTCGCCCTCCTTGCCCTCGACCTTCAAGACATAGTCGCGGGTGGCTTCCTGCGCTTTCGACGCTCCATCGTCGAAGAGTGGGCGAACCGCCGAATAGGTCCAGACGATATCTTCGGGTCTGACCGGCTCCTTGAAATATTCGGACGCCGCATTGCAGAGATAGAGCGTCTCCTCCTGCGAAATCTTCACGTCCTTCGGATCGGCGGTGTAGTCGCGGTCGGTGGTGCCGATCAGTGTGAAGTCATTCTCGTAGGGAATGGCGAAGATGATGCGATTGTCGGGGTTCTGGAAGAAATAGGCGCGCGGGTCCTCAAATTTCTTCTTGACGATGATGTGACTGCCCTGGACGAGGCGTACATGGCGGGCTCCGTTCTGGCCGAAGGCGGAACGGATGACATGGTCGACCCAGGGACCGGCGGCGTTGACGAGCAGGCGGGCTTGATGGCGCGTCCCTTCGCCGGTTACCGTATTGATCGTCTCGATGTTCCAGATGCCCTTGCCCTGCGCATCCTTTTCCTGCCGGGCCGAAACCACTTTGGTGCGCGGCATGATCAAAGCACCCTTGTCGGCGGCATCGCGGGCATTGAGCACCACCATGCGGGCATCATCGACCCATCCATCGGAATATTCGAAGGCCTTCGCAAAGATCGCCTTCAGCGGTTTTCCCGCGGGATCGGTGCGCATGTTCAAGACCGACGTCGGCGGCAACAGCTTGCGGCCGCCCAGATGGTCATAAAGGAACAGGCCAAGCCGGATCATCCAGGCCGGCCTTATCCCGCCCTTGTGATAAGGCAGCACGAAGCGCAGCGGCCAGATGATATGCGGGGCCATGGCCCACAGGATCTCGCGCTCCATCAGCGATTCCCGCACCAGGCGGAACTCATAATGTTCGAGATAGCGCAAGCCGCCATGGATGAGCTTGGTGGCACCCGACGAGGTGCCGGAGGCGAAATCATTCATCTCGGCAAGCGCAACCGTATAACCACGACCGACTGCATCGCGGGCGATGCCGCAGCCGTTTATCCCGCCTCCTATGACGAAAATATCGTGGACTCGGCCCATGTTCCCCCTCTGCGAGCCAGGAAAAGCACAACGGTTCTCCCGACCATTGCGAAAGTAAATACGATTAAACCGAAAATTTTGCGAATGTCAAACGAATGTTATTCGCTGCCGAAATCAGCGATTGGCTTTCGCAGTTTCGACGAGCACGACGCCGCTCTGCTGACAGATATTGCGGATGGAAGGCGAATCGCATTGGTCGGTGATGAAGGTGTGAACCTGCGAAATCTGGCCGATGCGGACGGGGGCCGTCCGTTCGAACTTGGTCGAATCCGCAACCAGAATGACGTGTCTGGCATTGGCGATGATGGCCTGCGCCACCTTCACCTCCCGGAAATCATAGTCGAGCAAAGCGCCATCCGGATCGATCGCAGAAGCCCCGATCACGGCGTAATCGACCTTGAACTGGCGGATGAAATCGACCGCAGCCTCACCGACAATACCGCCATCGGACTGGCGCACAACGCCGCCGGCAATGACGACCTCGATATTGTCGATCAACCGCAACCTGTTGGCTACATTGATGTTATTTGTGATCACCATCAATTCATGATGATCGGAAAGCGCCTCTCCGACAGCTTCCGTCGTCGTGCCGATATTGATGAAGAGCGAGCTGTTGTTGGGGATGAGATCGGCTGCCGCAACACCGATCGCCTGCTTTTCCGTCGCGGCAATCTGACGGCGTGCATCATAGCGGACATTCTCCGTCCCGCGCGGGAAGGTTGCGCCGCCGTGAATGCGTGTCAAAAGTTGCGCATCGCAAAGATCGTTGAGATCCTTGCGGATCGTCTGCGGCGTCACGGCAAACTGTGTTGCCAGATCGTCGACGAGGACCCGGCCCGACGACCTTGCAAGCGCGATGATCTTCTCCTGGCGATCCGACAGAAACATGCGCCCTCCTTCGTTTGGTTTTCATCTTTAGCGAAACTTCGGTTCGAGGCAAACCAATCGCAACGGATGCATGCGTCTCTTTGCAATATTATCGGGTGCTGAAATCCCTTTGGATATTGCAAATCTCGCCCCGTCTCTGCCTTGTTGCTTGCTTAACGTGACCTGCGATTCGCGACGGGCGGAGTACGCATGAGGGACAAAAGGAGAGTTCGATGACAGACGCCAAGAGCGGCATTACGGGACTACGGCCGCAGATTACGGTGATTGGCGTCGGCGGTGGCGGCGGAAACGCGATCAACAACATGATCGCCGAGAAACTGGCGGGGGTTGATTTCATCGCCGCAAATACCGATGCCCAGGTTCTCGCAACCTCCAAGGCATCACGCCGCATCCAGCTCGGTGCGCACGTGACGGAAGGCCTCGGCGCCGGTTCCCTGCCGGAAGTCGGCCAGGCCGCCGCCGAGGAGTCGCTCGACGAGATCATGGATCATCTGAACGGCTCGCACATGTGTTTCGTCACCGCCGGCATGGGCGGCGGCACCGGCACGGGTGCTGCACCCGTCATCGCCCAAGCGGCCCGCGCGGCCGGCATCCTGACGGTCGGAGTCGTCACCAAGCCCTTCACCTTCGAAGGCAACCGGCGCATGAAGATGGCCGAAGCCGGCATCGAGGCGCTGCGCCGGGCCGCCGATACGGTCATCGTCATCCCCAATCAGAACCTCTTCCGCATCGCCGACGCGAAAACCACCTTCGCCGATGCCTTCATGACGGCTGACCGCGTGCTTTATTCCGGTGTCGGCTGCATTACCGATCTCATCGTCAAGGAAGGCTTGATCAATCTCGATTTCGCCGATGTGAAATCCGTCATGCGCGGCATGGGCCGGGCAATGATGGGGACGGGAGAGGCCAGCGGCGAGGCGCGCGCGATGAAGGCGGCGGAAGCCGCCATCGCCAACCCACTGCTCGACGATATCTCGATGAGGGGCGCCAAGGGCGTGCTGATTTCGATTTCCGGCGGCTCGGATATGACGCTGTTTGAAGTCGACGAAGCGGCAAGCCGCATCCGTGACGAAGTGCAGGACGACGCCGAAATCGTCGTCGGCGCGATTTTCGATCGGGGCCTGGACGGCACGTTCCGGGTCTCCGTCGTCGCGACCGGCCTTGACGGCGTCGGCCAGGCCGCCTCCGCCGTCCCGGATTTCGCTCCGGGACAGGGCCAGACCCGTACGCTGCAGTAAGCCTGACGGGACTTGCGGCGCAAGGCCGATGGCCTTGCGCGCAAACGGTCCTTAGCCGGCCATCCCGATCACCTCTCCCGCCGCCCTCATTCCGCTCTCCCACGCCCCATGCGCGGTTGAGAAGTCGGATTGATGCGTCGCCTCGCCAGCAAAGAACAGCCGGTCGCCGAACGGGCGCGCCAGCACCGATCGCGCGCCGGCATGGCCCGGAAGGGCGTGGCTGTAGGAGCCGCGCACCCAATCGGCATGGCACCAGGAGGAGGCCGCCAAGGGCCGCAGGTGACGGCGGATGTCATTTCCCAGCAGCGACGACAGCTGGTCGAGCGCGAAGGTGAAGGCCTCGAGCAGACCCGCGCTTTCGATGACGAAAGCCCCCTTGCCGCCGAAGAAGCCTTCGATGACCGGGCGGCCGAGCGGGCGAATGTAATAGCTGCCGGTCTCGTCATTTCTAGGATCACCGAGCAAGTGGGTTTCGGCTTCGAGGCCATGATTGCCGTGAAGCCCGATGAACAATTTGTCGGCGAGGCCGAGCGGCAATTGGCCGGCTGCATGCAGGTGATCGTCAACCTCGGGGTCGAAGGCAATGGTGCCACGGGCAAGCACATTGGTCGAAACCGTCACGATCGCCGTACCTGCCATGACGGGGCCGCGATCGGTTTCGAGCCTGACGCCCTGACCCGTCAGCGCGACGCGACGCACCGGCGTCGACAGGCGAAGGGTTACGTCGGGAACGGCTGCACCGATCAGACTTCCGTAGCCTTCGAGAACGCGCCAGTTGGCAGCGGTTGCGGCATTGTCGTAGGCAAGGAAATCGGCGGCCGACAGCCTCTCCAGCGGGGCACCGTTCAGATAGCCGCTCAGTGATTGACAATAGGCGTTCCATTCGCCGTCGAGCTCCAGCGCGTCCGATGCCCTGTCGCTTGCCGGCGGATTGGCCCGCAGCCGTTCTTCAAGGGCCTCCCAGGCGGAGGCAGCTGCTGCACGCTCCTCGGGCGAAAAACCAAGATCGCGCCACTGGTTCTGCCATGCCGTTGGCCCGCGTTCTATCGTAAAACCGGCCTCGCGGCCGATCGCGACAAGGGGATTGCGTTCGGCCGAATGCAACCAGCCGCAGCCCATGTCGAGCGACATGCCGGAAAGGTCGACCGTCCAGGCCCGACCGCCGACGCGGTTGCTGGCTTCGAGGATGATGACCGAGCGTCCGGCATCGGTGAGGCTTCGTGCCGCAGCAATGCCTGCTGCGCCGGCACCAATAACAGCCACATCGTAGTTGATCGTCACCGCTTCGCCCCGCGCTTCGTCATCACCTTGATAGGCTTAAGCTTTACATGGGAGCCGCACCCGCTTCAATGCGCCAGAAAGCCTGCTACTATGCCGACATGACCTTCTTCGAAACCCTTGTTGCCCTTTTGGCCGTCGCCATCCTGCTCCTGCAGATCACCCGGCGCATGCACCTGCCCTATCCCGGCATCCTGGCCGCCGCCGGCGTCGGCGTGGCGATGCTGCCGGGTGCGCCGACAATTCCAATCGATCCGCCAACAGCGCTTGCTCTGTTCATAGCCCCCGTCCTCGTCGATTCCGCCTACGACTTCCCGATCGGTGCTGCGCGGCGCATGCTGCTGCCGCTGATCTTCTACGCCGTCATTGCCGTTCTGGTGACGACAGGCGTGGTGGTGTCGATCAGCATACTGACGGTCGGCCTGCCGATCGCAGTGGCCGTTACGCTCGGCGCAATCGTTGCACCACCCGATGCGGCGGCGGCCACCGCCGTGCTTTCGAACCTGCCGGTGGATCGGCGTGTGGACGCTCTGCTCAAGGGTGAAAGCCTGTTTAATGACGCAACGGCACTGTTGCTATTTGGGGCCGCGCTCACCGTGCAGGCACGCGGCGGGCTGGATGGCGCGACCGCGCTTCAGATCGGCTTTGCCGCACCCGGCGGTATTCTCTTCGGCATCGCCTTCGGCTTCTTCGTTTCGCGGCTCCGGCCGATCACCGAAAATACGGTCGGCGGCACGCTTCTGCAGTTCGTCTATGCCTTTTCGACCTGGCTGATCGCCGAGCATCTGCATCTCTCGGCGGTGCTTGCGACTGTCGCAAGCGCCATGACGATCGCCAAGCTTTCGACCGTCGAGGATTCCCCACGCATGCGAGTGCATTCCTTTGCCGTGTGGACCACAGTCGTCTTCCTGCTGAACGTCGTTGCCTTCCTGCTCATGGGCCTGCAGGCGCGCAGCATCCTCCAATCCATGTCGGCCGACGCGCTCGAACGGTCGCTGGGCTTTGCCGCCATCGTCGTGGTCGGCGTCATCCTTGCACGTCTGGCAATGGCCTTCCTGCTGCATGCCTTCGTCATTTCGCGCCACCGCCGCGGCAAGCTGCTGTCGCCTTTCAGGCATGGGGAGACTTTTCTCGTCGGCTGGTCCGGCATGCGCGGTCTCGTGACACTCGCCACCGCCTTTGCCCTGCCCGCCGACTTTCCGGAACGGGACCTCGTCGTGCTGACTGCCTTTGCCGTGGTGCTGGCAACGCTCGTTATCCAAGGAGCCACACTCGCCCCGCTGATCCATGTCCTGAAACTCGGCAGGCACGCGCAGGTTCGTGATGAGTTGGAAGCCGCAAGGCGTTCGCTTGCGGAAGCGGCGTTCAAGCGACTGGAAAAGGAAGATGGCGCCGAGGCCGAGGCGATCCGGACGATCTGCCGGGATCACTGGACTGGGCCGGCAGAAGCTGGCGAGACGTCGCCGCTCACGCGACGCCGCAAGCTGACGATCGCCGCCGTGACCGCTCAGCGACAACGGCTCGAGGAATTGCGCGACAAGGATAAGATCGGCGCGACGCAATATCTCGAACTGCAGGAAGATCTCGACTGGAAGCAGCTCTCGGTCGGCTCCGACGAGGACCGGCGCATCACCGAAAGCTAGGGGCAGACTGCAGTTGAGGGACAATCTTTGCAGTCATCCAATGCTGCATGCGATGATCCCCGTCAATGTCCGCAGCAACCACCGCCGGCCTTGTCCCCCTGATCTAAGGCAGTCGAGCCGTGATTGTCACGGCTATGCTCATTGCGGGCAGCGGGGAGGTTCATGGCGATGTTGCTGTCGAAGAAACCGTTCGGTTTCAGGGTAAAGCCTGCATATTCCACCGGCATGATCGGAAAATCCTCCGGCTTGCAGACATGCGTATGCCCGAATGAATGCCAGAGTACGATATCGGCATTTTCGATATTCCGGTTGTTCTCAACATATTTCGGAAGGCCGTCCCCACCTGCATGCACGTTCGGATAGTCGCCGGACGCATATTTCTCCTTCGCGTCGAAAGCCGTTACCCAGATGTGCTTCTTGGCAAAGCCGCCACGCTGTGCAACCGTCGACCCCTCCTGGGCGAGCATCAGGGGACTTGGCATGACCACCATTTTGTAGCCGGGCGCATTTCCCACGGAATTCTGCTCGTTGGGGTTCTGGACCTTCCAATACCGGCCGGTCTCGCCATTGGCGACGGCGGGACTGTCGAGCTCTCGTTTCAGGATTTTCGTCTTCGTATCGAAGACATTGCCATAGGGATTGTCCTCGCCCCACGGGCGTGGCTGGAACTCGTGTTCGCTGACGGTATTTCCGCCGCCGTCGATATCCATGTGCAGGCGCGCATTGAAGAAATGCTGGTGGGTGGGACCGCCGAGATTGGCGTCGACCATTCCACCCCAAGCATATTTCTGGCCGGGCGCCACAGCCGCGGTCTGGATAATGCCCGTAAGCTTTGCTTCGAGCTGGATGGTGCCGTCCTGGTATAGATACCAGTAGAAGCCGTAGTCGTAATTGCCGACCGTTGCGAAGAAGGAAATCACCAGCCGGCGCGATCGCCGGACCTCGAAGATACCGTTTCTGAACTCGTAGTGCTTCCAGAGGATGCCAAAATCCTCTTCATGCATGCAAACGGCGTTCTTCATCATCACCGGCCGGCCGAAATCATCGGCCGAGGGAATATCGAAATAATGTATCTGGCCGAGGCAATCGCAGCCGAGTTCAAGGCTGTTGGCAAGCCGCCCCAGCCCGTATTCTCCGGCGTCGAAAGCACTCTTCCAATAGTGGTTGGCGGTCGGATCGGCATAGGGCACGACCATTTCCGTCACCGAGGCACGGAAGATCACCGGACGAAGCTTGCCGCCATTTTTGATCCCGAGCTCATGCAGGACGAGACCTTCGCGCGGCGTAAAGCCGACGCGAAACGACCAGTCCTGCCATTTAACCGTCCAGCCATCGACCGAAAAGCTCGGTCCCTGCGGTTGCACGATGTTGAGCGGCTTTACATCCTGGCGGACATCGGGAAAGGACTCCTGTCCGTAGTTTCGCTTCTTCCTCGGAACCTGGATGACGGTCTCGTCATCGACGAGATCGACCACCTGCTTGCTGATCAGGTCGACAACGGCAACCACCCCTTCGATCGGATGGGCGTAGCCATTGTCGCGGATATCCTCGCGCCAATAGGAGACGGCGCGAACGATGCGGGCGCCCTTTTCGAACTCCCGACCGAAAAAACCCGAGGAAAACGGGTCGATCTGGACGAGCGGGATATCTTCTTCAGTGATACCGCGCTTCTTAACGGCGGCAATCCAGCGGGCGTCCGATTTGACCGTCGCCTCGACGGTCTCGAACTCGCATAGCATGACCGGCGGCTGCCCGTAAGGCGCTGATTCAAACGGCAACCTGTTATGCTCCACTACAGTTTTTTTCGACAGGTCGACGATCGATTCGTGCACCTCGCCGGAGCTCGAATCCAGCGACAGGACAAATGCTTGCCGGAGAAGCTGCTTTCCTTCGCGGTATATGGCCATGTCGGATTTGGTCGGCTCCTCGAGCCGAATGATCGGAAAGCGGATCGATTGCGGCAGTTGCTTTTCGTCCTTCAAAATAGCAACGGCTTCCGAGATCTCGGTCAGGCTCAACGGGTCGAGCGGATAGGCTTGCGTTTCTACAACGGCGTCCATTGTCAGTCCTTCACGTGCTTTTGGTTGATGGGCAGTGCGCTTCCGGTTGCGCACTGCAGGGCTCAGCCGTCAGAGGCCGGAGCAGATGTCCGTTTCGAGCGTGCGATCGCGGTGGATACAGAAGACAGAGCAAAATGCGTGGGCTTCAGCCGCCATCAGGATTGTGGCGATGGTCAACGCCATCAAGGTGATCAGCGACGTCAGGTCGACGAGGCTCAAGGGTTGAAGCCTCGTCATTCGAAGGCCTTGCCAAGCGAGGCATAGAGTTCAGGCTTCACGATCCTGATCCGCACCGCAAAAGCGGCCCCGATCAGGCCCGTCAGCACCACAAGCAGCGGGAAGGATTTGACGATCACGCTTTCCGATCCCGACAGGAGCGGCAGGTTGATGATGACGAGGACGATCGCGCCGAGAATGCCGGCGAGCGCCAAGACCGGTGCCACAGTTGTGGTCCACAGACTGTAGCGATGCGGCAGTCCCCGAAAAAAGCGAACGATGGCCACGCAGACGAGGGCCTGGACAGAAAGGATCCCGAGGACGGCGAGAGCCGACATCCACGAAAAGACGACCGTATAGGGATCGGCGCCGGCTACAATGAAGCCGATAAGCGCGAGGGCGGCTATGGCGCTTTGGATGGCACCCGCGATGTAGGGCGAACCATGGACCGGATGGACCTTACCCAGAGCCCTGACGACGAGCCCTTCGCGTCCAAGCGCATAGAAGTACCGATTCAGCGTGTTGTGGAAGGACAGGATACAGGCAAAGAGGCTGGTGATCAGCAGGACATTCATCACCTGCGACGACCATTGTCCGAGGACCGCGTCGGAAGCGACGAAATAGAAGCTTTCCAAGCCGCTGCCGGCAGTCGCCTGCACCTTCGAAGGGCCATAGAACTGGACGATGGCCCAGGTCGACAGCGCGTAGAAGACGGTGATCAGCAAGACGGCGGCATAGGTTGCGCGCGGGATGGTTTTTTCCGGGTTTTGCGCCTCTTCTCCGAAGATGGCAGTGGCCTCGAAACCGATGAAGGAGCCGACCACAAAGACGAGCGCGACGCCGAGACCCGGCGAAAATACGGTGGCCGGACTGAAGGAGGAGAGGCTGAAACCTTCCGGCCCGCCGCCGGTCAACACGATGCCGATATCGAGAAGCAGCAGGATTGCCACTTCAGCCAGCATGCAGATGCCGAGGATCGTGCCTGAAAAGGCAATGTTTCGCTGGCCGCATAGGTGGACGGCGATAAGCGCGGCAAAGGACCAGGCCCACCACGGAAGCGCCATGATCGATGCAACGGAGCCGCTGATGAAGACACCGAACAATCCGTAGATGGCGATCTGTACCGACGAATAGGTCAGAAGCGCCATCAGCGCACCGCCGACACCGGCCGGCTTACCGATGCCCTTTGTGATGTAGGTGTAGAAGGCGCCCGTTCCGCCGACATGCCGGCTCATCGCCGTGAAGCCGACCGAGAAGATGAGATAGAGGACACCCGCCAGGACGAAGGCACCCGGTACGCCGGGTCCGTTGCCGAAGGCGAAAGCGGCGGGCGTCGCGCCAACAACGGCGGTGAGCGGCGCAGCCGCTGCCACGACGAAGAAGACGATATGAGCAAGGCCGACGGAGTTTTTCGAGAGGCGGTCGGGAGGATTTCCCAAAATGGTGTGCATTGTCATGAGAACCCCTGTTTTTGATTTTCGTCAACACGGTAGCGGCGACCGATTGGCCTCAAAATTGCAGTTCATGCCAATGAATCGATAGTTTGCGCCATCACAGGCGGCGGGGAACAAAAACATGTCATCTGCCCAGCAAACCGGCACGCCCGTGCAAGCATTTGCTTCAATTCGTGCCTCTGTGCTGCTGCCGCTCATCGAACAAATCGACCGAAAATCCGGCAAGGCAGACGTTTTACTTGCCCTTCACGGTCTTTTGCGCAGCCAGCTTGACGATCCCTACGCCATGATCCCGATGAACCGATATGTGGCAATCTTCGAAGATGCGGCATCGATCGTCGGAGATTCGGCGATCGGGGCATTGCTTGGAACCCTGTTCAAGCCAAGCGATATCGGGCCGATCGGCGTGCTGTTTTCGATATCGAGCACGATCCGTGCCGGTTTCGAACGATTGGCGAAATATGTGAATACCGTCCAGGGCGGTACCAATTCCGGTGTCTTTCAGGAAGACGGCAATCTGGTCTGGAGCTACCGCCTCGACGATCCGAGGCTCTGGCCGAGGCAGCAAGACAGCGAGTTCACGCTGGCTGCATCCTGCCAGCTCGTCCGCGCCTGTTTCGCCCGCGGATGGAGACCCGTCGAAGTCCATTTTGAACATCGGGCACCTCGCGATCCGGCGACCTTGCAACGGATTTTCCGAGCGCCGTTGAAATTCGGCGAGTCTGCCAATCGCATCGTGGTTTCGGGGCAAGACGCAGTCCGCGTCTACCGGCAGGAGCAGCCCGACCTGGCGGCGGTCCTCGAGCGCCATATCGCGGATCTGAGCGGCAAGCTATTGCAGTCGGGTTCGACCGTCGATCATGTGCGATCATTGATCGGGATCTATCTGGGACACAAACCCATCACGCTCGTCGGGCTTTCGCAGGAACTCGGTTTTTCGCCGCGAACCTTGCAACGGCGGCTTTCCGAGCAGGGGACGTCGTTGCGGAGCCTGATGCGGGAATATCGCCAAAGCATCCTTGCGCTGCAGAAACAGAATGGCGTCAGACTGAAAGAGCTTGCGCAAATCCTGGGCTATGCCGACGAAACGGTGCTGTGGCGCGCCCGCAAACACTGGGAATGTACGCCTGAGGCGGCAAACGATGCTGCGGCGGATCCATAAGGCCAGCCGCAGCGATCGAGACAACTCTGCCCGGCGCTCTCAACGGATACTGAACGGGAAATATTTCGCGTTGATCGTATCGTAGGTGTCGTTAGCCTGGATCTCCTCGAGCGCGGCATTGAGCTTGTCCAGCAACGGCTGATCGGTCGGGCGCACGGCGATCCCGGCTCCGTCGCCGAAATATTCGGTGTTCTTGATATCCTCGCCCTTGAATTCGCAACAGCTGCCCGCCTTGGTGTTTGCGAGCCAGTCGTAGACCGCCAGCTTGTCTTCCAGGATGATATCAACCTTGCCGTCGGCAAGGCCCTTGTAAAGATCCGGAGAGGCTTGAAACACGGTCGTCGCTACACCGCTGTAGAATTTCTTGGCGTAGGACTCCTGGGAGGTCGCTGCCGTCACGCCGAGGCGCAGTTTCTTCAGATCATCGGGTGACGTACCGGCAATCTCGTCGTTCTTGCGCGCGATGAAGACTGTCGGGCTGTCATAATATTTCTGGGTGAAGGCAACCTTTTGCCGCCGCTCGGCGCTCATCGACATCGACGAGATGATTGCGTCATACTTGTTGTCCAGCAGGTTCGGAATCATCGCCGTCCATTCCTGGATGACGAATTCGCACTTCAATTTCGCCGCCTCGCAAAGGGCGTTGGCTATATCCACGTCGAACCCCTGAAGCTGATTATTGGAATCGACATAGTTGAACGGAGGAAATGCGCCCTCGACGGCTATGCGGATGCTGTCGTTTTCGCCAGCCCGGACAACAGCAGGCTCGACAATTCCGGCTGCAACAACGGCCGCGCAAGCAAATGCGAAGAACTTCGAACGAAAAACAGATCCAAATCGCAACATATCAATCACCTTGAGGTAGAGTTCGACTGCCAACCTTGCATCGGCAAGCGTTGCGCGATGAACAGCAAATCACAAAACGATTAAAAAGCTCATCATTTTGGGGCATTAAATTTGATGCTGCTTGAAAAGCTTTTTGTAAACAATCCAGGTCAGTATCAGGGCGCTCGGGGAGAAGACTGCGTGCCTGCTGTTCCGTCTTTAAGAATAGTGAATCATAGATCGGCCAGGACGTCGTCCGGGTCGATACTGGTGCTGCTTGCGATCAGCGGCCTGGCAATTCTTGGGCTGGTGTTTCTGGCAGCTATCTGGGCCGGCAAGGAAAGCGACGCAGCCGCCCTCGATCGACAGCGGCAGCTGGTCAACAGCCGCCTCCTCGATCAGGTACGGCGCGTGTCACAGGACATCCAGCTAATGGGGGCAGGTTATGCCTCGCTGCTGCTTGCGGATTCAGCAGCGGCGAGCGGCAAGAGCGAACGCATGGGCGCGACGTCGGCTGCGACCTTCGGGAAGATTGCGACAACGGTATTCGGCTACAACGCGGCATTCCTCGTCACCCCGGCAGGCGAGCTTGCGCTGCAGTCCGATCCGGAAACAAAACGCCGCTTCAAATGGGTGCGGCCACTGCTGCAGCCGATGATCCAGGATCTGGAAGCAAAGCAGCACGGAGCGCCGCAGGGCCCGAGTTCGGATCCGGAACCCAGCCGGGTGGAGCTGATGCGACTTGAGGGCCGCCCTTCGGTGGCCGGCGTCGTCTCGGTCACGGGTTCTTCGAAAGCCGATCCGCAGGACGGCAATGGCGGCAACAGGCTATACCTCGTGGCGTTCCGCTTCTTGGACGGCGTCACACTCGATACGCTGAGCCGCGAACAGGGTTTGGCCGGCGCTCGCTATGCCCGAACCGCGGATCAGGAGCAGAATGAAGTTGCCTTCCAAATCGAGGCGACGGCGACAGGCGAACCGATCGGCTTCATTATCTGGAGGCCGGATCTGCCCGGCTCACGTGTCATCGGCCGGCTTGTTCCCGTGCTCTCCGTGGCTGGCCTTGTCATCGCAGGCCTCTTCTTCGCCTTGATGGGCCGTTTGCGCGGGAGCCTCAGAGAACTCAGCGCCAGCGAGCATCATGCAAGGCATCTCTCCCTGCATGATGTTTTGACGGGCCTGCCGAACCGGGCACTGTTTGCAGCCCGTTTCGAGCAATGCCTCGCGGCCATGAAATCTCCCGGCAAGCGTTCCGTCCTTGCGCTCGTCGACCTCGACAAATTCAAGGACGTGAACGACATCCATGGGCATGCCGCCGGTGACGAGCTGCTGCGCTGCGCCGTCGACAGGATGAATGCCCTGATCGAATCACGCGACACGCTTGCAAGGCTTGGCGGCGACGAATTCGCCCTGCTTCTTCCCGATGCCAGGGAAGGCAACGATAGCCACATCCTCCTCTGCAACGCCATTATCGAGGCGCTGAGCAAGCCGTTCCAGCTTCGCGGCGGTGACGTCGTCGTCCGCATCGGATGCTCGATCGGAATTGCTCCCTTTGACGACGCGGCTGAGGCAACCAGCGAGATTTTGCGGCGCGCAGACGTCGCCCTTTATGAAGCCAAGACCAACGGGCGCGGCCGCCTGATCGAATATGACCCCTTGCTCGATCACCGGGTCGAGGCACGGGAAAACCTCAAGAACGATCTTCGCCTGGTGCTGGAGGGTCCTACGCATCTCCCCGGCCGCGAGAAGAGTGCATCTTCAGGTGATCCGGGCCATCTGGAGGTCTTCTTTCAGGGCGTGCATCGCGGCGACGCGCATGGCAGGCTCTCGGGTGCGGAAGCTCTCTTGCGGTGGCGCCATCCCACCCACGGCTTGTTGTCGCCTGACAAGTTCATTCCGATCGCTGAGGAGGCTGGGATGATCGACCAGCTCGGCCAGTGGGTGCTGCGAAATGCGGCAAAGGCTGCCGCAACCTGGCCGGCCGACATGTCGGTTGCCGTCAACGTCTCGCCCTCGCAAATCCGCCATCGCGACTTCGACCGGCACGTGCTGTCGATCCTGGCGCAAACCGGCCTGCCGCCATCGCGCCTCGAGCTGGAACTGACCGAAGCCGCGCTCTTTAATATCGACGAGACCGCGCAAGACACGCTCGGCAGGCTTCGAGCCCGAGGGATCCGGATCGCGCTCGACGATTTCGGCACCGGCTTTTCCTCACTCAGTCACCTCATCCAGTTCAACATCGACCGGATCAAGATCGACCGGTCCTTCGTACGGCTGCTCGGAACACAGGCCGAAGGCGCCGCTATCGTGTCGGCGATCCTGGGCTTGAGCCGTACGCTCGGGAAAGCGACGACGGCGGAAGGCGTCGAGACAGAGGGGCAAAGAGACTTTCTCGTCGCGGCCGGCTGCAACGATTTGCAGGGTTTCCTGTTCTCCCGTCCGATGCCCCTCTCCGACTTCTTGGCGTCGATGCACGCGACGGAAGCGGCAAGTCAGGCCATACGCTGACGGTCTGGCGCTACTACCGCCTGCCGATCGTCCAGACGAGATAGGGCGCGCCAGCGAAGGCGGCGAAGAGCCCAAGCGGCAACTCATAAGGGAAGGTCGCGGTACGGGCGCCGAGATCGGCGATCACCATCAGCACCGAGCCGATGACAGCCGATGCGAGAAGCCGGCTGCCTGGCTTTTCGAAGCCCGCACGGTGAGCGATATGCGGCGCCATCAGACCGATAAAGCTCAAGGGACCGACGAGGAGCGAGGCAGCCGCCGTGGCGATGCCCGCCATCAGCACCATCATCGTGCGAGCACCGATCAAGGGCAGGCCAAGTGCCATCGCAGTCGGCGCGCCGAGCGGCAGAATCACCAGCCAGCGCGTGAAGATCAGGCCGATTGCGAGGATGACGATGGCGAGGCCGGCAAGAAACACGGCCGTTCCAGGGGTTGCCGCCGCCGCCGAGCCACCGAGCCAGGCAAGGATCTGCCAGGCGCGCTGGTCGCCGACGGCAAGAAGCGCGCTCAGGATCGCCGAGCTGAAAGCGCTGACGGAAATGCCTGCTAGCAACAGGCGTTCGGGCGGCAAATGCCGGCGGGTAGCAAACAGGGCGACGATGATGAGCACAAAAACGGCACCGCCGCCGGCGCCGAGGAAGAGCGCGGGCGCGCCGGCATCCGCAGAGACGCTGAGGGCAACGGCATAACCGACGCCGGCACCGCCGCTGACGCCCAGCACCTCGGGACTTGCCATCGGATTGCCGGTCAGGCGCTGCAGCATGGCGCCTGCCATTGCGAGCAGGCCGCCGGCAGCAGCCGATGCCACCAACCGCGGCCAGCGGGCGGGAAAGAGTTCCCAGAAGAGATCGCCGCTCAGCAGCGTCCATCCGTCAGGCAGGCGGGCAACGCAGAGGGCCGCCCAGGTAAGCGGCGGCAGCAGGCAGAGAATGAGGACAAGCCGCGACAGCGGCGCGCGGGAAACGAAAACGCTATCGGGCGCCTGCGGCGGCTCGACGGCGCGCACCTGCGGCAACAGCCAGAGCAAGAGCGGGCCACCAATCAGCGCCGTCACCGACCCCGTCGGAAAGGTTTCGCCGGCCGAAGAGGCGACGAGCTGGACGACGCCATCGCACAGCCAGAGCAATAGCCCGCCGGCGACAGGCGACAAAAGCAGGATGCTGCGCGTCGTGCGGATGCCGAGTAGGCGGACCATCGCCGGAGCGGCAAGACCGACGAAGCTGACGAGGCCGACGGCAGCCGCTACACCGGCACTGAGCGCCACGGCAAGGCTTGCAACGGCGATGCGCGTGCCGGCGAGTGCCACGCCGAGCGAGCGTGCGCTGCTGTCGCCGAGCCCGAGCAGGGTCAGCGGACGCAGGAGCAGAAGGGTGACGGCAAGGCCGAGCAGCAGCTCCAGGCCGAGCGTTACCGCTGTCGACCAGTCCTGCTGGCTGAGTGAGCCGCCATTCCAGGTCACCAGCGACATCAGATATTCGCCCTGCGAGAGCGTCATCGCCGCCGACAGCGCGCTGCAGGTAATGCCGACCAGCAGGCCGGAAACGGCCATGGTGATGGGCTCGAAGGCACGCCGCCAACCGAGCAGGAAGACGAGAGCCATCGCCACGGCGGCCCCGGCCAGCGCGACGAAGGCGCGGTAGCCATCTAGCACCTCGGGAAAGAACAACGTGGCTGCGACGATCGCAAGCTGCGCGCCGGAGGAAACCCCAAGCGTGGAGGGATCGGCAATCGGGTTGCGAAGCAGCCTCTGCAACAGGGCGCCTGCAAGCCCGAGAGCTGCGCCCGCCAGAATCGCGACCGCCCCGCGCGGCAGGATGGCATAGGCGAAAATGATCTGCTGCGTCGTCATCTGTGCAGCGTCGAAGGGCAAGGACGGCCAGTCTGCAAAAGGCAGATGGATGAGAGCCGCCCGCAGAAAGAGGATGACGGCGGCGGCAAAGGCGAGAAATGCGGCGGCGGGTGCGGCTCTCATCACGGCCTTTCTCCTGACGACAGCATCGCCGCCTTGAAAAGCCGCGTGAAACGGGCGGCAGCCGCGATGCCACCATAGGGATTGATATTGCCAAGCATCAGCACACGCCCGTCCCGCACCGGCCGCAGCGATTGCCAGATCATGCTGTTCTTCAAGCCGCTGCGGGCTTCAACAGGGATATCGGAGATGATGACGATGCGCGCCTCAGGCTCGGCGGCGAGGTTTTCGATCGGCACCGGCGCTGCGAAGGTGTAGCGGGAGCGGTCCGTCCAGGCATTCGGCAGGCCAAGCCGGGACAGGATATCGCCGAACATGCTGTCGGCGCCGAAGACGCGGACATGCCGCGCATCGCCGATATTGACGAGATAGGTCGGGCGCCCGGCAAATCTCTGCAGGCTGAGGCGTGCCTCCTCCACAAGGGCTGCCTGCCCAGCCACGACTTCGCGTCCGCGCGCTTCGAGGTCAAGCTCCTTTGCGAGCGCCGAGACGGCATCGATCGCCTTCTGATAGGGCGGCTCGCCCCTGTTGTAGAAGGGCAGCGACAGGGTGGGGGCGATCGCCCGAAAGCTCGCTTCGAACCTGACGTAGAAGGGCGAAATCAGGATGAGGTCCGGGCGCAAGAGACGCAGGAGTTCGAGGTTCGGCGATCCGCGCAGGCCGAGATCGGCGACGCTCTCGTCCAGCACCGGCTCGACCGCATCCTTGCGGAACTGCACGAGCTCGGTCGCAGCCACTGGCATGACACCGAGAGCCACCAGCGTTTCCAGCATGGCCCAGTCGATTGCCGCGATGCGCTTTGGCAGCAATTGGGGCGTTTGCGCAAAGGCTTTGCCGGGAATAGCGAAAGCCGCCAGCAAGGCCAGCACCTGCCGACGGCCGATCGGATGGGGGTTCCATCGGTTTCCGGTTCGAATGTCTCTCACCATTGAAAGGTCAGCTTGCCCATCACCGTTCTGCCATCGCCATAGGTGCAGCCGAAGGCGCTGCAGCTTGCAACATAATCCCTGTCGGCAAGGTTCTTGACGTTCAGCGAGACGGTCATATTGTCCTTCTTGTAATGCACTGCTGCATCGAAGAGGGTCACGGCGTCAAGATCGAGCGTGTTCTTGGTATCGCCGTAGCGCTGGCCGACATAGCGTATTCCGCCGCCGAGACCGAAGCCTTCGAGCGCCGTATCCTCGGGGAAGGTGTAGTCGAGCCAGAGGCTGGCGGCATGCTCAGGCACATTGTCCGGGCGTTTGCCATCATCGACACCACCGACGATTTCGGCCTGCATGTAGGTGTAGGCGGCACGCAGGTCGAGCCCGTCGGTGAGGCTCGTGACAGCTTCCAGTTCTATGCCCTTTACGTCGACTTCGCCGATCTGTACGGGCACCCCGCCTATCGTCGTCAGTACATTCTTCTGTTTCAGGTCGTAAGCAGCGACGGTGAAATAGCCGTTCCAGCCCTGCGGTTGGTATTTGATGCCGACTTCCACCTGCTCGCCCGTCGTCGGCTGCAGAGGACCACCGGTCGCAGGCACCGGTACCGGCTCGAAGGAGGTGGCATAGCTGATGTAAGGCGCGATGCCATTGTCGAAGACATAGCTGAGGCCGGCGCGGCCCGTCAGCTTCTGGTCATCCTTGTCGAGTGAGCGCGACACACCCGTCAGCCGGTTCGTCGAGGTTCCCGCGGTGCTTGCCCAGTCCTGGCGAAGGGCTGCCGTTGCGCGCCAATTCTCATAGGCGAGTTCGTCCTGCACATAGAGACCAACCTGCGTCAGAGTGGAATCGACATGGGTGCTGAGCGTCGGGGCGATCAGCTTGACGGAGCCATAGACCGGGCCGAAGGCATCGAGCGGGGTGGCGCGCCAGAACTGCGTGCCGACATTGTTGTCGTAATAGCGGTAGTCCAAGCCAAACAGCATCTTGTGCTGGACGTCCCCGGTATCGAATTCCGCAAGCAGGTTGTTGTCGACGTTGAAGGTGTTGAGCAGCTCGTCCTGGAAGGTGGCATTGCGGTTGATCGTCCGACCTCCGGTAAGCCCCTGCGTCGACATGCCAAGCGCCTGATAGTTCCAGTCGAAATTCTGGTAGCGGAAGTTCTGGCGAAAGGTCCAGGTATCGTTCAGGCGATGTTCCAGCTCATAACCGAGATTGGTCAGCGTCCGGTCCGATTTGTCGAAGCTTTTGTCGCCGACGAAGAAGTCCCGTGACAGGCGATTGGCGTCCGATGCGTTGAGCGTGAGTTGCGGCGGCAGGCTGGACGGCGTGCTCGGATTATCGTGCTGAATGCTCGTCAGGATCGTCAGCTTGGTGTCTTCATCAGGCTGCCAGGTCAGCGCCGGGGCGATGAAATAGCGGTCGTTGTCGAGTTCATCGACCTGTGCAGATGCCGTCCTTGCCAGTCCCGTCAGTCGATAGGCGAAATCGGAATTACCGGGAATGATATCGCCAAAATCGAAATAGGTGCCATAGGTGTCGTAGCTGCCGGCCTGTACCCCGATTTCGCGGAAACGTTCGAAAATCGGCCGTTTGCTGATGAGATTGATCATGCCGCCGGGATTGCCCTGGCCATACATGACAGAAGCCGGACCACGCAGCACTTCGATACGTTCGAGCTGGTAGGGGTCGACGGCTGGGGCACCCGCCGTGCGCATCATGCGCAACCCGTTGAGGAACTGCGCCTGGCGGCTGTCGAAACCGCGGATGCGCGGCGAATCGAAGCGCGGGTCGGCGCCATAGGGCTCGCCGACGACGCCCGGTACGTAATCAAGCGCCTGGCCGACGGTCTCGGCATTCTGCGACTTCAGCTGATCGGCCGTTAAGACAGAGATCGATTGCTGGGTTTCGATGAGCGGCGTACCGGTCTTGGTGGCGGTCGCACTCGTCCTGGCGACAAAACCCTTTACCGGCTCCGTCGGGTCCTCGTCCTTGGAACCGCTGATGACGATCGGGGCGAGCGTCGTCGGACTGGCCTCCTGTGCGAGCGCCGGCAAGAGCGGCGTCAGAAGGGCGCTTGCGAGCGCCGTGGTCGAAGCGCATTTGCGAGCGCGAAGAAAAACAGTCATCGGGATTCGTCATATGGCTTAAAACTGGATTTATGTAATCAAGTTATTTTCGAACGTCCAATAAGCGGGGCTCGAATTCTCCATTAGCGTAGATTATAAAACTCATCTGATGTCATAGATTTGAATTCTTTCAAGGAGAGAAAGATTGGCGCAGACCAATCCCGGCTTCGAACTCCGGCACCTGCGATACTTCGTGACCCTGGTCGAGGAGCGGAATTTCGAACGTGCCGCCGTCAGGCTCGGCATCGCCCAGCCGGGTCTCAGCCAGCAGATCAGAAGCCTCGAAAAGATTGTCGGCACACTGCTGCTCGACCGAAGCCGCCGCGGCGTGCAGCTCACGCATTCGGGCGAGACCCTGTTTCAAGAAGCCCGAAAAGTCCTGGCCCAGACCGAGGCGACGGTCGCTGCCATGAACCGCTCGGCACGCGGCGAAAGCGGGCGCATTTCGATCGGTTATGTGGCATCGGCCGCCTATTCCGGTGCCGTCGTCGGTTCTATCAGGGATTTCAAGCGCGATTATCCCTATGTCGAGGTCGAATTGCAGGAGATGGAACTGCGCCAGCAGCTACAGCGCATCGCCGACGGTCTGCTCGATTTTGGCTATATCCGCGCGCCTGCGCCGATTCCACCAGGTGTTTCCGTGCAGATCGTGCTGCGCGAACCGCTGGTCGCCATGGTTCCCGCCGAGCATGAGTTCGCCGACGGACCTATCGATACGCTTGCACGATTGGCGAGGGACACGTTCATCACACCGCGGCAACCGCCGGAAATCGGCTTTCACCGCAACACGCTGCAGGCCTGTCGGGAGGCCGGCTTCGAACCTTCCGTCAGGGCTATCGCACACGACTTCACCGAGATCGCCGCCCTCGTCGGCATCGGCACCGGCATCGCGCTGGTACCGCAATCGATGAGCCGAGTGGAACTGCCCGATATCCATTACCGGCCACTTCGCGACGTAACGGCGACGTCTGATGTGGCGATCGCCTATCGCAAGGGCGAGGGTTCGCCTGCCACAAAGGCTTTCATTGTCCAGCACCGGAAAAAAATCAGCCGGCCGGCGTCGGGCGAGATAGTCAAAGCGCCGGTGCCTGGCGAACCATCGGACACGACCCTGTCTGCATTGCGCCGTTCGCCGCTTGTCGGGTCCGAACTTGATCTGTCGAGACTGCACGAGGAAGGACGCAAAGTCGATCTGTGACGCAGCCAAGAGGAATTGGCCACGGCCAACTTCTTCTTCTCATGCAATCGACCGACCTTTCGCAGCCGCCCGGATGCAGGGCATGGCCACGCGATCGGCTTCCATGACAATTGCACGACACAATTGGAACAAGGGTGGAAACGCTTGTAACCCGCCTGACATTGGCGGGCTCTAAAGAGGCGGCAAGAGCATTTGCCTGCCGCCAGAAAGGTGCCGCGGGCTATCGGAGAGCGCCGGCATGAAAATCGTCCAGATCACCGACACGCATTTCAGCCCGTCGATACCGCATTTCAACGGAAACTGGCAGCCGCTTGTGGACTGGATCAACGCCAGCGGCGCCGATCTCGTCATCCATACAGGCGACCTCGCCGTCGATGGCGCCGACAAGGACGAAGATCTGACCTTCTGCATGGAACTGATGCGGCAGGTGAAGATCCCGATGCTGATCGTTCCCGGCAATCATGATGTCGGCCATTTGCCGGGTTCGCTGCAGCCGGTCGATGCGACAAGACTTGCCCGCTGGCGCAGCCTTGTGGGCCCCGATTACTGGCTCGAGGATGCCGGCAACTGGCGCCTGATCGGCCTCGACAGCCTGTTGATGGGCATGGAAAACGACGAGCAGGAAACGCAGTTCGAATGGCTGGAAAGAGCGCTTGCAACACGCGCCGGACGGCGCGTGGCAATGTTTGCCCATAAGCCGCTCTTCGTCGACACAGCTGATGAGGGCGACACCGGCTACTGGAGCATCCGCCCTGCACACCGCCAGAGGCTTTACGACCTCATCGCCGCCCATGATGTGGCCCTTTATGCAAGCGGCCATCTGCACTGGGCCTGGAAGGGCCGGTTCAACGATACGTCGCTGGTCTGGGGTCCAGCGGCCTCCTTCATCATCGGCACGATGGAGCGCGAGATGCCGGGCGAGAAGCTTGTTGGAGCGGTGCTTCACGATCTCGGCGATGATGTCACGAGCGAGATTGTCGCTGTCCCCGGCATGAGGGCGTATGTGCTCGACGATGTCGTCGCCGAAGTCTATCCGCGCGAGGCCCACAAGGTGCAGAAGGAGCCGGCGCAATGAGCGCGCTTTCCCTTTCGGCCATCAGGAAATCCTATGGCGACAATGCCATCCTGAAAAACATCAGCCTCGACGTCGAGCCCGGCGAATTCATCGCACTCGTCGGCCCCTCGGGCTGCGGCAAGAGCACGCTTCTGCGTATCCTTGCCGGTCTCGACCATGCCGATAGCGGCGAGATCGTCATCGGCGGGCGGGAAATGTCCGACGTGGCGGCGGCCGACCGTAACATCGCCATGGTCTTCCAATCCTACGCTCTCTACCCGCACCTGACGGCCGGCCAGAACATCGCCGTGCCGCTTGCCATGCGCCGCTTAAGCCGCGCTCAGCGCCTGCCCTTCCTCGGCCCGGTCATACCCGGCTACCGCGCCATTCGCTCCGGCATTTCCAAGGACGTGCAGGAGACAGCCAAGGCTCTGAAGATCGATCATCTTTTGGAACGCAAGCCTGGCCAGATGTCCGGCGGCCAGCGGCAGCGCGTGGCGCTCGCCCGCGCCATGGTGCGCCATCCGAGCGTCTTCCTCATGGACGAGCCGCTGTCCAACCTCGACGCCAATCTGCGCGTCCATGCGCGCGGCGAGATCGTGGAACTGCATCGCCGCGCCGGCGTGCCGACCGTCTATGTCACCCACGACCAGGCCGAGGCGCTCTCGATGGCCGACCGGGTCGCCGTGATGATCGGCGGCGAGCTACTGCAGCTGGCGGCACCCCAGGTCATCTATGACGATCCCGCCCATATCGAAGTCGCCCGCTTCGTCGGCCAGCCGCGCATCAATCTCCTGCCGGCGCGCGCCGAGCACGGAACAGTCGCCTTCGGCGATATCAGAATGGCGCTCGCAGAACCGGATCTTTCAGGTCCTGACGTGACGATCGGCATCCGGCCGGAATTCGTCCGGCTTGCCGCCGACGGTCAGACCTCGCTTTCCGCCCGCATCGAGCGCCTGGAATTCCTCGGGTCAGAGGTGATCCTGTTCTGCCGCCTCAACGCGATCGGCGAGACGGTGCTTGTCAAGGTTGCACCTGCCGATGCGGCCGGCGTTTCTGCCGGCATGGCGATCGCCCTCTCCTTTCCGCCCGACAAGGCGATGGTCTTTGCCGCCGATGGCCGCCGGCTACGCACATCGGCCCTTCCCGCCGATGCCGCCAGGGAGAAGGCTCATGGCTAGTATCGCTGCCGGCGACATCCGCCCGGTCGCATCGGCCGTAAAGCATGAACGGCTCGAGGCCCAGACCGCATGGCTGCTGGCTGCGCCGGCGATCATCCTGATCGTGCTGTTCGTGCTCCTGCCGATCATCGCCGTGCTCGTCCTCGGCTTCACCGATTTCGAGCTTGGCGCCGGCAAGTTCCGCTTCGTCGGCTTCGAAAACTACGCCGAGCTCTTCACCGACCGCACCTTTCGCAAGTCGCTGTGGAACACGACGATCTATACCGCGATCGTCGCTCCCGTTTCGATCCTGCTCGGCCTCGGCGTCGCCATGCTGATCGAGAGCGAGGGCTGGGGAAAGAGCTTCTTCCGCACCGCCTCTTTCCTGCCCGTCGTCTCGCTCATCGTCGCCATGGCGACCGTCTGGCAATATCTCTTCCACCCCACCATCGGCCCGCTCAATGCATTGCTCGACGTAGTCGGCCTGCCGAAGCCGAACTGGCTCGGCTCCTCGGCAACCGCGCTCTACAGCCTCTCGATCATCGGCGTCTGGCAGACGGTCGGCTTCAACATGGTCCTCTTCCTCGCCGGCCTGACGGCGATCCCGCGCGAGCTTTATGCCGCCGCCGAGATCGACAGCGCCAAGTTCCCGCTCGACCGTTTCATGCTCGTCACCTGGCCGATGCTCGGGCCGACGGCGCTCTTCGTCACCACGATCAGCGTCATCAATGCGGTCAAGACTTTCGAGACGGTGAAGACGTTGACCGATGGCGGCCCCAACCACGCTTCCGAAGTGCTGCTCTTCACCATCTACCAGGAGGGCTTCGTCTACATGAAGGTCGGCTACGCCTCGGCGATGACGGTCGTCTTCCTCGCCATTCTCGTCGTCATGATGTTCCTGCAATACTGCTTCCTCGACCGGCGGGTGCACTATTCATGAAGACGCGCTCCCGTTTCACCCTCGGCCGGCTGATCCGCCTGGCTCTTTTGATCCTCGGCGCGATCGTCTTCCTCGCGCCCTACATCTTCATGATCTCGGCGGCCGGCAAATCGCAGGACGATATCTTCACGGCAGCACTCTCGCTGATCCCGACACATTTCTTTTACGAGCAGAATTTTACCAAGGCGCTCGACAAGGTGGCGATGGGCACGCTGCTGTGGAACGGCTTCGTGGTTTGCGCGCTGATCTTCGTCTTCCAGGTACTGGTCGCCATCCCCTGCGCCTATGCCATGGCGAAGCTGAAATTCCGTGCCGCGCGCCTGATGATGGTGCTGGTGCTGCTCGGCCTTCTGGTACCGATCCATGCAACGGCCCTGCCGCTCTACGTCGCCTTCGACAGCCTGTCGCTGCTCAACGGCTATACGGCGCTGGTGGCCCCCTTCACCATCTCGGTCTTTGCGATCTTCCTGTTCCTGCAGTTCTTCCGCGCCATGCCGGATGACCTGATCCATGCCGCTCGTCTTGACGGCATGTCCGAACTCGGCATCGTCTCGCGCGTCATCGTGCCGAATGCCTGGCCGGCGGTGACGGCCTTCGCGATCTTTTCGGTCGTCGCCCATTGGAACGACCTCTTCTGGCCGCTGATCGTCATCTCGAAGCCCGGCTACGCCACGCCGCCGCTCGGCCTGATGAACTTCCGCGCCGCGGAAGCCGGCGACGATTACGGCGCGCTGATGGCGGCCACGATCATCATCACCATCCCCCTCGTTGCGGCTTTCCTGCTCGCGCAAAAACGCTTCGTCGAGGGTATCACCATGACCGGTCTCAAAGGCTGACCGGCTGAACCCAGGAGAACGAGCGATGAAGCATTTCACCCAGTTCCTCGCAGCAGCGGCTCTGTCCGTGGCGGCAGCCCTGCCGGCCCACGCTGAAACGACGCTGACGATCCACTACCCGATGCCGGGTTTCTTCAAGGACGTGATGGACACGATCTCGAAGAAGTTCATGGAAGAAAACCCCGATATCAAGATCCAGTTCGCCGCTCCCTCGGCAACCTATGAAGACGGCATCCAGCTGATCCTGCGCCAAGCCGGCACGTCTGAAATGCCCGACGTCACCTTCATCGGCCTCAACCGCCTGCGCATGCTGAACGAGCGCAATGTCGCCGTCGACATGACGCCGCTGGTCCAGAAGGAAGGCAACATGGCCGAGCAGGGCTTCTCGGACACGATCCTGAAGCTCGCCCAGGTCAAGGGCAAGCAGGTCGGCCTCGCCTTCGCCACCTCCAACCCGATCATGTATTACAATGCCGATCTCGTGAAGGCGGCCGGCGGCAATCCCGACAGCCCGCCGAAGACCTGGGACGAAGTGATCGCGCTCGCCGGCAAGATCAAGGCGCTCGGCAACGGCGTCGATGGCATGGACTTCCGCTGGCAGGGTGACGACTGGATGTTTTCGGCCCTCCTCTTCGGCGCCGGCGGCAAGATGCTGAGCGACGACGAGCAGAAGGTCACCTTCAACGGTCCCGAGGGCCAGAAGGCTGTCGACCTGATCAGCCGCTTCGTCAAGGAAGGCGGCATGCCTGTTTTCACCAAGGCAGCGGGCGAACAGGCCTTTGCAGCCGGCAAGGTCGGCTTCGAATTCCAGACAACAGGCGCGCTCGTCAACACGATCAAGAATGTCGGCGCCAAGTTCGACCTGCGCACCGCCCAGATCCCGCTCATCGATCCGGAGAAGGGTCACCTGCCGACCGGCGGCAACGCCGTCGTCATCCTCGCCAAGGATCCGGCCAAGCAGGACGCTGCCTGGAAGTTCGCCAAGTTCGCCGCCGGCCCCTATGGCGCTTCCGTCGTCGTTCCCGGCACCGGTTATGTTCCAAACAACGAACTTGCCGCCAAGTCTGCCGAATATCTCGGCGACTTCTACAAGAAGAACCCGCTCTTCCAGGCCGGTCTCAGCCAGATGCCGCGCATGATCCCATGGTATGCCTTCCCCGGCACCAACGGCGTCAAAGTCACCCAGACGATCGTCGACAACCTGTCGCGCATTGTCGATGGCTCGGCCGAGCCGAAGGAAGCGCTCGACGACGCAGCCGCCGACGTCGAGAGCATGCTGCCGCGCAGCTAATTCCTGGAATGATACGCGGGCTCAAGCGGCCCGCGGTTTCGATCGGAACCGCCGCGTCCAATAGGTGTGGCGGTTTCCTCATTCAGGAGGTTGCGCACCGTGCCACCGAGGCGGAGGGTATGCGACAGTTCCAGATGCCGCAGCGGCGCATCGTTTTCGACGATATCGAGCAGCAGCGATGCCGCCGTCGCGCCCATGCTGAGATCGGGCATTTCGATCGAGGTCAGCGTCGGGTTGATGAGCTTGCCGATCGCGATACCGTCAAAGCCGGCAACGGAGATATCGTCCGGCATACGCAAGCCTTCGCGATTGATCGCACCGATGACGCCAAGCGCAATCAGGTCATTGGAGCCGATAATGGCGGTCGGGGAAAATGTCCGCAAGGCCTGGCCGAGATCCATCTGGTCATAGCCGTTGACGAACGGGACCTCTACGGCCTCGAACGGGGGTACGCCCGCTGCCTCCATCGTCTGCAGATAGCCGCGGTAACGCAAAAGCGCGCGGTCCGAAGCCCTGAAGCTACCCGATACATAGAGGATGCGCCGGTGGCCCATGGACAAGAGATGCTCGGTCAGCCGGCAACCGGCCGCATAATTGTTGACGGTCACGGCTGCCGGATATCGGGCCGTCGGAGAGCTGCCGAGCAGCACGGTCGGCGGCAGGTCCTGCGCCAGTGCCGGGCTTGTCTCACCATTGCAGACCGTCAGGATCAGCCCGGTCGGCCGCTCACCGAGAAGCCCTGCCACCGCATTGGCTTCCTGGTCAGGATCGTAGTTCGACTGCGCGATGAGAACGCTGTGGCCGGCGACCAGCATGCGGTTCTGGATGCCTGAGAGGGACGAAGCGAACACCGGATTGGTCACACTCGGCACCAGCACGCCGATAACAGGCCGGCGGCCATTGCGGGCAGAGGGGGCGGCTGCGCGATAGCCGACATCGGCTGCAGCGCGGCGCACGCGAAGCGCTGCCGCCTGACTGACCGGGCCGCTGAGGTTCAGCACGCGGCTTGCCGTCGCCATCGAACATCCTGCCCTAAGCGCAACCTGTTTCAACGTCGTCATCGCCATCCTGTCCGTTCCCGTCGAGGTTTGCAGGCTCTTACGGGCGGATTGTCATGAAATGATGACGGGCCGGGTCTCAACCCCGGTTGGGTTTAAGACCAAGGATCTGGCGCACACCATCCTTGGTGAAGGGCTGCGTCAGTTGGCGGACGAAGCCGGGAGCGATCTGGCCCTTGATGCCGATGTCGGTCGAGGAGGGGCGGTCGGGATTGAAATAGGTGCCGAACAGCTGGTCGAACAGCACGACATTCTCGCCGTAATTCGTATTGCCCTCGCGCAGATCCTTCGAATGGTGCCATCGGTGAAGCCGGGGCGTCGAGAAGACGAGGTCGAAAAGGCCCGTCCGCATGTCGACGTTGCAGTGCGTCAGGATGCCGATGAAGGCGGTGACCGCACCAAGCCACCAGAAGACCTGCAGCGGAGCACCGAGCAGGTAGAGCGGGATCTGGCTCAACGCGATCTTGAACAGGGAATCGATGACGTGGAAACGGCCGGTATTGATGACCCAGAGGCGGGTGACGCTGTGATGCAGGGCATGGAAGCGCCAGAAGAACAGCCGTTCATGGGCGATGCGGTGCGCCCAGTAGAGGCCGAACTCGGCGATGATGACGGCAAGCGTTGCCTGGAGGATCATCGGCCAGGATGACGGCCAGAGACCGAACTGCATGGCGGCAAGCGGCTGCAGTAGTCCGGCGGCAAGCATCGGAAAGATCGCTGCCGAAAGTGCCGCCAACTGTACCAGCCCCTTGGTCAGAACCGTGTGGGCGATATCGTTGGCCGTCTCGCCATCCGCCTCGAGCCAGCGCTGCTCGTAGGGAATGATGCGCTCGAGGAGGAAGAGCAGGATAACCGCGGCCGCATAGACGGCCGAAAAAGCGACCAACGGCTGTTCATTGGCGAAAGCGAAATAAGCGCCCGTCAGGCCGGAGAAAAACACCAGAGGCCAGGACAGATAGGCAAGAGCACCTTTTACGGCTGCGGCGGCTTTCGACATCGATGTCATGTTCCCTCAAGAGCTCCGGTTTCGAGCCAATCGCCCAATTCCTGCCCGGATCGTCCGCGGCTGTCGCTGCATGGATCGATCCGGAACGCCGTCGGCCCGGCATTTGCGCCAGTCATGCCATCGATCAGGACGATCGGCAATCGCTTGCGTCACCTGCCTCGCGGAACGATGTGGTCAAGCTGTGGACGGAGGATTGCCAGCGGCATTGCGTGGCGCTGTCGATTTTCTGCACGTGGGCGCGACAACCCCGGCAGAGGACGGTTCTGCAAAGTTTGAGTTGACCGCTTTCGATGGTGAGGCGACAGTTGCAACCTGACGGCAAGGCAGGAGGAAAACGATGGACGAGCAAGACGGCTGGCGCAACATGGCGAGCGCGCCGAAAGACGGTAGTCGGATTCTGGTCACGATCCGCGCGTCCGAACAAGGGCCGGCAGAAGTCGATCTCGCGTACTGGTCGAATGGCGACCAGTACGCTTCAGAAGGCTGGCGCGCCTCTGATTCCTCGCCCGGACACATCATCGAATATGCCGAGCCGGAATTGAAGTGCTGGATGCCGATGCCGTCAGCCAATCTCGCTCGCACTTCGATGCCCGCTCCCTGGGAAGGCGACGACGCCCAACAGCTTGACGGATCAGGCATCTGAGAACTCGTGGCCCCTGCTGCGGCGATTCGATACGCAGCAGGGAGCAAAATACAGTCGAGGAAGTGTTCCTTGCGCGCGAGGGCCTTGATCAGTGAGGAGCGCGCGACGATGGCTTATTCACTGCCGGCCGTCGCAGGGGCTCTTTCTAGCCCAAAACCGCGCTGACCGCTTTCACGGTGGCCGCAACGATCGCATCCGCCTCCTTCTCGCTGAGGCAAAGCGGCGGCGCGAAGCCGAGGATATCGCCCTGCGGCATCGCGCGGCCGATGACACTCTGCTTGAGGAGGGCGGCAGCGATCTGCGGGCCGATCTTTTTCGACGGGTCGAAGAAACGGCGATTGTCGCGCTCCTCGACGAATTCGATGGCGCAAAGCATGCCCTCGCCGCGGACCTCGCCGACATGGGCGTGGCTGGCGACGGCCTCTGCCATGGCCTTGCGGAAATAGCCGCCGACCTTGCCGGCATTGGTGACGAGATCGAGCTTGTCGATGAGTTCAAGGTTGGCAACGCCCGCTGCCGCGCAGATCGGATGGGCGGAATAGGTCCATCCGTGGCCGATCGGACCGTTCTCGTCCGTCCCTCTTTCGAGCACTTTCCAGACCTTGTCCGAGACGATCGAACCTGAAAGCGGGGCATAGGCCGAGGTCAGGCCTTTGGCGATGGTGATGATGTCGGCTTCGAGCCCGTAGTGACTAGAACCGAACATGCTGCCGAGCCGTCCGAACGCAGTGACGACCTCGTCTATGATCAAAAGGATGTCGTGCTTGCGGAGCACCTTCTGTATCGCCTCCCAGTAACCGGCCGGCGGCGGAACGATGCCGCCGGTGCCGAGCACGGGTTCGCCGATGAAGGCCGCAATGGTGTCGGCCCCTTCGCGCTCGATCAACGCCTCCAGCTCCGCCGCGCAATGGGCCGAAAACTGTGCCTCGCTCATGGCCATATCAGGCCTGCGATAGTAATAGGGTGCCTCGGTGTGAATGACCTGCGACAGCGGCAGGTCGAACTTCTTGTGAAAGAGTTCAAGACCGGTGAGAGAGCCAGTCATTAGTCCGGAGCCGTGATAGCCGCGCCAGCGCGAGATGATTTTTTTCTTTTCTGCCCGGCCGAGGATATTGTTGTAATACCAGACCAGCTTGATGTTGGTTTCGTTGGCGTCGGAACCGCCGAGCCCGAAATAGACCTTCGACATGTTCTTCGGCGCGCGCTCGACGATCATTCTTGCGAGCGTGATCGAGGCCTCCGTGCCGTGACCGACATAGGCGTGATAATAGGCGAGTTCCTTTGCCTGGGCGGCGACGGCATCCGCGATCTCGCTGCGTCCGTAGCCGACATTGACGCAATAGAGCCCGGCAAAGGCATCGAGCAGCCGATTGCCGTCGCGATCTTCGATGTAAACGCCCGAACCGCCGGTCACGATACGGTTGGGACTCTCGCCGCGGGCATGTTGGGCAAGATGCGTCGAAGGATGGAAAAAGTTCTCGCGGTCCCACTTGTCGAGCTGATCATTGGTGAGCATCAATTCGTTCCTTTGCTGTTATGCCCAGTCGCGGCAGACATATTTCATGTCCATGAAAGCGTGCATTCCATGCAGAGCGCCTTCGCGGCCGATTCCAGACTGTTTCATTCCGCCGAAGGGGATAGGGGCGCCCGTGACTTTCGTCCGGTTCACGGCGACCATCCCATATTGCAGCGCCCGGCTTGCCCTATAGATCCGTCGCGGATCGCTGGTGTGCAGGTAGGCGACCAGGCCATATTCGGTATCGTTGGCGCGCTGCAGCGCCTCTTCCTCGGTGTCGAAGGGCGCAACGGCTGCCACCGGGCCGAATGTCTCCTCCCACATGATCGATGCGCCGGGCGGCACGTCGGCAAGCACCGTTGGCTCAAAGAAGAGCGGTCCCTTGTCATGCCGCCTGCCACCGGTCAGCAGGCGTGCGCCGGCCTGCAGCGCATCGGCTACCTGCTCCTCCAGCTTGGCGATTGCGCGGGCGTTCATCAGCGGGCCGATGTCGGGGTCGTCGAGGCCCGCTCCGACCGTCAAGGCGCCGACACGCTCGGTGAACCGGCGGCAGAATTCACCATAGACGGGGCGTTCCACCAGGAAGCGATTGGCGGCCAGACAGTCCTGACCTGACGTTGCGAACTTCGCCTTGACCGCCTCGTCGACCGCCTTGTCCATATCGGCATCGGCAAAGACGAGGAAAGGGGCGTGACCGCCGAGTTCCAGCACCAGGCGTTTGACCGTGCCAGCCGAGCGGGCGTAGAGCAGCCGTCCGATTTCCGTCGAGCCGGTGAAGGAGAGAGCCCGCACGCGCGGATCGACGAGCCACGGTTCGACCACAGTTGCGGCATCCCCTGTGACGACATTGAAGACACCTGCCGGCAAGCCCGCCCGTTCGGCGAGTTCCGCCAGGGCCAGTGCCGAATAGGGTGTCTCGTGGCTCGGATGGGCGACGACGGTGCAGCCCGCCGCAAGCGCTGCCGCTGCCTTTCGGGTCAGCATCGCGGACGGAAAGTTCCAGGGCGTGACAAGCGCTGCAACACCGACCGGCTCCAGCCAGACCTCCATCTCCGCATCGGGCAGATGCGACGTCACGCCGGTAATATCGGGCCGTTTGGCCTGTTCGGCATAATACTCCACGAAAGAGGCCGCGTAGTCGATCTCGCCCTTTGCCTCGGAGATCGGCTTGCCCTGTTCGACAACCATCAGGCGGGCGAGATCCCGTCGATGCGCCAGGATGAGCTCGAACCAGCGCCGCAGAAGACGCGAGCGCTCCTGGGGCAGCGCGCCGGCCCAGGCCGGAAAGGCGCGTGCGGCCGCCTCGACCGCCGCAGCACTTTCCTGCGCCGACAGGCTGGCCACGTCACCAAGCCATGCGCCGGTCGCAGGGTCGGTCACCGCGAAGGTCCGGCTGGTTGCAGAAGCCATCCAGCGCCCGCCGATATAGGAAAACTGGCGGATCAGGCGGTTGTCGTCGAAGCCCGTGAGCGGTGATTTCGCAACGTCGGCGGAATGGGTCATGATCTGTCTCTTGCTGCGTTTCCTGCGGCTCCAATGTCGCGCATGAGCCGCAGACGAAGTCTCTTCTGGCGGCCTCGCCGGCAGAGAGAGCATCTCTATTCGCCACCCGCGCCGGCGTTTTCGTCTGTCCATTCCGCGAGCAGCAGATCGAAGGGCAATGGTGCCTGCTCCTTGACCGGCTTGGTGACGATGTAGCTGTAATAGCGCGCAAGCCCCAGCGGCTCGTCCAGGAGCGTATCCATCAGCCGCTGATAGCTGTCGACATCGCGGCTAACGATCTGCAGCAGGTAATCGAAGCCGCCGCCGACCGCCCAGCAGCCGACGATCTCCTCCCTTGTCTTGACGGTGCGCTCGAAAATTTGGAAAGCCTGCGATCGATGGCGTTCCAGCTCGACGGTCACGAAGACGGTAACGCTTGCGGCTATCGGCTTCAGGCTGATGTCGGCCCGATAACTGCGGATGATGCCCGCCTTTTCCAGCCGGTTCAGCCGCTCCCAACAGGGGCTCGGTGAAAGGTTGATACGGCTTGCAAGCTCCGCCTTGGAGATGCGCGCCTCCCGCGAGAGCACCTTGAGGATCGCGATGTCGCGGCTGTCGAGCTTCAGCATGGCGATGTGCCGCAACAGGAAGGCGTGATCAAGACCACCTCAGACCTCCATCACCGTTCCGGCGGCGGCTGCAGCACACAGCCGGCGGGCAAAGGTCGCGATCGCCGTATCCTGCGCGCCGGTGCCGGTGAGATCGCAGATGGTGATATCCGCCTGGCTGAGGCGGCCGGCAGCGAGCCCGCTCGCCACGGCGCCGAGTTCGGCAGGTGCTGCTTTCTGCCAGAGGCCGGCGGCGACGGCGCTTCTGAGCTCGCCCAAGATCTCGCACTGGCTGACGCGGTCGCAGATATAGGCGTGCGCCGCAACGAGCGCCTTCGGATCGATCTCGTTCTTCTCCGACTGATCGGAGCCCATCGCCGTGATATGAAGGCCGGGATGCAACCATTCAGCCTTCAGGATCGGCTGGAACGACGGCGTGGTCGTGACGACCAGCTGGCTTTCGGCAACCAGCCGCGCCGGATCTGCCTCGACCATGGCCTCGATACCGAGCGTGCGGGCGATATCGCTGGCGCAGATTTCTGCCTTGGCCAGGTCACGGCCCCAAACGAGAACCCTGCCGAATGGGCGCACGAGATGAGCCGCTTGAATTTGCAGGCGGGCCTGGACGCCGGTTCCCATCACTCCGGCCGTCTCGACCTGCGCGGGCGCCAGATGGCGGGCGGCCACGGCTCCGGCGGCCGCCGTGCGGATGTCCGTCAGGTAGCCATTGTCCAATAGCAGCGCTTCGACGAGACCTGTGGTGGCGGAGAAGAGGATCATCAGACCGTTGAGGCTCGGCAGGCCGATCTTCGGATTGTCGAAGAAACCCGGGCTCACCTTGATGGCGAAACCATCGAAACCCGGAATATACGCCGTCTTCACGTCGACCTCGCCGTTGACCGCAGGGATCGCCATCGACAGGATCGGCGGCATGATAACGTCACCCGTCGCCAATGCCTTGAAGGCGTCCTCGACGACATCGACTGCGTGGAGATCGAGACGAACCGCCTTGCGCAGTTCCGTCTCCGTCAGGATCATGATGTCATGCGCCATAGCGCCGTCCTTCCAGAAGAGTGTTGCCGAGCGTCACTGCCTTGCCCGAGACGATCCGGGTAAAAGTCGGCATGTCGAGATTGCGGCCGGTGAGGATGGTCGCAGCCGGTCCTTCGGGCAGCGCGACCTTGCCCGAGAGAACTGCGGCAAGGCCGACCACGCCGGCACCCTCGGCCACGATGCGCTCCTCGTGGTAGACCACCTGCATGGCGTTGTAGATGTCCGCCTCGCCGACCAGCACCGTCTCGTCGAGAAGATCCCTGCAAAGATCGAAGGTGAGGCGGTTGTGGAGGCCGATGCCGCCGCCGAGCGAATCTGCAAGACTTGCCACCTCTTCCACCTCCACCGGCCTGCCGGCGGAAATCGAGGCAACCATCGCAGCTCCCCGGTCCATGGAAATTCCGATCGTGCGGATCTTCGGATTGATGGCCTTGGCCGCCAGCGCCACACCGGCTGCAAGCCCCCCGCCGGACAAAGGGATCAGCAGCGAGGCGATATCGGAACGGTCCTCCAGCATCTCCAGCCCGATCGTCCCCTGCCCGGCAATCACGTCGGCATGATCGAAGGGCGGTATCTCGACGAAGCCTTCTTCCGCACAGAGACGACTGCTTTCGGCCTGCGCGTCGTCCTGGCTCCGGCCGACGATGCGTATGTCGGCGCCGAGCGCCCGGATGCCGTCGACTTTGGCCTGCGGCACTAGCGACGACATGCACACGACGGCCCTAATGCCTCTGGCGCGGGCGGCGTAAGCAACGCCGCGCCCGTGATTGCCGGTCGAGCAGCAGACGACGCCTTGCGTTTCGGCGGGCAGGCGGGCGATCGCATTGGCCGCCCCGCGTATCTTGAAGGCGCCAACCGGCTGGGCGATCTCCAGCTTCAGCAGAAAATCGCGTCCCGACTTCTGCGTCATGAAGATGGATGGAACGAGCGGGGTGCGGACCGCATCTTTGGCGATCCGGGCGCGCGCCGCCAGCACGTCGGCAAGCGTGATCGGGTCGCCTCCGCTCATTGCGCTTCCGTGACCGCCCTTAAGAATTGCTGCGTGCGCTCCTTCTGCGGATTGCCGAAGATTTCGGCAGGCGTCCCCTCCTCGTGGATCTTGCCCTTGTCGAAAAAGCAGACACGGTCCGAGATCTCACGCGCAAAGCGCATTTCATGCGTCACCATCAGCATGGTCAGATCGTGCTCGGAGGCAAGCCGGCGAATGACGGTCAGCACCTCGCCGACGAGTTCCGGGTCAAGCGCCGAGGTCGGTTCGTCGAAGAGCATGATGCGCGGGCGCATGGCAAGGGCACGCGCGATGCCGACGCGTTGCTGCTGGCCGCCGGAAAGCTGGCCGGGAAACTTGTGGGCGTGGTCCGTCAAACCGACGAGTTGAAGCAGCTCCTCCGCCCGCTCCTTCGCCTCGGTTTTCGACAGACCAAGCACCACGCGCGGCGCTTCCATAAGGTTGCGCAACACTGTCATATGCGGAAACAGATTGAACTGCTGGAAGACCATGCCGAGCTGCTTGCGCATGCCGCGAAGGTGGTTTTCGCCGGCTGCCACAAGGGCACCGTTCTTCCGCTCGTGCCACAGCGGATCGCCGCCGACATAGACGGCGCCGCCATTGATCTTTTCGAGCGTCATCAGGATGCGCAGCACGGTCGACTTGCCCGAGCCCGAGGGGCCTATGATGGTGACTTTCTCGCCCGGGGAGACGCTGAAATCCAGGTCGTTGATGACGACGAAATCGCCATAGGACTTCTTGACCTTGTCGAAGACAATGACCGGCTCGCTCATCTTAGCGGAATTCCTCTCTTCGGGAGGTTGATGTCGACATACCGCACGAGCGCGGAGGCGAGGATCGTCAGGAGCAGATAGATCCCGCCGACCATCGATAGCGGCACGAGATAGTCGAAGGTCTGATCGCCGATGATCTTGGCGACGTTCAGCATCTCGAGCACGGTGACGACCGAAAGCACCGGCACGTCCTTCATGATCGACACGAGGTAGTTGCCGAGTGCCGGGATGATGCGCGGTATGGCCTGTGGCAGGATGATGTGGGTAAAGGACCGGTGCGGCGGCAGGTCGAGCGCCTTGGATGCCTCGTGTTGGCCGTGCGGCACCGCATCGATGCCGGCGCGATAGACCTCCGACGTATAGGCGCTGTATTGGATACCAAGTGCCAGCGCCCCGGTCATGAAAGCCGGCAGGACGATGCCGTAGTCGGGCAGCACGTAATAGAGGAAGAACAGCTGCACGAGCAGCGGGGTATCGCGGATGAATTCCGTGACGAAGGTGGCAGGCCAGGAAACGACGCGCGATGGCGCGCCCTTCAGGACGGCGAGGACCAGACCGATCACCATGGCGACGAAAAAGCCGAGGATCGAGGCCTCGATGGTGACGACGAGCCCGCGCAGCAATATCGGCAGGATCGAGAGCGCGAAGGCCAGCTCGCCGTGGGTCGTATCCCATTCATATCCGAACAACATCCGGCTACCTCCTTACGCCGCGCCAGCGGCCAAGGGCATTTTCGAGCATGCGCATGGCAAGCGACAGGACAAGCGCCATGCCGAAATACATGAACAGGATGATCGTGTAGATCGTGGTGGAATCCTGATAGAAGTTGCGCAGCTGCTCGGCCTTGAAGGCAAGATCGGCGAGGCTGACGAGCGAGACGAGCGCCGTGTCCTTGAGGTTCTGGACCGCCAGATTGGAAAAACTGGGCATCATTTCCGGAACAGCCTGCGGCAGAGCCACCCGGAAAAGCGCCTGACGCGAGGTGAAGTTCAGCGCGGTTGCCGCCTCGTACTGATTGCGGCTGACAGCCTCAATTGCGCCGCGAACCACCTCGGCACCATAAGCGCCGATGTTGAGCGCAAGCGCCAGAACCCCGGCTGCGACCGGTGGCAGCCGAAGGTCGAGACCGACCATATCGCCGGCGATCGGCAGGGCGAAATAGAGCCAGAACAGCTGGACCAGAAGTGACGTGCCGCGAAAGACCTCGATATAGACGATCGAGAAGCCCCTGATGAACCAGTTGCCGGACAGCTTCCCGATGCCGAACAGGAACGAGAAGAGTCCGCCGAGTATCGTCGAATAGACGGTGAGTTCGATGGTGATCCAGGCACCCTCCATGAGAGGGCCGAGATAGTCCGTCCAGTGCATCCGCAGCGTTCCCCATCGGTTTTAAGGTGGCTCACGTCGAAACGGCAGCGACCGGAGCTTTGCGAAATCCGCCCCGGCCAGCCGTATCGACCGATGCAATCCGTGCGGATTACATAGCGCAGAGCTCCTTGGTCGTCTTGGCCGACGAACCTTCGATGTCTGCCGGGGTAAAGCCGTAGCCGGAGAGGATCTTCTTCCACTCATCGGTCTTCTTGAAGGCTTCGAGTTCCTTGTTGAAGGCATCGCGCAGATCGGTGGAACTGGAATTGAAGTTGAAACCACCCCAGCTTCGCACTTCCTTGCCGTCGACGACCGGGTCTTTGAACTTATCGACGATCTGGACCTTGTCGCTCTTGCCGGCAAGTTCGCTTGCGGTCAGGCCGGTTGCCGCATAAGCATCGGCGCGACCGGTCGAGACGGTCGAGATCGCATCGGAATTAGCCGCGATCGTGACGATGTTGGCTTCCGGTACGCCAAGCGCCTGCATCATGTGAAGCTGGTCGGCACCGGCCATGATCGCGACTTTCATGCCGCCCTTGGCAAAATCGGAATAGCCGCTCAGACCCTTCGGATTGCCCTTGGCGACCAGCAGGCCCTCACCGTAGGACGTATTGGGCTCGGAATAGATGACCTTCTGGCAGCGTTCCGGCCGGATCGCCATCTCGCTCGCCGTCATGTCGAAGCGATTGGCCTGCAGGCCGGGGATCAGCGAGGAGAAATTAGTAACCACCCACTGGATGTTATCGGCCGAAATGCCGAGCTTGCCGAGCACGGCTGTGGCAACGTCCGGGCCTGCTCCCTTTGCCGCCCCGCTGGGGTCCATAAAGCCATAAGGAATTTCGTTGGCGACCGCGACGCGGATAAAGCCGCGATCCTGCACTTCCTTCAGCGTGACTGCACCCGCCACCGAGGCGCCGACGGAGACGAGGATTGCCGTCGCCAACGCCGTTTTGAACATGCTCCGTTTCATTCGCTTGCTCCCGTTTTTTTCTCTGCTGGTTCCACACGTGTTTTCTTATGTTGTACACAACAGCATCGAATTTACGGGTGTGTCAATATTTTTCTTGCATTTTTTTACCGAATATAGCCTCATTCTCGTGCACTTGTACACAAATCCAGCATTTGCCTAATTCGTTGACTTTCGGAGGACCGATGATCGCCAAGCGCCTTCCCTTCTCGCGGGACGAGTTTTCCCGCCGGCTGACAAAAACCCGTGCCGCCATGGCAGCAAAGGGGATCGACGTTCTCTTCGTCGAGGATCCCTCGAACATGGCCTGGCTGACGGGCTATGACGGCTGGTCCTTCTACGTGCATCAGGGCGTCATCGTTTTTCACGACGAGGACCCGATCTGGTGGGGTCGCAGGCAGGATGCCAACGGTGCCTACCGCACCGTCTGGATGGACGACGGCCAGGTGACTTTCTACGCAGACAACTACGTGCAGTCGACCGAGCGCCACCCGATGCAGACACTGGCGGCGATCCTGCGCGAAAAAGGATATGGGACCAAACGGGTCGGCCTCGAATTCGATAACTACTATTTCTCCGCCAAGGCCTATCTGACGCTGAAGGACGAGCTGCCGGCGGCCGATCTCATCGATGCGACCGCCCTCGTCAACTGGCAGCGCACCGTCAAGAGCGGCGAAGAGATCGCCTTCATGCGCAAGGCCGCCCGCATTTCCGAAAAGATCGTCGACGGCATCGTCGAACGCATGCGGTCCGGACTGAAAAAGAACGAACTCGTCGCCGACATTCTCGGCGACGCCGTGCGCGGGACGGACGACGCCTGGGGCGATTACGCGGCGATCGTCCCCCTTTTGCCGAGCGGATCCGATGCTGCTGCCCCGCACCTGACCTGGGACGGTCGCGAGACGGAAGGCGGAACGGCCACCTTCTTCGAGATCGCCGGCTGCTACCGCCGCTATCACGTGCCCTTCTGCCGGACAGTCTTCCTCGGCACACCGCCGGCCTTCCTGCTGGAGGCCGAAAAAGCCCTCGTGGCGGGGCTGGAAGCCGGGCTGGAAGCGGCACGCGCCGGCAACCGCGCCTGCGATATCGCCAATGCCCTTGCTGCGCCGCTCGAACGCGCCGGCATCGAGCGCGGCGCACGCTGCGGCTATCCGGTCGGGCTCTCCTATCCTCCGGACTGGGGCGAACGCACGATCTCGTTGCGCGAAGAGGATCAGACCGTGCTGCAGCCGGGCATGACCTTCCACTTCATGCCGGGGCTTTGGATGCAGGATTGGGGCATGGAGATCACCGAGACGATCCTCATCCGCGAAAACGGCGCGGCCGAGTGCCTGTGCGACCGGCCGCGCAAGCTTTTCGTCAAGGATTGATGCATGTCGCTTGAAGCAACCCGATCGATTTTATCCGATCTCATCGCCTTTCCGACCGTCTCGTCAGACAGCAACCTTGCGCTGATCGACTATGCTGCCGAACGGCTGAGCCAATCCGGCGCGCGTGTTGTTCTGACGAAGGACGCAACCGGCCTCAAGGCAAATCTCTTTGCCTCGATCGGCCCGGACTGCGATGGCGGTATCGTTCTGTCCGGCCATACAGATGTCGTGCCTGCCGATGCGAGCGAGTGGCAGTCCGACCCGTTTTCGGCGCGCGAGGCCGACGGCCTGATCTATGGACGCGGCGCCTGCGACATGAAGGGCTTCATCGCCGCCGCGCTTGCCATGGCGCCCGACTATGCGAGCCTGAATCTCAAAAGGCCCATTCACTTCGCTTTCACTTACGATGAGGAAGTGGGTTGCCTCGGCGGCCAGCAGCTCGTTTCCGAGCTGGCGCGCCGGGGGATCAAGCCTTCTGTCGCCATCGTCGGCGAGCCCACCGACATGCGGATCATCGAGGGACACAAGGGCTGCTACGAATATACGACCGAGTTTACGGGGCTGGAGGGTCACGCATCCAATCCTGATCTCGGGGTCAACGCGATCGAATATGCCGTGCGCTATATCGGTCGGCTCCTCGAGATCGGTGGCGAGCTTCGCCAAACCGTGCCGTCGAGCCCCTTCACACCTCCCTGGACGACGATACAGGCCGGACGGATCGAAGGTGGAAAGGCGCGAAACGTGATTGCCGGTCATTGCGCCGTCGAATGGGAAATGCGCCCGGTGCGAGGGGCCGATGTCGACTACGTGAAACGTCGCATCGCCGCCTATTGCGAAGAAGTGCTTCTGCCCTCGATGCGCGCCGTTTCGCCGTCAGCCTGCATCCATACGCATGTCGTCGGCGAGATCGACGGGCTGGAACCCGTGACCGACAACGAGGCGCGCGCCATCGTTTCGGCTCTGACGGGCGCAACGACGGCCGATGTCGTCTCTTTCGGAACGGAAGCCGGCCTTTTCCAGAAACTTGGCATTTCCACTGTCGTTTGCGGACCGGGCTCGATCGATCAGGCCCACAAGCCGGACGAATTCATCAGTTGCGCGCAGTTGAAGGCGTGCCTGGATATGCTAAGCGGATTGAAGCAGAGGCTCACCACCTGAGGAAGGCGACGGTGCAGCCGTTGGAGGGTCACCGCACCATGCAGGATCACGAGACGAAAGTCGACGAGGCAACGGCGAGATCGGCAAAGCCTGCCGGGACCGACGACACGCAGGTCAACGCGGCCCGGGAGCGCTTCCAGCGGATTTATTCGATCCTGAGAGGCCGGATCTGCATGCTCGACTATCCACCGGGCACCCGGCTGAGCGAGGAAGCGCTCGCCGCCGAATTCGGCATCAGCCGCACGCCGGTGCGCCGTGTCCTGGGCTGGCTGGAATCGCAAGGGCTTCTGCGCTCGGTCCAAGGCGTCGGCACGATCGTCACCGATGTCGAGATCGGTGCGTTCGCCCAGGTTTACCAGCTGAGAATGGAATTGGCCGAACTCGTCGGCAAGCTCTCGCCTGTCCCGCCGAGCCAGGAGACGATCCGCCTTTTCCACGAACTCGAAGCACGCGGCGTCGAACTGGTTGCCCGTCCCGATCCGCGAAATTTCGCCCAGCTCAACATCGATCTTTTCCACGCGCTTATGCGCCTCACCGAAAACGAACCGCTGCGGGAGATTTCAGAACGCCTGTATTATCAGACTGCCCGCATCTGGCTGAAGTCCATTTCGCATATGGATCTTGCCGAAGAAGTCGCAGTCTTTGCTCGTGAGATCGCGGAAATCCGCACCGCTGTCGAAATCGGCGACGTCAGCGCTGCCGCCTATATCCGCCGCTCCCATATTTCCATGAGCTTCGTGCGCCTCAGCAACACCTCGGCCCTGCGATAAAAGCGGGAATGCCGCAGGCCTGTTGCACTGGCCAGCAGATAGCTCGCGTGAGCTGATTGTTGCAGTCTGATCTGATTATTCCAAAGAACGAATTTGGTGTCGCCAGAGGCCCTGAAGGAACCTTTTCATCCGATATCGCTTAAACAGCATGATCAAATCCATGCTCGTCAGCGGCTTCATATCGCTTGCAATCTACGGCGTCGGCAACGCCCAGCAACTTGCGGCCGGGGCCATCAATGACGCGTCGATCGGCGACATCTCCCCAGACCCTCCGAAAGAACGATCGACGACGCCGGATCCGGCAATCATCCATCTTCAGGTGCTGCTGGACCGCGCCGGCGCCTCCCCCGGCGTGATCGATGGCTTTTACGGTGAAAACGTCGTCAAGGCGATTGCCGGTTTCGAGATCATGCAGCGTCTTCCGGTCGACGGAAAGCCCGATCCGCAGATGCTCTCCCGGCTGCAGGACGATCAACAGGTGATCGGTTCCTATGTCATTGCGCAGGATGATGCCGCCGATCTCGTCGAGACCATTCCGAAGGACTACGCCAAACAAGCAAAGATGAAACATCTCGGCTACACGAGCGTCGCCGAGCGGCTGGCCGAGCGCTTTCACATGGACATCGATCTTTTGAAGGCATTAAACCACGGCGCTCGATTCGATCCGGGCGAAACAATTTCGGTCACGGTCATCGGCGCGCCAAGAACGGGGAAGGTCAAGCGTATCGAGGCTCGCCGCAAAAGCGGCGAGGTTCTGGCCTTTGCCGACGACGGATCTGTTCTTGCAGTCTACCCGGCGACGATCGGCAGCGAAGATAACCCCTCACCGACTGGTCACCACAAGGTAAACGGCGTCGCCCGAAACCCCAAATACACCTACAATCCCAAGATCAATTTTCAGCAGGGTCATAACAAGGAGCTCCTGAAGTTGCCGAGCGGACCCAACAACCCGGTCGGGACGGTCTGGATCGACCTCTCCGAGCCGACCTACGGCATCCATGGAACGCCGGAGCCTTCGCTGATCGACAAGGCCGGTTCGCACGGCTGCGTGCGGCTGACAAACTGGGATGTCGAGGAGCTTGCCGGCATGGTGAAGCCCGGCGTCGTCGTCGACTTCGTAGACTGAGCGACTTTCCGACCGAACGGAAAGCGGACGAACATTTCGAAGAAGCCCGGCACAAAGCCATGCTCCGACTACGCGGCCGTATTGGCCTCAGCAGCACTCAGCGCCAGATCGGTCACCTCGCCGGTCGAGGCATAGCCGGAGACGAGTTCGGCAAGCATCAGGCGGGCGGCCGGTATGTCGTTGCGATCCAGCGCTGCATCGAGTGCCGTAAGGCGTTTGGAAAGTTCCGGCCAGGAGAGGAAATCCTCGCGCGCCTTCATGATGCGCGGATGCTGCGTCGTCTCGGGATTGTCGCCGATCAGCAGTTCTTCGTAGAGCTTTTCGCCGGGCCTGAGACCGGTGACCGAAAGCTCGATATCGCCTTCAGGATTATCCTCACTGCGCACCGTCAGGCCGGAAAGATCGATCATCCGGCGCGCTAGATCGGCAATGCGCACCGGTTCGCCCATATCGAGCAGGAAGACATCGCCGCCATCGGCCATGGCCCCGGCCTGGATGACGAGCTGAGAAGCCTCCGAGATCGTCATGAAGTAGCGGGTAATATCGGGATGCGTCAGGGTCACCGGCCCGCCATCCCTGATCTGTTGGCGAAACAGAGGCACGACGGAACCGGAGGAACCCAGCACATTGCCGAAGCGGACCATGGAGAAATTAGTGTGGGTGCGGTTGGCCGCCCGTTCGGCAGAAAGCGCCTGCAGCACCATTTCGGCAAGGCGCTTGCTGGCGCCCATTACGTTGGTCGGCCTCACCGCCTTGTCGGTGCTGATCAGCACGAAGTTCGACACACCGTATTTTTCGGCAGCCTGTGCTGTGATCAGCGTGCCCATGACATTGTTCTTGATGCCTTCTACCGCATTCTGCTCGACGAGCGGCACATGTTTGTAGGCAGCTGCATGATAGAGCGCCTGCGGGCGCCAGCTCATGATGATGTGTTCCATGCGGTCGCGGTCACGCACCGAACAGAGGATCGGCACGATCTGCACCTTCTGCTGCTCGTACACTTCCGAAAGCTTCTGCAGCTCGCCGTGGATCGCATAAAGGGCGTATTCGTTCTGCTCGACGAGGATGAGATGAGTCGGGCTGCTGCGCAGGATCTGGCGGCAGAGCTCGCTGCCGATCGAGCCGCCGGCCCCTGTCACCATCACGACCTTGCCGAGTGTGGCCTTGTCGAGCAATTCCTGGCGCGGCGCCACGGCCTCGCGGCCGAGCAGGTCTTCGATTTCGAGTTCGCGGATATCCGAAACGGCAATACGGCCCTGCGCAAGTGCCGTCATATCCGGCAGCGTGCGGACGTTCACCCGCGCCTTGCGGATTTGCTCGAGGATCTCGTTGCGGCGCTGGCGCGATGCCGATGGCAAAGCCAGAAGCACGTTATGGACATTCAGCGTCTGGACCAGTTCGGTCAGGTCGGAGGGATCATAGATCGGCAGGCCGCCCATGATGCCGCCTTTGAGCTTCGGATCATCATCGAGATAACCGACGACATTGAGCTCTGCACTGTTTGTCAGTGCAGCGGCCAGTTGCCGGCCGGAACTGCCCGCGCCATAGATCAGCACCTTTGCCATCGCGCCCTTGTGCAGGATGCGCTGATAGGTGTCGCCAAGCCAGTAGCGGATGCCGAGGCGCGAAAGGCCGATTGCGATCAGCAACAGGAAAGGCTGCAGGATGCCGACGGTACGCGGAATGCCGGGAACGCTAAGCGCGGTGAAAATGGTGGCAAAGGCAACGCCATAGATCGCAATCGCCTTCAGCACTGCCAGGAAAGCGGCAATGCCGGCATAGCGGAAGATCGCCCGGTACATGCCCATGACGACGAAGATCGGCAGGGCCAGACACAGCGATACGAGAACCGCGAGCCACTGCACCCCGGTCAGCACCGTCCATTCGTTCAGGCGGAAACAATAGGCAAGCCAGATGGTCAGAACACAAAGGCTGGAATCGACGATCAGCGCAAGAATACGCTTGGCCGGACGTGGCATCGCCAAGAGCGGCCCGACCAGTGCCTGCATCGACATCCAGGACTGGCTGGTCTTTGATCCGTCATGTGAAGGATCATCATGCATGTTTATACTGCCCATCCATCATTCCAGCCTGATTTCTTCTTGTCCTTTTCGACCTTAAGTGCAACCGAAATAATCGGTGGTCGCGCACGCAACCTGTTCATAACCTTAGCTTGTAGCCTCAATGGGTTATGCCCTTGCTGCCCAATACCTTGCCGACGGTCATTGCCAGGATGCGCATATCCATGAGGAACGAGCGGCGCTGCAGGTAATCGACGTCGAACTTCACCTTTTCGGGGATCGGCAGTTCGTCGCGTCCATTGACCTGCGCCCACCCTGTCAGTCCCGGCAGCAAAGCATCGACACCTTCTGCCGTCCGAAGTGCGATAAGATCGTCCTGATTGTAGAGCGCCGGGCGCGGGCCGACGAAGCTCATCTCACCCTTCAGGATACACCAGAGCTGCGGCAGTTCATCGAGGCTCGACTTGCGCAAGAAGCCGCCGATCGGCGTCAAATAGCGGGAAGGGTCGTCGAGCAGATGCGTGGCGACCGTCGGCGTGTCGATCCGCATGCTGCGGAATTTCGGCATCCGGAATATCTCGTTGCGGCGCCCCACTCGGTTCGACCAGTAAAGCACCGGCCCCGGTGAGGTCAGGCGTACGCAAAGTGCCACGATCCCGATCGGAACGATCAGGATCAGGGATGCTGCCAGAGCCAGGAAAAGATCCGCTGCCCGCTTCAAGTCCGTCCTCGTCTTTCGCACATTCTTTTGGCCTTCGACGGCCTGCCTTGCCCTACCGTCTCGGGCCAATTCACGTCAACGACCCTTTCCGGCCGGGAAGCGCTTTATGCGTTGTTTCTCAGGCAGTTGCGGCAATTCGGCCACCGGTTCTCGGAACACCGCTTCACGCAACCAATTGAAACAACACGAATATCATACGGTCATGGAAGTTAAAGCCGAGTTCGTTTCCGCCACCTGTCCTTTCCCGCCATGCGGATACGTCTTCCAACCCTCCTGTTGAGGGCACCAAAATCACTCCCTGTGGCTATCCCCCGTGCAAATGACAGTGGCGACAGGCAGATATCATGCTCAGGCGCTTCAGGCCCTCTGCGAAACCGGCTTGTTATGGCGTACGAGAGCCATCAGCATCGGACCAAGAGAGAACTCTCCTCGCGCTCCCTTGCGTGCCAGGTCACGCAGATAGCCGCCAGGCGAGTTGATATGGGTTGCCCGTTCGAGCATGCAGGCGATGACGATAGCGGCGTTTTCGCGGCCGAGGGTACCGCAAGCTGTCTCATAGGTCTCCGGGGTTATCCCGAGCATGGAGCGGACGGTAACGGCTGCGGTAACGAGATCTCGCCAGCCGGTGATCGATCCTCCTTGAGCGTAATCATTGATCTGGGGGCAGGCCTGCAGAACGAGGGCGAGAGGGAAGATTTTCTGGGGTCCGGTTGAGTGAGCCTTTTCCGTTGCTGGTGGCAGCGTGTCCTCTTGCACCGTCGGTGAAGATTCTAATTCAAGAGAGTCTTTATCTGAATTCTGTATGTGCGGTTCATTTTGGACCACACTGGCGCTCATTTTTTTGGAATTATCGAAGCGCGTCAACAGATTGACCAAGTCGGCGCGAAGGTCTTCGAGCTTCATGCGCACGCCGTCCAGAGCAGAAGCGTCAGGATTGCGGGGCAGACATGCGAGGTGGCGGGTATAGGCAGCCTCGATGTCGTTCCAGTTGCCGGGAACGCCTTCGTCGAGTGCAGCATCGATAAGTTTGCGAACATCACGACGGCAGATCGTCAGACGCTCACGCGCACGTCGGAGTGTCATCCGGTCAGTCTCGATCTTTTGAGCCATGGCGGCGAGTTCCTCGCTGCGGGCAAGAAGCGGCACTAGGCTGAAGCCATAGGCATCTTCTACCTCACCAGAGGTCTTGCGGCGCGCAAAACGTTTTCCATTGGCGCTGTCCTTGCGGATAACAAGCCCGGCATCGACCAGGGCGGCTAGGTGTCGGCGCAGCGTGGTGACGGCGATGCCGTGCGCCCGCACCATCAATTGCCGGTTAGACGGAAAGACGATCATGCTCGCCTCACCGGAGAGATGGCTCTCGGGATAAAAAGAGAGAAGGGCATTCAGCACGGCGAGCGTACGGTCTGAAATGCCGAGCAGCGGACGCGCTTCGCAGATGTTGCGAAAGACTTTCCACTTGTCGACAGACCTACTTGCTTTAACCGATTCGGCCTGAAGCTGACCTTTCATCAAGGCAAGCGACATCGGCCGCCGCCCGAATGGCGTCGTAACAAATCCCGTATCCATTGTGGTTCACCTTATACAAAGGCAAATCATCAGCGCCCGCCAAAACGGCGTTCAAAAACCTTGACAGTGATTCCGGGAAGTGCGATTCTCTGGGTGCTAAACGAGAGAAGAGGGCTTCCGGATGTTTTGTTCGGGGGCCTTTTTCTTTGCCTATTGGCTCCTTTTCCTAACAGTCAAATCTTCATCAGCAGGCCTCAGCCTGCCAGCAGTTATCGTTGTGACCTGACGGCGCCGAACTCCTCGAAGAGTTCATCCAGCCGGGTCGTGAGATACTCGGCAAATTCAGGCACCATGCGTTCGTCAAAGGTAATGCGTGTCTTGTTGCCGGAGCGCTCGATTTGCGCTGCCCTCTGTCCTTGCCGTGTTTTCCAGATCTCGCCTGTCGCCTTCTTGGCATCGCGCACCGCCATCTTCGACAGCAGGTGTTGCAAGCGCTGATCGCTGTCGAGATTGGCAAAGGCTTCGCCCTCGATGATCGCTTCGACCTTCTTGGGCGCGGAAGAAACGGCATCGACGAGAGCCAACCAACGTGCGCGACCTGCCTTCGGCGCCGGGCCGATCGCCAGGATCAGGGTCTGTGGTATGCCTCGGGCGACAGAGATGTAACGGCTGAGATCGGCCTTGTCGGTCGACAGTGCCGCCATAATGACATCACGTGGGTAACCGGCTTCTTCCAGACGAAGGGCAAACAGCGCCTTCTCGATGAAGGAGAGATCCTGCCGGTCGAGATTTTCCTTGCCCTGGGCAATCACCAGTTCGTTGTCGCTCAAGTTCTGAACGATTGCCTTGACCTTCAGCCCAAGCTTTGCGGCCGCACGCAGGCGGCGACGGCCGTAAGCGATCTGGTAGTGCCCCTCCTTTTCAGGGTCGGGACGGACCAGGATCGGCACCTTCTGGCCGTGCTCGGAAATGCTTTTTGCCAGCGCATCGAAATCAGCATCGCGCTCCACCGGGATGCGGTCGCTGATCGAGGAGTTGGAAATATCCGACGGTTCGATGTCCAGAACGTGGAAGCCAGAGGAAATCTGCGCCTGCAGCCGGCCGGCAGAGCGCGCCGCTTCGGTCATTTCCTGCAGTGATGCACCCATGGCCGAGACGGCGCCGGTGCGCACGCGGTCCGGATTCTTCTCGACACCGGCAGATGGCGTCGGCGTATCGGCCTTGCGCATGAAGATCGAATTGACGGTATCGCGTCGGCTCATCAACTCTCTCCTTTCCAGTCGGATGCCGGCAAGCCGAAAGAGCGCAGTTGGGAGCTCCCAACGCGCTTATGGGCTGCCGATGGACGGAGGGATGTCAGGAAAGTGCACAAACGGCGGTAACCCCTGTTGGGAGCTCCCAACAGGGCGGTCGTCTCGAAGAAACCGGAAAAATCGCCGTCGACGAGGCAGAACGTCATATGCGCCCCCATGCTTGCCGGATCAGCGTCTCGACCTCTCCGTTGACGGCATCGAGGGCTTCCATCGCGCGGTCGTAGGTCGAGCGCGTCAGGTTCTCGCGGCCGATCTCATAAAGCGTCTGCTTGGTGAGGCCGGCATCGGACACCGCTGCCGATTTCACCATCGCATTGATCATGACGTGATCATCAAACAGATTGCGTAGGAGAGCCGCCACCTTCGTCTGCGGCGCATCCTGAGGTTCGTATCGAGTGAGCAGATATCGAATGAAATCGTAGTTGAGCTCGCCGCCGGCTTCGCGCACGACGGAAAGAAGGTCATGCGTCATCAGCAGGAACTGGCTCATGGAGGCCACATCCAGCATCTGCGGATGTACCGTGACGATCATCGAGGTCGCGGCACAAAGACCGCTCAGCGTCAAATATCCGAGCTGCGGCGGGCAATCGAGGACCACGACATCATAGTTCTCGGCGACATCGTCGAGCGCCTTGGCCACGCGCATGAAGAACACGCCCTCGCCATCCCGGGAGCCGCGCATCAGCGCGCGCGGCGTCGTGTGCTCGAATTCCATGAGTTCGAGATTGCCGGGGATGAGATCAAGGCCATCGAAATAGGTCTTGCGCACGACTTCTGAGAGGGGACGTCGCTCCTCGTCGTAGCGGATCGCTGCGTAGAGTGTCTCGTTCGAACGGACATCCGTTTCCGGCATGACGCCGAGCATCGCTGACATGCTGGCCTGCGGATCGAGATCGAGAGCGAGCACGCGGTAACCCTGCAGCGCAAGATATTGCGCCAGATGTACGGATGTCGTGGTCTTGCCCGATCCGCCCTTGAAGTTGGTGACGGCGATGACCTGAAGATGTTCGTTCTCTTTGCGGCGCGGCAGGAAATCATGCGCCTCGCGGCCACGGGCGGACGCGGCAAGCAGGGCGCGCAGTTCGTTGAGCTGACGCAGGGAATAGAGGCGCCGGCCGTTGCTGCCGACATCGGGCTGCGGGCCTTCGCCGGCAAGCGTCATCTTCCGCAAGGTCGAATCCGAGACGCCGATCAGCTTGGCCGCCTCGCCGGAGGTAAAGCGGCGCAGCGTCTTGCTCGCGGTCGGCGGAAACAGGGCTTCGCTGATCGCCTGCAACTGCGAACTGATCGTCGACGCATGAGCGCCGATCGTCTCGTCGACGCTACGTTGAAGGGTCCGAGAAGTCCTTTGTGGCTTGCTCACGCTCTAATCTTTCATCACGGAAAAACACCAGAAACGGCTGTTTATCCGTGACGATTACCGATCGGAGCGATTCTGGCAAGCTACTCCAGCAGATCATGGCTTTGGCGGCAGCGGTCGCGATCATGAGTTTACGACAGAAGGATTACAATTTCCGCTGATATCTCCGATAGTTAACAGAAATCCAATTCGCCTTGCCATGCTGTGCCATCCTCATATCATTTTTGCGATCGCTGCGGCAAAGCCGATGTTTTGATCCGGCAGACGGTCCCTGGCGCATCCCATTGAGAAGAATCAGCTATTACCGATTCCTAATCTTTGCCGGCAAAGGATGTGATGACCAAAGGGACGAGGGCCTTATTGCCTCAATCCTCTGAGGCGTCGTCGAAGACAAAGGGCGCCTGTTTTGAAATCCGGAAGACGAGATCACGTCTGTCTGGAACGCCGATCTGATAAAAAGTCTCTCTGACATCTTTTGTCGGTGGTTGGGCGTACCGGAAATTGGACAGGTCTGTGGCGGAATCAATCTGTCTATTTGATTCCGTTTCGATGAAAGATGTATGAAAAACCAGCGCGTTAGGAACACGCGAAATACGCTGCCGAAGCACGCGAAGTGGGCTCTTTCAAGCCCGTCTTCGTAGATCAAACTTATAAAGGATCCGGGATGTTTCCGCAATAACCGGCATTGCCCTATCCCCAGCGGACAGCCGAGAAGACGTGATGCCGCCCGCCCTAGCCGCTGAATGTGTAACCGGCAATCGAGGCCGGCTTCATCTCGATTGAGAACCCGGGTCGGGTCGGCGGCATATAGGCCGCGTCCTTGATGATGCAGGGATCGAGGAAATGTTCATGCAGGTGGTCGACATATTCGATGACGCGGCCATCCTTGGTGCCTGATACCGCCACGTAATCGATCATCGACAGGTGTTGCACATATTCGCAGAGCCCGACACCGCCGGCGTGCGGCCAGACCGGCAGGCCGAATTTGGCCGCCACCAGCAGCACCGCCAGCACTTCGTTCAGCCCGCCCATGCGGCAGGAATCGATCTGCACGATGTCGATCGCGCCCTCGGCGATGAACTGCTTGAACATGATACGGTTCTGGCACATCTCGCCGGTCGCGACCTTCACCGGGGAAATGCCCTGGCGGATCTTGCGGTGGCCGGCGACATCGTCGGGGCTCGTCGGCTCTTCGATGAAGAAAGGCTTTGCGAAGGAAAGCTCCTTGACCCAGTCGATCGCCTGGCCGACCTCCCAGACCTGGTTGGCGTCGATCATCAGGTAACGATCCGGACCGATCACCTCGCGGGCAATCCTCAAGCGGCGGATATCGTCTTCCAGATCGCGGCCGACCTTCATCTTGATGTGGTTGAAGCCAGCATCGATCGCCTCCTGGCAGAGCCGGCGCAGCTTCTCGTCCTCGTAGCCGAGCCAGCCGGCCGAGGTCGTGTAGCAAGCATACCCTTCCTTTTCGAGCGTGGCGATGCGCGCCGCCTTGCCGGGCTCGGCTTGTCTGAGGATGGCGATCGCCTCATCGCGCGTCAGCACGTCGGTGAGGTAGCGGTAATCGACGATATCGGCGATCTCCTCGGCCGGCATGTCTGCAACGATGCGCCAGACTGGTTTCCCCGCCTCCTTGGCAAGCAGATCCCAAACGGCGTTGACGATCGCGCCGGTCGCCAGATGTATCGCGCCCTTTTCAGGGCCGATCCACCGAAGCTGGCTGTCGCTGGTCAGATGCCGCCAATATTTGCCGGGGTGAGCGATCACGTTTGAAAGTTCCGTGCCGACGACGAGGTGCCGCATCGCTTCGATCGCCGCGCAGCAGATATCGTTGCCGCGGCCGATGGTAAAGGTCAGGCCGTGGCCGGCAAGCCCGGGCTTGTCGGTTTCCAGGATCACATAGGCGGCGGAATAATCCGGATCCGGGTTCATCGCATCCGAACCATCGAGACTTTGCGAGGTGGGAAAGCGAAGGTCGACAACGCGGAGGTCGGTGATGCGGGTCATGATGTTTCTTCCCGTTGAGGTGCCGGTATCCTCCTTCGAAGAAGCCGGCGATGCGAAAGCTCAGATCGTCCAGCCGCCGTCGATGGCGTAGGCCTGGCCGGATGTGTAGGTCGCACCGGCGAGGTAGACGGCGAGATCGGCGATCTCCTCCGGCGTGCCGAGGCGGCCCATCGGCTGGCGGGCGATGAAGGCGGCGCGCGCCGTGTCGTAATCGCCCTGTGCGCGCATGCGGTCCTGCAGCGAGGGGCTTTCCACCGTGCCGGGGCAGATGCAGTTGCAGCGCACGCCCTGCGTCACGTAATCGGCAGCGACCGATTTTGTAAGCCCGATCACAGCGGCCTTGGTCACGCCATAGGCGAAGCGGTTTGGCACGCCCTTGATGCTCGAGGCGACCGAGGACATGTTGATGATTGCGCCATCCTTGCGTTCCAGCATGCCCGGCAGCACGGCGCGGATGGTGCGGATCATCGCCTTGACGTTGAGATCGAAGGCAAATTCGAGATCGGTATCCTTCATCTCCAGCACCGAGCCGTTATGGACAGTGCCGGCGCAGTTGAAGAGTACATCGACGGCGCCGATTTCGGCCACCAGCGCCTTGACCGCCTCGTCATCGAGGACGTTCAGCTTGTGTGTCGAAACCTTGCTCTCCGCCGCAAGGGTCGCCAGCGCGTCGGTATTGATGTCGGTGGCATGCACCTTGGCGCCGGTTGCGGCGAAGGCAAGCGCGGTGGCGCGGCCGATGCCCTGACCGGCTGCGGTGATGAGGACGGTCTTGGCGGAAAGATTGCTTGTCATGTCATGGCCTCTGTGGATTTTTCGCGTTCAGGCGGTGGCAGTGAAATTCTATCTCAAAAGGATCGGTCGGGATGGAGGCCGCGCCCGATCGGGCGCCCTTTCAGGCGGCGACGCCCCGCCAGGCGGACGATCACGATATCCATGCGCTGCATGGTCTTCCTCCCTCTGCCGTTATCTTATTTTTGTCTCGCCTTGGCGAGCCTTTCCGGGAACTGCGACCGGCCGGCACAAGTCCCACGCCGAACGACATCCTCACTCTTAATTTGTCTGTTTATAGACAAACAGACGATTGTCTTGTGGTCAAGCGCGAACTTTTTCTTTTCCGTCTGCCCGCCTGCGTATATGCAGAATGATATTCACAGGAGGGAAGAATGGAGACCGAAGAGGCAGATCGTTACCGCGCTCCGGCGCTCGACAAGGGCCTCGATATTCTCGAACTTCTGGCAAGCGTCGATAGCGGTCTGACGCAGGCGGAAATCGCCAAGCGGCTGGAGCGCAGCCCGAATGAATTCTATCGAATGCTCGACCGTCTGGTGAAGCGCGGTTACGTGACGAGGCTCGATGGCGACCGTTACTCTCTCACCCTGAAGCTCTTCGGCTTGGCGCAGCTGCATGCGCCAGTGCGCCGGCTTGCCTCCTATGCGACGCCGCTGATGCGCGATCTCGCCCAACGCTCGCGCCAGGCAAACCATCTTGCCGTCTTCGACCGCGGTGCCGCCGTCGTGATCGCCCAGCAGGAGGCGCCGGACTATTGGGGCCTGTCGATCCGCGTCGGTTCCCATATCAGCCTGTTCGATACCGGCTCGGGCCACGTCCTGCTCGCCTTTCGCAGCGACGAAGAGCGCGAGATGATGATCTCGGAACATGTGCGCAGCCGCAAAGACGCCGATCTCGGCCAGGAATTTTATAAGCGGTTGAACCAAATCCGCGAGCGCGGCTACGAAATGATGGCAAGCGCCCAGACAGCCGGCGTTTACAATCTCTCGGCACCGATTCTCGGGCCGGACGGGCGCAGTATTGCAGCGCTGACTTGCCCCTACATCGCGCTGGTCAATGCGCCGGCAGCGCCCGATATTACGCAGGCGATCGGCATGGTGCAGAATACGGCGGCCGAGCTTTCGAAGCTCGCCGGCGCGACGATGACTATGCCCGCTTAAAATTCACCAGAATTTCTATTTGAATAATCCATTCACCACCGATAGTTTCCGCCAACCACTCTTTGGAGGAGAAGAGCGTGTGCATAGACACCCATCTGCATGTCATCGACCGGTCGGCGCTGAATTATCCCTGGCTTGCCGACGTGCAGGCCCTCGACCGCGATTTTCTCTACGAGACCTATGCGACCGAAGCCAAACGCTGCGGCATCACCAAGGTGCTGCATATGGAGGTGGATGTCGATCCGGTCGACATGCAGGCCGAGACCGATTATATCCGCCGCCTCGGCGATCTGGTGGCTGGCGCGATCGTCTCCTGCCGGCCGGAAGAAGATGGCTTTGCCAGCTATCTGGAACGCCAAAAGGCTGATCCCTTCGTCAAGGGCTTCCGGCGCGTGCTCCATGTGGTGCCTGATGATGTCTCCGAAGGCGCGCTTTTCCGCGAGAATATCAGAAGACTCTCCGGAACCGGCCTGACCTTTGACCTCTGCACGCTGCCGCATCAGGTCGGCAAGGTGGTGGGGCTCGCTGACGCCGCACCCGACGTGCAGTTCGTGCTCGATCATTGCGGCAACCCGGATATCAAGTCGAACGCCTTCGAGCCCTGGAGCCGCGGTATTGCCGAAATCGCGCGCCGGCCCAATGTGGTCGCCAAGATTTCCGGTATCGTCACCAATGCCGATCCGGAAAGCTGGACGGCGGAAAATCTGCGGCCCTATATCGAGCACGTCGTATCAAGCTTCGGCTGGGACCGCGTGGTCTGGGGGAGCGACTGGCCCGTCTGCACGCTGGCGGACGGCCTTTCGACCTGGGTCGCAGCCACCCAGGCGGTGCTGTCGGGGACTGCGGAAACAGAGCGTTCGAGGCTCCTTCACGGCAATGCACAGCGTCTGTGGAAGCTCTGACTTTAGCGCAGGCTCGCGCTTTTAAGGTTCAATTCTGCCGGATTCTCGCTTGAAGCGATCTGTCACCACGTGCAATCGGCACGGGCTCTCGGATGCCGCGATGTTTTGACCGCCTAAACTACATCCAAACAATTGCTAGGTTGAACTAACTCGGCTAAAAGTTGTTGTTGCCGGGCGTGTAAGTTGTTGGTCCGGTTTTCGCAGGAGGGAATATCAAATGAAAGAAGAACCGCATTCCGTGGACGTTCACGTCGGCAAGACGATCCGTATACAGCGACTGCTGAGAAAGGTTTCTCAGACGGAACTGGGCGATCGTGTTGGCGTGACCTTCCAGCAGATCCAGAAATACGAAAAGGGCTCGAATCGCGTCTCTGCCAGCATGCTCGTCGAAATCGCCGGCGCGCTGAACGTCGATGTCAGAACCTTCTTCGACGATCTGACTGCGCCTGCCGCCAACGCAAACGATAATCCCGCTCCGAGCGAAGAATTCGTCATTTCGCGTGAAGGCGTCCAGCTCAACGCTGCCTTTTTCTCAATCAAGAACGAGCAGCTTCGTAAGAAAATCCTCAAGCTCGTCCAGGCGATTGCCAGTACAGAGCAGAGTGAAGTCGACGCTGCGGAATAACGCGTCGGCATGATTTTCTAGCGCTCAGTCGCACCCTGCAGCAGGGCTAATGGCGATCGATCACGATCAGATTTTCGCCAGCGTCCTTCATTGCGATCTTGGCTTTACTGCCGACGAGTTTTTCGAGGTTCGCATCGAGCTCCCTATCCGGATCGATGCCGTCCCAATCGATGACGACCTGCAGCAGCGCCATGTTTGTCAGGTGCATGAGGTTGCGCAGCTGAAGTTTTTCAGCCTCGTCCTTGGCTGCCGACAGCAGCCGGAAGAGTCTTGCGTATTCTCTGCCTGTACCCTGGTCCTTTTTTTCGAACATTGTTCCCGCCCTCGACAACAGTCATATCCCCATGCAGGATACCTTGGGCTTGGAACCGTTATTCGAGCGTTACAGGCTGCATCTGCTGCGTGACTTCGGCCTGCAGTAGCTCGAAATGCGAGGTTGCGGCAAAGCTCCAGTCACGCTTTGCTGACGTAAACTCTCCCTTTTGCAGCCATTCCAGCACGAGCCTTGCGTCGGCGCGTTTGCGTTCGACGCGATTGGCGCGGATCGCAGTCAAAATCTGGTCGCGTCGCGGTTTACGAGCAAAGTTGGATGCTTCGACCACCTTGGCATAAGTTCGTTCGGAGAAATGCAGGAAGCGCCCAGAAAGCAGCAGCTTCTTACGCTCGCTGACGGTAATGTCACCCTTGGCATAGAGGCTTTCGATCGTCGGCTCGAAATCGACCCAGGGAACCGAAAGCGGCAGCCAGCCGAGCTCCTGCGGTGCATGGACGAGCGCCACTGCCTCGTCATCGATGAGATTGCCGGATTCGTAGTCGTCGAAGATCGAGCCGATGCCAACCATGCCGAAGGCGGAGCATTCGGCGGCGCGCAGCGCCCCCATGCTGGAGCCACCGGCAACGGCAACGCCCCTTTCCAGCGCAAAGAGGATTTCCTTGTGCCAGACGGATGGCAGATCGCCGAAATAGCCGTCGATCAGACCGATTGCGGTCGCTCCTTCCTGCACAGCGGTCAGAATATCGCCGCAGGCGGCAGGCGGGCGGAAAGCGATATCGGGATGCCGCTTGCGCGCTTCCGCGATCTCGCTTGCGAGGCTCGGACCGACGAAGAGGATCTTCATGCCGCGGCCTCCCTGATGACGTTGACGGCGCGCAGGCCGAGCTGGATGTATTGGCCGCTGATATCGACCTCAAGGCCCGGCACGATAACGCGCACGACGGAAACCGGAAGGGTGGGATGTGATAATGGCACGGCGATGATCTGGGTAATGCCTGCAACCCTCAGACGGCCCGCAATGTGGCGGATCGTATCCTGGATCGTTGTGGGACGCTGCCGGCGCATGGGGAAAGGTTTCAGCACCGCATCATTGTTGCAGAGATCGACGACCTGGCGCATGCCGGCGCTGCGATCGATCCGCTGATAGATCTTCGGCGAGAAATCGTCGCGGCTGCCGGCAATCGCCGTCAACCGGCTCTGGGCGGCTTCGGTGATGGCGCGAAGAGCTGCGCGCACCGGATCAGGATGGCAGCCGCAGCCGCCACAGACCTGCGCCCAGCGCGCATCGACGCGGTCCGAGAGATTGCCGGGAATGATGACGGCAAGAAAAGCCGGGACACCGATATCGGTGGTCATGTCGATCAGTAGCAGGCGCATGCCGGCCTGGCGGATGCGATCGACCAAGACATCGATCACGGCATCGCCGAAGGCGCGCGGATCGATTCTGTTCTGCTTGAGCTGTTCAGGGGATTTGAGCTGGGTCAGCGCCCACGCGTCGCGCTCGACGAGTTCGCAGAGCCCGTGCAACACGGCTTCGGCAGGCGTATTACCAGACGCCAGCCCGTCGCTCGACTGCTCGAAGCCAGGGGGACGCTCGCCGCGATGGTCGAGGCCGACTAGCCACCAAGGCACAAAGGCTGTGCTGCCCGAAAGAAGATCGAAGCCAGAGCACCAGGGGATTTGGCCATCGCCGATCTCGTCCGGCGCACAACGCGCCACGCTGTCGAGGTCGATCATGGCGGTCCGTTCCGCCTTCATGTTGTCGAGGCTGGCAAGCCTCAGATCTGCGGGCGCAATTTCAGCGATACGAGTCTCGATCGCCTCCATGGCCGCAGAGGTCATCGCAGCTTCCTTGTCGATGCCTTTGCCCTGGAAAACCGACAGCGTGTGGCTGTTCGGCCTTGTGGCGAAGGCAACCGGGATGTTCAGCACGTCGAGGCCGGTCAACAGGCCGACGCGAGTGATGCCGATTTCGCGCAGATGCGGTTTGATCGCCGCAAAAGTCTGCCCCGGGGTCATCGATCGGTCGTGATAGCTGTTGACGCCTGCCGACGATCTTTTGAGGTCAGCGGCAAGCGTTTTAAGGGCGGCCAAGGCAGACATGCTGATCGATTCCTTAGCGGAACCTTAGTGCATGCGTCAGGCTTTCAAGGCCATTTGCCGAAACGGCCAGTTCGTCCTGCTTGACGGCAGCCTTGGCGGCAGCGGAGAAACGGAGCGCGGGGGCCTGGATTGCAACGTTGGTTTCAACGGTTTTCATGATCTCTCTCCAAATGGTTGGGCGGCTGACCGCCGTTAACCATTCGAAAAGAACATTGCCTGCGTCATTTAAGCGTTACAGGCTTCGTTAAAAGGCCGTGTATCAGGGAAGACCGGCAAGTTGCAGGCCTTTTATCAACGGATCGGTGAAGGCCGGATCGCGATCGGGGACGAAGTGGCGGATCTCTTCGCTGCGGAAATCCGGGAAATTTTCCAGAACGACCCGAGCGTAGTTCCTGGCTTTCGCGGCATCACCCGCCATGGCATGGGCGGCTGCGAGCAGGCGCGCTGTCGCCTGTTTTGACTTTACCGGCTCCAGCGCATCGATCGCCTTTTCATATTCTTCGCGCATGAAATGGATGCCGCCGAGGTTCCAGTAATAATAGTCCGGCGGCAGCGGATTGAGCTTGAAGGCAGCGCGGCTGAGTTCGAGGGCCCGGTCAAAATCGCCGTCATGGGAAAGCGCGTCGGAAAAATCTGCCAGGATGTCGGCATCGTTGGGATTGAGATCCTGAGCCTGCTGGAAGGCATCGAGACTTTCTTCGAACCGGCGGCGGTAGAGCGCGACGAAGCCGAGCTCGCGATAGGCCCGGCCACTGTTGGGATCGGTCTCTCGTGCCATTCTTGCAGCACTATAGGCTTCGTCCAGCAGGTCGCGCTCATGCATGCCTCGGATCAGCCATTCCATGCCGAGTGCGCGAGACATGCCGGCATGGGCGGGAGAAAAATGTTCATAGCGGCTGAGCGACGACTTGAACCATTTGCGCGCCTGGCGCAGGTGCTGGAGGTCGGTATGGGAAATCAGCCGCTTGCCTTCGAGATAGAGGCGATAGGCGGAGGCCGGCACCTCGCCGAGCGGCGTCGCCAGTTCAGTGCGTTCGATCGTATCGGCGAGCGTCATGACGATGCGCCGGGTCAACTGGCTGAAGGCTTCGCTGATCTTCTGCATCGCGAAGGGAATTTCGACCGCCCAGAGCACTTCGGAAGTCGCTGTGCGCGTCAGCCGGCAGGTTGCATAGACGTCCTCGTCGCGGCCCTGGATCGTCACATAGACGGCATAGTCGAAGCAGAGGTCGAGCGGGCCGACGGTCGCACGGGTCGGGTCGAGCGCGCGGCTTATCATTTCCAGGCTCGTATGAGCGGCAATCACCTTAAAGCCGCGCTGCTGGCTGAGGCCGATCGTGACATCTTCGAGCAGCGCGCGCCCGACGCGCTCCATCAGCGGATCGGTGAAGATGCTTTCGGGCGGCAGGATGACGATGCGCGGCTGGCCGGCCGGATCGATCAGCAGTTCCGACACCGCAGGCCGACGTTCCGGCGCAGCCGGCTGTGCGGCAGCCAGGATGCCGAGTTCGCGGGCGAGGGCCGTCGTTACCTCGTCCGGTTCGATATCGAAATCTTCCCTGAGCTGGCTGCGGCATTTCAGATAGGCTTGACGCGCCGACGGCAGGTCGTTCATGCGCGTATGGGCGCGCATCAGCGCCCGGCAGGCGATCTCATTGGCGGGGTCGAGTTCGATCAGGCGCCTGGCAAAGGCGATTTGTTCCTCATCCGGGCGCTCGTCGTCATGTTCCAACAGGCGGACAAGATGGGCCGAGCGCGCTTCGTCAATCCGCTGGCGCTCGAAGGTCAGCCAGTCTTCGGCACCCTGGGTTGGAGATTTGACGCTTTCGAGCAATTCTCCGAGCAGGACGTTGCTTTCATCCGGCCCCAGCACATCCTTCTGCTTGAGGATCGTGAGGTCGACCTCCCAGCCGGGCGCAAGGCCGAGATGGGTGCGCGTGGCAACGAGCAAGGGCGGCAGGCCTGCGGGAATGCTCTGTTCGATGCGCGACAGAAGCTGGCGAAGGCTGCCGGCCCGTTTTTCGGGAAGTTCGGATTGCCAGAGCTGGCATCGAATGGTTTCGCGATCAACCAGCGGTTCCTGCGACAGCGCTAACATCGCCAGCAGGAAATAGGACTTTTCGGGCAATGGAAGCTCAGTCCCGGCGGCCATCAATCGCGGCCTGCCGAGCAGACATAATCTGTTCGCTTTCACTTCCCCGGCTGACCCGTCCATCAGGGTTCTCACCTTCAAAAGCCGGAACGCTCAAGGGCGCCGCGACCGATTGCAGGATGTTAGAGGGAATGACGCGCAACGGGAAGCGCTTTTGCTACCCTGGATTAAGATTTTCATCAAATATTACGGTCTCGACCGGTGTTTGCTGCTATCATGATTTATGAAAGCTGCATTCCGGGCCGACTATTGTGGTATTTCGGAACATCGTCGCACCATGCGGACCGGCGCACCGCGACCTATTTCTCCAGTGCGGCGGCTTCCTCGACCGATCCTAAAGCCCCTCCTTGGTTCTCCGCCAAAGCACATCCTCTGTGCGATTGAAACGGTGACGTAAAGATCCAAATCAGAGAGCGAGGCCCTTGATATAGTCGATCGATCGCTTGGCAAACCGGCGCCAGTCGGAGGGGTTGTCGTGCTCCGTTACGATGTGCTCGGCCTTCGTCCGGCGAAACAGCGGCACGAGCTTTGCCCAGTCGATGATGCCGTCACCGGTCGCAGCCCAGCCGTCATCCTCCTTTGTGCCTTTGGGCGCCATGTCCTTCATCTGGATGGCGATGATGCGGTCGGCGAATGTCTGGAGCTCTGCTGCGGGGTCGCCACCGGCCCGGATGATCCAGCCGCAATCGATTTCCAACCGGATATTCTTTTCTGCGCTCTCGAAGATCAGATCGATGGGGCGCGAGCCATCGGCAAGAGGGCGGAATTCGAAATCATGATTGTGCCACGCGACCCTTAGACCATGCGACGCAACGCGATCGGCGCCCTCCGAGAGCGTCTTCCCGAGATCTCTCCAGTAATCGGCTGTCGTGCCCCGATCTTCCGGCGCCACATAGGGCGGGATCAGGATCGTCGCTCCCATGGCAAGCGCGATATCGACGAAGCGCTGCGGCTCCTCGGTCAACCCTTTCAACGGCATGTGGAAGCAATGGCATTTTAAGCCGGCATCGTCGAGCGCTCGGCGGAAAGCTTTCGCGTCTGCCTCATAGGCCGGCAGCCAGGGTTCGATCGCGTCATAACCGAAGGCCTTCAGCTCCGGAAACTGGGTAAAGAGCGGCGGGAAATTGCGTGACGAATAGAGCTGATAGGAAATCGGATAGGTCATTCTTCCTCCCGGTTGCTTTGCTATTGTCCCGGCCTGCGCCTCAGCTCCGGCCAATTGTGCTTTCCCGGATCACCAGATCCGGTTCGATCTGCGTAATGCGCGGCTCCGGCAGACCGTCTTTGGCGACGACCAATTTCATCAGCCGCTCGACGGCAAGTTCGGTGACGACGTCGACGGCATAATTGACGCTGGAGATCGGTGTCGCCGCATGTTCGGCGAATTCGATATTGTCGAAACCGATGATGGCGACATCCTTCGGCACCTGCACGCCGTTCTTCTGGCACCAGCGCAGCGCGCCGATGGCAAGCGAGTCATTGGCAGTGAAAATCCCCGTCGGCCGGTTTGGCGCATTCATCAACGTATCCATCGCCCAATATCCCTTTATGACCGAATGGCCGAGCGGGTCGGCCGTCAGTTTGGGGTCGAAGGCGATGCCGGCTTCCGTGAGAGCCTGACGGTAGCCGTCGCTCTTTTCGACATTGCCGAGCGGATTGGCGCTGTCGATGATGCCGATGCGCTTGTGGCCGGTATCGATCAGGTGGCGTGTCGCCTTATATGCGCCGCGGCGTTCGTCGACGCAAACGGCATCGATGCCGGCATCGGGATCACCGACAAGCAGCACGATCGGATAGTTCGATTGCCGGATTTTTCGAATGTGATCGAGGCGCCGATGGCTGCGCGGGTAGATCAGCATGCCGTCGACCTGGCGCGAGCGGAACATTTCGAGCGCCTTGATTTCCTCCTCGGGATCATTGTTGGAGGTAGCAAACAGCGTGCCGTAGCCGCGCTCGGCAAGCGCCAGCTCGATTGCCTGCGCCGTGCGTGTCAATGTCGGGTTGGTGATGTCGGTCAGGATGAGGCCGATGGTCTTCGTCTCGCGGCTGACCAGCGACTTGGCAATATGGTTCGGCAGATAGTTCAGCGCATCGGCGGTCTTTCGTATCAGCTGGCGCGTCTCGTCGGGAATGCGTGGGCTGTCTCGCAGCGCGAGCGACACGGTGTTCACCGAAAATCCGGTCTTGTCGGCGATATCTTTGAGGCGAACGCTCGATCTGCTCATGGTCTTTGTAATATTCCGAGATGCTTAACCTCGTTTTCATAGCCCCCGGTCGTGGAAAGCGAAAGGGCGGCCGCATGTTTCACACGGCTGCCCTCCCCTTATCACTTTCCTTCGGCATGCAGCCGCTTGATGCCCTGATACTGCAGGCAGTCCGGATGCATTTCCATCAGCTCGATACGGTTGCCGTCAGGATCCTCGATCCAGGCCTGACGATTGCCGTCGAGCCCCTCCTTGATCTCTGCCGTCAACTTGATGCCGGCCGCCTTGATGCGCTCGGCGGTCGCATCGAGGTCGTCGATCGTGAAGCACATGTGGTTGACGCCATTGGCGTTCCAGCCGGGCGCGCGATTGTTTTCGGCACCGGGAAAGATTTCGAGATAATGATCGTCAGTGATGCGCAGATAGACGAGCCAGGTGGAGCCGTCGTCATTCTTCAGGCGCAGCATCTCCGGAAAGCCAAGGCGTTCGCGGTAAAAATCGAGCGATGCCTCAAGATCTTTCACCTTGATCGCGACATGGCCGTAGCCGGTAATTCCAAGCATGCTTCCTCCTCTCGTCGGCTCCAGGGAGCCGCCGCTTAAAAATCGATGCCGGCAAGCCGGATTTAGTTTAACGATAATACAAGATCACAATTGATCTGAACGCGGCAGATTGTCAACTGCCCCGGATTACTCAGTCCCACTTCGGCCCCCAGTCCGGATCGACGACGCGGTGATTACGGTCGATGGTCTCGATCCTGGCAATTTCGCCAGGTGAAAGCGTGATCGAACTTGCCTTGAAGTTCGAGCGGATGCGTTCCTGCCGGCCGGATGTCGGAATGGTGCAATAGCCCTTCGCAAGTTCGAAGGCGATTGCCACCTGCTCCGGCGTCGCATCATGTCTTTCGCCGATTGAGCGCAGTACCGGTTCGTCGGAAAGTACGCCACGGGCGATCGGCAGATAGCAAGTGACGAGAATGTCCTTTTGTTTACAATAGTTTGCGAGCTTCTTGTTCTGCAGGATTGGGTTCAGCTCGAACTGGTTGTTGGCGATCTTGCCCTTCCCGAGCAGCGCTTCAGTCTGTTCCAGGAGGGCAATCGTGAAGTTCGAAACGCCGATCAGCCTGGTCAAGCCGCGGGCCTGCGCCTCGGCGATCTGGGTGATATAGACCTCCAGCGGAATGCGACCGTAAGGCGCCGGCCAATGGATCAGCGTCAGGTCGACCTGGTCCACCTTGAGCGCTTCCAGGCTCTTTTCCAGCGATGGAACGAGTTGACCGGAACCGAAATTATCCGTCGAGATCTTAGTCGTCAGGAAGACGTCGTCGCGTTTCAGGCCGGAGCGCCGAAGTGCCTCCCCGACCTCGAATTCGGTGTCATAGGTTTGCGCGGTATCGAGATGCCGGTAGCCGGTTTCCAGCGCGCAGAGGATCGCATCGATACCCTCCTTGCCGTTGCGTCCGAACGTCCCAAATCCCATGAGCGGAATAACCTCATGCTTTTCCAAGCCTTTTTCCTCCCTTTCGCCTCGCTCCACCAGGCATTTCCAGAGCTTTGCAACAGCTTGAGGCCGTGTCCAGCGAAAAACCCCTGTTGACCTCAGGTAAATTTTGATCATAGTTTAACGATAATACAAGCTCGATTTCGGGCGTTGGCCGGTGTGGGAGCGCCGGTCTCGGGAGGAAGTGATGCAGTTACGCTGGAGCCGGATGGCGCCCCAGCTGGCTCTCGCGCCGGCTGTCGCCGTCACCCTTGTCGCATTTGTCGGTGCCATATGCTGGACCGCGTGGCTGTCGCTGACGCGAAGCCGGCGACTTCCGGAATATGAGATCGACTGGAGCGAATGGGCCCGCCAATACGAGCGGCTCTTCAACGACGCCGGCTGGACGATTTCGCTGCAGAACCTCGTCATCCTTGGACTCGGTAGCGCGCTTGCGATCGTCTTCGGCTTTGTTCTGGCGGCGATGATCGACCGCGAATGGCGCGGCGAGAGCTTCTTCCGCACCGTCTTCCTGTATCCCCTGGCCGTTTCACTGATCGTAACGGGGGCTGCCTGGCGCTGGATTTTCAATCCGCAGCTCGGACTTGAAAACTTCCTGCATGGGCTCGGCTTCACCTCTGTCAGTTTCAACTGGCTGGCAAGCCCAGAAACGGCAATGTATGCCATCATTCTTGCCACGATCTGGCAGAGTTCCGGTTTCTACATGGCCCTGATGCTATCGGGCCTGAAATCGATCAATACGGAGATTTGGAGTGCGGCGCGCCTCGATGGCGTCAGCTTCTGGCGGCTCTATCTGGAAATCATCATTCCGATGATGAAGTTCACCTTCATCACCTGCGCGATCCTGCTCTCGCTCGGCGTCATCAAGGCCTATGACGTTGTTGTCGCCATGACCAACGGGGGGCCCGGCAATTCCACCTGGGTGCCGGCCTATTTCACCATCAATGCGCTCTCGGCCAAGAGTAATATCGGTTACGCCTCGGCAGCGGCCATCACCATGCTCGTCATCACCGCGGCGATCTTCCTGCCCCTCGTATTGATCACCGCCTGGCAGCAGCGTCGGGCAAATGGAGGTGCAAGATGAACATGCTGACCCAGGCCGCGACACTCGAAGATGCCGTGAATGCCTCGCCGCGCCCGGCAGGCCCTTTCTTTCCACGTAAAAAGAAACGCATTCCGGCCCGCTCCATCGCCATTCTTGTGTTTCTGACGATCTGCGCGCTGTTCTTCTGCGTGCCGCTCTATGTGGTCGTCGTCACCTCATTCAAGACGATGGACCAGATCCGCGAGGGGGCAATCTTCTCGCTGCCGCATGTCTGGACGCTGGAGGCCTGGGACCATGCCTGGAACAAGGCCTGCTCGGGCATCAACTGCAACGGGCTGAAGGTCGGCTTCTGGAATTCGGTGCTGATCCTCTTTCCCTCGCTTATCTTCTCGATCGCGCTGTCGATCGTAACCGGCTACGCGCTGGCGCTTTGGAATGTCCGCTGGGCCAATGCCTTCCTGTTCCTGCTCTTCATCTGCGCCTTCGTGCCCTTCCAGGTTATCATGTATCCCCTGATCCGCATCACCGCGACGGTCGGCATCTATGGCACGCTCTGGGGGATCGCTGCGGTCCATGCCGTGCTTGCCATGCCGGTGTTGACGCTGATCTTCCGCAATTACTACAAGGATATTCCCCAGGAGATCATGCGCGCGGCGATCATCGATTCCGGCTCCTTCTGGCGGATCTTCTTCGAGATCATCCTGCCGATGTCCGGCAATATCCTGATCGTCGTGCTTATCCTGCAGATCACCTCGATCTGGAACGACTATCTGATTGGCGTCACCTTCGGGGGTCTTGGAACACAGCCGATGACGGTCATCCTCGCTAACCTTATCACGGTCTCGACTGGCGTCGTCGCCTATAACGACAATATGGCGGCGGCGCTGCTGACCGCCATTCCACCCCTCGTCATCTATTTCCTCGTCGGCAAATTCTTCGTTCAGGGAATTACCGCCGGCGCGATCAAGGGTTGATCCATGCCGCGTGTCTCCTTCGAACATATCGTCAAGTCCTTCGGCGCCGTGACAATCCTGAACGACCTCAATCTTTCGGTCGATGACGGCGATTTCCTCGTGCTGCTCGGGCCGTCCGGCTGCGGCAAGACCACGCTTCTCAACCTGCTCGCCGGACTTCTGGAAGTCAGTGACGGCCGCATCATGATCGGCGAACGCGACGTGACCGACCTCGATCCGCGAGATCGCGGCCTTGCCATGGTCTTCCAGTCCTACGCGCTCTATCCGACCAAGACCGTCTACGGGAACCTGAAATTCGGGCTCGCAGCAAGCAAGCTCGACCGGGCCGAAATTGAGCGCCGGATCACTGTGACCGCCAAACTCCTGCAGATCGAGCCGCTGCTCAACCGCAAGCCGGGTCAGCTGTCTGGTGGCCAGCGTCAGCGCGTCGCGATTGGCCGGGCGCTGGTCAAGCAGGCGGGCGTTGTTCTCTTCGACGAGCCACTGTCGAACCTCGACGCGAAGCTGCGCACTGAAATGCGCCTCGAAATCAAGAAACTGCACGACACGCTGAAGCCGACCGTCGTCTATGTGACGCACGACCAGATCGAAGCGATGACGATGGCAACCCGGATCGCCGTCATGGATGGCGGCGTCATCCAGCAGTTCGGCACGCCCGACGAGATCTATGGCCGGCCGGCCAATCTCTTCGTCGCAGGCTTTATCGGCGCACCGGCCATGAACCTTCGCAAGGCGCGGCTGACGGTGAACGGCAGTGGCATCAAGGCTGCATTCGATACCGGCGATGCCATCGATCTCGGCGACTACGCCTTTTCGAAGAGGCCGGAAAGCGGCGCTGAAGTCGTCGTGGGCTTGCGGCCCGAACATTTTGTCGTCGCCGAACAGCCGATTGCCAATCCGGCGGCACGTTTCGAACTGCCTCTGCGCCAGGCCGAACGCACCGGCTCTGACGCGACCGCCTATCTCGGCTTCGGCGAACAGCTTCTGGCACTGCGCGTCGATCCCGATCGCGCCGCCGGCTTTAGACCGGGACAGCCGGTGCGAGCAGAATTTCCGCGCGGCAAGGCGAATGTCTTTAACGCTGAGACCGGACTGCGAGTGTGAATGAAGAACCGATGGGAGGAATGGAAATGATGAACAGGATTATTGCCGGCATCACAGCCGCATTGCTTGCAGGCGCCGCCCCCATGGCCGCGCCCGGTACCGCAAATGCAACCGAGTTGGTGATCTACCACACCTGGTCCGCGCCTCCGGAAGTGGCAGCGCTGAACGTCTTGAAGAAGAACCTGGAGGCCAAGGGTCACACCTGGACCGACATCGCCATTCCCCATGACACCGGCTCCAATGTCAACCTGATGAACCTGGTTGCCGGCGGCAATCCACCGAACCTCTTCATGGAGTCCAACCCCGGCGTCTATCGGGACCTCACCAAACAGGGCTTCGGCCGGCCGCTGACAGATTTCTTCAAGGAGCGTGGCTATCCGGACAAATACCCTGACGCGGTTGCCCGTTCCATGGTCGTCGATGATCAGGTGATCAAGGTGCCGACGGCGCTGCATATCGACGGCATGGTCTATTACAACATGGACGTGGCCAAGAAGATCGGCGTCGATCCGGCCGCCTGGACGTCGCTCGATCAGATGTTTGCCGATTTCGACAAGATCAAGGCGGCAGGTATTATTCCGCTCGCGGTCGGCGGTCAGCAATGGCAGGTAGGCTACCTCACCCACGCACTGGCGGCAACGATCGGCGGACCGGATTTCTTCAACAGGATCTATGGCGAAAAGCCCGATCCGGCCGTCTTCGACACGCCGGAATTCAAGCAGATCTTCGAATACTTGCGCAAGTTCCAGCAGGCAGCCGACAAGGGCTCGGCCAACCGCGAATGGAACCTGACGACCAATCTCGTCATCACCGGCAAGGCGCTGATGCAGATCCATGGCGATTGGATGAAGGGCGAGTGGCTGGCGGCCGGCAAGACGGCAGGCAAGGATTTCGGCTGCATCCAGATCCCTGGCGCCAAGGCCGTCGTTGCGACCGTCGACAGCTGGGGTCTGCTCGGTGGCCAGCCCGCGGACAAAGACAAGGCCGAGCTCGACTTTGCCTCGATCGTCGTCGACCCGAACGTGCAGGCGGAATTTGCCAAGGCGAAGGGCTCCACACCTGTGCGCCTCGATGCGCCGCAGGACAGTCTCGATGCCTGCTCCAAGGAGGTGTTGAAGATCGTCGCCGATCCCAAGCATCAAGTGCAGAACCCACATGCGATCAGCGATGCTGATTGGGAAAATTCGATCTGGGACGTCGTCTTCAATTTCTGGAGCGATCCGAACATGAGCGTCGATGATGCGATCTCCAAGATCAAGGAAAATTACCAAACCATCCTTGGTTGATCCTTTCCTCCGGAGGCGGTCCGTTTCAGGTGGTCGGACCGTCCCTCCTGCTGCCCTAAAATGGAGAGTTTGATGGACAAGCGTTTGCTTGACGAAGATGCCGTGATGCAGATCTGCTTCGTTACCGACGATGTGGAAAAGTCGGCCCGTTGGTTTTCCGACCTGACCGGCAAGCCCGTTCCGCCCGAGGGCAAGGCTGCCGACCCCGAAGAAGCCAAGGCGATCTATAATGGCAAGCCTGCCGAAGTCGGCTGCCGCATCATCATGTTCAAGTTCGGCAATATCGACGTCGAATTCCTTGAGCCTGGCCCGGAAAAGAGCGCCTGGCGCGATCTTCTGGAAGAGAAGGGCCCCGGCTGTCACCACATCGCCTTCAAGACGAAGAACCTGACGAACCGCCATCGCTACCTCGAAGGCAAGGGGCACCGCCTGTTACAGCGGGGCGAATTCGATGGCGGCCACGGGCGCTACGCCTATTACGACACCGTGAAGGATCTCGGCGTCATGATCGAGCTTCTCGAATTCAACTCGGACATGGAGCACCAACCCCGGCGCGAGCCGGCTTGAGGCCTTGTCGGCTCGTGGGTCAGAAGGCCTGAGCAAGCCGACGCATTGGTGTCGCACTTTCGGCGGCGGCTTCGACGAAATCGAGACCGATATCGAGCACCGGTGCGCTGTGTGTCAGCCAGCCGACGGAGATCAAATCGACACCCGAGGCGGCAATGGCCGGTGCTGTTGCCGGCGTTACGCGGCCGGAGGCTTCGGTAATGGCGCGGCCGGCGACGATGCCGACGGCCTCGCGAAGCTGATTGGGCGTCATGTTGTCGAGGAGGACTGCATCGACCCCCTCATCCATCGCCTCGTGCAACTGCTCGAGCGTGTCGACCTCCACTTCGATCTTGACCATATGGCCGACGCCGGCCTTGGCACGGCGGATGGCTTCCGAAACGCTGCCGGCAATGGCGACGTGATTGTCCTTGATCAGCACGGCATCGTAGAGCGCGAAGCGGTGGTTCATCCCGCCGCCGGCCCGCACAGCATATTTTTCCAGCGCCCTCAGACCCGGTGTCGTCTTGCGGGTGCAGACGACGCAGGCTTTGGTGTTGCGGATCGCCGCGACGATGCCCGCCGTCACAGAGGCGATGCCGGAGAGATGACCGAGAAAGTTCAGGGCCGTGCGCTCGGCCGTCAGCAGCCCGCGCGACGGGCCTTCGATGGTGGCGATCACGCTGCCCGGTTCCACGGCCGCACCATCGGGCAGGTGTCGGCGGAGCGTAATGGCGGGATCGACGAGCTGGAAGGCAAGATCTGCGATGTCGAGACCAGCAACCACGCCCGGCTGGCGGGCGGCCATGACGACCGTCGAGCGATGCTCTTCCGGGATGACCGCTGCCGAGGTGATATCGCCGGCTAGGCCGAGATCCTCGGCAAGGGCGGCACGCACCAGCGGCTCGACAATGACGCGGGGAAGGGAAGCGAGGTTCATCTCAGGCACTCCTTGCAAGAGGATGGGAGGCTGTCGCCCGGGCAATTTCCAAGGCATCAGTCAGCGTCATTTTCCGTCGCGCGGCTTCGGCCCGCTTCAGCGGAAAATCGGTGCGGGCATGGGCGCCGCGCGATTCCCCCCGTAGGCTGGCGAAGACGGCAATCAGCAGCGCAACGATCGCCGGATCCGAAGCTGGCCCGTCGTTTTCTGCAAGCGGCAGCAGGCTTGCAACGGCGCCATGGATGGCGCCCCCATTGCGCAGTACGCCGAGATGGCGTGAGACGATTGGCCTGATAAGCGAGGGTTCGGCTGCTGCAGGCAGCATTCCTGCAATTTCGGCTGTCGAGGATATTGCAACCGGGGTCGCAAGGATGTCGCGCGCCGCCCGCATGCCCATGACGGCTGCTTCCAGCAGGGAATTGCTGGCGAGCCGGTTTGCCCCGTGGAGCCCTGTGGAGGCGGCTTCGCCCACAACCCAGAGCCCGGCGACGGAGCTGCGGCCGACGGCGTCGGTTGCCACTCCGCCCATGTGATAATGTACGGCGGGCCGCACCGGGATCGGCTGGGACGCGGCATCGATGCCAGCCTCCCGGCAAAGTGCGTCGATAACCGGAAAACGCGTTGCGAAACGATTACCAAGGGCTGCACGCGCGTCGAGGAAAACCTTGCCACCACGCGCGAGTTCGGCGCTAATGGAGCGGGCCACCACATCGCGCGGTGCGAGTTCCGCACCGGCGATGCCGGCCATGAAGCGTTCGCTGCGCTCATTGACGAGAACTGCGCCCTCGCCACGAACCGCTTCGCTGACGAGCGCCAGTGGCCGGCGGCGGGAATCGAGCGCCGTCGGGTGGAACTGCACGAATTCCATGTCGGCAAGTTCAGCACCGGCGCGTGCCGCAAGCATGATGCCCTGCCCGAAATTGCCCATCGGATTGGTGGTTGCCTCATAGAGCCCGCCAATGCCGCCGGTCGCGAGCACGATCCGCCGCGTCGGCAGGATGACGGCGCCGTTTTCACCGGAGCAGACGAGGCCGGTGACACCAGCTTCGTCCGTTTGGATACGCCGGGCCTCAAGCCCTTCGAGGACGGTGATGGAAGGAGTTGCTGCAACGGCATCGACCAGTGCGCGGACGATCGCCGCACCCGAGCCGTCGCCTTCGGCATGCACGATACGGCGGCGACTATGGGCCGCTTCCAGCCCTAGCGAAAAACTGCCATCCGCCGTCCTGTCGAAGCTGACCCCTGCCCGCTCCAGCGCGGCAATAGCCGCCGGCGCATCTGCGACGATGCCGGCAGCGACGATGGGATCGCAAAGTCCGTCACCGGCAGCGAGTGTGTCGGTCAGATGCAGCTCGGCGCAGTCATCGGCGCCGAGACTGGCGGCAATGCCGCCCTGCGCCCAGGCGCTCGACGTTTCAGCGCCGAGAGCCGCACGGGTGACGATGACAACAGGTTCGGGCGCCAAGGTCAGCGCCGTCGTCAGTCCCGCAAGGCCACTGCCGACGATGACGGTGCGGCCGGTGAGTTGGTCAGCAATCTCGCTCATATTGCCAGCATCCTCTCGACAGCCCTACGGGCAGCGACAGCGACCGCGGGATCGACGGTCACTTCGTGGCGGTTTTCGTCCAGTGCCGCACGAATGTTGGAAAGCGTGATGCGCTTCATGTGTGGGCAGAGATTGCAGGGGCGGATGAATTCGACATCAGGGTGATGCACGGCGACATTGTCGCTCATCGAGCATTCGGTCAGCAGCACGACGCGGGCGGGCTTCTTCTGGCCGACATAATCGGACATGACGGCGGTTGAGCCGGCGAAGTCAGCCTCGGCAACGACATCAGGCGGGCATTCGGGATGGGCAAGCACAGTCACGCCGGGATGGTTTTCGCGAAGCTGGCGTACATCGTCGGCGGTGAAGAGCTCATGCACCTCGCAATGCCCATGCCAGGCGATGATCTCGACATCGGTCTCCCTGGCGACATTGCGGGCAAGATATTCATCCGGGATCATCAGCACGCGCGGCACGCCAAGGGATTCGACCACCTTCCTGGCATTGCCCGAGGTGCAGCAGATATCCGAGGCGGCTTTGACTGCGGCCGATGTGTTGACATAGGTAATCACGGGCACGCCCGGATGGGCCTGGCGCAACAGCGCGATGTCCTCCGGCGTAATCGAGTCCGCAAGCGAACAGCCGGCGCCGAGATCGGGGATCAGCACCGTCTTTTCCGGGTTTAGAAGCTTTGCCGTCTCGGCCATGAAATGCACGCCGGCAAGCACGATCACGTCGGCTTCCACTTCGATCGCCTTGCGCGCCAGAGCCAGGCTGTCGCCGACAATATCGGCCACGCCGTGGAAGATTTCCGGCGTCTGGTAGTTATGCGCGAGGATAACGGCATTGCGTTTGCGCTTCAGTTCCAGGATCACATCGACATCGTCCTGAAACATCATCCATTCGGCTTTGGGAATGACGCGACTGACGCGATCATAGAGGGAAGACGCGGATACAGGATGGTTCATGGCCGGCTCCATTAATTATGCTCGATTTGAGCATATCATGCGCAAAGAGATATTCTCACCGTGAGCATATGTCAATTGCGGGAGAGCGGTAATTTCGTTCCGGCGAGCGCGCGTTCTTCGAGAATGGTCTGGCGGAAGCGGAAAAGCTTGGCCGGCCGGCCGCCGGTCTCGCTCGTCGCCCCGCCGGTTTCCTCCACCAGTTCCTGCTGTTCGATCAGGCGGCGGAAATTCTGCTTGTGCAGCGTCAGGCCGGCGAGCGCCTCGACGGCCCGCTGCAACTGCAGAAGCGTGAAGCTCTCGGGCATGAGTTCGAAGACGACGGGGCGGTATTTGATCTTGGCGCGAAGCCGCGCGATGCCCGTCGCAAGGATGCGCCGGTGATCTGCAAACATTGCCCGGCCGAGATTATCGTCCTTGCTGGCGCCGGCTTCGCAGACGAGACCCGCCTCATAGAGCAGTTCATACCGCTGCAGCGTCAGATCCTCGTTCCAGCCGCCGCCATCGAGCCCGAAGGTGAAATCGGCGCGCCGATGGCGGTATTCGCGCCTGACAGGATCGGCATCGGCCCACAAGCGCAGGCGCGCGATCAGGTCATCGAGGATTTCTGGACGCCCGTCGCGATGGTCCTCCCAGGGGAAATATTCATACCAGCCGTGCCAGCCCGGTCGTCCGGCGCCTGACTGTTCGTTGACGAGACCGAGATAACTGATCGAGATGGTGCGACCGCCCTGGATATCGTTGTTCCGGTCTCGGTCGGCAAAGGTGTAAAGCTGCTCGAGGAAGCCGACGGGATGGGCGGTCTGTTCCTGGATCCATTCGCGCAGGCCCGATTGCAGCGTGCGATGGCCCATTTCGAAGGGGCCTGACGGCAGCGCATCGCCACCCTGGATCGTCATGACGCGCGGCTCGTCCTCGGTCACCGCGACGAGGACCGCGATCAGTTCCGCATGTGCAAAGCCTATCGTCACCAGCGCCTGAGAATCTGTTTCTGATGGCTCTATTCTCTGACATAGGACGGCGCTTATGCCAATGGACGCTTCCCCTTCTCCCCAGCAGGGAGATGGAAGATACTGCAGCCTATCCTTCCGCTTCCAGCCGATGCAGGAAATTGTACAACTCGGCCTCGTCGATGCCGACGAGATGACGCCTTTCCGGATAGGCGCCGGATCGGACATCCTCGGCAAATTCGTTGAAGGCGGCGATGCGTTCGCGTTGCAACCGGTCATATTGGGCCGCGAAGTTGCGATAAACTTTCGCGTGGCGCGGCGTGTGGTCTCTGGTCGTGCCGAGCACATCGTCGGCAAAGAGATATTGCGCGTCGCAGCCGCGTCCGGCGCCCATAGAGATCATCAGCATCGAGGTGCGGTTGGAAATCGCCGCCGCGACATCGCCGGGGACGACCTCGATCTCGGCTGCGAAGGCGCCGGCATCCTGAAGCGCCTTCGTCTCGCGCCACACGTCGAACGCGCTGGCAGCCGTCTTGCCGACGGCGCGAAAACCGCCGGTCCAGGTTGCCTTTGAAGGGATGAGGCCGACATGGCCGCAGACGGGAATGCCTTCATCGCGCATACGGCGGATGGTCTTCAGGCTGGCGGCGCAATAGACGGCATCGCCGCCAGCCTTTAGTGCCTTGAAGGCCTCGCGCATATATTCTTCAGCCGAGACATGATCGCCATATTCGAGCCCAGGAATGGCAAAGGGCGTTGGTGCCGCTTCGCGAAAGGCTGGCCCAAGCAGGGCTGGCGGCACCGAGACCATGTCGATGCAGGCCTTTTCTGCTGCTTCCGCCTCCTCAAGCGTGGTGACGCGCAGCATGGTGAGCTGGCGTTTTCCCTTGAGCGCCAGGAGATCGGCGACAGTGGCGCGATTATGTTTCTTCATCGCATTATCCTTTGAAAACTATCAGGCGGCGAGCAGCGACTTTAGCTTGACATTGGTGGCGGTCAGTGCGGCCGGGTCGGGATGCGCACGTGCGGCAATCAGCATTTCCGCCAGCCGGATGTCGCGGGCGACCGCATTGCCAGGCCCGATGCCGCTTGCGGCAAGGAGCCGACCTTCGGCATCGAGATGGAAGAGGATAAAGGCCCCCTCGCCGAGATCGCGGCGCAAAAGCGTGGCCGCGCCATCGGCAAGCCCCGTTATCTGCAGCGTCATCTCATACTGATCCGACCAGAACCACGGCACGGTGGAAACCGGTTCATCGGCGCCGAGCATATTGGCGGCGGCAAGCGTGCCCTGCTCCTGCGCATTGCGCCAGGATTCCAGTCGCACGCGCCGCCCACCATAGATGGCGAGCGGAAAGGAGCAGCAGTCGCCGGCCGCGAAAATATCGGGGGCGGAGGTATGCAACCGGTCATCGACTGCGATGCCGTTGTCGATCGCAAGTCCGGCTGCCTCGGCAAGCTCGACATTTGGCCGGGCGCCGATGCCGACTAGGGCCAAATCGGCTTCGATCGCCTCATCGTTGGAAAGCCGGATGACGGCCTTGCCGCCCTGCTCGGTCAGGGATTCGATGGAGACACCGCAGCGCAGATCGACACCCTCGGTGCGGTGGCGTTCGGCGACGAGCTCGGCAATCTCCTCGGGAACGCCGCGTTTCAGCACCCGTTCCAGCCCTTCGACGAGGATGACGTCGGCGCCAAGCTGGCGAGCGGTTGCCGCAACCTCCAGGCCGATGAAGCCGCCGCCGATGACGGCAAGCCGTTTGCCGGATTGCAGCACGGCGCGCAGGCTCACCGCATCATGATGCGCGCGGAGCGACCGAATATGGCGGCTTTCAGCCGACGCATTGGGAAAGGCGCGGGCGCTGGCGCCCGTTGCAAGCAGCAGCCGGTCGTAGCTGAGCTCGCTGCCGTCGGACATGGTGACGCTATGGGCCGCGGCATCGAGGCGGGTTGCCGTAACGCCGGTCAGCAGGCGGATATTGCCGGTCTGATAACTCTCGGGTGCGGCGATGAATTTGGGATCGGCATTACCGGCAAGGCCGGCCTTGGAGAGCGGCGGGCGCTCATAGGGCGCATGCGGCTCGGAGCCGACAAGCGTGATGTCGCCGTCAAACCCCTTTTCCCGGAGCGCAAAGGCGCCCCGCCCCCCGCATTCCCCTGCCCCGATGATGACGAAATGGGCCATGGCGCACCTCAGATCGCGATGAAGACGGCGCCGTCTTCGATCTTGACGGGGTAGGTCTTCAGGTTGACGCAGACGGGTGCGCCCTTGGCTTCACCGGTCTTGTAGTTGAACCGGCCATTGTGCTTGGGACATTCGATGATTTCCTCCATGACGAGGCCGTCGGCGAGATGGACCTGCTCATGCGTGCAGAGCCCGTCGGTGGCAAAGAATTCGTCATCCGGGCTGCGATAGACTGCAAACGTGCGCCCGCCATGATCGAAACGGATGACATCCTCCTCGTCGATCTCGTCCTTGCCGCAAACCTCGATCCACTTTCCGCTCATCTTTTTCCTCCCTCGATCCTGTTATTAGGCTGCCTACTGGGCTGCAGGCGCCAGTTCGGCGTGGAATTCCTCGCGATAGGGCCGTGCCGTTGCCGGTAATTCCCGCTTCAGGAAATAGTCTTCGTTGCGAAGTTGGCGCAGGAAGGCCGGGATCATCTCCTTGTAGCCAGACCAGATCGACGGGTTGGCTGCTGGCAGATCGTGCTTGATCATCGCATGCAGCTTCGGTAGCGCGTGATAAGGCACCATCGGGAACATGTGATGCTCGACGTGATAGTTCATGTTCCAGTAGATGAAGCGGCTGATCGGGTTCATGTAGACCGTGCGGCTGTTCAGCCGGTGGTCGATGACATTGTCGGCAAGCCCGCCATGCTGCAGCAGGCCGGTCAGCACGTGATGCCAGGCACCGTAGAGGCGTGGCAGGCCGATCAGCATCAGCGGCAGGATCGAGCCCGAATCGATGGCAAGCGCGATGGTGGCGATGTAGATCGTAAACCAGATACGAGCGATGCGGATCGCCTTCGGCTGCTCCATCTCGGGAATGAAGGTCTTTTCCGCCGCGCTGATGATACCGGCCGAATTTCTGATCATGTCGATCACGGCATGCCAGACATCGAGAATGCCGAAGAAATTGAGCACAAGGCGGAAGAGGTCCGGCGGGCGCATCACGGCGATCTCGGGGTCGCGGCCGACAATGACGGTGTCGGTGTGGTGGCGGGCATGGCTCCAGCGCCAGGTCACCGGATTGCGCATGATCATGAAGCAGGCGATCTGGTAGACGAGATCGTTCATCCAGCGCGTCTTGAAGGCGGTGCCATGGCCGCATTCGTGCCAGCGGCTGTCCGATGCCGAGCCGTAGAGCACACCATAGGCGAGGAAGAAGGGCACTGCGATCCAGGAGCCCCAGAAATAGGTGCCAAGGGCGGCAAGGATCACCATGCTGCCGAGCCAGAGCGCCGTGTCGCGGATCGCCTGATTGTCGGAACGCTGCATCAGCGCCTTCATCTCCTTTCGGGGAATATCGGTATGATACCATTCCGCAGCCGCAAGACCGGTTTCAACCGCTGTCCTGCCGCTCTCTCCCAAAAGGCTGTAATCGCGCTTCGTTGCCTCGCCAGCCATGCTTTCCTCCTCACCAGTTCTTGGTCCGGAGAATAGGTTGACTTCGCAAAGCCCTCAATGCAGGCTTGATATATTCTATCAAAAGCCATCAGAGACGGCTTTCATTCATGATTGAAAACTATCAGGACCAACCATGCGCCGCCCGACCATATCAGATCTTGCCCAAGCCTCTGGCGTCAGCGTTGCGACCGTCGATCGCGTTCTGAATGGCCGTCATCGGGTGCGTGAGGAAACGGCGCGGCGCGTCTATGATGCGGCCCAGTCGATCGGCTATCACGCCGTCGGCCTGATCCGGCAGCGCGTTTTCGAGGATCTGCCGCAATATCGGCTGGCCTTCCTGCTGCAAAAGCCGACACAGCCCTTCTACCAGGCCTTTGCCCGCGAGATCGAAACGGCCGCCCGTAACGTCACGACCGCCCGCATACAGACGCAGGTGGAATATCCGTCCGCCGCAACACCCGCTGCGATCATAGAAAAGATCAAGCTACTCGGCGCGAGAAACCAGGCGGTCGCGCTTGTCGGCCCCGATTATCCCGCTGTCACAGCTGCCGTCGAGGAGCTGAAGGAACGCGGTATTCCGGTCTTCTCGCTGCTTTCGGATCTCGCGACCGGTGTCAGGGATGCGTATGTCGGCGTCAACAATCGCAAGGTCGGCCGCACCGCTGCCTGGATGATTGCCAAGGCTGCCCGCCGGCCCGGCAAGGTGGCCTGTTTTGTCGGCAGCCATCGTTTTCATGGTCATGAGCTGCGTGAGATGGGTTTCCGCTCCTATTTCCGCGAGGAAGCGCCTGACTTCGAGGTGGTCGAAACCCTTATCAATCTCGAAACCCCCGAGATCACCCATGAGGCGACACTGACCCTTTTGCAGAAACATCCCGATCTCGTCGGCCTCTATGTCTGCGGTGGCGGCATGGAGGGGGCGATTTCGGCATTTCGCGAAGAGGGGATCGGCGGCCGGACCGTGCTTGTCGTCAACGAGCTGACGGCAGACAGCAAGGCCGGCCTTGCCGACGGCATCGTCACCATGGCAATCGGCACGCCGCTGCCAGCACTCTGCAAGGAAGTAGTGTCACTGATGACGGGTGCGCTCGAACAGGACGAGATAGCCGTTCCCGGTCAATCATTTCTGCCCTTCGAGATCTTCCTGCCGGAGAATATCTAAATGATGGAATTCTATCAGGAGCCGGGAAAATCTATCAGCGATGATAGAGCCTCTGGCCGCGCGGCCTATGGCTTGAACGCGAAATTCCAGTAGAGATTCGATCACACAGTCATAATGCTTCTCACGCATGAGGAGCGAGGAGGAGATTTCGCATGGCATCCATCCGTTTCGCGCTGAACCATATGGCGGCGCCCGCGCTTTCGATCGAAGATTTCTTTGCGCTTGCCGCTTCGCTCGGCATCGATGCGGTGGAGATCCGCAATGATCTCGCAGGCAACGCCATCCTCGACGGGACCAAGCCTGACCTTATCAAGGAGGCGGCCGCCCGCCACGGCGTCGCAATCATCTCCATCAATGCGCTGCAGCGCTTCAACGAGTGGAACGCGGCACGCGAGCAGGAAGCCCGCGAGCTGATCGATTATGCAAGGGCGGTCGGCTCGCAGGCGCTGGTGCTGGTTCCGAAGAACGACGGCACGGGAACAGCCGATGGCGAGCGCCAGGCCAATCTGCGTGAGGCCCTGACGGCACTCCGACCGATGCTCGATGCGGCCGACATTGTCGGTCTCGTCGAGCCGCTCGGTTTTGAAATCTGCTCGCTGCGCTCCAAAGCGGAAGCAGTCGATGCGATCGAGACGCTGAACGCGCAACCAACCTTCCGGCTGGTGCACGACACGTTCCATCATCATCTTGCCGGTGAAACGCCCTTCTTCCCACATCTGACCGGGCTCGTGCATATTTCCGGCGTCAGCGATCCTTCTGTTTCCGTCTCTGACATGCGCGACCCACATCGTGTCCTCGTGGCCGCCGATGACCGGCTCGGCAATGCCATGCAGATCCGCGCGCTGCTGCAGGCAAGCTACAAGGGCCCCTTCTCCTTCGAGCCGTTCGCATCCGAAGTGCATGCGCTGAAGGATCCCGCCGCCGCATTGAAGGCAAGCATGGACTATCTCGCCGCGAAGGTCTGAGCTATCGTCTTTCTCGGAAGCGGCGCTGGTAAGCGGGGTCGTAGAGCGAGCTCTCGCGGAAATCCTCTGACGCCAGCGAGCGGCCGACGAAGATGATGGCCGTGCGCTCGATCGGTTCGGCTGCCACCTTCGCTTCGATATCGGCGAGCGTGCCACGCAGGATACGCTCGTCCGGCCAGGTAGCCTTGGCCACGATGGCGACGGGACAATCTGCACCGTACAATGGCGTCAGCTCCGAGACGATCTGATCCAGTGCATGGATGGCGAGATGGATCGCGAGCGTCGCGCCTGTCGCCGCGAATTTTGAGAGCGTCTCTTCATTCGGCATCGGCGATGCACGGCCGGACACACGCGTCAGCACGAGGCTTTGCGCAACAGCCGGAATCGTCAGTTCGCGGCCGAGCACGGAAGCAGCCGCCGCAAAGGCCGGAACGCCCGGCGTCATCGTATAGGGAATGCCATGCTTCTCCAGCCGGCGGATCTGCTCGGCGACTGCGCTCCAGACGGAAAGATCGCCGGAATGCAGTCGGGCGACATCCTGGCCGGCATTGGCGGCGCGGAGATATTCGGCCTCGATCTCGTCAAGCGACATCGGCGCGGTATCGATGATGCGTGCACCCCGCGGGCAATATTGCAGCAGGTCCGGTGAGACGATGGAGCCGGCGTAGAGGCAGACAGGGCATTTGCCGATCAGGTCGCGTCCGCGCACCGTGATGAGATCCGCTGCACCCGGTCCGGCGCCGATGAAATGAACCGTCATTCTTTTATTCCTTGATCCAACGCCACTGCGTGACTGGCATGGCCGGTCGCCAGCCGCTCATGCCGCCGATGGGTGCGGCGCGGGCAATTTCGATCTTCGTCAATGCGCCGCCGCGCGCTCGGTATTCGGCCAAAAGCAGCGCCTCCATTTCCAGGGTGACGGCATTGGCAACGAGCCGCCCTCCCTGCTTCAGTGCTGTGATTGCCGCGTCCATGACGCCGGCCTCGCTGCCGCCGCCGCCGATAAAGATCGCATCCGGTGCCGGCAAGCCGGCGAGTGCTGCGGGTGCGGTGCCTTCGACAAGGGCAAGCTGCGGCACGCCGAAACTCGCGGCATTGCGGGCAATGAGAGCGGCCCGTTCCGGCGCCTCTTCGATTGCGATTGTTTTCAGGGACGGGTCGGCCAGCATCCATTCGATACCGACGGATCCGGATCCCGCGCCGATATCCCAGAGGAGCTCGCCATGGCGCGGCGACAGCGCCGAGAGCGTGACGGCCCGGATCTCCTGCTTGGTAATCTGACCGTCATGTTCGAAGAGCGCATCGTCGAGGCCCGAAGCATAGGGCAGGATTCGTGCCCCCGGCCCCGCCGCAATTTCGAGAGCGCACACATTCAGCGGGTCGATACCATTGAGATCGAAGCCTGATGCCGTCGTGCTGCGGATGCGCTCCCGCCCGCCGCCGAGCGCTTCCAGCACCGTCAGCCGCGTCTGGGGAAAGCCATTTGCGACAAGCAGTTCGGCCAGTGCCTGTGGGCCCTTCTCGTCCGAGGTCAGCGCCAGAATATGCCTGTCGGCATGCAGATGCGGGCAGATGAGGTCGAGCGGGCGTCCATGCAGTGACACACAGGCCGTCTCTTGCAGCGGCCAGCCGAGACGCGCCGCAGCAAGGCTGAACGCGGAGGGTGCGGGGATGGTGCGCATTTCGTGCGCCGCGATGCGGCGCGATAGCGTCGCACCGACGCCATAGAGGAATGGATCGCCCGAGGCCAGTACGACGACGGGCGTCCCGCGCCGGGCCAGGATCGCCTCGATCGATTTCTCGAAGGGGCTCTGCCAGGTGAAACGCTCGCCGGTGATTAGTGTGTCGGCAAGTTCATGATGACGCGCGCCGCCGAAGACGGCCGGTGCGGCAGCAATGAGGCGCTTTGCCTCCTCGCTGAGCCCGTCTGGACCATCCTCGCCGATGCCGATAAGAGTGAGCCAGCGCGGGTCGGAGGGGGACGTGTCAGACATGGAGAAGACCCGTATCCTGATCCTCGGCGGCACCAGCGAGGCGCGCAAACTGGCCGCCGCGCTTGCCGCGCGAGAGGACCTCGATATCCTGCTGTCGCTGGCGGGCCGCACGCAGGCTCCGGCCAACCAGCCTGTTCCCGTCCGCATCGGCGGCTTCGGTGGTGCAGAGGGGCTTGCGAACTTCCTGACGACAGGAGGCTATCACCTGCTGGTCGATGCCACTCATCCCTTCGCTGAACGCATTTCGGCCAATGCCGCCATTGCTGCTGAACGCACCGGTATCGGTGCGCTCGCCCTCGTTCGCCCTGAATGGGTGCCCGAAGCTGGCGATCACTGGCATGTCGTGGCCGATATTCCGGCGGCCATCGTTGCCCTTGGCCCCGCCCCGCGCCGCGTTTTTATGGCGACCGGCCGGCAGGGTGCTCATCACGCCGAAGTCGCCCCACAGCATTTCTACCTGGTCCGCAGCGTCGATCCGGTCGATCCGCCGCTTGCCCTTGCCGATGTCGAATATCTCCTCGACCGTGGCCCCTTTACGCTCGAAGGCGAAATCGAGCTGATGCGGCAGTATCGTATCGATGCCGTCGTTACAAAGAACAGCGGTGGTAGGGCGGCCTATGCGAAGATCGAGGCGGCACGCCTGCTTGGGCTCAAGGTCGTCGTGATCGCGCGCGCGCCCGCTGCCAGCATGGCGTCGGTCGAAACGGTGGAAGCGGCGCTCGAGGCAATCGATCATCTCGTCTCCACGGCCATGAAGCGCGGCGTATAGATCAGGTCCGGCTGTCCCTCGCGGGCGATCACCCGCGTCTCCTGCGAACCGATGATGACGCAGGTCGCCATATCGGCAATGGAAGCGTCGGCGTCTTCGAGCTGTTGCATCGTAATCCGCTCGTCGGGCCGGCCGGCCGCACGGCCGAAGATGACGGGTGTCGTGGCTGGCAGATGACGGCGCAACAGCTCGAAGGCGGTGCCAAGCTGCCAGGGGCGCGCCTTGCTGATCGGATTATAGAGGGCGATGACGAAACCGGCTTGTGCCGCCAGAGCCAGGCGGTTTTCGATGACGGCCCAGGGCTTCAGATTGTCCGAGAGCGACAGCGCGCAGAAATCATGCCCGAGTGGTGCACCGACGCGGGCGGCAACTGCCAGCATGGCGGTAATGCCGGGAAGAATGGTGAGATCGACGCCGCGCCACTGCGCCGGTCCCTTGTCGATCGCCTCGCAGACAGCAGCGGCCATGGCAAAGACGCCGGGATCGCCGCCCGAGACGACACAGACATCGGCGCCGCCAGTGGCGAGTGTCAGCGCCGCTGCTGCCCTGTCGAGCTCCTCGCGGTTGTCGGAGGCATGGCGGGTCTGATCAGCGCGCAGCGTCAGCCGGTCGAGATAGGGTCCGTAGCCGAAGAATTCACTTGATGCTTCGACGGCGGCCATCGCCTCCGGCGTCATTTGCTCCGGATTGCCGGGACCGGTGCCGATTACGAATAGCCGGCCGCTCATCGGCTGGCCTCCCAGCCGGGCACCAGCACCAATGAGAAATAGGGCGCGTTGCCCTCGTCCCGCTCAGTGAGCTTTACCATTGCGGCATTCGCCATGGTGCCGCGTTCGACATAGAGCGCGTCGCCGAGACGGCCGGCAGCCTGCAGCGCACGGCGGATCTTCGGCAGGTTGCGGCCGACCTTCATAATGACGGCGGCCTCGGTATCGGCGAGGCGGCGGGTCAACTCCTGCTCGCCCATCGTGCCTGGCAAGACGGAGAGCACGTCGTCACCTTGAACAATTGGCATACCCGCCAGCGACCAGCAGCCCGACATGGCGCTGATGCCGGGAATGACCTCGGTCGGGTAGCGCCGCGACAGCCGCACATGCAGATGCATATAGGAGCCATAGAACAGCGGGTCGCCTTCGCTGAGGACGGCGACCGTGCGGTCTGCGTCAAGATGAAGGGCAACGGCATCGGCGGATACGTTGTAGAAATCCGTGATGTGGCTCTGGTAGAGCGGATCGTTTTTGTCGAGCTCGGTCGTCACTGGGTAGTAGAGCGGCAGCAGCGCGGTGTCGGGTTTCAGCAGGTGCTCGACAATCGCCTTGCCATTGCCGCCCCTGCCCTGCTTGGCGAAATAGGCAATCACGTCGGCGCCCTCGATGGCGCGGACGGCCTTGACGGTGAGGAGCTCGGGATCGCCGGGTCCGGTGCCGACGCCGATCAGACGGCCGCTCATAGGCCGGGCCTCGACAGCGCGTTGATGGCGGCTGCCGTCATGGCGCTGCCGCCGAGCCGGCCGCGCACGATGGCATAGGGAACGCCATAGGAATTTTCCGCAAGCGCATCCTTTGATTCGGCAGCGCCGACAAAGCCGACCGGCATGCCGATGATTGCCGCCGGCTTCGGCGCACCGTCTCGCAAAAGTTCGAGAAGATGGAAGAGGGCCGTTGGCGCATTGCCGATGGCAACGACACTGCCGGCGAGCCGGTCGAGCCAGAGATGGATTGCGGCGGCCGAGCGGGTATTGCCGGTCTGACGGGCAAGCTCGTGCGTGCGCGGATCATGCAGGGTGCAGATCACCTCGTTCCCGGCCGGCAGGCGGGCACGCGTCACGCCATGCGACACCATCTCCGCATCGCAGAAGATCGGAGCGCCGTCTTGCAGAGCGATGCGCGCAGCATGAACGAAATCGGGTGAAAAGACGAAGTTCTGCGCCGCCTCGACCAGGCCGCAGGCATGGATCATGCGTACGGCGACGTCGGCTTCTTCAGGCGAAAAACGCGAGAGATCGGCTTCGCTGCGAATGATCGCGAAGGAACGCTCGTAGATCGCGTCTCCGCTGCGGATATAATCGTAGTCTGGCATTGCTATTCCTGTTGCAGCGCCTCGGCGAGACCGGTGGGGCCAAGCCTCTTCAGGCAATCGGCACTCGACTCGCCCGCGCCTCTCTCTTCTTCGATCAGCCGGGCGAGCCTCTCTATAGCGAAATCGATCCCGCCGCCAGCAATCCTTGCAGCCGGTTCGTCCGCAGCGATCCCGTCGACGACAAAGTCGTAACCGCCGGCCGCCCCGACGATCGCGAGATCGGCGCGCCGATGCGCGCAACCTTTCGCACAGCCGGAGAGGTGAAGCTTCAGCGAGCCGTCGAAGAGCGCCGGAATTCGATCGATCAACTGGCTGGCAAGAGCCTTGGTATCGTAGAAAGCCGAGCCACAGGCCCCTGCTCCTGCGCAGGCAGCGATCTGCTCGGTTGGCTCGTTCGCCGTCACGCTGAAGCCGCAACAGATGGCCGCTTCCAGAAGAGCCGGCATTGCCGTCTCGGCCAGATCAATCACGAAGAAACCACGATCCGGAGCCAGCCGGATTTCCCTTGCGCCGGCGTTTTCGGCTGAGGTGAGGAAGGAAATCAGATCAGTGGCCCTTGCCTGACCGAACTTCAGGCGCACGCCGAGTATTGTCCTGCCATTCCTCAGCTTCGTGACGCCGACGAAGGACGCTTTCGTCGGCGCAGGACCGATAGATCGGATGCTATCGAACTCACGAAGATGGGCGCGCAGTTTCGCTTTGTCGATGTCGCGGGCGCGTGTGCGTCTGCCATGCGCAATCAGCGTCTGCAGCAGGTCGCGGACCGCACCGACAGCCGCATCCGCAGTGCCGAGGGCCAGTGGCGTGGCACCCTCTTCATCGCTGGCTATTGAAACCAGCCATTGTCCTGCCGGCTGGGCGACGACGCGGATATCGGCGATGAGAGCGGAAAGGGAGAATCGACCACCCCCGTCGATCAGTATGGAGAGTTTCGGTGCAAGATGGCGAGAGCTGAGAAGGTCGCCGAGCTTGCTGCGCAGCATCGCCTCCATATCGGCCGCATCAGCAAACTCGTCGGCGTCGATGCCGTGCAGCGGCGAAATCTCAACTGCCACGCCATCAGGTATAATGATCCCGGCGGCATCGAGCTCCCCCGCCAGCGGACTGACGGATTCGGTTTGCAGACCCCGAATCTGCAGATTGCCGCGAGCGGTGATTTCAACAACACCGTTTCCATGCCGTGCCGCTGCCGAAGCCAGGTGCCGGAACTGGGAGATCGAGAGGGTGCCGCCAGCAGGCCGCAGGCGCACGAGCAGGCCGTCGCCGGTTTGCATGGGTGCGGCAAGCGCCGGGCAGGCGCCGCGTTGCATGCCCACGATATCAGGTTTCTCTGCTTTCAAGATACTGCCGGCAATGCTGCGCATTCATCCATCCTCTGGCCCCATGTCTTACAGGATCGCGCCGGATGCAGCAAAGCGAGATCGGTTCGTCGACCGGAACAATCAGTCGTCGAAATCACGCCCTTTGCGCAGGAGATAGATATCCATGATCCAGCCATGTCGCGCCCGTTCCTCGGCTCGGAGCCGGAGGATGTCGGCGGCTATACTGCCGAGCCGGCCCGAGCGGATCACTTCATCCTTGGTGCCGAGATAGGCGCCCCAGAAAATCTCGGCATCGGGATCGTCAATCTTCGAGAAAGCCTGCTCGCCATCGAGCATAACGACCGTCGTTTCATGCGTCAGCCCCGTCGCGGTCAGCCGCCGGCCGGTGGTGATCTCGACCGGCTTGCCGACGAGATTGACAGGAATGCGGTGGCTTGCCGCCAGCGCCTGGATGCTGGTGATGCCGGGAACGACGCTATAGTCAAAGGCGCAGGTACCGGCGCTACGCACGCGTTCAATGATGCGGATCGTGCTGTCATAGAGGCTCGGATCGCCCCAGACGAGGAAGGCGCCCGCACCAGTTTCCGGCAGATTGGCAATCAGATCTTCATAGATGCGGGCGATCGCGGCGTGCCAGTCGTCTACGCTCCCGGCATAACTTTGGTCGGAGATTGCGCGCTGTGGTACCTCGAATTCAACGATGCGCACACCTTCGCGGGTCAGATATCGATCGCAGATCTCCCTGCGAACCTCGGCAAGATCCGCCTTCTTGGCACCTTTGGTCGGGATGAACACGACGTCTGCCATGTTCATGGCGTTGATTGCCTGGATGGTCAGATGTTCGGGGTTGCCCGTGCCGATGCCGATGATATGGATGTGCCGCACGCTCTCTGCCTCGTGATTTCACCGGGTTGTGCCGCTAAAGAAAGTCTTTGGCAAGGGCGGATCCGACAGTTGGCCGCGGCCAACTTTCTCTCTGTTCGGTTAGCGAACGGTTTATTGTCGCTGGCTCCGAATCATGTCATCTTCGATACGCTTTTTGACGCTATGTTGATGGAAAAGCGCTTTAAGAAGGGGCAGGTGTTTTGGACAACATTAGCGTATCAACGACAGACGTTCGCATCGAACGGCACGCCACGCAGCTCTCACGCCAGCTGAAGCTGCTGCGAGAAAGGCTCTTTCCGCCGCTTTCGCAAAAGACGCTCCGGACATTTACCTCCGGCGAAGCAGCGCAGATGGTCGGTGTTTCCGACGGCTACCTTCGCCAGCTTTCACTCGATGGCAAGGGGCCGCAGCCGGACGTTTCGCTGAACGGCCGCCGCTCCTACACCCTTGGTCAGATCAACGAGCTGCGCCAGCATATGGCCAAGATCAAGCCGAAGGATGCGCTCTCCTACCTGCCCTGCCGTCGCGAGGGCGAGAAACTGCAGACGATCGCCATCACCAATTTCAAGGGCGGTTCGGCCAAGACCACGACGACGCTTTATCTTGCGCAGTATCTGGCGCTGGAAGGGTACCGGGTCCTGGCGATCGATCTGGATCCACAGGCTTCGCTCTCCTCTCTACTCGGCGTCCAGCCCGAGTTCGACCTCGGCGATGGCGACACGCTCTATGGCGCGATCCGCTATGATGCGCAGCGGCGCCCGTTGAAGGATATTATCCGCAAGACCTATTTTGACGGCCTTGATCTCGTCCCCGGCAATCTCGAGCTCATGGAGTTCGAGCATGAAACGCCGCGGGCTTTGAATGATCGCCAGAGGCCGGAAGAGCTGTTCTTCCGCCGCGTCGGCAATGCGATAGCCGAAGTCGAAGGCAATTACGATATCGTCGTTATCGACTGCCCGCCACAGCTCGGCTATCTCACGCTCGGTGCCGTTTGTGCCGCCACGTCGCTTCTCATCACCGTTCATCCGCAGATGGTCGATGTCGCCTCTATGTCGCAATTTCTGTTGATGACCTCGGATCTTCTCTCCGTGGTGCGCAAGGCCGGTGGCGACCTGCAGCATGATTTCATCAAATATGTCGTCACCCGTCACGAGCCTTTCGACGGGCCGCAATCACAGATCGTGGCACTCTTGCGCAATCTCTTCGGTGACGATGTGCTGACGGCAACGATCCTGAAATCGACGGCGATTGCCGATGCGGGCCTGACCAAGCAGACCCTCTATGAAATTGAAAAGGGGCAGGTTCGCCGCTCCACCTATGACCGGGCACTGGAATCGGTTAACGCCGCCAATGGCGAGATTCTTGCCAGCATCCATAAAGCATGGGGCCGCACATGAGCAGACGAGATCGACTGAAGGGCTTGTTCACCGACACGGCGCAGGAGTTGGCCGCGGCCAACTTCGAAGAGACGTCTGTGCGTGGAGCGGCCGGTCCGGTACGCACCATGGCGCTGACACTCGGCCGCATGGAGGAAGAGAGCAGGGCGATGGAGGAAGCCCTGTTGTCTGGCGAACACATCGTTGAACTCGATCCGGAGCTGATCGATTCCTCCTTCATTCGAGATCGCCTCGGCGATGAGCCGCTCGATCTGGAGGACGAGCTCGTGCAGTCGATCGCCGAGAATGGCCAAGAAGTCCCGATCCTCGTGCGGCGTAATCCGCACCATGACGGGCGCTATCAGATTGCCTATGGCCATCGCCGCCTTCAGGCCGTCAAACTGCTCGGCCGTAAGGTGCAGGCGGTCATCCGCAAGCTCGACGATACAGATCTCGTGATCGCGCAAGGCATAGAAAACTCGGCGCGACGCAATCTCTCCTACATCGAGCGGGCCGTTTTCGCGCTCAACCTCGAACTGAAGAAGTTCGATCGTCCCGTCATCATGAAGGCACTTTCAACCGACAAGACGGAATTGTCGAAGCTCATCTCCGTCGCGAAGGCCATTCCTGGCGATATCATCCAGGCCGTAGGCGCGGCGCCCGGCATCGGCCGCAGACGGTGGATGGCCCTTGCCCAGGATTGGACCGACACCACCGCCGGCCGTCTGACGAAGCTGATTGCATCCTCCACCTTCAATGCGGTCGAGAGCGATCGCCGCTTTGAGCTGGTCATCGCCGAGCTTTCAAAGAAGGAGGAGGCCAAGCCGCAAACCACGGAATATGACTGGAAGCCTGCGAGCGGTGGCAAGATCGCCGGACGCATCAAGAGTTCCGGCACGTCCTATACAATTGTTCTGAAGACAGGTGACGCACCGGATTTTGGCACCTATCTTTCAAGCCGCCTCGACGAGCTTTATGAGGCCTACAAGGCCGAGAAGCAAAAGACAGGGGATACGCTGTAGCGCGGCGCGGCGAACCAGAGCGGGAAGCGGCTAAGCGCAAGGTCGATGGCCGGCTCCAGCTGATAGGCGGAGCGATTGTTCCGCCCGTACTGTCGTCGATACAGCAATGATCCCTAGAAAATACCGGCTTAAAAGGTTGAGCCTTCGGGAAACTGCGTTGCCCGCATGTTTTCACCATGCGATAACCGACGGAAGCGAATGCGGGTCTCGCTTCCTTTGACAAGAATCCATTAAGCCGAACAATGCGCTACGATATTGACGCCACCACGCTCCAGACGCTGCTTCCGGCCATTGCTGGGGCCGAGGATGCTTTGGCGCGGCTCGATGAGCGGGTAGCGCGCTCGCCGATAGGGCAGGGCTTTGCGGCGCGCAGTCATTTCTTCGATTCAGCCGGCGCGCTGTGGGTGGCGGGGGAACTTGTACATGTCGAGGATCTCGTCCTGCACGATGCGCATATGGACAGCCGCGCGCCGAGCCATGAGCTGACGATTGCCCATTCCGTTCTGCGGACACGGCGGCGGATCGAAACCGCCGATCCTGGCTGGGCGCTCTCACCGGCAGGCCTCGGCGCGCTGACCGCCAGCACGTTGGAAGGGGAGGAGAGGGCGCCGGGGGCGGGAACGAACGCGCCCATCGGAGAGGCTGGCGACGAGGATGACCAGGCGCCGCTTGCCGCCGAAATCGCCGAGCTCGACGCCCTGCTAGCCCGCTCGCAAAGACTTCTCGACCGGCATGTGGGGAAGGCCGTCGTGGAACCGCCGACCGAGGCCGCGCCCTCGCAGCGCAATGACGACCCGTTCGGCCTGTTCGGTGACGACGAATGGAACGAGGAAGAACGGATTCAGGAATGGCGTGGTCTGATCCCGCTCGTAGAGGAACTGCCACCTACCCTGGCGACCGCCATCCTCTTCGACGCCTGGGAACAGATCGAGCCGCTGCGCCGCCAGCATTGGCTGAGCGGCCTGCTGATTGCCAGCAGCCTGCGGGCGCGAGGCAAGGTCGCCTCGCATCTCTTTTCTTTTTATACCGGGTTGAAGCAGATTCGTCATGAGCGCCGGCGGGCGCGTAATCGCGTCACGCGCCTGCAGGCCTTTCTTGATGCCATGCGGGAGAGTGCCGTCATCGGCCTCAAGGAGATCGACCGCCTGTCGTTGGCGCGCACGCAGATGGAGCTGCGCTTTCGCGGTCGCCGCTCGAATAGCAGTCTGCCGCAGCTTGCCGATTTCATCCTGTCGCGTCCGATGGTGTCGGCCGCCATGGTCGCGCGTGAACTTGGCGTCACGCAACGCGGCGCGCTCAATCTGATCAATGAGATAGGCATCCGCGAAATCACCGGTCGCGGCCGCTATCGTGCCTGGGGCATAATCTGATCCGCGTGGGCCAAAGCCGCGGGCCGACGCCTCCATTCGCTACGCGCATGAGCTCTGCTGGGAAAGAGCATGAGCCTGCATCCGCTCGATCGGTTCGCGCCTTTCAAACCGAGGACTTACCGCCAGAAGAGCGGCCGATGACGAGATGCCTAGCACCGCCAGCGCAATGCAGCGGTAGCGACGGGCGAATCCCATAGAGAAAGCTCCTCGTCAGTGAGGAAGGCGAGCGTGATCGAAAGCCCCTGCATGTCGAGTGAAGTGGCATAGGTGCCAACAAGCGAGCGCTCGACTCGCAGGCTGTACTCCGCCATGATTCGAAGGGCAGAGTTGTAGGCAAGATAGAGTTCAGCGGGCGGCGTGCCGCCAAGTCCGTTCACCAGGAGCAATGTTTTATCTGTGCTTCGGCTGGTTTCGTTGAGGATAGTCTCGCTGAGATACCTGACAATAGTGTCAGCGTCGGAGAACCGCTCTCTCGAATGACCCGGCTCTCCATGAATGCCGACGCCCATCTCTACCTCGTTCGGCTCAAGCACGAAGGTTGTGCGCTGGGTGTCCGGCACCGCGACACCGGTCAGGGCAACGCCCATCGACCGGATGCGTGAGGAGAGGCTATCGCCAAAGGCTTTTAGTTCTGAAAGGGATCGACCCTGCTCGGCAGCCGCTCCGAGGAGCTTTTCAATGATAAGCGTACCGGCAACCCCGCGTCGCCCACGACCGTCGTCGCCCCTCGTCGTTTCGATGTCGTCGCAGGCAAGGACCATTTCAATTCTATGCCGGTCTGACGCCATTTCTGACGCCATTTCGAAGTTCATGACGTCGCCATCGTAGTTCTTGACGACGAGCAGGCAGCCAGCACCGGTGTCTGCTTCCTCTATCGCACTGACGATCTGGCTCGGCGTGGGCGATGTGAAGATATATCCGACACAGGCCGCATCGAGCATGCCGCGACCGATGAAGCCGATATGCATCGGCTCATGGCCCGCCCCGCCGCCAGAAATGATGGCGACCTTGCCGGGAACCAGCTCACGGCGGCGTATGCATTTGCGGCCTGCGCCGAACACAACGAACTCCTGATGGGCGCGCACGAAGCCTTCGATACTCTCGGCGACCATAGTCTCTGCCGTGTTCATGAATTTCTTCATCAAGCCCCTCCCAAGGCGATGATCATGCCAATCCTTCTGCGTCTGCCACAAGGGCTTGCTTAATCCGGCAGCCCAGAAATTGCTGCGATCTTCTGCACCAGATCGCCAATCGCTTCCTCAAGCAGCCGATTGCGTCTCTCGTCGCCGAAATCGGGTACCATCAGCGAAAGATGCCGCAGTTTTTCCGAGGCGCCAAGTTCCGGCAGCTTGCCTGGATGTGCGGCTTGATAAGCATTCAGAAAGCGCTCCTGTTCAGCAGCACTGAAGTGGCACACCCTGAAGACCGTCGCGAGATGCCGGGCAGGAAGCGGCGTTGCATAGGTCGGGCTTGTTATCTGCGTGACGAAACTGCGATGTTTGCCAAGTTCCGTCGCGAGCCTCTGGCGTGTTCCGGAAGGCCTGTTGTCGATGATTTGCGCCAGAATGGATTTGTAGGCGATAATGGCGCCCTCGGTGTCTTCGCGCGCCATCCTATTCTCCGGCTGCCTTTGTCCCATCTGCCTTCAGGCCGACGATTGCCGATCTTATCGCGGGAAGCCGAGCGGGTGCCACGGAAAAATGCCGTATGCCTGCGGCAAGCAGATCCGCAGTCAGGGATGGATCCCCGGCCATGTCGCCGCAGATGCTGACTGGTTTTTTTCCGGCCAGTCTTATGGCCTGGGTCAGCAGGCGCAGGACGGCCGGCACCGCCTTGGCCTGGTAAAGCGCGAAGTCGGCATCCTCGCGGGGCGATGCGACGAGATATTGCGCAAGATCGTTCGTCCCAAACGAAAAGAAGTCTGCGCTTTCGAACTCGTCCAACATGAGCGCGGCGGCCGGGACTTCTACCATCATCCCGACGGGAGGCATGCGATGCGGCACGCTCCGTCTGGAGAGCGCGTCGGATTCTTCGCGATAGATCTGCCTGATATCATCGACGTCGGATGGAAACATCACCATCGGCAGCATGATCTGAAGATTGCCGAAGACTGCCGCACGCAAAAGCGCGCGGGCTTGAACACGCACGATCTCCGGCCGGGCAAGCAGAAGACGGATACCGCGCAGCGAGCCTACGTCGGTCAGTCCGGCGAGCGGCTTGTCGCCGCCTATATCCAGCATGCGAATTGTCGTTGACCGGCCATCTGCCCAATCCAGCAGACGGCGGTAGATTGCAAACTGCCTTTCTTCATTTGCGGCATCCCCAAGCGACGTCAGGGCGAATTCTGAACGCATCAATCCGATGCCGGCGGTCGTCGCAGCGTCGATCGCATCGATTTCCTCGGGAGCGTTGACATTGATGGCCAGCAGGACCTCGCAACCATCTGCAGTGTGCAAAATGCCGTTGTCGGCTGCCGATGCCATCCCTGTCAGGCGATGGTCGAGCGGAGCCGTCGTCGCGCTCTGCTTGGCTAGCTGAAGCATGATGATACCAGAATCGCCATCAACGCCAATGTGTTGTCCTTTCTCTGTTGTGAAGCGACCGGCGCCAATGACCATCGGAACCGAGCGAGACCTGGCAAGCAGTGCCACATGGCCGACTGCGCTGCCCGCATAAAGAGCGATACCCCCACCTGCCGACCAGTCATGCGCGAGGAACCGGCTGGGCTCCATGTCTTTTCCAACATAGATGGAGCCGGCCGGAAAGTCGTCGATCGGCGTACCGGTAAGGATCGACAGGACACGATTCTTGACGTCGAGAATGTCGACGGCACGTGCCTGCAATTGGTCTTCCTCCGCGCATTCCAGTTCGCGAATATAGGCATCGAGTGTCCCGACCCAGGCAAACACTATATTCTCACCCGCATCGATCCGCGCGCCGGCCATCTCCATCAAGGTCGGGTCCTGGAGCACTTCGATCTGAAACTCGATGATTTCGCCGCTCTCAGGGTCTGTCCCGGCCGCAAGGCCGCGCAGTTCGCGGATGGCCTTCGCGATGGCATCGCCGAGTTCGGTATGGCTCGAACGGCTTGAGGGCGGCGACGCAGCAGCCGCCATCGGCTTTGCGACATAGGCCGGTCCGGTCGCAAAGCCTGGCGATGCACTCGTGGCTTTCAGTCTAGGCGGTGCGGCCATGCTTCTTTTCCTCATCGAAGTTACGTTCGACGAGGTCCTTCAATGCGCGAATCGCTTCCTCGGCGAGGATCCCCTCGGCGCGTATCTTGAGCAACGATCCCTTGCGGATCCTGGCACCCATGATCTTGATGATGCTCTTGCCATTCAGCCAGACATCGCTGCCGCCGATCGCGACTTCGATCGAGCAGGGAAACGACTTTGCAAGCCGCGTGAATGTAACCGAGGGCCGAGCATGCAGTCCAACAGAATGCTTTACCTCGACCTCCGTCTGGCAGCTGGCATGTATCTGCTCGCCCTCACGGCTTCCCATGCGTAATCCGCCGCTCATCAGGGTGACAGCTCCTCTGCCGTCGCAATGACCTTGGTCAGCGATGCACCGCCGGAGGCCTCGGCCGCCGCGATGACAGCGCCCTCCACGACGGGCGCATTGCAGATCGTTACCTGTTTCGACCGCGGCAAGCCAAGCATCTCAACCGCCATTTCACTGTTGGTTTCGGCTCCCCCAAGATCCACGAAGACAGCGACGCCTGCGTCAGACCAGGCCTCCTCGATGGCTTTGAGAATGCCGCGTGCATCCGTTCCAAGTTCGCCGTGACTGTTGCCGCCCGACCAGGCAAGCGGCACACTGTCGCCGACCATCTGTCGCACCATATCGGCGGTACCACGCGCAACCAGAGGCGAGTGGGAAACAATCACAATCCCAACGTTAGGCCTGTTCCCATTCATGCCGATCGGTACTCCTCGAGATAGCGGCAGATCGCAGTTGTCAGCAGCGCACAACTTGAGGCGCCCGGATCGACATGGCCGATCGAACGGTCTCCGAGATAGGAGGCACGCCCGCGCATGGCCCTCATCGCAGCAGTCAGCTCGGCAGAAAGTTCGGCCTGGCGCGCGATGTCCGTCAAGGGCAATCGATGTGCAAGCGCGTCCTGGACGGGATAGAGAACATCAAGAAGCGTCTTGTCCCCGGCATGTGAGCGGCCACGACGCGCGACCGCGTTGATCGCCTGCTTCAGTGCCGACGGAAAATCCTTCTCCTCGTCTGGGGCACGGAGCTCGCGGCCCATCTCCATGAGCAGCGTCCCGTAAAGCGGGCCGGCTGCACCGCCGATATTCATCACGAGCGTCAGGCCAATTTTCTCGAGCGCGTCAGGCAAGGGAAGAGCTGAAACGGAGGCCTCCTCGGCGCTCACCGCTTCGCAGCCGCGTCGCATGTTCGTTCCATGATCGCCATCACCAATGGCGCGATCAAGCGCGCACAGGTGCTCGCTGTTTGCCGCGATCGTCGCGCGGCAAGCTTCGATCAATCCCGTGAGAAGAACCGGTTCTGCCTGCACCCGAAACCCTCCCGCGTTCAGAGCTCATATTAGCGCTGCCGCCACTTCGAAAACGCCTGCCACGGCGACCGCACCGGGATCGGGCACGCCTTCGAGATCCTTTTCGCCAACGTAGGAGGCACGACCGGCTTTTGCCTGTCGCATCGCCCTTGTCGACTGAGCACCTGCCGTCGCCGCTCTTGCCGCGGCTGCGACGTCCCCTGATGAAAGGGCGGCAAGCGCGGGAGCCAGTGCGTCGACCATTGTGCGGTCGCCCACAACAGCGCCTCCATAGAACGTCATCCGATCAAGGCCGGCAAGCAGGGCAGCGGCGAAATCGTCCTTTTCTGCCATGGACTTGGATGCGGCCGTGAAGAAGATCGAGAGAAGGACACCGCTGGAGCCGCCCATGCTCGTGCTCAGGATCTCGCCGATGGAGGCCATCGTCGCGGCAGGATCTTTCAGTGGAAGTGCGTCGATGCGGGTAAGAATGCTGCGGGCTCCGGTCGCGACGGTCGAACCGGTATCGCCGTCACCAACCCGGCCATCCAGGTGATTAAGCTCATCCTCCAGCGAAATCAGATGCTCGCAAAGCGCAGTCAGGAGGCGACGATTGTTCCTGTTGTCGCTGGCGGGTGCCGCTTCGCTCTGTCGCGACGCCCCTTGAGGCACAGGAAGGACAGCGATCTCATGCCGTTCGGTTGCGGGCGGCCAGGCATGGGGTTCGACGGTGGCCCTAAGGGCGGCTTCACGATCGGCGTCCAGTCGAATGAGCGACAGGGAAAAGCCGTTCATGTTGAGAGCGGTCATCATCGGTGCCGGCCCGATGATAAGCCGAACCCGGTCGGCGATCTGCGACGACAGGACAGCATTGGCGATGACCGCCATTTCAAGCGGGGGCACGGCGCCGAGATTATTGATCAGCAGCGCATGATCTGCCGCACACTCGAGCTTCGCCGCCAGTCTCTCGGTCATCGTCGCGACCAGATCGGCAATCGGCTGCAGGGAAATACGCTCGACCCCGGGCTCGCCGTGAATACCGAGACCGAGTTCGCCTTCATTGGCGCCCAGTCGATCCTCATGTGTTTGGCCCGGCACGCTGCAGGTTGAAAGCGACATTCCGAGCGAAACGATGCTGCCCGCTGCGGCATTCGCCAGGTCCGCCACCGTCTTGAGCCCGGCGCCGGCCTCGGCGTGATAGCCGGCGATCTTGTGCACGAACAGCGTACCGGCAACGCCGCGGGGCTGGATGATGCCGGGGATGGCGATATCGTCGGCAACGATGACCATCTCGACATCGAAACCTTCGGCGCGCGCCTTTTCGGCAGCGAGGCCAAAATTAAGGCGATCGCCCGTATAGTTCTTGACGACCAGCAGGACGCCCTTGGGGCCGGTTACGGCGCGGATCGCCGTCAGCACCGCATCGACGCTCGGCGAGGCAAAGATTTCGCCAGATACAGCTGCGGTCAGCATGCCCCTGCCGACGAAGCCAGCATGAGAGGGCTCGTGCCCGGCCCCTCCGCCTGAGATTATGGCGACCTTAGACTTGTCCCAATCGGCCCGCAGGATCACCTTGATCTCCGGAAACGCGTCGAGACGGGCGAGACGGCCGGCGCTGCTCGTCTGGAGCAGGCCGTCCAAGGCTTCGGTGACAATGGTTTCCCGGCGGTTGAAAAAGTGTTTCATGGAGACAGATCCGTCTTTTATGCCAATGAGTTCGTTTCTTTCGGTTGCTTATCCAAGGCGCTGGCCGCTTGCGTCGAAATAGAGTGGATCGCGCAGTGTCACGCTTATTCGATCACCCGGCCGGATTGCGAGATATGGATCGGCAAGCGTGACCAGCTTGTGGTCGCGCACCTTGATGTGAAGGTGGTTCTGGTCCCCCAGATGTTCGATCCAGTCGATCTTCGCACTGGCGTTTTGGTCGACGACGATATCGAGGTGCTCGGTTCGCGCGCCGATCGTTTTCGTTCCCGGCGGCGGATTGGCGCCGGGAAGAAGATCGGCCGGCAACAGGTTGATGTGTGGCTGGCCAAGGCGCGCGGCGACATGAAGGCTGGCCGGATTGCCATAGATTTCGCGCGGCGTTCCGACTTGTAGCAGCCGTCCTTCCGAGACGATGCCGATCCGATCCGCCATGGTCATCGCCTCGACCTGGTCGTGGGTTACATAGAGCAGGGTCGAGCCGAGTTCTGTCTGAATGCGCTTCAGTTCCAGGCGCAGTTCTGCACGCAGTTTCGCATCGAGTGACGAGAGCGGCTCGTCCATCAGATAAATGGCAGGCCTGCGCACCAGCGCCCTGCCGATCGCAACGCGCTGCATTTCCCCGCCCGACAGACGCGTCGAACGGTTCTCCAGCTTGTGATCGATCCTGACCATGCGCGCAATGTCCCGGACGCGGCGGTCGATTTCTTCGCTCGCAAGCCGGCGCGCCGGGGCTCGCAGCGGAAAGGCAAGGTTGTCGTAAACCGTCATATGCGGATACAGCGAGTATTGTTGAAAGACGAAGGCGACATCCCGTTCAGCGGGAGCTTCGCTTGCGACATTGCGGCCGCCGATTTCGATGCGTCCACCGTCAGGGCGTTCCAGCCCCGCAATAAGGCGCAACGTGGTCGTCTTGCCGGCACCCGTCGGCCCGAGCAGGACGACGAATTCACCGTCACGGATGGAAAGGTTGAAATCAGCCAGAGCCTGAGTGTCGCCGAAACGCTTGTCGAGCCCCTTGAGAATGACGTCAGCCATGTTGAGCCTCCGAATAGAGTGCCGAGGCAACAGCGCGGCCCGACTTGCAGTCGAAGAGCGCGAGCTTGCGCGGATTGAATTCAAGGCCAACAGTCTCGCCAATACGGAAATCGCGGTTTGCCGGAACGCGTGCTTTGATCACCCCGCTCGATGTCTCGATTGCCACGATCTGATTGGTTCCGAGATATTCGCTGCCATAGACGGCTCCGCGCAACGGTGACGTGTCGCTGAGGCGGATATGTTCGGGCCTGACGCCGAGCGCAAGCTCCGACTCGGCCATATCCTGGTGCACCTCGGGAACGCTGACGTCGACGCCGTTGAGCGATATCGACTGCGCTCCCGACTGGAGACCCGAAGTGAAGCGCATGAAATTCATTGGCGGCGAGCCGATGAAATCCGCGACATACATGGTGGCCGGCTTGCTGTAGATTTCCTGCGGTGTGCCGAATTGTTCGATGACGCCATGGTTCATGACCGCGATCTTGTCGGCCATAGCCATCGCCTCATGCTGATCATGGGTCACGTAAACCGTTGTCGCGTGGATGCGATTATGCAGTTCGCGCAGCTCATGGACCATCACCTCGCGGAATTCGGCGTCCAGCGTACCAAGCGGTTCATCCATCAGGAAACACTTCGGACGGCGCACGATCGCGCGGCCGAGAGCCACGCGCTGGCGGTCGCCGCCAGCTAGTCCGGAGACGGACCGGTTCAAGATATGATCGATCTGCAGCAGACGCGCAGTCTCCTCGACGCGCTGACGGATCTCGGCCTTCGGCATGCCTTGCGACAGGAGCGGGAAACCGATGTTCCTGCGCACATTCATATGGGGATAAAGCGCAAAAAGCTGGAAGACGAAGGCAATGTCGCGGGCGCTGGCGCGATTGAAGGTGACGTCCTCCCCATCAAGGTAGATCTTGCCGCTGGTCGGCAGTTCCAGGCCGGCGATCATGCGAAGCGTCGTCGTCTTACCGCAGCCAGAGGGGCCGAGCAGTGCCAGGAACTCGCCGTCATGTATGACGAAGCTCGAATCCTGCACCGCCACGAAGCTGCCGAACTGCTTGCGGAGATTTTCTATCCTGATGTCCGCCATGGTTCACTCCGGAAACTTCGAGACGATGATGAACATGGCGGTGCCTGCGAGCAGCGTTACCAGCGAATAGGTATAGAGCATGAGAAAAAACGGCTGGAAGAGCATGAGGAAACCGACGGCAATCAAGGCGGTCGCGATATTCTCCATAGGCCCCCGGCGCAAAAAGAAGGGGCGCTTCGGGCGGGATGGGCGTGGGGTCTCGATGAGACTGGTCATTTGCGAACCGCTCCGAAAGTGATGCCGCGCAAGAGCTGTTTGCGCAGGAGAATGGTAAAGACGAGGATCGGGATCAGGAAGATCGTTGTTCCCGCAGCAACGGCAGGCCAGTCCTGGCCGCCTTCGCCGATGATGGTCGGGATGAATGGCGGCGCCGTCTGGGCTTCACCCGAGGTCAGCAATGCGACAAAGGCATATTCGTTCCAGGCAAAGATCAGGCAGAAGATCGCAGTCGCGGCGATGCCGGTGGTTGCCTGCGGCAGGACGACTTTCCAGAAGGCCTGCAGCCGCGTGTAGCCGTCGATCATCGCAGCCTCTTCATATTCGCGCGGGATCTCGTCGATGAAGCCTTTCAGCAGCCAGACGGCGAGCGAGACGTTGACTGCCGTGTAGAGCAGGATCATGCCCAGCGCCGTGTCGGAGAGGCCAAGCTCGCGGTACATCAGATAGATCGGTATGGCGACCGCGATGGGCGGCATCATGCGCGTCGACAGGATGAAGAACAGAAGGTCGTCGGCGAGCGGCACCCTGAAACGGGAGAAACCGTAGGCGGCCAGGGTTCCCAACGATACGGCCAGAAACGTCGAGCCGAAGGCAATCACCAGAGAATTGGCAAAGCGTGGCAGGAAATTTGAGCGACCCGCAATGACCATGTTTCGCTTGCGGGTCACCTCATCACAGGTGCCGGTCGGTGCAGGCAGGGAGGCGATGTATTCCGGCGTCTGGCGCGTTCTCGTCGTCAGCAGATTGCAGTAGCCTTCCAACGTTGGCTGGAAGATGATCTTCGGAGGATAGCTTATGGAATCCGGCGGAGATTTGATGCTGGTCAGGAAAATCCAGACGAGCGGGATCATCGTGATCAGAGCGTAGAGGATCACGATGGCGCCGGCGATCCTCTTGCTGGTCGGGCTCGGCTCGACGACCGAATGGGCTGAGGTAACCGAGCTCATCGCTGCTTCACCTTGTTGAGTGCCTTGACGTAGATGTTGGCGAGACCGAACACGGCAACGAAGAGGACGATGGCAAAGGCCGACGCCCGTCCGGTTGCCCAGCTCTCGAAGGCGGCCCGCTTCAAGGTGATGGAGGCAACCTCGGTGGTCGAGCCCGGGCCACCACCTGTCAGCAGTGTCACCATGTCGAACATCTTGAAATTCTCGATGCCGCGAAACAGCACCGCAAGCATGATGAAGGGCAGCGCCATCGGCACGGTGATCGACCAGAATTGCCGCCAGGCGGAGGCGCGGTCCACCTCGGCCGCCTCATAGATATAGTCGGGGATGGAACGCAGGCCTGCCAGGCAGATCAGCATGACGTAGGGCGTCCACATCCAGGTGTCGACGATAATGATCGCCCACGGTGCCAGCGACACGCTGCCGAGCATCTGGATGTCGGCTGTCGGGATGCCGGTGACCAGCGAAACGGCATAGGCGAAGAGACCGATCTGCGGCTCGTAGAGGAACCGCCAGAAGTTGCCGACGACGGCTGGCGAAAGCATCATCGGGATCAGGATCAGCGTCGTCCAGAAGGCGTGGCCGCGAAACTTGCGGTCGATCAGATAGGCGAGCGTAAAGCCGATGACGGTCTGCAGCAGGATCGTCCAGAAGACGAAATGCGCCGTCGTCTGCATCGCCTGCCAGATGTCGGGATCGTTGAGCACCCGCTCGTAATTGCCCAATCCGACGTTCTGGACCGGCGCGTTCGGACGGTTGGCGCGATAATTCGTGAACGACAGATAGATCGCCCAGATCAGCGGAAAGATGTTGATGGCGAGAAGCAGGATGATGGTGGGCGCGATAAACACCCAGGCGATCGCTCGATCGGACAGTCCGCGGACGCGGCGGGCAAGCGATGTCGGCGTCGCCCTGGCCGTCGCATCTGCAGCTTTCTCGACCATGGAGGAGGAAATGTTCAAGGTATCACCTGGTCCTTGCGTATGTGAGACATGTGGCGGCCCGGCAGTCTTGGCGATCCGGGCCGCCATTCTGGCAAGAAATTTGCGCATCCAGCCGGCACTAGATCTTGCCGTCGTCCTTGAAGACTTCGGTCCAGTCCTTCACCAGGCCATCAAGCGCCTCTTGCGCGGTGCCGTTGCCGGCCACCACATAATTATGAACGCGCTTCTGCATGTCCTGTAGAAGGGTCGCGTAGCTTGGCTCGGCCCAGAAATCCTTCACGATCGCCATAGAGTCCAGAAACGCCTGGGCATAGGGCTGGCTGGACGCAAAGTCAGGAGCGTTCACCACGGATTTCAGGCAGGAATAACCGCCGAGCTGCCACCATTTTGCCTGCACATCCGGCTGGGCGAACCATTTGATATATTGCAGGGCGGCGTCCTTCTTGTCGGAATAGGAAACAACCGAGATGCCCTGTCCGCCGAGCTGAGCGAAATGTTTCTTTTCAGCAGGATTGGGGAAGAAGCCAATCTTGTCTCCACCCACTTTCTCGTCCTTGTAGAGGCCAGGCCAAGTGAAGGCGAAATTCATCTGCATGGCGACCTGGCCGGATTTGAAGGCATCGGCTGACTCGACCATGTAGACATTAGAGCTGCCGGGCGGAGTGCAGCAATCATAGAGCGCCTTATAGAATTCCAATCCCTTCACCGCATTGGGAGAATTGACGAAACCTTCCATCTCATATGGCTTGTCCGGGTTGTCGTACTGGAATCCCCAGTCATACAGCACGTTGGTCACGCCCATCGTGATGCCTTCGGAACCGCGCTCGGTATAGATCGAAGCGCCGTAGACGGTCTTCCCGTCGATTTCGCGCTTCTGGAAGAACTCGGCGATCTGCTTCAGTTCGTCGTAGGTCTTGGGTGCGGCGAGTTCCCGGCCGTACTTTTCCTTGAATTCCTTCTGCAATTCCGGCCGCTCGAACCAGTCCTTGCGATAGGTCCAGCCGACCACGTCGCCCATGGCGGGCAGCGCCCAGTAGTTCGGCGTATTCTTCGGCCATTCCGAATAGCCAACCACCGTCGCCGGCACGAAGTCATCCATCTTGATGCCTTCCTTGTCGAAGAAGTCGTTGAGCTTGACGTAGTGGCCGTTTTCCGCCGAGCCGCCGATCCACTGGCTGTCGCCGATGATCAGGTCGCAGAGCTTTCCGTGAGAGTTCAACTCGTTGAGAAAGCGGTCGGCATAGCTGGTCCACGGCACGAACTCGAACTTCATGTCGGTGCCGGTTTTGGCGGTGAAGTCTTTCGAGAGTTCGACCAGCGCGTTGGCCGGGTCCCAGGCCGCCCAGCAGAGTGTCAGTTGGTCAGCTTTTGCGAGATTGGGCAGCGCCGACGACATGACGAATGCCGAGGCCAGCCCGAGAAGGGCTTTCGATTTCTTTTGCATACGTTCCTCCCAGAACCAAAGCCGGCTCCCCGCCGACATGCAAGTCCACCAATTTCAGAGACTGCCTACATGAGCTCCTCGACCCTCATGTTTAGCAATATGTTTAGTAATAGACACTTTTATAAACATTGCAAGCGACAATCTCCGCAGCCAATCATCCATCCCGTGACGATGCAGCCTGGCGGTGGCTTGATGACTTGAGGTCAGGACGAAGCTGGGCAGGAGGAAACGCGCCGGGTATGCTAAATCAATTGGAAGGGAATCGGCTGGTGTCTGCACGGATGGATCACAGCGGGGACATACAGCAGGCGACAGCCGGCCTTTCGGACGTACTCGGCCCCGGTCTGTCGGTCGTCTTTTGTGGTTTGAACCCCGCGCTCACAGCAGTCCGGGACGGCCACAATTTCTCCTCTCCCAGCAACCGCTTCTGGAGGGTACTGCACCTTTCCGGTTTTACGTCGCACCTCCTGCGCGCCGATGAAGAGCGGGAGTTGCTCCAGTATGGATGCGGCATCACTGCCGCCGTCTCGCGGGCCACGAAGAGCGCCAGCGAATTGAGACTGAACGATTACAAAGGGCAGCACCTCTGCTCGAAGCGAAGATAACCAAGTTCGCGCCGGTCAATCTAGCTCTCGGCAAGGCTGCCTTTGCGGCGACCAGCGCGCGGGCGGACTGCGTCAGACGCTGAAGATAGGTCGATTTACGGCCCGAACCATCGCAACTTAGCGCGGAATTTGCATGCGAGACGTGCTTGCTGAACCTCCCCGGATTTGAGTAGCCCGCAGATCAAAATCGTTGATGGCGCGCATTGCCTGCGTGCTGCTCTCCCATTGCCGCGCGCAGTTTGTGATCAGGAAAAAGATTGGCGAAGAAAACCGGCGAAGCGGTGGCGAGAGGTGGGGATTCTCGCGGCGGGGTTCAACTCCCGAGCAGGATCGCGCCTGCCGTAACAATAATGCAGGCTAGAATGCGCCGGGCGGTCAAGATTTCGCCAAGGAACAGCCAGCCGATCAAAACGGCGAACACAACGCTTGTTTCCCGTAGCGCCGTGACTGGGCCAGCCGGTCCGATTGAGAAGGCGGCAATCACTACACCATAGGCGATCATTGCGACCAACCCACCTCCGAGGGCCCTCCATGTGTCCAGCGCTCGAAAATCGACCCGAAGCCGCCGACGCATGCCAATGAACGCAGCAGGCAGGAACGAGCCATAGAGGACGAGCACCCACGCAGTATATGCGCCGCTCTGGCCGGCCCGCCGTACACCAATGGAATCGACCGTTGCATAGGCGGCGATGATGGCTCCTGTCGCGAGAGCGAAGAGGATGGATGAGGTGGAGGATCTGCCCTTGCCAAGGGATAGGCTCATGATCCCCACGGCAATGAGAATGACACCTGCAATCTGGAAAGGGTTTAGGCGGTCGCCCGCGACAGCGAATCCGCCTAGCGTCACGAGAAGCGGCACCGTTCCGCGAATGATCGGGTAGACCTGCCCCAGTTCCCCATAGCGATAGGCGGCGACGAGGAAGACGCTATAGCCGACCTGAAGGACGGCAGAGAGAAAGATATAGGACCATGCGGCCGGCGGTGGCAGTGGGTAGATACACAGGAACGGAAGCGCGACGACCGTGCTCGCAAAGCTCATAACGGTGACGGTCCAGAGACGATCGCCGCCGCTGCGCAGGAAGGCGTTCCATGTGGCGTGAAGGACCGCCGCGAAAAGCGCCAGGCCGATGACGGCGGCGCTCATTGTCGTCTCCTCGCCGCCAGCAGATCGGCTGCGACCTTTCGGGCATTGTCGATCGCCTCTTTCCCCTGACCCATCTGAGCGAGGAACATTGCCCCCTCGATCAGCATAAACAGGGTCATGGCGATATAGGGCACTCGACCCTCCGGCATTGATTGCGCCACGATTTCCCGAATGCGACCCTGAAGATCCTGCTTCTGGCGCATAACAGCTAGGTATACCGCGTGATCCCGCTCGGGGAACTCCGCGAGCGCATGCTGAAACAAACATCCATGAAAATCCGGACTCTCGAACCATCGTTCGTGCCAATCGAAAACCGCCATGATCATCTCATCTGGCGTCATTGCGGTTTCCGAAAGCCGGTCGAGCTGGCGTTTGAACCGATCCGTCCGCCAGTTTAGAACCTCGACAATCAGGCCGTCCTTACTCGGAAAATGCCGATACATGGTCATCTTGGCGACCTCTGCCTCGGCAATGATCCGGTCTATGCCCGTGGCATGGAAGCCGTCGCGCTTGAACAGGATGTAGGCAGTTTCAATGATGTGCTGACGTTTCTCGACGGCAATGGGGCGGGATGGCATAACCGAATCCAAGTGAGACAGACCTGTCTCACTATAAGCAAGCAGACACCTTTGGTCAATGGCGTGGGGATATCCGGGCGGCAGCAGAGTCTGATTTTCACCGCGCGTGCGCAAGGCTATCGAGCAGGCCTATGAGATCTAAGATCCGAAGGGTCAGCGGCACGGCGAGGACATGAAGCAGGAGCTGAGGCCTCCATCAGGTGCAGTGAGCGCCGAGGCGGGTGATCAGGCTGTCAGACGCCTTGATCGAAGAAGCCCGCAACCCTCGCGGTTATGCCGAAGTTGAAGGTCAAAGCAAAAACTGGAGGCGGAACGACAGTGTGCCGCACCACCGCTCCGGTACCCGCCCCCTGTCGAAAACAACAGGGCAGCAGGCGAGACACCACCACATGCAGCTCCCCGCCGCGAAGCAGTCGTTGGACCGGGAGCCGATTTGGCGTCACCCAATCCCGCTTGGCGCAATCACTTTGTCAAAAATAAAGGCCCGCAACCTGCGTCATTAAGCAGGACCGGTTGTCCTCAGTGGCTGGGAACCTGCAGGCTGGCCGACCCCCATAATCAAAGTGGTCTGACGTTTTCCGCCTTTGACTTTCCGCTCTTGCGATCCTGCCCGAGATCGTAGGAGACGCTCTGGCCTTCCTTCAATGTACCGCCATATTGGAGCGCGGAAACATGTACGAAAACATCAGGTCCGCCAGCTTCCGGCGTGATGAAGCCGAAACCCTTATCGCTGTAGAAAAATTTGACCTTGCCAGTCGCCATGAAAACCCTCGCTTGTTTGGGCTTTGTCTCATGGTAATTGAGCGATCAGCCATCGCCTGAGCAAGCCTGAGCAAGCCTGAGCAATGGCAGACGGAACATGCGTCCTTATGCACCCAGACGAACGGACCTCGCGCGGGCGCTCGATACCCCCCTTAGGCGTCAGAGTGCGCCGTGCGTGTCATTGTATCGCAGGCACCACGTTTTTCCTCACGGGCGAGATCATCGGCATCCACCGCAAGTGAAGGGCGGCCTGGAGACCAGGCCATAATCGCCCGGATGACTTGACAGCGCACTCTTGGTGATGGAATGTCAGTAAAGCGGTTTACTAAAGCGGTTTACAAGTTGATGGCGCAGCAACAAACCCCGGGCCTGAAGGATGTCGCGAAAGCGGCCGGCGTGTCGGTCACGACCGTCTCCCGCATGCTCAACGGCTCGCTGGATCTGCCCGCCCTCACCAGGCAGCGTATAGAAAATGCTATCGCTTCCCTCAAATATCAGCCGAACCCGCACGCGCGCCGGTTAAGCCGTGGTCGCTCCGATACGATTGGCCTTGTCGTCCCCGATATCGCCAACCCATTCTTCGCAACCATGGTGGCCGCGGTTGAGGAGGAGGCCAACGATCGCGGGCTTGCCGTTTCGCTTTACGCGACGCTGAACCGGACGGGGCGTGAAGTCGCCTATCTCCGGCTGCTCGAGCACAATCACGTCGACGGCCTGGTTTTCGTCACCAACCATCCCGACAACGGAGATCTCGCAACTCTCATCAATCGGACAGGCAAGGTCATCGTCGTCGACGAAGACGTTCCGCTTGCCACTGTCCCGAAGCTTTTCTGTGACAACTTCGAGGGCGGCCATCTAGCGGGACGCCATCTGGCCGAATTTGGTCATCGAAACGTGCTCTATGTGGGCGGTCCCGATGCCATGATCAGCACGCAGCGCCGTTTCAACGGATTGCATAGGGGCCTGCAGGAGCATTTCGGTAGTGATGCCTCGATCCGGCGCTACAGCGGCGAATATACGGTCGCCTGCGGGCGGGACATGGCGCGCCGCTTCCTGGAGGAAGGCAAGCCAGCGACCGCAATCTTCGCGAGCTCAGACGAAATCGCCATCGGTATGATCGAAGTCTTCAGAGAGAAGGGAATATCGATCCCTGAAGATCTTTCGATCATCGGCTTTGACGATGTCAGTCCGCTACACCTTTTTGCGCCGCCTTTAACGGCGATCCGTCAGCCGGTGCGCGCCATCGGCCGGCGTGCCCTGTCCCTTCTTCTTGAAACAAACTGGCAGGAGAGCAAATCGCTCGCCACCGAGGAACTCGTGCCAGTCGAAATCGTCGTGCGGAACTCCGTTGCGCCGCCGTCGACCCATAATAAGCAACGAGAACAAAACCAGAGGATGAGAACATGAACCAGATCAAACGTCGGGCGTTTACCGCCGCTCTTGCCTTTACCGCACTTGCCAGTGCCACGCTCGGGGCCTCACTCGCCCAGGCCGCAGGCAAGACCTATGCACTGGTGCAGATCAATCAGCAGGCGCTTTTCTTCAACCAGATCAATGAAGGCGCGCAAAAAGCGGCGGATGCTGCCGGCGACAAGCTCGTCATCTTCAACGCCAACAATGAGGCGGCCGCACAGAACAGCGCCATCGAAAATTACATTCAGCAGAAGGTCGATGGCCTGATCGTCGTCGCAATAGATGTCAACGGCATCATGCCGGCCGTAAAGCAGGCCTCGGATGCCGGCATTCCTGTCGTTGCCATCGACGCAATCCTGCCGGATGGTCCGCAAAAGTCGCAGATCGGCGTCGACAACGGTAAGGCCGGCGCCGACCTGGGCGCATATTTTCTCGACTATGTGAAGAAGAACATGGGCGGCAAGGCCAAGGTCGGCATTGTCGGCGCGTTGAACTCCTATATCCAGAACCTTCGTCAGAAAGGCTTCGAGGATGCCATCAAGAGCGACGGCATCGAGACGTCGGGGGTCGTCGACGGCCAGAACATCCAGGACAACGCGCTTGCGGCTGCCGAGAACCTGATCACCGGCAATCCCGACATGACTGCGATCTACGCAACCGGGGAACCGGCCCTCCTCGGCGCCATCGCCGCTGTCCAAAGCCAAGGCAAACAGGACAGTATCAAGGTCTTCGGATGGGATCTGACCGCGCAGGCGATTTCGGGTCTCGACGACGGCTACGTCGTTGCTGTCGTCCAGCAGGATCCTGCCGGCGAAGGCAAGGCTGCGGTCGAGGCTCTTGCCAAGCTGACAGCGGGGCAGAGCGTCGAAAAGAGCATTTCCGTTCCGATCACCATCGTGACGAAGGAAAATGTCGAGCCATACCGGGCCGTCTTCAAATGATGAGTGACAACCGGCCTGTTCATGCCGGAGCCGGGGAGGCGCAAGCCTCCCCGCATTCCTCCGGCTCGTCCGCCCGGACACCTGCTGTTTCACTGCGCGGTATCCGCAAGACTTTCGGCTCGCATCAAGCGCTGCGCGGCGTCGATCTCGACCTCTTTCCCGGCGAGTGCCTTGGTCTTGTCGGCGACAATGCCGCCGGTAAGTCAACACTTACCAAAATTATCTCCGGAACATACTTGCCCGATGAGGGAACGATTTCGCTCAACGGCGAAGAGGTCCACTTTTCTGGACCTGCCGATGCCCGCGATCGCAACATCGAAATGGTCTTCCAGGATCTGAGCTTGTGCGACCATATCGATGTCGTCGGCAATCTGTTTCTTGGGCGTGAACTCACCAGAGGTCCGTTCCTCGACCGTCAGAAGATGATGAGTGAGGCGCGCAGGATGCTGGATGCGCTTGAGATTCGCATTCCGCGTCTTTCCGCCAAGGTGGAGAAGCTGTCGGGTGGCCAGCGCCAGGCAATTGCGATCGCCCGAGCGGCGTCATTCAATCCCAAGGTCCTGATCATGGACGAGCCGACCTCGGCCCTTGCCGTCGCCGAAGTCGAAGCCGTGCTCTCTCTGATCAATAGGGTTAAGGCAAAGGGCGTGTCCGTCGTCCTCATCACCCATCGCCTTCAGGACCTGTTCCGCGTCTGCGACCGAATCGCCGTTATGTACGAGGGCACAAAGGTCGCCGAGCGTGATATCGCCAAGACCAATCTCGAGGATCTCGTCAAGCTCATCGTCGGGGGAGAAAGACATTGACCGTCTACACCGAACGCGCCAAGGGCTCGCCGATGGCAGACTTCCTGAGCGAAAACGCCCAGGTCCTGTCGATTGCCTTCTTCTTTCTGGCATGCCTCGTCTTCTTTTCGCTGACGACCACCACGTTCTTGACGACGGGTAACATCCTGAACATCGTGCGCCAGGCTGCACCGATCCTTGCCGTGGCGATCGCCATGACGCTCGTCATCGTCACCGGCGGCATCGATCTGTCGGTCGGCTCGATGTTGGCTCTGATCAACGCCGTCGCGGCCATTGCGCTCGCCACCGGCATTCCCTGGCCGGTGGTCTGCCTCGGCATGCTGGCCCTCGGCGGCATTATCGGCCTTCTTCAGGGCTGGTTCATTGCCTATCAGAATATTCCCGCCTTCATCGTTACCCTTGCCGGGCTTTCCATCCTGCGCGGCGTGGCGCTCTATCTCACACAGGGCTATTCCATCCCGATCAACAACGAGCCCGGCTTTTTCTATTTGGGACGCGGCGAACTGGCTGGCTTTCCCGTCCCGGCGCTGATCGCAATCCTGGTCGCAATCGTCGGATATGTCGTCATGGCTGTTACCAAATATGGTCGGCAGATCGTGGCGGTCGGGTCCAACATGGAGGCCGCGCGCCGGGTCGGCATGCCCGCCAAATGGATCGTCGCCTCGGTCTACCTGGTCTCAGGGGTCGCCTCGGCATTGGCCGGTCTGTTGATTGCAGCCCGCCTCGGCTCCGGCTCGTCGAATGCGGCCGTCGGCTTCGAACTGCAGGTCATCGCGGCCGTCGTGCTTGGCGGCACCTCGCTGATGGGCGGGCGCGGAACCATGATCGGGACCGTCCTCGGCACCATGACCATTGCGGTTATCGGCAACGGCCTGATCCTGATGCACATATCGCCCTTCTTCACCCAGATCGTCACCGGCGCGATCATCCTTGTCGCGATCTGGCTGAATACCCGCATCTTCACTGCCAATTTCCGCTTGGCAGGCAGGAGGAAGAGCTGATGGCGACGAATGAGCTTTCGCCGGGTCACGTGCGCTCCGGCAATGTGATGACGGTCCAGGGGCCGGTTCCGGTGTCGGATATTGGCGTAACGCTGATGCACGAGCATATCCTCAACAATTGCCGCTGCTGGTGGCATGCGCCGAAGGAACCCGAGCGGCAATATCTTGCCGAGGGTTTCGTCTGCATGGAAATCCTCGGTGAACTCAGGCAAGATCCTTTCGTCAACAAGCACAACATCACGCTCGACGACGAGAAGCTTGCTGTGACCGAGCTCAAGGATTTTGTCGGTCTCGGCGGCCAGACGATCGTCGAGCCGACCTGCCAGGGCATTGGCCGCGATCCGCTGGCCCTGCGGCGGATCGCAAACGCAACGGGACTGAACATTGTTATGGGATCCGGCTTCTATCTCGGCTCCTCGCACCCGCAAAAGGTTGCAGGGATGTCGGTCGGGCAGATCGCCGACGAGATCGTGTCCGAGGCGGTGATCGGCGCTGACGGCACCGATGTCAGGATCGGGCTCATCGGCGAGATCGGCGTGTCCTCGGATTTCACGACTGACGAGGAAAAATCGCTGCGGGGGGCTGCCCAGGCACAGGTGCGCACCGGTCTGCCCCTGATGGTCCACCTTCCCGGCTGGTTTCGCCTGGGCCATAGGGTTCTGGATGTCGTCGCCTCCGAGGGAGGCGATCTCAGGCACACGGTGCTCTGCCATATGAACCCGTCACATGACGATCTCACCTACCAGTCGGAGATCGCCGCCCGCGGCGCGTTCCTCGAATATGACATGATCGGCATGGATTTCTTCTATGCGGATCAGCAGGTGCAATGCCCGAGCGACGAGGAGGCGGCGCGCGCGCTCGTCAAACTCGTCGAGATGGGACATACGGACCGTCTTCTCCTGTCCCACGACGTCTTCCTGAAGATGATGCTCAAGCATTACGGAGGCAACGGCTACGCCTATATCCTGCGCCACTTTCTGCCGCGCCTGAAGCGCCACGGTCTTGATGACGCGACGCTCGACATTTTCATGCGCGTCAATCCGCGATCGGTCTTTCAGGCGAGCGTCTGAGTGCAAACCATAAAAAGAAATGGAAACATCATGACAAAGAAGGTTCTTCTCGTCGGCGAAAGCTGGGTCAGTTCGGCGACGCACTATAAAGGTTTCGATCAGTTCGGAAGCGTGACCTTCCACCTCGGCGCCGAACCGCTCGTCAAGGCGCTCAAAGGCAGCGCATTCGAACTCACCTACATGCCGGCCCATGAGGCGGTCGAACAATTCCCCTTCGACATGGCGGGGCTCGATGCCTATGACGCGATCATCCTGTCCGATATCGGTGCGAATTCGCTGCTTCTCCCGCCTGCGGTCTGGCTGCATTCGAAGACCGTTCCGAACCGCCTGAAACTCATCAAGGCATGGGTTGAGAAGGGTGGCGGCCTGTTGATGGTCGGCGGCTATTTTTCCTTCCAGGGCATCGATGGCAAGGCACGCTGGCGCCGCACGCCGGTCGAGGAAGTTCTGCCCGTCACTTGCCTGCCCTATGACGACCGGGTCGAAATCCCGGAGGGCACGACCCCTGTCCTCGTCAAATCCGGTCACGAGACCGTAGCCGGCCTCTCGGGCGAATGGCCGCTGCTTCTCGGCGTCAATGAGGTGGAGGTGCGCGAGCGCGACGATGTGGAAGTCATCGCGCGCCTGCCTGACGAGCAGGGCGGTCATCCGCTGCTGGTGACCGGCCGCTTCGGTAAGGGCAAGACGGCTGCCTGGACGTCGGATATCGGTCCGCACTGGCTTTCACCCGCCTTCTGCGAATGGGAAGGCTACGGGCGTCTGTGGAAGAACATCCTCGGCTGGCTGACGGAGGCGAAATGACCCCTCACGCGCCGGCAAGGATGCCGGCGAGTTCTGCCTTGCTCGGGAAGGCCGATCGCGTGCCTCGGCGGCTGACGGTGATGGCGGCGGCCGCGGTTGCGTGATGGATGGCCCTGACGTCGAGGGCGGTGGAGCGTAGCGCGGCCGAGGCAAGTGCCACGGCCATGAAAGTGTCGCCGGCGCCGGTCGTATCGACGACCTCGGTGGCCTGGGCGGGAACGGTCGCAAGCACCTGATGTCCGCTTGCCAACATAGCCCCATCGCCGCCGAGCGTCAGCACGGTCTGTGACACCCCGGCTTCGGCGAGGCGCTGGATCGCGGCCTCGCCGGAGGACCCGGTCAGGCTTTCAGCCTCGCCCCTGTTGAGAAAGGCGATGTCGATAAGCGGCCAGAGTTCGGCGAAGTAGGGCCGAAGCGGCGAGGGATTGAAGGCGGTCTTCAGGCCACGGGATCTGGCCTCGGCGAGAATGCCGCGGGTTACGTCTTCGCTGAGATTGCCCTGCAGCACGACGAGGTCGCCGCTGATGGCGTCGTCAAGCGGGGCAAGCGCCTCCGAAAGGGTCAAGGCTTCCGCCGATTCCGTCGTGGTGACGATGGCGTTTTCGCCGTCCGGCGTGGTGAAGATGATGGAGAAATCGCTGGTGCGGTTCGGGCTGCCCAATAGACGGGCATCCAGCGCCTCGCCGGCAAGCTGGTCGCGGATCGTCTGGGCGCGGAAATCTTCGCCGACAGCCGTCACGAGCGTCGTCGGAAGGTCGGTGCGGCCCATGACGATGGCCTGATTGGCGCCCTTGCCGCCAAGGTCGCGGGTTTCCTCCCGACCAAGGATCGAGGCGCCCGCTTCGGGCATGGACATTACGGAAATGGTTTCGTCGATGGCGACGTTACCGATGACATAGGCACGCATGGCTGGCTTTCGGAAAGGAAAGAAAAATGCAGCGGATATCGGATAAGGCCACAAGCGCCATACGGGAAATATTCGGCACTGACAAGGCGTTGATCGGGATGATCCATTGCCCGCCTTTTCCGGGTGCTCCGCGCTATCGGAGTGCTGCGATGGAGACGATCTACGACGCTTGCATGCGCGACGCGGATGCGCTCGTCAAAGGGGGCATCCACGGATTGATTGTCGAAAATCACGGCGATATTCCCTTTTCCAAGCCAGAGGATATCGGCCACGAGACCGCTGCCTTCATGTCGGTCGTGACCGACCGCATCGCGCGTGCCGCTGGTGTGCCGCTTGGCATCAACGTGCTTGCCAATGCGCCGATCCCGGCCTTCGCGATCGCGGCGGCGGGCGGTGCGCGCTTCATCCGCGTCAATCAATGGGCGAACGCCTATGTCGCCAACGAAGGCTTCATGGAGGGCCGGGCGGCGGAGGCCATGCGCTACCGCTCGGCTCTGCGTGCCGAGCATATCAAGGTATTTGCCGACAGCCATGTGAAACATGGCGCGCATGCCATCACCGCCGATCGCACGATCGACGAATTGACCCGCGATCTCGCATTCTTCGATGCTGATGTGGTAATTGCGACCGGCCAGAGAACGGGCAATAGCGCAACGATGGAAGAGATCGAGGAAATCGGTGCCGCCACCCATCTGCCGCTGCTCGTCGGTTCCGGTGTGACCAAGGATAATATCGTTGAAATCCTCAAGCGTACGAACGGCGTGATCGTCGCCTCGTCGCTCAAAGAGGGGGGCGTCTGGTGGAACCCCGTGGAGCCGGCCCGGGTTGTAGCCTTCGTCGAAGCCGCAAAACCCGGCCTGGAGGCGTAACGATCATGGGCGGCACTCTCTCGCAACAGATGCTCGACGAGAACCGTGACGTGTTCGAAGCCATGGTGAACCATCGTTTCGTCGAGGATATCAAGGCTGACCGCCTTTCAAACGAGGCATTCGAGCGATACCTCGTCTTTGAAGGCGCCTTCGTCGACACGGCGATTGCTATCTTCTCCTATGCCACCGCCAAGGCCGAAACCATTGCCCAGAAGCGCTGGCTGATCGGCGTTCTGGATACACTCGCGAACCAGCAGATCGTCTATTTCGAAAAGACCTTCGCAGCACGCGGCATCGACCCTTCGCGCTATGATACCGGCCGGGCCGATGTCGCGGCGTTCCGCGACGGCATGCTGGCAATTGCCCGCGACGGCGGTTTTCTCGACACGATTGCTGCCATGTTTGCCGCCGAATGGATGTACTGGACCTGGTCAACGGCGGTAAGCTCGACCGCAATCAGCGATCCCCTGCTCAAGGAATGGGTCACCCTTCACGCAGAACCGGAGTTCGAAGCGCAGGCGCGCTGGCTGAAGGCTGTTCTGGACGAAGCGGGTGAGACCATGGATCCTGCCGAACGGAAGCGGTTGAGCGCCATATTCGGGCATGCGCAACGTCTTGAGATCGACTTTCACGAAGCAGCCTATTCCTGAGAGGTCGTGCGATGATTGCGGATATAGATATCGATGGCGCGCGCCTGCTGGGTCGCCTCGACCAGTTTGCCGAGATCGGCGCGACCCCGCGCGGTGGTGTCAATCGTCAGGCCTTGACCGGACTGGATCGAGAAGCCCGCTCCCTGCTGGCCGGGTTGGCCGCCGCGCGTGGTTTCGGTGTCTTCCAGGATCCCGTCGCCAATCTCTTCATCCGCCGTTCCGGCAGGGATGACAGCGCGGCACCATTGTTGATCGGCAGTCATCTCGATAGCCAGCCAGCTGGCGGTCGTTTTGATGGCGCGCTCGGAACGCTCTCGGCCTTCGAGGTTCTCGAAAGCCTCGAGGATACGGGTATCGAAACGGAAAGGCCGGTCGAGGTCGTCGCCTGGACCAATGAAGAGGGATGCCGCTTCGCACCCGGCTGTATGGGCTCGTCCGCCTTTTCGGCGAGGGCGATCCCAGCCGCGTGGTTCGAGCTTGTTTCGGCCGACGGCGCAATGTTCGGCGCCGAACTGAAGGCAACGCTTGAGGCTCTTCCAGAGGCCACGATGCGCGATTTCGGCATGCCGGTCCATGCCTATCTCGAAGTGCACATAGAACAAGGCCCCTCGCTGGAGAAGGAGGATATCCCTATCGGCATCGTGACGGGTATCCAGGGGACGCGATGGCTGCAGGTGGAGGTGTCGGGTCAGACGGCTCATGCCGGCACGACGGCTCTTTCCTACCGCCGGGACCCTCTGCGCGCCATGATCTCGGCGCTGGACACGCTCTATTCCACTGTCATGCCGCAGGATGAAAGCGCCCGATTTACCGTCGGGCGGATTGAGGTGGAGCCGGGAGCGATCAACGCCATTCCGGAGTTGGCACGCTGCACAATTGATATCCGCCATCCCGATTCATTGGAGGTCGATCGGCTAAACGCGACGATCGAGCAATGCTTTCACGAGCGCGCCAAGGTTCAGTGCTGCGAGGTTCTGTTCAAGCGCAGTTTTGACATGTCGCCGGCAAACTTCCCCGAAAAGCTGCTGGTGGTACTGGAGCGCGCCGGCGATGTCGCCGGGCTGGCGACGAAAAGGATGGTGTCGGGCGCTTTTCACGATGCTCTCTTCATCAATCGGATCGCACCTTCAGCGATGATCTTCGTGCCCTGTCGTGATGGCCTCAGTCATAACGAAGCCGAATATACGGCGCCCGAGCATGTCGTTTCAGGAGCGAGAGTGTTGCTGCAGTCGACAGTCGAGCTTGCCAAAGGCTGAGAAGGGCAAGATCTCAGGCGCCACTGCTGTAGGCGCCTGACGACTGATGAGGCCAGCGTCGCCATACATAAGAAAGTGGGTCTCGTTCACTTCCTCCCTGTAGAGAACTTGGCGTCGACCCAAGACCGCCTCGTCAGCGGCGCTTGAGGCGCGAGACCAATGTCATCGAGCGGCGGATGGCCGTGAGTGCTGCTCCCACCGCAATTACGCCGAGACCGATCGTCAGAATCTGATTCTGCCCGCCCCATAGTGGCTCGAGAAGGGATGCCAATCCCGCCGCCGTGATCGTCGCCATCCGGTGCTGCTTGGCCATCGGGCCGGAGAAGTCGCTGGGATTGCCGGTGGCGCGGCCGAGTTCGCGGACATAGGCCGTCAGCACGGCGAAGGCTCCGGCCGCCCAGCCAAGCCCCGGCATGCCGATGCCATAGCCGACGCCGGCGAATATCATCAGGTCGGCGATGCGATCCGGAAACTCGTTCCAGAAAGGACCGTCAGCCTCTCCCTTTCCGCCTTCGACGGCGACCATGCCGTCGAATAGATTACAAAGAAGGCGTGCCTGGCAGAATAGAACCGCCAGCAGCAGACAGCCCGCACGCGGCAAGCCTGTCGCCTGTCCGGCCAGATAGAAAGTGCTGCCGGCGATGACTGCCGCCAGCATGCTGGCTTGCGAGATCTGGTTCGGCGTGATGGCTCGCGCGGCCATCCATCGGGCAATTGCGCCCGCCCAGCGCGTATTGCGGCTCGCCAGCGGTCTCCTGTCTCCCGTCTCCATCATGTATCGAAACCTCGTCTTGTGGAGATCGAATAATTGTAGATCGCTGCATAAGTCGTCGACACCAGCAGCGGCAGCGCGATGGTCTTGATTATCTCCGGTGTGCCGCTCGCCGCATGGAACACCACGAGAATGCTGGCCGAGCCAAGGCAGGCAATCAGTGGCGGCGCCCAAAATCGTGTTGAACCGCTGAAGCGGCTGGTAAGCCAGTCGATCACCGATTTCAGGAAAAGCGTCAGGCAGGCGGATATCGTCCCCTGCACGAGACCGGCGTAGAGCGGCGCCGGCATGTCATGAGCGCGATTGGCGAAGACGGCCCAGATGCCCATCGCCAGAAAAGCGAACAGGACGTGGACTACTCCGCTGCGCAAAAGGCGTTGCAGCACGACAGGCATCAGAGCGACCACCAGTAGCGGGTAAGATGGAAGAAGATGGGTGCCGAGAAGACAACGGAATCCAGCCTGTCGATCAATCCGCCGTGGCCTTCGATGAGATTGCCCCAGTCCTTGACACCGCGGTCACGTTTGATCGCCGACATGACCAGGCCCCCGAAGAAGCCCATCAACGTGATGACAAAGGCGAGAAGCCCTGCCTGAAACGGTGTGAAGGGTGTAATCCACCAGAGGCCCGTTCCAATCAGGGTGGCGCTGATGATGCCGCCGACAAAGCCCTCGACCGTTTTCGATGGCGACAGTCTTGGCGCAATCTTCGTGCGTCCGAGCAGTTTGCCCCAGACATATTGTAGGACGTCGCTGAGCTGGACGACGATCACCAGAAAGGCGATCAGCAGCACATTGCGGCCCTCATACCCCGGTATCTTCAAGGTCAGCAGAGCGGGCACATGGGAGGCGCAGAAGACGCAGATCATCAAGGCCCACTGGACTTCCGCGATGCGAACGAGAAAGCGCTCGGTGTCGCCTCGGAGTACCGAAATGATCGGCATCAGCAGGAAGGCATAGACCGGGATGAAGATCGAAAAGATGCCGTATTGTTCAGCCCAGAGCAGAAAATACTGGATCGGAACGACGACGAAGAAGGCTGCCGCAAGCGCCCAGTGATCGGCCCTTCTTGTATTGATGAGGGTTATGAATTCGCGAAGTGCCGCGAATGAACAAAAGCCAAACAGGGTCAAGACGCCAATACGGCCCGCGATGAAAGCAAGGCCGATCAGAATGACCATGACCCACCACGCCTTGATCCGGGCGTTGAGATTTTCGACGGCCGCATTCGAACCGTTCGGCGAGAAGCGTTGCTGCAGTATATAACCGATGACTGACGCAACGATCAGAACACCGAAGATCCCAGCAACAAGCGTCATGAGATCGGAATTCGCGCCACTCATTCACCACCGCCCACAGAGTTCGGAGCCAACGCCAGGAGAGCGGCCTGCATCCGTTCGAGAAAAATATCCTTGCTTTCACCCGGCGCGATCTGCAAAGCGCTGCCGAAGGTAACTGTGCAGATCAGCGGTATCGGAACGATCTCACCCTTTGGCATGACGCGGTTCAGATTGCTGATCCAGACCGGCACAAGATCGATATCAGAGCGCGCTGCAGCCAGGTGGTAAATCCCGCTTTTGAACGGGAGGAGTTTTGCATCCGACTGGTTTCGGGTTCCCTCCGGAAAGAGAATGAGGGACGAACCGGCATCGATGGCCGAGACCATCTGCGTGACGGGGTCTTCCGTACGCTTGTCCCGCTCCCTCGCGATCAGCACCGCATTGAAGACATCGCTGCCGACGAAGCGATTGAGCGAGGACTTCAGCCAGTATTCGGCCCCCGCGACCGGACGAGTCCGATGACGCAGTCTTGGCGGCAATACCGTCCAGACCAGCACAAAATCGCCGTGGCTGGAGTGATTGGCGTAATAAACGCAGGGGCGGGAAGGCAGCCCCGCCTCGGGCCATACGGCGCGGACCGCCGTGACTGCGCGGGCGAACAGGACAATTACCGTCGCCGCGGCCGTTGTAAGCAAAGCCTTCATTCACCGCTCTGTCGATGTTAGCCGGATCATTAATCCAAACTGTAGCATTGTCATCGCCCGAAGAAAGGGGCTTTGCACGTTGTCAGTCAAAAGGCGTAGACGGGTTGGAGGGCTCCGGCCGAAGTGAATGGACAACACCAAAAGCGATGAAATAAATGCGAGCTTCACTTGTTCTGGAACTTTATGAGAAACAGGGCAAGGCTCTAAAAAACGCTTCCAGACCAGGATCCACTAATGTACGGATCGTACAAGATAGATAAATCCAGTAATAGCAAGATGTTCGACAGGTATGGATTTATGTTAGATGTCGACAGATACGATTGCTTTGCGGGTATAGGCAAATTTCATCGGGACATCCCGATTGCAATCTCATCGTCTCGTCGGAGGACGATGTCTTCGCCAATATTGTTTGATCATACGATAGTATATTACGAAAATAAGTCCTGATGATGATTTCCGCAAGGCGTTACTTCCGAGTATATTGGTCCCTTCTTTGGCGATTTTGGGTGACCGTATTCCCGATAGGGACTGCATTTAATATTATTACCGCCAGACCTCAATTTGACCTATTCCGGGAATGGCTTAGGTCAGAGTACTATTTTGATCAGGCAATTCGAGAGGCCCTATTCGAGCCGACGCTCAGAGCGATATCTTTTGCCGCAGTCTTTATCACGTTTGCCATTTTCCGAGCGCTTCCGCGATCACTTCTCAAGGAGGAGGGTTCATTATTTTCAAGCCGCCAGTGGTCTACAATATATGTGTTGTTTGCTATTTGGGAGTTGCTCCTGGGATCACTGAATCTTCTGTTTATAATCCAAGGCTCAATGGCGATTTGGCTATTATTCTGGAACTCCGGGATGGTGTTGCTTGTGAACTGTATGTTCCTCGCAGCTCTCACTTTTGTGTACATCAACAGGAGCAGAGTTGACGAAAAAGTTCAGAGTTTGGAAATGCCAAGCGTCGTTCCCAAAGGTGAATGGCAATATGAGGAGGTACCATCAGCGGAGGGGTCTGCGCGAAAACTTGCCGACTTTTCGCCGATAAACATGGAAGTCAACATCCCCGGCGGTTTGGTCGTATCGACGAAGGCAGTCCAGCCTAAGGATCGGCATGAGGCGAACGGCGACCGTCTCCGGCAGCCGCATAGTGATCACGCGTCGCCGGCTGGTTGATCAGCGGCAAGATCGGCATTTCCATCTCGTCCGGCAGGGATACGGTCATTTCCGCCTCCAGGTTTCAGGCTGGCGACAACGACCAACGCCGATCTCGACATCCATTCCGGCGGCAATCTCATCGTCTCGGGCGGCGGATCACCAGGAAAGCGAACGCCCGATTGGAAACGCCCTTTAATCGGTACGCTGAGTGTCATCACGGATCTATCAACGGCGCGAAAGCGGCCGGGCATCACGCCCGGCCGCTCCCCATTAGGGTGAGCACCCGGCCTGCCATCCTGTCACAGATCGCAGACCAGGCGCCCTTGCGCTTCCATTGCCCCCAGAAGCGCAGTCCTTATTCCCGCTCGCCCGTAAAATTGAGCAGAAGCTGGAATATATTGACGAAGTTCAGGTAGAGCGAGAGAGCGCCGAAGACGGCCAGCTTCTGGTTCGATTCCTGATCATAGTTTTCAGAATATTGTTCCTTGATATTCTGCGTGTCGTAGGCGGTGAGGCCGACGAAGACGACGATGCCTATGACCGAGATCGCGAATTGCAGGGCAGACGAGCCAAGGAAGATGTTGACGATACCGGCAATGATGATGCCGAACAGGCCCATCATCAGGAACGAACCCATCTTCGAGAGGTCACGCTTCGTCGTGTAGCCGTAGAGGCTGATCGCGCCGAACATCGCAGCGGTGATGAAGAAGGTCTGCGCGATGCTCGTCTTGGTGAAGACCAGGAAGACGGAGGCGAGCGACAGGCCCATCACGGCGCAGAAGGCCCAGAAGGTCATCTGTGCGGTGCTCGACGACATCGACTGGATGCGGAACGAGAAGAAGAAGACAAAGGCGAGCGGCGCCAGCATCACCACCCACTTGAGCGGCGTCTGGAAAATCGGCACGTAAAGCGCCGGCGTCGAGCCGACGATGAAGGCGACGATGCCGGTAATGACGAGGCCGAGCGCCATGTAGTTGTAGACGCGCAGCATGTGCTGGCGCAGGCTTTCGTCGAAAAGGACCTGGGTATTGGCGGCGGAGCCGGTACCATAGCGGGGATTGATCGGATTCATGACTGATCTCCTCGGTTAAACTAGTAGAGTGATCGGGCAAGCCGTTCGGCTGCCTGATCGAGATTGGTGCCGCTGTTGTCTGCGATCAGCGCGTAAGCGACCTCGCCGATCTGCCAGTAGGCGGCTTCCGTCTTTTCAAGGGCGATATGGCTGACCGGCTGCACCTCGAAGGCGCCAGGCCGGACGGCGAAGAGCGACAGGCGCTTGCCGTCGGCTTCCTCGATTGCCATTTCGACACTCGGCCCGAATTGCGACGGGAAGATCTGCACATCGGCAACCTTCCAGTCCTTGGGCAATTCGGGCATCACGATTGCGGTCGCAGCACGGATTTCCTCGGCGCTGTAGGCCGGAGCCGTCTGCGACGGAATGGTTTCACGAAGGGCTGCCGTGCGATAGGCGCGCACCGCATCCTCGACATAGGCCGGTGCCGGAACCGATGCATTGACTTCCGTTGCCGTGAAAGCGCCGAAGGAATTATGCGCCACCCAGCCAGCAGCCAGGAGAATACCAACAGCCGCGATACGCTGCACCGAGTGCAGGATGCGGCCGTAGGAAAGACCGCGTTCCAGCCTGCGGGCGGCATCGCGTGTCTCGGCGCGGCCAAAGGCGCTTTCGCCTGCCAGCGCCAGGCGCAATTCGCCCTTCATACTGAGATCGGCCATTACCTTGGCGGCAATCGCCGGGTTCTCGGAAAGATAGGATTCCACCTGAATGCGCCGTGCGACATCAAGCTCGCCGTCCACATAGGCGTCGAGATCGGCATCGATGATCGGGTCAATCGCCTTCATTGCCGTTCCCTCCAATTAGTCTCAGATGCGAGGCGCGCGGTGCCTTCTCCTCGAACTCGCGCAGCTGGGCGCGGGCGCGGGAAATGCGCGACATCAGCGTGCCGACCGGAATGCCGAGCGCATTGGCCGCTTCCTGGTAGGAAAGGTCCTCGATCGCCACGAGGTGCAGCGCTTCGCGCTGCTCTTCCGGCAGGTCGAAAAAGGCATTTCGCACCTGCTGCAGGCGTACCGCATGTTCCTGTGCGGCCGGCAAGGCCTGTTCCGCCTCGACTGCCGCCTCATCATGGCGGCGTGTCAGAGAGCGGGCCTGTCGCACGCGGTCGATATGGGCATTGTGCAGGATGGAAAGCAGCCAGGTGCGCAGGTTTCCGCCGCTGCGGAAGCTCTTGCGCTTCTCGAAGGCTCGGACCAGCGCATCATGCACCAGATCCTCCGCCTCGTCCGAATTGCGCACCAGGGAGCGCGCGTAGCGACGAAGCGCTGCGAGCTGACCGATGACATCGAAGGGGCGTTCTTTCCGTTCCATGATTGAGTATACGAAAGCCTCGCAGATTTTATTCCGTGCCATGCAGATTTTTTGGAATCGGCCGGAAGAAAGCCCGTCATTTGTGGCAAGGGCAGAATTTCCGCCGTTCGCCACGGCGGAAGTGGTGTTTTGCCGGCTCGACACAAGTATCAGGCCTTGGGCATGATCCCCGGCTGATCGGCAGGGAATTTCGCAATATCCTGGACACTGATATTGAGGTGCTGGGCAACGAGTGCTGCCGGCGTATGGGTCAGCCACGATGAAAGCCCGACTTCCTGATATTCGGCGACCTTGAACACAGCGACGAATTGCAGGTCGGTCTTGCCGGTATTCTCGATGATATGGCCCTGGCTCCTTTTGACATAGCCGATATCGCCGGGCCGGAAATCGGCGGTCTGGCTGCGCGGGCCGGCATCGAACACCGTCATGCGGCCTTCGCCCTTGATCCAGTACTGCCATTCGTCGGCATTCGGATGCCAGTGCATTTCGCGCACCGCACCCGGCTTGATCGTCTCGATCGCCGCAGCGATCGTCTTGGAGACCTTGAAGCTGGAGCTGTCGGCCAGCTGGATCGTGCCCGACGCGTTCTGCTTCAGCGGCGCCGATGCCGTCAGCCTGTAGGTGAAGGGGTAGGGCGGCAGGCCCGCGGAAGAAACGGCTTCCTGGTCGGCTGAAAGCGGACCCGGTTCCTTGCCCTGAAAGATCCAGAGGTCCTGCAACGGGATGTTCTTGAAAGTGTCCTGCGGCACGCCGAAGTTCTTGGCAAGCAGCTCAGGCGATGTGTGCGCCAGCCAGTCGGTCAAGAGCAGCGTGCCATATTCGGACTGGTCGCCCTCGTCGAAGACGATGACGAATTCGCAGCCTTCGGGTCCAAGGCCCTGCAGGGAATGCGGGTAACCGGCCGGAAAATACCAGAGATCGCCGGCCTCGACGTCCTGGACATAGGCGCGGCCCTGCGGATCGAGCACGGTCACACGGCAGCGGCCGTTGGTCATGATCGCCCATTCGGCAGCCCGGTGCCAATGCATCTCGCGGATGCCGCCGGGGCCGAGCCGCATATTGACGCCAGAAACCGCCTCGGAGATTGCGAAATCGGACTTGGTGACCTGCCGTGCCCAACCACCGTTCTGGATGCGCTTAGTCGCATTGTTGAACGATCCCCAGAAGAGCTGCATATCGCCGACGTCGGTTGCAGGCGGGTTTTCGAAGGAAGGAAACTGGTCGTTGATGGCGGGGTTCTTCGGGCCGGGATCGGAAAGCCCGGCGGGATTGGCATTGACAGCACCCTCAGCCGGCTGGTCGGGCTTGCCGAAGCTTGCTGCGCGGGCGGCACCCGCCGCAAGGGCCGTTCCACCCATCGCTCCGAGGGCAAGCACGGTGCGTCTCGAAAGAGGTTCCATGATTTTATCCTTTCACGTCGATTAAGAGGGATTATTCCGGTTGGGCTTGGACTTGGGTTTGGGTTGGGGCGCTGGCAGGCCGTCGTCGGCTGACGAATTGGCTCAGCTTTTCCAAGTAGAGGTAGACGACCGGGGTGGTGTAGAGCGTCATCACCTGGCTGATGAGCAGACCGCCGACCATGGCGTAACCGAGCGGTTGGCGCAGCTCCGAGCCTGTGCCGTGGCCAAGCATCAGCGGCAGGCCAGCAAGAAGTGCTGCCGATGTCGTCATGATGATCGGGCGGAAGCGCAGGAGGCAGGCCTGGCGGATCGCGTCTTCCGGCGACAGCCCTTGCTCACGCTGGGCGGCGATCGCGAAGTCGACGATCATGATGCCATTTTTCTTGACGATGCCGATCAAGAGGATCACGCCGATCAGCGCGATGACGGTAAAGTCGAAGCCGAAGGCCCAGAGCATGGCGAGAGCACCGAGACCGGCAGAGGGAAGCGTCGACAGGATCGTCAGCGGATGGAAATAGCTCTCATAGAGCACGCCGAGGATCAGATAGATCACGGCAATTGCCGCAAGCACCAGCAGCGGCTCGCTTGCCAGCGAGCTTTGATAGGCCTGCGCATTGCCCTGGAAGGTGCCGATGACGGTTGCCGGCTTGCCGAGATCGGTCTCCGCCTTGCTGATCGCGGCAACCGCCTGACTGAGTGCGGTGCCCTTTGCGAGGTTGAAGGAGAGCGTGACGGCCGGGAACTGGCTTTGGTGGTTGACGGTAAGCACGGCCGTCGGTTCCGTCGTCTGCTGGACGAGCTGGTTTAAGGGAACCTCTTCGCCGGTCAGCGGCGATTTGATATAGAGGCCGTTGATCGCCAATGGCGAATTCTGGAACTGCGGAGCAAGTTCAAGAACCACATGGTAGCTGTTCAGGTCGGTGAAATACTGGGTGACCTGGCGTTGGCCAAAGGCATCATAAAGCGTGTTGTCGATCGTCTGCGGCTGGATGCCGAAGCGCGATGCCTGGTCGCGGTCGATTGTAAGCGTCACGGTGGCGCCGCCATTCTGCTGGTCGGTGGCGACATCGGTGAGCTCCGGCAGCGTCTTGAACTTGGCAAGCAGCTTGGCCGCCCAGTCGTCGAGTTCTCCGACGTCGCCGTCCTGTAACGTATATTGGAACTGCGTGGCTGATGCCCGACCGCCGACATTGATATCCTGCGCCGGCTGCAGGAAGAGTTCCGCACCCTGCATTTGAGCGAGCTTCGGGCGAAGCCTATTGATGATCTCGCTTGCCGAGGCATCACGCTGTTCCTCAGGTTTCAGCGTGATGAACATACGGCCGGTATTGCCCGTTTGGCCGGCTCCACCGCCGACGGCCATGCCGACGCTTGCAACACCCGGATCGCTTGCGACGATGTTGCCAGCCTCGATCTGATGGCGCGACATTTCTGCGAAGGAAATATCCTGAGAGGATTCGAGGATGCCGGTGATGAGGCCGGTATCCTGGATCGGGAAGAATCCCTTGGGAATATTGATGAACAGGAAGGCGGTTGCCGCAAGCGAGGCGAGGAAGGCTGTCATCGTCAGCCGGTGGTGGCGCAGCGCTAGAGCGAGTGTGTAGCGATAGGCGGCAAGAAGCCCGTCGAACGCCTTTTCGCTGATGTTGTAGAGACTGCCATGGCGGGCGTCTTTTTCCGGCTTCAGGAAGCGGGAGCTCATCATCGGCGTGATGGTCAGCGAGACGAGGGCCGAGACGACGATCGTCATCGTCACGGTGATTGCGAATTCCCGGAACAGCCGGCCGACGATACCGCCCATTAAGAGCAGCGGAATGAAGACGGCGACGAGCGAGATGCTGATCGAAATGATGGTGAAGCCAATTTCACGCGCGCCGTCGATCGCCGCTTGTTTCGGCGTTTTGTCCATCTCCATATGGCGATGGATGTTCTCGACCATGACGATCGCATCGTCGACGACGAAACCGACAGCAATACTCAAGCCCATCAGCGAAAGGTTGTCGAGGCTGAAGCCCGCGACATACATCAGTGCCAGTGTGGCAAGAAGTGCCAAGGGCACTGTCACGCTCGGGATCACCGTCACCCAGACGTTGCGCAGAAAGATGAAGATCACCATGACGACGAGAGCGATGGTGATGACGAGCGTCGTCTCGACGTCTGCTACCGATGCGCGGATCGTGGTCGTCCGGTCGCTGAGAATGGAGAGATGGATGGCGGCCGGCGCGATCGCCTGCAGCTGCGGCAGTGCAGCCCGGATCGCACCGACCGTATCGATGATATTGGCGCCCGGCAGCTTGAAGATCGGCAGGAGGATTGCCCGCTTGCCGTCGGTCCACGCGGCCAGCTGATTGTTTTCCGGCCCGTCGATCGCCTGGCCGATATCGCTGATGCGCACTGGCGCGCCGTTGCGATAGGCGACGATCGCGTCGTTCCACGGGGCCGCCTTTAAGAGCTGGTCGTTGTCATAGATCGTATAGGTGTGTTCCGCACCCTGCACGCTGCCCTTCGGCGCGTTGCTGGTGATGCCTGTTACGGCGCTGCGGATGTCCTCGAGCGAAAGCCCCATCTCGGCGATCTTGCCGGGATCGATCTGCAGGCGCACCGCCGGCTTCTGCTGGCCGAAGACAAGAACCTGCGAAACGCCATCGAGCTGACTGATATGCTGGGCAAGCACGCTCTCGGCAAAGTCGTCGACTTGAGTCAGCGGCAGCGTGTCCGATGTCATGGCGAGCACCATGACCGGCGGATCGGCGGGATTGACCTTGCGATAGGTCGGCGGCGAAGGCAGGCCCGTCGGCAATTGCCCGCCGGCTGCGTTGATTGCCGTCTGCACGTCCTGGGCGGCACTATCGACGTCGCGCGAGAGGTCGAATTGCAGGGTGATCGCGCTCGAGCCGAGCGTGCTCGTCGAGGTCATCTGGGTGACGCCGGGAATCTGGCCAAATTGCCGCTCCAACGGCTGGGTCACGGCAGATGCCATGGTCTTCGGATCCGCACCGGGAAACTGCGTCGAGACCTGGATTGTCGGGAAATCCACCTGCGGCAGGGGTGCCACCGGTAGCAGAGGATAGGCGACGATGCCGATCCCGAAGAGGGCTGCCATCAGTAGTGAGGCGGCGATAGGCCGTTCGATGAACCAGGAGGAGATCGACATGGCCTACTCCTTAGTGACGGCTTTCGAAGCGGCCGCCTGTTGGATGCTGACAGGGGTGCCGACATCCAGGCGATACTGTCCTGATGTGACGACCCGTTCGGTGCCTGCAAGGCCATTTTCGATGACGGCGCGGCCACTCTCGATCGGGCCGGGTGTGACCTTGCGTATGGCAGCGGCGCCGGTGGCATCAATGACGTAGACGAAGAAACCGTTTTCGCCGCGCTGAAGTGCTGCAGAGGGAATGGTCACGGCCTTTCGCAGTGTCTGCTGCTTGACCCTCAGCATCACGAACTGGCCCGGCCACAGTGCATCGTCCTTGTTTTCGAAGGTCGATTTGATGCGGATCGTGCCGCTTGCCTGATCGATGACGTTGTCGATCAGCGAGAGGGTGCCTGAGGCCAGCTCTCGTGACCGATCCATTGACATGGCCGTCACCTCGACCGGGCCGGCCTTCAGCGCGGCGCGAACTGCGTCGAGATCGTCTTCCCGCAGCGTGGAGACGACCGTGATCGGCTGTGTCTGCGTGATGGTGACGATCGGTGTCGTATCGGTCGTGTGGACCTCGTTGCCGGCGTCGATCCGACGGATACCAGTGCGGCCGTCGATCGGTGAGCGGATCTGCGTATAGGACAGCGAAACGTCGGCATCCTCTTTGGCGGCCTGATCTTGCGCAAGCTGGGCCGCAGCACTTGCCACTTGAGCCTGCTGCTCTTCCAGTGTTTCCTGCGACACGATCTGCTGCTGCGAGAGCCTCTGATCCTTGGCGAGCAGATATTGGGCATTGGCGAGGTCGGCCTGGTCCTGCTTGATCTTGGCGGCAGCCTGATCGACCGCGGCCTGGAAGGGGCGCGGATCGATAATGGCGAGAAGATCATCCTTCTTGACGGCCTGTCCCTCGTCAAACATCACGCTCTGTAACTCGCCGTCGACGCGCGTCGTGATATTGACCGTATAGTTGGCCTGCACCGTGCCGAGGCCGTCAAGATAGACAGGCACGTCGGTGATGGAAGGGGTGGCGACATCGACCGGGACGGCCGGCGTGCCGGGCTGCGAGGCGGCAATGGTCGGCTCGGTCCCTGCCAACCAGAAGGCTGCGGCCGATCCGCTCGCAATGGTGAGAATGGCTGCGGCAGCTAAGATCGCCGGTATGCGGCGACGACGGGGTTCAATCACGGTGCGGATGGATGTCACTGCCGGCTCCATGGTTAAGAGTTGATCGCGCGATGAGGCCGCCGGCCGGGGCGGCCTGTATCGGTTTGCTGAATTGGCGGGCTGGCATGAAAGCCTCAGGCTGCTGATTGTCTGCAGGCTGAGCGGCTTACCTGTCTCCGGCCGATCAATTCTGGTGGGAGAAGGCTATGTCCGGGCAGGCATCGGCGCATCTATACGCAGGTCTAGTCACCGTTCCCCATTGGTATGGGTCAGGGAGAAGCCGGCGCGGAAAAGCCGACGCGAAGAACCATTCGCCCCGGGTTTCCCTGGCCATTCGAGAATAAATCGAGTGTCGTCCGGTCAGCCGGTTATGGCCGGCTGCGGCTCGGCGACCGGCGGTTTCTGGCGGAAATCGGGATGCAGCGGCCCGAAGGGCATGGCGCCCATGCAGGTGACAAGGGCAATGCCGGCAATCGCAAAGGAGAAGGACAGGATGAAGACATCCGCGTAGGCAAGTATGCTCGCCTGGGCATGGACTGCTGTTGCGACGGTGGAGAGAGCCTTCACGCTCCCATGATGATCGGTGCCGAATAGCGTCTCGAGCTTTGACAATACGTCGTGGAGACTGTCCGAGGACGTGGAGATCGGACCGGTCAGAATATTGGAATGGTATTGCTCACGCTGCCGCAGCCAGGTGTTGAGAAGGCTCTGCGCCAGCTCGACGCTGCCGAGCCGTACGACCTGGATATAGGCGGAAACCGCTGTGGAGCGTTTCGGGTCGGAATTGGCAATCAGGTAGACGACCGTCGCGAAGAAGGCGAAGGATTGCCCGGCCGTGTGCAAGAGCACGACCGGCAGAAAATTAAAAGGCGCCCATGCTTTCGTGAGGCCTGATCCCCAGAGCGAGCCGAAGGCCATCGCAGCCAGTCCCATCATGATGACGAGGCGCGCATCGATCCGGCGCAGCAGGAAGATCGCAAAGGCGATGAACAGGAAGACCGGGATGACCGCGCCGAAGATGTAGAGCTCAGAGATGGCGATCGGCCGCAATCCGACGACCGTTTGCAGGAAGCCCGGAACGGAAATCGCGGCGCCGGAACTGGAAAAGGTAAAAGCGATGATGATCGCATAGCCGATGCCGATGTTGCGCGACAGGATCACGCTTGCATGCGCCCAGGGATTGGCAACGACGCTTTCGTTGATAAGGAAGCCGATGAAGAGGATCGTGCCGCCTGCGAGCAGTGAAGTGACGGTGCCGGAATTGAACCAATCCAGCCGGTTGCCCTGATCGAGACCTACGTAAATCATCGTCATCGAACAACCGAGCAGCATCATGCCGCCCCAGTCTGCGCCTTCGAGCAGATTGACATTGATCTCTTCCTTGGGAGCACCGATGACGAGGAGGAGCGCGATGATCGGCGTGACGATCACATCCTGCCAGTAGACCCACTGCCAGCCGAGATAATCATCATAGATGCCGACGAGGACGAAGCCGAGATTCTGCGATAGCGGAACCCGAAGCGCGTAGATCGAAAGGCCGATCAGCCAGTATTTCATGTCGAGATTGCGAAAGATCACCATGATGGTGGCCGGAATGAAGACGCCGAGCAGAAGGGCTCTTGCCGCATGCAGCGCAAAAAGTGCGCCGCCGTCATGGACCATCGGAATCATGAGCGAAATGCCGGCATAGACCAATGTCGTCGGGATCATCACCCGGCGCACGCCGAAGACGGTGGCGAGCCAGGCGACCGCCGATGAAATGAGGATCTGCGGGGCGTTCGCGACAGTGCTGAGCCAGGACGCCTCGTCGAAGCCAAGCGAATAGGCGCCGCGGATATCCGGCAGGCCGACCGCGAAAACGCGCGTGTCGAAGCCGACGACGAAGGAGGCGAGTAACAGTGCCGCGACGATGAGGAGCGGGTGGTTGGTCGTCGTGCCACGGGTCAGCGGACCGAAGGCGCGGGGAGCCGTGCTCATCGGTCCAGGTCCGGCTTGGTATCGACCGTCACGACAGCCGACATTCCAGGCTTCAGTTGGTCAACCAGCGGCTGGCCAGGATCGAAGACGATCTTGACCGGCATGCGCTGGACGACCTTGGTATAGTTTCCGGTCGCATTGTCGGGCGGCAGCAGCGCAAAGATCGATCCACTTGCCGGAGACAGGCCGATAACCTTGCCGTGCACCGTTTGGCCGGGGAAGGTATCGATGGTTACGTCCGCAGATCGGCCCGGCGTGATCCGGGAAAGCTGCGTCTCCTTGAAATTGGCGGTGATGTAGACGCTCGGAAGCGGAACTTCCGACACAAGGTTCGTGCCGGGCGCCACGAAATCGCCTTCGTGGACGAGCCTGCGGCCGATGACGCCGTCGAAAGGCGCATAGATCCTGGAATAGCCCTGATGGATCAGGGCAGTATCCAGCGAAGCCTGGGCAGCATTGACCTGCGCCTGCAGCAGTGGATATTGCCCGTTCAGAACGTTTAGCTGGGCCTTTTGCTGCTCGATCGAGGCTGCCGTCGATTTGACTGAGGCCTGCGCTTGCAGATAAGCGGCCTGCGCCTGCTGCAGCAACTGTTGCGAGGTCGCTCCGCCAAGGCTGGTCTGGCGGTGAAATTCCTGTTCGGTCTGGGTCTCTTGTGCGAGCGCCGACGCGTTCTGCGCTTCCGCCACCTGCACGACGGCCTTTTGCAATTCGATCTGGTTTGCGAGATTGGCAAGTGAAGCGTTTGCGGCGGCAAGATTGGCCTTCGAGACGCCGACTGCCGCATCATATTCCCGCGGATCGATTTCGGCGAGCAACTGGCCCTTGGTCACCATCTGATAGTCGGTGACCGGGGTGCTCTGGACGATCCCGCTGATCTGGGCGCTGAGCGTCGAGACATCGGCGCTGACCACCGCGTCGTCGGTCGATTGATGTGATGCGCCTGCCACCCAGCGGTTCCAGTCGACGCTGACGATGGCCACGCCGCCGCTCACGAGCGCGATGGCGAGAAGGGGAATGGCAAGCCGCCTCAACGACACTACGGCTGCCGGGGAGGGCGCAGCCGGTGCAGCAGGGGCTTCCGGTTGCTGAGGCGAACGGACCGGGTCGGACGGGCTGAGGCTGGTGATAGCGATCTGATTGGTCATGGCGAACCTCACTTCTTGCTACGGTGGGCGGCGATTTTTGCGCGGACGCGAACCGGGACCGGCGTGAACGACACGTGGCCGGTGCCATGGACCTGCAGCCAATAACCAAGCGCCATAAAGATAGCGCCGCCGATGAGATTTCCGAGCGTCACCCAGAGAAGATTATGGACGGCGGCAGCAAGTGTGATGTTTGCGGGGTGCTCGCCCATCAGCGCCATCGAGAAGGTGAACATGTTGGCGACGCTGTGTTCGTAGCCGGCGGTCACGAAGATGGTGATCGGCCAGAAGATCAGCATGATCTTGGCTGCTGCATTATCCGTGCGTCCGGCCATCCAGATCGCCAGGCAGACCAGCCAATTACAGAGAATGCCGCGGGCGAGAAGCTCCAGCGATCCTGCAGACATCTTGGCTGAGACGGTAGAGAAGAACGCCTGGCTTCCGTCGCCGAGCAGAACACCGCCGCCGGCGACATGGAAGAGGCCGGCAAGCATCATGGCGCCGATCAGGTTGCCGATCCATGCCACGACCCAGACAAGCAGCATATCGGTAGCACGGCTGCGTCGAGTCAGAACCGCAAGCGGCATATACATCGCCGTTCCTGTAAAGAGTTCACTGCCGGCAAAGACGACGATCGTCAGGGCAGAGGAGAATACCACCCCCATGACGAGATGCGCCCAGGCGGGATCGGCATGCGCGCCGGCGGTAAACATGATGATATCGCCGAAACCGATATAGGCGCCGGCCATCGCCGCCCCGATCAGGAAGGCAGGAAAGTGGCTCCGGACCTCTTCGGCTTTCTCTTCGCCGGACTGGGCAAAGTGATTGATCGAATCCTGATACATGGCAGCACCTCGCATCTTTACATGATCGAACCGAGCTCTTCCCGGATGCTCGAGACGTTAGTCGCCCACGCTGCATGACTGAATCATACCTACGTCTAGGCTGGCCTGCCGGTCGGTTCAGCTTGTGCCTTGCAGCGCTGGCAGCCGAGGCGCTTGTGCCCCGCCTGCGATTGCTGATCGCCGCAAAAAAAAGGCCGCCTCCGAAATCCGGAAGGCGGCCAGATGCGGATCAATCCGCGGCTTCCGGCGGAGGGGAGGGACACCGGGAAGCCGTAACCGAGACTTTTATCGCCTGTCAGGAGGAGGCCCCAGGCGATGGAGAGGAAGATACGCTGATTGCGAAGCCCGCGGAACTAAACTTACGTATTGGCCCGACTAAACCAGCAGGTGATTTTATCCCGTCGGGCTGCATCCCTATTCTTTTCCTCGATCGGCGAGCCCTCGCCGACGACATCAGGCGGAATCCGGCTCCTCCCAACTGGGCTGCGCCGCCGATAGCGATCTTCAACCCGAATAGGACCTGTCATGAAAATCACTGTTTTTTCCCTCATCGCAGCCGGCATGCTGGCCGCCCCTGTCGTCGCAAACGCCGCCCAGGCCGATGTCGGCAAGCTGGATTGCGACGTTTCCAAGGGCATTGGTGTCATCGTCGGCTCCAAGCAGGACGTCGACTGCACCTTCACCCCGAGCGCTGCCGGCGACGCCAGCCAGCATTACGTCGGCACGATCACCGATTTCGGGCTCGACGTCGGTACCGTCGAAAAAGGCCGGATGGTCTGGCTCGTCTTTAACGCCACGCGTCAACCGGTTGCCGGCCTGGCGGGTAATTATGCCGGTCTGACGGCCGATGCCAGCGTCGGCATCGGCGGCGGTGCCAATGTGCTGGTCGGCGGAACGAGCAAGACCATTTCGCTGCAGCCGGTTTCGCTTGAAGGCGATGTCGGCGTCAATCTCGCCGTTGGGGTTACGTCTTTGAAGCTGCAGCTGGCAGAATAACTGCAATCGGGTTGGTTTTTGCCGCTGGGCAAAAGCGACCTCAGATATGCTGATAAATCAAATCGTCCTTCACCTTGGCCAATCTGACGCTTGGCACCCATGGACGATCCTTGTGCCTTTCATGCGGCTCCTGCTTTCGAACTGATGAAAGGCGCAAGCCTTGGCGCTGATCTACTAGCAAATGTGCGAGTTGGCGCACCCAAAAGCTTTGCGCATGATCCTGGCCGTTCTCAAGGGGCGGAGCATGGGGCGCGCAAGAGATCGACTTCGTAAGCCGCAATTGTGCTTCCGCCTTCGACGAAACCATCGATTTCGCGAGGAGCTTGCGCTGTGGCATCGCATTTCTCGGTCAGAATTGTCGCGCGCGGTTCGGGCCGCAGCGCGTTGCATTTGGCAGCCTATTGCCATCGTACGCGGATGGAATTCGAACGAGAAGCGCGAATTGTCGATTATTCCCGTAAGAAGGACCTCCTGCACGAGGAATTTGCTATCCCGCCAGATGCGCCGCAGTGGCTGCGGTCGATGATTGCCGGTCGGTCGGTCTCTGGCGCGTCTGAGGCCTTCTGGAACGATGTTGAATCCTCCTCGAAGCGAGCAAATGGGCAGCTCGCAAAGGAGATTACAATCGGTTTGCCAATCGAGCTCTCGGCGGCGCAGAACATCGCACTGATGCGCGATTTCGTGGCGACTTACGTCACGTCGAGGGGCATGGTGGCAGATTGGGTGTATCATAACGCGCCCGGCAATCCGCATGTGCATCTGATGATAACGCTGCGGCCGCTGACGGAAGACGGCTTTGGCCCAATTTTGGTTCCAGTCCTCGGAGATGACGGTCAACCGCTCCGCTACGGTGCGGGCAAAATCGTCTACGAGCGCTGGGCAGGCGGCGTTGAGGAGTTCAATACTTTCCGAGACGGTTGGTTTTCCGAGCAGAACCGTCATCTCGCTCTTGCCGGGCTCGACATCCGGGCCGATGGCCGTTCCTTCGAAACGCAGGGAATTGAGTTGGTACCAACCATCCATCTCGGCGTTCGCACCAAAGCGATTGAAAGAATAGCCGCTATATCAGGTCAGCCCGTTTCGCTCGATCGGGTCGAGTTGCAAGAAGAGCTGCGCGCTGAGAACGCAAGTCGCATCCGGCGCCGTCCCGAACTCGTGCTTGACCTGATCACTCGAGAAAAAAGCGTCTTTGATGAACATGATGTCGCCAAGGTGCTGCATCGCTACATCGACGACGATCGCCTGTTCCGAAGTCTAATGGTGCGGATTGAGCAGAGCGCGAATATTGTCAGACTCGACCAGGAACGAATTGACCTTGGGACGGGGCTGCGTACTTCGGCCAAATACACCACGCGCGAGATGATCCGGCTGGAAGCGGAGATGGCAAGCAGAGCGATCTGGTTGTCGCAGCGCACGTCGCACGGCGTCATGGAAAAAGTTCTGGAGGCGACTTTTTCGCGGCACGCGCTGCTGTCAGACGAGCAGAGGACGGCGCTCGAGCATATTGCCGGGAATGAACGGATCGCCGCGGTGATCGGGCGCGCCGGCGCCGGCAAGACGACCATGATGAAAGCCGCCCGCGAGGCGTGGGAAGCAGCCGGTTACCGTGTCATAGGGGGTGCGCTCGCCGGCAAGGCGGCGGAGGGACTGGAGAAAGAGGCCGGCATCGGCTCCCGCACCCTCTCTTCCTGGGAACGGCGCTGGAGCCAAGGGCGCGATCAACTTGATGACAAGACGGTTTTGGTTCTCGACGAGGCCGGCATGGTATCGTCAAGGCAAATGGCGTTTTTCGTGGAAGCGGCAACCAGAGCCGGCGCGAAACTCGTGCTTATTGGCGATCCCGAGCAGCTCCAGCCGATCGAGGCGGGTGCCGCCTTCCGGGCGATCACCGACCGCATCGGCTATGCCGAACTCGATACGATCTACCGCCAGAAAGAGCAATGGATGCGCGACGCCTCGCTCGCCCTTGCTCGCGGCAATATCGGTAGGGCCCTCGATGCTTATCGCGCCAATGACAAAATCATAGGCTCTGAGTTGAAGGCGCAAGCCGTCGCCAGACTGATATCGGACTGGTCGCGAGACTACGATCCGGACAAGACGTCGCTCATTCTGACGCATCTGCGTCGCGACGTCCGCGCCCTGAACGAAAAGGCGCGCGCCGCCTTGATCGGACGCGGCATCGTCGCCGATGGTCTGCCGTTCGAGACGGCGGACGGCAAACGAAATTTCTCCGCCGGCGACCAGATCGTCTTTCTGAAGAACGACAGCGCGCTCGGTGTTAAAAACGGCATGTTGGGCAAGGTGGTAGAGGTCTCGGCCGGGCGCATCGTCGCCAGGTTTGGTGTGGGGGCCGATCTCCGACAGGTCGTCGTGGAGCAGCGCATCTATGGACATATCGACCATGGCTACGCCACGACCATTCATAAGAGCCAGGGTGCCACTGTCGATCAGGTCAAACTGCTCGCCTCGCTCTCGCTCGATCGGCATCTGACCTATGTGGCGATGACGCGCCATCGCGAGGATCTCAGCCTCTATTATGGCCGTCGTTCGTTCGAAAAAGTCGGCGGATTAGAGGCCATCCTGTCGCGCATGAACGCGAAGGAGACGACGCTCGACTACGACGGAGGCCCCTTCTACCGGCAGGCGCTTCGTTTTGCCGAAAGCCGTGGTCTGCACCTCGTTCGGGTCGCAAGATCGCTCCTTCACCATCGGCTCGATTGGATGGTCAGGCAGAAGCAGACGCTCATGAGCCTCGCAACTCGTCTGTCCTCCATCGGTGCAAGGCTTGGTGTCGCAAGAACCGAATCGACGGCTCACCTCGTTAGGGCAGACACAGCAGCAAAGCCGATGGTATCCGGTATAACGATCTTCCCACAGTCGATGGCACAAGCCATAGAGGCCAGGCTCAGGGCCGATCCCGGCCTTCAGACGGAGTGGGAGGATGTTTCGTTTCGGTTTCGTCTCGTCTATGCGCAGCCGGAGGGTGCACTCAAGTTGGTCAATATCGACGCGATGGTCCAGGACGCGCGCGTGGCTGGGAATACCATATCGAATATCGCGAACGCCGCGGAACTATATGGCGCTCTCAGAGGCAAGACGGGCTTGTTGGCCAGTAAGAGCGACAAGCGTGATCGGCAAACCGCTCTTCTCAATGTTCCCGCCCTGGCTCACTCTCTGGAGCGCTTTGTGAAGATGCGCGTTGAAACGGCGCGAAAGGCCGAGATGGCAGAGTACGCACAACGCAAGAAATTGTCGGTTGAAATCCCAGATCTGTCGCCGAATGCCAGGGCTGTTCTTGAGCGCGTTCGCGACGCGATCAATCGAAACGATCGCTCCGCCGCATTGGAATATGTGCTTGCGGACAGAGCCGTAAAGGCAGAACTCGAAGGGTTCGCACGTGCCGTTTCTCAACGGTTCGGAGAGCGTACCTTTCTCGGAATAGCGGCGAAGGATGCTGACGGCGAAACATTCAAGATCTTAACCGCCGGAATGAGTAATGCGCAAAAGCTGGAGATTACGGCCGCTTGGGCCTCGATGCGGACCGTCCAACAACTGTCTGCGCATGAGCGTACTGTCGTGGCACTCAAGCAGGCGGAGGCAATGCGGCAGACGAAGAGCCAAGGGCTATCCCTGAAATAGCGTATCACTGGGTGCAGTTTGTAAAGCCAGTTCATGGCCATCTTAGTGGACTCAACTGAAACTTCGACCATCACCATAGTGATTGACCGTTATTTTATCGTCCCGGCCGCGCCAATGACCGTGCGATATCGATGATGTCATCACGGCCGGCGGTCGGATCCTCGCGGTTCCAGGCGACACCGAGGCCGATCTTGAAATCGACGCCCCTCACCTTCTTCAGCTCAAAACCGCGGTTCGGCAGATCCTGCGTCCATTCCGGCACGAAGCCGATGCCAAGACCGGCAGAGACCAGCGACACCAGCGAGAAGGTGTCGTCACAGGTATAGGTGACATTGTCGGTGAGATCATGCTCCTCGAACTTTTCCGCGAAATAGCGCTCGCTGTAGGAGAGGTTCTGACGGGAAAACGAGATGATCTTTTCGCTTCTCAGATCCTCCAGATCGATCTCGCTCTTCAATGACAGCGGGCTCTGTTTGGCGACCGCCAGCAGGTAGCGTTCATGGGCAATCGAGAAGAAGCGCAACGAGCCGATATTCTCCACCGGCCTGATGAAGCCGAGATTGATGCGGCCTGCCTCGATATGGCGGATGATGTCATCGGTGGTGCCGCTTTCGATATGCATGCGGATATCGGGATACTTGCGGCCAATGCGTGACAGGAAGGACGGCAGCACGCCGATCGTGGCGGGATAGACGGTGCCGATCGCAATCCTGCGCGCCGACCTCCCGCCAACCGAGCGGGCGATCTCGGTGGAGAGATCGATCTCGCTGAGGATCCTCACCGCCCGCTCGTAATAGGCTGCCCCTGCCCGCGTCAGTTCCACCCGTCTCGTCGAGCGGATGAAGAGCTGCACGCCGAGTTCCTTCTCCAATGCCAGGATCGCGTCCGAGAGGCCAGGCTGGGTGATGCTCACCTTGGCTGCGGCTCTGCCGAAATGCAGCTCCTCGGCCACCGCAACGAAGTAGGATAGCTGGCGTAGTTCCATATGCACCACGTTTTGTCGGTCAAAAACACAACGTATTGTACATGGACCCGTGGTCTCTGTCATGAACAAAATGTGGTCATGGAGACCTTCTCTTCGAATCTCAAACGACGGGCTGAACAGCTCGGTATTTCAAATGCCGAGGTCGCTAGACGCGTTGGTTTGACCGAACGTAGATATGGCAACTACATATCGGGAAGAAGAGAGCCGGATCTCGCTACGCTTGTAAAAATTTCGTCGGTACTAGTAACGCCTCTCGACGAATTGCTTTCATCTAACCTCGAAAAATCGCAAAAAAGTGCCAAACGCAAGCTCCAGGACCGGATCCTATCCGCCGCTCAAGCGCTTGATGAGGACGATCTAAAACGCCTGGCTATTATGGTTGATGCCTTGGCCGCTTCGCGTGCATAGCTCGCTCTAAATAATCTCCCACCGTTCTCGCAGTTGGATGGCCTACTCGATAGGATCGCTTGAATTTGTTGCAGCTGCCCAGGTACACGCAAAGCGGCATAAGGTAGCGTCGTCCCTTCATGGCCTCCAACGATACCTACGCTGTCGTCCTATGGCCCGCAGGAAGGGCGTACGCGCAGGATCGTCGCTTTTTCTCGGCTGCTGTTATCGACATAACGTGTCCGGCGGTTGTTTATGACAATTGCAAGACAGACTATGAGCCTGCTGATTTGCGGGGAACATAGAAGATGAAAGAGAAGAAGCGGGTCTACGAGGCTCTCGTGGACGGCGCCATGGAAGGCCTGGTGGGTGTTGCGCTCTATGATTTCGTCCGCAGGCGCTGCCCGAAGGCGTCCAGCAGGAAGATCGTTCGTGCCTCTCTGCTGGCGCTCAGCGATCCGCATCTAAAGGATCGCAATATCCTCGATGTCATCTATGCGCTGGCCATTAAGTACCGGCTGGATGACACAACCACGGAAGATGAACATGACGAGGAGGCCGTGGTGCCGGAGACGTTCTCCGAGGCGGCCAGAAAGCACTAGCCGCGGGGTTCTTGATATCGCGGGCACGAGGATTGGCGGGGACCTCGAAAGGGCACGATCTCTTCAGGTGCCGCTATCGGAAAGCTCTTCGAGAATCGGGCAGTCGGGGCGATCATTGCCGTGGCAGGCATGAACGAGATGCTCGAGCGTGCGCCGCAGTTCCGTTAGTTCACGGATCTTGCGATCGATTTCGGAAAGTTTCGCTTCGGCGATCCCCTTGACGTCGGCGCTTTCTCGGTTCTTGTCTTCGTAGAGTGCCAGCAGCTGACGGCATTCTTCCACCGAGAAGCCGAGCCCGCGTGAGCGCTGCAGGAAGCGCAGCTTGTGGACGTCGGAGGCCGCATAATCACGGTAGCCGTTTCCGCCCCGGTCGGGGCGGATCAGGCCAATATCCTCGTAGTAGCGGATGGTCTTTGACGGCAGGCCGGACCGTTCTGAAGCTTCACCTATATTCATCACCTGTTCCTTACAGTTTTTCCACCTTCAGCCGCAGTGCATTGCCGATGACGGAGACGGACGAGAGGCTCATGGCGGCCGCCGCAATCATCGGCGAGAGCAGCAGGCCGAAGACCGGGTAGAGCAGGCCAGCGGCCACCGGGATGCCGAGCGCATTGTAGCCAAAGGCAAAAGCGAGGTTCTGGCGGATGTTGCGCATTGTCGCCTCGGCGAGCCGCCTTGCGCGGACAATGCCGTTGAGATCGCCCTTCACCAATGTAATGCCCGCACTTTCCATCGCAACATCGGCGCCCGTGCCCATGGCGATGCCGACATCGGCGGCTGCAAGTGCAGGCGCATCATTGACGCCGTCACCGGCCATGGCAATGAAAGCGCCTTTGGCCCGGAGTTCATCGACGAGCGCCTTCTTGTCCTCGGGAAGGACGTCGGCGCGCACCTCATCGATTCCAAGGCTTTTTGCGACCGCGCGCGCCGTGCGTTCATTGTCGCCGGTCGCCATGATGATCTTCAGGCCGCTGTCGTGCAGCGCCTTGATGGCGGCTGCCGTTGTCGGCTTGATGCGATCCGCAACGGCAACGAGGCCTGCCAGCTTGGCGTCGAGGGTGACGAACATGACGGTCTTGCCGTCCCCACGCAGCGCCTCGGCCTTATCGGATAGGGGCGATCGATCGATGCCGAGATCGGCGAGCATGGCGGCGTTGCCGAGCGCCACAGACGTGCTGCCGACCATGCCCTGCACGCCTTTGCCCGTCTTCGCCTCGAAACCTGTCACGGCGGTCAAGGCAAGGCCGCGCTCTTCCGCGCGCGAGACGATTGCCTCGGCGAGCGGGTGTTCGGAGCCCCGTTCAAGGCTTGCGGCAAGGGCCAACAGATGCGCTTCGTCAACATCTGATGCCGGCGCCACATCGGTCAGCCTGGGCTTTCCTTCGGTCAGCGTGCCGGTCTTGTCGACGATCAACGTATCGACCTTGGAAAAACGCTCGAGCGCTTCCGCATCCTTGATCAGAACGCCTTCCTGCGCGCCGCGCCCGGTCGCGATCATGATCGACATCGGCGTTGCAAGGCCGAGCGCGCAAGGGCAGGCAATGATCAGAACAGCGACGGCGGCAAGCAACGCATTGGCGAGCCGCGGCTCCGGCCCGACAAAGGACCAGACGAGGAAGGCTGCGACGGCGGCGGCGACGACGGCCGGAACGAAGATCGCCGAAACACGGTCGACCGCGCCCTGGATCGGTGCGCGCGAACGCTGCGCCTTCGCCACCATGTCGACGATGCGCGAGAGTGTCGTATCGGCGCCGACCTTTTCCGCAGTCATGATCAGCGAGCCGTTCTTGTTCATCGTGCCGCCGGTCAGTGCGTCGCCCTTTGCCTTTTCAACCGGAAGCGGTTCGCCCGTGATCATCGATTCATCGACGGTCGATTGCCCCTCGGTGACCGAACCATCGACAGGCACGCGTTCGCCGGGGCGCACACGCAACCGGTCGCCGGTCGCAATCTCGTCGACGGGCACGTCGCTCTCGCGGCCGTCGGCATCGATGCGGCGTGCGGTTTTCGGCGCAAGGTCGAGCAGGGCGCGGATCGCCGAGCCCGTACGTTCGCGCGCCTTCAATTCCAGCACCTGTCCGACGAAAACGAGCGCCACGATGACAGCGGCTGCCTCGAAATAGACAGGGACGGAGCCGCCGTGACCGCGAAAACTATGCGGAAAGAGCTCAGGTGCGAGTGTCGCAACGACGCTGTAGAGATAGGCCGTGCCGACGCCGAGGCCGATCAGCGTCCACATGTTCGGGCTGCGGTTGACGAACGATGCGAGGGCCCGGCGGAAGAAGGGAAGCGCTGCCCAGAGCACGACCGGTGTTGCCAGAAGCAGCTCGACATAGCTCGCGATCGGTTCGCCGAGCGCTTCACGCGGCAACGAGAGGTCGAGCATCGGACCCATGGTGAGGACGAGAAGCGGGATTGCCAGAATGACACTGATCCAAAGCCTGCGGGTGAAATCGACAAGTTCCGGATTGGGACCTTCATCTTCAGGCGGAATGCCCATCGGCTCCAAGGCCATGCCGCATTTCGGGCAGTCGCCGGGACGGTCGCTGACGACCTCGGGGTGCATCGGACAGGTGTAAAGTGTGCCCTTCGGCATGGCGGCTGCCGCAGGCTTCTTTCCTTGGCGATAGGTTTCGGGATCGGCCTCGAACTTCGCCTTGCAGCCGGCCGAGCAGAAGTAGAATTTTTCGCCCTCGTGCTTCAGGAAATGTTTCGCGCTCGAGCGGTCGACAGCCATGCCGCAGACCGGATCCTTGGCGGTCAAATAATCCTGCGGTGCCGCCTCGAATTTCTTGCGGCAGCCCTCGCTGCAGAAGTGATAGGTGTGACCGTGATAATCGAGAGAAGGTTTTCCGGCGTTCGGATCGACCGTCATGCCGCAGACGGCGTCGCGCACCACCACGTCTGCAGCCTTGTCGTCGTGGCCGCAACCGCACTGCGTGCCGACGGCGTGGCGGTGGGGGGCGTGACCATGCCGACGATGATCGTGGTCGTGATGATGATGATCGTGCTTGTTATCCATAAAGCTGCGCCTTTCATGCCTTTCTGGCATCCGGACGGCTTTATGAACCTTCCAGCAACTGGAAGGTCAACAGGTTTTTGTTCGTCGGTGCAGATTTTTCCGGTTGCCCTCAGACGGGTACGATCAGTGCCGCCGGCTGGTCTCCGAGAAGCGCCGCAAGCGAGATATTCGTTCCAGGCTCCAGCATCTTGCCGGTCAGGAGATCGGCCTTGAGGCCGTGAAGGGGAGCGGGCACGACAATGACCGTATCCCCCCAGAATTCCGGTCCGGCAAAGAGCACGCCGGGGTCGAGCCAGCCGAACATCAGCCGAGGCACGACAGTTATCGAGAAGTTGTCGTGATGCAGGCGGGCAAAGGCGACGACATGGTCACTCCTGATGCCGTCGACGGCAAGCGGCAGATAATCGCCTTCGGCAAAAAGCCGGCCCTGCTCCATCCGCAGGCGCAGGCCAAGCTGGATGACGCGTTGTTTGAGCGCCTCTGCCTGCAGCCGCGCGAGCGCGCCGCCTTCGCCAAGCCAGCCGCTCAACGTCTCGAAGTCCGGCAGACGCCTGTTATCGGGATCGACGAAACTGAAATCGAAACCTTCTGCTCCCTGATAGATGTCGGGAACACCGGGCGCCGTCAGTTTGATCAGCGTCTGCGACAGGCTGTTGACGTAGCCGGCCTCAACGAAGGGCTGCAGGACACGAGCAAAATCCTCGGTGAATGCGTCGTTGTCGACCGAGACCAGTGCTGCCGCATAGGCGCAAACGGCGTCTTCGTAAGCGCTATCGGATGAGGTCCAGTCTGTGCGAAGCTTGGCCTCGCGAACGGCCTTTTGCGTATAGGCGGTGAAACGCTCGCGCAGCGCTTCCGCATGGCGGCGGTCGAAATCTTCAGGCCAGGCGCCGGCAAGTGCCTGATAGAGCATCCATTCGAGATTGGGCTCGGGGGCTGGACCATCCGACAAATCCACGCGGTGGCTTTCATTCAGTCTTTGCCACTGTTCCACGGCGTCGGCAAAGACCCCGGCGCCCTCGCTCAAGGCATAGAGCCTGGCACGGGCGTCCTCGCCGCGCTTTGTGTCATGCGTCGATGTTGTGGAAAGACCCGAAGGCTGCGAGCGCGCGCGCGCTTGCATGAAGTGGTGAAACGCTTCGACGCCGCCCGACAAACGATCCGGCTCGCCGCCGACCTCGTTGAGCGCCAGCAGCCGGTTGAAGCGATAGAAGAGCGTATCCTCCATCGCCTTGGCCATGATAGGGCCTGAGAGCTGCTGGAAGCGAAGACGCAATTCGCGGGCTGCCTCGCTTGCCACCCCGCCGTCAAGAACGGTCCGGATACTTTCGAGCGGCTGCGCGTGGTCCAGATGGCTGGCCGCTGCCACAGCGGCCATTTTGAGACGGTCGGCGTCGCTCGCATCGAGCGGGCCGTCGGTGCCGTAGGTGCGGTAGACGGAAAAGGCAATCAGCAGCTCCTGGATCGCCTCGGTGATTTCCTCGGCCGTCAACTCAGAAAAGATGCCACTGGCAATTTTTGTCAAACGGGATACCTCGCCGGCGAAGTTCTGCTCGACCATCAGTCGCTTGGCCGCACGGCGCCCTTGTGTAAAATCACCGTTGTCGCCGGCAAGATTGCGATAGGCATCGTCGAGCTTTTGCAAACCCTCTTTATCGACGAAAAGATCGCTGAGGCCGGTAATGAACTCATAGCCGGTCGTCCCCTGCACCGGCCAATCGGTCGGCAGCTCCTCTCCGGCGCCGAGGATCTTTTCGACGACGATGTAGGTCTCGGTTCCGACAGCCTCTCGCAACCGTCGCAGATAGGGCCCTGGTTCGGCCAGTCCGTCGATATGATCGAGGCGCAGGCCCTGCACCTGGCCCTGCCGCACCAGATCGAGCACCAGCTGATGGGTCGCCTCGAAAACGTTCGGATCCTCGACCCTGAGGCCGACCAGTCCCGTCACTTCGAAGAACCGGCGATAGCTCAGATGTCGGGCTGCCTCCTGCCAGGGCTGCAGCTGCCAGTGCTGCGCTGCATGGAGACGCATCATGAACGCATGATCCTCGGAGAGGGTGGACAACCTGTCCTTCAGACGGGAGACGTCGCCGGCCTCGAAGATCATATCGCGCAAGCCACGATGCAGGTCGCTGCCGCCAGAGGAGCCGGCAAACTCGGCCATGCCGATCAGCATCGGATCGTCCAGTTGCTCGGCCAACAGGGGGTAGCTTTGCATGCTCAGCGGGAAAAGCGTGTCGTAGTAGCCGATCGCGAGGTTGCCGTGGGTCTCGTCGATTGCAATTTTAAGCTCGCCATCGGCAAGGCACGCGTCGAAGCTTTTGCCAAGCTGCGGCAGCGTCAGCTGTTCGCGCCAGTCGATATCGAAATAGCGTGCAAACGGGCTTTGTTCCCCGAACTCGAGGGCGCTTCGCCACCAGGCATTTTCGAGCGAGGCGGCCATGTGGTTCGGGACGATATCGAGGATCAGGCCCATGCCTGCCTGCGACAGCGCTGCCGTCAGACGATCAAAGCCCGCCCTGCCGCCAAGCGCCGGATCGATCTCGTTGGCGTCGGTCACGTCGTAACCATGGGTCGATCCCGCCGTGGCAGAAAAGATTGGAGAGGCGTAGAGATGGCTGATGCCAAGCGACTTCATATAGGACACCAGTCCGCAGGCGCGGTCGAAGGTCATGCCATTGCGGAACTGGACCCGGTAGGTCGCGGAGGGAACGGTCATGGGTCACTTGCCGTCTGGAGGGGACATCTTCCAACGGTTGTGAGGCGCTTTTGTTCCCGTCAGTCGACGAAGACGCCCACACTTGCTGCCCGGCCCATGGAATCGATCACCGTCAGCTTGGAATAGCCGCCCCCGTCGGGCATCCAGCTTTGCGTGCGCCGGCGGGAAAGATCGGGCAGCGGCTTGCCATTGGCAAGCCAGCGGAAAGGCGCGCGGCCACCCTGCAGTTTGAGCATCAGGGGCGACAGATCGCCCGCCTTGGCGCCAAGATCGACATGGGCGCCCTCCGGCGGATAGACAATCTGCGGTGATGGCTCGCGGCCGGAGGCGACGAGCAGCCCGTTGGCATTGACGGCAAAACGCCGTTGGCTGATCGGCAGATCGGTCTGAGCGATGCGCACGGCTCCCGCCGGCGGTCGCGGCAGCGGTGTCGTGGCGATGCCGGATTTCGCAAGCGCCTCGAAGAGGATAGGTGCGGCCGTGCCATAACCCGTCAAACCGGGTACGGCGCTGTTATCGGGTCGCCCGACCCACACACCGAGCACGTAGCGTCCGTCATAACCGACCGACCAGGCATCGCGATAGCCATAGCTCGTGCCGGTCTTATAGGCGATGCCGCGCTGCGGCGCGCCGGCCGGCGGTATGACGCCCGACAGTATGTCGGCGACATTCCAGACGGCGACCGGCTCCAGCAACGGCTCGCCGTCGATCTTGCCGGGCATGTTCGTCACACCATCGCCGATCCTGACCGGCTGGCCGCGGTTGGCAAGCGCCGTATAGAGCTGCACCAGATCTTTCAGCGTGATGCCGACGCCACCGAGGCCGATCGCCAGACCCGGGGTCTCGTTGGCCGGCAAGATCGGGTGGACCTCGGCGCGGCGGAACCGCACCATCAGCCGCGAGGGACCAACCGCATCGAGCAGCTTGACCGCCGGCACGTTGAGGGAGAGCTGCAACGCCTCGCGTACAGTCACGTCGCCCTGGTAGCTCATGTCGAAATTGCGCGGCCGGTAGCCGAAGAAATCGGCCGGCCGGTCCTCGATGATAGTCTCCTGGCTGACGAGCCCCTGCTCGAAGGCAAGACCATAGATGAAGGGTTTAAGCGTCGAGCCAGGCGATCTGGTGATGCGCGTCATGTCGATCCAGCCCGAGCGGCTGGCATCGAAATAATCAGCCGAACCGACCTCACCGACGATTTCGCCGGTGCCGGCATCCGCCATCACCATGGCGAGCGACAGTTTTGGTCCGAGCTTCATCGTCGCGGCGCGCGCGACGGATTCGAGGCCGGTCTGGACCTGCTTCTTCAGCGTCGTCTGGTGCTGGATCGCTTTCGGATCCTTGCGTAAGGCGGCTTCCGCGACATGGGCGGCGAGGGCTGGAAGCTGCAACCTGCGGGCGGGAATGGCGACACCTTCGGCGCGCTCGGCCTCGCCATCGCCGACAACCTCGGCGACGGCAATCCGGTCGAGCACTCGCTTGCGCGCCGCCTCTGCCGCTTTCAGATTCCGGTCCGGGCGACGCTTTTCGGGCAATTGCGGCAGCGCGACCAGAAGTGCTGCTTCGGCCACCGTCAGCCGCTTTGGCTCCTTGCCGAAATAGGCAAGGCTTGCGGCGCGCACGCCTTCGAGATTGCCGCCATAGGGCGCATGGGTGAGATAGAGATTGAGGATTTCTGCCTTCGAGAGCCGTCGCTCGATCTGTACGGCGCGGGCGATCTGCAGCAGTTTTGCCGAAAACGACCGGTTCTCGCGCGGCTCGATCAGCCTTGCCGCTTGCATGGAGAGCGTCGAGGCGCCGGACACGATGCGGCCGTTGCTGACGAATTGCAGTGCGGCGCGTCCGAGCGCCCAGACATCGATGCCAGAATGCTCGTAGAAACGCTGATCCTCATAGGCGACCAGCATGCGGACGAATTGCGGATCGACGTCGGAGACGTCGGTCTTCAACCGCCAGCGCCCTTCGGGTGTCGCAAAGGCGCGCAGCAATTGCCCGTCCGCATCGAGTACTTCCGGCGAGACGGCTTCTGCCTGCTCAAGCGGAGGCGGAAAGGTTCTATCTGCGGCATCGAGCGCAAAGAGGCCTGCGCCGGCAATGACGATGCCGGCCGCAGCTCCGATCGCAAATTTCTGCCACCGCCTCATTGTTGAGCCGCAACGACCTCCATCTTGCCAGTCGCAGTACGGGCCGACAGATCGGGACGGTACATGTCCTCGACGGTTGCTGCCGGATGGTCATAGACGCCGGGGGTGACGGCGCGCACGACATAGGCGACGTTGAAGTCCCGCGCTGAATTTTCGTCACGGTTGAAGGCGGCGACGAAGCGGTCGTAGCGGAATTCCGTATGGGCGGCGGACATCTCTCCGACCCAGTCGAAATTGGTCATCTGGGCGCTGTCGACGAGGCTCGGATTGTCGATTTCGAAGCCGGCCGGCAGGAGATCGGTGATGACGATGCGCGAGGCCCAGTCGTTCTGCTCGGTCACATGCAGAACCACGACATAGCGCTCGTTCTGCTGCGCCTCGCTGACATTCGCCTCCTCGCCATCGAGCGTGTAATAGCTCCGCTCGATCGAAAAGCCGTTCCCGCCCGCAGGAAGCGGCTTGACGGGGGCGGCGACCGTGGTAACGACGGCCGAAACCGTGTCGCTCGTGGCACTCGTCAGCGTCAGCGGATGGTCGATCAGCGCGTCACCCGTCATCTTCGCCATGTAGGCGCCGGTCCGCGCAGCCCCGTTGACGTTGATCTTCAGGTCGTCGTCGCCGTTCTGCAGGGCGCGCGCTGCCAAAAGCATCCAGGCCTGTTCCTGGGTGCTTGTATATTTGCTGCGATCCCATTCCCGCGCGACTGCCTTGGCAAGGTCCGGAATGACGGGCGGAACCGGACGGCTTTCTGCCGCGAGCGCCAGGATAGCCGCACCATCACGCAGCACCGAGCCGTAATCGGTGCGTGAGAAGTTCACTCGCGTCACCATCGACTGTTTCGACATCTGCAGCGCATCGACGAAGATGTTCTTCGAACGGGTCGCGTCACCGTAGAGTGCAAGTGCTGCGGCGATATGGGCCTTGGCAAGCGGTGTCGGGAAGTCGTTGATCATCGTGTCGGCATAGTAGCGCAGGTCGCTGACGGCTGCCTTCTTGTTGCGGGCAAGCACGTAGAGGGCATAGGCGATCTCGTCGCCCTTGCCCTTCACATCCGTCGTGTAGGAGAGCGAGTTCTGGAGGTTTTCCAGCGCCTGCACCAGGGCGCGATCCGGCACGTCATACTTTTGCTCGCGTGCCCGCGTCAGGAAGTCAGTGACGTAGGAATCGAGCCAAAGATCGCCGGAATCCGGTCCCCAGAGACCGAAGCTTCCGGCATAGGCCTGATAGGAGAGTAGTTTGTAAATGGCATCCTGCACGCGCTTGTGGATGTCGTCATCGGTTTCATCCATACCGGCCTGCTTGGCGACCTCGGCCAGATAGAGCAGCGGCAGCGCGCGGCTCGTCGTCTGTTCAGCGCAGCCGAAGGGATATCGATCGAGCGTCATCAGCAGTGCCGGAATGTCGAAGGCGGCCGAGCGCGTGACGTTGACGGCGACCGACGCACCCGGAAGCACGCTGTCGGCCAAAAGGTTCTTATCGATCGTCAGGCTCTTGCCGGGTGCGAGCGCAATGACGCGCCGTTCGGTGACCGGCAGTGAGGATGGCCGCACCGGCACATCGACCACCTGGTCGAGGGACAGGCCCTGACCATTCGACAGGTTGATGGCCACGCTGCCGTCGCCCGGCTCCCCGCCGACGAGCGTCAGCGTCAGGTCGGACTTGGCGCCGCCTTGAAGCTTCAGCGTCTGCTCGGCCGGCCCGTCGATGCGGAGCGCCTCGTTACCGATCAGCGTCAGCTTGTAGTCACCGGCCGGCGCGTCGGTATTGGCGATGTCGAGCCTGAGATTGGCCTTGTCCCCAGGTGCGAGGAATTTCGGCAGGCTTGCGGTGACGACAACGGGATCGCGGATGATGACGTCTCTGGCGCTATGGCCGACACCGGTCTTCGTCCAGGCGACTGCCATGACACGCGCCGTTCCGTTGAACTGGGGGATATCGAAACTGACCTTCGCCTTGCCTTCGGCATCAAGCCTGACCGGACCGGAGAAGAAGGCGACGAGCTTTTGCGTCGGCGGGCTTGCCTGCAGCGCGATAGCACCGCCATCGCCGCCGGTGCGCAGCTTGCCGGTCGCACCCAGAGAGCCGTCTATCAGCCGGCCGTAGAGATCGCGGATTTCGAGGCCGAGCTGGCGCTGCCCGAAATACCAGTCCTCGGGGTTCGGCGGCTCGTAGCGGGTCAGATTGAGGATGCCGACGTCGACGGCGGCAACGGTAATATAGGCCTCCTCATTGGCGCCGGCGCCGGCGACCTGCAGGCCGATATCGAGCGGTCCGCGCGGCAGCATCTTTTCCGGCGTATCGATCTTGACCTGCAGCGCGCGCTCGGCGGGATCGACCTTCAGCCATTTGATGCCGATCGAGCGTGCCGGCATATGGGTGTCGAGCGAATCGCCCGGCCGGAAGAGGGTGGCAGTCACATAGGCGCCCGCACCCCAGTCCGCGGTGACGGGAATATCGACCTCGCCGCCCGTCTCGCCGATCGTGGCGTTTTGCACGGCAACCAGCTTTTCCGTGCCGGCCGTGATCATCAGCTCGCCGCCATAACGCGATGTCACCTTCAGCTTGGCCGTCTCGCCGACCTTATAGCCGTCTTTGTCGAGGGCGATCTCCAGGCCATCGGGCGTTTCCGTCGAGGTCGAGGCGACGAACCAGCCGGCATCGAATTCGACGCTTGAGGTCGGCCCGTCGGCATCGGCACTTTCCACCTCGAGCCGATAGCGGCCCCATTCGACGGGCGCCTGGATCTTGCCGCCATTTTCAGCCGTCGCATCCACCGAGTCGGAGGCGACTTCTTCCGGCGTGTAGGTGGGCTCGTATTTCCAGGCTGTGCCTTCGCGATACCATTGGTAATCGCGGCGCAGCTTGTAGAATTTCCAGCGCAGGCCCTTCATCTCCTGCTTCTGGCCTTGTGTGTCGAGGCCGATCACTGTGAAGTTCGCCAGCGCATTCTCCGGTAGGTCGCCGTCGAATTCCGGCTTGATGCCGATTGCGGTCGCGTCGGTCTTGACCGGGATGTCAAGCGAACGCTCGATGGCGCGGCCGCCCGGCTCCTGCATACGCAGATAAACCGTGGCATTCAAAAGCTGGGTCGTGGCCGGCAGCTCGCCGATCGTCAGATCAGTGGAGGCCTCGCCATTCTCGTCGAGCTCCGGCAGCCCGTCGATCGGCTGGCGCGAATCCTCGCTCGCCTCCTCGTCGGCAAGCCCGAATTGGTATCCGGGATAGGCAGCATTCGTGCGCGTCGGCTTGACGACGACGTCGCCCTCGATCGTCAGGCCGGCGGCCGGGGCGCCGTAGAGATATTTGCCGGAAATAGTGATCGTGGCTGCCGTATCCGTCCCGATCTCCTTGGAGTCGGTCTTGATCTCCATGTCGGTCCGGTCAGGCACGAAATCGTCGACGAGGAAGGTCTTGGTGGCAATCGCCGATCCCTTCGGATCGGTGTAGACGTTCATCGTCCAGGTGCCGCGCATTGCGTTTTCCTGGGTCTGCAGGTCCACCTGATAGCCGCCGAGATTGCTCGTCTGGCTGACGATGCGCCGGTCTTCCACGCCATCCGGTCGCGAGAAGATGAAGGTGAGCGGCAGGGTCTCGATAGCGTTACCGTCTGTATCGCGGGCGAGGGCCGCCGCATGCACTGTCTCCCCGGCACGGTAGATGCCGCGCTCGGTCCAGGGCAATACGTCGATGGCGCCCGGCGCGGTGCGTCCAGTCACACCACGGTCGGAAAGATCGAAGCCCGCCCGCGTCATGTCGAGGAAGACATAGTCGGACGTGCCGTTTTTGGCGCTGATAACGGCAGGCGTGAGTGCGGCGGTGCCACGCATCAGACCGGCCGTGAAGGTAGCGCGGCCGTTCTGGTCGGTCGTGGCCGTGCCAAGGATCTCATTGTTCTTTGCAAGTAACTGCAATTCGACGCCGGCCATCGGCTTGGCGGAGGCAAGCGAGCGGGCAAAGACGTTGAGCCCGTCAGTGCCGGCATAGGTGGTGATGCCGATATCGGAAACCAGAAACCATTGCGTGGCCTGCGAATCCCACTCCTGTACCGGACCGGTCGGCGGTGTTGCAACCATCACATAGATGCCGGGCTTGCGCTCGGGCAGCGCCTCGTCGACCGGGAAGGAGGTTACGACATCCTTGTTGAGCTCGTTGGCGATCTCGATCGATCCCTGCCAGACGAGCTCGCCGCTCTGGTCCTCGATATTCTGGGCGCTGTAGCCGTCGAGTTGCGTCAGGAATTGCGATCCGGTCAGGAGCGGTGCAATGCCGCGATCGCCGATACGATAGAGCTTCAGATTGGCAGACGCCATGTTAACGGAAACGATCGGAATGCCGCGGCGCGCCGTCGACGGCAGCACGAAACTGTCACCGGTAAAGCGCACCATCTGGCTGCGGTCCTTGATATAGACGTCGATCGCAACAGGCGCTTCCAGGACTTCGTCGACCGAGGAGGGCAGGCCGGTGCGGAAGCCGATCTTGTAGGTCTCGCCGTGGGTCAGGCCTTCGACGCAGATCTGCTTGTCCTTGGCTTCCAGCGCCTTGGGTGCAGTGCCGTTCAGCGTCACGAAGGGTGCATAGTCGACCGTCTTGACCAGCGCCTCGGAGAAGGTGACGCAGGCGCGCGGTGTGGCGCTATCGGCATCGACCGTATGTTCGGTGATACGGAAGCCCTGTGTCTGCTTGAGCTGCAGGTAGTCCGCCTGCACGTCCTTGGCGCCGACGAGCGCAAGGCTTGCCTTGTAGGCATTCAGGGCATCGCGATAGTTGGCATTCTTTTCCAAGGCCTTGGCAAGCACGGCCAGAGCGTCGGCACGCTTGTTGGTGCTGCGCGTCAGCTGGTAGCCGTTCAGCGCGTCGATCACCGCCTGACCGAAGACGCCGCTGTCAGGCGCGCCGAGCGATGTCGCGGCACGCGCCGTCTCGATCCAGAGGTCGCCGTCATCGGGCGTGATCGACAGGGCACCATGGAAGGCCTTCAGCGCATCGGAAAGATTGCCGCCGGTGAGATCCAGGCGCGCGCTTGCCGTAAGGCTGTCGACACCTTGGGCCTGCTGGTCGTCGGCGAGCGCCAGATCGTTGCGGAAATTACGGGCCTGCTGGACGAGGTCGTCGGACAGGAAGGACAGACGGGGGGCAGCGCCGATATCCGGTTCTTTCGGCGCGGCGGTGGCTGTCGTTTCGACGATCCTGCCGGCAATCGCGCCGGGAGCGGCGTTCATCGTCTTGAAATCGGATTTGAGGAAACACCACTTCACCCTGGGATTATAGGTGAAGGCCTTGCAGCTCTTGTCGCCGATACAGGCGGCCTTGCACTGATCGAGCGAGAGGTTCTGCTCGGTGCGCAGGTCGAAGCCGAAATAATCGGCATCCTTGACAGTGACAATGTCCCGCTTGGCGTCGGCGGCAAAAGCCGACGGGCCTGCGAAAATCATGGATACGGCGATGACGAAAGAAGCGAAGAACGAGCGCGCAGACATTGGTCCCCCCGGATGCTGGCTCTGAACCGGCGGCACTCTCCTCACTCCCCATGGAATTGTCAACTCACCTTCACGCCTGTTCCGGTTTCGCACATTTGCTTTCGTATAATCGTCACATCGGCGTGAGTGAACAGCTTGTGATTTGCGGCTTTTTTGTCGATCGGCAAGGATCTCGCCATTATTCCCCGGAGGTAGCCCCCATGCCCATATCCACGTCAGCCAAGACCCTTGCTGTATTATTGGGGAGCGTGTTCCTATCGCTGGGTCTCGGTGCAATCGCCGGCCGCGCGGCGGAAGATGCCGTCGTCATCCCGGCGCCGACCATCGATGAGACCGGCAAGTCCGGCACGGAGACGGCCGTCTTCGCCGGCGGCTGCTTCTGGGGCGTCCAAGGCGTCTTTCAGCATGTGAAGGGCGTCAAAAGCGCCGTTTCCGGCTACGCTGGCGGTGAAGCCGCAACGGCCCAGTACGAGACCGTTAGCACCGGCACGACCGGCCACGCCGAATCCGTCAAAGTGACCTTCAATCCGAGGCAGGTCAGCTACGGCAGGCTCCTGCAGATCTTCTTCTCGGTCGCCCACAACCCGACGCAGCTCAATTTCCAGGGACCGGACCGAGGCACCCAGTACCGGTCGGCACTGTTCATCTCCGACCCGGACCAGCGCAGGGTCGCCGAAGCCTATATCGCCGAGCTCGACAAGGCGCATATCTTCAAACAGCCGATCGTCACTAAGGTGACGGATTATACCGGCTTTTACCCGGCCGAGCAGTATCACCAGGATTTCCTGACGCTGAACCCGACCTATCCCTATATCGTCTACAACGACCTGCCTAAGATCGAGAACCTGAAAGAAATCTTCCCGGCCGACTACAACAAGGATCCGGTTCTGGTTTTGAAGGCCAAGGGCTGAGACGTCGCCAAGACCCGTTTGGAAGGCGGCTAAGCCAGCCGCCTTCTTGATGATAAAGCCACATGTTTAGAATTTATCAATGTTAACAAAAACTTAATTCAGAAATATCTCGTTTCATGCCGGAACATATCGTCGCATCGCCCGTTAAAGCTGCGAGCCTCGTCGAAGCAATGATTCTTCAACGAAGCGGAGTCTCCTGAAGTAAAGCGTAAAGGGGATCTGTCATGGCCACAAATGTAGTGCGTAGCTGGCAACGGGAACATCTCATGAAACAGCGAGTGCTGATTGTCGAAGACGAGCCGCTGATCGCGCTTGATCTCGAAATGACGATCGAGGAGATGGGCGTGCATGTGGCAGGCCTTGCAGCAGATCGCGAGGCTGCCCTCCGGCTCGCACCGCTCGCCAATATCGCCTTCGTCGACGTCAACCTCTCCGATGGTGCGACCGGCCCGGAGATCGGCCAAAAGCTAGCGGAAGATCATGGTATTTCCGTGGTCTTCATGACTGCCAATCCGGAAGTGGTCGCGGATGGTGTTCGCGGCGCGCTCGGCGTGGTGCAAAAACCTGTCATGCCAAGGGTGGTCGAACAGCTCCTAAAATACGTGGCAGCCCGCCGCGCCGGCATCCTGGCGGTGGTGCCGCCGCCGATGATGGTGTTTGCCTAGCTCTGCCTAAGTTGACCTAACAACGACAGTTAGGACTGTACTGTTTGGCGTTGAATTCTCGTTTTGCACGATGTTCAGGACGAGCTATACCAGTACCGCGACGGGAGGTTTTGAACATTGACTTAACGGTGAGGATACGCTTGAAGCGGGTCATGACGAGCTTCGAACAAGTCACACTTCGTTCGGGTTTCGGTTTGTGAACGTCGGGAGCGACCATGTCCGATAAGCGGTTTGATGAGGAAATAAATCTCTTCGTTTTGGCTTCCTTCCTCAGGAAAAATGCTCTCATATTTGGTGCATGTGCGGGTGTCGGCATCATCGGTGGAACTATTCTTGGCAGCGAAGCGGCATCGGTTGTTGAGGCGTCTGCGCAACTCGCTCTCGCAAAGATAAGCAGGCCCGGTCCTGATGGTTCCGTCGTCGTTGTCCCAGCAGAATCGCGAGATCGGTTTATGTTTCGGATGCGTTCGCCAGGTGCCTTTGACTTGGGCCTTGCTTCCAGCTGTTCCGAGAAAGGCATTGCCACACACGAGCAACTGGCGCGAAGCATTAAAATCACCGCCCCCTCAGCCCCCGATGACGTTATCTCGATATCGTCCACTGCATCAAGCGCGGGACTCGCGGAGCGTTGCGTGACGGCAGTCGTACAGCAGATTCAAGAACAGCAATCGAACCTGGTCGCCCAAAGCCAGGCCAGCCTAAAGGCGGAGATTGCAGCTAGCGAGAAACAACTCGCAGATAACCTGAAGGTCATGGAGTCCTCCCAGGGATCAGATTGGCAAAAGGTGATTTATTTAGCCACGCGCGACGATTCCAATTCTCTTCGCACGAAAATTATCGACCTCAATTCGCGGCTGCAGTTAGATGAGCCGGCGAAACTTTTGTCTCCGGTCTATGCGTCGCCGCCTTCTGTTGCCTCAAATCGGCTGAAGCGAATCCTAATTGGACTGGTCGGGGGCTTTATTGTTGGCGCCTTTTTGGCGATTGCAAAGACCATCTACAATTCACGACGACGCATAAAGCAAGCCTGAATCTCCGCGTGTCACAAACTGACCGAAGCCGTATTGTCTGGGCACTGTTCAGCCTTCGGTGGTCGAAGTGTGAAATTTTCCGCGCACGAATTGCACACCCCGCGAGAGGAGTTTTTTACTCAAGAAACCGAAAAGTCGTGCATTCAGACTATGGCTGCGAAGCGCCCGAAGGATTTCCTTATTCTGGTTCACTATATTTGCAAGGCTGCGATTGGTCGTTCCACCCATCCGCATTTTGACCATAACCCCAGGCAAGTACTGCGAGCTGATTCGATGGCGCTCAAGGAACCGCATCATCAACTCGACATCGGCCGCAATGCGGTAGTCGAGATCGAATGAACCAAATCGCTGATAAACATCGCGGCGAACGAAGAAAGTCGGATGAGGAGGGGCCCATCCTTTTTCGAAAGCGTTCGGCACGAAAGGTGACGACCGCCAGTGGCGTACCACAGTTTTAGGATCGTTTTGCTTGACGTAGCAGAGGTCGCCATAACACGCTTCAAGCTGTGGGTCGTTTTCGAATGTCCTGGCTACCTTGGCCAACGTGCCAGGCAGGTAGAAGTCATCCCCGTTGATAAAGCCGATGATATCGCCTGTCGCCAATGCGATACCTTTATTCATCGCATCGTAGATGCCGGCGTCTTCTTCGGATATCAGTTTGGTGATGATCTCCTTGCGTTCTTTGATCCTATCAAGCGTCCGGTCCTTTGAGAGGCCGTCTATCACGATGTATTCCAGATTGGGGTAATCCTGGATTGCAACAGACTCGATGGTGTCGGCAATCGTGTCTTCATTGTTGAATACGACCGTAATGACGGAAATCTTCGGCTCATTCATAAGCGTTCTCTGATGATTGGCGAAACTTGGAACACCCGTGCTCGGCCGTTTCTTTATTGTTGCACCTGATTGTGGGCGTGGCGAACAAGCGAGGTGAAGTCGGAAACGAAGCGGAGAACCCGTTCATTGGACATGGCCTGTCCCAGATCCTCGCTCGCTTCGATCGCTGCGGCCTCACGTGGGCGAGCAGAGGTCAAGGCATCCGCTAGGGAATGTGCATCGTGCCGGTCGAAATAGGTCGCTGCTTCGCCCGCCTGCTCTCGATTTACATCGAGATCCGAAAGGATCAAGGGAACACCCCACGACAGGGCCTCTTCCACCGTAGTGCTCCATCCCTCGAACAGCGAAGGATTGAGGAGCGCCATGCTCGCCACGCCAAGTGGTGCTAGGTCCTGATAGGGGATCAGCCCGAGTAGACGAAAGTTCTGATCGAGCCCAGCGTCTTCAATAGCCGCCTTCACGCTTGGAAAATAAGTCGGATCGCGCGGATCCGATTGATTGCCACTCGCTGCGACCGTGATCTCCTGCCCCCGTTCGCGAAGGATTTTCAGTGCCTCAAGCACGAGAAGATGGTTCTTATGCTTCCAGAATTGATTGGGCAGGAAGATGTAATTCTCAGGCAATTGGTAGTTGTCGGCAATTGCCCGTGCGACGCCATAGTCGATCTTGCCCTTTGGCGGCACAGCGAAACGAACCACATGTGTATGCCCCCGAGCTGCCGGATAGAAGTGTTCGCAAGATCGTTTGGAATCCTCGCTGCTCAGCATGATTGCGCGATCAGCCATGATTTGGAGCCGAAATCCGATATCGCGTTTCCAGTAAGCAAACCTGCTGAAAAGATGCGGCAGATAACGATGCTGAAAGTCCGGAAACCACGCAATGGTAGGCAAGCCGAGCCTGAAGCCAAAAAATTGCGCGACTTCGAAGACGACATTGATCTGCTGTTCGTTGAACATGATCCGGATGCTTCTGTCCGAGCCAGTTGCAACACTGAGCAAGAGCGATTGAACGGTGCGTGATCTGTTGAACAACGAATTGCGGACAACCTTTACACCTTCTAGGCTCGCAAAGGGTGCGATCTCAGCTTCCTCGACGTCGGTTCCGAAGAAAATGACGGGACGAATCTCGTCTTTCCGATAACGCGTTAAAAGCGTGGCGAGGTTGAGCAAATAATTGTATCCCCCGGTCCAGTTACGACCGCCGATCATGGTAAAACCGATATTGATCATCTTGCTGTGCCGGCTTGAGACCGGAACCAGCCGACATACGCGGAAAGCCTGTCCTTCAGATCGCCGCGCGGCTCAAAGCCAAAGGATCTGAGTCTGCTCGAATCCGCGATCAGGCTTTGGGGATCGCCTTTTCTCGCCTCACCGGAAAAAATGATATCCGGACGGGAAGTCCCTTTCTCAAACCAAGCGTCCACAACCATCTCGACAATGGAACGAACGCTTGTGCCGGTACCCGTACCGACATTGACAACCGGGCGAGACTGGTCCGTTTGGGCCTCTATCAAAGATAGCGCGCGCCCGACATCTCTTACCTCGATCCAGTCGCGTAGTTCAGAGCCCCCGCCGCCAAGACTCAGACGATCCGGATTTCTTTCGAGTTGAGAACAGACGTCCCATAGCAGCTGCTTGCGCAGCCCTTGTCCATAAACCGAAAAGAGCCGAGCGATCGCGATCTTCAACCCATATGTGTCGCAGTAGGATTGGCACAGGGATTCCATTATGCTCTTGTGATGGCCGTAGGGAGAAAACGGCTTCGCAACCGTTGTTTCCACGATTGGGCCTTCGTGATTGGCGCCGTAAACCGCAGCGCTTGAAATAGCAACTAGTCGGCAATCAGGCGCTTCCAGCCGCAGCCATTCAAGGAGCTCGGCTGTCGAATTGACTGTGCGGTGAAAATCCTCGCGGGGATTTGCGATCGCGACGCCTACCGATGAACCGCCGCCAAGATGATACACGATGTCTGGCGTACCGGTCTGTCGTTGTATGAGCCGAAGATTGAGCCCATCAATCTCGCCATTGTGCCAAAGCGTCAGCCCCCACCGTTCGGCGTGGAGAGGAGGCCAGATACCGTGGCCAAGACCGAGCACGACATGTCCGTTTTCCGAGAGATGTCGCGCCAGATGTCTGCCGATAAAACCGTGAGCGCCGGTGACGAGTATTCTAGCCATTCCTCTTTATCCGAGCCTAGTGGCGATGAAGGAGTGAAGTCGTGCTGGCCGGAAAGAATTCGCGAATCGCTTCCCACTATTCGCTCCGCTAAACGGGGTTCGGCCGTGCTCAATGGTGGATCGTCCCAGCGGGCACCAATAATAAGCCTCAGCTGGTTTCACCATTCTTGAAGTCATTGGACGGCTTACTCCCTTGTATCTGAAACCTGTGATGTCCTGGCGAAGACCGCTTCCGGCGTTGTGCGGCGAGTGCGAGCCCGAAGTTGCCTTCGACAACCGTTTAGAGTGCTAAGCAGTGCGTGACAACGGTCTGGACTTGAATAAATACACCTTCACTGACTGCCATGGTCCCGAAGGCAGCGCCATCAGTGTTACTCAGGATAGATAGAGCGTTTGGCCTGCCGTGGTCTGATCGGAAAAGGCTAACCAAGCCGGGCATTTCCGATTCAAGACCTCTTAAATTGAGAGCTCAATGGGTAATCATCGAGAAGATTTTTGAATGAGGGGCTCCTCGGCACTCGTCCATGCAATGATGAGTGACTTTGAACGCGCGAAGCGACTACAACGACAACTGACCACAGTCTGGCCTTGACTAGTCTACACCTCTCGAGCTTGCTATGATCATCAAGCCCTGACGCAATGTGTTGCGGTCCAGCCGAAACGGCTATGCACCTCAACCGGCGCTCCCGCCGCAAGCGCCGCCACCTCCAAAACGGATGAAGTGAATTAAAAACGCGCGGGTCCAATTGCTTTCGGCTTGTTGCTTCCTGAGTTGATATCGTTCTCATTACAAGGCTTGGAAAAAATCCTGCGCCGATTGCAAGATGGTCGCCACTCTATTATCCAAATTTCACAGCCCTCAGCGCATCGCTGTTTATGGCACCCACACGGGCGGAAATATAATGATACCGTTTTTCGTTATCATTAGTGTTCTGGCTCGATCCTTGAGACCGGTTGTGGTCAACATGGCATGCTAGTTTCCGCTGAAACGAACCTTCAGCTTCTGTGAGTTGATCGAATGAGAATTTTCCAGAACAGCGGCCTTTACCCTGCTTATCGCCGCCAGTTCGACCAGCGGCACGGCACCAGACATAGTTTCGCAGAAAGACGTGAACTATATCTCAAGGAGAGATTTGGTGCGCTTCACTTTCTACTCCCAATTATAGACCGTGATACGTCGGGATTCTTCACCAATGGGGACGATGAAGTTCTCCAGCGTGCATGGGCGACCGAGAATGGGATGCCTACCAATGCCTCAATGTCCGACATCCTGCTGGCGCAAATTGAGGAACATCGCACCGAAGTCTTCTACAATCTTGACCCTATGAGGTACGGGAGCGATTTCATACGACGTCTTCCGGGTAGCGTTCGACACAGTTTGGCCTGGCGGGCAGCGCCATCGCCAGGGGCGGATTTTTCGGCATATAGCCGCGTGCTCAACAATTTCCCTAGCATTCTGGAAAGTTATCGGAAGGCAGGCTGGTCAGTTGAATATTTTGCGCCCGCACATGACCCTGTCATGGACAAGTATGCTGGACGGGCAGATCGCCCTATCGATATCCTATTCGTGGGTGGATACACGCGGCACCACCAAAAACGTGCATTGATATTGGAAGCGATAGCCAAGCTATCTGACCGCTTTAACGTTCGATATCATCTTGAGCGTTCGCGCATGACGCGATTGGCGGAAAGCCCACTGGGGATATGGCCGTCGTTGAATAAGTATCGGCGCCCGGCAGCAATTCGGCGAGTAAGTGCAGCGCCAGTGTTTGGCCTTGATCTGTACGAAGCCCTTTCAAGAACTAAAATTGTTTTGAATGGCGCAATAGACATGTCAGGCAATGACCGTGGCAACATGCGCTGCTTTGAGGCAATGGGGTGCGGAGCTCTTCTTTTCAGCGATAGGGGCAACTATCCCGACGGAATGCGAGAAAATCAGAACATGCTCTTATACGATGATGTTGATGATGCTGAGATCCGCATAAAGGAAGCTCTTGATAACACCGAGAACATCGTTCGCCTTGCTAAAAACGGACGAAATATGGTCGAGGAAGTCTATGGGAAAAAGAGGCAGTGGCAGCGCTTTGAAGAAATCGTCTCAACAATTAAAACAGCATCCCGCTAATTTTGTTTTTGCCGCTGTATTCGACTAACACCTTCCGTCCGACGGGGTATTCTTAAGATGGTCAACGTGGACTACTTGGTTCGACGCCTACTGGGCAAAGCAACCTGTGTCGTCGCGAGCGGCGCAAAAATCAGCAGTCATGCCCGAATTCGTAACATTCGCGGTGACAACAAGCATATCCGCATTGGACGCAATTCTTTTATTGACGGAGAGTTGTTGGTATTCGCCCACGGTGGAGAAATCCAAATTGGAGAGTGGTGCTTTCTTGGAGAGGGCTCGCGGATATGGTCAGGCTTGAAGATCAACATCGGTGATAGAGTTCTTATCTCCCACAACGTGAACGTATTCGACTCCTTGACGCATCCGCTGCCCGCACAAGAACGGCACAAGCATTTCCGAACAATATTCTCCGAAGGGCATCCTAAGGAAATTGACCTTGGCGAACGACAGGTTACGATCGGCGATGATGCATGGATCGGTGCAAACTCCAGCATTTTGCGTGGAGTGACTATCGGACGGGGCGCGATCGTCGGTGTAGGCTCTGTAGTTACCAAGGACGTATCGCCATATAGCGTTGTAGCTGGTAATCCGGCCCGCGTGATTCGTTCACAAGTAGACCATGATCGGCCGGATTTGAAAGCGGAGCTTCCCTAAAGATGATAAAAGCAGTTGATAAAATTGCCGCGTTTGTGAAACATTTTCTGAAGGGGCAGCGCGAAACCGATCTAATAAAAATCAACCAAGGCATTATAATTTCGGAACTGCACAAGAATTTGCAAGAAGTAGATCTCGCGAGATATGAGTTCAAAGTCTTCTCCCAATGGGGGGAAGATGGGATTATTCAATTTCTTACAAACAATATCGATATCGAATACAAGACATTTATCGAATTTGGGGTGGAAGACTTCTACGAAGCTAACTGCCGCTTTCTCCTCATGAAAGATATCTGGGACGGATTCGTTATAGACGGATCGAAAAAAAATATAGAAAGATTGAAAGATTCGTATTTTTACTGGCGCTATCCAATAAAGGCGATCAATGCTTTTATTAATAGAGAAAACATTTGTGATCTTCTGGAGCAAAGTGGATTCAGTAAGAAGGTTGGAATTTTTTCTGTCGATATAGATGGCGTTGATTACTATGTCCTAGAAGCGGCACTTACTAATTGGCAACCAAGCATTATAATCGTTGAATATAACGGGATATTCGGACGCACCAATTGTGTTTCCGTGCCCTATGATCCCAATTTTCAGCGCAAAACTGCGCATTATTCCAATATATACTACGGCGCAAGTTTGGCGGCATTTTGTAGTATGTTGAATGTAAGAGGTTACGGGTTGGTTGGCGTCAACAGCATGGGCAGTAATGCTTTTTTTGTCAGACGGGATTTGCTCAACGATAAGGTTCGAGAGACTTCCGTGGATGCAATATTTAAAAGTACGGTCTTCCGCGAAGGTCGTGATTCCTCCGGCAAACTCAGCATGATCAGCGGAGCCGACAGACGTGGTGTCATCAATGATATGCCGGTTTATGACACCTTAACTGGAGCGATCATACAGGTAAAAGAGCTCGGAGATTAACGAATCGAGGCTCCAGGCAGATTCAAATTGGTTGAAGTACTTCCTTGAGCGCTTTGGCTACCGGTGCCATGGCTTCATCGGCTGCCAACTTTTCTCCGACCTCGCGAAGACCGGCTTTGACGTGTAAGTCGACGGCGCGATCGGTTTGTGAGATGGATCTGAATATGGGAAGCTAGTGCAACACTAGGACGTGGCGACGATATGTACGCGGTTAACTGAACGCTTGTGCTCCGAGGCATGAGAACGTCTATTTCGGACACGGGCCAGCCTTGAGCGACGCGGGCCAATGTAAAGGAGAGCGAGTTGAGCGGACGCCGTTCATCTTGCCAATCTGCAAGAGGGTGACCACCGTCGCTACCGGCGATAGAGAATTCTTGCTCCGGTGGCGAGCGTCGCACGGACGTCAGTTTGTGTTCTGCGGCCGCGGTAGTGGCTTGCTCAGGGTTAGCCGGCATCGCGACCAGGTTCTCGAACAATGTTCGAGGCTGCAAGCAATCCAGACCGTACGATGGGGATGTGTGTGTAAGCCGGCTCTGGCAGTCGCCTGTGGTTCTATGCCTTCTTCAACCGAGTTAAGTTATCTGTACCGGGTGGATCTTGGATGCTCGGACGCCATTTGATTGCGCAAGACATTGCCATGGTCAAGGGGACAACCAAGATCAGTCCGCCTGTAACCATGGCTGTCTGCAATGCCGTGGATAGCATGATGAAGACGCCATAATGGCCGAGCGCCAGACCGGAAATGGTCGCGGCTGTCTTGCCGCGCTTGACGATCAGCTCGACATCCAGCCAACGCACGAAAAAGCCTGCGAAAAGTGAGAGAACAAGGACACCGACCCAGGAAAAATCTGCCCAAGCATCGGCAATGAACATCGCGGTTGTCGTCGAGCCCATCACTCCGCGATGCACGGCGCCAACAAGCAGATAGGTCGGCGGAGTCGAGTCTGATTGTAGGATATTGGCCAACCAACTGAACTGACGACCCCAACTATGGGGGAGCACGCTTGGAATTGCCGCGAAATATTCCAACAGGCTCTCATTGACGATCATGAAGACACGGTAGAAGAGGAAATCGAGCGTTTCTCCGACACCGCTGACTTCTCGAACGGCGATCGCCGTCATCGCTCCGAACAACATAACACAAACGGCGATAAAAATGAGAGCCGCGCCGAGGCGGAGCTGGAGTGATCGCCGGAGATATTCGATTACCATTAATTGTAAGATAAATATCGCCAGCGGTGCCTTGCTCAACGTCGCTGCCTTTTCGAAAAGCACGACGGCAATAAACGCCCACGCCAACGGTCGGAGCCAGATCGACCTCTCCCTTAAGGCGACGAAACAGCAAAATGCCAGAAACGGGAACAGGTTGGAGTTAAAGAGGTTCAATAGATAAAAGCGGCTGCCACCGAATTCACGGCGCATTGCTATCTTCTCAAACTCACCTGCGTCCGATTGGAAGTAGGCGACCACATGCGGGATACTGTGTTCGACAACGATAAAAAACGCCAGAACTAGAACGCCAATCGCAGCGATAACCTCAAGCCGATCAGAAAAGCCCTTTGAAACACGAACGGTTTGAAGGTTCCAGTTGCTGATCGCATCTTGCATTTGCAATCGACGGATACCGAAGACACCGTCCGCGAGCGCCATTCCCACGCAAATACAACAAAAAGACAGCGCCAATGCGAGATCCAGAGCAGGTACGACCTCCCCGTCGGTTGCCGCAGACAGTATTTTTTCAAAAAATGCGGTCTGCGGCCCCCATACCCGCGTGTAATAAAGATAAAGTGGGCCGTGCAGAACGAGCGTCAGCCCAAGCAGCAGGGAGGAAATGGTAAAATTTACCCCGATGCGCCGGAAGTAAAATACCGCAGATAGAATAACCGCGATCGAGAAGACGAGGCTAGTCCACATTTGCTGCCTTTGGGGTCACGTGACGACGGGCTGGCACCAGTTTTCGAACCCACCGACGCAACTGCATGAGTATATTGTGCAGCATCATACCGTTGGGATAATCGGTATGCGGAACTGGCGGCGCCAGGATGTAGGATTGAAGTTGCTGTTCGGTCAATCCAAGCTTTTTGGCGACGAACTTGGTTTCCCTGCGCGCATCTCTTTCAAGTATGATTGGCTTTGAGATCTCTGCCAGGGCGTCATCGCGTGTCATCTGTCCTGCTACGATCAGGCTCGATAGATGCAGCCTTCTCTTATCGAAGTGGAACTTTGCAGGCAAATATATGTCCTGATAAAACTTCGTGAAACGAGACTCGCTGTGCTTGCTTCCGTAGTCGCGCCAGCCGTATTCTCGGCGCAGCTCTTCCTGTGCCTTCTCCTTGTCGTAATCGAAATAGTTCAGCGGGCGATGAATTGTCAGCTGCTTCCGTACCCGCGTCATCCAGATATATTGCGGAAAGCTCATGAAGGGATAGGTGGCGAGCGTCATGGAGCCGAAGCGATGTTGAATGGCGCGCGCATGCGTCCCGTCGATTGAAGGGTAGCCGAAACCAGGCGGAACGACGGATTCGGACGCGAAGTTGACCCCGCTTAGAAAGTGTCGAATATCGAACTTTGCCGCGGTCCTGTATAGAGTTGAAAAAAAAGCGTGGTCCTGCGGAATATCCTGATTGAGTACCGATGCCTTCAAGAACGAGACCTGAAGATCGCGCATTTCCTGCCACTCGACAATATAGGTATGAAGGTCGAGGTCGAGCTTCCGCACCAGTCTTTCGATGTTGTGGACTGCAGGCTCGGAATTCCAGCCGCCGTCGATGTGGACAGCGAGCAAGCGGAGGCCATGCTTGCGACTGGCGAGATGGGCGAGGAAGGCGCTGTCGATACCCCCGCTGAGCCCCACCATCGCGTCGTAGGGCTTATTCTTGCCCTCCTGCTTCAGCATGGCGACTAGTCGTTCCATCCTTAGATCGCCCTCGGCCCCGGGCCACCATTCATGAGATTTTCTTGTGATCGCATCTCGGCAGCAATTGCACTGTCCGTTGGCGTCGAACTCGATTGCCGGATTGGAATCGTCCATAATGCAGAAGGAACATATTCGTTGCGTTTCACGCATGGGCGTCGCGCTCCATTCCTTGAAGCATTTCCGAATCCGGATAGTTGACCAGAACCGCGCGCAATCGGCCGACAAAGGTGAAGGCGCTGCCTGATGCCGCCGCCGAGGCGCCGGCGCGCAACCCTTCGGTTAAGTGATCGTAGTTTCCTGCGCCGCCGAGTGCGACGACGGGCACGCTTAATCTGCTCGTCACGGACTTTATAAGTTCGAGGTCATAGCCCGATCGTCTTCCGTCGAGGGTTATGGACTGCAGGATGATTTCACCGACACCCAAATCCTGAAGCCGGAGGCAAAACTCCACCGGGTCCTGAGGCACATCGGAATTCTGTTGGACACATCTTGCCGCAGAACCTCGTCCTTTCACGTCGACGCATGCAACAAGCGCCTGACTTCCCATGTCCGCGGCAATCGCCTTCAGCAACTGCGGGTCGCCAGAACGGCGTCCGAGGACGAATTTTTCGACGCCGAAGCGATTAAGGTCTTCGCACTCCTGCAGCCGGCTTATTCCACCGCCATAAGCCAGCGGCATGAAACATTCGGTTGCCAGTTCACGCATGAAGCCGATATCAGGTCCCCGACCCTTCCTGGCGGCATCGATATCGAGGATACATATCTCATCAACTTCCTTCTCGTTGAAAAGCCGCACGACATTGAAGGGATCGCCGATATAGGTGCGCTCGCCGAATTCAACAGTTTTGACGAGCCTATGTTTCTCGTCGACCAGCAGAACAGGGATAAGCCTTTTTCTCATCAAATCTTCCCGAAGGCCTCAAGCACGCGCATGCCGAAGCGGTGGCTCTTTTCCGGGTGGAACTGCACCCCGCTTACATTTCCCGAGTTCACGGCGCAGCAGATTTCGCTACCGTAATCGATTGTCGCCGCCACGTCCTCAGGGTTGTCGCATTGCACATAATAGCCATGATCGAAATAAAAGCGCTCGCCATGGACCGCCGAATTGAAAAGGGCGCTTGTGCGCGCCGGCTTCACCTCAAGCCAGCCGATATGCGGCACCTTAAGGGGGGATTCAGGCGGCAAGGTGATCCTAAGTACATCCGCCGCGACCCAGCCTAAGCCGGCCTGAACGCCCTCGTCGCTTCTGCGCGCCAGCAACTGCATGCCAAGGCAGATGCCAAGAACGGGAATTTGCCGCTTTAATGCCGCTTCATTGAGCGGCTCAATCAGTCCGTTGTTCTGCAGGGTCAACATGGCTTTGTCGAACGCGCCGACGCCTGGAAGAATGAGCTTGGCGGCGTTTCTGATCTTGTCTGGATCGCTGCTTGTTTCGGCATCGATCCCGAGATAGTCCGCCATATTGATGATCGCACCAATATTACCGACACCGTAGTCCACTACAGTGATCACTCAAAGCCCTCTCTTGTGTTTCGTCAGGCCAACCGGCCGAAATACCGATCTGCGATTGTGCTTCTAATGGAGCCATAAATCCGGGACAAGATAATACGTCCGGTTTTTGACGACATGGCGGTAAGTACCATCGCCATTCCGACAATGCCGAAAAACAGGATGTAGGCGAAGCCGAGCAGAAACCAGTTGTCGATCCACTGGAATCGGACTTGATAGAAAACGAGCGAGAGCACGGACCCAACAACAGTCGGTCCAACGGTGCTCGCAAACATCTGCTCACCGGTGAACGTCGCAAAGAAGCGGCGGCGAATGACAACGAGCGTGAGGCCGAATCGGATGATGGTCGCAGCCAACAAGCCACTGCCTGCAGCGATAGGGCCGAAATATCTTATAAAAACAATCGAGAAGATGACTGTCATTATAGAATATGCCAGCGATACCATTGTCACGATCGCGTTTTTCCCCATGCTTGCAGCATAGTAGAAAAACACGTTGTAGCTGCAGCCTATCAAGCCTCCAAGGATGAGAACCTGTAACAAATGGCCGGCCGCCTCGGCCGTTTCCGACCCGACCCAAAGCGTGAGCAGGGGTCTTGAGAGAATTGCGATCGGCGATAACATGATTGCGCCGAATGCAGCATTGACCCATGACGAACTGAGGAAAAAATCAAATCGTTCGGACTCGCTCCTGGCGGACATGCTGCCGAAGCGCGGAAAAAGCACCTCGCATGCACGGATCGTCGCAATGTAGCCGGCCTCCTGTACGCGGTTGCAGATATTATATTGTCCGACCACGGCGGCAGGAGCCAGGGACGCAAGTACGTACCTATCCATCTGATTGCCGAAAATACCTGCAAGTTGCGATAGGCCTTGCCATTTCCCGAAATGTAGCAGAGTGTTTAGTTCGTCTCCGACCTTTGAGCCTGCGTGCCCGTCGCGGCGCAGGATATGACGGGTGACAAGGAGCCATCCTGCCGCAGACAGGACGAGGCTTCCGGCGAAACCTGACAGATAGCCATTCAGTGTTGGGATAAACCAGGTAAATCCCAACGTGACGGAAACCGTGACAAAAGAACTCCAGGCGGAAGCCTTGGCGACATTCTTGAAATTTTGTCGCCCGACGGAAATGGCCTGCAGTACCAGTGAAAACTGCTGGGCGAAAATGCCCACTGCAGCGATCAAGAATGGAACCGTGAAGTTCTGGGAGCCGGAGGCATCGTTATTTACGAGGCTTCTCATGATCCATGGTCCGGTCAGGACCAGGGCTATACACCCGATCGCCGCAGCGATCAGACAGACCTTCAACGCAACCGCTGCGACGTGAAATGCGGCGCTATACTCCCCGCGACCTGCTCTCGTCGACGTCTCGCGGACTGTTGCCTGGCCGAGGACGGTGCCGACGAGCGTGAGGGGTGCGGTGACTGCAATGACAATGCCTGCATTGCCGAAATCATGCAGCCCGATCCAGCGAACGACAAAAGGCACCGTGGCCAGATTCGCAATAAGCGTGAAGACGAAAGCAGCCAGATTCCAGCTCGAGTTACCTAGGAGGCTTGAGCGTGCTTCTCCCCGGTCGCCGGATTGCGGCTTGCTCACGCAGCAAATCCCCTGATGGTGTCGGCCACGTAAGCGAGCTGATCTGCGGTCATTTCGGGAAATATCGGAATCGATAGGATTCGCGATTGATTATGGAAGGCATTGGGAAAGTCTTCCGCATGATGGCCCAGATGTTCATAGGCGGCGAGAAAGGGCAGCGCGACCGGATAGTTTATGACTGTCTGTACGCCATGTTCGTTCAGGTGAGCGGCGAGGGCGTCCCGACGTTCATGCTTGACGACGAAAAGGTGGTAGACGTGCGTCCTGCCGGGCGCAGTTCCCGGCAGCTCCAGCCCGCCGACATTGCCAAGGGCCGCGGCATAGCGCGCCGCAACCTCTTGCCGCTTTGCGGTCCATTCGGCGAGGCGAGGAAGCTTGACCGACAGAATAGCTGCCTGAAGTCCGTCAAGCCGGCTGTTGATGCCTTCGATCCGGTGCTCGCCTTTGGTCAGGCCACCGTGGCGGGCAAACATCGCCATTTTTTCGGCGAGCGATTTGTCCTTGCAGGTGATGGCCCCGGCATCGCCCATCGCGCCTAGGTTCTTCCCCGGATAGAACGAATAGGAGGCCGCATCTCCAAAACTTCCGATCATTTGTCCATCGACATGCGCCAGATGTGCCTGGGCGCAATCTTCGATAACCCAGAGGCCATGCTTGCGGGCAATCGCCATGATTGCGCTCATGTCAGCGGGCTGTCCAAACAGGTGGACAGGAATGATACCGACGGTGCGCGAGGTAATCTTATCCTCTAGCGTGGTCGCATCTATCGTGAAAGTCGTGGCATCCGTATCACAAAAGATCACCTTGCCGCCGGCCTGCGTAATGGTCTCGCTGGTCGAAATCCAAGAGTGTGCTGTCGTAATGATTTCGTCACCGGGCTTTACGCCCAGCGCATGCATCGCAATGTAAAGCGAATCCGTACCATTTGCGCAGGAAACGCAATGTGGGGCGCCAACAGCAGCAGCAAATTCTTCCTCGAACTTCTGAACGAAGGGACCTCGGATGAAGGCCGAGGATTTGATGACCGCAGCAATAGCAGCATCGATCTCGTCCTTTATCGACAGATATTGCAGATGAAGATCGGCGAAGGGGACTTTCATGATGTCGCTCTCGATATGTCGATTGATGTTGATGCGTCCGCTCTAATTCAATTCTCGGCAGACGCCGAGCCTGCGTTACGTATGAACCGCGCTGGATTGCCTGTGTAAATGCCCGAGACTTCGATATCACGGGTGACGACCGCTCCGGCGCCGATGACCACATCGTCACAAATGTTTACCGGCAGGATTGTGGCATTCGATCCGATCGATACTCGATTTCCGATGCGTGTCCCCTTCCAGAGTGTCCGGTTTCCTCTCGCAGGTCCGCCGTTAGAGAAAAGATCGTTGATGAACATCACGCCATGGCCGATGAAGCAATCTTCACCGATCTCAACGAGCTCACAGATGAAGCTATGTGACTGTACCTTGGTACGAGCACCGATTTGGACACCCTTCTGGATCTCGACGAAAGGCCCCACGAAACAATCATCCGACAGGGTACATTCATAGACATTGGCGGGTTCCACGATCTTCACGCGATCGCCGCAGGTTACGTCCCGGACCTGCGCCTTCCAGAGTGTTGGCGAACGACCCATCACGAGGATCGGCTTCCTAATTTGGAATGCTTGACCTTGAGGGGGAGGCTGACTTCCTGTTGAGATGCAATCGATTCATAGAGCGCCATTATGAGCTCCAGGCTCTGACGGCCTTCGTGACCGTCGACAAGAGCCTTGGTGTTATTCGTCAGGCAATCAACGACATGCTCATAATATGCCTGATGGCCGAAACCATAGACATTCGGCGGATTGACCGAATACTTTTCCATAACCTCGGAATCGGCCACATGATTGTCGCCGAATTGCCACGTCCTGATCTTGTTGACCGCGAAACCTGCAATTTCCACTGACCCCCCGGCGCCAAGGATCGAGATTGAGCCCTCGATATCTTTGGGCCGTGTCGCGGAGGTCGCTTCGATAATCCCCAGTGCACCGTTACGGAATTTCAGGGTGGCAACGGCCGTATCCTCGGCTTCGATGTTGACGAGCGCTGTGGTGGCGCGGGCATGCACGCTCTCCACTTCGCCCATAAACCAGCTCAGCATGTCGATGTGATGGCTTGCCTGGTTGGCAAGAACGCCTCCGTCATACGCCCAGGTCCCGCGCCAGCTGTCCTGATCGTAGTAACTCTGATCGCGGCACCAGCGGACCCGGACGGTGCCAAGGACGAGTTTGCCGAAACGGCCACTATCCAATGCCTCGCGTGCCTTGACGACGGGAACGTTGAAACGGTTCTGCTTAACGACGAACAGGCGTACGCCATTGTCATCACACGCGTTGATCATGGCCTCCGCATCCGTCAGCGTCAGCGCCATCGGCTTCTCGACGACGATATGGCGCTTATACTTGGCCAATGCGATCACCTGCTCTGCATGCATGCCGCTCGGTGTTAAAACCGAGACGACGTCAATTCGCTCGTTCTGCATCATCTCGTCAAACGATTGGTAATAAGGCACGCCGAAACGTTCGCCGAATTCCTTTGCCTTTTCGAGAATAACATCGCAAACCGCCGCCAATCTTGCGCCTCTGATCTGCTCAAGGCCAAGCAGTTCCGAATGTCTTTTTGCGATCCGCCCGCAACCAACAATAGCGAAATTTATCACGATCTCTTCCCTACTGAGTTTAGGGGCCGTTATTATTCGGTGCTGACCCTGACGTCAAACCCGTGACGTTTGAGGAGGGCGTGTCGCTGTGCCTCCACGAGATCGTGCGAGACCATTTCGGAGCACATTTCTCTCGCCGAAATCTCCGGAACCCATCCAAGCAGCTCGCGCGCCTTGCTGGGATCACCAAGCAGGGTCTCGACTTCGGCCGGGCGGAAGTATCGGGGATCGATCCTGAGGATGATATCGCCCGGCTTCAGGGCTGGCGCTTTATCTCCTGAGACGGATTCCACAATACCTTGCTCCTCCAATCCGCTTCCCTCGAAGCGGAGTCTAACGCCCAGATCCTCCGCGGCCCATTCGATGAACTGGCGCACGCTATACTGCTTGCCGGTGGCGATGACAAAATCCTGTGGACTATCCTGTTGAAGCATCATCCACTGCATGCGGACATAATCTTTGGCATGTCCCCAATCTCGTAGTGCATCAAGGTTACCCATATAGAGGCATTTCTCGAGCCCCTGCGAGATATTTGCCATTCCGCGCGTAATCTTCCTGGTCACGAATGTCTCGCCACGGCGAGGGCTCTCGTGATTGAACAAGATGCCGTTGCACGCATAGATGCCGTAAGATTCGCGATAGTTCACAGTCATCCAGTAAGCGTAGAGCTTTGCGACCGCGTAAGGACTGCGGGGATAGAAGGGGGTCGTCTCTTTCTGCGGCGATTCTTGGACCAGCCCATAAAGTTCGCTGGTGCTGGCTTGGTAGAAACGTGTCTTTTTTTCAAGGCCCAGTATTCTGATGGCTTCCAGAAGCCGCAACGTGCCAAGGGCGTCGGTATCGCCCGTATATTCAGGGCTTTCGAAGCTGACGGCCACGTGGCTCTGGGCGCCAAGATTGTAAATCTCGTCAGGCTGGGCGTCCTGGATGATGCGGATCAGGTTGCTCGTATCGGTCAGATCGCCGTAATGCAGTTTGAACTGCATGTTTTCTTTGTGCGGATCTTCGTAGATGTGATCAATACGCTGCGTATTGAACGAACTCATGCGCCGCTTGATCCCGTGAACCTCGTATCCCTTCGAGAGAAGGAGTTCTGCAAGGTAAGAACCGTCCTGTCCGGTTACGCCGGTTATTAGTGCGACTTTGTTCATTTATGCGACTTTCTCTCGGGATAGGAAATCTTCGTAGGCGAGTTTGAGGCCCTGCTGCAGGTCAACGATTGGCGACCAGCCGAGATTTCTTGCGACTTCGCTGTCCATCAATTTTCGGGGAGTGCCGTCGGGTTTGGTTACATCGAAATCGATACTGCCGTTGAAGCCAACGATCCTGCTGATGATGGTTGCAACTTCCAGGATGGTGACATCGCTTCCATACCCGACGTTGATATGTGTTTGCGCTTCCGGCATCAGTCTCTTGTAGTCTTCATGGGGCAGATTCATGATATGAATGCTCGCCGCGGCCATATCGTCGACATAGAGAAACTCTCGTAAAGGCGTACCGCTACCCCATAGCGTCACAATTGACGCTCCGCTAGCTTTAGCCTCGTGGAAACGCCTTATTAGCGCGGGAATCACATGAGAATTCTGCGGGTGATAGGAGTCGCCGACACCGTAGAGATTGCTCGGCATGACTGCCCGGTAATCGACCCCGTGGCTGTCACCATACTGCCTGTTGTAGCTCTCGCACAATTTGATACCGGCGATCTTTGCAATGGCATAGGGCTCGTTGGTCGGCTCCAAAGGGCCCGTCAAAAGCGCGCTTTCTTTGATCGGCTGATCGGCAAGCTTTGGATAAATACAGCTCGAGCCAAGGAACAACAGCTTTTTAACGCCGGTTCTGAACGCTGCGTCGATGATATTAAGCTCCATCATCAAGTTATCGTAGATAAAGTCAGCCGGGTAGGTGTTGTTCGCGTAGATGCCGCCGACCTTAGCCGCGGCAAGATAAACCTCATCGGGTCGCTCCCTTTCGAAGAATCGACGGACATCCGCCTGTTCGATAAGGTCGAGTTCCTGATGGGCTGCGGTTATAATCCTGTCAGTGGGGCAGCCGCCGGCCTGTAGTTGCCGCACGATAGCCGAGCCGACCATCCCACGATGGCCAGCGACGAATATCTTAGGGAAATTGACCATTTGGTGCGATCTTTTCCTGGTTAGCTCATGAGCTTTCACACCACCAATTAAGGAGGCAAAGTACTTCGACCCGGGCTCCCTGCGATGAGCCTCATTGAGTGTTCTTTCTGGAAATGTCAATCAGCCTACTTATTGCACGTTCAGGTTATCTTCCCAAAAGGGACGTATGGTCGCCGCGCTCTCCACCTGCGACTTCGTGCGCTCATTGCCGATGACTGCTCCTAAACGGCCATGGCATACCAACACCCCTTCATTATTCGGTGGGTCCACGTGAAAAAAAAAGCCCAAGAAAACTTCCTGGGCTTTTTGCTATTTTGAGTTGCTGCCGAGCGCCTCACCAAATGGCGTTCACTCGCTTTTGCAGGACCAGAGCGATCGAGCGTGGCGCAAAATACCGATCGCGTGGCGTGGTCTCGGGCTCTGCCGAAAACATTGCCCGCACCCGAAAACCGGCCTGTTCGCAGGCAAGAACAAGTTCCGATTCCTTGCGGTACTCGTAGATGTGATCGATTTCGGCGGCAGTCAGCGCCGACGTGACGAATGCCGGCGCGCCAGGTGCAAGGCTGTTGGCAAGATTGGACAGCAGGAGGTTCGGTCGTTCCAGATGCTCCAGAAGGAAGCAGGAGATGCCGGCTGAAGCCGGCTGCTGAGGAGCCCAGGCCAATGCATCAGACACATGGTGCTTTACACGGTCAGAATATCCCAACGTATCGGTCATCTTCTTGCTGCGCTCGATCGTCGGCGCGGATACGTCCACGGCTTCGATTTTGAGGCTCTCAACGTTACGAAGGGCAGAGAGGTGCCAGATCCCGGAGCCGGCGCCCAGGTCGACGATGGGGCTACCTGCCGGGAGCTTCCGTAGCATCGGAAGGAAATGGTCCTCGAAGAACTTGTAGATGCGAAGGTGGTGCGTCCATACGAACGTCGTCGTGAATACGCCCCAGTGGTAAAGCTGCATGAACTCGGGATTGTCGTAGGCCTTCTCAAAGACTTCGGCAAAACTCGAATTCTCATAGCGCCCCGTCTTCTCGTATTTGAGCTGGGACTTGTTCACGTCAAGCACGAATTCGCAGTATCCATCGACTAACTGTTCGGCCCACATCTCGCCGAGCGCGATTTCAGCCCAGTGAAGCATCGGCTCTGCCAGTCGCTTGAAGGCATCAGGTTCGGCCAGCTGAGTACGGCTTAGCTCAGACGCGAATATCGGCGCACGCTCTTTTATGCATTTTTCGAACTTATCGATGTAGGACACGTCGGGCTCCCGCAAGATCAATACTCAGGGCCCCTGTATAGCCTGCTGGCGTGATCGACAAGAAGTAACGGTCCCTTTTGGAGGGCTTTAAACGCAAATTGACTTAACTTCCTGCTCGTCCTATCAACCGCGACATCGTTGGAAGCGGGAGAGGCCCATGGCCCTGACGGACGTGCAGCCGGTGATTGATGTGCTGGCTTCGGTCAAAGATGGCAGAGATGACGCCATCATTCAAACCCTGAAATCGGCGCCCGCCGGATGTAGTCCAGAGCTTGTGGCTGCCCTATTCAGACTTGCAATCTTCCACGTCAGCAAAGATCCCCTCTATTATCGCAAAGTCTGGAACCTTTGGCAGAGATCTGGTAAGCCGGAACTCAAGCCCGCCACGGCACAGATCACCGTCGAAATCCTGGCGGATGGCACCGTTGACGCGGTGAAGCCCTACCTCGAATTGTTCCTGGCCGCATATGGTGTGGCAGCGGATATATCGATCGCTCCCTACGACACTGTGGAATCTGAGGCATTCGCAGGGCGTGTCAAAGACTTCGACCTATCGCTTGTCATTCTTTCCGAGCGATGGCTGCGAAAGTCCGTTTCGTCTTTCCCGGCTTCGATCGAGGACGTGACGACAGCCAAGGAAACGCTAGGCAAGCTCGCAACTTCTCTGGCGCAGAAGCGCAGCGGTGTCGTGGCATTCACAAATTTCTATAACGGAGCATGGCCTGCGCCGGCTGGCACTGCGGCGATCGAGGGGCATCTGCCCTGGTCGACCGTGATAGGCGAGATCAACAACGAACTGCAGAGATTGAGCGGCACGATTTCTGTTATCGATCTCCAGCAAGCGCTGCACCTTGCCGGCGGCGCGTCTGCGGCTGGCGCGCTGTCGATGATCCGGATGAGATCGCCATTGGAAGAGGGCGGCTTTGTGGCAGTGGGTCGCGAGGTGGCGACCTGCATTGCCCACCAGATAGGGAAGAGCCACAGAGCGCTCCTGACCGACTGGGACAACACGCTCTGGGGCGGTGAAGTAGGAGAGACCGGCTCTGAAGGTATCGAGCTTGGCCCCGAAACTCCCGATGGATTCGGATACCAACTGCTGCAATCCTATATTCGCGACGTCAATTCGCTTGGTGTTGCACTGGCGACCGTCAGTCGAAACGATCCGAAGGTCGCTGGGGTGCTGGAAGAAAACCGCCATATGCGATTGCGCAGAGACAATTTTGCTGCCCTCGAGCTTTCGTGGGGCAACAAGAGCGATGCAGTCGGCAGGTTGAAAGACCAGCTGAATTTTGGCACGGACTTCATGCTCTACATCGACGACAATCACGTCGACCTCGCGGAAGTAATCTCTCATTTCCCCTATATCGATGTGGTTCTGGCCGGTCCGGATCCCGATCAATCTTTGCAGCGGCTTTCAGGAGCCAGATTTTTCAACAGCTACCGTTTGACATCAGGAGATCTGAACCGCCGCCAACAGATGAAGACGCTTCGGCATCAGCGCGAGGCGTCGGCTGCCAGCTCTTCGAAGGAAGAGTTTCTGGCGAGTTTGGACATCAAGATTACCGTCGAAGATGTCAACGACCGCAACCGCGATCGCGTGCTGCAGCTCCTCCAGAAGACAAATCAGTTCAATCTCACGACTCGAAGGCACCAGCGCGACGATCTCGAGCGGCTGGCGAGGGAGGGCGCGAAGTTTGGAGTTTTCGAATATGAGGATCGTTTCGGCTCGCAAGGCATCATCGGTTTCATGATCGTGTCGCCGGCTGCCGACGGATCGGAAATCGACACATGGTTGATGAGCTGCCGCGTTCTGAACCGGGAGGTCGAAGGATTTATGCTTGGTTGGGCAAAACAGGTTGCGGGCAGTGGCAAGCTCACCGGCGCTTATATTCCCACAGAAAAAAACAACCTCGTCAGTGGACTCTATCGAGACATGGGGTTTAGACACGTTGGCGGCGAGCGCTACGAGCTCGAAATTGGTAGCTGAGAGAGAGATTATGTCCGCACTGAGTGACGAAAACGTTGCGCGCCTGACGGCAGTATTCCGAGATCTGTTCAATGACGACACCATCGTCCTCTCCGAGCACACCACGGCTGCCGATATCCCCGGCTGGGATTCCTTCAACCACATCAACCTAGTGATGATGGTGGAGAATGAGTTCGGGATCCGCCTCAAGACCTCCGAAATTACTCACCTTAAAAACGTCGGCGGACTGATGAACCTGATCGCGACCAAGGTCGCCTGATAGGAAACGACGATGGCAATTTTCGCGACGACGGCTTTCGTTTGGGTCGTGGCCGCGATGTATATTCTCATCCATGTGCCGCTCAATATCCCGCGGTCGGTGTGGTATGGCGTTCTCAATCTCGGCGCGTTGGTAATCCTCTTGGGCTGGCGCGCCGCGGCGTTGGCGTTGGCATTTGCAGTGGTCTACTGGGTGGCTCTGGGCGTGCTTCAGCGAGTTGTAAGCCAAGATCGCGAAGTACTGGCACAGCGCTTGGCGATCGCGCTCTATGCAAGCGTCGCCGTAATTTTCATTTGCCACAAGCTGGTGCTTGAGCGCGCGAATGATTTTGTCGCGTGGCTTCCCTTCCACCTGCTCTCCGTTGTGTCCAACTCGCCACCTTTTCTTAGCGGCTTCAAGATTTTGCAGTTGGTCGCATTCTCGTATGTTTGCCTGCGGCTTGTGGATGCCGTCCGAGCGGTTTCGGCCGGAGCACGGGTCCTTTCGCCCGTTGGACTCCTGGGCTATCTGGTTCCGTTCTTCATGACCCCCTCCGGTCCGGTCAACGAATACGACGAGCATGTCGCGATGGACAAGTCGCCGCTGCCGGCGCCGACGGCATCTCACTTCGTCGACAGCGTCTTCCTGATCGTTATCGGTTATTTCCTGAAATTCACTTGCGCGCAGTCATACGGGATTTTTGTCAGAGGCTTGGATGGGCCGTGGCCAGTAGCGACACTCTTGGATTCCACCGTCTTCCTCATTTACGTCCTGATCGAGTTTACAGGTTATTCGATGATCGCGCTGGGGGTAGGGCGGCTGATTCACGTACCGACACCGATGAACTTCAATCATCCTTATATGGCCACCAGTTTTGCCGACTTCTGGACAAGGTGGCATATGTCGCTTGGCTCCTTCGTTCGGCGAACGATGTATTTCCCGATCAGAATGTCGTTGTCCCGAGCCGTAAAGCCGAAGCGTGGGGATAAGCTCAAGATCCATGCGATCAATACTGCGGCGCTGCTTGTGCCGTTTGCGTTCGTCGGCGTATGGCATCGGTTCAATTGGCCGTTCGTGCTGTGGGGACTGGCTGTCGGCGTCGTGGTGGCGATCGAGACCATTCTGCGAGACGAGTTCTTCAGCAAGCGGAAGAGCCCATTGCCGGCATGGGTGATACGGTCTCTGGTGAGCCTGTACTCCGTTTTCCTAGTGGCCTTCACCCTGCAGGTGGCTTTGGCGGACTTTGCGAAATGATTGATTTGACGGCGCGACATTACGGAAAGATCGTCATCATTTTGGTGCTTCTCGCGGTACTATCCTTCACGGTAGGAGGGGCGCCAGAGCGTTATGTCTACGGTGGTTTCTAGATCTTGTTTCTCTGGCGTGTTCAAGGCGTCCGCGATCCTCGGTTGCGCCATATTCATCTGTTTCGGTTTCGCGCGGGCGCTCGACGCCATCTCGTGGTCCGGCCTTTATCAGAACAATTTCTCTTTCGTCCCAGGGCACTGGGTCAGATCGCAATTGACGAGAGCGTCGTCTTCTCCGGGTGACACGTGTGTGCTGATCGGTGCGTCGGTAGTGCGTGAGGGGTTTGATTCCGGCCAGTTGTCTCAATCCGTGCCCGGGGTAAGGTTTGTAAATCTCGCCACCACCGGTGGATTTTCGCCGATGGATGTTTTGGACGTCCAATCGAGGATATTGGCTCAGGCCGACGATCGCTATCGATGCATCATCGTGGGGATGAACAACTTCTATCTCAGGCACTTCGACCGTCAGTCCTATGAGCTCGTAACGACTGATTACTTGAGTCAGATTCCTGCTGCTGCGCTGGTGATACCTGAGATCTGGAGAGGCGGAAGCGATAAGCGTTCTCTGATCAATCGCATGATGGTTCCGTTTGGGAAAAACTCCGTAATCGCCCAGAGGTGGTGGCGCTATAGCTTATACGAGCTTCGGAGCATCCTCTCTCGGGATCCGGTTGACATCGCGAGGTATGAAACTGACCCAACTGAATTTAAGCCGGCCTTCCAGTTCCAGTATCTCGGTAGACCCTCGATCCTCGAGCAAAACATCCCTCGTGCACGCGAGGAATTTGCGCAACATGATCTTGAGGCGGCAGACAGTTATAAGGGTTCCGAGACAAAACAGGTGATGAAGAGTACAATCGAGCGCCTGGCCAAGCTCACCGACCACGTCATCGTGGTGACGATGCCGCTTTCCTCAGTTTATCGAACAGTCGAAGACGTTTCGAAGCCAGCTTTCGAGCAAGCTCGCGCTTCAATCGACGATGCGATTTTCGTGAAATGTAAGATTGCTGGTGCTGACGAAGGCGCTCTTTTCTACGACACATCTCACGTCAACGAGAATGGCCGCGAAAAGTTATCAAAGAGCCTCGCGGTCATAGTTAGTCATGCGATGAATGGCCGCCGAGCTCCTATGGGGCAGTCGGACCTATGTGCAACGGAATAGGGGCGGATGGAACCGAATAAGGGCGTCAGCAACATTCGAAACTTTAACCTGTCTCACTGGAAAAAGTGGTTCGGCGTTGAAAAACCGCTGCATTGTGCCGGTGACCGGCTTCGCTGAACCTGGCTGACCCCGCTAGCGAGATTGACGGTGGCTCGACACCGAATGCCTGGTTTGCGCGCGACGAAACTTTGCCACACGTTCCGCAGTGGCAGGGCGTCCGAAAGGCCAAACAGGGTCAAACCATAGACGACCCCTACGCTTTCCTCACGACCGCGTCGAACGACATCGTTAAGCCAATCCATCAGATGGCCCTGCCAGTTTGGGGCCGGATTGGTGCGAAGGTGAGGGACTTTGAGTAGGCACGTAAACCGCAAGCGATTACATCGTTCCGGAAAAGGATGAACTTCTGGAGAAATATGGTGGGCGATGAGAGACTCGAACTCCCGACATCCTCGGTGTAAACGAGGCGCTCTACCAACTGAGCTAATCGCCCTCGATGCTCTGTGTCATCGTTCGGTGCAGCGTCTCTAACGATATTGAGAAGGAACCGCAAGCCTCTTTTTGCGTTTCTGTGCAATTTGCTTGCGGGCGCCGCTCTTCCCCATGGCGGGCATTCTCTGTAGAGGTGCGGTTGAAAAAACTCGGAGCGAAAATGACGACGCGAGAGCAGCGGTTGGCCCTTCGGCAGAGCACCCCCCGGACATTTCTGGACTACGCCCACACAGAAGAAGCAAAGTTGCTGCCTGATCGTGGCAAGCTTCTCGACAAGCTGCCGAAAGGCGGGATCGTGGCGGAACTTGGCGTTGCAGAGGGAGAATTCAGTGAGCAGATTCTCGCACGCAACCTGCCCGCGCAGCTCTATCTTGTCGATCCATGGAATATGGACCGCTATTCCGAAGGCTTAGAAATCATCAACAGCAAATTTGGGCCCGAGATCGCTGAAGGTCGCGTTGTGATCTGCCAGGGCACGTCGCTCGATATGCTGTCTCAGTTCTCTGACGAGACCTTCGATTGGATCTACATCGATACCGATCACTCGTTTGCGCTGACATGGGACGAACTGCTGCTCGCCAACCGAAAAGTGAAGCAGGATGGCAGGATCGCCGGCCATGATTTCTGCACGGGTAATACGGTCAAGCCCGTCGTCTATGGGGTTGTGGAGGCGGTCAATAAATTCTGCGTCAAATATGGCTGGCGCTTCGAATTCCTGACACTCGAGCCGGATGCGCACTTTTCCTATTGCCTCAAGCGTATCGGCACATCGTGATAGGCGTGAGTAGCTTAAATATCGATTGCGCCGAGTTCCTGCCTGGCTTCCAGATACCATTCGACGAAAGCCCTCGTGCCCGTTTCTAAAGAGGTGTTCGGCTGGTAGCCTGTCAGAGCCAAAAGAAGATCAGGGCTTGCGAAGGTGCGCGGTACATCGCCCTTTTGCATGGGAAGCATGATCCGCTTTGCCTTCTGCCCCATCGCATTCTCGACATTCTCAACGAAGTCCATAAGGCTGATCGGTTGCCCGCCGCCGATATTGACGATGCGGAAGGGAGCATGATGCGAAAGGGTTTCAATTCCTGTGTCAGTGACGCGGTTGGTTTCTGACGGAATGACGTCTGACAACCGGACTACGGCTTCGACCAGATCGTCGATATAGGTGAAATCGCGGCTCATGTTGCCTTGGCCATATATCTCGATTGGCTTGTCCTCGATCATGTTCTTGACGAACTTGAAGAGCGCCATGTCAGGTCGGCCCCACGGGCCGTAGACGGTGAAGAAGCGGAAGGCTGTTGTTGGGGTGTTATAGAGATGCGAATAGCTGTGCGCCATCACCTCCATCGACTTCTTGCTGGCTGCATAGAAGCTCAGTGGCTCGTCGGCACGGTCGGTTTCGCGGAAGGGAACTGAAGGATTAGCGCCATAGATCGAAGAGGTCGAGGCAAGCATGAGATGGCGCAGCTCGATGCGACTTGCCAGCTCCAGAATGTTCCAGGAACCCTCGATGTTCGAACGCAGATAGGCCTGTGGGTTTTCGATGCTGTAGCGCACCCCGGCCTGTGCTGCCAGATGAATGAGAACCTCTGGCTTCGCAGCTGAAACGGCTGCTTCCAGTGCTGCCTTGTCTTCGAGCATGGCAATGACGGGGCGAAAGGCAGGATATTGGGCCAGCGCCGCATGGCGCATCTCCTTCAGCCGGACATTGTAGTAGGGTGTCACGCCGTCGAACCCTGTTACCTCATGCCCTTCCTGCAACAGCCGGCGAGCCAGATGGAAGCCGATGAAGCCTGCCGTTCCTGTAACGAAGTAGCGCATTTCTACCCTTCTCTCGGTTTCGTGCCGGTGGCAAAGCAACCGAATCCTTATTTGGTCGCTTCACTTACCGGATAGATGCTCCTGAGATCAACAAAGACGGCATCTTCGGGTGTTTCGGCAATCGAGATCGCCCGGCCAGTGCCGCTTCGGCTATGGCGCTCGGGCCCGGGACAAGGCGTGCGGGACATCGCGTAAACAATCGGCTCGTAGGGGTGCAATCTTCAGCCGCATCCCCCCACTTTTCAACAAGAGTCGGAACAGGCTTTCCGCACAGACCGTTGCGAGTATTGTCACCTTCACGCGCTCGACGAGCCAGCCATTCCTCTGCCCTGATTGCAGATTTCGGCGATTGGTCGCCTCGACATAGGCGCGAGACAGAAGCTCGAAGCCGGCGGGCTTTGGGCAATCCAGTCGCCGCGGGCATAGGAACCGTAAGGCATGATCTTGAGGATCTTGCCGCCTGCCTTCCTGGGCGACAGTTTGATTGAGCGGACTGCTTGACCTCGGCAAAGATCATCTGCAGTTCGCCGTTTGCTGCCCGGGAGGTGGCCGAGCGTATCAGTCAGGGTCAAAGCCGCATCAAAGCCTTTGGTGGAGTCGTATCCATCGTAACGGCTCACCCGATGTTCGCATCGTGTGATCTCTGCGTGGTCAGCTATCGGGGAGCAGCCACAGGTAGTCATCAAAGGCGTGATTATCCTGCTCGCTGCCGGCTCAACATCGAAATTCTGACGCGTGATCGTATCTTACCGCTTGAGCACCCAAACGGTCTTGCCGTTCTGCGAGGCTTCGATGCCGGCTTTCGTGCGGGTCAGTTGAAGGCACTTTTCATCGTCTCCCGGCCGCGCCGTTATGCAAATTCCGCCGGGAGCTGCCCGCCATGTCGGGTTTATGCTGACCAGGCTGTCGCTGATCGTTCCGCCGCCATCCGGACGAAACACGAGGATGTTTGAGGCTTTGCGTTTGACGACGACCATCTCCCAAGGCTTGCCGTCGGCGATGACGCTGGAAAGAGGTTGTTCGGCTCGCGCCGGTGCGCCGGCAAAAACCGCAAGGACGATCAATGGCATGAGAACTCGGCAAGGGAAGCCGTCGCGTACCAATCGGGCTATGCGCATTTACATGTTCCTTCGGATGAATATGACCTCTAGTGGCAGGTCGCGATTGAGGGGCAAAATTGAGTTCGACGAACGTGGCCACGCGTTTCCCGCCGATGGTGATATTGTCGCGATATTCTCCAACGCCCTCGGCGATGTCATCACCAGAGTTGTTTCGATTTGTTAAGGGCGCCGGCCTTATATTTCCGTATGACCGTCACCTGGGGGGATCATGGGTCATGTCTGTGGCTGCGTAGTTTCGCACAAGCGCATCGCAGCAGAATATCCTGGCTATCGTTGCCATCGTCACAGAGCAAGCCGCTCCGAAACCAAAATGAGCATCACGATCGGACCGCCGAGAAGCGCACCGAAGAGGATCGTCGCGAAAAACAGGTCTGCGAGCACGCGAAGCATGGTCTTGCGCGTCATGGGTGCACACTGAGCCGTCTTGCGGGTGTGACCCACGCCTGACTCCGTTCCACGTCGGCCACTCGTACATGGACTGTGCAGACATGGAGGATCCTTCGGTTATTTCCGAGGATGACGATGATCAGCCGTCGCCTGGTGCCGGGCGTGTCGCATGCCGCATCGAGGATCACGACGACAGTTTGAATGGATCCGATAACCACCAGCACTACAGCCGGTCCTGCCGTCTTTCTTAAAGCCATGGCTCTGTTCCTAAAGTAGGGCAGTTGAGGTCATGCCCGCCGGTTCCAGATTGAATGGCTTTTCATTTGGGCTCCGACAATTGCGGAAGCATGACCGAAGTTTCTTTTCTTAATGTCACGTTGCGGCAATACAAAAGGGACAGATGAGCCGCATGGAGCGCATGCATGGACAGGACATGAAACTTTTATTGATTGAAGATGAGCAGCAACTCGCAGACGCGCTTGCGGCCGCGTTGAGCAAACATTCCATCCTGACCGATCACACGAGCCGTCTTGCCGACGCTCACGAACTCACCCTTCAGAACGAATATGACGTCATTCTTCTGGACCGGCGCTTGCCTGACGGCGAAGGCCTCGATTTCATCCCGAAGCTCAGGCGTGCAGGAAAAAACACGCCGATTATCGTGCTGACGGCGCGAAACCAGCCGATGGAGCGGGTCGAGGGATTGAACGTCGGCGCCGACGACTACCTCGGAAAGCCGTTCCTCGTCGAAGAATTGCTGGCTCGGGTACGGGCTCTGCTGAGGCGTCCGGCTGCCCTGCCTGAACAGACTTTGACGATCGGCCGCCTGCTGATTGATCCCGTCAATCTCACGGTCATGATTGGCTCATCGCGCCTGGACATCCCGAGGCGCGAGCTCCTGGTCCTGCAGGCGCTCGCCAAGCGCAAAGGCAGGGCCGTCTTGCGCTCGATGCTCGAGGAGGCAGTCTACAATTACGAGGAAGAGATCCAGTCAAATGCCATCGATGCGCATATCTCGCGGCTGCGCAAGAGGTTGACGGCTGCTGATGCCGGCGTCGGAATCCACAATATTCGCGGTGTGGGTTATCTTCTGAAGGAGGAATGATGCATGTGATAAAGCGAGCCAGTTCATCGCTCTGGTGGAAACTGAGCTGGCAGCTCAGCCTGGTCATCATCACAGTCATTACGGGCGTCATCATCGGCCTGTCGATCTATGCGACGATGGTGCTTTCTCCGAATGTCGCGATCGAACGCCAGTTGCGTTTCGCGGTGGCAGAGGCGGTAGTGCGCGACGCACAAGGACACTTGCAGCTTCGTCAAACGCGGCAATTGCAGACGCTCCAGGAAGAGAATGCCGCCCTCTGGTTCGTGGCAGCAACGCCGGATGGGGCGTCCGTGTCTCATGGTGTCGTTCCTGCGCCCTATGCAGCACTTGCACCCCTGGCGCACCTGTTTCACTCGGCAGATATCCGCGGTGCAAAGGGCATCAGCGAGATCGCCTCGGTCGAACATGTTGAGACGGGGGTTGGCGAGGTGCGGGTACTCTTCGGCGGGGCCGCAGGCCATGGCTGGCCCGCGCTCGCCATCTTCAAGGACGCCTATCCGATTTACGGCTCGCTCTTCATCTTTGCGCTGCCGGCTATTTTTCTCGCCGTCCCGCGCATCGTCCGGCACGCGCTGTTAAAGGTCAGGGACGTGGCGAAAAAGGCCTCGGAGATCGAGCCGCGGCGCCATGGCGTGCGTCTGCCGGTCGACCAGATACCGAGTGAGGTTGCGCCGCTCGTGGTTGCGTTCAACGGCACGCTCGAGCGGCTCGAGACTGAATTTCATAAGCGCCGGCGTTTTCTGATCGATGCGGCCCACGAGCTCAGAACGCCGATTGCCATCATGCAGACCCGCATCGACGGCATGAGCGATGGCCCGGAACGGAGCCGGTTGCTAGGCGATGTCGCACGGCTTGGAGAGACGGCCGAGCAGCTTCTTGATTTCGAGCGGCACGATCAGGCCGTTGACATGGATGAAACCGTTGATCTTGTCGACCTCGCGCGGTCGGTGGTCGCAGATCTTGCGGCTTTGGCGTTAGGGTCGGGCTATCTGATTTCCTTCGAGAGCGACGTGACGAGCCTTCAACGCAAGGGCAACGCTCCCTCCCTGGACAGGGCGATCCGGAATCTCATCCGCAATGCGATCGACCACGGCAACGGCAAAGGAATGATCGAGGTCGTGGTGTCGTCGAGCGGCGAGGTGACCGTCGCCGACGAAGGCCCGGGCATTGCCTTGGAACACCAGGAGCTTGTTTTCGAGCCGTTTTACCGTGTGGTTCCAAAAAGCCGGGGTGCTGGTCTGGGGCTCAGTCTTGTCAAGCAGATCGCCGAAAACCACGGCGGAAAGGTCGGCATCGAAAGCGGTCCGTCCGGAACAAGAGTATCGATCCAGCTTTATGATGGTACAAGCGCTCGCCCGTGTAATTCTGTGGCAACGGTTGGCTCCGAGTGTCCGGTCATCGTTATGACCGGAGGCCAACGAGCAACATGCCAAGCAATTCGCACTCACATCATCGATTTTCCAACCAGCCGCTTTTCAAGCGTCCGTCTAGGTCGTCGCTCCTGGGATTTATTGCCTTACTGATAACGGCAGGCGTTTGCGGATGCGCTGCCGTGCCGCTCAGAGAGGCTGGAACGCTCGCTTCCTATAAGAACCTCGGTCCGCCGAAGGGCACGCTTGCCAAGAAGCGGCTCTATGTGGATGGACAGCAGTTGGCACGGGTAAAGACGATCGCCATCGTCCCGACTGTCTTTTCCTTCAGTGCTGCGTCCAAAATCAAGACCGAAGCGGATCGGTCCCTGGTGTCCAATGCTCTCGACCGGGCGCTTTGCGTGGCGCTGAGCGACAAATACCAGATGGTCCCGGCCGGCCAGCCGGCGGACCTGACCGTTCGCTCGGTTGTCGCAGACATCGTTCCGACCAACAAGGCCTTTGCCGGGGTCGCGACCGTCGTCAGCGTTGGTTCGGGCTTTGCCCTGCCTGTGAGCGCACCGCGCCTGCCCTTCGGCCTTGGCGGCCTCGCAATCGAAGCCGAAGCGCTCGACGCCACGGGAATGCAAACTGCCGCCATGCTATGGGCGCGGGGCGCAAACTCCATTCAGGACAATCCCCGCGTTTCCGAGGTCGGGGACGCCTATGGTCTTGCGACGAAATTTGCCGGCGACTTCTCACGGGTACTGATCGCCGGAAAGGAGCCGGAGGGACTGAACCTTTCGCTTCCGTCGCGACAGCGCGCCCGCTCCTGGCTCGGCGGAAAGCCGAAATATCCTGCCTGCGATGCGTTCGGCCGCGCACCCGGTCTGCTTGGCGTACTCGCTTCGAAATACGGCGCTCCGCCGCAATGGACGGAAAAGAAGCCAAAGCCTTCAATGACGCGCTGACCGAAGCGCCGTTCCGGGCATCGTCCCGTCCGCCCCGCTGAGGTTTGAAGAGGCGCCAAGGAGACCGACCATCCTCCTAGCGGAGGGACGGGCGGAGACAATGCCGGAGTCCACGGCATTGCTCTGCCTGGCTAGCCCTCCGGCGGCAGGCGCGTCAGATTCTGACCATCTGGTTGAAAAGTGCTCGACCTATCCGGAAGGACGTTGCAGCAGGCGATGTGGTGCAACATTCTTTCCTTTGCAGAGAGACATTGTATTGTGATGCGGTGGACACTTCGGCTTGAGGATGAGCATGCCCGTCGATCGTTTCGAAATTCGGTCCAAGACTGGATCTGGGCTCACCGGCTCGCTCGGCGACCTGCAGCCTCAAGTCAGGACAAGCCGGAACGGTCGGCGCCATCTGAGGGGCGTGGCGCTCGGCGTGATCATTGTTGCCGCGTCATCTTTGAACTCGCCGGCATCCGCCGCCAATGTTCTCGAACGCTCGATTGCAGCAGCCCAGCCCTGCAAGCCTTTGAAGGTCAGGCAGCAGGTTTTGGGCGTCAAGGTCGAATTGGGCATCGACAAACTCGACTTCGTCAAGATCGAAACGCTTGAAATCCGGGTTGACGGAGATTTGGCCGAGGCAAGCGCACTCGGCACGCTCGCCTGCAGGACGTCGGACGATGCGCCCCTCCAGGGCGGTTTTTCGGCGAAGGCTCGAATTCACCTGCAGGCAAATCTTGCCACCTGCGTCATGAACGCAAGTTCGATCGATATCGTCTCGGCAGGGGGCGAGTTCGGCGACGTTGTCACGACGTTCGAACCCGAGATTTCGGCCGCTCTTCGCAACGGCGTGGAGAAGGCACTGAAGAAGCTCTGCGCGAGCTGAATCGGGGCGTATTGGCGAAACAATGATCGGCTGCAGGCTGGCGACTTCCCGCTCGGTTGGTGTCGCAGCGGCGCGGCGTCGTCAACGGAGATAGTGGATGTGCGGCCGTGCGTGATAGGGTGACGCTTCGACGCGCGCATCCACCGAGAATACATCCCTGAGGACCTCTTGCGTCAAGACTTCGGCCGGTGTGCCGGACGCAACGATCTTGCCGCTTTGCATGACGATCAGCTCGTCGCAAAACATCGCCGCATGGTTGAGGTCGTGCAGGGCAATGATGCTGGTGACCGGCAGACCGGAGACGAGCCGCATCAGGCTGATCTGGTGCTGGATATCGAGATGGTTGGTCGGTTCGTCGAGGATCAGTTCTTTCGGCGACTGCGCTAGAGCTCTTGCGATATGGGCGCGTTGCTTCTCGCCACCGGACAGGCTCTGCCAGCGATCATGTCGCTTGCCGGTCATGCCGGCCCGCTTCAACGCTTCCTCAACCGCCTGATCGTCGGCGAGCGTCCAGCCGGAAAACATCGAGCGGTGCGGAAAGCGTCCAAGCTTGACGACATCGACGACGCGGAGATCGGCGTTTGTCGTCGCATGCTGTTCCACGAAGGCGACGCGCTGCGCCATCGTGCGACGTCCGATCGTCCTTATGTCCTTCAAATCGATCGAGATGCGCCCGGAACTGGGTCGCTTCAGACCGGCGAGAAGCCGCAGCAGCGACGTCTTGCCGGAACCGTTCGGACCAAGAAGGCCAAGCATCTTTCCCGGGCGCGCTTCGAAGGAGACGCCATCAAGGATGGTCTTCCCGCCAATTTTCCAGACTAGATTTTCGGCTTTGATGCTCATGACGGGCGCTGGAACCGGTAGAGAATGACGGAGAAGAAGGGGACGCCAACCAGCGCCGTGACGACGCCGATCGGAAGGACCTGCTGGGGAATGAGCGCACGCGAGGCAATGTCGGCAAGCACCATGAAGATTGCGCCGGCAACGGCGCAGGCTGGGAGAAGCCGGATATGGAGCGGCCCGACGACGAAGCGCGCCGCATGCGGCACGACAAGCCCGACGAAGCCGATCGAGCCGACCATGCTGACGATTGTAGCTGTCATCATTGCGGTAAGCGCAAACAGCACGATTCGGACCCTGCCGATGTTGACCCCAAGAGATGCGGCCGCCTCGTCACCGAAGGGAAATGCGTCGAGGACCCTGGCATAGGCCAGACAGACGACAAGCCCGAAGCCGACGACGCCAGAAACCAGCATAAACTCCGGCCAGCGCACGCCGCCGAAACTGCCGAGCAGCCAGAACATGACGTCGCGCGCCTGCTGCGCATTGCCCGATGTCGTGACCACGTAGGATGTGGCGGCGTTGAAGAGTTGCGACGCGGCAACGCCGGCAAGGATGGTCCGGTCGGCACCCCCTCGCGCACCGTTGGACAAGAGGGCCACGAAAAAGAAGGCCGCAAATGCGCCGGCAAAAGCCCCGGCCGACAACGACACCGCGCCTGCACCAACGCCGAGAATGACGATGGCGACCGCGCCGGTGGATGCGCCGGCGGAGATACCAAGCACATATGGCTCGGCAAGCGGGTTGCGAAGCAGCGATTGCATGATCGCACCCGAAAGCGCCAGTCCCGCACCGCAGAAAGCTGCTACGAGCGCGCGGCTGAGCCGATAATCCCAGATCACGGTCTCGTGGATCCGGTTGAGTTCCACCGCCGTCCATCCCAGCCTGTTGGTGACGGCGGCAAACGTCGTGGTCAGCGGGATCGGCAGGTCACCGATCCCGACGCTGATACCGACGACGAGGCCGACAGCCGCAAGGGAGGTCAACAGCAAGATAGCGAAGGGGACAGCCTGCTGGAGGAAGCGGTTCGCGGTGGTCACTTGGTCAGGCCGAGCGCTTTCAGTTGTTCAGCCACCTGTTCGGCGCCGTAGATCGTGCGGATCGTCGGGTTCATGGCCTGGCCATCCATGACGACGATTGCCTTGTTCTTCACTGCAGGCATCTGGCTGACGGCCGGGTCGCTGTTTAAGAATTTGATCTTGGCTTCCGGCTTGTCGAGTTCCCATCGGTTACGGTCGAGACTGGCCACGACGATGACATCGGGATTGGCGGCGATGATGCTTTCCCATCCGAGTGTCGGCCATTCGGCATCCGCGGTAATGGCATTCTTGCCACCGAGGAGATCGGCGATGAAGCCGGATGCGCCGTTCTTGCCGCCGAGATAGGCGTCTGCGGAAGGCGACTGGCTGGAAAACCAAAAGACGTAGGAAAGCTGCTTGCCGTCCGTGGACACGTTGGCGCGCAATGCCGCCTCGCGCTTCTTGAAGTCGGCGATAAGCGCCTGGCCACGATCGGCGACGTCGAAAATCTGCGAAAGCTCGTCGATCTCCTGATAAAGTAGATCCATGTTCCAGAGCCGGTCGCGGCTACCGTACTGATCCTTGACCTTTTCGGTGCTGAGGCAGGTGCTCGGCGAAATATAACTTGGCACGCCGACCTTGTCGAAGTCCTCGCGCTTGGCGACTTTGCTCGTCGGCCCGATCAGGCTTGGCAAGGCCGCTGCCACGAAATCCGGGTTCTGCGCCAGAATCGACTCGAAGGTCGGAAATTCGACGGACAGAAGCTTGACCTTCGCGTTGGCTTCGGCGAGCTCAGGTAAAACCTTGCTCGGCCAGAATGCGGTACCGGCCATTTTGTCTTCCAGGCCGAGAAGCAGCATGATCTCCGCGCTGTTCTGGCCAAGTCCGATGGCTCGCACCGGAGCCCTGGCGATGGTGATCTTCGCGCCGCAATTATCGAGCGTCAGCGGATACTTGGTCGGTGCCGACAATGCCGGCGTGGCGATCAGGCCGAGTACTGCGACAAGCCCGGAAACCGCAAGGGACTTGAAAACGTTCATGAAAACTTCCTGTTCTTCGAGAACCCGATATCGGGATTCCAAGGTCGCAGGCGGTATAACCCGCTCCTGAGAAAAAACAAGAGTAACTTAGTCACCTTTGATCGCAGCAGATGTTGCTCGCATTCTCAGCGGGAACTGCGAGCCGATCAGCGACTTCATTGCGTTACAATCGAAGCGAGGGCTTGGCGGACGACTTTCGGGGGATCAGGGTCGGAGCCGAAACGCGGATCCGGTCCTCCGCCGAAACAGCACCACTCGTCAACAGATCTAAGGCATTCGATGCGATCTGCTCAAAGGGGACGCGCAACGTCGTCAGCGGCGTCGCAAGATGACTGACGATCGGGATATCGTTATATCCAACGACCGAAACATCGTCGGGTACGGAAATCCCAAGGCGCGAAAGACCGGAAAGAGCTCCGATCGCCGTGTTGTCGTTCACAGCAAAAATCGCCGTAGGACGATCCTCCAGGCGCATGAGCTGCTCGGCCGCATTCGCGCCGGTATCGATCCCGAAGGTCGACGGAATGATACAGTCCGGACGGAACGGGACCCCTGCCTCTTCCAGGGCCTGCCTGTAGCCTTCGACGCGTCCGAGCGCGCTGGAGGCATATGAAGGACCGGCGATCACGCCGATACGGCGGTGACCAAGGTCCAGGAGGTGGCGTGTCGCGAGATAACCACCGAGCCGATCGTCGCCAATCGAAGAAAGGCTCCGTCCGTCGGTGCGCAGAGCCAGGACAAGCGGCACGCCGCGGGCCACCAGCTCATCAGGAAAGTCATCGTCTTCGCGCGCGGTCGAGAGGATCAATCCATCGACGCCACGCTTTAGAAGTGACTCGGCAGCAAGTCGATCGGCTTTGGGCTTGTCATCGGTCGTCGCGACAATGGCAAAGCGACCGCTTTTGCTGCACGCTTTCGCTAGGGCCTCGTAGAGCATGGCCATGACCGTATCGGTTAGCCGGGGCACGATCACGCCGACTGTCATCGTGTTGCCACGTCTCAGGCTCGCAGCTGAGACATCTCGGACATAACCCAGGTCTTCCGCAATCCTGCGAACGCGGCGCGAGGTCTCGTTGTCGGACCGGGGAAGCCGCTCGTCGAGGATGCGTGATACTGTCGATTTCGAAACGCCGGCGGCCGAGGCAACATCAAGGATGGTCACCCGTGTCTGGCGGTTGCCGTCGTCGGCCTTTGAATCCATTTCAGTTTTTCCCGTCTGCAGCGTTCTCGCGATTGAGACTTCAAGCATGCATTAAAAAAAACGTTGACTCCAGCAAAATCGGAAACGATAGTGGGAACGTTCCCATTAACGATCCCATCGCTGATCGCGTAGGCGGACAGCGGCTATCCAGGAGGAGATACCCCGATGCAAGCAATGGATTTGAGAGGCCTGAGCCCGGCGCCCGTTACCGCTTTCACCCGCGACGGGGAGGTCGACTACGCGGCCAATGCCCGTATCGCCAAGTGGTTTGCGGGTATGGACGGCGTGAAAAGCCTCGTCATTCTTGGCCATGCAGGCGAAGGTACGTTCCTGACCGAGGAAGAGCGTCTGAAGCTCATCCGCACTTACGTTGAAGCGGTCAATGGTCAACTCCCCATCATTGCAGGTATCACCGGTGAGGGCACCAAGGTCGCCGCCGAAGAAGCCAGGAAGTGCAAGGCTGCCGGTGCGACCGGCGCGCTCGTCTACCCGAACCACGGCTGGCTGCGTTTCGGGTTTCAAAAAGGCGCACCGCAGGATCGCTACAAGGCGATTTGGCAGGAATCAGGCTTGCAGTGCATCCTGTTCCAGTATCCGGATGCCACAAAGGCTTCCTACGATATCGACACACAGCTTGCGATTGCGACCCAAGACGGGGTCGTTGCCACCAAGAACGGCGTCCGCAATATGAAGCGCTGGTACGTCGAGATTCCGCAACTCAAGAAGGCCAACCCGAACCTGCAGGTCCTCAGTTGCCATGACGAGTGGCTGCTGCCGACCATGTTCGACGTTGACGGCCTGCTTGTCGGTTACGGCAATATTGCACCGGAGCTTCTGATCGACCTGATCAAGGCAGGAAAGGCGCAAAACTATCCCCAAGCCCGGCAGATCTTTGAACGCCTCCTTCCGGTCACCCGTGCCGTCTATCACCGTGGCTCCCACATGGAAGGTACCGTGGCCCTGAAGCTCGGGCTCGTCCATCGGGGTGTGCTTGACCACGCCACCATCCGTGAGCCGCTGAAGAACCTGGGCGAAAAGGCAGAGGCCGAAATCTTCGCCGCCTTCGAGGCCGCGGGCATCGGTCGGGTCGACCAGTTAATCGCCGCGGAGTGACTGAGAACGCCCCCGTCGCTCATACGGGGGCGTCTTCTTAGGGGAGGGAAATTGCGGTCGCATCCGGAAGTGAGGCGCCGCCGCAGTCGCACGGTCTGTTAGGCCGTGGATACTTCGCCAACGAGAGAGCCGTTCCTTCTGGATCCATGGCCATTCCAAAAGGATCCCGAAGTGAGCCATCCAACGTGTAGGTTAAAAGCCAGGCCGGGAGAGGGCCGGGCGCAGGGAGGAAAAACATGAATATGGAGCAGCGAATAGCCGGACCGTCACCGGTTGTGGATCCGCAGGCTGAAATCAGCGCCAGACTTGAACGGTTGCCGGTGACCCGGGAGGTCTTCTGGGCCAGAAACATCGTCGGTGCGGCGACATTCTTCGACGGCTACACCGTCATCGCCATCGCCTATGCCATGCCGGTTCTTGTCCGCGAATGGGGTTTGAGCCCAGGGCAGACGGGAATGATCCTGTCGATGGGTTACCTCGGACAATTGATCGGCGCGGTCTGCTTTGGCTGGCTCGCTGAGCGGATCGGCCGTCTGAAAGTGCTGCTGTTTACGATCCTGCTATTCGTCAGCATGGACATCGCATGCCTCTTTGCAGCCGGCGCCGGCATGATGATGGCATTTCGCTTCGTTCAAGGCATCGGGACCGGCGGCGAAGTTCCGGTCGCGAGTGCCTACATTAACGAACTGATCGGCTCGAAGGGGCGCGGCCGCTTTTTCCTCTTGTATGAGGTCATGTTCCTGCTCGGGCTCGTCGGCGCGGGCCTGATCGGCTACTTCATGGTCCCAGTCTACGGCTGGAAGGCGATGTTTGTCGTCGGCCTGGTCCCTGCGATCCTCATGATCCCGCTCCGCTGGTTCCTCCAAGAATCACCCCGCTGGCTAGTCGCCAACGGCCGTTATGAGGAAGCAGACCGTATTGTCACCAGATTGGAGAACAGCGCTCGTGCCGGCGGCAAGGAACTGCCGGAGCTGAAAGTCATAGCCGCTCCTATCCGCCGCATATCCGACTGGCGCGAACTGTTCCAGGGCATTTACCTGAAGCGCACGCTGTCGATCTGGGCCATGTGGTTCTGCGCCTATATGGTCGCCAATGGCACAATCACCTGGCTTCCGACACTCTATCGCCAGACGTTCAACCTGCCGCTTGAAACCAGTATTTTCTACGGCTTCGTCACCTCGGTCGGTGGCGTGATTGCAGCCGTTATCTGCGCCCTGCTCATCGACAAAGTCGGCCGCAAACGCTGGTATACAGGCGCCCTTTTGATCGCGCCGATCCCGCTCGTCATCCTCGCCTGGCTGGGTGCGACGTCGGCAATCCAGGTTCTCATCCTCGCCGGTCTCGCCTACGCCATCGTCCAGACCGTAACCTTCTCGCTCTACCTCTATTCGGCGGAGATCTATCCGACCCGCCTTCGTGCCATTGGCACAGGTACGGGCAGCGCCTGGCTGCGTCTCGGGTCCTCTGCCGGTCCTATCGCGGTCGGTTGGGTCATGTCATCGATGGGCATCCAGTATGTCTTCGGCGCCTTCGCAGCAATCCTGCTGGTCGGCGCCCTGGTGACGGCACTCTTTGCGGTCGAAACCAAGGGGCGCGTTCTGGAGGAATTGTCCCCGTAATATCCACCGTCCGCGTTCACGCAACCGGCCGAACTCTCGACACGACGCGACGTCTCTTCGCTGCAGTTCTTTGCCAGTCTCAGGTCTGAACGCATCGAGCGAACTCGGATTATGTAGCGATCGAAATGCCCTTCAAGGTATCAGGACAGCCGCTCCGCTCAGGCGTCCGGCCCGCAGATCGTCAAGTGCTGCATTGGCATCTGCAAGCCGATAGGTTTTCGTACGGGTATGGACGCCTGCCTGGAGGGCAACGGGGAAGAATTCCTCGGCGTCTTTCCGCGTCAGATTGGCAACCGAAACCACGCTTCGCTCGCCCCAGATCAAGGGATAGGGCATTGCAGGCAGATCGCTCATGTGGATACCGCCGCAGACGACCCTGCCTCCCTTTCGCACTGCCTTCAACGCCGCCGGCACGAGTTCGCCGACCGGTGCGAAGATGATCGCCGCATCGAGCATGACAGGCGGCGGCTCATCCGAACCTCCCGCCCAGACGGCGCCGAGGCCGAGTGCGAAGCGTCGCGCTGTTTCATCGCCGGGGCGCGAGAACGCAAAGACGTCGCGGCCCTGCCAGCGGCAGATCTGCGCAATGATATGCGCGGCAGCGCCGAACCCGTAGAGCCCGATCTTTTTGCCATCGCCGGCCTTCTTCAGTGAACGCCAGCCGATCAGGCCGGCGCAGAGGAGCGGAGCAAGGGCAACGGGATCGGCCGCACTGTCGAGCACAAAGGCATAGTCGGCATCCGCAACGACATGGGTGGCAAAGCCTCCGTCGCGCGTGTAGCCGGTAAACTGCGGCTCATCGCAAAGATTTTCCTCTCCGCTCCTGCAAAACGAGCAGCAGCCGCATGTATGGCCGAGCCAGGGCACGCCGACCCTTTGCCCCAAGCGCGAGGCAGCTATTCCTTCCCCGACAGCCTCGACGATGCCAACGATCTCATGACCAGGAACAAGCGGCAGCTTCGGGTTGGGGAGATCGCCGTCGCAGACATGAAGATCGGTCCTGCACACGGCGCAGGCTTCGACCCGCAGCATCAATTGTCCTGTTCCGGGCACGGGATCCGGCCGGTCGACCGGCCGCAGAGGCATCCCGACTGCTTCCAGGATCATAGCCTTCATGACCTGCTCCTCATCTTCATCATGCCATGATCCCGAAATCGCGGCAAACCGGCTTTGACCGGTATCAAAGACGGCTCGGCCCTTGTTCCTTCGCTCTTACGGAATTTCTCTCTCAGGCGAAATTTTGATCGAGCGCAATGCGCGAAAATCTGCGTCGTGATTGGTTTTGCAGAAGCAGGAGACCGAGAGATGGACCGTCGTCGCCGCAAGACACGTCACCTTATCGTGGATTATGCTCATCGCCCACCTGGGCAACTCGGACACTGCAGCCCGCACTCCATTCCTCTCGGGGCGGCGGCCGCGAAATGTCCTTGTCTGTAGAGTTGCCGCCTTCATCCTGGGCGCGGTTGCGCGCATATCCTACCGCCTATGGCAGGAATGAGCTAACCTCGTGATCGATATCTGGCTCATCGCTTCGCCACCGATGCTCCATGACGTCGATCTGCCAGCCTTTGTTTGGAATGCACTGATCTGCGGCATTCGTCTCGTCGTTCTCGGCATATCGGTGTTGTGCGGCACCCAGCCGTCGAAGCGCCGCTGAGGAACGGCCGACGGCAACGGGACCAACCAATGATGACAGCACTGATGACAACGGAAGCATTTCAGCGCCTCAGTCTGGCGCTTGCGATCGGCGTCCTCGTTGGCATCGAGCGCGGCTGGCAGGAGCGGGAGGCGGCACCCGGTGAAAGGGTCGCAGGCATCCGCACCTACGGTCTTTCGAGTTTCCTTGGCGGCCTCTGCGGTTTCCTTCAGCCCACGACCGGACCGATCCTGCCGACGGCTGTCTTTGTGTTCTTTTGCATCGCAATCCTGGTTTTCAGCTCCATGCAGGCAGCGCGCGAGGAGCATTACAGCGCGACCGCCGCCATTGCGGCGATTTCCGTTTTCGTGCTTGGTTTCAGCGCCGTCGTTGCCGACATGACGGCGACTGCAGCGAGTGCCGTTGCAATGACGGCGCTCCTTGCGGCGCGCGAACCGTTGCATGGGTTTCTGCGGCGGCTGACCTGGCTCGAACTCCGGGCCGCCTTGATCCTGCTGACGATGACGGTCGTCATCCTGCCCATCCTGCCCGACGAGCCGATCGATCCCTGGCAGACGATCAATCTCTTCGACCTCTGGGTCATGACGATCCTTGTGGGTGCGGTCTCTTTTTTCGGTTACATCCTGATCAGGATCAGCGGCGCACGCGCCGGGATCCTGATGACCGGTGCAAGCGGCGGCATCGTGTCCTCGACGGCGTTAACGCTTTCCTTTGCCCGCCAGTCGATCCAGCTGCCTGCCCTCTCGCCGCTGCTTGCTGCCGGAGCGATGCTGGCGGGAGCGGTATCCCTGACAAGGGTGCTCCTGATCTGCGGCGTGGTTGCGCCTGCGGTTCTATGGGAGCTTGCGCCATTTCTTGCTCCAGCGGCTGCAGTCTTCATTATCGGTGGCGGCTTTGCCGGAGCCTTGCGTCGTTCAGAGGACAGTCCCGACTTCACACCGCGAAACCCGCTCGAGGTCATGGTCGCTCTGCGCTTTGCCCTCGTTCTTGCCGTGGTGACGATCCTGACGCGGGTAACTCTGATCGTCTTCGGAACAAACTCGCTGCCGGTCCTTGCTTTCGTGACGGGTTTGGGCGACCTCGACGCGATAACGCTTTCGGTTGCAAAACTCACGCCGACCCAGCTCTCTGCCGATGGGGGCGCTCGTGCCATAGCAGTCGCGGCTTTCGCCAATCTTCTCGCGAAAGCCGTTCTTGCGGCAGTCATGGGAAGCTTCGCTTACGCAGTCCGCCTGGCGATCGCAACTCTTGCCGCGGCTCTTGCCGGACTTGCGGGTTTTCTTCTGACATAAGAGCTTGCGATGAACGTTTCGTCCGGCAACCCCCAATCTTCACGAGATTGATGCATATCAAAGCCAATCCGGTGAGCTCGCGCATTTTCAAATCCGCCTGAATTCAGCAGCCATTGAAGCCCATGCCGGTCGCGGTGGCTCGAGCCTCATAGAATATGGAAGCGGAGAAAAACATGATCGTGCCAAATGGTGCCGCAATTGCTGTCGTTGACGGCAAAAGGCTGCAGCTTTTTCAAAACAAGGGACATGAGCCGCATATCGATCTGGCCCCGCTGGCAGAGCCCGCGCTTGAGCCCGCCAATGCAGGCTCTGGTACGCGTCATCGCAGCAGCCTGGCCAATCCGGATAGCCGGCGGATGGAGGAAGATGATTTCGTGGCCGCCGCCGCGAGCTACCTCAACAAAGAAGTTCTCCAAGGTCACGTCCGGCAGCTGATGGTGATTGCCGATCCACGTTCGCTCGGAGAACTGCGTCGTCATTTCCATCCTGCCCTGGAGGAGCGATTGATTGCGGAGGTCGCCAAAGATATGACCGGGCTTGCGCTCGGCGAAATCGAGGCGGCGCTCACGCGCGTCTGACAGTGGAGGAGGTCACAAGGGTCTGAGGTTGAGTTTCCGAAACGCCGTTGGCCAAGGATTAGCCTCTTCCGGGCTCCGCTCCAGATCGCGCTGCCCCTTCAGAATTGAGACATGTCAATGCGGCACTTCGAACGAATGCGAGAGTGATGAAGATCTGGTCTCGCCTACGTTCCGTTCGGAGTCCCCAATGAAACAACACTTCTTTCTTCCGCTCCTCACCTATCCGGATATGACGTCCGAATTCATAATCGCCAATGCCGTGGCACTTGCCCACCATATGCAGGCGACGCTCACCGTCTGCGCGGTGGAAATTACGATTCCCGATGTTTCCAATGCGCTGTCGTCACTGATCATCGATGCTGCGAAGATGGCGCGGGACGCCGAGGCTTTGAGCCGCAAGCGCGCCTCGATGCTGATCCAGAAAGCACGCGATCAGGCGAAAGCCGCCTCCGTCGATCTGCGCGTGCGCGAGATCAAGACGGGCGAGCCTTTCGTCGCTGAAACGCTTGCTGAAGCATCGCGTGCCTATGATCTCGTGCTTCTGGAATCTGCCGGAATCTCCCGCCCGATCGTTGAGGCGGTGCTGTTTGCCTCCGGCCGGCCGCTCGTTCTTTATCCCGCCGCGCCGTTCAGCGGACGGATGGATCACGTCGCCATCGCCTGGGACGGCAGCAGGGCTGCAGCGCGCGCCGCCCATGACGCCTCGCCCTTCCTGGAGCGAGCTAGCAAGATCTGGCTGCTGTCGGTCACCGACGAGAAACCGTTCGGGCACGAGACTGGCGACCATCTCGTCGAGAACCTGCTCAAGAGCGGGGTGACGGCGGAGACGGCGCGGGCGCATGCAGGCAGCACGCCGATCGGTGAAACCCTGCAGGCCAAGGCTTTCGAGCTGCGGGCCGATCTGCTCGTCATGGGCGGCTTCGGCCACTCGCGCTTGCGCGAATTCGTGCTTGGCGGCGCGACCGAGGCCGTGCTGGCCAATATCACGCTGCCTGTTCTGTTATCGCATTGAGGATCTATCCGCCATGTTCGAAAATCGTCTCCGGAGCAAGAAGCTCTGGGATCGCATCGTCAGTGCCGACGAGGCCGCCAGGCTGATCACAGATGGCATGACCGTCGGCATGAGCGGCTTTACGCGCGCCGGCGAGGCCAAGGCCGTGCCGCTGGCTCTGGCGGAAAAGGCAAAGCGGGATCCGCTAAAGATTACGCTGATGACCGGCGCATCGCTCGGCAACAATCTCGACAGGACGCTTGTCGAAGCCCATGCCATTGCCCGCCGTATGCCTTTCCAATCCGATCCAGGCATGCGCAAGGCGATCAATGACGGCGAGGTGATGTTCATCGACCAGCACCTGTCGGAAACGGTCGAATTCCTGCGAAGCGGCCAGTTGGCGCCGGTTGATGTTGCGGTCATCGAGGCGACCGCGATCACCGAGGAGGGCGCCATCGTGCCGACCACCTCCGTCGGCAATTCGGCGAGTTTTGCCATCCTGGCGCCAAAGGTCATCGTCGAGGTCAACCTGTCGCAGCCCGAAGCGCTGGAAGGCCTGCACGATATCTATATCCCGACGAAACGGCCAAGCCGCGAGGCGATCCCGGTCGTGGCACCCGACAGCCGCATCGGCGTCCCCTTCATTCCGATCCCGTCGGAAAAGATCGCGGCGATCGTCCTTACTGAGAGCAGCGACAGCGCCTCTACGGTAGAACCGCCGGACGCGGAGACGAACGCGATTGCCGGCCATCTCACCGAATTCCTGCTCAACGAGGTGCGGCATGGAAGGCTGACGGAGCGCCTGTTGCCGCTGCAGGCAGGCATCGGCACGATCGCCAACGCAGTGCTTCAGGGGTTTGGCGAAACGCCCTTCCACGATCTCACCATGTATTCCGAAGTGCTGCAGGATTCGACCTTCGATCTGATGGATGCCGGCAAGCTGAATTTCGCCTCCGGGTCCTCGATGACGCTCTCGACGGAGAAGCATCTGCGGGTGCTTTCGGCAATCGAGCGCTATAAGCGGCGACTGGTTTTGCGCCCGCAGGAGATCAGCAACCACCCCGAAGTCATCCGCCGCCTCGGCATCATCGCCATCAATACGGCGCTGGAACTTGACATCTACGGCAACGTCAACTCGACCCATGTCGGCGGGACGCATATGATGAACGGTATCGGCGGTTCCGGCGATTTCGCCCGCAACGCCTATATGTCGATTTTCGTGACGAAGTCGCTCGCCAAGAACGGCGCGATTTCACGCGTCGTGCCGATGGTCAGCCATGTCGATCATACCGAGCACGACGTCGATATTCTCGTGACGGAGATCGGCCTTGCCGATCTGCGCGGCCTGGCGCCGCGGGAACGGGCGAAAGTCATCATCGATAACTGCGCGCATCCGAGATATCGCGAGGCGCTGGCGGATTATTACAAACGGGCGCTGCTGCGCGGCGGCCAAACACCGCATCTGATCGAAGAAGCGCTTGGCTGGCACGACAATCTGCGCCGCACGGGAAAGATGCTTGCGTCGTCACCTGTTGCGACCTGACGACTCCGCGAAGGCACGAAGCGGCGCTAGCCCTCACGGTACCAGTGCGGGCTCTTGCCTTTGCAACGGGCTGGTATCCTGCAAGGCAGCGGCATCGACGCTCGCATCGCGGATCATGGCATATTTGACCTGCGTAACCTTTAGGTCACGGTACCAATCGACCAGTGCGCCCCACGGGTCGGTTATCTTGGAAAGGCCGGAGATGAAGGCGACGACGGTACCGATCTCGGTCTTGCCGGTGACGACATAGTATCCGCCGAGCGCAAAGATGCCGGCATATCCAAGCTGCGTCATCAGGTTCATCAGGAAGTTCATCGTGAACTTGATCCTGTAGATGCTCATATTGGTCGAAAACAGCGTCTGGACGCGGTCGCTCTGAGCGTTCAACGCCTCGCTGGTGACCACGTGCTCGACCATGCCTTCGCCGACGTGACGCATGATAGTGATCTTGCTTGCCACCCGGCGGTTGATGGCCGATTGCATCAGGGGAACGAAGCCCATCTGCGGGAAAAAAACGACGGCGACGGCAAACGCCATCAGCGGCTGGAGGAAAATCATATAGCCGCCGACGGCAACGAGGATGCCGGCCTGCAGCAGCGGCTCGGAGATGCTGGTGCCGACGAAGCCGCCGACGGGCTCGGCTTCGGCGAGCACGATCGAGAGCTGCACGCCTTCGGCGAAAGCATCGATCGGCGCCTCCCGTGAGTGTTCCGAGACAGCGAGCACCGACATGCGCAGCCAGCGGATCGCGACTTCTCCGATCCAGCCGCGATAGAGGTTCAGCATCAGCTTGGTCAGTCCCTCCAGCACCACGAGGCCAAGATAGGCGAGGACGAGGAGGAGGATGGCCGGATAAGCCGCGCCCTCCGTCACCGCATTGATGAAGCGCCTCTGGACCTCCAGGGGCGCTGTGCCGGCAAGAAAGAGGAGGATGGAAAGAGCAGCGATCGCGATCTGATGGCGGCGACCCATGAGGAGTACGAAACCGAACAGGTTTTTCGGCATCTTCCTTCGCCCTCTGCTGCGGGGATAGAATAGAGCATAGCCACTGATCTTGGTTGCGCGGTTTTGACGTCTCGCGCCTTGATCGGCGTCAAATTCGAGGGATAGGCTGCTATTGGATCACCGAGTTTTGATGGACGGCAGGGCGTGCGCTGTCAGCCCGCGGCTTGATCCAGAGGATGCTGAATACGCTGGCGATCATGAGAATGAGGATAATCAACAGAAGTCTGCGCAACGAAATTTCCCGGCAGGAGGGAGAGAGCCTGCTCCCCAGAACAGACGGGCCGGCTTGCCCGTCCCGCCATTCTCCATGCCGCGCAAAATCCGGCCTTGATCGCCGTCAAACTTCGAAACGAAGCTACCAGCGGCCGCTGTCGTCGAGTTCTTCGAGCGTACCGAGGAGGCGTTGCTGGATCTCGGCCTCCTGCCGATTGATGGCGACGACAAGTCTACGCATTGCGCCACGCATGCCGTGGAGTTGATCGATGAGCTCCATGACGACGTCCACACCTGCATCGTTGACGCCCATTTGACGGGTGAGGTCGAGGATCAGGCGAGCGCGAGCGAGATCGGCATCCCGGAACCGACGCCGGCCCTCGGAAACTTCGGGGGCCAGCCAGCCCTGCTCGACCCACAGATCGAGTTCGGTCACGTCGATTTTGAGGTAGAGACGGAATTCGCGATCGTCCATGGTCAGGCCTCCATGTTCTTTCTCGGATCCTGCGTGTCGGCTGCTGCCCATTCCCTGGCGAAGGCGGTCAGCTGTTCGTCCGGCTGCTCGGGCAGCATGATCTTCAGCGTCACATAGACGTCGCCGGATTCACCCCCGCGCTTGGCGACGCCCTTGCCCTTGAGGCGCAGGACCTTGCCGCTGCTGGAATTTGCCGGCAGCGTCAGGTTGACCGGTCCAGAGGGTGTCGGCACGCGCACCTTTCCGCCGAGGACCGCTTCGCTCAAGGTCACGGGCAGATCCAGGCGGATGTCGTCGCCGTCGCGGGTGAAGAAACGGTGCGGGCGCACACGAACCTCGATCAGCGCGTCGCCGGCCGGCCCGCCGCCGAAGCCCGGCTCTCCCTTGCCACGCAGGCGCAGCGTCTGGCCGTCGCGCGTGCCGGGCGGGATCTTGACGTCGAGTGCCGGCCCGTCGGGCAGCTTCACCTGGGTCTGCGTGCCGTTCACGGCGTCGAGGAAATCCACTTCCATCGAAAAACGCCGGTCCTCGCCCTTCGCGCGGAACTGGCCACCGGCGCGATCGCCGCCAGCGCGGCGGGAGAAGAAGCTTGCGAAGAGATCGTCGGCGTCTCCAAAATCGGCAAAGCCGGCGCCATTGTGATAGGCGCTACCCGGCCCGCTCGCGGAGGCATAGTCGCGATAATAGCTGCGGGGCGCCTGTTCGGCTCCCGTGATGTCGATCTCGCCGCGATCGAAGCGGCCACGCTTGTCTTCGTCGCTTAAGATTTCATAGGCGGCAGAAATCTCCTTGAACTTTGCCTCGGCCTTTTTGTCGCCGGGGTTCAGGTCGGGGTGGAGCTTCTTGGCAAGCTTGCGGAACGCCCCCTGGATGTCCTTCTGGGTGGCATCCCGTTTCACGCCCAGAAGCTCGTATGGATCTTGGCTCATACATGTCTCCGTGTAAGGGCAGCGAATACTGCGGACTGGAATCCGCTTTGATATAGGTTGTGGATCCGATGTCGGGGAGGGGATAAGGGGGAAACGCTTGAGCGTACGACTCTTTTAGAAGCGGCCCCCCAATGCTTTCAGTGGCAGGTGCCCCGGTCCTCACCGTTTCTCCTCGTCCTTGGATCGGGCAGATAGCGCCTTGCGGCGCTAACGACCGGGATGCCCATTGCTTGGAGCACCGCCAAATCGGCGTGTCTGCGGTTGTTGCTCATGCCGACGCCTCTCCGGCGATGTCCAGCACCATCCGGCCCTCGACCGTTCCCGCTTTCAGGCCGGCAAAGATATCGTTGATATCGTCGAGCGGCGCCTTGGTGACTTCGGCCCGGACGCGGCCGTCAGCGGCGAAGGCAAGCGCCTCGTCGAGGTCGCGGCGCGTGCCGACGATCGAGCCGCGCACGGTGATGCGCTTCAGCACGATGTCGAAGATGGGTGTCGGGAAGTTGCCTGGCGGCAGCCCGACAAGGCTGACGGTGCCCTTCCGCCGCACCATGGAGAGCGCCTGCGAGAAAGCCGGCGGGGAGACGGCGGTGACCAGCACACCATGCGCACCGCCGCTCGTCGCCTTCAATACCTTCTCGACCACGTCTTCGGAAAGCGCGTTGAGCGCAAGGTCGGCCCCGACGTCGCGGGCGAGGTCGAGCTTGGCGGCGGCGACGTCAAGGGCGACCACCTTGAATCCCATCGCCTTGGCGTATTGGACCGCAACATGGCCAAGGCCGCCGATACCCGAGATCGCCACCCATTCGCCGGGCCGGGCTTCGGTTTCCCTCAGACCCTTGTAGGTCGTCACGCCCGCGCACAGGATTGGCGCGATCTGCGCGAAATTGACATCATCGGGAAGGCGTGCGGCAAATGCTGCCGAGGCGATGACATATTCGGCAAAACCGCCATCGCAGCTGTAGCCGGAATTGTGCTGATGTTCGCAAAGCGTTTCCCAGCCGGTCTCGCAATATTCGCAGCGCAGGCAGGCGTCGTGGAGCCAAGCGACGCCGACGGCATCGCCCTCCTTGAATTCGGTGACGCCGGGGCCGAGGGCGGCAACGATACCGGCCGCTTCGTGACCGGGAATGAAGGGCGGCGTCGGCTTGACGGGCCAGTCGCCGTCGGCCGCGTGCAGATCTGTATGGCAGACGCCGCAGGCGACCACCTTCACCAGGATCTCACCCGGCCCAGGGACAGGTACCGGCACGCATTCGATTGCAAGTGGCTTGCCGAATTCACGCACCACTGCCGCCTTCATCATCTTGCCCGTCATGATCTTCATCCTTTCCCAATGATTGTTCGGCGCGATGATGAAGGCGGCATCGGCTGCCGCATTGATCCATCGCAAAGCACAGCGCCTGCCATCCGGATCTGTGTCGGCAAAGCCACCCCGCGGGAGGTTCCAGAGATGAAGTCAGGCCATGAGAACGTACTCTTCAGCCAGCCAGGCCGAACGGCGGCATGATGGAGACGAATTGCCGGCAGGTATTCCTCGATCAGGCACGGTTACCAGCACTACTTGCCATATCCGCAGATGACATATGTCAAGGATGGCGGAGGGGATCGCCAATAGAAGACGGTATCGGCAACGTCCGCACGGGTTCGATTGGAGGCTCCGCAATTGAGAAGGCAACAGCTTTGTGTCCTGATTTCCGCCGCTTTGCTCCTTGGCCTCGGTAAGCCCGGTGTTGCGCAGGATCGCCCACCGGTCTTTTCGGCTCGGTTCGAAGCCCTCTGGGACAGGATGATCGGCCACCGGCTGCCGGATAATGTCTCCATGTCCAACGGTCGCATCGAAGCCCAGCAGGTACTGATTTCGACGAAATTCGCCGGTCGGCTTGCGGCGGTGCTCGTCGAAGAAGGCGAGATCGTCGATGTCGGTGCGCCGATCGCCCGGATCGATACAGCCGATCTCGATGCCCAACTTGCCGGCGCCAAGGCCCAGGTCCGCCGCAGCGAGACGAGCCAGGTCGAAGCTGAGGCCTCGATTGCCCAGCGTCAAAGCGAGCTGACGCTCGCCAGACAGGAGTACGAGCGCGCACAATCGATGAGCAACACGGGAAGTGGCACGATGCAGCAACTCGAATTGCGCCGCAGCCAGCTGAGCGTCGCCGAAGCCGCACAAAGGGCAGCGCTGGCCAGCCGCGACGAGGCGGAAGCGGCAACCGAGGCGGCGCGGGCGGAAGCGGTGCGCATTCAAACTCTGCTCGACGACGCCGTGCTGAAGGCGCCGCGCCGCGGCCGCATTGAGTACAAGCTTGCGCAGACCGGCGAGGTCGTTGCCGCCGGTGCACCGGTTGCCACGCTACTCGATCTCTCCGACGTTTCGATGACGATCTTCCTGCCGGCCCGTGCGGCCGGCACCCTTGCAATCGGCGACGAGGCGCGCATCATTCTCGATCCAGCGCCGCAATATGTCGTGCCGGCGACGGTCTCCTTCGTCTCTTCGCAGGCACAGTTCACGCCGAAGACCGTCGAGACGCAGGACGAGCGCGAAAAGCTGGTCTTTCGCGTGAAGCTGAAGATCGCCCCCGATCTGCTCAAGGATTATGAATCGCGCGTCAAGACCGGTGTCAGGGGCATTGGCTATGTCCGCACCGATCCCAAGTCGGGTTGGCCGTCCGAGCTGCAAGTGAAGCTGCCGCAATGAGCGAACCGGCTGTCCGCTTCGCGGCCGTGACGCACCGTTACGGCCGGATTGCTGCGCTCGATGGTGTCGAGCTCGCTGTTCCCGCCGGCTGCATGGCCGGACTGATCGGCCCTGACGGCGTCGGCAAATCGACGTTGCTTGCCCTTGCGGCGGGTATCACTCGCATCCAGCAGGGGCATATCGAAGTGCTTGGCGGCGACATGGCCGATTGGCGCTATCGCCGTGCCGCCCGTGCCCGCCTTGCCTTCATGCCGCAGGGCCTCGGACGCAATCTCTACCCGACGCTGAGTGTGGCGGAGAACCTCGATTTCTTCGGCCGCCTTTTTGGTCAGGACGGTCTGCAGCGGCGTGAACGCATGGACGCACTATTGCGAATGACGGGCTTGCTGCCCTTTCGCGATCGGCCGGCTGGCAAACTTTCGGGTGGCATGAGGCAGAAGCTCGGCATCTGTGCCTCGCTCCTCCATGATCCGGATCTGCTGATCCTCGACGAGCCGACGACCGGCATCGATCCGCTCTCGCGGCGACAGTTCTGGCAGCTCGTCGATCACATTCGCGAGCGGCGGCCGCAGATGAGCGTGATCGTTGCCACCGCCTATATGGAGGAGGCCGAACGCTTCGACTGGCTTGCCGCATTGCACGCCGGCAAGCTGATCGCCACCGGCAGCCCCGGCGATATCATGCAACAGGCCCGGCAACAGACCCTGGAGGCGGCCTTCACGGCACTGATGCCGAAGACCGGCAAGCTGAATGGCAGCCCGCTGACCGTCACGCCGCGTGTGATCGTCGACGAAGCGCCGGCAATCGAGGCGGAAGGTCTGACGTGCCGCTTCGGCGATTTCGTCGCCGTCGATCATGTCAGCTTCCGTATTGCGAAGGGCGAGATTTTCGGTTTCCTCGGCTCCAACGGCAGCGGCAAGAGCACGACGATGAAGATGCTGACGGGACTGTTGCCGGCGAGCGAGGGCGTTGCGAAGCTCTTCGGCCAGCCGCTGAAGGCCGGCGACATCGAGACCCGCAAGCGCGTCGGCTACATGTCGCAGGCATTCTCCCTCTACGGTGAGCTGACCGTTCGCCAGAACCTCAGGCTGCATGCGCGTCTGTTCGGTTTGGCGGCTGCAGATATCGACCGGCGCGTCGGCGAGATGCTCGCCGAATATGATCTCGGACAATTCGCCGACCAGCGGCCGGAAGACCTGCCGCTCGGCATTCGCCAGCGTCTCCAGCTTGCGGCCGCCGTCATCCACAAGCCCGAAATGCTGATCCTCGACGAGCCTACGTCCGGCGTCGATCCGGTGGCTCGCGACGCCTTCTGGCGATCGCTGATAACGCTGTCGCGCCGCGACGGCGTTACCATTTTCCTGTCGACGCACTTCATGAACGAGGCAGAGCGCTGTGACCGCATCTCGCTGATGCATGCCGGCAAGGTGCTGGCGATCGGCAGCCCTGGCGAACTGCGCGCGCAGCGGGGCAAGGCGACGCTGGAGGAAACTTTCATAGACGTGCTGACGGAGGCGGGTATGGGTGAGGGCGCCGACGCCGATGCCGGAAGCCCTGCGCTCGCCGGCGGGACCGCGCTGCCCACACGGCTCTTCGATCCCCGCCGGCTCTTTGCCTATGCGCGACGGGAGACGATCGAAATCCTGCGCGACCGGGCGCGGCTCGTGTTCGCTCTGCTGGGGCCGGTCCTGCTGATGCTCACGTTCGGATACGGCATCTCCTACGATGTCGAGCATTTGCCTTTCGCCATATACGATCAAGATCAATCTTCAGAAAGCCGGCAGCTGGTGGAGAGCCTGCAGAGCTCGCGTTATTTCCAGGAGCGGCCGCCGATTGCCTCGGCGGGGGAGCTGCAGCATCGGCTGCAGGATGGCGAGCTGATGGTGGCCATCGAGATTCCGCCCGATTTCGGCCGCGACCTCATGCGGCAGGAGGCGCCGGAGGTCTCCGCATGGATCGACGGGGCGATGCCGTTCCGTGCCGAGACCGCGCGCGGCTATCTTTCCGGTCTCGTCTCCTCCTATCTCGCTGATGTCTCGGCGCGGCGCTCAGGACGCTTCGAACAGCCCTATCCCGTCGATATCGAAAGCCGGTTCCGCTATAATCAGGATTTCAAGAGCGCCAATGCGATCGTGCCGAGCGTGATCATGCTGATGCTCGTATTGATCCCAGCCATTATGACCGCGCTCGGTATCGTCAAGGAGAAGGAAACCGGCTCCATTGCCAATTTCCAGGCGACGCCGGTCACGCGAATTGAATTCCTGCTCGGCAAGCAGCTTCCCTATGTGGCGATCGCCTTCGTCAGTTTCCTGATGCTGGTGCTGATGATGCGCCTCGTCTTTGACGTACCGATCAAGGGCTCCATCGGTTTGCTTGGCGTGAGTTCGATCCTCTATATTCTCGCGACGACGGCCTTTGGTCTCTTCGTTTCGAGCTTCGTGCGCAGCCAGGTGGCCGCGATCTTCGCGACGGCAATTGTTGCGGTCGTCCCGGCCGTAAATTTTTCCGGTCTGCTGGTGCCGGTCTCGTCACTCTCGGGGGGCGCGCGGTTCATGGGGCTGCTCTTTCCCTCGGCCTGGTATCAGCCTGTGAGCGTCGGCGTCATCACAAAAGGTCTCGGCCTTGCCGAACTTTGGCCCAACCTCATCGCCCTTGCCGGTTTTGCTGTCGTGTTCGTCGGAGCTGCCCTTGTGGCACTCAGAAAGCGGAGTGCCTGACATGTGGGGCAAGCTCAATCGGATTTTCCGCCTCGGCATCAAGGAGCTCTATAGCCTGAAGGCCGACCCTGTGATGATGGTCCTTATCGTCTACACCTTCACCATCGCCGTCTATACGGTATCGACCGGTGCCAAGCTCGAAGTCGCGAACGCCTCGGTCGCCATTGTCGACGAGGACCGGTCGATGCTCTCGACGCGTTTACGGGATGCGATGCTTCAGCCCTTCTTCAAGGAGCCGGTATTGATCAGCGCTGAAGAGGTGGATACGGCCATGGATGCCGGTCGATTCGTCTTCGTGCTGGAGATCCCGCCCAAGTTCGAGGAGGATGCGATTGCCGGTCGCAGGCCAACGCTGCAGCTCGATATCGACGCGACGGCCATGGCGCAGGCCGGCAACGGAGCCTCTTATGTTCAGAGCATTATCCTGCAGGAGATGGCGACGGCCTTGCCGAACAACGCCGTTGCGCTGCCAGTCAATCTCGTCGTCAGCACGCGATTCAATCCCAATCTGCAATCGACCTGGTTCACGGCGGTCATGCAGGTCATTAACAATGTGACGATGCTTTCGGTCATTCTGACGGGTGCGGCGCTGGTCCGCGAGCGGGAGCATGGCACGATCGAGCATCTCCTCGTCATGCCGGTCACGCCGGCGGAGATCATGATGTCGAAGGTCTGGGCGAATGGGCTTGTGATCGTCGTGGCGGCGGTGTTGTCGCTCGTCGTCGTGGTCGAACGCCTGCTTTCGGTGCCGATTGCCGGCTCGCTTTGGCTTTTCATCTTCTGTGCGGTGCTCTACCAGTTCTCCGTCACATCGCTCGGCATCCTGATCGCCACGGCGTCCAGCTCCATGGCGCAATTCGGGCTGATCTCGATGCCGATCCTGATTGGCATGAACCTGCTTTCCGGCAGTACGACGCCGATGGATAGCATGCCGCTCTGGCTGCAATATGCGATGGTAGTTTCGCCGGCGCCGCATTTCGTCTCGCTGTCGCAGGCGATCCTCTACCGCGGCGCGGGCTTCGATGCGGTCTGGCAGGAGGTGGCGGCGCTCACGGCAATCGGCGTGCTGTTTTTTTGCGGCGCGCTCATCAGGTTCCGGTGGGCGCTGGCGGATGCGCGGTAGAGACGATGGCGATGCCCGTGCCTTGCGCGCAGGCTGCCCGTTCCCGCCTGTATCTTTGCGTCAGCTACAGGGAGACGGACGACAGAAATGCGATCAGTGCGCCACTTCTCAACCGTGCGGTCAGCTTATGTCCTGGACTTTCTTGCGATCGACGAGGACCGAGCATTTGGCGTGACGAACCACGCGATCGACCACGGCTCCGAAAATATAGTCGGTAATATCTGCCACATGGGTCGACAGGATGATGAGGTCGGCCTCCTTCTCCCGCGCCGCCGCCAAAAGCACCCTGGCCGCGCTACCGGCATGGACCTCGATGAGGGCGGGGATATTCATCTGCCGACAGAGCAGGGTTAGCTTCTCCTCCGCATCCTTTATGGCGGCGGTCTCAAAGGCGTCCGGTAGGCTCGTGGTCATGTAGCGTGGCATGGCTTCGACGGCATGGATGACGAAGATCGAGCCATCCTTGTCGAGGAGGCCGGCTGCCTTGTTCAGAATACGCTCGGCCGTTTCGCGCGGGCCGTTGCCTATTGCGCAGACTATCGTTCGGTACATATCGGATCGTTGCCTTTGTCCGCCGGATGGTCAGCCAACTCTAGCCTTCTCCAGGGATCATACATTGACCGATGTCAAGAAATGATCCTGCATCATATTTCATGCAGGCAAGTTTGATGCAGGACAAGGCGGCTGCGGCAAGCGGGGTCTAATTTCCAGTCGCCGTTTCCAGGGGACCCGATATGGACATGATCGCGACGCAGCCACCGCTTGCCGAACTCGAAGAGAAATACCGCGAACTGGCATCGTGGTGCGATGTCATGCAAGCCCTTGCGGATTTCCTGCCCTGCCATATCGATGCGCAGGTATCGGATAACATCCGTGCCAATCTTGTCGCGCTCGTCGATCGTATTCACGGACTGGAAGAGGCGTTTCTGTTTCCGGCGATTGCTGGCTGTTATGGCTGCGAAACGGCGGCCGAGATCGCCATCGAGCGGCGGCGGAAGGACCGTCAGCATGATCGCGACGCCACACAGAACCTTGTCAACATCTTTCACGATCTGCAAAGCAACAGTAGCGAGCTGCGCTCCGAAACCATTGCCTATACGCTGCGCAGCCTGGCGCAGCGAATGCGCCGCCATATCGCTGCCGAGAGCGAATTGTTGAACCTCTTGAGGCGGAAAGCAGCCTAAGACGCGGCCTGGCTTGTTCACGGTTTCCCGGCTGGTCGCGACGGCGAGGCGCTGGCGGGCAGGCGGCGGCAGCTTTGCCGCTTGGACCGTATCGAGAATGGCCAGCGCGATACATGACTTAGAGGAAGTCAGCCGAACCGCTAGCGCGACCGCCTCACAGTTCTCAGGTCCAAAGAGCGCTGATCGCCAGTGTCACGGAGAATGCGACCAGCACCGCGCAACCGCAATGGCGCGCAAGAGCCGGCACTTGCGCACGACGTCCAACGAGCAGGCTGCCAAGGCCAAGCCAGATCGCCGACGTCACCGTCACGCAGCAGACGAACGCCACCATCGCTGCGGGTATTCCGGCTTCGACAGCGGGCACCAGCGTGAGGCCGATGATGATGGCTTTCGGATTGAGCAGCGTGGTGATGAAGAGCTGAACGCTGCCGAGCCTGTTCCGGCCACCCGCAGGCGCAGGAGCCCACAGCTTGATTGCAAGATAAAGAACCCAGATTGCCGAGATCAGCTTGATGATGCTGGCGATGCCAGGATGGTCATTGAGCAGCGGAGCGGCGATGCTCGAAACCGGACCGATAGTTGCGAGATAGGCGAGCACCACCGCGGCGATGAGCGACAGGAACCGCCTGACGGTCAATGCTGTCGACGCCATGGCCAGAACGGCATTGGTGGGACCTGGAAGGATCAGCAGCGAGAAGACGGCGATAGCGAATGTCGGCAGGTTCATCAAATTCGGTCCCCGATCGTCTGCCACCCTTCTCATGAATCCTGATAGACGGTCTTGATCTATATCAGTTCAAGCATTGCTGCGGCCAGATTGAGATTTGTCAAGGACGAGCGAAGCTCTAGCATCACATAGCTATGTGAACTCATCCTCGAAAAGCGGGCCCGTGCCAAAATGCTCCTGAGAGATATCGATCCAGCCACCGCCAGGCGCGTCCTGGACATTTATGAGGGTATTGCAGAGGCATCGTGGTTCAATCGCAACCGTGCCACCGAATGGGAGCTGCTCAAGCTCGTGCTTCACCATCTCACGCCCCATCAGGACGAGGAATATGTTCGGAAACTATGCACCCGCGAAGCGTTCGAGCGTTTCTGCCGAAGCGTGTAGCTCGCCCGAGGGATCGGTTCGGCAGGGAAAGGGGGTGAAGGCGCCGCCGATACCTTGCCACGTCCACAGCGGTTCTGACCGTGCATGGCCGCGGCGCCAGCAACTTACCTCGGTTGCAGTGACGACAACGGCCTGCGCACGCCTCGGATCGCATCTGCCATAGGCGAGGGCGATCTCGCAAAAGCTATGCAGAAACTGGAAAAGCCGCGCCTCGTTCGCCCGCGGGGGTGAGGCAACGCTCAACAGCGATCGCCTGGTGACGATCACGTGCCGGGTTTGGTCAGCGACTTGAAGATCGATGCGGCCGCATTTTTCCGCGTCGTCGAATCGGGCCGAGATGATCGAATACGCCACCTTGCGCTCTCCCGGACGTTCAGCGTGACCGAATATGCTTCGATCCGGATCAAGGCCGATCTGCATCGCCGTTCCCGTCCTTCTCGTCGTCGATGCCCTTCTTGAAGGCCCGGATCCCATGGGCGACGTCGCCCATCAGTTCGGGGATCTTGCCGCGTCCAAACAGGATAAGGACAATGGCGAGGACGATCAGCCAATGCCACGCACTAAAGCTTCCCATTCCGATGACTCCCTGCAATATGACGAGCTTAGAGTTTTCGGCTCGATCATGATTGATCTGGCGCAAACGCAATGATGATTTTGAAATCGGTGATCAATCACGGGCCACGCTGTTGAGAACGCCGACTCGCGGACATAGATACCCCTCATGACCGCCGCGCCTGCGTGACCGTTCATTTTCCCCGGTATTCGCGCGGGACATTCTTTCTCTTTGATGTCTGTCAAAGACGCCGAAACGCTATCCGGTATGCTCTGATCCATCATGGACGAAAGAGGAGGGAGCCCGGATGTTGCCGAGGTTCATCACCGCATTCCTGAAATCCTCCGGAGAAACAGGCGTCGTGCTGATGGAGCACGAAGGTGCGCAGCGCGTTGTCATCATCGATCGCGACGCCTTGCTCCAGATCAGCAATCCACCGCGCGCAGACGAAACCCGGCTGCAGGAGCATGTCGGCACGATATGCGAAATCGCCGCATCGAAGATGCTTCTGCAGCCGCAGTCGACATTTTCCCCGATACACGTATCGAAGGACGATATCGCCGCGTGGAAGGAAGCGCATGACACGTTTCATTAGGACAAAAGCTGAACCGTGACATTGCCGAACTCGGCTTGGAGGTACGTCCAGTCGGGCGCAAGGCTCGACGTTTCCGCTGCGGAAATACCGCCGGCTGCGGCCATCCCGGGCTTGAAATAGGGGCGACCGCCGGCCTCATGGCCGCATTTAGCACTCCGCAGTCAGGCCGCGACGCGTTATCCTCATATCTCACTCTTCAGACTTCGGCCGCTAGTCGCTCTTGCCTTCTGCAAGCTTCAAAAGACGCTGTGGATCAGTAACCGTCAGCTTCTGCCTGCCGCCCACGACGATGCCCTTGCCTTCCCATGCGCTCAGGATTCGCGATACTGTATGCAGTGTCGTCCCCGTCATCTCAGCAATATCCTGTCGAGATATCGGGAAATCGATTTTGATAGCGGTTCCCATCGCCTTGCCGGCCTGTTTGGACAGACGCAGCACCGCATGGGCGACCCGCTTTTCCACTTCTTCAGTAGACATTTCGCGTATGCGCGTATGCGCTTCCTCGAGCCGCTGGCCGATCGTCTGCATCGCAGTCACTGCCAGGCGAGGATTTTGCTCGACGAACCGCGACCACATGTCGGTCGGCCACCCGAGGATGAGACTTTCCGCTGCGGCGGTGGCCGTTCCCGGATAGTCCTGCCGGCGCAGCGCCATGGCGAAGCCGAACAGATCGCCTGGATGGACCATTCTGACAATGATCTGCTGGCCGTCATGCGTGACCTGCGTGACCTTGAGCCTGCCGTGGAGCAGAAGGAAGAACGATTTCGCAGACGCTCCCTGCTCGAAGACCGCATCACCCTGGGCGATGCGGCGCGGTGTGGCATGCTCGAGCATGGCGTCGAGGTCGGCATCCGTCATGCGCTCGAAAAGCGCCAGCGACTTCAAAACTGTACGGTCAACCTTCATCGTCGTCCCGCTGAACTCCTTTGAAAAGGACGTCGCCGATCATATCGGCGACGACACGGTGCGTGAAGTCTTCGATGCTCTCGACGAAGCCCGGCTGCCGGACGAGCCGAAAACCGAGATTGTCGGGCGGGCTGCCGACCGAGCATCCGCCGCCTTTGGGATTTCGCACGAAAGTGCTCATCGGAGCGCGGTGCCTGCCGGCGGCGATCATGATGCCGCAGTCTGCGGGGTCGGGGTCGTCGATGACGGCTTCCTTCTCGAGGTCGATACGCTTGTTGCAGGTCGAGGTCCATTCCCAGATGTTCCCGCCGAAATCGGCAAGCCCGGTCCGGCTCACGCCGAACGATCCCCTCGGCTGCGGCGCGGGGTCGCTCGAGGCGGCGCGGCGCGCCTCGCGTTCATAATCGGCAAGCCAGCGCAGCGCGGGGTTCTTGCTGTCGGCATCGACACCGAGCGCGTCGTCGGGAAAACGATCGGCGGCAGCGTAGGCCAGTTCGAAATCGGTCGGAAGTCGCCAGGTCTTGCCCGTCTTCTGCGATAGCCAGTTCGCGTAGCGCAGTGCGTCCTCGTAGCTGACGCCGGTCACCGGCGTGTCGTCGCCGGAGGTGGCGCTTCGCCCTTCCGGCTCGGAGCAGGCGCCATCGGCCACGCAAACGTCATACTCGGAAAGGCTGGTCTGATATTTCATGATCGCCAGAGGTGTGCGGACATTGGTCTTGCGCTTCGGCGCATCGACAGCCAGGCCGCGGCGAAAATACTCGGTCGCGTCGCGATATTGGAATTGATGGGGTGCAATAGTGACGATCTCGGGAGCGGCTAATGCGGCCTCGCGCCGCTCGATATTCACGAACCCGGTCTCAACCGCAAGCGCTGCGGAAAGGACCGCAAGAAGCGCAAGCGGAAGTGCGATCGATATGCCGGAAACTCCTGTGGTCTCGGCGTGCGGTGTCATGTCCTTTTCGCAACATGCGCCCCCTTTTTTAAGAAATCATACTGTGCAGGCCGCCCTCACGGCCTGCACAGTCCCCTTCAAGGTCAGCTGGCCGACGGCGACTTCACCGAAGTCATCAGATCGTCGTTCCAGTCCCCCGTGACCTTGAAGTGGGCAGCCGCACCGAGTTCGAACGCCTCGATGAGGTTGTGGTTGACATAGGCGTAGATCCCCGGCTGTGCGAACGTATAGAGTGCCGCACCTGCCGTGCCGCCCGGGATGAACCAGGTCTCCTGGTCGATGTCGGGCACGTTGGCGAATTTACCGGTCGCCCAGACATATTCGCCGTGGCCGCCGATAAGATGCGGTCGCGTATCGCGGTTGGCCTGCGAATGCACGATGAGAACGGTCTCGCCGACCTTGGCCGTCATCGCATTTTCGCCCGTCAGCGCGCCGACGGCGCCGTTGAAAACGACGTGGGTCGGTGTCAACGTCCTCATGACCGCAAGCGTATCCTCATAGGCCTCGCCAGGGCTGTCATACTTCTTGAATTTGCCGTTCTCGTCACGTGGAATGTAGAAGTCCTGCTCGCCGACATAGTAGATCTTGTCGTAGACGAGAGGTTTCCCATGGCCGTCGGTGAGACCTTCACGCGGAAGAACCATGATTGCGCCATTCATCCCCGATGTGACATGCCAGGGCACCATGCCGGGAGGTGCGCAGTGGTAGACGAAGACGCCGGCCTTCGTCGCCTTGAAGCGCAGGACGGTGCTTTCACCGGGATTGACGACGGTCAGCGCACCGCCGCCAAGGCCGCCGGTCGCGGCGTGAAAGTCGATATTGTGCTGCATGGTGTTCGTTTCAGGATTGACCAGCGTCAACTCCACATAATCGTCCTGGTGGACGACCATCAGCGGGCCGGGCACCGATCCGTCGAACGTCATCGCGTTCACCTCGGTCCCATCTTTGTCGAGCACCATCTTCTTTTCCTGGATGGTCAGCGTGAATTCCTTGATCTTCGGGCCACCCTCGGCCTTCTGGCTATGCGAGTGGACGAAGGGTGGCTTGACCAGCTCGACCTTCTCGCGCTGAAGCTTGGCGAGGTCGGCGGCCGGCGCTTTTCTGGGCGCGTTCGCTGCCATCACCTCCTCCGCATGAGCGGAACTATTGACGATGAGGATGGGCGTCAGCGCTCCTGCGACAGCAGCGCCCGTAAGCATCGTGCGACGGGTCATTTGCAGAGTATTCGTCATCTCTAATCTCCTGTAGTCGAAGAGCGAGCGCATGCCGCCCGGTCGAGAAGCAAAATAGTAGAAACCCCGTCGGACTCTTTGATTTGGAGCAAACTGACTGTTTGTGTCAGCGCAAAGTTCTGCCGCCGCTATTTGCGTAATCTCAACGACCACCCCGACAATCTTTGGCATTTCTGTGTGGTCAATTTGGAGACATGGAAATGAAAAACACTTCGGATGCCGCGCGAGATCTTCCGCGCGGCATGTCGCGAACCGGACCGGTGCTCTTCTCCTACGGCTTCCGGCCCTTCTTTCTGGCATCGGCGCTCTTTGCCATCGCAAGCATCGACATATGGGTTGCCCATCTCAGCTTCGGGGTTCCTGTCGCACCGGATTACGGTACATTATACTGGCATGCGCATGAGATGCTGTTCGGTTTCGCGCCAGCGGTTCTGGCCGGGTTCCTGCTGACGGCGATCCCGAACTGGACCGGCCGCCTGCCGATCGCCGGCAGGCCGCTTGCGATGTTGTTTGCGATCTGGTGCGCCGGTCGTATCGCCATGCTGCTCAGCGGTTCGATCGGGATCGTCCTTGCAACCGCTATCGACAGCCTGTTCCTGCCGGTGATGCTCCTCGTCTGCGCGCGCGAGGTCGTGGCTGGAAAAAAGTGGAAGGACTTGAAGGTCATCGCCGGGCTTTTTGTCCTCTCGCTTGCAAATGTCCTCTTTCACATCGCCGTCATCGAGGGCATAGGGCCCGAACTTGCGATACGTCTTGGGATCGGCGCCTACGTGCTGCTCGTGACGATCGTCGGAGGCCGGATCCTGCCGAGCTTCACCCGTAACTGGATCAATCAGTCCGGCCGCACGGACTTCCCCGTGCCCTACAACAGTTTCGATGCGGCAACCATCATCATCGGGGCGGTCGTGCTCGTTCTATGGGCATGCGCCCCTGATGCCATCGCAACGTGCGGGACGGCGGTGGTGGCAGCTGTCCTAAACACGATCAGGCTTATTCGCTGGCGCGGCTGGACCACCTGGCCTGAATCCATTCTGTTTGTCCTGCACGCCACTTTCTTATTCGTGCCGATTGGATTTGCTGCCATTTCACTTCAGGCATCCGGGTTGCTGCCCGAAGTGGCCGCACTGCATATTTTCGCGATCGGTACGATTTCGATGATGATGCTCGCAGTGATGACGCGGGCAACACGCGGCCACACTGGGCGGAAGCTAAAATCAAGCCGGATGGCCAATATATCCTATGTGTTGCTTGGCTGCGTTGCACTTGTTCGGCCGCTTGCCGAACTCATCCCTACGCTGAGCACGGAGATCCTTGCCCTGGCAGCGATCGGCTGGACGGCGGCCTTCGGATTGTTCGTGGTGGAACACGGCCCGCTTTTGTGGTCGGAACGCAACCTCTGACGATGAGGGGAGGGTGATCGTGCTTTAGGCGCCCCAGCTTGGCAGCTGGGGCGCTGCATGCATCCAGGCCCTCGCGCAGGGCTATGGCGCGAAGGCTCAAATGAGGAATGGCCGCGAGCAAGCCGGCAGTTTTGCGTTGGAGTTGCGCAAACCGTCAATGGGCTGTCTGCGAATGCGCGCCGCCGCGTTGGGAGATGCCGCCCAGCGCCTTGCCTGTTTCCTTGGCACTGCCTTTCATGGCGAGATCGCCAAGCGAGATGATGCCGACGAGCCGCTTTTTTCGGTTCAGTACCGGCAAGCGCCGGACCCTAAGATCACCCATATTATGAAGAACGTCTTCCACGTCTTCGTCCTCGAAGCAGTATTTGACATCGGTACTCATCACGTCTCGTACCTTTGTCTTCGGGCCTCTTCCCTCTGCCACGCCGCGGATCGCGATGTCGCGATCGGTGATCATGCCGACCAGCCGGTCATTCTCACCCACCGGGAGAACGCCTGTGTCGAGACGTCCCATCATCAAGGCGACATCCTGCAATGTATGCTCCGGATCGGTGATCTGGACGTCCGTCGTCATGCAATCGCTGATTTTCATGATAACCTCCCTCAGGTTGCCCACGCCGAATAGCTTGGGTCCAAGAACGAATAACGCGCACCAGTCGGAAACGTTCCGGACACGGGCCCAGCAGACCATCGTGCGAGGCTCGCTTTGCGGCCACTGTGGAGCGTCAAAGCGGGCCATATGTCCCGGGCGTGCATCGCTCAGCCGCGCTCGCCTCACGACGTCATGCGCAAAAACCGCATTTCTTCGCTGAGCACGCAGCCGTCTTCGCTGACGATCGCAACCCAGATCCGATTGCCGATGCGGACGGAGAGACGCCGCTTGCCGGCGTCGGCACCAGTGCCGACCTCCACTCTCGAGCGGACGAGACCGCGGCGCAGATGATCCATGAGAAGGTCTGGCGCAAGGTTGAAACGGTCGGCAAGGACGGCAGCATCGACGATGGGGCTGCCGTCTTTCTGCAATCCGAAAAGGCCCGTCCTATCCACCGTGTCTTCGCTCATGGGCTTCCAACCAGAAGGGAGGCAGACTAACCGTCCCGATTCGATATGATTCTGCTCGTCGGGCGGCAGTTCCGCCATCCGAATAATGTGACTGCAAAGCGTTCATGTCCTCGGCAGACCGAAGAGCGAGACCATATCCGGCGACCAGGCGGGTTCGTAGACGAGGTCGACGACGGCTCGGCTTATGCCGTCAATATCCTCAACCCGCTGACGCACCGCATCGGCAATATAGCCGGATGCCGGACAGAAACGGGTCGTCGTCGTCATCTTGATCTTCGCGACTGCGGGCTCGGTCATATCGATTTCGTAGACCAGACCGAGATCGATGATACTCGTTCCCATCTCGGGGTCTTCTATCTCGCGCAGCGCATTGCGAATGTCCTGTTCCGTCACCTCAGGCACCAGCATTGTTCTGTTCTCCCGTGGTCGTCCTGATCATGATCCGGTAGGTCTTGCCGGACGAATCGAAATTGCCGATCCATTCGTGGCCCCGTGCCTTCAATTCGTTGAAGAGGAAGACGGGTTCTCGGTTGAGAAGGGCAAACAGAACCTCGCCGTCCTCCATCGTTTCCAGCCGGGACAAAATGCGCTCCATCGGCTCGGGCGGGGCAAGGTCCGTCAGATCGAGGTTCCAGACCGGCTCGGGCCAGACCGCTTCCGTCGCGGCGACGGCGGGTTCCGATCGCTGAATGGGCTTGTTCGGGATGAATTCGATTTCCCAATCATCTTCAGCCAGACGCGTTGCGACATGTGAATAGCCGCGTTTTTCAAGTTGGCGGATCAAAGGGACGGGCTCGAATATTGCGCGCAGCTTCAGACCCTCATCGGGATCGAGGCCGGCGAACGCATCCATGATGAGCTGGAATGGCATGCCGCCATCGCGCAGGATCTGTCGGACGTCGAGTTCACGGAACTGAACCATTGGCGTTACCTCTTTGGTTTGCGGCGAAAAACAGCGCCGGTTTGTGAAATGGTGCGGTCTTGATCTCTGGTTTTACATTCGCGAGCGCGCGGGCGAGCACCAGCTCGATGATAAGAGCGAGCGTCGATGCGGTTTGAACGATCGCGAACACACGAAAACCCAAGTCCCATCCAGCGCAGAGCGCGGCTGCAGCGCCGACTACCGAAACGTAGAAGATGCCAAGCCAGACACCGGCGCGACGCCCGTTGATCAGTTCGCCAAGCTTTGGCGTCGGCCTGCGGCCAAGAAGCGGACCGAAGGCTTCGATCCAGGTGAGAAATGGAACGATCTTCAGAAGCTGGGCGAGCCCGAAGCCTGTGAGCCAGCCGAACACGAAAAGATAGACTATTGCCGATATGATACGCGTCTCGGCACCGAGGAAAAGGGACAACGCAAGAAGGGAGACGGAGAGGCCGAGCATCGCGAAGGCCGGCAGCGATCCCAGCGTATTCAGCTCGAGCGTGGGGCGGCGCCTGGCGCGATATGTTCCGTAAATTTCGAAGAGATAGGCAGCTACGATCAGGCCAAACAGCACCGCGGCCGACAGGAAAACGGCGCGCGCAAAATCGGGTTCGACGACGGGCGCGATCGCTGCCATCGACAGGAGAAGGACCGCCAGCGTACTCGATCGGCGAATGAGCTGCGCCTTGCGCATATCGTTGGACAGCAGGAACATCGGAAGCAACTTGTAGCTGACGCCGATCGCCGCAAAGGTCATCCAACCGCCGAGGCCGAAACTCGCATGAAAAGCGACCGCATCCATGCCATAGGCGACGACTTCGGGTGCTTCCACCTGGCCGGAGATCGTCAACGCAAACAGGGCGCCGAAGGCCGTCGTGACGAGCAGGCATCCGATACCGACGAGAACGATGAGGGAGGCGGCATGCACGCGTCTTCCTCGCCAGAGCAGGGCAGACAGGGATAGCATGACAGCGGCGATCGAGAGTGAAATCGTCGCGGACGCGGCAATCATGACCGGGCCGGCCGCAACGGAACCGAGGCTGATCAGGTGGAAGCCGAGCATGAGAAGTGCCGGACCGGCGACCATGCCGGCAAATGCAATCAGATCGAAGCGGCCGGCTGGTCTGTCACTGCCTGTCAGGACCGGCGCGAACTGGAGCAATGATCCGATCATCAGAAGCAAAAGCCATCCGAGCGTCACGGCATGCACGATGGCAAGCGCTCCAGGTTCGGCGACGTCTAGGGAGGGCGTCCAGACGCCTGCTGCCAGCAGGCACTCCGCCAGCAGCAGGTAAGACAGTGCCGCGCCGAAATACGACATCGTCCACCGCGACAGGGTCGCGCCCACTGGCATCATGGCGCCTCTCCTGCGCTAGTGGCTGCCGCAGCAGCAGTCGCAACCCGCATCGAGGCGGGTGATCTCCACGCGCCACACGTCCGGTCCCTGTTCCAGATATTCGAAGGAGAATTTTCCCGGCAGGGCGGTGTCGAGTTGGTACTGCAGAGGGCGGGGCTCGTGGTCGCTGGTAATGTGGAGGCTCTGGCCCGGTGTCAGCGAATTCAACGTGCCGAAGATCCGGGGATGGCGCTCGACGGGCGGCAGGATCCGCACATCGATGTGCGCAATCGTCGTCTGCGTGGCTGGCGCGTCTGTCATTATGGCTGCTTCCTTCTGCCGCGGAATGACTGATGACCGGACCGCGGCGCATCCGGTGTCGAGGCGGAAGATAGCCGGGTGCGGGTCGGGCGACTTTGACAGCGAGCAAACAGCCGGACGATTGTTGCCGCCGGACTCGGACTGCTGCCGAACTTGCCATCGTCAACTTTACACGGGTCGTTGTTGATCCAGGACAAGGAAGCTTGCCCCTTCGTCGGCTTATGAACATCATGATTGTCTCATGAAGGAAGCCGAAATGTCCGATGTCCTGGTCGCCAAATATGGCGAGGCCCGCCTGCCGCGTTACACCAGCTATCCGACCGCGCCTGCGTTTTCGCCGGTCGTCGGGCCGGAGCAATATGCGCATGGTCTTTCCGACGTCGCAGCTTCCGGACCCGTCTCCGTGTACCTGCACGTTCCCTTCTGTCGCTCCATGTGCTGGTATTGCGGCTGCCACACGACGATCACGCGCCAGGATGCACCCGTGCTGGAATATCTCGATGTCCTGAGCCAGGAGATCGAACTCGTATCACAGGCAGCCCGAAACGAGGTTCCGGTCAAAAACGTTCATTTCGGCGGCGGCACGCCGACGATCATGAAGCCGGACGAATTTTCGAGCCTGATGGACAAGCTCAAGAGCGCGTTCCAGTTTACCGGCGACAGCAGCGTTGCAGTCGAGATCGATCCGCGGACGCTGTCGGGCGCAATGATTGCCGCTCTCGGCGAGAACGGCGTCGACCGCGCAAGCCTCGGTGTCCAGAGTTTCGACCCGGTCGTTCAGAAAGCAATCAACCGGATACAGAGCTTCGAGCAGACGCAGGCGGCTGTGACGGGGCTCAGGGGTTACGGTGTGACGAGCATCAATTTCGACCTCATCTACGGGCTCCCCTATCAGACCATCCAATCCTGCATCGAAACGGTAAGAACGGCTGTCGAGTTGCGGCCCGAACGTTTCGCAGTCTTCGGATACGCCCATGTGCCGGCCTTCAAGAAGCATCAGCGGCTGATCGATGAAGCAGCGCTGCCCGATGCCGCGCAGCGCAACGAGCAGGCCGAGGCGATTGCACAGGAACTTGAGAGCGCCGGTTATGTTCGTGTCGGTCTTGATCATTTTGCATTGCCCGACGATCAGCTCGCGATCGCCTCGGTTTCGGGAACCCTGCGGCGGAACTTCCAGGGCTACACGACCGATGAATGTGAAACCTTGATCGGGCTCGGCGCGTCGGCGATTGGCCGGCTGCCTGATGGCTACGTCCAGAACCATGTCGCTCTTGGTCGTTACGCAGAGCGGATCAGTTCGGGGATCCTGGCGACTGCCAAGGGATATGAGCTGACCGATGAAGACAAATTTCGGGCGAGAGTGATCGAACGGCTGATGTGCGACTTCAAGGTCGATCTGGCAAAGCTTGGCGCGGAGGCCGGCTATGATGCCGGCTTTCTCCTCGAGCGGAACGACCGGCTGGACAGCCTCGCGTCGGATGGTGTGGTGACGATCGAGAATGGTCGCGTCACCGTCTCGAAGGAGCATCGCTTCATGGTCCGCGCCGTCGCAGCAGCCTTCGACGCCTACTTCGGTTCCTTCGGCCGGACGCACAGCAAGGCGGCATGATCTCTTCCTGACGGCCATGTTTCGATAGGCGGCCGGTGACAACGGCGATATGCCCGCCGGCCATCCTCCCCAAAATCAGAAAAACCAGGCTGGAAGCGATTCCGCCTGGTTTCTGCGCGTGAAAAGGCTCGGCTTTTCGCTTTGCTATGCCGTCAAGCTCCGGTAGATCGCCGGCAGTGCGCTCGGCAATTTCGAGATGTTCGACACGAGGGCAAACCCGGATCTGCCGAAGATGGCCGGAAGATAGTCGCCGGCGCTGCGGTCGACGGTCACGGCAAAGACGGCCTGTCCTTTCGTGCGAGCCTCCATGACGGCTTTGCGGCTGTCTTCGAGGGCGAAGCGACCCTCGTAGTGATCGACGTCGTTGGGCTTGCCATCTGTCAGGATAAGCAGCAGCTTCTTTCGTGCGCCGTCGCTCTCTAATTGCCTCGATATGTGCCGGATGGCCGCCCCCATGCGCGTGTAATATCCGGGCTTGAGATTTGCGATGCGGCTGGCAGTCCTGGCAGAAAAAGTCTCGTCAAAATCCTTGATCGTGTCGACGCGGACCCAGTCACGGCGCCGTGACGTAAAGGTTTGAATGGCGAAGCGGTCGCCGCACGATTGTAGGCCACGGGCAAGGACGTCGAGCGCCTGCATTTCGACGTCAAGAACCCTGCGATTGTCGACCCAGGAGTCCGTCGACAAGGAGACATCGACGAGGATCGAGGTCGCAAGTTCGTGACTGGCGGGGCGGGCACATCCGTAGATGCGGTCATCCGGCTGGCCGGTGGCGATGAAGTCGATGCGGGAGCGGATGGTCGCTTCGAGATCGATCTGGTCCCCGTCCAGTTGTGCCCTTCGCAGCTCCCGCTTCGGGCGCAGCGTCTCAAACTGGCGTCTGACCTTGCGCACAAGAGCGGCGTCGCTGACGATTGCCTGATCCACCTTGTCTGAGGGCGAGCCGACCACCACGCGGCAGTGGTCGGCAAGATATCGGTTTTTCCGGAAATCCCATTCCGGATAGATGAATTCGCCGGCTATCGTTGCCGGGTCGACGGCTTCAGGCGAGAGGTCCAGGCCGAAGTGGAAACTGGATTTCGGCCGCTCGCGCGTTTCGCTGAGTGTAATTTCTTCAAGCTCGTCAGCCGCAGCAGGATCGTGCTCCTCACTGTCATCACTAGGTCGGTCGACATTGACCATCTCAGCCATGGCGAGGATTTTCTCGAAGCGGTTCAATATGAAGGGATCGCGCTTGCGATCGTCGGCGTCGCGTTTGCGCGTTGCCTCATGCGATGGCCGTGCCTGTTGATCGTCACCCGCCTGATCAGACGGAAGGTCATCGCGCTCTGACGAGTTCGTCTCACTGCGGCCCCTGAAATCCGGCCAGATCGGCAAAGGCAGCATCGGCAGATAACCGGCAGGGGCGGCACGTATCTTCGGGAGGATGGCGTCGGGAAGGGAATGGTGCAAAGGAACGGTGAGTGCCAGCTGGGCGAATTCCTCGACCCATCGTTCGGCCTGTGGAAGCGTTCCGCGCCTGCGGCAGCCAAGCAGCGCCTGGGTCAGCCGGACATAGCGTGCCGCCGTTCCAGGAAACCTTTGGAGGACCAGAGCGGAATTTTTCCGACCCCTCTCGATCCGCCACAGATCGGCAAGAGCCGGATCGGCGGGGGACAAAGCGCACGGTGCGGTCGCCACATAGGCAGCCAGCCAGAAATAAAGATCCCGATTGAGCGCACGGTCGTCGAAAAGATCGATGGTCGCCGGCAGATGGATCGCCGTGCCGTCCCAACTCGGATGATCCGATCTTTCTTCGCCGAGGCCGATGACTTGCCTTAGCCGCAGTCTGTGCAGCGAGGTTTTCTGTCTTGCCCTCTGGATCTGCAACGTCGCGTCCCCGCCAAAAGCCCTGAAGCAGACGGCAAGCTGCAGTCTGAGATCGGCGAGGTGAACGGCTTGAGCAGGATGATGCGGCCATGAACTGGTGTCGCCGACAAGCCGATGCCAGGCGCGCCCCACCGTCTCCTCGAGTTCCAGAAATTCGAGCATGTTCCACCTATCCGATCGTAGCCCTGGCGACCTCGACCAGGGCGGCCTTGACGTCCGGATCGTCTGTCAGCGGCTCGATGATGGCCGCCCGCACAGCCTCGATCGTCGGCAGGCCGGCGTCTATGAGAGTGGCGCAGTAGATCAGCAGGCGGGTCGAAACGCCTTCCTCCAGATCCTGGCCCTTGAGAGCGCGCAGGCGCCGGGCAAGTTCGACGAGCGGTGCAACCCTGGCCTCGGCAAGGCCGCTTTCCAGAGACACCGTGGCGATTTCCCGCTCGCGCGGCAGGAAATCGAATTCGATCGAGACGAAGCGCTGACGCGTGCTGGGCTTCAGCGCTTTCATCAGATTCTGGTAGCCGGGATTATAGGAGACGACGACCATGAAACCGGGACCGGCTTCCAGGATTTCGCCGGTCCGCTCGAGCGGCAGGATGCGGCGATCGTCCGTCAACGGATGGAGGACGACTGTCACGTCCTTGCGCGCCTCGACGATTTCGTCGAGGTAGCAGATACCGCCGTCCCGAACGGCCTTGGTCAACGGGCCATCCATCCAAACCGTTTCGCCGCCCTTGAGAAGATATCGGCCGGTGAGGTCGGCGGCCGTGAGGTCGTCGTGGCAGGAGACTGTCGATAAAGGCAGGCCGAGACGGGCGGCCATGTGCTGCACGAAGCGTGTCTTACCGCAGCCGGTCGGCCCTTTCAGCAGGATCGGGAGCCGCCGGGTCCAGGCGTGTTCGAAGAGTGCGCACTCGTTTCCCTGAGGCGCGTAGTGCGGGATCTCGACGTCCGGATTAAGCGGATGATTGAAGGCTATCGTCATCTTTGTTCTCCAGGAAAATGGCCCGCCTCATTCGGCGGGCTGGACCAGTGGGCTTGCGACGCGCGTCCGTCCGGGAACGAGCACCGACCAGATGAACATCAGGGCGCTGATGAACACGAAGATGCCGGAGCCGAGTCGCACCCAGTAGAAGAGGGCGAGCTGATCCTGGACGTCCATGTATGACTGGCCGAGAACCCGCTGCAGATGCACCTGAATGATGCCTGCAAAAGTAAGCGCGAAGGTCATCACCGACATGGCAGTGCACATGATCCAGAAACTGGCGATCGATAGCCACTGATTATAGGGGGTGCGGCCGCGGATCTGCGGGACGGCGTAGGCCATCGCCGCGAGATTGAGCATCACGTAGGCGCCGAAGAAGGCAAGATGTCCATGGGCTGCGGTGACCTGCGTGCCATGGGTATAGTAATTGACCGACGAGAGCGTATGCAGGAAACCCCAGACTCCTGCGCCAAAGAAGGCCATGACCGAGCAACCGATCGACCAGAGAAGAGCAGCCTTATTCTCGTGCTTACGGCCGGCCCGCCAAGTCATGACGAAGGTGAATACGACCATGGTGAAGAAGGGTGCGACCTCAAGCGTCGAGAAAAGCGATCCGATCCACTGCCAGTAACCGGGGGCACCGATCCAGTAATAATGGTGGCCCGTGCCGAGGATGCCGGAAAAAAGCGCCAGACCGATGATGACGTAGAGCCACTTTTCGACCACTTCCCGGTCGATGCCGTTCAGCTTGATCATCAGGAAAGCGAGCACCGATGCCATGATCAGTTCCCAGACGCCCTCGACCCACAGATGGACGACATACCACCAGTACATCTTGTCGAGCGCCAGATTGGCGGGATTGTAGAAGGCAAAGAGGAAGAAGATCGCAACACCCCACAGACCGAAGAGCAGGATGTTGGTGATCGTCGTCTTGCGCCCCTTGAGCGCGGTCATGGTGACGTTGAAGAGGAACATCAGCGCGACGATCACGATCCCGACCTTGATCGCGAAGGGCTGTTCCAGGAATTCTCGGCCTTCGTGAATATGAAAGAGATAGCCGACGACGGCGACTGCTGCGGCTATCAGGAAGATCCAGAACTGCGCGATTGCGATCTTGGTGCTGTAGAGTTCGGTTTCGCATTCTTCCGGCAGCAGGAAATAGGTTGTTCCCATGAAGCCCATGAGCAGCCAGACAATCAGCGCATTGGTATGGATCATGCGCACGATGTTGAAGGGCAGTTCGACAGACAGCGTATTGGGCAGCACGTAGATGGTGCCGGCGAGCACGCCGAACAGGAGCTGGGCCATGAACAGGCCGAGAGTTCCGTAAAAATAGAGCATTGCGACGCTCTGGGTCTTGTACTTCATTTTTATAGCCTCTCGCTGTCAGCCGGCCTGGTTCGGGGGCCAGTTCTGAGTGTTGGTCTTGCTGACCCATTCGAGGAAGTCGGCGAGGTCATCGACCTCCTGGTCCGTCAGGTTGAATTGCGGCATCTGCCGTCGACCCTCGATGCCGGAGGGTTGCGCCGCCATCCACGCGTGGAGCGCTTCGCGGGCATTGGCCGGATCCTTGTCGCCACCCCAGCGGATCCAGACATTCGAGAGCTCCGGCGCGAAATAGGCGCCTTCGCCATCGAGCGTGTGGCAGTTGATGCAGGCGTTCTTTTCCCAGATGTGTTTCCCGCGGGCGACGCTTTCCGTCAGCTTGGTCTCATCGGTGGAGACCGTGCGGATGTAATAGTGACTGTGGGCCGTCAGGCCCACGAATATGGCGAAGAAAAATGCCGACCCGCCGTAGAACACGTTTCGGGCCGCGGTTTTTGTCAGGCGTTCAGCCATTGATCATCCTTTCATGTCAGTGGCGGTGCCGCCGTGACGTCGGAAATCGAGCCAGCGGGCTCGCTGGAAGGGAATGGCGGAATTCGACCGGGTGCTCTTTGCTCATTCGCAAGCAAGCCGACGAATGTGCTAGCAGAATGCGCAGTCGGGCATGCCAGCAAAGCCGCAGCCGCAGCCGCAGCCGCAGCCGCTTGCAGGTGCGCCCAGTTTTTTAGAAAGAGAAGCGAAATGTCAGACAGACAATTGCAACGCGGTGCGCACGACCGCAATCAGCAGCACGAATGCCGCCCAGGACCATAAGGCAGCGGTCAAGGGCGTGTTGGCTCCACGAAGCCCGAGAAAATCCAATACGACGAGCCGGACCTTGATGACGGCGATCGTGGCGATCATCACCGCCGCCAAAGCCGGCGGTATTCCGTCCGGCAGGGCGCGCGTCAAGACGAACATGCAGCCCGTCAGGGCGAGCAGAAGCAGCAGGGCGCGCGAGCAATTCGGGTGATCGGAATGCCTCATAACAGATAGATCACCGGAAACATGACGAGCCAGACGATGTCGATCACATGCCAGAGCGTGGTGATCAGATGGATGTTCTCGCGGGTCGGAAAGACTGCGACGAGGACGAGAATCATCGATCCAAACGCCACATGCGTCAGATGAAACCCGGTGATGAGAAGATAGAGCTGCGAGAAGGGATCCCCGGAAAGAAGTGACGCGCCTTCGAACACATATTCCAGGCATTTGAGACAGGCGAAGACGACCCCTCCCAGGGCCGCCAAAAGCAGCATCAAACGCCGGCCAGAGACTGCGCTCTGCTCAGTTGCTCTGGCGGCAAACCAGCCGCTTGCCAGAAGTACGATCGTGTTGACGACCGGCAGGATATGATGAAGCTTCGCCTTGCCGGCTGCGAATGTTTCCGGTTGCAGCGCGGAGGCGACGACGAAGGCCGTCAACAGGGCTCCGAAGGCGACCAGTTCGCTCCAGGCAAGGATCCATACCAGCAGATCGCCACTATCGGTATCGCGCGTCTCGCGAGTTGAGATCATCGAGGTCATGTTCTCAAGCTTATGGCGAGGCTGAGCGCCCGTCTTTGTGAAACCGCAAACAGCCGTGTGTCCCCTCCGGACGGGCCGCTCGCCGAGCGGGAATTTTCTTTGACCGATCTCAAAGAAGCGCCTGCCGCGGCTCGCTATCCTGCGCCCGCAAAGGAGACCTTATGAGCGACGCGCAAATCGGACTTTCGATAGCAACACCTGTCATCGTGATCTTCGCGATCATGCTTTATCGGATGGGCGTGCTGCAACGGACGGGTGTCGTGACCGCGGTCATCGCCGCGATCGCCATTGCCGCGAGCCTGTTTCTCCAGAGGTGAGCGATGACCCGCCCGACATCGGTATTTCACGAGCTTAAAGCGCGTTACGGCGAGCTTTTGTCCTGGGCGCGATCTTCTCGAGGCGATCGCCGATTTTCTGCCATGCCGCATCAATGAGCGGCTCTGCGTCATCGTCGCCGCCGGGCTCCTTCCTCTGCTTCTGACCAGTCATCGGCTGGAAGAGCAGATCGGTTACGACTGGTGCAGGATGTGGTTGAGGGTTGCAGGCGCTGCAATGTCGCCGCTGCTCGCGGTCCTTCGACGCGGTCAACTCCCTGCTCAGATCGTTCTTCTGTGTTTGCGTCGGCATATCGCTGCCCAGCGTCGGATCATCAGGCGGATAGACGAGGCATCCAGGGCCGAGCTCGGCGCGGCGTGATCCAGATAGGCCTGTGATCTAGTCGGTTTCTGCCGGGAGGTCGCCTTCAAGATGGACGAGGTTGAAGTCGTCGATCAGCACCTGAACGTCCACGCTCCAGCCCGCAATATCCGAAAGTGGCAGGTTTCTTGCAACCCATGTGCCGTCGGCAGCATTTGTCAGCCCGTACTTGAGAGGCTCGATCCCACGCAATGTGTTACGCAGGCCCAGAGATACGCTTCTTGGCTGCATCGGATCGAATTCCGATGTCAGGATCGAAACGCGAATATCGGCCGTGCCGTCAGGCTGCGGCGTCATTTCGAGTTCCGCCATTGCCTTCTGCCCATGCAGATGGAGCGACACCGGCGGTTGGGCATGCGCGTATTGATACTGTTCAGGACCGGCGAAACGCCATAGCGAGGCGGCAGCGACGATCAAAAGTGCGAGCCCGATCTCACTGCCGATACTCCAGCGCAGCCTGCGCCGGGCGACAGGATCTCCCGCGAGCGCCGGAGCGGTCAACCAGAAGCGATTGTAGAGCGCGAGCCCGCAGAGAACCGCAACAAGACCGACCTTGACGGCCAGCACGCGCGCAAACAGTGACGACCATGCGATCTCGATGCGGGGTATTTCCATCACTGCAAGCAGAAGTCCCGCCAGCAACATAAGGACGAAGGGGATCGGTATCAGGCGAGAGAAGAACCGCAGGGGACGCGGGTCTTCAGTAGACCGGCTGAGACTCATCAGCGGCGGCAGGCTGCCGATCCAGAAGAGCAAGACGGCAGCATGCAAGAAGATCGACGCCTGTGCGATGAAGCGCGGTTGCGCAATCGAACTATGGCCGGTCAGTGTGAAAGCGAGTGAGGCAATGACGAGTGCGGCGGCCGAAGCTAGACGCGCAGAGCGCGGATGACGGGCAAACGGCAAAACCGCAAGCACGATCGCCACAAGCTTGAGGCACTGGGCAACCCCAGTTTGGTCGGAAAAGACCTCGGCGATCGGCTCCAGGCCGCTCCAAACGAGGCCCACGCCAAGGTCGTCCAGTCCTTGCAGATAAAGTCCCGCCAGCACAAGCATGATCGCCATGGCCGTAAAGGTGGGGGATTGCCGGCGCGCGCCTGCCGGGGAGAACCAGCAATTGAAAAATGCGCCGCCGACGATAATGGCGAGACCGAGTGTTGAACCGATAGTAACGAGCCAGATGACGACATGCAGCGCCTTCGCCGATATATCGGAAACATCGCTGGAACGGGCCGACGGTTTGCCGACGTGAAAGACAATGGATCCGCCGATCGGATGGCCGTCCTCCGACACCACTCGGTAACTGAAGATTACTGTGCCGTCTGCGAGGGGATCGGGAAGGACCGCTTTGACTTCAGCACCTGTCGAGTTTGCTGAAATCCCTCTGGTCACTCCATCGGCGGCGACCATGCTGAAGCGAACGGCTCTCACCGCTTCGTTGAAACGCAGCAGGACCTTTTCCGGCGGCACGGCAAGAATATCGTTATTTGCGGGCGAGGATGCGATCAGGACAGCATGGGCGTCTGCCCCAGTCCCCAAAAGAAGGAACAGCCCCGCGACACGCGCGAGCAGGCAGAAGGCCGCCCATAGGGGGAAATTCCGCGCCATAGGCGACCCGTCCCTGGCCCGTCTCAGGAGTGAGGCTGCGCGACGATGTCGAAAAACGGCGCCGGCGTTTCATAATCATCGGATGTCTTGCCGGCCGCGGGAATGTCAATCCAGCGCTCGACCGCACCTTCGGCGCACTCCTGGACGACGGGGACATAAATTCGTGTCGCTGCGGGCAGTTCCTTCGCCACGGTGGCGCGAAAGATGAATTCGTCATATTCGTCGTCGGCAAGCTGGCCGCCTTGCCATACGATCTCGGTCAGGCCTTCCTTGACTGACTTGCCGTAGAGATCGTAGCTCTTTTCGTAGGTTCCGCGGATTTTTTCCACCGTCCAGCCCGCTTTGGGCATCGGTTTGGCAGACAGCAATCCTTCGGGGATTTTTACCCTAATCCGGACGGTTGCCTTGCCTTCGCAGCCGTGCCCCACGCGCAGCACGGCCTTGTAGGCCTTGCCGGATACCACTTCGGCCTGCTCGAGAGTGATATGGGCCTGCGCCGATCCGGCAATACAAAATATGCCCGCCATGGTGAGCGCCAAGTGTCTGATCATCACATGTCTCCTGGTCCGCAGGTGGGGCGCTTGGCGCCGCCACCTGTGAGGGCCTTGCATTATTGCGTGACCTGCGTGACCTGGCCGAGATCGGCATCAAGGCGTTTGCGCACCATGTTCGGAAGCTTAGCGGTCTTGATGGCTTCGAGGTTGGCCGGGTTGTCGCCAACCTGGATCAGCGCCACCATCCCCATGCCTGCGTGCGGCGTGCACTTGATGACATAGGCGCCGGGCACGTCGAACTTGGCCTGGTATTGCTCGCTCGGCTTGGATTTGAACTCAGCAGCCCCATCTGGAATAAGACCCTTGTAGGTCTCGACATTGTGGCTCTTGTCGGTCGGTACGAAGGTAACGGTGTCGCCGGGCGCGATCTTGACGAATCCCGGCTCGAAGACCATCGCGCCGTCAGCGCCCTTGTTGAGCATCTGGATCTGATGGTCGGCGGCCATGAGCGGCGCTGCCGATGTCATCAGAACCGCCGCGGCAGCGATCAGTCCAAATTTCAGACGCATTGCATTTCTCCTATCGTTCGGGGCCGATCTTGGCCTCGGCTGCGGTTGTAGGACATGCAAGCCCCTCACTCTTTGATGCCCGTCAAATTGGCGGTGCCAATTCAGGCGACAGGCGGCTCTCTTTGTCCGGTTTCGGCGACACGCAGGAAAACGGGAGAGCAGCGCTGAATAACGTTGATGACAGCATCCACGTTAAGGCAGGCGTGGATGCAGGTCTGCGTCCGCGAAACCGTCAAGGGCCTCGGCTGACAATCAGATTGCTGGATTTCTTGGAGGGTTTAAGCGCTCAAATCACCGAGCGTCGATGAGCTCACGTACTTTCAGAGCGAGGTCGCGCGCAGTATAGGGTTTTCGGAGCCATTGTGCGCGGGCGATGACCTCGTTTGCCGCCAGGGCCGGCTCCGAATATCCCGACGTGAAGAGCACGGCGAGGTCAGGCCGTTCGAGGCGGGCAGCTCTTGCCAGTTCGTCTCCGGTCATGCCGCCGGGCATGACGATGTCGGTGAACAAAAGCGCGACATCGGGCTCGTTCTTAAGCAATTCGAGCGCCCGGTGGCCGTTGTCTGCCTCGATCACCGAATATCCCATCCCGGCCAATCTGGCGACCGCAACTCTGCGGACGCGCGCGTCGTCCTCGACCACGAGAACACGTTCGTTGCCACCCGGCAGTGCCGCCTCGACCTTTTTATCGACTGCCGCCTCGTCCCCGGCACTGACGCTTGAAAGAGCCGGCAGGTAGATGCGGATCGTCGAGCCGCGACCGATCTCGCTATAGATCTGCAGGTGGCCCCCAGATTGCTTGACGAAGCCGTAGACCATGCTGAGGCCCAGTCCGGTTCCCGATCCCACTTCCTTGGTGGTGAAGAACGGCTCGATCGCGCGCTTCTTGACTTCCTCGCTCATTCCGACACCGGTATCGCTCATGGAGACGAGGACGAAATTGCCGCTGCGGACTTCCGGGTACATTTTTGCGTAGTCTGCATCGAGCCGCACACGTGAAACCTCGGTGGTCAAAGTGCCGCCTTTCGGCATGGCGTCGCGCGCATTGAGAGCGATGTTGAGGATCGCGTTCTGCAATTGAGAACTGTCGACCAGTACGTTGAAATCGGATCCTGAAAGGACAGTCGACAGTTTGATGTTTTCTCCGAGCGTCCTTCGCAACAGGTCCGAAAAGCCGGTGACGAGTTGGCCGAGATCGGCCTGCCTCGGGTTCAGCGGCTGGCGCCTGCCGAAGGCCAACAGCTGTCCCGTGAGCTTTGCGCCGTCGGCCGCCGCATCCTGTGCCTCCCGCAGCATGTCGCGCAGCGGGCCTGCCGGGAGCTTGTCCTCGATCATTTCGAGATTGCCGCTGATTACCGTTAGCAGATTATTGAAGTCGTGCGCCAGCCCGCCGGTCAGCTGACCCACGGCCTCCATCTTCTGGGCCTGGCGAAGGTCTTCCTCGATCTTGAACCTGCTGGTCAGATCGCGAACGAAACCGGTGAAGATCCGCTCGCCATTCGCCGTCGCCTCGCCGACATGGAGTTCCATCGGAAATTGACTGCCGTCGGCGCGCTGGCCCGTCACGACGCGACCGTACCCGATGATCCGCTTTTCACCTGTCTGAATATAATGGTCGATGTATCCGTCATGGGCTGCGCGGTAGGGTTCCGGCATCAGCCTTTTGACGTTATGGCCGCAGATTTCTTCCGAGCGGAAGCCGAAGAGCGTCTCGGCCGCCTTGCTGAACGACATGACGTTGCCGTGCTGGTCGATAACGACCATCGCGTCCGGCACCGTGTCGAGGATCGACGACAGGTGCGCCTCGCGCGCCCGTACGGCCTCTTCCGCCTTGCGCAGGGCGCTGACGTCGCTGTTTGCCTCGATGACGACCGGATCACCGTCGGGAAGATTGACAAGCACGCAACGCGTTGCAACGAATATGTCGCGACCGTTCTTGTGACGATGAACGACTTCGCCTTGCCAGAAGCCGCGCGTCGTCAAATGCGCGCGTATGGTCTCCATCGGCTCAGGGAAACGGGTATCGAGCAAACTGTAGACGGTCTCGCCCACGGCCTCTTCACGGGTCCAGCCGTACATCGTCTCACTGCCAATCGACCAATGGGTGATCGTTCCTTCGAGCCGGTGCACGATGATGTCTGCCCCGTCGAGAACATGCACGAGCGCGTCCAGTTCCTGGGGCGATGCAGTGCGCGGCGAGATCAGGCGGTGAGGCATGGGCATTGGTTCCGCAATCAGTGGACGCTACCCCTATGGCAGGTTCTTTCAGAAAAATCATCTACATTGCCCGACAATTGCGCGAGGCGGGCAAGGTTGACGATGCGCAGATTGTGGCGCCCATCCGGAACGACGATTTTCCTCTGGGCGAGCTTGCTGATCGAGCGCGAGACGGTCTCGATGGTCAGACCGAGATAATCGGCGATGTCCTGCCGGCTCATCGGTACCTCGAGCAGTCCCTGGCGAAGCGACTGGTCGTCCCGGGTTGCAAGCTTCATGAGGAAGGTGCAGAGGCGTTCCTCGGCATTTTTCCTGGACAGGAGCACGAGCTGATCGTGGGCCGACGCAGTTTCCCGGCAGAGCAAGTTGATATAAGCCGGCCGCAGAAGCTCGGAACGCTCAATTTCTTCCTGGAACTGCTTGCGCGACAGGCGGCGGATCTTGCAGTCCGTCACGGCTTCGGCGGTAAAAAGGAAATCGCCCTGCAGGAAAGAGCCGACGACGTCGCCGGCGAAGTGAAAGGCGGTGATGACCCGGCGTCCGTCGCCGATGATGCGATGAAGACGCACGACCCCCTCGGTAATCTGGAACAGATGCCGTGCGGCATCCCCCTCCCAGCAGATCGCCTTTCCTGCTTCGACCGTTTCTGTGGCCGACGTCTGGAAAAGCGACGACAGCGAATTGCCCTGAACCGCTTTTGCGCCAAGATCGACGTTCTCGAATGCCTGTTGGCCCTGCATCAACATTCCAATGATCCCCGTGTCCGATTGAATGTGAGACCAATAGAAAGGCGTTCGGTCACAGCCGAATGAGCGGACGGTGCCAAAGGGTAAGGCTCTGTAACAGTCTGTAACAACGCACAAAGGCGAGGTTCCGTTGACCTGGATCAAGGAACGGGCGAGCTCTCCATGACACTCGTTCCTCAAAGTACGAGAAAGGCGACCGCCCTGTGGCCGTCTGCGCACTGGGGACGTCATCATGAACTACACTACGGAAACCATGGTGGTCGCCGTGGCAGCATTCCTGGCACTGCTTGGCGCTGCTTTCGCCCACGACCATCTATTCGCAATTCACATGGGAATACTGAGCTTCTGCCTTTTCGCGGGGACCGTGCTTCTTGTGAGAAACGTGGATTTCTCGCCTGCGGGCCGGCTGCCGAAAGCCGAGCCGTCCGGCTATTTCGACGAGGTCATCCGCTACGGTTTGATCGCCACCGTGTTCTGGGGCGTCGTCGGTTTCCTCGTCGGTGTCGTCATTGCGGCCCAATTGGCGTTCCCGGATCTCAACTTCGCTCCCTATCTGAATTTTGGCAGGCTCCGGCCCGTCCACACGTCTGCGGTGATCTTCGCCTTCGGCGGCAACGCGCTGATCATGACGTCTTTCTACGTCGTCCAGCGCACCTGTCACGCACGCCTCTTCGGTGGCAGTCTCGCCTGGTTCGTCTTCTGGGGTTATCAGCTCTTCATCGTCATGGCGGCGACCGGCTATGTTCTCGGTATTAATCAGGCGCGCGAATATGCAGAGCCTGAATGGTACGTCGATCTGTGGCTGACGATCGTCTGGGTCGCCTATCTCGCCGTCTTCCTCGGCACCATCCTGAAGCGCAAGGAGCCGCATATCTATGTGGCGAACTGGTTCTATCTCGGCTTCATCGTGACGATCGCGATGCTGCACGTCGTCAACAATCTCGCCGTGCCGGTCTCCTTCCTCGGCTCGAAGAGCTATTCGCTGTTTTCAGGCGTTCAGGACGCTCTGACGCAGTGGTGGTACGGCCACAACGCTGTCGGTTTCTTCCTGACTGCGGGTTTCCTTGGGATGATGTATTATTTCGTGCCCAAGCAGGCCAACCGCCCCGTCTATTCCTACCGGCTGTCGATCATCCATTTCTGGGCGCTGATCTTCATGTATATCTGGGCCGGGCCGCATCATCTCCACTATACCGCGCTCCCCGACTGGGCACAGACCCTCGGCATGGTCTTCTCGGTCATGCTCTGGATGCCCTCCTGGGGCGGCATGATCAATGGCCTGATGACGCTGTCGGGCGCCTGGGACAAGATCCGCACCGATCCCATCATCCGTATGATGATCGTCGCCATCGCCTTTTACGGCATGTCGACCTTCGAAGGCCCGATGATGTCGGTCAAGACCGTGAACTCGCTCAGCCACTATACCGAATGGACCATTGGTCACGTGCATTCGGGTGCACTCGGCTGGGTCGGCATGATCACCTTCGGTGCGATCTACTATATGACACCGAAGCTTTGGGGCCGCGAACGCCTCTACAGCCTGCGCATGGTCAACTGGCACTTCTGGCTCGCAACGCTCGGCATCGTCGTCTATGCGGCGGTCCTGTGGGTTGCCGGCATCCAGCAGGGCCTCATGTGGCGCGAATACAATTCCCAGGGTTTCCTCGTCTATTCCTTCGCCGAAACCGTCGCTGCGATGTTCCCCTATTACGTGCTGCGCACGCTTGGCGGTGGTCTCTATCTGGCCGGCGGCCTCGTGATGGCCTGGAACGTCTTCATGACCATCCGCGGCCATCTGCGCGACGAAGCCCAAATTCCTTCTGCCTACGTGCCGCAGGCACAGGCTGCCGAGTGAGGTGACACATGGCATCAATCCTGGACAAACATCAGATCCTCGAGAAAAACGCGACCCTTCTTCTGGTCGGCTCGCTGCTCGTGGTCAGTATCGGCGGTATCGTCGAAATCGCGCCGCTGTTCTATCTGCAGAACACGATCGAGAAGGTGGAGGGCATGCGTCCCTATACGCCGCTCGAGCTGGCAGGCCGCAACGTTTACATCCGTGAGGGCTGCTATCTCTGCCATAGCCAGATGATCAGGCCGTTCCGCGACGAGGTGGAGCGATACGGCCATTACTCGCTGGCCGCTGAATCCATGTACGACCACCCCTTCCAGTGGGGCTCGAAACGCACGGGTCCAGATCTTGCGCGTGTCGGCGGTCGTTACTCCAACGAGTGGCACGTCCAGCACCTGTCGGACCCGAGAGCCGTCGTGCCGGAATCGATCATGCCGAGCTATGCCTTCCTTAAGGAGCGCGAGGTCACCGTCAAGGATGTCGGCATGGACCTGAAAGCGAATGTCGATGTCGGCGTGCCCTATAGCGACGACATGATCGCCAGCGCGGAAGCGGACATGAAGATGCAGGCTGACCCCAACGCCGATACGACAGCGCTTCTCGCGCGATATCCCAAAGCCAAGGTCGGCGACTTCGATGGAGATCCGTCGAAACTCACCGAGATGGACGCCCTTGTGGCCTATCTGCAGATGCTCGGCACGCTCGTCGACTTCTCGACCTATGACGACGCCACCGGCTATCGATGAGGTGAAACATGGAAACCTACACCGCAATGCGGCACTTCGCCGACAGCTGGGGCCTTTTGGCAATGACGGCCTTCTTCATCGGAGCGATCATTTTTACGCTCCGTCCCGGCGGCAAGCAGGCCGCCATGGATGCCGCCAACATTCCTCTGAAGGATGATTGAGATGTCGGAAAAACATATTGATGAAATCAGCGGCGTCGAGACCACCGGCCACGAATGGGACGGCATCCGTGAATTGAACAATCCAATGCCCAGGTGGTGGGTCTGGACCTTCTATGCAACGATCCTGTGGGCGATCGGCTATGCCATCGCCTATCCGGCCATTCCGATGATCACATCGGCCACGAAAGGCTATTTCGGCTTTTCCAGCCGTGCCGAGCTGCAGCAGGACCTTGACCTCGCTAAGGCTTCCCAGATGAAATTCCAAGACATGATCGCCGCCAAGACCGTGCAGGAAATCGACGCCGACCCGGCGCTTCGCGAGTTCGCGATCGCTGGTGGCGCCTCGGCCTTCAAGGTCAACTGCGCTCCGTGCCACGGTTCGGGTGCAAGTGGCGGACCGGGTTTTCCCAACCTCAACGACGACGACTGGCTCTGGGGCGGCGACCTTGATTCCATCCAGACGACGATTGCCCACGGCATCCGCTTCGACAGCGATGCCGACACACACGTCTCCGAAATGCCGGCTTTCGCCGACATGCTCGACAAGGATCAGACCAGGCAGGTCGCAGCCTATGTCTGGAGCCTGACGAACAAGCCATCGGACGAGGCCCTAGCAGAAGCGGGTAAGCAGGTATTTCTCGACAACTGCGCAGCTTGTCACGGCGAGGATGCCAAGGGCAAGCCGGAGATGGGCGCACCTGATCTTGCCGATGCCATCTGGCTGAAGGGCAGGGGTGAGGATGCCATTATCCGTCAGGTCACGGCTCCGAAGCACGGTGTCATGCCGGCCTGGTCTGCGCGCCTCGGAGACACAACCGTCAAGGAACTCACCGTCTTCGTCCATGCGCTCGGCGGCGGCCAGTAAGAGGAGCCGACACGATGACGAACCATGACCATAATGCCCTCCTTGAACTCTATGGCATGCCGCGCGCTGTCATCCACGCGCGCGTGTCGATACGTGCAAAGGCCACTCCGCCGGCCTGCGAGCAGGAAGATCCAGCAAGGATCGGCAGTTCGATCGTAAGCTTGATCTGCCTCAAAGATCACAACCCGACGAGCCGCTAGATCTGCAAGCGAGGGCGTCCCAGCGGCTTTCCCCCGTTGTCCTCCAGGGCCGTGCCCACCTCTCGGGCGCGGCCCTTGCTATTTGAGCAAGCGCAAAGAACGGCCGCACTCAACAGCCTATGTCTGGCGATTGCGCGGGTCCTTCAGGGCTCACCCTGCCCGGCATGGCCTTCTCCCCGCAAACCACGTTCTTGACATGAATCAAGGATCGTCAGCGGGAAACGGAGGAGAAGGGCAGTCACAAACCGGAACAGGCCCATGAACCTCTACACAGCACCCGATCCCAAATCAGTGGAACGCGTCAATGCGGAGCCGGTCAACGCCCGCCGCAACCGTCAGCCGCTTTATGCGGCGCGCAAGAAGGTCTTCCCCAAACGGGTCGAAGGACGTTTCCGCCGGTTCAAATGGATCGTGATGCTGATCACGCTTGCGATCTATTATCTTGCGCCCTGGATCCGCTGGGATCGCGGACCCTATGCGCCCGATCAGGCGATTCTGATCGACCTGTCGTCGCGTCGTTTCTTTTTCTTCTTCATAGAGATCTGGCCGCAGGAATTCTACTATGTTGCCGGATTGCTGGTTATGGCGGGTTTCGGGCTGTTTCTCGTCACCTCGGCCGTTGGCCGCGCATGGTGCGGTTATGCCTGTCCGCAAACGGTCTGGGTCGACCTCTTTCTCGTCGTCGAGCGTGCCATCGAAGGCGATCGCAATGCCAGAATGAAGCTCGACGCCGGACCGTGGACCTTCGACAAGCTCCGCAAGCGCCTGCTCAAGCATGCGACCTGGCTTCTCATCGGCGTCTTCACCGGGGGTGCCTGGGTGTTCTATTTCGCCGATGCACCGACCCTCGTCAAAGGGGTTTTCACCGGGCAGGCTCCCGCTGTCGCTTACGCCACAGTGGCCATTCTGACAGCCACCACCTATGTCTTCGGCGGGCTGCTGCGGGAACAGGTGTGCACCTATATGTGCCCCTGGCCCCGCATCCAGGGTGCTATGCTCGATGAAAACTCGCTGGTCGTGACCTATAATGACTGGCGTGGGGAACAGCGCTCGCGCCACGCCAAGAAAACGCAAGCGGAGGGACAGGTCGCCGGCGACTGTGTCGACTGCAACGCCTGCGTCGCGGTCTGTCCAATGGGCATCGATATCCGCGATGGGCAGCAGATGGAGTGCATCACCTGCGCGCTCTGCATCGATGCCTGTGACAATGTCATGGACAAGATCGGCAAACCCCGCGGCCTAATCGCCTATGCGACGCTCAGCGAATATACCAGCAACATGAACATTGCCACCGCCGGAGGCAAGACGCCCGTCCAACCGGCGCTTGTCAGAAATCCGGACGGCTCCTTTGTCGACGGCATTCGCCACTTCAACTGGCGCATCATTTTCCGGCCTCGAGTTGTCTTCTATGCCGCCGTCTGGGCCTGCATCGGGATTGCCATGGTCGTGCATCTGTCGATGCGCGAACGACTGGAGCTCAATGTCGTTCATGATCGCAATCCGCAATATGTGCTGGAAAGCGACGGATCGATCCGCAATGGCTACACGCTGCGTGTTCTCAACATGGTTCCCTCGCCGCGCAAGATCGAACTGAGCCTGTCGGGCCTCGATGGCGCGACGATGCGCATTCCGGAGCTCGGCAAGGAGGAGGCACGTCAGTTCACCATCGATGCTGCCCCCGATGCCGCGACGACGCTGAAGGTGTTCGTAACCCGTAAGCCGACTGGCGACGCCGTCAACGAATTCCTCTTCTCGATCGAAGATACCGGCCATGCCGACCGCGCGACCTATCGCGCTGCATTCAACGCCCCAGGAGATGTCAGATGAGCACCCGCACACAAGGATTTACCGGAACGCATATGCTGCTGACGACCTGTGCCTTCTTCGGCGTGATCATCGCCGTCAACTTCACAATGGCCTGGTATGCCTCGTCGAGCTGGAGCGGGCTCGTGGTTGAAAACACCTATGTCGCCAGCCAGCAATTCAATGAGAAGGCTGCCGCCATGAAGGCTATGGCCGCCTCGGGGATCACAGGCAAGTTGTCGCTGCAGAGGGATGAAATCCATTACGACATCCGCAACAGGGACGGCTCGCCTGCTAATGTCGACGACGTCGTGGCCAACTTCAAACGGCCGGTCGGGGATCACGAGGATTTTCACGTTGCCCTGACCGAGCTTTCGCAGGGGCGGTTCGAGGCGGATCACGCGGTCGCGACAGGCGACTGGATCGTCGAGGTGACCTCGCGCCGCGGCGGCGAAATCGTCATGCACGAGGCTGTGCGAATCGACACTGCGGAGTTCGGCCAATGACCTGCTGCACTGTGGATGCAGACGGCGTCCTGGCAATGAGCACGACTTCCTTCAGCGCCGAGGAGATCGCACTCGCCAGCCACGCGCTCGGTGGCGGTCTTCGTCAACTCGATCTCAGCGTACCCGACGTCCACTGTGGCGCCTGCATATCGACCATCGAGCGGGCCTTGTCGGCTCTGCCCTATGTGCGCAAGGCCCGGGTGAACCTCACCTCAAGGCGCGTGAGCTGCGTTTATGCGGAGGAGATGGACAACAAGCTGGTCGATCCGACCGGCATCACTTCTGCGATCAGCGCGACCGGATACAGGGTCCATCTCTTCGCGCCGCTTGCGGCCGAAAGCGACAAGACACGGAATCAGCTTCTCCTTGCGGTCGGGGTTGCCGGCTTTGCGGCGGCAAACATCATGCTGCTGTCGGTCTCCGTCTGGTCCGGCGCGGATGCGGCAACGCGCGACATGTTCCATTGGATATCGGCGATGATCGCTGCTCCTGCCCTCGTCTATTCCGGTCGGTTCTTCTTTCGATCGGCCTGGAACGCGTTGAAGCGCGGGCGCACGAACATGGATGTGCCTATCTCGCTTGCCGTGACGCTCTCCTATGCGGTTTCGCTCTGGGAGACGATGCATCATGGCGAGCATGCCTGGTTCGATGCCACCGTGTCGCTGCTGTTCTTCCTTCTGATCGGCCGTACCCTCGACCACGTCATGCGCGAGAAGGCGCGCGCAGCGATCAACGGGCTGGCGCGGCTTGCCCCGCGTGGGGCGCTGGTGCTGGCAGCTGATGGTTCGAGACGCTACGTGGCGGTCGAGGAGATCGCCATCGGCGACGAGATTGCCGTGGCCGCCGGCGACCGCGTCCCCGTCGACGGTATCGTCGCCGGCGGCGAGAGTGATCTCGACCTGTCGATCGTAACCGGTGAGAGCAGCCCGGTGGCCGTCAAGCCTGGCACGGAAATCCATTCCGGAGCAATGAACCTGACAGGTTCGCTCACCGTTCGCGCTACCAAGCTCGCACGCAACTCGTTGCTTGCCGAGATCATTGGACTGATGGAGGCCGCGGAAGGCGGACGGGCGCGCTATCGGCGGATCGCCGACAGGGCCGCGGCGCTCTATTCGCCCGCCGTGCACCTGCTTGCGCTGGTGTCGTTTCTGGGTTGGGGGATCATCGGCGGAGACTGGAAGCAGGCGATGCTCGTCGGCGTCGCCGTTCTCATCATTACCTGCCCATGCGCTCTCGGACTGGCCGTTCCGGTCGTGCAGGTCGTTGCAGCCGGCGAGCTCTTTCGCAGGGGCGTCATGGTCAAGGACGGTTCGGCGCTCGAGCGGCTCGCCGAGGTCGACACCGTCGCCTTCGACAAGACCGGTACGCTGACGCTCGGGCGACCAAGGCTTGTGCGAACCGAGGCCGGCAATATCGGTGGCATAGCGATCGCAGCGGGACTTGCTCAGCATTCCAGGCATCCGCTCTCGCAGTCGCTTTCGCGTGAGGCAGTCGTGGCCGATCAGTTCGAGCGCGTGGTGGAGGTTGCAGGCGGCGGACTCGAAACCTCGCGCGGGAATATCGTCTACAGGCTCGGAAACGCGTCCTTCGCCTGCGGCGAGGCCGAGCCTGTGACATCAGACAGCCCGCTTTCCGAGGTCGTGCTTTCGGCAAACGGGGTGGCGCTGGCGCGCTTCTTCTTCGACGACACGCTTCGTCCGGGGGCAGGCGAGGCGCTGGCCGATCTGGAATCGGCCGGTTGCCAGACACTGATTTTCTCAGGCGACCGCCAGTCCGTCGTCGAAAGCACGGCACACAGGCTCGGCGTCGATCGCGCCCTTGGCGCACTGACACCGAAGCAGAAAGTGGACGCTTGTGAAGCCCTGCGAGAAGAAGGTCGCCGCGTTCTGATGGTTGGCGACGGCATCAACGATGCGCCCGCGCTCGCCGCAGCCCATGTCTCGATGGCGCCGTCCAGTGCTTCCGACATCGGACGCCAGGCGGCCGACCTCGTCTTCTTCAACGAGAGGCTCGATGCAGTCCCCGATGCGATCCGGATCGCCAGGCGCTCGGCCGCGCTCATCCGGCAGAATTTTGCGCTTGCGATCGGTTACAACATTCTTGCCGTGCCGATCGCAATCGCCGGCCTTGCGACACCGCTGATCGCTGCCGTGGCGATGTCCACCTCCTCGATCATCGTCGTCTCCAACGCCTTGCGTTTGAACGCGTTTACTGCCCGAAGCAATCCTCTGCCCGCCTCGGACAGGTCTGTCCGCCATGAGAGGGTTGAAGCCACATGAATATGCTGGTTTATCTCATCCCCATCGCGTTGTTCATGGGTGGCCTTGGGCTCGCTGCGTTCCTCTGGTCCCTGAAAAGCGGTCAGTACGACGATCTGGAGGGCGCCTCCTGGCGGGTGATCGCCGACGATGATTCCGATCCGACCGCGACGTGATCGCGTCAGCCGGGAAAAGCCGGACGCACTTCACGGACGAGAAGCTTGCTCAGTCCGATCTGTTCGACGGACTGAATCACGAAATGCGTGCCGCTCCAATCGCCGCGGCGTGGTAGGGTTGACACGAACGCTGGACAATTGCGGCGGCGCCCCACCCGATTTCACAAGGTCATCACCAGCTTTTCCTCGGAACCACAGCATAAGGCTGCACGGAGCGGTGGCGCAGGCCGAATTCCTGCGCTATCTGTTCGGCAGGGCGAAACAAGATCACGAGAGCAATGGAAGCGGACCGTATTCTGGTTGTCGATGACGACGCGCGGATCAGGCAGATGCTGGTGCGTTACTTCGAAGACAACGGATTTAAGGTGAACGCGGTCGCGAATGGTGCGGCGATGCGTTCCGAACTTGCCAAGGGCTCTTACGCGGCTATTTTTCTCGATCTGGTGCTCCCGAACGGCGAGAATGGCCTCGAATTGCTTCGGGAGCTTCGAAGCACGTCCGACGTGCCGGTCCTCATGCTGACCGGTCAGGACGATGTCACGGACAAGGTCGTCGGCCTCGAGGTCGGCGCCGATGATTACATCGCCAAGCCCTTTCATCTGAGGGAGCTGCTGGCTCGCCTGAGGACAATCCTGCGCCGCCGCACATCCTCGGACGCGACCCACGCCTCCAATGGAGAGGACGAAACGCTCGCTTTCGAAGGCTGGTCCCTCGATGTATCGCGAAGGCGATTGACTTCGCCCCAGGGCAGCGACGTTGCCTTGACGACGGGCGAGTTCGACATGCTGCTCGTTTTCGTGCGCAATCCCGGCCGAGTCCTTTCGCGCGAGACCCTCATGGATCTGACAAGGAACCGCAATCTCGAAGCCTTCGATCGCGCAATCGACGCCCAGATCGTCCGCTTGCGCAAGAAGATCGAGGATGATCCCAAGAGCCCGGATCTCATTCAATCGGTGCGGGGCGTCGGTTATGTCTTCACCGGTCGACCGGGACGAACTTCGAGATAATTGATTCTCGTCAATGTCCGTGCTGCGGCTCAGACTATGAGTTGAGCCATTATGGCTGCAACAATGACGATCTGGATTCTTTTCGCGGTGATGACGACCGCAGCGACTGCCATTCTGCTTCATCCGCTTTCGACGGCAGGTCGGAAGGCTGCGAGCACCGACGCGGATGCCGGCAAGATCTACCGCGACCAGCTCTGTGAACTCGACGACGATATCGTCTCCGGACGCATTTCGTCGGACGAATACGAACTGGCCAGAGCGGAAACGGCGCGACGCCTGTTCAGGGCAGCGGACGACCACCGGGCAAGGCGGAGCGCCCAACGCCCTGGCAGATGGCTGAAACATGCTATCGCCGCGTTCTTGCCGTTGCTGAGCATCGCTCTTTACCTCTCGCTCGGCTCTCCCGATCTGCCATCCCGTCCGCTGGCCATGAGGCTTGCCGAGCCGGGTGAGGATCTCGCAATCCTCGTGAAGAAGATGGAGGATCACCTGGCCGATAGGCCTGAGGACGGGCGTGGATGGGACGTTATCGCTCCGGTCTATCTCAAGATGGGCAGGGTCGATGACGCGGCAAAAGCCTATCGAACCGCACTTCGCCTCGGTGGAACCAATGTTTCCCGCCTGGAAGGACTGTCGGAAACGCTCATGGCCACCTCAAAGGGCATGGTGACGGCAGAGGCCTTAGGTGAGCTCAAACAGATCCTCACGCTTGAGCCGAACAACCCGCGTGCCCGTTTTTACGTTGCCCTGAGCATGGAGCAGGCGGGGCGGCCGGAAGAGGCGCGGGGCGCCTTCGAGGCGCTGGCCAAGCAATCGCCTGCCGATGCCCCCTGGCTGCCGCTGGTCAACGAGCATATCGCCAAGAACGGCGGCACGGCCGTTGCAGGGCAAGTACCGCCTGCCGCCCCACCGTCCGTTCCGGGCGGCCCGACTTCCGAGGATGTGGCGGCAGCTGAGACGATGAGTAGCGGTGACCGTCAGCAGATGATCCGCGGCATGGTGGAAAGCCTGGACGCCAAACTGACCGCCGATCCTGATAATTTCGAGGGCTGGATGCGTCTTGTCCGCTCTTACGCCGTATTGAACGACAAGGATCGCGCCGCGGCTGCCGTAAAGCGCGGGCTTGCCGCCTTCCCGGCATCGGGGGAAGAGGGCAGGCAGCTTTTGGCGCTGGCAAAGGAACTCGGCATCGCCACGGAAGGATCGGTTGAATGACGCGCAAGCAGAAACGCCTGGCGGTGATTGCCGGCGGCATGAGCTTCATCCTTGTCGCCGTGCTGCTCGTGATGTTCGCCTTCAGCCAGTCGGTCGCCTATTTCTACATGCCCGGCGATCTCGCCAGCAATCCGATCGCCCCCGGCACCCGCATCCGCCTCGGCGGCCTCGTCGGCGCGGGCAGCGTCCTGCGCGGCGAGGGTTCGGTGGTGCGCTTTGCGGTGACCGACCCGAGCGGTGAGATCGTCAATGTCCGCTACCAGGGCATCCTGCCGGACCTGTTCCGCGAGGGGCAGGGGGTAGTGACCGAAGGCACCTTCGAGACCGGCAGCAACGTCTTTACCGCCGATACCGTGCTTGCCAAGCATGACGAGACCTATATGCCGAAGGACGTGGCCGACAGGCTGAAGGCGCAGGGCCTGTGGGAAGAGGGTAAGGGAGCCGCACCGCAGGGTGAGCCGCCGCAAGGTGCTGAAGCCAAGGGTCCGGAAGCAAAGAGCCAGGAAGCAAAGGCGCAACAGACAAAGGCCCAGGAAACGAAGGCCCAGGAAACGAAGGCCCAGGAAATGAAGGCCCAGGCAACGAAAGCAACACCATGATCATCGAGATCGGCCACTATGCGCTGGTTCTGGCGCTCGCAACGGCGATCGTCCTGTCGCTCGTGCCCGTCATCGGTGCAAGGCGCGGCGATCAGGCGATGATGGATGTCGCGCCCTTGGGCTCCGTTCTGCTCTTTGCCCTCGTCGCCTTCTCCTTCGGCGTGCTCACCTATGCGCATGTCGTCTCCGACTTCTCCGTTCAGAACGTCTGGGAGAACTCGCATTCGCTGGTGCCGCTGATCTACAAATATTCCGGCGTCTGGGGCAATCACGAGGGCTCGATGATGCTCTGGCTCTTGATCCTGGCCCTGTTCAGCGCGCTGGTGGCGATCTTCGGGCGCAATCTGCCGGAGACGCTGAAGGCCAATGTTCTCTCGGTCCAGGCCTGGATCTCGGTCGCCTTCATCCTCTTCATCCTTCTAACCTCCAATCCCTTTGCCCGCCTCGATCCGGCCCCCGCCGAGGGCCGGGATCTCAACCCGGTGCTGCAGGATGTCGGGCTGGCCATCCATCCGCCGCTGCTCTATCTCGGCTATGTCGGCTTCTCCGTCTGCTTCTCCTTTGCCGTCGCCGCCCTCTTGGATGGCCGCATCGATGCTGCCTGGGCGCGCTGGGTGCGGCCCTGGACGCTTGCCGCCTGGACCTTCCTGACGCTTGGCATCGCCATGGGCTCCTACTGGGCCTATTACGAACTCGGCTGGGGCGGCTGGTGGTTCTGGGATCCGGTGGAGAACGCCTCCTTCATGCCCTGGCTTGCCGGCACGGCCCTGCTGCACTCGGCGCTCGTCATGGAAAAGCGCGAGGCCTTGAAGATCTGGACGGTGCTGCTGGCGATCCTCACCTTCTCGCTGTCGCTGATGGGCACCTTCCTGGTGCGCTCCGGTGTCCTGACCTCGGTGCATGCGTTCGCCAGCGACCCGAGTAGAGGCGTCTTCATCCTCTGTATCCTCCTGATCTTCATCGGCGGGGCGCTGTCGCTGTTTGCCTTGCGCGCGCCGCTGCTCTCGGCCGGCGGGTTGTTTGCGCCGATCTCGCGCGAGGGGGCGCTCGTCGTCAACAACCTGATCCTGACGGTTGCCTGCGGCACGGTGCTAACAGGCACGCTCTATCCGCTGGTCCTGGAAACGCTGACCGGCGACAAGATCTCCGTCGGCCCGCCCTTCTTCAACCTGACCTTCGGCCTGCTGATGGCGCCGCTTTTGATCATCGTGCCCTTCGGCCCACTGCTTGCCTGGAAGCGCGGCGATCTGCTCGGCGCGCTGCAGCGGCTCTATGTCGTGGCCGGCCTCGCGTTTGTAACAGCACTCGTCTTCTTCTACATCCAGCACGGCGGTCCGGTCATGGCCGTGCTCGGCCTTGCCGCCGGCCTGTTCCTGATCTTAGGCGCTATCGCCGATCTCTGGTATCGCGCCGGCATCGGCAAGGTGAAGGCGGAGATCGCCTGGCGACGGTTGACCGGCCTGCCGCGCTCGGCCTTCGGCACCGCCCTTGCCCATGCCGGGCTTGGCGTCACCGTGCTCGGCATCGTCGCGGTCACCACCTTCCAGACCGAACATGTGGTCGAGATGAAGCAGGGCCAGTCGACGGAAGCCGGCGGCTACAGCATCGTCTTCGATGGTATTGAGCCGGCGACCGGCCCGAACTATAGCGAGGACCGCGGCCATTTCTCGATCCGCCGCGCAGGCGCAGAGGTCGCCGATGTCTGGTCGGCCAAGCGGCTCTATACCGCCCGCCAGATGCCGACGACGGAAGCCGGCATTCTCACCTTCGGGCTCAGCCAGCTCTATGTGTCGCTCGGCGACGCGACGAAGGATGGCGGCATCGTCGTGCGCATCTGGTGGAAGCCGTTCATTCTCTGCATCTGGGGCGGAGCGCTCATCATGGCGACAGGCGGCTTCGTGTCGCTGACCGACCGGCGTCTGCGGGTCGGAGCGCCGAGCCGTAAGGCAAAGCCAGCCAAGCCGGCAGCACCCGCCATGGAGCCGGCGGAATGATCAAGCGTTTCCTGCTTGCTCTGACCCTGATCCTCTCGGCGGCACCAGCCTTCGCCGTCAACCCCGACGAGATGCTCGCCGATCCCGCGCTTGAGGCCCGGGCGCGAACACTGTCGGCGGAACTGCGCTGCATGGTCTGCCAGAACCAGTCGATCGACGATTCCAATGCCGATCTCGCCAAGGACCTGCGCCTTCTCGTGCGCGAGCGCATCGCCGATGGCGACAGCGACGACGAGGTGCTGAACTACATCGTCTCGCGCTACGGCGAGTTCGTGCTCTTGAAGCCACGTTTCAGTGTGCGCACATTGCTGCTCTGGGGTGCCCCCGTGCTGCTGATCCTCGCCGGTGGGGCGTCGCTCATCGTCTTTGCCCGCAAACGGGCCGGCAAACCCACCGGCAGCAAGCTGACGGCCGAAGAACAGGCAAGGCTCGACGAGTTGCTGGATCCGACACAGCGACTTTGATGGAGGTCAAGGTCAGCCCGTCCGATCCGTCCTACTCTCACGGCATCAGATGTTTCCGGAAAGGAAGGTGGCTCATGCAGGCCAAGGACATTATGACGAGCAACGTCGTTTCGATCAGCCCGGAGGCAGGGATTCGTCACGCCGCCGCAGTGATGATGCAAAACAACATCAGCGGGCTGCCCGTGGTTGATGACGAGGGGCGGGTTTGCGGGATTCTGACCGAAGGCGATCTATTGCTGCGCCGGGAGATCCGGCTTGCGCCGCGTATTGCGCGCACTGCGGAAGTCACCTCCGATGTCGATCTGGACCGGTACATCCGCGGCAACGGCTGGTCCGTCAGAGATATCATGTCACGCGACGTTATCGTCGCTAGCCCGGACAGTGAGGTCTCCGATATTGCCGAGAGCCTTGAAATTCATCGCATCAAGCGTATTCCGATCGTCGATGCCGGACGGCTCGTAGGTGTTGTCAGCCGGCGCGATATTCTCGCTTTGATAACAGACGCGCCGACGCTCCGGTTGCCGCGTGAGGATGATGCGATCCTGCTCGCTGTTCGCACACGGCTCAAATACGATCTCGGCCTGACGCCGCAAAAGATCCGCGTTTCTGTACGCAATGGGCAGATCAAGCTCGAAGGGAATGTGGAAACCGATTTGCAGCGCCGGGCCGTCCTGGCGCTCGTTGAAAATCTCGGCTCAGGGGGCTGCCTTGATCGGTTGCAGCTTGTCGCCGGTTCAGATGCGGAAAAACGGTCGCAACCAGCTTGAGGTTAGAATCATCTTCCGGGCAGAGCTTGGGATGGGCCAAAGGTGATCTGTGGCTCTCTCAGCCGATTTTAGACGAAGGAGCTTTCGGTCAGCCGCCGGCGGCCAACGCCGCGTCGATTGCGGGACCAAGGCCGGCCGACAGGACCTTTTCGTCAAGGGGACCGATCTGCTTGAAGAGGATTCGGCCGTCGCGGCCGATGACGAAAGTCTCGGGCACGCCATAGACACCCCAATCGATGGCCTCCCTTCCGGTCTGATCGACGCCGACGGCAGCATAGGGATTTCCATTGTCGCGCAAGAAGGTCAGGGCGTTACTGCTGTCGTCCTTGTAATTGATGCCTATCAGCTCGATACGCGGGTCCTTGGACAGCCGCATGAGCGCAGCATGTTCCTGCCGGCAAGGGACGCACCAGGACGCGAATACGTTGACGATTGCGACCTTGCCTGAGAGCCCGCTGTTCTGAAGTCGGGGAGACTGCAAACCGGCGAGCGGCGGCAGATCGATTGCAGGATGTGTCTGACCGATCAGCACGGAGGGGAGGGTGGAGGGCGAATAACCCTCCATCGCCTCCCGATAAAGCATGCGCCCGGCGGCTCCGGCGATCGTAGCAAAGACGAACAGTGGCACAGCTGCCAAGAGATAACGGCGCACCTAGCGCGCCTCGTGACGAGCGCGAGACCTAGTCTGCGCCAACACCTCGACCTGGCGCCGATAGGTGCGGCCGCGAAACCAGGTCGTCACGCTGATGACGATTGCGACGGAGAATGCGACGGCATAGGCTGTCAGCACATAGTCCTGATGTGTCATTTCAATTCTCCCTTTGTGCTGCGGCCCGTGCGGCCAAGCGGCGATGCGATATGAGTTTGCGCCGCCAGATTTCGTTCCTGATCGAAGCAAGATGAAGGGTAAGAAACAGTGCTGCGAAAGCTAGCCCCATGGTTAAGAGGGGGCGAAGGAATTCAATGTCCAGAGCGGGGCCATTCAGCCTGAGCACGCTTGTCGGCTGATGCAGAGTGTTCCACCAATCGACCGAGAACTTGATGATCGGAATGTTGACGAAGCCCACCAGAATGAGGACCGCCGTGACGCGCGCGGCGCGCGTCGGCTCGTCGATCGCGCGATTGATCGCCAACAGGCCAAGATACATCAGGAAAAGCACGAACATCGAGGTCAGACGTGCGTCCCAAACCCACCAGGTTCCCCACATCGGCTTGCCCCAGATGGCGCCGGTGACGAGCGAAACGAAGGTAAAGGCGGCGCCGATTGGCACAGCAGCGCGCGCGGCGACGTCGGCAAGCGGATGGCGCCATACTAGGGAGCCGATGGCGTTTGCTGTCATCACCGTATAGCAGAACATTGCCATCCATGCCGCCGGGACATGGACATACATGATCCTGACGGTTTCACCCTGCTGGTAATCGCCATCGGAAACGAAACTCAGATACAGTCCGGCAGCGAAAATGAGGGCAGTGACTATCGAAAGCCCGGGCAAGGCCCGATCTGCCAGTTCCAGGAATCTGGCGGGCTGTGCAAGCCCGGTGATGTTGTCTTTGATGCGTCTGACGTAGGCCATGGCCCGCTTTAACCTCCAACGCCAACAGGTTAATTGACCCGGATCAAACTGCGACCATTGGTGCGGTTGTCGCCTCGTTCACTCTCCTACTATGACGCTCCGAGCCCGGGCTGCCGGTGCGGCAGACTTGCCGCGACGTTTTGCGGGACCTTCTGCCGCGGCAATGCTCCTGCGGAACTCATCGATAATTGATCGCGGTCAAAGACGATTGTCGCACAAGTGCCAAAAAGGAGGCATTCCAGTTCAGGAGACCGCCGCCTTGATGATTGCCGCGCACGACCGATCCGCTACTCCTCCCGCTGACGTGACTGCGGGCTCCAGGCCGCAGCCCGGGAAAAAGAAGCATGCCGTCTCCGGCCTCGTCCGGTTGCTGCCTTTGCTGCGGCCTCACCGGGGCGTGGTACTATTGGCAGTCACCTCGCTCTCGGCCGCGGCGGTGATCTCGCTTGCATTGCCGATGGCTGTCCGCCGCATGATCGACCATGGTTTCGGACAGTCCGACGGTGGGTTCATCAATAGCTATTTTCTGATGCTTCTCACGCTTGCGGTCGCACTCGCCGTCGCAAGCGCCTGCCGCTATTACTTCGTCACGACACTTGGTGAGCGCATCGTCAGCGATCTGCGTGTGAAGGCTTTCCGGAATGTGACGCGGCTGCCGGCCAGCTTTTTTGACGCCAACAAATCCGGCGACATCGCATCACGGCTGACGGCGGATGCCGCCCAAATCAAGTCCGCGCTCAGTCTCGCAGCATCGGTAGCCTTGCGTAATTCGCTGCTATGCTTGGGCGCGCTGGTGATGATGTTCGTCACGAGCCCCGGCCTTTCCGCCATCACATTGGGTGCCATTCCGCTCGTGGTCGCACCGCTCGTCCTTTTCGGCCGCTCGGTTCGCAAAAAATCGCGTGCAGCCCAGGACGCGCTTGCGACCGCATCTGCCTTCGCCAGCGAAATGATTGCCGGAAGCCGGACGGTGCAGGCCTTCAACGGAGAGGCGGCTGCCAGCAAGAGATATGCTGATGACGTCGAAATGTCCTATCGCAGCGCCGCTTTCGCCGCCCGCTCTCGCGCGTTCCTGACCGCTGTCGCCATTGCCTTGATTTTTGGAAGCGTCGTCGGGGTCCTTTGGATCGGCGCCCACAATCTGCTTTCCGGAACGCTGTCGGCCGGAAGCCTCAGTCAATTCCTCCTCTATTCCGTCATTGCCGCAGGATCGTTGGGTTCGCTCTCGGAGGTCTGGGGTGAACTGGCGCAGGCTGCGGGTTCTGCCGAACGGCTTTTCGAATTGCTCGATGAAGATGCCGGCGAGAGTGAACAGGCCTCCCGTGCTGCGCTCAGCCAACCCGCAAAAGGCGCGATCGAAATCCGAAACCTGCATTTCGCCTATCCGGGCACTCCGGACAGGCACGTTCTCACAGGTCTCTCGATGACTATCCGGCCCGGTGAGACAGTAGCGCTTGTGGGTGCTTCCGGCTCGGGAAAGAGCACGATCTTTTCGCTCCTGCTCGGTTTCTACAACGATTATGTCGGCGATATTTTGCTGGATGGCTGCGATGTGCGCACGACCGCCACCGCCGCGGTGCGAAGGGAAATCGCTATCGTACCGCAGGACGTGACCATATTTGCGACGAGTATCGCAGAGAATATCAGTCTCGGACGACCCGATGCATCGCAGGACGAGATCGTTGCTGCGGCCACGATGGCGAGGGCGCATGGTTTCATTTCCGAGCTGCCGGACGGCTATCGCACCGTGGTCGGCGAGCGTGGCCTGACGTTGTCCGGCGGACAGCGGCAAAGACTAGCAATCGCCCGCGCGGTCCTGAAGAACGCGCCGATCCTTCTGCTGGACGAGGCGACGGCATCCCTCGACGCAGAAAACGAAATGCTGGTGCAAAGGGGGCTCGACGAGCTGATGTGCAATCGCACGACGATCGTGATTGCGCACCGGCTTGCTACGGTCCTCAAGGCGGACCGAATTCTGGTGATCGATGGCGGCCGGGTCATCGAGGAGGGAACACATGCCGCGCTGATCCGCAAGGGCGGAGCATATTCCAAGCTTGCCGAACTGCAGTTCGATCTCTCGGGATCGGCAGCCTTGGAGCATGACGCGGCGTGAGAATTGTTCGCATCGATGGTCCTATCGCACCGGCTCTGTGGGCGAGATCAATCCTTCGCGTGCCGATCGTTACTGCCAGCTATCGAAGCCCGCTATGCGAATGATTGGAAGGGTTTCGCAACGCCTCCCACCGATTCGAAATCGAACATCTTCTGCGTTACCAACGCTGCGGCGCCGCGTGCCCAAGAATTGTCCTCCCAATCGGGAAGAATGGGCGGCGGCGTCCTGAAGGTTCGGCGCGCCAATGCTTCCTGAAGAGGCGTCAGGAAATGTTCGCCGAGTGAAACAGCTTCTCCGCCCGCGACAATAACTTCCGGATCGGTCACATTGACGAGATTGGCGAGAGCCGTTCCGATACCGCGGCCTGCATCTTCGACGATCCGCACAGCCGTCGGGTCCTCTGCAGCAAGCGCCTGGCGCAGCTCGGGCGCTCCCAGATATTCACTCCCGCCTGTCGCCTCGCGCCAGCGCCGCAACATCGATATCTCGGAATGGTAGGCCATCAGGCAGCCGCGCTTGCCGCATTCGCAGAGGCGGCCGTTCTCCTCGTAGAGCGTGTGTCCGAACTTGCCGGCTGCGCCGTTGGCGCCACGATATAGCTTGCCTTCGATGACGAGGGCGCAGCTTATGCCGACGCCGACTGCCAGCACGGCCATGTTGCGATGCTGGCGGCCGAGGCCGAACAATTGCTGTGCGATGGCGTAGGCATTGGTATCGTCCTCGAGCCAGACGGGAACATTCGCACGATTGGCGAGAAGGGATGCCAGCGGGACGTTGTCCCATTTGAAGCGATGGCTTCTGATGCACATCGTTTGCTCATGGTTGATAACGCCCGGCATCGATATGCCGATGCCTGTAAGCTTGGCGTGCGTGCGCCCGGCAAGCCCGACGAGTCTGGGCACCGTTGCGGCCAACAGATCTGCGACATCATCCGGCGCCCGGCTGGGCATCGGAATCCTGATGGCGGCGAGGGGGCTCGTCGCGAGGTCCGTCGCGACGCATTCCACTGTGTCTGACATGAGCTTGAAACCGATCGCCAGCCCGTGCCCATAGTTGATTTCTACCGGGATTGGCCGACGGCCGGTGAAGCTTGAAACCGCCTCACCCTCTGTGACGATACCCTCCTCCACGAGGTCACCGACGACGAAGGTGACGGCGGCGGGACTGAGCTGGGTGATCGTTGCCAATTCGGCACGGCTCTTCGGTCCTTCCTGCCTCAGCAGGTTCAGGATCAGACGCCGGTTCATGGCCCTGGCAGTCGTCTGGTCACCTTTGAGCTTCACGATCGAGTTCCTTTATTTTGTAAATAAACTATTGCGACGCTTCCTAATCTATGCATAAGTTTGCCTCGTCGATCAACTCGGAATGAAGGGATCGGCGCGTTGAATGCCCGGCGCCACCGTTGTGGAGGACGACCGTCGGGACGTGTTGATCTGCTCAACTGGGAGGAATTCAATGGCATTTTCCAGGCATTTTTCGTCGACCACGCGCCGAAGCTTTCTGAAGGGCGCAGGCATGGCAACTGCGGCCGCGGTTGCAGGCGGCTTGCCGATCCCGGCAATCGCCCAGGCTCAGGAAGTCAATGTGATTTCCTCAGAGAATAATGGCAAAGCGCTCGAAGCGCTGAAGAAGATCGCCGAGGACTTCGGCAAGCAGGCCGGTACGAAGGTTGTCATCAATAATATGGATCACGAGGCCCACAAGACGGCGATCCGCAATTATCTGACGGCAGGCGCACCGGATGTCTGCTTCTGGTTCTCGGGCAACCGCATGCGGGCTTTCGTCAAGCGAGGCCTGTTCGACGACATCTCGGATCTGTTCGAAAAGGAGAAATACAAGGACGTTCTCGGCGCAAGTACCGGCGCCGTCACCGTCGACAACAAGCAATACGGTCTGCCCACCGGCGGCACTCTCTGGGGCATGTTCTACCGCAAGGATGTCTTCGATCAGAACGGTCTGACCGCGCCGACGACGGCGGACGAATTTTCGGCCTATTGCGACAAGGCAAAGGCGGCGGGACTGACGCCGGTCGCCATAGGCACGAAGGAGCTCTGGCCGGCAGCCGGCTGGTTCGATCAGATGAACCTTCGAATCAACGGCCTCGACAAGCATATGGCGTTGATGGACGGGCAGATGAGCTATCTCGACCCGGCCCTGACGCCGGTCTTCGATCAGTGGGAAGCCATGATCAAGAAGGAGGTCTTCACCCCGAACCACACGTCGTTCGGCTGGCAGGAGGCGGCAGCCCTGCTTGCTCAGAAGAAGGCCGGAATGATGAACCTCGGTGCCTTCCTGCGCTCCGCCTTCACGGAGGCGGACCTGCCGCAACTGACTTTCGCACCGTTCCCGATCCTCGATGCCAATGTTCCCCGGTTCGAGGAATTCTCGCTGAACTCAGTCCATATTCCGGCGAACGGCAAGAACAAGCAGGGTGCGCGCGAATTCCTCGCCTACTTCTACAAGCCGGAAAATCTCGCGACCTATCTGGAGCCGGGCGGCAACGTGCCGCCGCGCAGCGACCTGCCGCCGAGCAAGGATCCGCTGGTCAATGCCGCGGTCGAGTCCTTGAAACAGGTCAAGGGAACCTCGCAATATTACGACCGCGACAGCGACCCGGATATGGCGCAGGCGGGTCTGGTGGGCTTCCAGGAGTTCATGGCCAAGCCCGACCGTCGCCAAGCGATCCTGCAGCGCCTCGAAGGCACTCGCAAGCGTATCTACAAAATCTAGTTCTCCTCCCGGCGACCGGGGAGCGGAACCGTGGTTCCGCTCCTTCTATCTTCCATGAGGTTCTGGACAATGTTGATGTTATGGCGCCGCCAGCGTTGGTGGCTCACCCCGACTTTGCTTATCGCTCCGGCCATCATCCTGTTCTTCACGGTCATCCTGCTGTCGGCCGTCCGAAGCCTATGGATCAGTCTCCACGACTGGGACGGAATGGGGCCGATGACATGGATCGGTTTCGGCAACTATGTCGAACTCTACAACGATCCGCAGTTTTACACGTCGCTGAAGAACAATCTGATCTGGCTGGTGATGTTCATGGCCGCACCGCCGCTCGGACTGGCGATTGCCCTTCTCGTCAATCAGAAGATCGGCGGCATGCGCTTTTTAAAGTCGCTGTTCTTCATTCCGCTCGTGCTCGCCTCTGTGACCGTCGGCGTAGTCTTCACCTGGGTCTATACACCGGAGTTCGGACTTCTTGCGCTCGTCTTCAAGGCGTTTGGCGCGACGGCACCTGCCATGCTGTCGGACGAACATTTCGTCACTTTCGCAATCGTCATCGCAGCTCTCTGGCCGCAGATCACCTTCTGCATGGTGCTCTATCTTGCCGGTCTCAATAATTTGAGCGAGGAGCTTATCGGCGCCGGGCGCGTCGATGGCGCGAAGGGATGGAACATGCTCTGGCACATCGTTCTTCCGCAACTGACGCAGGTCACGTTCATTGCGATTGCCGTGACAGTCGTCGGCGCCCTTCGGTCATTCGACATGGTATCGGTGATGACGCGCGGCGGTCCTTTCGGCTCGTCATCGGTGCTCGCCTACCAGATGTTCGAGGAGTCCATCTTCTCTTATCGCTTCGGATATGGCGCGGCGATCGCATCGGTCCTGTTCGTGATCATGGCAATCTTCATCGTCTGGTACCTCTCGCGGATCATCCGCACCGAAGAAAGGGGCGGCTGATGTATCCTCGCCCAATTCCCGAGACGGCCGTCTGGCATCGCCGCTTTTATTTTCTGGCCGTGCTCGCCGTCCTTCTCCTGTGGCTCTGCCCGCTCTTTGCCATCATCCTGACCTCGTTTCGGTCGACCGCGGATGTAATGGGCGGCAACCTATGGGGATGGCCGACCGAGTTCGGCCTTGTCGACAACTACACCGCCGTCTTCACTCAGACGCCGATGGCGCAGTACTTCCTGAACAGTCTGACGATCACGATACCCTCGGTGATCGGCGTCCTGGTCCTGAGCACGCTCTCCGGCTTCGTTCTCTCGCGATACCGGTTTCCGGGAAACATGCTGATCTTCGCACTCTTCGTCGGCGGCAACTTCCTACCCCACCAAATCATGATGATCCCGGTGCGCGACCTGATGGTGCGGCTCGATCTCATCGATACAACAACGGCGCTGATCATTTTCCACGTCGCATTCCAGACCGGCTTTGCGACGCTCTTCATGCGCAACTTCATTGCCGCTCTGCCCGACGAACTGTTTCAGGCAGCAAGGGCGGAGGGAGCCTCGCCATTCCAGACACTCATTCATGTCGCGGTCCCCCTTGTCCGGCCGGCACTGGCGGCACTCGCCATTCTCCTCTTCACCTTCATCTGGAACGACTACTTCTGGGCAGTCGTCCTGACGGTGAGCGATTCTGTCAAACCGGTGACCGCCGGCCTTGCCAACCTGCGCGGTGAATGGGTCTCGGCCTGGAACCTCATCTCGGCCGGAACGATCGTCGTCGCCGTCCCGCCGGTGGTGATGTTCTTCCTGATGCAGCGGCACTTCATCGCCGGCCTGACAATGGGAGCGGTCAAAGGATGAACGCCCTCAGGTATCCCGAAATCAGATCTTCATAAGCAGAGAGCCAGGAAGCATGACCAGCCTCGAACTGCGACAGATAAACAAGAACTACGGCGCCTATCACGCCCTCAGAGGGATCGATCTTTCGGTGGAAGAGGGCGAGTTCATCGTCATGGTCGGTCCGTCCGGCTGCGGCAAGTCGACACTGCTTAAGACGATCGCCGGTCTTGAAGGCATCACCTCGGGTCAGATCCTCATCAAGGGACGCGATGTCAGCCGTGAGGAGCCCGGCGACCGCGGCATCGCGATGGTCTTCCAGTCCTATGCCCTCTATCCGCACATGACCGTTGCCGAAAACATGGGCTTCGGCCTTCGCATGGCGAAAAGACCGAAGGCGGAGATCGATGCGGCGGTTACACGCGCGGCCAGAATTCTGCGGATTACCGATCAGCTCGAGAAACGGCCGAAGCAACTGTCGGGCGGCCAGCGCCAGCGTGTGGCGATCGGCCGCGCGATCACGCGCTCGCCGGATGTCTTCCTGTTCGACGAACCGTTGTCGAACCTGGATGCGGCACTGCGCACGCAAATGCGGGTCGAACTGTCCAGCCTGCATTCCGAACTCGGTGCGACCATGGTTTACGTGACCCACGACCAGGTCGAAGCCATGACCATGGCGAGCCGCATCGTGGTCTTGAATCAGGGCGTTATCGAACAGGTCGGATCGCCGCTCGAACTCTATCGCAATCCCGACAACCTGTTCGTGGCGGGATTCCTCGGCGCTCCGAGAATGAATTTCCTGTCCGTCACGGTCGATGAGGTCTCGGGTCACCAGGTCAGGGTTTCCGCGCCGGGACTGGCGCCGACGACGGTCGAAGTCTTAGATCCCGCGACGCTCCGGAAGGGTACGAACCTTACGCTCGGCGTGCGGCCGGAGAACATCTCCGTGGTTGCGGATGAAGCAGAGAGCGGCGCAGTGCACGGTGTCGTCCGCCTGGTCGAGCATCTTGGCCGTGAAACGATCCTCTATGTCGACGACGGCGATCTCAGGACCGTCGCATCGGAAAGCGGAACCGGAAACATAACGATCCAGCTCAGCTACGTCGCTCCATTCAAGGCCGACCAGCCCGTGACGCTCAAGCTCGACACCGCCGAACTCTATCTCTTCGCGCCTGACGGGGGCCGCACGATCAGCACCCACAAGGCAATCATCGACAAATAGGTATCAGGATAGACGCCCGTGTCTGAAAACAAGTCAGCAAAAATCTCTGCCTGGAATCCGGTCAAGACCGACCGCTTTCTCGTTGGCGCTCCGCATTATCCCGAACATGTCGACGAAAGCTATTGGGAGCGCGATGCCGAGCGTATGGCCAAAGCCGGCTTCAATGTCGTCAGGATGGCGGAATTTGCCTGGCACATTCTCGAACCTGAGCTCGGCCGTTTCGATTTCGACCTGTTCGACAGGGCGATCGCCGTCCTCGGTAAGCACGGTATCGACACGATCATGTGCACGCCGACGGCCACTCCGCCGCGCTGGCTGACCGTCGCGCATCCCGAGATCCTGCGGGTGGATGGCAAGGGCCGGCCGATGAGCCACGGGTCACGCCAGCACTGCGACACCGCAAGTCCGCTGTTTCGCGAGCATAGCCGGCGCATCACGAAGGCGATGGCAGAGCACTATCGTGACAATTCGCGCGTCGTCGGCTGGCAGACCGACAACGAACTCAACACCAGCATGCCGGAGAGTTTTTCAAAGGCGACGCTTAGCGAGTTTCAGGTCTTTCTCGCCGAGAAATACGGTGCAATCGACAAGCTCAACCATGCCTGGGGAGGGGATTTCTGGGCAACCGCTTATCAGAGCTTCGACCAGGTGGTGCTGCCGATCGATTTCGGGCCGACCTTCCCGAGTCCCGGCCATGTGCAGGACTATCATCGTTTCCTGGCCTTCTCGACGGCGCGCTTCCAGCACGACCAGGTCGAGATCCTGCGTGCCGTCAATCCATCATGGTTCGTCTTCCACAATCTGGGCGGGCTGCGCGATATCGACTTTCGCGGACAGTTCACGACCGACCTCGATTTCGTCGGTTACGACATCTATCCGATGCTCTACGACGAGTTCCAGCGCATCGGCAATCACGCCAAGGTGCAGGCGCTCCATCTCGACATCTGCAGGGGCTTTTCCGGCAACTATATCGTGCCCGAACAGCAATCGAGTTTCGGCAGCCAGCCGGGCTTCTGCACCTTGACGCCGGAGCCCGGAGAGATGCGTCGCATGGCGATGTCCTCCGTTGCGCGCGGCGCCGACGGGCTGATGTTCTTCCGTTGGCGGCCCGCCCATTTCGGCGCCGAAATCTACTGGATGGGGATCATCGATCATGACGACGTCCCGCGCCATCGCTATGACGAAGCGAAGCGCTTCGCCACCGAGATGACGGCGCTGCAGGATAAGATTCTTGGCACTTATGTGCGCATGGACGTCGGTATTGCCGGATCGGATTTCGACAATCAGGAGGCTCACAAGACCTATCCGATCGGCCTGCCGAGCCCTCAAGACGATGCCGTCCTGCTGCATCAGTATTGCTACGATCGAGGCATTGCCTGCGGGTTCATTCATCCTGAAGACGATCTCTCGAAGCTGAAACTCCTCTACGTGCCGCACTGGGTCATGTGGAAAGACGAATGGACGGAGCGACTGAAGTCGTTCGCCGAAGAGGGCGGCACGGTGGTGTTCGGCGCGCGGACGGGGACGCGCGACGAGAACAATCACGTCATCAGGGAGACCGCGCCGGGAACGGCGCTTTCGAAGCTGACGGGGGTCAGGGTGGAGGATTTCGGTCGGCTTGCGGCACCTGGCGCCAAAGGCCTCTTCGAGGTCATGGAGCGATCAGGGGGACTGGTGGTGCCGCCGAACAGGCCGGCTGAATCCCACCGGCGCGAACGCCGCTTTAAGATCGGTAATCGTGAGCTGACGGCTTGGCACTTCTACGAGAACCTGAGCGTCGACGATGACGTCGAGGTGATCGCCACCTGGTCCAACCGCTACGCCGAGGGAAGGCCGATGGCGACATCCAGAAAGGTCGGCAAGGGCCGCGTCGTCTATCTCGGCACCTATCTGACGCCGGATCTGACAGAGGCCTTGTCGGAACGTCTGTTCGGCGATGCCCGGATCGAACCGCTCATCGCCGACTTGCCCGAGGGTGTCGAGGTGACGATGCGCATGAACGAGGATCGTCGCCTTCTCTTCATCCAGAACTACTTGGACAAGCCAGCCAGGATCTCTCATGTTCCGGCCGGCATCAATCTCTTGGATGCGGGCAAAGAGGTGGACGGCGCGCTTGCGCTCGAAGGTTATGGCTGCGCCGTGGTGCAACTCTCCTGAAACATGTTGCGGCCGGAAACGCCGACGCTCCGGCAGGTTAGAAATGAGATGATCGAATAAGCATGGAACTCGCTGGGGCATCCTTAGCCCTGGCGGGATCATTTGCGACTTTTTGTGTCCGTGTTACTCAATCAAGAACGGGTCGGGTGGAGGCAATCGCCGCCCTCGACCTGGATCCGCGTGTGATTGCTACACCCAGTTCTCAGTCCTGACTCCGGGCATGCGAACGAACTCACGCATGTTGTTGGTGACGACGATCAGCCCTTCGGCACGGGCATGACCACCAATTTGCATGTCATGGGGGCCGCAAGGAGTGCCGGCCCGCTCCAGATCTGCCCGGACCTGTCCATAGTGCAAGGCCGCCTTTTCTCCGAACGGGAGGACTTCCAAGCGCGCCGTGAAATGTTCAATAGCTGTCAAATTTTCAATGCGACGAGCGGATTTCTCCGCGCCGTAGTACAGTTCAGCGAGCGTGATTGAGGATATGCAAAGCTGCTCGGCAAGCAGGTTGAATTTCTCCCGGAGCTCCAGCGGATAGTTCTTCATTACATAGATGCAGATATTGGTGTCGAGCATGTAAGCGAGCATCAGAACGGCTCGCGCTCTTCGGTCTTTGGCTGCTCGCGCTCGTTCATGAAATCCTCGCTCACACGTGGGCCTGTGAGGAATAGATCGTCCCAACGCTTGCCTTGGGGCACTATTACGCGGCTGCGGCCGATTTTGATAATATCGACCTGATGCACATCTTCCGGAAAGGCGACAGCCTTCGGAAGCCGGACGGCCTGGCTGCGATTGCTTGTAAACACTGTAGATCTCGTCATGTCAGCCTCCTGTATATCCGATTGGGATATACGTAATACGCGAGTTTAATAGTTGCAAGTCGATGCCGAGTTCAGAACGCCGCACAGCGGTGGTATTCCGGCCGTTCGACTGTGAGCCAGGTTGACAGAATCGCACTTCTCAATGAGAACGTAAAGCGAACAAATGGGAAGGTGAGCATTTATGATACGTTTCGCGCCGAAGATCCAGCAGAACGCTGCCGCAGCAATCAAAAAGCCGAGCGGCAACACGCGACCCGGCATCGGGCTATCGGACACTTCAGTCGCTGCCGCCGAGAATGAGGCCGGCAAGATGGAGGGGCTGGCTGCCACGGCGGTATCGGGATCTGTCGGGCCTGCCGCTAAACTCCTAGAGTTGTCAGGGGAGTTACCTTCGAAAGGCAGAAAAACAGGTTCCAGAAAGCGCAAGGAGGTCGCGCGCCCGGAGCAACTCGATGTCGGCAACCGCGGCCACGAAGGTGTTGGCGATTTGCTGCTCGACCTTTGACATAGGCTTCGAGTACTGGTGCCAATGCTTTTCTTGCGCTTATGATTTCTTTTTGGATTCTAAGGGGTCATGTCACTTTCGCCGGATGACCCGAGATCAATTCCAACTTGAAAAGCAGCTCATCGGTAGTCTGGCACCGACGGATAAGCCCATCAACATCGTGCAGCCGATCCATCGGTCACCGTCGCAGCTGGTCGATGTTTTCGGGCCGAATTTGCCCGGCAAGCAGGGCCGATGGAAACCTGGCTTGCCGCCGTCATTTATCGCCAATCACGTCGTCGAAGCAGACGAAGTCGGGTGGGTCACCGCTGTCCTGTCACTTGTAACTAGTTCAGCACTGGTTCGCCCGCGGTGATGCGTTGTCCGCCCTCGTCGAACAGGTGAACGGCATCATGGAGCGGAGCGATCCTGAGCACATCGCCGGGGGCTGCTCTGATCCGTTCCCGGAAGACGCAGCTGATCGTCTGGGTGCCAAGACGGGCAATCACCAATGTCTCGGATCCCGTCGGCTCGACAACGACTGTTGTCACCTCGATTCCATCTCGATCGAGCATCATGTGCTCAGGGCGAATGCCATAAGTAACCGCGCCGGATGGGCGTCGTTCGCTCGGTAGAATAAGGCCGTCTGTGGTCCGGAAACCCTCATTCGTCATGCTTCCCTCGATGAAATTCATGGCGGGAGAGCCGATGAAGCCGGCGACGAAGAGGTTATTTGGCCGGTCGTAGAGTTCGAGCGGCGAGCCCGACTGTTCGATCACGCCGTCCTTCATCACGACAATCTTGTCTGCCATTGTCATTGCCTCGATTTGGTCGTGCGTGACATAGATTGTCGTCGTTTTCAGCCGCTGATGCAGCTCCTTGATCTCGGAGCGCATCTGGACGCGCAGTTTGGCATCGAGGTTCGACAGCGGCTCGTCGAAGAGGAAGACGGCAGGATCCCGGACGATGGCGCGGCCCATCGCAACACGCTGCCGCTGGCCGCCCGACAATTGCTTCGGATAGCGCTGCAGAAGCGCCTCGAGGCCGAGGATCTTGGCGGCATTGCCGACGCGCTGATCGATCTCCGTCTTCGGCATGCGCTTCAGCCGCAACGAGAAGCCCATGTTTTTGGCGACCGTCATATGCGGATAAAGCGCATAGTTCTGGAACACCATCGCGATATCGCGGTCTTTTGGCGCCAGTTCGTTGACAATATGCTTGCCGATCTGAATCTCGCCCGAGCTGATGTCTTCCAGACCAGCGATCATTCTGAGCAGGGTGGATTTGCCGCAACCTGAGGGGCCGACAAGGACCACGAACTCCCCGTCGCGGATATCGACCGACACACCTTTGATGGCTTTGAATGCGCCATAATCCTTGCGCGCATTGTTCACTCTAACATGAGCCATTTCCGTCCTCCCCGGTCGCTGTCAAAGCGTGTTCAAGACATTTCTGAGATAGGCGAGGCCAAGACGTTCACCCTCCTTTCGGGCATCGAGATCCTTGCCCGGCCATCCGTAGGCGGCGTCCTCGTGCTCGATCGAAAGTGTGCCGTCGAAGCCATTGGTCCGCGCCTGGCGCAGGAAACGCTGCCAGTCGAGAAGGCCCTGGCCCGGCAGTTTGTACTGCCACCAGCCCTTGCCGTGATAGCCGACGGACTGCTGCATGGCGGCATCAATCGCGGTATCCTTGGCGTGGAGAATGGCGATGCGATCCTTGACCGCGTCCATCGCGGCATAGGGGTCGACGCCGATGCGGATGAGGTGCGATGGGTCGAATTCGAGACCGAAGCGCCGGTCGGGTATCCGCTTGAAGAGCTCCTGCCATCCCTTCGGCGTGGTTCCGATGAAGTTGTCCTTCGGGCCTGGCCAGTTTTCGATCGCAAAGACGAGACCGCTTGAGGTCGTCCTTTCGATCAGCCGGTTGGCGAATTCGGCAAAATCCTCATAGTTGGCTTCGTCGTCGCAATTGTCGTCGCGTCCGGGAAAGATCACGAAGATCGGAACGCCCGCTTCGCCGATCGCTTCGGCAAATTCCTCCGTGCGGGCACGAAGATCATTGCGCTTGCTGCGATCAGCGTCGAGCTGATTGCCGAAATAGGTGATCGAGGAGACGAAGAGGTTACGCTCCCGGGCAAGTGCTACGGCAGCCCCCACTCTGTCCGGGGTCTTGATATGGCCGCCGACATCGATTTCGATCGCATCGAAACCGGCCGACGCCGCAAAATCCGCCACTTCCTCGAGCGGCCGGTCGTTGAATGTCGACGTATAAAAACCAATCCTCATCAAGATCCTCCCAGCGGTCTTGCCGGCTGATTCAATTGTTCAGGCGGTCCATGAATTTGAGGGGCGAACGAGTGCGTTGAACGGCGTTGGCTGAAGCGAGCATCAAGGCTGCGGCCATCGGCATCGCTGCCGCACCGAGCGCCGAGGCATCCTCACCGATCGAGGCGCGATGCAGCGTGGGCAGAGTAGCGTCTCCGGCCGTCAAATGTTCGTGAACGTAGCGGAGCAACTCGTCGATCATGCGGATCGGCAGGCGCCCACCGATGATGATGGCGTCAGGATCGACGATCATGCCGATATGCTTGACCGCTATAGCCAAATGCGCGCTCATTTCCTTCAGCCACTTTGAAACGAGTGCCCTGCCGTGCGCGTCGAGTGAAAGAAGGTCCTGGGGCACGCTTGCGCGAATGCCATGTTCCGCCAGAAATTTATAAAGGAAGAACAGCGTTACCACCTCGCCGAGAAGATCGACCTTCTGTGCTGTCTTGTCCCGGTGGTTGGCAATCGGCAGCCAGCCGATTTCGCCGCTAAGTGCCATGGCGCCGCGATGGCCATTGCCATCGAGCACGAGGCCCCCGCCCAGGCAGGCATTGATCGCGATATAGAAAAAGCTGCGGCTTTCCGCCCCGAGGCCGTAGTCAAGCTCGGCAAGCGCTGCGGCATTGGTCTCATTTTCGATGAAGACCGGATGCTGCGTCAGGTTTTCGAGCGCAGCGCGTACGTCGAATGCCGTCCATTCGGAATAGTCGTCCGGCATGCCAAGAAAAGGGATTTCTCCAAGCCAATCCGGCATCGCAAGGCCGATCCCGGCCAGATGCGCGTCGTCGACCAGGCGGCTTCGGTGGAAATGCGATATGGCATCGGCCGTCAGCTGCATGAACTCGGCCGGACGCACATAGCGTTTCTCGTGGTGTACGCGTGCGCGCACGTTGCCGACGGCATCGACGGCCAGGATCGTAAGGTGGTCGCGATCCATGTCGATGCCGATCGCGAAAAACGCGTCGGGATTTATTTCGAGCTCGATTGCCGGCTGCCCCCTCAGCCCGTGCCGCCGGCGAGCCTCTATGATCAGGCCCTCATCGAGCAGGCGGTCGACGATCCGGGCGATTGCCGGCTTGGTGAAGCCGGTCTGCCTGGCAATCTCGGCGCGTGAAATTGGCGCCTGCCTATGGATGCAGCGTATCACCACGGCTCTGTTGTGCTCGCCCGCATCCTCGACGTTGGCCCCCGTCAGGTCGGGAGAAAATCTGGCGCCGGTCGCCTGGTTCATGCTCGGAATCTCCTATCAGCCACAGACACGCAACCCGGCTCTATCCCTTCACAGCGCCACTGGTCATGGCGCCGAGGATCAGCCTCTGGAGCGACAGGAAGGCCACGATCGCCGGAACGACGGAAATCAGGCAGGCGGCCGCAAGCAGCTGGATGGACGAGTCGGTCTGCATGCCACGGAAGTTAAAGATTCCGACACCGATCGGCATCAGGTCATTTTTAGTGAGCAGCAGGAAAGGCACTAGGAATTGCGACCAGCCGGCAATCACCGTGATGATGAAGACGGAGGCAATGCCCGGCGCCGACAAGGGCAGAATGATGCGCCAGAAGACCGAGAAGCGGTTGCAGCCATCGATCATCGCGGCTTCGTCGAGGCTACGCGGAATGCCGTCGACGGTGCTCTTCAACAGCCAGGTCGCAAGGGGGACGCCGAGCGCGATGTAGACCATGACGACGGCAAAATGCGTGTCGAGCAGGCCGAGACGGTTCATGTAGCGATAGAGCGGCACCATGATGACGAGCGGCGAGATCATCTGGAAAAGCAGGAGCCCCATCATCGACAGGCCCTTGCCGCGGAACTGGAAGCGAGAGAATGCGTAAGCGGCAGGCAAGGCAACGATCAGCACGCCGAACCCGCTCAAGGCCGCAAGCTTCAGGCCGTTCCAGAGATAAATTGGAAAATAGCTGTTGTTGAGAACGGTGATGAAATTCTGGATTGTGGGATTGTCGGGGATATAACGCGCCGCGCCGCGATAGACCTCACGCTTGTCACGCAGCGCCATCGACAGGAGATAGGTGAGGGGGCCGGCAAAGAAGACGAACATCACCAGCATGAAGAGATAACTCATGGCATCGCCGAGCGGTGTTCCTGTGCGTCTGCTCATTGCTCTTCCTCCTTCGGCAGGAACGACGCGTAGACGAAGGCCAGGCCGAGGCTGATGATCAGCATCAGCACCGAAAGCACGCTGCCGCCGGAAAGATCGTAGTTTCGGAAGACGATGTTGAAGACGTAGAGGGAGATCACCTCGGTCGCGCGTCCCGGTCCGCCGCCTGTCAGCGTGATGATCGCATCGAAGGTGTTGACCGTCTGGATGGTGATCAGGATCATGTTGACGAGAATTGCGGCGCGCAGCTGCGGCAGCGTCACGAAGAAGAACTGCTGCGAGGCGCTGGCGCCGTCGACCTCGGCGGCTTCGTAGAGCGAGGGATCGATCGATTTCAGCGCCGCATACATCACGACCATCGAAAAGGCCGTGCCGCGCCAGATGTTTGAGATCAGTGTCGACCAGGGCGCCATCGCCGGATCGGAAAGCCAGGCCACTGTCGGCATGTGCATCAGCCTCAAAATGCTGTTCAGTGCGCCATAAGGCGCTTCGGAAAACAGCATCTGCCAGATGATACCGCCGGCAATGCCCGGCACGACCCAGGCGACCAGCGCCGTCGTTCTGAGAATCGTGGTGCCGAACAGGCCGCGCTTTTCGCCGCGGATGACGGTGACAGCGACCGCGAGACCGAGAATCTGCTGGCCGATGACACTGCCGCCGACGAAGATCAGCGTCGCCCAGAGAATGTCGGGCAGTTGCGGCGAACTGAGTGCATTGGCGATCGAACCCAGAGTATAGTCCTGGTTTTCGCCGATCAGTGTCGCATTGGTGAAGGAAAGCCGGAAAACGTCGATGACGGGATAAAGGTAGAATATGCCGATGACGACGATCACGGGCATGATCCAGGGCAGGGGCGCACCGGCGAACCGGCGCATGAACGTTCTGCTTTGAGGCGGGGTGTCAGCCTCGATGGCAATAGGGCTCATTGGCTTCTCTGTCCGGGTTTGACACTGTCGACAGCGCCTCGAAGGCAGGCGCCGCCGTAATCTGAAGCGTCAGAACTGCGGGCGGTCAGAGACGCTTGTAGGCCTCCATCGCCGCGCTGAATGCGGCATCCAGGGCTTCTTCCGGTTTCTTCGTTCCCGAGAGCACATCGCCCATCATGATCTGGATCTGGTTCGAGATCTCGGGATAGATCGGTACGCCGGGACGCGCCTGGCCGTTAACCAGCGCATTGGCGAAGGTCTTGTTGGCTTCCGTCGAGAAGACCTCATACTTGTCGAAGAGCGATTTCCGCGTTGGCAGCTGCTGCTGCAGCGCGTTGGCCGGCCCCATATAGACCTCGCGGGCGAGATTGGCGCACATTTCCACCTTGTCCTTGTCCTTGCTGAAGGATGCGACCGTCCATCCGCCGGTGCCTGTGGAGCGTTGATCGGCGGTCGGGCCGGGGATCGGCGAGAAGGTCCAGTTCTTGAATTCCTCTTCGTCGAGGGTCGCCTTCAGCTGCGCATATTGCCAGTTGCCGCCGACGAAGAGCGCCGTCGTCGCCGCTGCCGCCGCCGCGTTCATGTCGTCATAATTGGCGATGGTGGTGACGCGCTTGGGGGCCGCACCGGAATCGACGAGATCCTTGAAGTAGTTCAGCGCCTTTAGGAATTTCTCCTTGTTCTCGCCTTCGCCGAAGACCGGCTTGCCAGAGTCGTCGACGAGCTTGCCGCCGAGCGCCCAATAGTTTGCCAGCCAGTCAAAGGTGGTGCCTTCCCAGCGCCCGCCGTTGAAGAGGACGCCTTCCATGCCTTCCTTGGTGGAGGCAAGTGCGGCCTTCTTCAGGTCGTCCCAGGTCTGCGGCGCATCGGCGACGATGGACTTGTTGCGGTAGAGCACGCGAAGGTCCGTATCCCACCACCAGGCGCGGATCGTCTGATCCTTGTCGGTGATGCCGCTGCGGATGAAGGGGAAAAGATCGTCGACTTCTTCCTTGGAGAAATAGGGCGTGAAATCCGCCAGCACCTTATTGACCATAAACTGCGAGAGCACGAAGGAGTCGACGGCAGCGCAATCCGGCGCGTTCCCGGCCTTGGCCTGCTCCAGCATCTTGGCCTGTTCCGTGCCGATGTCGGAGGACATGAACTGCATCTGCAATTTCCAGTCCGGATGCTTCTTGATGAAGTCGACAAAGAGTTTCTGGTAACCCTCTGCGATATTGGGGTCGGAATTGTTCGGGCTGTCGTTGGTGAGCCGGACGACAAGGGTTTTTGGCGCATCTGCAGCGCCGATCCTGTCCTTTGTCGCAAGCTCCTGGGCAAATGCGGCAGGCACTGAAAATAACATTGTGCTCAGCGCTAACGCGCTGACGAACGCTCTCTTCATGATGGGTCTCCTCCCCATTTTAAACGGATACAGCCTGGTGGTCGGTTGACCTCTCCTCATTTCCATGCTGCATTAATTAGATTAAGTTACTTTGATTTGATGTCAAGCCGCAGCATTGGGAGGATTGAGATGCCGGCGACATTCAACACAAGTTAGCGGACCGCAGCCGCACTTCCAGATCATAAAAAACCGACCACTCCGCCATCAGCGATGGCGTGGAGAGGTTTTGCCTCGGCTATGTGAGGATAGCCGAACCTGACATCTATGGAGGATCAGATGCGCTTACTCATTCTCGGCACGGGTGGCATGGCCAACCAGCATGCGGCGAATTTCAAGGCGATTGAAGGCGTCAGCGTCGTGGGCGGCGTCGATGTCGTGCCGGAGCGGCTGGCGGCCTTTTGCTCGGAGCACGGTATTCCAAACCATTTCAGTTCGCTGGAGGAAGCTATCGCCTGGGGCGAGTTCGATGCCGTTGCCAATGTCACGCCCGACCGCGTTCATCACCCAACGACGCTTCAGGCGATAGCGGCAGGCAAGCATGTCTTTTGCGAAAAGCCGCTGGCGACAGACGCCATAAAGGCGATGGAAATGACCGAGGCCGTCGAGAAGGCCGGGAAGGTCGGTATGGTCAACTTCACTTACCGCAATTCGCCTGCGCTGCAGAAGGGTCGGCAGATGGTGCTTGCCGGCGAGATCGGAGAGGTACGGCACGTCGAGGCATCGCACCTGCAGAGCTGGCTCGTCGGCCGCCATTGGGGTGACTGGAAAACCGAAAGCAAATGGCTGTGGCGGCTTAGTAAAAAGCATGGATCGAATGGCGCGCTCGGCGATATCGGCATCCACATCGTGGATTTCGCGTCCTACGGTTCAGGGCTTGATGTCGCCCACGTTTTCGCGCGGCTGAAAACCTTCAACAAGGCACCAGGCCACAAGATCGGCGAATATGATCTCGATGCGAATGACAGTTTCACGATGAATGTCGACTTCACGACGGGTGCGATCGGCACCATTCAGGCGACGCGAACCGCCGCCGGCCAGATGGATCAGCTGCGTCTGAGAGTCTATGGCGAGACCGGTTCGATCGAAATGATCTACGATACTGGAAAGTCGACACTTCGCGCCTGCCTTGGTGAAGACGTTCATACCGCCACATGGCGCGATATTCCCTTCGACGCGGTCGAGACCAACTACCAGCGCTTCGTCCAGGCGGTGAGGGCAGGCAAGACGCAGGAACCATCGTTCCGCAGGGCGGCGAATATCCAGAAGGTGCTCGACAAGGCGCTTGCTTCCGATATCAGCCATAAAGACGAGGCGCTTGGCTGAGCTGACGCGGGCCGTTTAGGCAGATACCGGCGGCAGCAGGGTGTTGAGGAAGGGCAGCAACGCCGCCCCCAGCGCCACGCCGCCGCCGCTGAAGCTTGCCGGCTTCATCGGCGAAATCCACGGCGTCAGGAAGGGACGCTTGGATGTGTCGCGCCGTTCGACGGAGAGCTGGTGGATCAGCGCCTCGATCACGCTTCGCGGCAGGTCGCCGCCGATCATGATGACACCAGGCGCGATAAAGCCGGCCATAGCTATAATGGGGTCGAGCAGGTGGCTTGCGGCATCGCGGATCCACTGCGTCAATTGAGGGGAAGAGGACTTATCGCCAGCGATGAGGCGCTCGAACTCGTCATCGCCGACCAGAGCGCGCAGCGCGCCGAAACCGACCACCGTGTTAAGCCGTACATTGTCGGGGCCTGTCAGCATCTCACCGATGCTGCCTGCGCGTCCGTGGACGCCTGAATAAGGGATGCCGCGAACGAGGAAGCCGGCTTGTACATCTTCATCGATGATGATCATCGCCAGTCCGCCTTCGGGGGCAGGCGCGCCGATAGTACGCTCGGCAAGCAGGCTTGCGGTGCACTCGTTTTCCACGTGACTGACGGGAAGCGCGGATGCAGCCTCAAGCTTATCGCTTTCCTGCGCGGTCCAGTCGTTTGAGCCGATCCCCAGGCCGATGATCGGCATGCCCGCGTGCTTCCTTGTCATCGTCTGGACCACTGAAAGGACCGAGGGCGCTCTCGCTGCCGGATTGAGGGGAAAGTACTGGCGATCATGGACCTGGCCGCTGAGGTCGATGAGCACGGCTTCGCCCCTGCTATGGCGGACCTTGACGCCGATCGAAAATGCGCCGTCGGGGCGTAATGCGAATTCGGTGGCGGTTGCACCGCTGCCCGCTCCGTTGCGCCGGTGCGATGTCACCAGGCCCCCGTCACTAAGGCGGCGCAAGATATTGGTAATGCCCGGCCCCGTAAGCCCGGAATGCTGTCCGAGTTCCATGCGGGTCAGCGGGCCGTGCCGGCGAATCGCCTCCAGGATGACGCGGATATTTCTGTCGGCGATTTCTCCCGACCTCAGACCGATTGTTTTACCCCGCGTAACGGCCGTTTCCTCTGTCTGACGTCGCCGCGGCCCGGATCGAAGATACCGCATGACCGTGTTTCCTAAGCACCTGAATGCTTGTGTATCACAGGTAACGAGAAAACAGACCACAAGCCTTTGATTCCCGTCGACATTAAACAAAGCCTTTCCAACATAAAGGACGGTTTTTTCCGGCTCCACACGCGACGCTGGCGCAAATCCTCATATCCTGCCGTGAGAACTGCGCAGAACTGCCTCGACGAACAAACACATTCATCACGCGTTCCTGCCACGTCGCAGCATTGCATTTGGAGACGTTCATGGATTGGCGAGGCACGTGGGTCAACCAGTACGGATCGGTCGTTCGGATCGAAGACGACGCGGCCGGTAGGATATCCGGGACATTCGAGACGGCCTTGGAGGACAGCGGCTTTTACGGCGAGATAGTTCCGATCGTCGGCGTAGCGAGCGGAAACTGCATTTCGTTTGCGAGCGTCTGCAAGGGGAAAGCCGGCGACATGGCCGTGGCCTACACGGGGCTTCTGCGGGAAGGGCGCCTTGAAACGGCCTGGCACTATGTCGCCGACGACCGGCCGTGGTGGAAGGCGGTCATCACGAATACTAACACGTTCGAGCGTCGCAATTGAACCGAGGAGGAACGGTCATGCCGGTGTTAAACGAAAGCTTCGAGGAGTTCATGAAACGTCGCGAAAGCGTTTCGCTCGACTACATTAATGGCAGCAGCGAAACCTTGATTGACATTTCGACGTCGCACGATCCCGCCACGTTCTTCCGCCTTCCGGGGAGCGCATTGTGGGCGCCCAGGCTGTCAACGAAGCGAACAGAAAAGGTGCCGCCTCCTTCAAGGAGGGAAGCACCGGCGAGTTCGAAGTCCTCCAATCTGCTGAAAGCGGCGACATCGGTTTCTGGACGGGACTTCAACATGCCAAGGCGATGCTGGAGGGGAAGAGCGAGGCTGTTCCGATGTCCCTTCGCGTGACCGAGGTATTCCGGCGGGAGGATGGCGAGTGGAAGCTCGTCCATCGGCATGCCGACTTGGCGAAATCCGGCTAAGGTCGGATGGCGAGGCGTGGTCGGAAGGATCGTCTCCCGACGGCGATCGCTCCGGCTGGTCAACAGATCGGCAGCACTAACTCGAATGGGTAAAAAAGCATCGGCCGGATCGTCAAAAGGCAATGTCCAGCCGACGTTCCGGGCCGCGCGACCCAGTCTGGCTGTTTCTACCACCGTGCGCGATGTTCGGTGGGGACAAAGTGCTTCGGAGGCCTCGGCGAGATAGATAGCTTCTCTTAGTCCATCATGCGCATCAGCGCGTCTGTGACCTTGCGGCGATCAGCTCGTGCGGTTCCTCAAGCTTGCTAATCGCCGATCTGACTACTCGAGCGGCAGGATCAATGCGTCCCGAGCGGGGATCTCGATGCTGTCTGGGTCATAGACGTATTCCACCGGCCAGGCAGGCTCTCCGCCTGACAGCTTCCCATCGGCAAGGGTGACGGTCGTCGTCTGCGTCTTGCGCGTCGGATTGACCAGCCATAGGAAGCCGCCGTTTTCGCCTTTGTGGACACGGGCATAGACCGCATCGTTGGAAAGCGCCACATGGCGCGTCCTGCCGCTCCATTTCACCAGTTCGGCGAAGAACGCGGCATTGGCCTTGCCATCGGTACGTAAGAAGGCAACGGAGGGATTGGTGCCGATCAGAAGGGTGCGGCCCTTGCCGAAGCGATTTTCGACGACGGCAAGACGGCCGCCATCGAACGCGCCTCGGCCGGTGCCGCCGGTCAGGCGGTAGGATTGCAGGAGACCGCCGCCATCGACGGCCATATCGTCGAACTTGAAATGGATGCGATCCCCGATATCGGGCATGAATTCGACTTCTTCCTCACGGGCGCCGAAGACCTCGTCAAGCCCCATATTCGGCTGCACCTGGCCGACATGGCCGCGGTCGCCGAAATAGCCGGGGCAGGCTTCGGCAATCAGCGTGCCACCTTTTCCTACCCAGGACTTGAGACGCGCCGCCTGCTCGGCGGTAAACATGATCGGGTAGGGGAAATAAAGGAAATCGTAGGCGTCGATATCGTCGATATGGACCCAATCCGGCTGCAGGCCCTGCGCGAGGAAGGCACGGTAGGCGCCCCACATGGCTTCCGGATAGGGCTTTTCCTTGCGGTCGTAGTTCAGCAGGTAATCCCATTCCTGCGTTTCGGGGACGACGAGGATGCCGACTTCGCCTCGCACCGGCTTTGCGTCCCAGAGCGTCTTCTGTGCCGGGTCGTTTGCCCATTTCGCCATGGTGCTCTGCATATCGGAACGCGGCGTGCGGCTGCCGTCCATGCCATAGGCACCGAATGCGCCGAAGAGTGGGCCGTCGAGCAGCGGTCGCCAGCGCAGGTTCAGAACGCCCCGAGCGCCGCCGGCAAAGGAGGTCATGCTCCAGATGCGGATATCCTCGGGCTCGGCGACACGGCCGTCTTCCTTGTCGCGGCCGATTACCTGCGGCTGCAGCCAGAGCGGGCCGCCTTGGCGCTCGGCATGCCAGAAGGGCTTGCCGCGGGCGGCGGCGCGGTTGATGTCGACGCCATACCAAGTCTTCCACGGCTCGGTGCCCTTGCGCGCCTGGATCCAGGTGAAACCGTAAATTTCCACCTTGGAGGCGGCGAGCCAGTCGTCGCAGCCATTGGCGGCCATGTTGGGGATCGCGCCTGATATGCCGTGGGCGGCAATGACGTTCTTCTGGTCGACGGCACGGATCGTGTCGATGCGCCACTGCATCTGGTCGTAGAAGTTGTCACGCTTGAACTGTAGCCAGTCGATGCATTCCGGATAGGGGGCCATGTGGACCGGCGGCTCGATATCTTCCCATTCGGCGTAGCTGTAGCGGTGCCAGGCTTTGGCGAGCACTTTCAGGCTGCCATATTTTTTCTCCAGCCATTTGCGGAAGGCGGCCTTCGCATAGCTGCTGTAATCGACATCGGCGGAATAGTTGACCTCGTTCCAGACGTCATAGCCGTAGATCGCCGGATGGTCCTTGTAGCGGGTGGCGAGTGCCGTCAGGAACTTTCCTGCGGCTTCCTTCACTTCGGGGCAGTTCAGTGTCAGCGCACCGGCGCCACCGCCATTGTTGGAAAAGCCGCCGGTCGCTGCCGAAACGCCCATGTAAGAGCCGAGCTTGGTGCCGTCGGCATTGACCTGCAGCGCATCGGCATATTTGCGCACCGCCCAGTCGGGCACCGCATGAATGAGCTCGGCGATAACCGTCTTGATGCCGTTCTTGGCGGCGAGATCGAGCTGGCGGTCATATTCTTCCCAGTCGTAGACGCCGGGGGCGACCTCGATTGCGCCCCACATGAACCAGTGGCGGAAGATGTTGAGGCCGTCTTCGCCAGCCGTCGTGTAATCGCGCTCCCAGTCGTCGCGCGGCGGGTTTGACTTGCGGAAATAGACTGCGCCGAAGGGGAATTGAATATCGTTTCTGAGCATTGTCCTGTCCTTCTCTATCGATGTCCGGACATGGCTTCGCCCTCCGGAGACGTGGCTCCGGCAGGAGGCAATCGAAGATGTCGTCCGGGTGTTCTAGGTGATCCTGATCTAGCGTGGCCCTCCGGCGAGGAGCTCGAGCGTACGGATGAGGGCGGAATGGTCGCGTTCACCGTCGCCATTGGCAACAGCGGCATTCATGAGCTGTTGGGTGGCGGCCGTGTTCGGCAGCGACAGATCGAGCGCGCGGGCGGCATCGACGGCGAGCGTCATGTCCTTGCGGTGCAGGCGGATACGGAAACCGGGGTCGAAGGTTTCCTTGACCATGCGTTCGCCATGGACTTCCAGAATGCGCGAGGCGGCGAAGCCACCCATCAGGGCTGCGCGCACCTTGGCCGGGTCGGCGCCGGCGCGTTTGGCAAAGAGCAGGGCTTCTGAGACAGCCTCGATGGTGAGGCCGACGATGATCTGGTTGGCAACCTTGGCCGTCTGGCCGTCGCCGACGCCACCGACGAGCGTGATGTTCTTGCCCATCTTCTCGAATAGGGGGCGGGCGCGTTCGAAGGCCTCATCCTTGCCGCCGATCATGATCGTTAGCGAGGCGGCCTTGGCGCCGACCTCACCACCGGAGACGGGCGCATCGAGATAATCGCAGCCGAGCGCTTCGATGCGTTTGGCAAAGCCCTTGGTGGCGACAGGCGAAATCGAGCTCATGTCGATGACCAACTTGCCGGCGGAAAGACCGGAAGCCACGCCATCTTCGCCGAAGAGAACGGCTTCGACGTCGGGCGTATCCGGCAGCATCAGGATGATGATGTCGGAGGCTTCAGCGACAGCCTTTGCGCTGTGGGCAGCCTTGCCGCCCTTGGTGACGAGGTGCTGCGAGGCTTCCCTCACGCGGCTCAGATGCAGCGTATGGCCGGCATCGATCAGGTGTTCCGCCATCGGGCGGCCCATGACGCCCAGTCCGATAAAACCGATATTCATATGACGCTCACTTCCGATAGGGTTTCATCCAACCGAGGCCTTCGCTGGTGCCGGCCTTGGGCTTGTATTCGCAGCCGACCCAGCCGTCGTAGCCGAGGCGGTCGAGTTCGGAGAGGATGAAACCGTAATTGATCTCGCCCGTACCGGGCTCGTTACGGCCGGGATTGTCGGCGATCTGCACATGGGCAATCCGATCCTGCAGCCTTGTGAAGGTCGGGATCAGGTCGCCCTGCATGATCTGCATGTGGTAGAAATCATACTGGATGTAGAGATTGTCGGAGCCGACCTTTTCGAGGATGCGCTCGGCGTGGTCGGTGTTCGACAGGAAGAAGCCGGGAATATCGCGCAGATTGATCGGCTCGATCAGCAGCTTCACGCCGGCGTCGGCCGCGCGCTCGGCGGCATATTTCAGGTTTTCGACCAGCACCTTTTCCAGCGTTGCGAGATCGGCACCATCAGGCACGAGGCCGGAGATGACGTTGACTTGCGGGCAGGCGAGCGCCTTGGCATAATCGAGCGCGAGCGAGATGCCGCTCCGGAACTCCTCGATGCGATCCGGCAAGCAGGCGATACCGCGCTCGCCGCCGGCCCAATCTCCCGAGGGCACGTTGAAGAGCGCCTGCTTCAGACCGTTTGCCTGGAGCGCATCGGCGACCTTCTCCTTCGGTTCGGCATAGGGGCCGAGATACTCGAGAGCGCCGAAGCCGTCCTTTGCGGCGGCGGCAAAACGATCGAGGAAGGCAAGATCCTGATAGAGGAAAGAAAGATTGGCGGAAAATTTCGGCACTGGAACATCCTCAGGCATTGGCGGGAGCGACGAACCGATGCCGGTGCAGCATGCGCTTGTCGCGTGGGTCGGGATTGGGGACGGCTGAAATAAGGCTCTTCGTATAGGCTTCCTGCGGCGCGGTGCAGATCTGCTCGGCTTCGCCGAGCTCTACGATCTTGCCGCGGTGCATGACGGCCACACGGTCGCAAAAATAGCGTACCACGGAAATATCGTGCGAAATGAAGATGAAGCTCAGATTGAGCCGTTGGCGGATATCGAGCAAGAGATCGAGGATTTGGCTGCGGATCGAGACGTCGAGCGCCGAGGTCGCCTCATCGGCGATGATGATGCGTGGATCGAGGGCAAGTGCGCGAGCAATGCCGATGCGCTGGCGCTGCCCCCCCGAGAAGGCGTGCGGATAGCGCTCCATGCCCATCGGATCGAGGCCGACGAGGCGCATCAGTTCGGCGACGCGATCTTCCAGCGCCTTGCCCCTGGCTAGGCCGTTGACGATCAAGGGATCGGCGATCACCTCCTTGACGGTCATGCGCGGGTTCAGTGAGGCGAAGGGATCCTGGAAGACGAGGCGGACTTCGCGATGGAAGTTGCGCAGCTCCTTCTTGCCGAGCTTGGTGACGTCGGTCTCACCGCCATCCTTGTCGCGATAGAGGACGGTACCGATCGTCGGCTCGACGGTGCGCAGGATTAGGCGACCGAGCGTCGTCTTGCCGGAGCCGCTTTCGCCGACGATGCCGAGATTTTCGCCGGGATAGAGATCGAAATTGGCATCATCGACGGCGCGCAGCGTATTGGCATTGCCATGCCAGCCGAAGGTCTTGCTGAGATTGCGTACCGACAGGATCGGCTGCGGTGCTTGTGAAGAGAGGGCGATGGCCGGCAGCCTGCCTTCGACATGGTGTGTGAGCTTCACGGTCGAGGCCAGCAGTTGCCGCGTATAAGGATGGGTGGCTGCATGGTAGATCGCATCGACCGGGCCACGCTCGACGATGTGGCCGAAGCGCATGACGGCGACATCATCCGCAACTTCCGCCACCACGCCCATATCATGGGTGATGAGCAGCATCGCCATGCCGCGATCGACCTGCAGGCGCTTGATAAGGTCGAGGATTTCGGCCTGCGTCGTCACGTCGAGAGCGGTGGTCGGCTCGTCGGCGATCAGGATATCGGGATTGCCGGCAAGCGCCATGGCGATCATGGCGCGCTGGCGCATGCCGCCGGAGAATTCGAATGTGTAGCGGTCGGCCATCTTGTCGGGATTGGGGATTTCCACCTGCCGCAGCAATTCGACCATGCGGGCGCGCGCTGCCTTCTTGTCGAGATTGCTGTGCAGACGGATCGCCTCGATGATCTGTGAGCCGATTGTGTGGACCGGTGACAGCGAGCTCATTGGTTCCTGAAAGATCAAGCCGATGCGCCGCCCGCGGATCTCCCGCATCGCGCGGCTGCCGGGCTGTAGTGTGGCGATATCGGCGATCTCGCTGCCGTTGCGCAACAGGATGCGGCCGCCGACGATGGTACCGGGCTTGTCGACGATCTGCAGCAGCGAGCGGGCCGTGACGCTCTTGCCCGAGCCGCTTTCGCCGACGAGGCAGAGCGTCTGGCCGCGCTTGAGCTGGAAGCTGACATCTTCGACGGCGTGCAGGATATGCGTGCGCAGCCGGAAATCGATCGAGAGGTTCTCAACCGAGAGAACGACGTCATCAGGAAGATCGGTCATGGCAACCTCCTCAATTGTCATAGGGATCAGCTGCATCGCGCAGGCCGTCACCGAAGAAGTTGAAGGACAGGACGGCAATGACGACTGCCAGAGACGGCCAGATCAGCAGCCAGGGCGCGGTTGCGACGGTTCGGATATTCTGGGCGTCCTGCAGCAGCACGCCCCAGCTGACGACGGGTGGCTTAAGGCCGATGCCGAGGAAGGAGAGCGAGGTCTCGGCGACGATCATCGTCGGTACGGCGAGGGTGACGACGGCGAGGATATGGCTCGTCAACGAGGGCAGGATGTGGCGGAAGATCAGCCGTGCCTCGCTTGAGCCGTCGAGTTTCGCCGCGGTAACGAAGTCCTCGCTGCGTAGCGCCAGGAAGCGGCCGCGCACTTCGCGGGCCAAGCTTGTCCAGCCAAGCAGCGAGACGATGATGGTGATGACGAAATAGACGTTCACCGGCGACCATGTGAGCGGGATCGCCGCCGCAAGGCCGAGCCAGAGCGGAATGGTCGGCATCGCACTGACGACTTCGATGACACGCTGGATCAGCGTGTCGACCCAACCACCATAAAAGCCGGAAATCGAACCGAGCACGACGCCGAGCACCAGCGACATGGCAACACCGACGAGGCCGATCGACATGGAAATGCGGGTGCCATAGATCAGCCGGGTGAGAACGTCTCGGCCAAGGCGATCGGCACCAAGCAGATACATAGGGTCATTGGGATTGATCGGGCCGAAGAAATGCGTGGTCATCGGCATCAGGCCCCAGAGATAATAGGCCGGGCCTTTGACGAAGAAGCCGACCGGCACGACCTTGGTGTCGTCGACGACGAAGGTGCGTCGCAGCGCCACCTTGTCGATCTCCACCTTGTAGCCCTTCACATGGAAGTTGAATTCGGAGCTGCCATCCGGCTTGGTGACGAAGAAGCTGAGGTCCTGCGGTGGTGCATAGGTATATTGCGGCTTCGAGGTTGCGGGCAGGGAAGGCGCCAGGAATTCGGCGAAGAGGCCGATGAGATAGAGCAGGAGGATGATCACGCCGGCGACCATCGCCACCTTCTGGCGGGTGAGCTTGCCGGCAATCAGCCGCCACGGGCCGATGGCGGCCGTCGAGACGGTCTTGCCCTGTTTCAATGGGCTGATCGAGGGGCCGTCGGCGGCGACGTTCAAGGGGCCGGTATGGGTTGCGAATGTTTCGTGCGTCATCGGCGCCTCCTCAATTGAACCGGATGCGCGGATCGAGCAGCGCAAGCAGCAAGTCCGACAGGAGCATGCCGACGAGGGTCAGCGCCGAGAGAAGCAGGATGAAGCTGCCGGCGAGATACATGTCCTGTGAGACCAGCGCGCGGAAGAGCAGAGGACCTGCGGTCGGCAGGTTGAGCACGATGGCGGTGATCGTCACACCAGAGACGAGATGCGGCAGCACCCAGCCGATGGCCGAGACGAAGGGGTTGAGTGCAATACGCACCGGATATTTCATGATCACCTTGTATTCCGGCAGGCCCTTGGCGCGAGCGGTGATGACATAGGGCTTGTGCAACTCGTCCGTCAGATTGGCGCGCAGGATGCGGATGAGGGCGGCCGTGCCCGAGGCGCCGATGATGATGATCGGGATCCAGAGATGGGCGAGGAAATCGCCGATCTTGGCAAGGCTCCACGGCGCCTCGGCAAATTCCGGCGAATTGAAGCCGCCGACGCTCTGCCCGAGATAGCGATAGGCAACATACATCAGTGTCAGCGCCAGGATGAAGTTCGGTACGGCGAGACCGATGAAGCCGAAGAAGGTGAAGACGTGGTCGCTGATCGAATGGCGGCGCACGGCGGAGTAGATGCCGATCGGTAGTGCGACGATCCAGACGAAGAGAAGGCTCAAGAGCGAGATGACCAGCGTCGAGCCCATGCGTGCCCAGATGAGGCCGGAGACGGGCTGGTTCCATTCGAAGGACCAGCCGAAATCGCCGCGGCTGACGATACCCCACATCCATTTGAGATACTGGACATAGAAGGGGTCGTCGAAGCCGTAGATCTCTTTCAGCCGCTCGATCTGCGCAGGATCGACAGCCTGGCCGCTGTCGCTCATCGTCGCGATCATCGAGGTCAGGTAGTCACCCGGCGGTAGCTGGATGATCAGGAACGAGATCAGCGACATGCCGATCAGCGTCGGGATCATGTAGAGCACGCGCTTGAAAATATAGCCAAGCATCGGAATGTTTCTCCTCCCGTTGACAGCGCCCGATCAGGCGCTTCCTTCGGATCTCCATCCGCTTTCGGCCCCTTCAGGCCGAAAGCGCTTCAGCACCTCATTTCCACGTGAGGTGCAGCACCTCCAGCCGTTCGATGCCGGGCACCTCCACCTGTGCACGGCCGTCCTTGACGCTGAAATTTGCGGCGCGGTCGGTAATAACAAGCCATGCTTTGGCCACCGATTTGCCCGGAGGAATTTCCACCGAAACCGTCTGGGCCGCCAGAGGGTAATTTTGACGTATCGGGCCCTTCATCATCATCGGATTGGTGAGATTGAAGAGGCTGAGCGCAATTCCTTCGGCGTTTTCGCGCAGTGCAATGTCGATGACGCCGGGGCCTTCTACGGTCACGCGTGGCGTCTTGCCGAGCGCCCAGCTGATAGCATTGGCAAGCAGCTTGCCATGATCGACCGCAAAGACCTCCCAGAAGATTTCGCCGATATTCCAGGGGATGTAGACGGTGCGGCCACCCTTGCCGGTTTCGCGCGCGATGACGGCAGCACCTTCCGGCGCCTTGCGCGGATAGACTTCTTCCATCGGCAGGTCCGGAAAGTCGGGCACGTAGAGAAAGGGCGCCGTCGCATTGCCGATGGGATCAGCGTGGATGAGACGCGTGCCGCCCATGATGCGCTCGGCACCTTCATAGCCTTGATTGACCGGATGATCGCCCGAGAGCGCCACATAGGTGTTCTTAACGATGCCACGCGGGCCGGAGACGAATTTGGCGCCGAGCACGTCTGAGAGGCCGAAGTCGGCGCGCGTCTTGCCGAATTCGTCGCGCAGCGACGTTTCGTAGGAAGCGAGGACGCTACCGCCACGCTCGACATAGGCGCGGATCGCCGCGTTCTGCGCATCCGAAAGGCAGGAGGCGTTGGCAAGGATGATCAGCTTGAAGCGGTCGAGGTTTCCTTGGGTCAGAACCTGATCCGAGAGAAGCTCGAAGGGCAGACGGGCTTCGACGAGGGCATGATAGAAGCCGAGATCGTGCTTCTCAGCGTTGTGGCGCTCTTCCGGCGCCCAATGGCGGAGCGTCGTCGAGGGGTCGATGACGGCGATTTCTGCCGTCGGATGCATGCTTTCCAGGACAGGCTCGACGGCCGCCTGCAGGGCGAAGGCATCGGCGACCGGTTCGACCCAGCGCTTGTCGGGTACGACGCCGTTGAACTTGGTGAACCAGGCATAAAGGCCGTGGGCCGTGCCATCATTGATCCAGAGCTGCATTTCCTCGCCCGAGGTAACGGCATCCTTCCAGCGATATTCCTCTTCCGGACCGATCGAGGTGATGAGCACCACCGGGCGGTCGGGGAAGGTGGCGCGAATGCGCTTGCCGTTGCGCCCGGCCGACCAGCCGAGTTCCAGACCCTTGCGGCCCTGATGGTCGACGACGAGGAAGGGGCAATGTTTGGCGATGACCGAGAGATCGAATTCCATGAGCGAGGCGCCGCCCATGTTCGGGATGAAGCTCGCATGCGGGCGGATCGCTTTGACCGCATCGTCCCATTGGGCGATCATGTCGGTCAGAACCCGGCGGCGCCACTGTAGCCAGGCCTGCCAGGCCGGGTCGTCGGCATCCGGCTTCTTCGGCAGCGCGTGGCCGAACATATCTTTAAAGCGGCGCGCGCTGTCTTCGCTGTAATCGACACCGTGACCCTGCCAGCGATTGGCGAAGACCGCATCGATATCGTATTTGCGCACGATCTCCTTGACCACTTCAGGCATGAAGACGGTGTTGTAATCACCATAGGCATTGGTGACCCAGACATCCGGATAGGCCCAGTGGCGGCGCGGCGTGCCGTCGGCATTGATCATAACCCATTCGGGATGCGCCTTGGCGGCATCGTCGTGAATGGCGTGCGGATCGACGCGGGCCATGACATGCATGTCGAGCTTGCGGGCGGCATCGACGAGCGCGCCGAAAATATCCTTGTCACCCAGATATTTGCTCACATAGTGATAGGGCACTTCGCTCGGGTAATAGGCGATGTAGCCGCCGGCGCTAAGGCAGACCGCGTTGGATCTCGTGCGCCTGAAGACATCGACCCAGAAGGCCGGATCGTATTTTTCCGGGTCGTCTTCCACGAAGGTCAGCTGGGTCCAGCGGGTCGCGGTCTTAAACCAGTCCGGCGAGCGCAGCGTGTCGGTATTCTGTCTTCTGGCGTCGAGCATCGTTTCACCCAATCATTGGCAAAAGAAGGCCATCGCGCCGACCGGTAGAGCCGGCGCCTGGAATGCATCATTGCTGTCGCAGGCCATCAGACCTTGTAGAACTGCTCCGGCATCGTGGGAGCGGGAGTCGGCCAGCCGAAGGAGTTCGGCATCGTCTTGGTGATATTCTTCATGTTGTTCTTGACGATGCCGTAGCCATCCGGCGGCAGGGAAATGCCGAAGACATAGAAGTTGTCGGCGGCACCCTGCAGGATCTGCTTCATGATCTCCTGCTGACCTGCGGGGTCGGAGGTCGATTTCAGCTTGTCGTAGAGCTCAAGCTGTTTCTTCGTTTCCTCCGGCGGCTCTTCCGCATTGGCATTGTTGCGGTCGAGATACCAGAGCTGCCAGGCTGGAGCGTACATAGCGTTCGAATCCGTCGGCACATAGTAACGCGGATCGAGCATGGCGGCGACACCGCCATTGGCACCGAACTGGTGAGCCGTCGCATCGAAATCGCGGCCCTGGCGCACGCGGGTTTCCCAGAGCGAACGGTCCATTGTGCGCATCTGCGCATCGATGCCAACGGCCTGGAACATCGGAATGACCAGCTGGAAGAGATCGAGGAAGACGGCGCGCGCCTGGTCGATCTCGAAGATCACCGTCAGGCGGCGGCCCTTTTCATCGAGACGGAAGTTCTGGTCGTCGCGCTTCGGGATCAACGTGTCGAGCATGGCATTCGCCTTGTCGACATCGTAGCTCGTAAACTGGGTGGCAAGCTGCTCGTTATAGAGCGGATCGCCCTTTTTGATGGACGGCTGGGCAGGAGCGCCCTGGCCAACGAGCACGGCATCGATCAGCGACTGGCGGTCGAGCGCCATGGAGAGGGCTGCGCGGAAATCCTTGTTGCGGAAGAGCTTGCGCTTAGTCTCGTCATTGTGGTTCAGGTTGAAGATGAAGTTCATCACGTTGGCTTCGGTCGAAGTCAGCGTGTAGAAATCATACTTGCCCTGCTCGCGCGCATCGTAGAGCACCGACTTGTTGTTCGGTGTGGCAATATATTGGTCCATCAGGTCGACTTCGCCCTGCATGACCTTCAAGAGCAGCACCTGCGGATCGGCGACCATCTGGTAGACGATGCGATCCATATAGGGGAGTTGATTACCCTCCGTATCCACCTTCCAATAGAAGGGGTTGCGTTCGGCGATAGCACGTTCGGTATTTTCGCCGGGCGCCGTCGTGAACATCCAGGCGTGCAGGCACGGCTTCTTCGAGGAGTTCAGGAAGAAGGCGTTGTCGTCGCGGAAACCCGATGCGGTCTGGAAGGCGACAATCCAGCTTTCGAAGCCGCGCTCCTTGGCCAGTTCATCGGCCTTCGGATTGAAATCGATATGGAATTGCTCGAGATAATGCTTCGGGCAGCGCGTCGTCTGGTCGTTATTGGCCCAGGCAATCTGTAGCGGGAACATACCGTTAGGTTGGGCGAAGATAACTTTAAACGTCTGTTCGTCAACGATTTCGAGCTTCGCGGGCTTGCCGCCGCTCTTCCAGTGGCCTTGCCCTGTGGCGGCCACGCGTTTGTCGGTCAGAACGGTGTCGTACCAAAATCTGACATCGGCGGTGGTGTAGGGCTGCCCGTCGGACCATTTCATGCCCTTGCGCAGGCGGATGGTATAGACGGTAGAGTCGGCATTGCTATCGAAGGCTTCGGCGACATTTAGTGTGACGCCCGACCAGTCCGGTGTATAGCGCAGCAAGGGTTCGTAGGCTTGATAACGGAACAGCATAGATAACGAACCGCCGCCGACGAGCGCCATGTTCCAGTCGCCGCCGTATTTTCCGACGCTTTCGACAGGCTTGATGACGAGCGGATTTTCCGGCAGCCGGTCCTTCAGGGCCGGCAGCGCGCCGCTTGAAACCTTCTCCTTCAGAATGTCCGCTTCTTTGAAGTCAGCGGCGAAAACCGGCAGGGCCGGCAGGATCAGAACGGCCGAAGTTCCGGCCAGAAACGCACGACGTTTCAGCTTGATCATAGGGTTCTCCTCCAAAAATCCTCAGCCCTTATCGTTATTTTTGCTCTCGGGCTCGGATAACAAAGAGAATACATTTGGATATTGTTAGGTAAAGCGTTATGTTTCGTTATTGCAAAAATTTGCAATCGTGGCAAAGAGCGTGTAGCGAAGCGGTCCGAGCGCCGGGTGAATAGCGAGGTGGAGAGTGGGAAGCAGGGGGCGGGTTACCTTACAGACGATCGCGCGAGAGGTCGGCCTCTCGAAATACGCGGTGTCGCGCTCGTTGGCCGGCAAGAGTGGCGTCAGTGACGAGACACGCGCGCTGATCCGCGCGACGGCAGAGCGATTAGGTTACACACGTCCTGCGGGCCAATCCCAGACAAGCGATATCGCTGTCGTTTTCCACGATCTCGATGCCGTCAACAGCGAACTCTACATGCAGATCCAGAATGGCGTGCAGCGTGAGGCGCATAGGCTAGGCATGGCACTGCGCATCCGTTGGACGCATAGCGCCGATCAGCTTGAGGAGTTGGCACGTTCCTGCGCCGGGCTGCTGCTTGTCGGCCCGCATGACCGGGAGGCAATCGCCGCAGCAACGGCAATCGGGGTGCCGATTGTGCGTTTCGGCTGGGTTGACCCGCTGGAGCAAGCTGACCAGATCACGGGCACGGACCATGAGGCGGGACAGGCGGTGCTTCAATATCTGATCGAACTCGGCCATCGGTCGATCTGCTATGTTAATGGCACGCCCGGTTTCCGAGGCCGCCGCGAGCGCTTTTACGGCGCACGGGAGATCGCCGAACGCTGCGAGGATGTCACACTGCATGTGCTGCGGTTCGATGAGCAGGCCGGTTTCAGTGAAGCCTTCCGCGACCTCAAGACAAAGGGTATTCATCCGACAGCCTTCTTCTGTGCCCATGACGGTCTGGCGCTGACGGTGGTTTCCGAGTTGCTGGGCCAGGGCTATCGCATTCCCGATGACGTCTCGGTCGTCGGCTTCGGCGACTTTTCGCCCGCCACCCAGATTTCCCCGCCGTTGACGACGGTAAAGATGGAAGGACTTGAAGGCGGCGCCGTCGGCCTCCGGCTGCTCCTCGAACGCATCGAGAATCCACGACTGCCCGGCATGCCGGCCCGGCGTGTCATGATTGCCTCACGCATCGTCGAGCGTCGTTCTGCGGGGCCTTGCCGCGCTCAACCCCTCTCGAACGAGGCTGGCGAAGTGCTAGTAACACCGCGACTGACCTTGTAGACATACAGCGACCGGTCGATCTCTAATACCGGACGTGCACCCGGATCGAGACTTCCCAGTCGCCTTGACCATGTCGAGAAGCTTGCGCCTGCGGGAAGGCCTAAAGCTTTTTTTGACGACACAGGCCGTTGCAATCCTGGCAGCAAGATCTATTCAGCCGCAACCGCATACCTGCTCTTCAGCACTGCGACCGAAAGGACGAACACGATGGCCGAGCAGATCGCGATGACGACCACCATCGGTCTCGCCGTACCGTCCATAAACATACCACTGACGCCAACCACCAGCGCTGATGTCATGAACTGGACCGTCCCCATCATCGCCGAGGCTGTGCCAGCGATGCGACCATGGTGTTCAAGCGCCAATACCGCTGCATTGGGCACGATCATTCCAAGGAAAGCGTAGCCAGCAAACAGGAAGGCCGCCATTATGTCGAGGTGATCGATGCCACCGGTCATGAGAACAGCAAGGGCCACCATCGTCAGCGCATAACCGGAAACTGCACCGCGAATTACCTTGCGCAAACCAATGCGGCGGGCAAGCCAGCCGTTCATCTGCGACATGCCGATGAAGCCAACGGCATTCACCGAAAAGACCACGCTGTAAAACGAAGGAGAGAGCCGGTAATGACCGATTAGTATGAAGGAAGAGTTGGCAACATAGATCATATAGCTCGACATCCCGAAGGAAGCCATCAGTACCAGACCGAGGTAGTACGGGTCCTTAAGGAGTGTTCCATAGGCTTTCAATGCCCCGCCGAGACTGCTTTCATCGCGAGCGGCGGCCGGACGAGTCTCCTCAAGGAAAAAACGGCCCGCGACGAAACCGACAACGCCGGCGAAGACCATGACCCAAAAGATCAGTCGCCAGTTCCCGAACGCTGTCACGATGCTGCCCGCGAGCGGCGCCAGGATGGGTGAGATACTGAAGACCAGCATAAGCCGCGACATCAGTTGCGCGGCGGCGGCCCCCGTATGCAGGTCGCGCACGATGGCGCGGGCAATCACGACACCGGCACAGGCGCCGGTGCCCTGAATGAAGCGGAAGGCGACCAGCCAGCTAATGTCGGTGGAGAGCGCGCAGCCGATCGCGCCAAGGATGTAGAGCGCAAGACCGACATATAGAGGCCGCTTGCGGCCAAACATGTCAGAGAGTGGACCATAGATAATCTGTGACACGGCCATGGCGGCGAAGAAGGAGATCAGGCTTGCCTGAACTGCGTGACTATCAGCGTGAAGATCCAGGCTGATCGTTGGCAACGCGGGTAGATACATGTCGAGGGCAAAGAGACCGACCGCGGATAGAAGGCCGAGGACGATGGCATGGTGAGCGCCACCGGCCGCCCTGGGGGGTGAAACGATATTCTTGCTCTGCATGGAAAAAACCTTTCCCGCACATCATCCCCCGACGAAGCAAAGCCTGATACAAAAAGCATGTGACGGGGATTGAGTGGGCGATTATATCTGGGACAGTGGAAAGACGGAGACGGCTCCAATGCATAGCTCGTCATTCCTGTAAAATATTTTGGACATCATTGTCCAATTCGTCAAGTCCTTTATAGTGGTGTCATGAAAACTTCGCCCGCAGCGGTTTCTTCCGAGACAGAGAGCCCACCAGCCACGAGCAAACGTCAGGCGATCTTGAACGCGGCCGCGGATGTTTTTGCCGAGGAAGGGTTTGCGGCGGCGAGCATCGATGCCATTGCAGCAAGGGCCGGCGTGTCGCGTCAGACGGTGTACAATCAACTCGGCGACAAGGATAACCTGTTCAAGGTTGTGGTTGGGGAGATCACGGAGAAGTCGAGCGCCGACTTCTTTCGGGTGCTGGACACATTTCCCGTGGCACCTATCGATCTTGAAAAGGAACTGACCGAATTTTCGGCGCGGCTCCTGCGCAAGGCGGTTTGTGATGCGAATGGCCGTTGGCTACGCAAGCTCGTCGAGACTGAAGGCAGCAGATTTCCCGAATTGTTCGAGACCTGGAAGGAATACGGACCGGGCAAGAAATACCCCGCCGTTGCGGCTCGCCTGGCGCAGCTCGCGCTGGCCGGCCATCTCGACATAGAGGATCCCGCACTTGCCGCGCGCCAGTACATGGCTCTTCTCGCAACAGATCTGCGGATCAACCAACAGATCGGCCGTCCAACTCCAGACGAAGAGGTCGACCGCATGGCAAGAGAGGCAACGAAGACCTTTCTGCGCGCATTCGGCAAACGCTAATGGCATCGCCGCCGCAATTGCAATATGAAACACGAGGCTCTCGCAGGCAGACTTCTCGTCCCATGCTGCGCGTTAGACGTAGCCCCTGGTTACGGGACATAATATCCTGCGGAAAAGCGGGTAGCCGGTTCCGACTGTTGGTTGTGCTCCATACGGGGCTGCGTAATGCAGGCGTGACTGCTGCCACCACGAGCCCAATGGTCGGGACGATGAGCCCATACGGCTTGCCCGCGGTCTTCATCAACTTTGCGATGCGGAGCTCGACACCAACCACAGTCTGGCAGAGATTGCCAAACGCGTCCCGAAAGCCGTTGGCTGCCTTGTTGCGGCCTTCGCTTTCCACGGCTTAGTGTGTCAGCTTCAAACGAAAATCTGACTTACCAGAGGCCGCTAAGATTGGGATCCGCAACCCAATGGCCCTGCTATGGGCATGGTACGTTTCACACCCCCTTCTCAACGAAAGCGTCGCACGCTGCTACGGCTGCCAGGTTGGACAAATGAGTTCTTTGGTCGCCACCGTCGGGGGGGAGTGATGACAATCGATTGCACTGACGAAGTAAAAATCAGGCGCGGCGGTTCGTGTCCCTTCAACTGCAAAAAAGCCATCGTTTTGATCGACGTTTTTTGCCAAATCTCGGAATTCACCCAATGGCTGTCACGCGAATGTGCTGGGTTGCTGTTGGAGGAAGGTTCTTGTCATAGGGCTAGCGCTCGTCGCAAATCATCGTGCTCGAACGCACTGGCCATGCGGTTGATCTCCGCCGGCCGTGCACCGACGGCTTTGGCGGTCTCGCGCCACGTCGCAGTGGAGGTAGCGACTTCCTTGATGATGGCGCGAGCCTGTGCAAGCGTGAGGGCGAAGTATCCGGCAGCTTCCTCCAGCAGATCAAGCGAGCAGGTGCTTTCATCGAGGTCGATATTGGTTGTCAGGACGCGTGCTTTGACGTCGGTCGGCACCGGATTGAGATCATAGACAGGGGACAACGACCAGCCGGCTTTGCCGAGCCAGAGAAAGCCGTGATTTCGCAGGTGGTCGTCGACGTTGGAGATGAGCACGTTGAAGGTGACGCGGCGATAGAGCGCTTGGGCATCTGTCTTTCCCTGTGCGCCATGCTCGGCCAGGGCGTCGACGATCTCGGGGTAGCTGCCTCGCTCACCGTCCTTTGCGCCCATCATCGCCATGGCGGAAAGGAATGGTGTGCGAACACCTCTATCGCGGTCGAAGCGACGCGAGAGCATGACCTTCTTTCCGGCGATGTCAATGAGTTCGTGTACGGGAGTGACTATGCCGGCTCGTTCAGCCAGTCGCATAGCAATCTCTTCCCATGTTTCTATGCTGTAATCGTCGGTTTCCTTGGGAAACTTAGCGATTGAGAGATAGCCATGTTGATCGATGACAGAAGCTTTGGGCCGCGCTCCACCAAGCGACGAGCCAGGCGCGAAGATAAGTTGGAGGTCTTCGTCGGTTTCCTCATCGCGCAGAATGCGCTCGGTGATGTGCAGCAAACGGCCGAGCTCGATGAGGGCGGGAACGCCGGTGCGGATCGGCGCTTGGAATTCCTCCCCGCCAGCCCAGCGAAAGCGGAGGGCGCCGAGCCGTGTCTCGTCCGCGACGCCAAGCAGATAGTCACTTTCGGCGAGTGTGCGAACGGGCCGGCCATCGCGCTCGGCGGTACGCCGCTCCAAGCGTTGCATCAGGCGCCGACCCCAAGTATCGGGCGCAGAGTCGCCAATGGAGCCAAAGGTTGCAAAACCGGCAGGTGGCGCGAAAGCGCCCCGCGTCAGGGCTAGCGCCGGCTCCAGCGAGAAGCGGTCGGCGTCCTCAAGCCAGGCTCGGTCATACTCGAACATGATCGTCTCGGAACCGCGCGCGCGGTTACTCCGCGCCAGCCCGATCGGACGTGTGCGGCCGTGTAGGTCGAGATGAACTTCGAAATCAGTCATTACGCGACGATCCCCGCGACCGCTTCGGATGCACGTGCTTAGGGAGTTCCGCACTGGCGAGCGACTGACCAACGCTGTCGTTACTGATGTCGGCAACTCGGCTTAGTCCCTCTAGCAAGCCGAGGGCCTGAAGGACGCCTGCATATATGCCGACGCTGACATTGGTGTCCCCGGCTTCGATCTTTTGAAGCGTTGAGCGTGAGGTGAAAGCGCGCTCGGCCACAACAGCCATAGGCAGACGGCGACGCCGGCGAGCGTCGTGTATGTCCGCGCCGAGTTTGCGCAGTGCGCGCCGCACGGCGGCCGGAGGATTATGAGGTGTCGGCATTTTGTCGCCTTCGTGCTACATATCTGCCTGATAGGTATCACGAAGCTTACAATCACACTAGAGAAGTTAAGGCTCAGATCAGATTGCTTTGTCCTGAGCACGGCAATTTACATGGTGCAGACGCTTGGCTTCGCCGGAGATGGTGCGTCGGTTTCATCTGCGGACGTCAGCGATGCGAGCCGGAGCCGGGCGGTACGGTGCCCGATGCCCTTGCTGACCCATGGACGAGGAGGAACAATATCGCAAACGTTCCTCGCTACGCCTTCAATGCTTGTGCTTACGAGGGGACCCGCAGGAGCGTGGCAATCCTTTAAACGAATGGATCTCATGAAGCGTTCGGCGCTGTCACTAGGGGCAAGAAGCAGCCGCTCGTCAGTGGACGTGAAACGACTTCCGGGAACATCCGGAACGTAACCGGTGCAAAAACTGAAAACATCGGGACATCGACAAAAACTCTTGCATCTTATTTGTCGTCCGCTTGACGTGAAAACAAAGTTACTTAATCTAAGGGCTGCCACGCGCCCCGCTTGGAGGAGACGGGATACTGTGCAGCGGCCAATTTGCGCGGCCAGATTTTCTCCCCGCCCGTCAGTTGCCGACTTCCGATAGGACCCGCCATGTCTCTCACCATTGCCCAACGCCTCGATCGCCTGAAGGTCCGTACAGCCGAGCTCGCCCACTGGCGCGACAGGCAAAGCATGGTGATCGATGGCTGGACCTTCGACGGCGAGCCGATCGCCCATCATCAGGATTGGCCGCACAGTGAGGGAGCGGTTCATTTCGCAGCATCGGTAACGGCTCCGCACGACTGGCCGGTCGATAAGGTTCGCCTGCAGCTCGATCTCGGCGGTGAGAGCTTGATTACATTGCACTATCCGGGCGGCCAGTCCGAGACATTCGGGCTCGACCCATATCATCAGGAATTCCCGATCAAGGGCAGCCAATTTTCGATTGCGACGGAGAGCGTCGCGCGCTTTCCTTTTGGAGAGCCGAACCGGGCACCGAAGCTCAATAAGGCGCGGCTGATCTGGCTGGACGAGCCGGTCCATAAACTGCATCTCCTGTTGCGGCAGGTCGGCGAAGCTGCGGGCGCACTCGATAGCCATGAAGTGGTGCCGCACCTGATCGGGGCGGCCGAACAGGCACTGCGCAGCCTTGATTGGCCCTCGGACACATCAGCTTATATTTCGCGTACGTCCAATGCGGTCATGCAGCAAAAAATCTGGGAGTTGCCAGAACTTCAGACAAATCCGGCCGGACTGACAGAGGCGCAGAGCGCGTCGGCAGGTGCGGCATATGATGCGCTAATTTCGGAATTGAAGGAGCTTCAGACGCGTTTCCCGCAAAATGGCGAGATCCTGCTCACAGGCCACGCCCATATCGATCTTGCTTGGCTCTGGCCCTATCGCGAGACGCGCCGAAAGATGCGCCGCACTTTCAATACCGCGCTTTCGTTGATGGAGCGATCGGACGACTTCCGCTTCAATCAATCGACGGCCCATTATTATGCGCAGATGGAAGAGGACGATCCGGAACTTCTCGAGCGGATCAAAAGGAAGGTTGCCGACGGTAAATGGGAAACCGTCGGCGGCATGTGGGTCGAACCCGACACCAACATGCCGACCGGTGAAAGTCTGGCGCGGCAGGTGCTTTACGGACAGCGCTATTTCGAGAAACACTTCGGTTCGCGCCACACCGTCTGCTGGCTGCCGGACTGCTTCGGCTTTTCGGGTGCCTTGCCTCAGATTTTGAAGCTTGGCGGGATCGACAGTTTCTTCACGATCAAGGTCAACTGGAGCGAAACCAATCACATCCCATCCGACCTCTTCTGGTGGAAGGGCCTGGATGGTAGCAAGGTGCTGACCCATACTTTCGACAATCCGATGCAGGGCTACAATGGTTTTGTGCAGCCGGACTGCATCGTGCCAACCTGGAAGAACTTCCGCGGCAAGGCGCAGCACGACACGTCGCTCTTGGCAGTCGGCTATGGCGACGGCGGTGGCGGCGTGACGCCGGAAATGGTTGAACGCGAGGTGCAACTGCGCGATTTCCCGGCGATCCCCAAAGCCCGTTGGGGCACGGTGAAGGGCTTTTACGAAAAGGCCCACCAGACTGCAGCACAAAAGGAGCTTCCGGTCTGGGATGGCGAAATCTATCTCGAACTGCACCGCGCGACGCTGACCTCTCAAAGCGGCGTCAAGCGCAAGCACCGCCAGGCCGAGCGGGCACTGATTACGGCAGAGACGATCGCTTCGCTTGCGCATCTCTTGGGTGCCGCCAAACCGCAAAGCCTGGAAGCGGATTGGCGCGTTGTCCTGAAGAATGAGTTCCACGACATCCTTCCGGGCTCGAGCATCCGCGAAGTCTATATCGACGCCGAGCAGGAACTCGACGGCGTCATCGGCAATGCCAAGGCGGAACAGGCCAAGGCTCTGAAGACCCTATCGGCTCATCTTCCGGCGGGCGGCGTGACGGATGCGCTGGTTGTCGTCAACCCATCGCTTGCGCCGCGGCCACTCACGGCAAAGCTTTCTGATGGAACGGTCATCTCATCTGCCGATCCCGTGCCCCCTCTTTCTATCGCTGTCTTCGATCGCAAGGCCGTCAAGCCTGCCGGCATGCTGAAGGCCGGTGCGCAGAGTCTCGAAAACGAACATCTGTCCGTCGTCATCGGTAAGGACGGCGCGGTTTCCAGCCTTATTCACAAGGCAACGGGCAGGGAAGCTCTTGAGGGTTCAGCAAACCAACTCTGGGTCTATCCGGCAGATAAACCGCGCAACTGGGATGCCTGGGATGTCGACGCCGACTATGCCGAAAAGGCTGTCCGCCTTGAGGCGCCGGAAAGTATTGCCGTCGTCGAACAGGGGCCACATCGTGCCGCGATCCGCGTTGTCTATCGATACCGGAATTCGACGGTCACTCAGCTTTATGTGCTGACTGCCAACGCTCGCAGGCTCGATATCGAGACGACGATCGATTGGCATGACCGGCGTACTCTGCTGAGGACGTTGAATCCCGTTGCTGTGCGCTCGCGCACCGCCACCTTCGAATGCGCCTACGGCGTTGTCGAGCGGCAGACACATACAAACACCTCCTGGGAGCAGGCGATGTTCGAGGCCGCGGCACACAGGTTTGTCGATCTCAGCGAACCGGGCTTTGGTGTCGCTCTGCTCAACAACGCCAAATACGGGCACAGCGCGCGTGGCAACATCATCGGGATGAGCCTCGTGCGTTCGCCGATCTATCCCGATCCGCTTGCCGACGAAGGCGAGCAGACCTTTACCTATTCGCTGATGCCGCATGAGGGAGCCTGGCATGAGGGCGGCGTCCTCCAGGAAGCGATCGATCTCAATCAGCCGCTCGTCATCATCGAGGCTACTGACCTCGCCGCGAGCACCCTGTCGCCGCTCGGCGTAGACGGTGTACCGGTCGCTCTTTCGGGGCTAAAACCTGCGGAGGAGGGGGAAGGCCTTATCCTGCGGCTTTACGAGCCGGCGGGCCGGCGCGGCCGACTTTCGCTGGCCTTGCCCTCGGGCTGGCAGGCTTCAGGACCTCTGAACATTCTCGAAGAGCCGATCGAGCGTACAGCCCCTGCCGAGATCATGCCATTTGAAATTCGGACCTGGAGGCTGCAGCGAAGTTCATCGCGTTAGAATTTGGAACGCTTTCGCTACGTTCCGAACCTCTTGGCGATGATCGCCCAGAGGGATCGCTGTAGGCAGCGTGGATGGCACGATCGAGCGATTTAGTCGTTGGATCAGAGATCCCGGGAAAAGTTTCAACCTGTGCAGTGGCCCGGCTCGCGCCGGGCACTATCTTCGGGCTGGTCTTTCACCACCTCCCGAGGAAAAGATCATGACGGAATCTGTGAAGTCCGTACCGGCGCCCCGCGATCAGCACCTGCGCGACATGGCCAATTGCATTCGGTTCCTCTCGATGGACGCCGTCGAGAAGGCCAAGAGCGGGCACCCCGGCATGCCGATGGGCATGGCCGACATTGCCGTCGTGCTCTTTTCCGAGTTCCTGAAATTCGATGCCGAAGATCCCTACTGGTTCGATCGGGACCGTTTCCTGATCTCCAATGGGCACGGCTCGATGCTGCTCTATAGCCTGCTCTACCTGACCGGCTATCAGGATATGACGATCGACCAGATCAAGAACTTTCGTCAAGTCGACAGCAGGACGGCAGGTCATCCCGAATATCGCCATGCGACGGGCATCGAGACGACCACCGGGCCACTGGGACAGGGAATTGCCAATTCGGTCGGTTTTGCGCTTGCAGAGCGCATCATGAACGCCAGGTTTGGTGACAATCTTTCGAGCCACTACACCTATGTATTTCTGGGTGACGGATGCCTGATGGAAGGCATCAGCCAGGAGGCCATATCGCTCGCCGGTCACTTGAAGCTCGGCAAGCTGATCGCGTTCTGGGACAACAATTCGATATCGATCGACGGCGCGACAAACCTCGCCGAGTCCGACGATCAACCGGCGCGGTTTCGCGCTTCGAATTGGCATGTGCAGGAGATCGACGGACACGATACCGACGCGATCCGCAACGCGATCGTCGAAGCCCAAAGGGTCACCGATCGCCCATCCATGATCGCCTGCAAAACCATTATCGGCTTCGGCTTTCCGACCCGCGCCGGCACGCAGAAGGCCCACAGCGATGCGCCCGGCGAAGAGGAGATCGCCGGCGCCCGCAAGCTTCTCGGCTGGAACGCGCCTCCCTTCGAGATTCCGTCTGATCTCCTGGAAGACTGGAGAAAGATCGGCGCGAAGGGGCGCAATGCCCGCATGGCCTGGGCAGTTCGGGTCCAGACAGCAAAGGCGGATATCCGCCAGGACTTCGAACGCCGCATGAAGGGCGAACTGCCTTCGGGCTGGACCAAAGCGATCGAGGCTGCAAAACAGGAGCTTCTGTCTGCTGAAAAGGATCTGGCAACAAGGCAGGCGAGCGGGATTGTTCTCAACCACCTTGCCGAGTCCATCCCCGAGCTCATTGGCGGATCGGCAGACCTGACGCCTTCGAACAATACGAAAGCCAAATCCATGACGGAGATCGCGCCGGGGCAATATAACGGCTCCTACATCCACTACGGCGTGCGCGAGCACGGCATGGCGGCGGCCATCAACGGCATCGCCCTTCATGGCGGGCTGATCCCTTATGGTGGCACCTTCCTGACCTTTTCCGATTACGCCCGGCCGTCAATCCGGCTGGCGGCGATGATGGCGGTGCGGTCGATCTTCGTGATGACCCACGATTCGATCGGTCTCGGCGAGGACGGCCCAACCCACCAGCCGGTCGAGCATCTGACGGCGCTGCGCGCCATTCCGGGCCTTGCCGTGTTCCGCCCGGGCGACCCGATCGAGACGGCCGAATGCTGGCAGGCCATTCTCGATGCCCCGCGGCAGGCCGCACTGATCGCCTTGTCCCGCCAGCCCATGCCGCTTCTAAGAAAGCAGCAGGGCTCTGAAAACCTGTCAGCAAGGGGCGGATATGTTCTGCTTGAAGCCGAAGGTGGCGTTCGAGAGCTGACGATCATGTCAACCGGATCGGAATTGCACTTGGCCGTCGAGGCAAGGGCGAGGCTGCAAGCGGAAGGCGTTCCGACCGCGGTTGTTTCCATGCCGTGCCGTCTTTTGTTTGAGGCGCAGGCGCCGGACTATAAGCGTGAGGTTCTCGGAGACGGGACTGCGCGTGTCGCCGTGGAAGCGGCCGTCCAGGATAGCTGGGACCGATATCTCGGGCTTGACGGCCGGTTCGTCGGTATGCACAGCTTCGGCGCGTCGGGCAAGATCGACGACGTCTACAAAAAGTTCGGCATCACCACAGACGCAGTTGTGAAGGCCGCGCAAGAGGCAATGGGTCTTCGCGGTCGCTGAGTGATGGCAGCTGCGGGCGGCTTGCCGCCGCCCCTTCGCAACAAAGGGATCATAGCCTTATTGATTTGAGAATCGTGAATCTCACAAATCGCGACACGCTTTAGTGGCCCGATTCCGAAATGCCTCTCGGCTGGGCAAGCGGCAGCATGCCTTGATAGATGCCCGGGTCCGAGCCTTCGATCGGGATTGCCCCAACGCTTCGACGGTAGAACTCCATTGGACCGGCGCCCCCGATGACCCCGTAGGCATAACCCTGCGCGTACATATCGAGAAGCGTGGTCAGCAGCAGAGCGTGGCCGACGCCTTTGCCGCGGGCGGCCGTATCGACGCCGGTCGGCCCGAAAAAGCCCTTGGCGGTTGCGTCGTGACAGGCAAAGCCGATGAGTTCGTCGTTCTGGATTGCGATGAAGCAAGTGGGCGGCTGGCGCATGGTGGCAACCGTCGCTTCAGCGACCCAGCCGGATCCGAAGCGCGGTTCGATCCAGGCCGTCAGAGCGCTCAACTCCGGCGCAAGGACACGCCGGATGGTGATACCCTGTTCGGCGATGCGTTTATCGAGCGCAAAATCGGCCTTCAGCTCGTAGAGTTTTACCAGCATGTCCATGGTTTAGTCCTTTGTCAGCCCTTGATCGCGCCTGCCGTCAGGCCGGCAACGATACGTCTCTGGAAGATCAATACGACGATGATCAGCGGCAGCGTCACGGTAACGGATGCGGCCATGATCTGACCGAACGGATATTCGTACCGGCTATTGCCTGCAATCAGGCCGATCGCGACCGGCACGGTCCGGTTCTCGTCCGTCAGGGTGAAGGTCAGCGCGAAGAGGAACTCGTTCCAAGCCAGAATGAAGGCAAGAATGCCCGTGCTGGCGAGCGAAGGCCCCATGAGCGGCAACAGGATCTTCATCAGAATTCTAAAATGTGAGCAGCCGTCGATGATCGCGGCCTCTTCGAGCTCGCGCGGAAACTCGCGAATGAAGGTGGTCAGGATCCAGGTCGTGAAGGGTACGGTCGACAGGAGATAGGTAAGGACGAGCGCGCTTGGCCGATTGAACAGGCCCATCCAGTTGATCAGCTCGAACATGCCGGAGAGAACGACGACCTGCGGGAAGATCGAGATCATCAGCACGATCATCAAAATGGTACGCCGTTGCGGAAAGTCGATGCGACCCAATGCATAAGCGGCGCTGAGCCCGATGACGAGCGACAGGAACGTGGTTGAAACCGCGACATAGGCGGAGTTCAGAAGCGAGCCCATGAAAACAGGATTGTCGATCAGCTGGCGATAGTAGGTGAAGTCGAACGCCGGCATCAGCGCCGATTGATAGAGCGCCGAACCCTGCTTCGTCGAAGAAACGAAGGCCCAATAATAGGGAAACAGCGTGTAGAACAGGACGAGCAGAAGGGCCAGGATCTGCAGGCTTCGCACGACACGGCGCCGTATCCTAAAGTAGGAGGCAGGTTTGCGGATGGTCTTCGGGATGATTGCATCGGCCATGTCGCTCAGGTCCCCGCGGCTCTGTCGAGGCGAAGGACCCCGATGATGATGATGGCGACAAGCGCGACGAGCAGGAAGACCCAGGTCGATGCCGCCGAGCCGATGCCGAGCTCCTGAAAACTGATCAGCCGGTCGCGCGCATAGATGGAGACGGTCATGACGCTCTCGTTGCTCGCCGCCATCACATAGGCAAGGTCGAACATCCTGAGCGCATCGAGGACGCGGAAGAGGACCGCTACGCCGATTGCCGGACGCAGCATCGGCAGGGTGATCGACCAGAAACGCTTCCATGCCGGAATACCATCGACCTCCGCTGCCTCGAATATCTCCGGGGATATCAGTTGCAGGCCCGCCAGGATGAGCAGAACCATGAACGGGGTCGTCATCCACACGTCGACGAAGATCACGACGCCCATCAGCAACGATCCGCTAGCCGTCCAGGGAACGCCATGATCGATGAGGCCAAGCCCGATGAGAACCTTATTGATAACGCCGAACTGATCGTTCAGCATCCATTCCCAGATCTTCGTCGAGACGACGACCGGGATTGCCCAGGGAACGAGGATGGCGGCGCGCGCCAGCCCGCGGCCGGGAATCGCTTCGTTGACGAGGAGCGCGATCGCCAGGCCGAGAACCGTCTCGATTGCGACCGAGATGACCGTGAAGATCAGCGTATTCTTGACGGCAATCCACCAGCTGCGATCGTTGATGACCTCAAGGAAGTTGTCGATCCCCGTCATTGAATAGACGGAGGGGTCGTCAAGATAGGCATCGGTGAAGGCGAAGAAAAAGGTGCGACCGAGCGGCCAGAGGGCGACGACCAGCATGACGATGATAACCGGCAGCAGAAACAGCCAGGCCGCACGATGGTCGCGGCGGGCGAGTCGGGCACTCATTGCCGCGCTCCTTCGATCACGCCGGCCTGGCGGTTGAGAATGAGGCGTTTTCCATCGGCGGCGAAGGCAAAGATCGCAGTATCCCGGAAATTGAGGCCGACCTCGCTGCCGATCAGTTCCTTTGGCGGCTCGACATTGACGCGGATGACCCAGATGACGTCGCCGTTGATGCGGCAATAGGCAAAATGCTCATGGCCAAGATCCTCAATACGTTCGAGCACGCAGGTCATTCGTCCGTCCGCAGCGTTCACCAACTGGATCGCCTCCGACCGTATGCCGATTTCGGTGATGCTCTGGCCCTCGGTGCCTGCATCGATAACGAGGCCGCCCGGTCCGGTCACTTTGGCTGATGTTGCCTGCACGGGCAGAAAGTTCATGCGGGGACTGCCGATGAAGCCTGCGACAAACCGGTTGTCGGGGCTGTGGTAGAGTTCCTTCGGCGTGCCGACCTGCTCAATGCGCCCGTGATTGAGAACGACGATCCGGTCGGCAAGCGTCATCGCTTCCGATTGGTCATGGGTGACATAGATCATCGTCGTCTTCAGATCATCGTGGAGCTTAGCGATCTCCATGCGCATCTCCATTCGCAGATCCGAGTCGAGATTGGACAGCGGCTCATCGAAGAGGAAGATTTCGGGCTGGCGCACCAAGGCGCGGCCGATCGCCACGCGCTGGCGTTGTCCGCCGGACAACTCGCGGGGCCGGCGTTCGAGCAGATGATCGACCTTCAGCATCCGCGCGACCGATCGCACTTTCTCGCTGATAGCGGCCCTGTTCATGCCGAGGGTCTCAAGCGCGAAGCCGATATTGCGCGCAACGTTCATATGCGGATAGAGCGCGTAAGACTGGAAGACGAATGCTACGCCTCTCTGAGAGGCCGGCACATCAGTCACGTCGTCGCCGCCGATCCTCACCACGCCATTCGATGCGGAAATCAGGCCGGCGACGATGCGAAGAAGCGTTGACTTGCCGCAACCGGAGGGGCCGACGAAAACGACAAACTCGCCGTCGATGATCTGCAGGTCGACATTCTGGATAACAGTATGCGTACCGAAATTCTTAGAAACGGATTCGAGCGAAACCGATGCCATTGTTCACCTGAGGATACGAGACGGCAGAGGCCTCGCCACCGCGTTTGGTGGCGAGGCAGCGACTCCGACAGCAGATCGTTCCCGCCGCCGGAGATCCGGAGAGCGTCAGCGGCTTTCCTTCAGTTTCTCAAGCCGACCTGCCAGCGACGTCAGGCTGGACTTGACCTCGGCACCACCGGAAAGCATGTCGTGAACCGAGCGGTAGAAGGCCTGCGAAACGCGGTTGTAGCTGGTGCCAGTGTAGCCGGATGGACGCACGGCGCTGTCGGCAAAGGCCTGCTGGTTATCCTTGAGGAACGGTATCTTCTCAAGGACTTCCGGATCGCTGTAAAGCGCCTGAATGGACGGATTGAGAGCCGCCTTCAGCGCACGCATCTTCTGCATGTCGGGGCCGGTGATGAAGTTCACAAAGTCGGCCGCGACCTCGGGCTTGGCGCTGTATTTGTTGACGCCATAATACATGGGGCCAAGGCATCCGCTCGACTTTTCGCCTTCCTTGCCGACCGGTAGAGGCATCACGCCGACCTTGTCGACGATATTGCTCCCCTTTTGATGCGAGGTGCCCCAGACATAGGGCCAATTGCGGTGGAAGACCGCGTTGCCGGATTCGAAGAGGGCGCGCGACTGCTCCTCATCATAGTTGAGGACGCCCTCGGGGCTGATCGAGCCGATCCAGCCCTTCGCTTTTTCGAGCGCTGCAGCAGCCTGTGGGTTGTCGATGGTCACCTTTCCATCGTCGGAAATGATGGTGCCGCCGCCGTTGGAAGCCACAAGCTCGATTGCGTCGCAGGTCAGGCCCTCATAGCTCTTGGCCTGCCAGGCATAACCCCACATGTCGGCTGAGCCTGCAGCCCGCTCCTTGTCCTGAATTTCCTTGGCGGTGGCAGCCAGCTCGTCCCAGGTTTTCGGCGCCGCCTTACCGTATTTCTCGAGCAAATCCTTGCGGTAGAACATGAGCCCGACGTCCATATAGGCAGGCATGGCAATGAGATTGCCGTCGAGTTTGGCCGCGTTGAGTGTCGAGGCGAAATGCTTGTCCTGGTCCGCCTGCGGGATCATTGTCTTGAGGTCGAGCAGATTGCTCTTGAACATGCCGAGCCAGATCACATCGAGGAAAAGGACATCGATATCCTTGGATTTGGCGGCGAGCAGCTGCTGATAGATCGGGATCGCGTCGTCCAGAAGCGCGGGCATCTTGTTGATCTTGGCCTCGTTGCCCGTCTTTTCCTTCCAGGCATTGGCAACGTTCGTGCAGAGCTCGAATTCCGTCGGCGCGCAAAACACGGAAATGGTTTCGGCATGCGCGCCGCCACCCCAGAGGGCCGCAGATATCGCCAATGCGGCAAGGCTTTTCTTCAGCATCGATTGTTCCCTTCGTTGATAACGGCATTATGCGGAGCTCTCTGACTCCTTGCTTCCAATAGGACTGGTTATGACCAGTCATGTCAACATGGACTTTGCCGCCGGTTGCATCGAAGATACAAAACGGCAAGAGTGCACCGCACAGGACAGGATCAGATTCAAGATGCAGCAAGCGCCGGCATCATTCATCGCGCCACAGGGCGGCATCGATCGTAACGACCCTCGCCCCTTGCACCGGCAGGTCTACGAAGCCCTTCTGGCGTCCATCCGCGATGGCAAGCTGCCGCTGCGCGGCAAGCTGCCGTCAGAACGGGAACTCGTCGATCTCTACAATGTCAGCCGGATCACCGTGCGCCATGCCGTCCGCGAATTGATTCAGCAGGGCGTGATACACAGCCAACCGGGAAAAGGTCTCTACGTCGCCGAGCGTGGTGGCGGCTTCGAACTCCAGGTTCTGAAAAGCTTCACCAGCATCGCGATAGCGAGCGGTCGAAGTCCCGGCCATCGGCTGATCGAGGCCAGCATCGTGCATGCGCCGCTTGAGGTGAGCCGTCCGCTTTTCCTGGCGCCTGGCGCCGAGGTGGTTCTCTTGTCGAGGCTTCGTCTTCTCGACAACATACCTGCTGTCGTCCAGACCGATTGGATACCGGCTGCACGCGTTCCGGGTTTGCTTGATCTCGACTGGGCTGTTGCCAACCGGTCGCTCTATGCCGAGCTTCGCGAGCGCTATGGCATTCATCCGAAGCGCGGGCAGACAACGCTGAGCGCGCGCCTTGCAACGGATCAGGAGGCTGCGATGCTCGAGTTGCCTCCGCCAGCCGCCGTTCTCACCGTCGATCAGATCGCTTTCGACGATCGCAACCGCCCGGTCAACCTGACGGCGCTGGTCCATCATCCTGCCCGCTATCCTCTGACGCTGCTTCAGTCGGAATCGGGCGATTTCACGCAGTATTGAGCGACTCTGTCCTGCTTATCGGGGGGGCACTTTGAAGCTTGCCGGTGGCGCTCCAACGTCTTTTGCATTGTCCGATTTTCCAAAGGATCCCAACCTGCGTTTGCAGCGCTACCTTCGCCCCCAACAGCCGCGCTTCTGTTGTTTGGGGCGCACCGGTGGCAGCTGTCAGATGCAGTCGAGCGCGCATCATGGGATGGATACGCTCGGGGAGAGCCGTCGGTAACCTCTTGATTTGTATCCCGGCGCGCCACTGCTACATGTTGATACACTTCAGCCGATTTTCGAAATATGCAGGACACGTCCGTCCTTGAAACCTCTCTTCGTTGACAAGCGCCGCGAATGCGGCAGCAATCGAAGGAAAGCGTTTCATGACCAAGACCGACAATGTTTCAATTCGGCGCAGTGTTTCCGATCGAGCGATCGCCGTGGCGCTTGGCTCGCTGTTGCTCGTTCCGGTGATCTATGCACTACCGGCCCATGCCGCCGATCCTGCGTCGAATGTTTCTACGACGGCGAGCGCTGACGAAAGCGTCCGACCATTCCAGATCCACGTTCCGCAGTCGCAACTCGACGACCTGCGCAGGCGCATCGCCGACACCCGATGGCCGGACAAGGAGACGGTCGGCGACGACTCACAGGGTATTCAATTGTCACGCGTTCAGGATCTGGTTCGCTACTGGGGTACAGAGTACGACTGGCGCAAGACCGAGGCGCAACTCAATGCATTGCCGGAATTCGTCACGACGATCGACGGTGTCGACATCCAGTTCATCCATGTTCGTTCGCGCCATCCCAATGCTCTTCCGATCATTCTGACTCATGGCTGGCCGGGATCGATATTCGAGTTCATCAAGACCATAGGTCCTCTCACGGACCCGACTGCATATGGCGGCCGGCCGCAAGATGCGTTCGACGTCGTCATCCCCTCGATACCGGGCTACGGATTTTCCGGAAAGCCGACCGATCAGGGCTGGGGGCCGGACCGGGTTGCCCGCGCTTGGGACGTCCTGATGAAGCGGCTCGGTTATGACCACTATGTCTCTCAGGGTGGCGATCATGGTTCGGTGATCTCCGACGCGTTGGCGCGCCAGGCGCCGAAGGGGCTGCTGGCAATCCATCTCAATATGCCCGCGACGGTGCCGGGCGACCTCATGAAGGCTATCAACAGCGGGGATCCGGCCCCTGCGAGCCTGTCGTCGCCGGAGCGGGAAGCGTATAATTCCCTGAGCACCTTCTTCGGACGAAACGCTGCCTATGGTGCCATAATGGTGACCCGGCCGCAGACGATCGGCTATTCACTTTCCGACTCGCCGGCTGGCCTGGCGTCCTGGATTTACGAGAAGTTTGCCCAGTGGAGCGACAGTGGCGGTGTTCCGGAGCGCGTTTTCTCCAAGGACGAAATGCTTGATGATATCACGCTCTATTGGCTGACGAACACCGGCGCATCGTCTTCGCGCTTCTACTGGGAAAACAATAACAACAATTTCAGTGCCGAAACGCAGAAGACGAAGGACATCAAAGTCCCGGTCGGTATCACTGTCTTTCCGAAGGAAATCTACCAGGCCCCGGAAAGCTGGGCCAAGCAGGCCTATCCCTCGCTGACCTACTATCACCAGGTCGAGAAAGGCGGGCATTTCGCTGCCTGGGAGCAGCCGCAGCTCTTCGCCGAGGAAGTCAGAGCCGCTTTCAAGTCCGTACGCTGACGACGTCGAAATGGGTGGTCCTCGTTCGAGGGCCACTCACTGGCGTCGCCGTCACGATCCGTCGTTCATGATTGCAGCGACTCTGCACATAAACCTCGTCCATGCCGCGGCTCGAAAACCGGGATCAACGCCCTATACTTTGATCCACTTTCCAACAGGCGATCGGACGTAATAATCCTCCGGTGGCGATGCTTATGCGTTTCAGTTCTCGACTTTTATGGAGGCTCTATGTCCGTTGCAGATGACCAGATACTCACATTACAAGTGGCAAACATGAGACCGCAGGATGCGGGAACAAGCATTGCGCGGCTTTCTTCGAGCGCGATGAGCAAGATTGGTATTCGAGAGGGCGACCTTATCGAGCTTATCGGTAAGCGTCATACCGCTGCGGTCGCCATGCGCCCGTATCCCGACGACGAAGGGCTAAACATCGTGCGCCTCGACGGCCTGCAACGTGTGAATGCCGGAGTAACGAGCGGAGACCACGTCGAGATACGTAAAGCCGAGGCGCGTCCGGCGACAAAGGTGGTTCTGGCGCCAGCGCAGAAGAATTTGGTGCTGCAGGGCTCGGGTGAGGCTCTGCAGCGAACTTTCCTCCAGATGCCGATGGTCGCAGGGGACGTCGTGTCGACTTCCGTGCAGCAACGGATACGGGATCCGCGCTTCAGCCTTCCGGCTTACGGTCTGCAAGAAATCAGGCTCGTTGTCGTCTCGACGCAGCCGCGCGGTATCGTCCAGATGACAGAGCAGACAACAGTCGAGTTGCGTCCGCAGTTCGAGGAGCCGAAGGAAGCCCGCCGCGCTGACGTCACCTATGATGATATTGGTGGTCTCGGCTCGTCGGTCGAACAGGTCCGCGAGATGGTGGAGCTTCCCTTGCGCCATCCGGAGCTCTTTCAGCGCCTCGGTATCGATCCGCCGAAGGGTGTTTTGCTCTACGGGCCTCCGGGAACCGGCAAGACACTGCTTGCCCGGGCGGTGGCGAACGAGACGGAGGCCAACTTCTACCACATCGCCGGACCGGAAATCATGGGCAGCCGATACGGCGAGTCTGAAGAACGGCTGAGGCAGGTCTTCCAGGAAGCCTCGCAGAATGCTCCCTCCATTATCTTCATCGACGAGATCGACTCCATCGCGCCGAAGCGTGAACAGGTCACGGGGGAGGTCGAGCGGCGTATCGTTGCCCAGCTCCTGACCTTGATGGACGGGCTGGAGCCCCGACAGAATATTGTCGTCATCGGTGCGACCAACAGGCGCGATGCGATCGATGAAGCGCTGCGGCGCCCAGGACGTTTCGATCGCGAGATCGTCATCGGAGTTCCGGACCAAAATGGACGGCGCGAAGTGCTGGCCATCCACACTCGTGGCATGCCGCTTGCGGAAGATACGGACCTCGATGAGATCGCCAGAACGACCTACGGTTTCGTCGGCGCTGATCTGGGGGCGCTCGTTCGCGAAGCCGCCATGGATGCGTTGCGGCGCGTGCTGCCCGACATCAATCTTCGGGAAGGCATCCCGAGCGAGGTTCTGGAGAAGCTGACGGTTTCACAGGATGACTTCATGTCGGCGATGAAGCGTATTCAGCCATCGGCTCTGCGTGAGATCATGATCCAGGCACCCAACGTGCGCTGGGACGACGTCGGTGGACTGGACGAAGCACAGATGAAGCTGAAGGAGGGCGTGGAACTGCCGCTGCGTGCACCGCAGTCCTTCAAGCGCATGGGCATTCGTCCGGCCAAGGGTTTCCTGCTCTTCGGGCCGCCGGGAACGGGCAAGACGCTCCTGGCGAAAGCCGTGGCGCGCGAGGCGGAGGCCAATTTCGTGGCGACGAAGTCATCCGATCTTCTGTCGAAATGGTATGGCGAATCCGAACAGCAGGTTTCGCGGCTGTTCGAGCGCGCCAGGCAGGTCGCGCCAACGGTCATCTTTATCGATGAAATCGACTCGCTTGCTCCGGCCCGTGGCGGAGGATTGGGTGAGCCGGCGGTAACGGAACGTGTGGTCAACACGCTTCTGGCAGAAATGGATGGCCTGGAAGACATGCAGGGTGTCGTCGTCATGGCGGCGACCAACCGGCCAAATCTTCTCGATCCTGCGCTTCTGAGACCGGGCCGTTTTGACGAGCTGGTCTACGTTCCGGTGCCTGATGCGAAAGCACGGCGAAAAATCCTCGGTATCCATACGAAGAAGATGCCATTGGCAGAAGATATCGATCTGGATGAACTCGCCGAACAAACGGTGCGCTTTACGGGAGCTGACCTTGAGGACTTGACGCGCCGCGCTGGTCTCATCGCGCTGCGCCGATCGCTCGACGCCTCTACCGTGATCAAGGAGGATTTCTCCAAGGCTCTCCAGGAAGTCCGCCCGTCCGTCACCCCGGAAATGGAGCAGGAATACGAGGAGATGCTTCGGACCCTGAGGCAAGAAAGCCCGCAGCGACGACAGATCGGTTTCACCCCATTGCGGCAGGCTGCGGAGTAAAGACGATGGAGGCGGCCAAACCTCGGTTTTTATTTTCCTGAGGGATGACGAACCCCGTCCACGGCAACCTCGTCCGGTCCTGGAACTCCGTCCATCAACGGCAGGTTCTGGACGGGGTTTACAGAGGTGGAGGGTGTATGGACGGGGTAACCCCATCCAGCTTAGGCGGTTGATGCGAAACGATTATCCTCTGCTGGAGGGGGTGGACGGGTTGTTTGCTGAAAGGTGTCGGAAACGGGTTATGCCGGCTTGTAAACGGCGAAATATAGGGTGTTTCCGGATACTCTTGGGAAATGCGTTTTAACCCCGTCCACCGCCTCCGCATCGTCGCCTCCAATCTCTTGGTCTGACGCGCAAACCGCTCGAGCGGACCAAGGAAGCCAGCTATAGGCCCAGCATCGGCTTAACTAAGAGCTTTCTCACGCCCACGCGATCAAGTCGCGTGTTGACCAATCCTTGGTGCCAGGCCTTCTGGCCGGCTGTTTCGCTCAGGAAATACCGAACTTGTCTGACGAATTTTCCTGGGTCGATAATGCTGCCCGGAACCGAGTATCGGCCTCGTCTACCGCATTTGGCACACGTGTGCATTTTCTTCGCTTCTGTCATTCCGATGTTACGCGCCGGGGCTAGCAAGTCTCAGAACTCATCTGGGGCGAAGCCTCGATAGCGAGGGGAGACAGGATATGAATAGACGCGAATTTCTGATCACATCGTCGGCGGCAGCGAGCCTTCTGGCCCTTCCGCGCTTCGCCTCGGCCGCCGCAGGCACGATCGACCTCTACAGCGGGTCGGATTCCAATATCATCGACCTCTGGAACAACATCATCCGTCCGGCTTTCGAAAAGGCGCATCCGGAAGTCGCGCTGAAGGTTACCGACGCCGGCGACAACAACGGCCTTCGCGCCATCGGCGACCGCGCTCTCGCTGCGCTTAAGACCAAGACCGATCCGCAGGCCGACCTCTTCGAATCCTTCGATCCGCGCCTTCCGGCCGGCGGTATCGATGCCGGTCTCTGGGTCAAGTTCTCCGCTGAGAGCGTACCCGGCTTCGAGCGCGTCAACCCGCTCGCTATCGACACGCCCTACTCGTTGCCCTATCGCGGCTCGCAGGTTCTGCTCGCCTATGACAAGACCAAGCTCGACCCGAAGGATGCGCCGAAGACCTGGGAACAGCTGACGGCCTGGGTCAAGGCTAATCCCGGCCAGTTCATCTATAACCGTCCGGACAAGGGCGGTTCGGGCGGCAATTTCGTTCGCCGCGCCATTCATGAAGCCAACGGCCGCGACCCGAAGAAATTCAAGATCGATAATTTCACTGCCGATTTTGCCGAGCAGTCGCTGACGCCGGCCTGGAAGATCCTCAACGATCTCGCGCCGTCGCTCTATCAGAAGGGCGCCTATACCGCCGGCAACACGCAGTCGATCCAACTGCTCTCCCAGGGCGTCGTGACCATGGCTCCTGTCTGGTCCGACCAGGTTCTGCAGGCGATCTCGCAGGGTGTCCTGCCTGAGACGACCGGCCTCGTCCAGCTCTCCGACCTCGCGCTTTGCGGTGGTTTTTCGGCCATGACGATCTTCACCAACGGCGCCAACAAGGATGGCGCCCTCAAGCTCGCCGCCTTCATGCTGACGAGCGAGATGCAGGAAGCCATCATCACCGAAATCGGCGGTTTCCCAGCCGTTTCCTGGGATCACATTTCCGAAAACCTGCGCAAGAAATATGCCGACGTCATCCCGGCGACCATCCCGACCTTCCCGGGCGGCGACTGGGAAAAGGCAATCAACGACGGCTGGTATCGTGCTGTCGCTCCCGGTATCAGCCGCACCTGATGGCGCTGGATGCCGCGCAGCCTGCGGTCGCGCACCGCGCGCCGCCTCTCGGCAGGGGGAGCCTCTACGGGCTCCTCCTCGTCGGCATGCCGGTCTTTCTGGTCGGCTGGCTGATCATCTTTCCGATCTTTTCGGCGATCGCGACCACCGTCTTCGTCCGCCAGCCGGGCGGGACGACGGAGTTTTCGCTCGCCTCCTACCATTTCTTCTTCAGCGACGCCTACAGTCTGAACAACCTTTGGCTGACGCTCTGGACGACCTTTGTCTGCGGCCTGCTCCTGCTTGCGATCGGCCTTCCGATTGCTCTTTATCTACGCTTTTCCGACAGTCGTCTTGCCGGCTATGTGCAGGGTCTCGCGATCTTTCCGATGTTTGTTCCTTCGATCATTCTCTCCTATGCGCTGATCCGCACGATCGGGCCGAATGGCACGGTCGACATCCTGCTCAATGCCGTGGGGCTGCCGAAGCTGCCGAGCCCGTATCTGACGCCCTGGGGGCCGGTTATCGGCCTCGTCTGGGACAATCTGCCTTTGACCGTGCTGATGCTGACGGCCGGGCTAACGTCCGTTTCCAACAGCTCCATCGAGGCCGCCCGCGATGTCGGTGCGACGCCTCCAAGGGTGTTCATCTCGATCATTTTGCCGTGCATGGGCAACTCGCTGCTGGTGACCGCTTCCTTTGCCGTTCTCGGCATATTCTCGGCTTTCACCTTGCCCTACGTGCTCGGCCCCGCCTCGCCGGAGATGATGGGACCCTTCATGCAGCGCACCTTCGCAGATATGAATGACCCACTGAACGCGCTGACACAGGCGGTCATCAGCTTCGGCTTCTGCCTTCTCTTCGGCATCTTCTATGTCTGGTCGATCGCCCGCAACCGCGAGGGCCGATGATGCCTCACTCGCCGGCGCTGAAATTCGACTGGACGGGGCTGCTGCTGGCATTGCTGCTGACGCTTTTCATCGCGCTGCCGCTGCTGGTTGTCGCAACCTGGGCCTTCACCGAGATCTGGCGCTACCCTTCCGTCATTCCCCAGCAGTTCGGCCTGCGTTTCTGGTCGCAGACGCTCGCGCGCAAGGATGTCTGGGATGCGCTGTTCCTTAGCCTGCGGCTGACGGCGACCGTAACGCTTCTCTCTGCGATCATCTGTCTTCCGGCCGCCTATGCCTTTGCTCGGATGCGCTTTCCCGGCCGCAACATTCTGTTCCTGTCGTTCCTCGCCTCGCATGCCTTTCCGAAATTCGGTCTGCTGGTGGCGATTGCCGGCATCTTCCTGCAGTTGGGGCTGATCAGTACCTTCTGGGGTGTGGTGCTGATCCAGCTCGTCGGCACGCTGATGCTGATGATCTGGATCCCGGTCGCGGCTTTCCAGAATGTCGACCGGCGCATGGAGGAGGCCGCGCGTGACGCGGGCGCCACGCCACTTCGCGTCTTCTCGTCGATCACGCTGCCGCAGGCCGCTCCGACCATATCAGCGGCCCTGCTCCTGACCTTCGTCGGCACCTTTTACGAGACGGAAGGCGCCTGGCTGATCGGCGCGCCGGAAATCCGCACGATGCCGGTGCTGATGATCAGCTTCATCAACAACCAGATCGTCGTGCAATACGGTGCGGTCCTCTCCGTGATGCTTTGGGTGCCGTCCTTTGCGGCATTGATGTTTGCGCGGCGCGTTATCGGGACCGGCGCCTTTGCGCGGGGCTTCGGCGCCTGAGCGCCGGCAGAAAGGACTTAACAATGGCACATCTGGCGATCGAAGGCGTCTCCAAGAGCTTCGGCCATACCTTTGCCGTCAGCGATTTTTCGCTTGAAGTCGGTGATGGCGAGCTTGTCTGCCTGCTCGGCCCGTCAGGTTCCGGCAAATCGACGTTGCTGCGTATGATCGGCGGTTTTGAACGGCCGACTGGCGGCAGCATCCGCATCGACGCCAAGGATGTGACAACCCTGCCGCCGGAGCGGCGCCCAACCGGCATGGTCTTCCAGAGCCATGCGCTCTGGACCCATATGGATGTCTTCAACAACATCGCCTTCGGCCTCAAACTGCGCCGCTTGCCGAAGACCGAAATTCGAGAGCGCGTCGAGAACGCCCTCGCTCTGGTCGGTCTCGCAGATTACGGGAAGCGCGCGGTTACGCAGCTTTCCGGCGGTCAGCAGCAGCGTGTCGCACTTGCCCGCTCGCTCGTCCTCGAGCCCAAGATCCTGCTGCTAGACGAACCCTTCGCCAGTCTCGACCAGCATCTGCGCGAGCGGCTGCGTGAGGAAGTGCGCGACATCCAGCAGCGCCTCGGCATCACGACATTGTTCGTCACCCACGGTCAGGATGAAGCGCTGGCGCTTGCCGACCGCATCGTCGTCATGCGCGACGGACGCACGGAGCAGGTGGCGCCGCCGAGCGTCATCTACCGCGAACCGCAGACGGCTTTCGTCGCCGGCTTCATCGGCTCGATGAATTTCGTCGAGAGCGAGATCCGAGATGGGATCTGCACGCATCCGCTTTTCGGTTTTTCCATTCCGGTCGCAGATGGTCCCGTGATGCTTGCGATGCGCCCGGAAGCCCTGACTGTGCATCCGGCCAGCGGAGCGGCAGGTGCAATCGTCCACCGCGTCACCGACTTCGGTACGCACAAGATCGTCGATATCGATCTCGCCGATGGCACCAGGCTGAAGGCGATGGTTGCGCCGGGCGATATGATCCGGGCCGGAATGACCGTCGCTCCCAGCTGCTCGGGCTTCTTCGCCTTCCGCGACAATGCGCTGATTCACCAGTCGGCTGGCGCACAGGCGGCTGCGATAATGCAGCCGCTCCATACGGCTTGAACGGTCTCAGGCTTTCGGCTGAAAACCTTCCCGCAGCCAGGGATAGAGTGGCTTGCTTGCTGCGAGGATGTCGCCTTTGCCGGTCACAGCCGCGCCGGAAAACCGTGTGACGACACCGCCTGCTTCCTCGACCATGAGTGCCGAGGCACCGAAGTCATGGACCGACAGGCCGTCCTCGAAGAAGCCGTCCAGTCGGCCGCAGGCGACATAGGCGATCGAAAGCGCCGCCGAACCGAGCCGACGCACGCCGGCGGTATTGGCCATCAGCCGCTTGACGGCGTCGAAATAAAACTCTTCCGGGACCGCCTTGACCTGGCCGGGGATCGGCAGGCCGGCGCCAACGAGCACGTTCTGGATATCGGCCACCTCAGCGCAATGGATCTGCTCGCCATTCAGCCAGGCGCCGCCGCCGGCCTCTGCACTGAAGAGCTCGTCCTGCATGGCGTCATAGACGACGCCTGAGACGACGCGGCCGGCCTCGGCGATCGAGATCGTCATGCCGAAATGCGGGATGCCCCAGGCGAAATTGGTCGTGCCGTCGATCGGGTCGATATAGATGACCGGCGCGTCCGCGTCGGCCTGCCTGTTGCCGACTTCTTCCTCGCCCTTAATCGCATAGGTCGGGAATGCGCTCGTCATCTCTTCGACGATGATCCGCTCGACGGCGACATCGATTTCGGTCTGATAGTCGCGAGGCGCCTTGTGGACCATCTCGGCCGCATTGCGTCGTCTGAGTGCCTTGCGCGCCGTTTCGCCCGCCTTGAGGACGGTTTGGGCAAGCATGAGAAGACGGGGCGAAGCGGCCGGCGACAGGCGCGCGGCGGTCGAAGTCGATGTCATTAAGAGGGTCCGTGTGATGACTGAGGGTGGTAGGACTTGTTCCCATCGCAGATGCGCATGATGCTTTTATGAAGCCGGCGCACCTTGCATGCGGTGCTGCGCCGGCCGAGTTCAAGAGGATGTGTCCGACATCACCGAGACAGGAAGTTCGAGACCGTTAGGTCCACGAGTTCGTCTCCCCGGCCGTTCATCACAGCGCGAATGGCCCAGAGACCAAAACCTTTCACCTGTGCAGCTTCTATCCTCGGCGGCATCGACAATTCCTGCGTGTTCGTGACGACGTCAAGCAGTGCCGGGCCTGGATGCGCCAGGATTTCCCGGATGGCACCGTCAAGCTCGGCGGGATCCTCCACGCGAACGCCATGGACTCCGGCAGCGCGGGCAACCGCAGCAAAATCCGGGTTTTTGAGTTCGGTGCCGGTCTCGAGGAACCCCGAAGCCTTCATTTCCATAGCTACGAATCCGAGGACGGAGTTGTTGAAGACGACGACCTTCACCGGCAGATCCTGTTGAACGAGCGTCAGGAAGTCGCCCATCAACATTGCAAAACCGCCATCGCCCGACATGCTGATGATCTGGCGCTCCTTGTAAGTGGCCTGTGCCCCGATCGCCTGAGGAAGAGCGTTGGCCATCGATCCGTGAACCAGAGATCCGATCAGGCGACGTTTTCCATTCATTTTCAGGTAACGCGCAGCCCAGATCGTCGGGGTCCCGACGTCGAAGGTGAAGACGGCGTCGTCGGAGGCATGCTCGCTTAGAAGGCGTGCCACATATTGCGGATGAATCTTGCCACCCTCTCTGCCGGTTGCGAGGTCGTCGAGACCTTCACGCGCCTTCCTGTAGGCGGCAAGGCATTCATCCAGGTGATCTCGGTCCGTTCGCTCCGTCAGCTTCGGCAGCGTCGCCGCCAGCGTCGATTTCACGTCGCCGACGATTGCGAGATCCAGCGAAGCCCGACGGCCAAGATTTTCCGGTCGAATATCCACCTGCACGATCTTGGCGCCGGTCGGGTAGAATTGCCGGTATGGGAAATCTGTCCCGAGCATGAGAAGCGTGTCGCACTCCAGCATGGCCTTGTAACCTGAGGAGAAGCCGATCAGGCCGGTCATGCCAACATCGAAGGGATTGTCCCACTCGACATGTTCCTTGCCGCCGAGCGCATGGACAACAGGCGCCTTCAACCGGTCCGCAAAGGCGATCAACTCGTCATGCGCCCCTTCGCAGCCGCGTCCACACAGAAGGGTAACCTTCGAGCTGTTATCGAGGAGTTCCGAAAGTCGATCGATCTGCTCGTTCGCCGGCACGACGTTCGGCTGGGACAGGGTGAGTGCTTCTGGTGCCGAAATCTTAGCCGTGAAATCGGTCAATGCCACGTCGCCGGAAATCACCACGACGGCAACGCCCCGCTTTCCGATGGCCGTGCGAATGGCCGTTTCGATGACACCAGGCAATTGCTCGGGATGGCTGACAAGCTCGCAATAGTGGCTGCATTCCCGGAAAAGCTGGTCCGGATGCGTTTCCTGGAAATAGCCTCTGCCTATTTCGGCCGAAGGTATCTGCGCGGCAATGGCCAGCACCGGAACCCGTGAGCGATGGCAGTCGAACAGGCCGTTGATGAGGTGAAGATTGCCCGGGCCGCAGCTTCCTGCGCACACGGCCAATTCGCCGCTGAGATGGGCTTCGGCCCCGGCCGCGAAGGCGGCCGTTTCTTCATGGCGGGTATGCACCCACTCGATGTCGCCTCTTTTTCGCAGCGATTCCGTGAGCCCGTTCAGGCTGTCGCCGACTACGCCATAGATCCGCTTCACTCCTGCCGAATGCAGCACCTCTGTCAGGACATCAGCTACCTTGGACTTCATCGAAAGGCTCCCGGGCTTTGGGTTTCAGTTGATGGCAAAAGGAAGCTAGGCCTCGCTCTAAGCTTCTCAACCCGGAGAATTATCAGAGTGGCGGAGACGCCCAACTGAACCTTGGTATAGGCGCTGGCCCTAAAAAGCCGGCTTGCCTGATATACGAGGGGGCGGCCTACCGGCGGAGAGCATAGGTTTGTTCGACTCTCTCCGTTGCCTTCCTCCTTCTAGCGCGACCTATGCCTCGATCCGTTCCCGCTCTCTCGTTGCCTCCGCGATAAGTTTCATGAAGCGCGGATTCCGGCGCAGATTGTCCAGGTCGGAATCATGGGTGAACCATTTGATATGGTAGACCGAGCTGCGGGGCAGCAAGCCCTCCAGGATATCGATCGCACGTTCCACATGGCCAAGCACGGAGTGGACGCAGGCGAGATTATACTGGGCGACGATGTCATCGGGATCGATGGCGCTCGCCCGTGCGGCCCAGTCGCACGCCCGCGCTGCTTCGCCGAGATGGGCAAGGGCAAGCGCACCGCGATGGGCAGGGCCGGAATTTTCCGGGTTCTGATTGAGCGCCCGCTCGGCTCTTTCAATGCCTTTTCGCGCCCAGCTTTCCCGGTCCGCCATTCGCCCGAGAGAATGGTACGAGGACATCAGATGGATCGGCGAAACATAGTCATCGGGGCGGATTTCGGCGGCCCGGGTGAAATAGTGTACCGCCTCGGCGAAATTCCCGCGCATGAAGAAGATGCGGGCATAGTGGAAATTTGCTTCATAGAGGTTGGGATCGAGCGCGAGCGCGCGTTCGAAGCATGCCATGGCCTCGTCGTCCTCGCCGTTCTGATGCAGCGCCAGGCCGCGGGAGGCATGGGCCTCGGCAAGGTCGGGATCAAGTTCCAGGGCCTTGGCGCTCATGGCGAGGATGCGCTCGAGGGGCACATCATCAGGCGCCCAGTCGCGTATCGCCGCATCGCAATCGGCAATACCTGCATAGGCGCGGCCATAGTCCGGATCGAGCTCGACGGCCTTGTAGAACATGCGCCGGGCAAGCTGCAGATAGGATTTTGTCCAGGTATGGGAGAGCTGCCGGCCTCTCAGGTAATAAGTATAGGCCTCGACATTGGCCGTCGGCTCGGCGGCGATCGCCTTGCGCTCTTCCGGTAGCAGCCGCACTTTCAATTGGCCGACGATCGCGTTGGTGATTTCATCCTGGATGGCGAAGATATCGGTGAGGTCTCGATCATAGCGTTCCGCCCAAAGATGATCGCCGTTCATGGTATCGATCAACTGGCCGGAGATGCGGACCCGCGTGCCGACGATGCGCACACTGCCTTCCAGCATGTAACGCACGCCGAGCTCCTGGGCGACCTGCTTCACCTTCACCGATGTGCCCTTGTAGGTGAAGGCGGTGTTGCGCGGGACCACATGCAGGCTGGAGACTTTGGAAAGATCTGTAATGATGTCCTCGGTGATGCCGTCGGAGAAATAGTCCTGGTCGGCATCGCCGCTCATATTGGTGAAGGGCAGGACGGCGATGAAACAGGTGTTGCGATTCTGGGCGACGAGACGGGCGGAACTCGGCTTCTCGAAGGAAACCGTATAAACCTGCACCGGCTGGCGGATATTTTTGAACACGTGTTCACCTAAAAAATCGAAGCCGAGATTGAGGCGTGAGCCGACCTGATCCCGCACGATTGCCGACACGGCAACGCCACCGACCGGAGCAACGCTTTCCAGGCGCGCGGCAAGATTGACGCCGTCGCCGAAAATATCGTCATTTTCGACGACGACATCGCCGAGATTGATACCGATGCGGAATTCGACGCGCTCTTCCTTCGGCACAGTTTCGTTACGCACGGCCATGCTACGCTGGATTTCGGCGGCACAGGCCACGGCATTCACGACGCTCTGAAACTCGGCCAGAATGCCGTCGCCCGTCAGTTTGACGATACGGCCCTTGTATTCGGATATGCGGATCTCGACCAGTTCGCAGCGATGGCGGTTCAAAGCCTGCAGCGTGCCTGTCTCGTCCATGCCCATGAGCCGGCTGTAACCGACCACATCGGCAGCGAGGATGGCACTCAATCGCCGCTCCATGATCCTCTCCATGGATTGTCTCATGTCAGTGTCTCGCTTTTTCCAGATTTTGACCGCGCTAGGGCTCCCTCCCATGCAGCCGATATCTTTCGATTCGGCATGCTGTCACGGCGGCGCAGAGCCTATATCGTTACGGCGCAGCATCAATACTCCAACCGGGCGAAGATTGCGCCAAACGATAGCTCTTTCGGATGGGGAGGACCCCGGACATGCCTAGGTGCTCAATTTTGAGGCTGTGCATCGATTTTGGACGGCGTCTCGGAGGAAGGGCGTGAGTACATCGTTCGAACCGGTCTCGGTGCCCGTTGCTCGGCGAAAGGCAAGTCACGGCTCTGCGCGAAAGCCCGTTTGCCTAAAGGGATGTCGCCTGTAGGTCGAAATGGGTAGGATATACTCGCCTATTTTCGATTATAATCGGAGGTCCGTGTATCGAACGATCCTCATAGATTTGGTCCTGGCAATTTCGCGAGAGGGCACGCCATGTATCGCAACGCTCGCCGGTGGGCTCCGCGCTCACTACTGGTGGATTCGTGGGCTCCCCGGTGGTGGTCCGTCGGTGGAAAAGCGAAGCCACGCAAGAACGCCGATCAGCCTGAGGATAGCGCTCAACTTGCGACGTCGATTGGAGACAAGGGGGGCGGCCTTGCCGGCAATTCCGACAACAACTTTGTGCTCAGCGGACATGATAACGAACCAGGAGCGGATACGGTCGACGAAGCAGACGGTCGGGGCGATATCGACCATGTGTCCCCATCCTTGGCCGACGCTTTCGCAGCGGCGCGGGAATCGAGTTTTCGAAGCAGAGAGTCTGACGCGTCTGTGCTGTCGGCCCATAGTCCGGTTTTTGCAGCTTTCGGGCAGAACGCGAATGGTTCCCGCAGTTATGCTGGCATTGGCACCATGGGCGAGGATCCCCTGGCCCCGTATCTGCCGCAGAGCCCGGGACCGACAGTATCAGGACAAGGTTCCGCTGCCGTAGCAGGCAGGCGCGCTCACTCCGGCAAGGTGGTCATTCTTGAGTCGAGCCCGTCGGCAGCGGCGGTGGCCGCACACCACGGTGGATCGAATTCACTGGCGTTCGGCATGCCCTTTGGCGTCTGCGGCTGCGGCTACTTTACCTCCCCCACGCGGATTCTCGATTGGGCTCACGGCGGTGCCATGCTTCAACAGGATGGTCAATTGCCGGGGACCAGGCTGACTGAAGGGCCGGACTATGTAGCAACGATCAAGCGGGCCATCGGTGCCTCGGTCAGTGACCCGCTTCTCGATCGTGACTTATCCCCTCTCTCGGGCTGGCGCGGAACCGCAAAGTGGACGGATTCGACGATCTTGAACGGATCCCTGCCCGGCGGCGGGGAGATGGGAACGGCAACCGGCACCAAGGGTGTCGGCGTCCTTTCCGGCTCGGTCACCACACCGCCGACCACGCAGCGGTCGTTAACGACGCAAAATCTGGCAGCCACTGCGACAGCGACGGCCGTCAATGCGGTCGTGGCGGAAAACCAGAAGCCGGGCAATCCGCAGAGCGAGTGGGGTATCGTTGGCGCAGGCAGCTCCAACATCGAAGGATTCGCGACCGACATCAGCGTCGACAACGGCAAGACGATCAGCTTCAAAATCAATACCAACTCCAACAACTACCGGATCGATATCTATCGGCTCGGCTATTATGGCGGCATGGGCGCGCGCAAGGTCACGACCATTCAGCACACCGGCGTGCAGAACCAACCCAATCCGTTGCGCAATGCCACGACCGGCACGGTGGATGCCGGCAACTGGGCAGTGTCGGCGTCGTGGACGGTACCGGATGATGCCGTCTCGGGCGTTTATATCGCCAAGCTCGTGCGGCAGGATGGCACGTTCGGCGAAAATCAGATTCCGTTCATCGTGCGCGACGATGACAGCCACAGCGATATCGTTTTCCAGACCGCCGACGAGACCTGGCAAGCCTATAACGGCTGGGGTGGCGCAAACTTCTACGGCGGCAACGGTCCGGCGACCGGGCAGGGCGCTGGTCGCGCCTATGCTGTCAGCTACAACAGGCCGATTGCGACCCGCGGCGGGGTTGGCACTTATGCCGGTCCGCAAGACTATCTATTTGGCGCCGAGTATGCAGGCATCTACTGGCTGGAGCAGAACGGCTATGATGTTTCGTACCTGTCGGGTGTCGACGTCGACCGCTACGGCAGCCTACTGCTCAATCACAAGACCTATGTTGATGCCGGGCATGACGAATATTGGTCTGGACAGCAGAGGACCAATGTCGAAGCCGCGCGCGATGCGGGCGTCAACCTCATGTTCTGGAGCGGTAACGAGGTCTACTGGCGTACCCGTTGGGGCAATGCCTACAGCGCCGACGGCACGCCCTATCGCACGCTCATCTCCTACAAGGAGACGTGGGCGCCCGGTAGCAGCATTGACCCTTCCAATGAATGGACGGGCACATTCCGCGATCCGCGTCTCAGCCCACCCGCGATCGGGGGAGGCAATCCGGAAAACTCGCTGACCGGTCAATTGTTCAAGGTCGACGATGTCGGCAGCAATCTCGGCGCGATTACGGTCGGATATGACGACGCCAACCTGCGCTTCTGGCGCAATACGAGCGTTGCCAATCTTCAGCCTGGCCAGACGGCAACGCTCACCAAGAACTATCTTGGATACGAATGGGATGAAGCGGTTGACAACGGCTTTGATCCGGCCGGCCTCGTCAAGCTGTCGTCGACGACGCTTCCGGTCAGCACCTACTTGCTCGATTATGGAAACACGACCGGCAGTGCGACCGCGACCCACAATCTGACGCTTTATCGCGCGCCGAGCGGTGCGCTGGTGTTCGGCGCCGGTACTGTCTACTGGACATGGGGCTTAAGCAACAATCACGACAATGAGGCGACCCCGACCGATCCCCGCGTTCAGCAGGCAATGGTCAATTTGCTGGCCGACATGGGCATTCAGCCCGGGACGCTGCAATCCGGCCTCGTGGCCACGACAGGTTCCACGGATCACACTGCACCAACTTCTGTCATCACGGTGCCATCAACGGCGACCGTTGGCTCCACCGTCACGATTTCGGGCACCGCAACCGACACGGGCGGCGGCGTCATCGCCGGCGTCGAGGTCTCGACCGACAACGGGGCGAGCTGGCATCCGGCGACCGGCGACGAGAATTGGACCTATACGTGGTCGCCGCAGGTCGCGGGCAGCTACACGATCCTCTCGCGGGCCGTGGACGACAGCATCAATCTCGAAACGCCCTCGGCGGGACGCACTGTGACCGTCAGCGGACCAAGTTACACGTCTCTCTTCGGTTCGGCGACACCTGCCGTCGTCAACACCGGCGACACATCAGCCGTCGAACTCGGGGTTAAATTCCAGACCTCTGTAGCAGGCAACGTCACCGGCATTCGTTTTTACAAGGGCAGCCAGGATACGGGCACCCACACCGGTTCCCTTTGGTCGAGCGCCGGTACACGGCTTGCGACCCTCACCTTCACCAACGAGACCGCCAGCGGCTGGCAGATCGCCTACTTCTCGAGCCCGGTGGCGTTGACGGCCGGACAGACCTACACGGCGTCTTACCATACGAATACCGGCCACTATTCGACGACCGCCAACTACTTCGTCTCTAATGTGACGAGCGGCCCGCTAACGGCACCGGCCAGCGGCAACGGCGTATATGCCTATGGCAGCAACAGTCTGTTCCCCACGAGCACCTTCGAGCAGACCAACTACTGGGTCGATGTGATGTTCACCACGCCGGGCTCCAACACAACACCGACGGCAGTTGCCGATGCGGGTGACGCGACCGAGAAGGGCGGTGTGGCCAATGGTTCGGGCGGTGTGGTTGCAAGCGGCAACGTCCTGACCAACGACACCGATCCGGATGCCGGCGATACCAAGACGGTGACGGCCGTCACCTTCGGCTCGACGTCAGGCACGCTCGGTTCAGCACTGAACGGCACTTACGGCAGTCTCGTGCTCAGTGCCTCGGGTGCCTATAGCTATGCCGTCAACGAGACCAATGCCACCGTCCAGGCCTTGCGCCAGTCGACCAATACGCTGAGCGACGTCTTCAGCTACACGATGCGCGATGCCGCCGGGGCCACCGCCACGGCCAGCCTGACCATCACCATCCATGGCGCCAACGATGCACCGGTGCTCGCCGTTCAGACGGCGACCCAGAACGGCACCGTCGGCTCCGCCTTCTCCTTCACACTGCCGACCACGACCTTCACCGATGTCGACAGCGGCGAGACGCTGACCTACACGGCAACTTCTGCCGACGGTACAGCGCTGCCCGCCTGGCTCGCCTTCAACGCCTCGACACGGACCTTCTCCGGCACGCCGACGACAGGCGGAAACTATGGCGTCAAGGTGACAGCGACCGACCTCGGCGGTCTTGCAGCCAACGAGACCTTCAGCATCGCCGTATCGACGCCTGGCAACACAACACCGACGGCGGTTGCCGATGCGGGTGACGCGACCGAGAAGGGCGGTGTTGCCAATGGTTCGGGTGGCGTGGTTGCAAGCGGCAACGTGCTGACCAACGACACCGATCCGGATGCCGGCGATACCAAGACGGTGACGGCCGTCACCTTCGGCTCGACGTCAGGCACGCTCGGTTCAGCACTGAACGGCACTTACGGCAGTCTCGTGCTCAGTGCCTCGGGTGCCTATAGCTATGCCGTCAACGAGACCAATGCCACCGTCCAGGCCTTGCGCCAGTCGACCAATACGCTGAGCGACGTCTTCAGCTACACGATGCGCGATGCCGCCGGGGCCACCGCCACGGCCAGCCTGACCATCACCATCCATGGCGCCAACGATGCGCCGGTGCTCGCTGTCCAGACGGCGACCCAGAACGGCACCGTCGGCTCCGCCTTCTCCTTCGTGCTGCCGACCACGACCTTCACCGATGTCGACAGCGGCGAGACGCTGACCTACACGGCAACTTCTGCCGACGGCACGGCGCTGCCCGCCTGGCTCGCCTTCAACGCCTCGACACGGACCTTCTCCGGCACGCCGACGACATCAGGCACCTATGGCGTCAAGGTGACGGCGACCGATCTCGGCGGTCTTGCCGCCAACGAGACCTTCAACATCGCCGTGTCGACAGCACCTGCGACCTACAGTCTGTTTAACGCCTCCAGTACGCCGGCTCAGACGAACCTCAACGACGGTCAGCAGCTCGAGCTCGGCGTCAAGTTCCAGTCGAACGTTGCCGGCGACATTACCGGCATCAAGTTCTATCGCAGTGCCAACGACAACGGCCAGAACGTCGTCGACCTGTGGAGCTCCACCGGCACCAAACTCGCGACCGCCACCTTCACCAACACCACGGCGAGCGGCTGGCAGACGGTGAACTTTGCAACAGCCGTCTCCATCACCGCCAACACCACCTATGTCGCCTCCTACCACACAACAGGTGCCTACGTGGCGACGAATAATTTCTATACGACCGCCGTCACCAGTGGTCCGCTGACGGCGCCGGCCAGTGGCAACGGCGTCTACGCCTATGGCGGCTCCGCCACCGCGGGCATTTTCCCAAATGCCACTTACAGCGCCGCCAATTATTGGGCCGATGTGGTCTTCCGTCCGTCGACGCCTGGCAACACAACACCGACGGCGGTTGCCGATACGGGTGACGCGACCGAGAAGGGCGGTGTTGCCAATGGTTCGGGTGGCGTGGTTGCAAGCGGCAACGTGCTGACCAACGACACCGATCCGGATGCCGGCGATACCAAGACGGTGACGGCCGTCACCTTCGGCTCGACGTCAGGCACGCTCGGTTCAGCACTGAACGGCACTTACGGCAGTCTCGTGCTCAGTGCCTCGGGTGCCTATAGCTATGCCGTCAACGAGACCAATGCCACCGTCCAGGCCTTGCGCCAGTCGACCAATACGCTGAGCGACGTCTTCAGCTACACGATGCGCGATGCCGCCGGGGCCACCGCCACGGCCAGCCTGACCATCACCATCCATGGCGCCAACGATGCGCCGGTGCTCGCCGTCCAGACGGCGACCCAGAACGGCACCGTCGGCTCCGCCTTCTCCTTCGTGCTGCCGACCACGACCTTCACCGATGTCGACAGCGGCGAGACGCTGACCTACACGGCAACTTCTGCCGACGGTACAGCGCTGCCCGCCTGGCTCGCCTTCAACGCCTCGACACGGACCTTCTCCGGCACGCCGACGACAGGCGGAAACTATGGCGTCAAGGTGACGGCAACCGATCTCGGCGGTCTTGCCGCCAACGAGAGCTTCAGCATCGCCGTATCGACAGCACCTGCGACCTACAGTCTGTTTAACGCCTCCAGTACGCCGGCTCAGACGAACCTCAACGACGGTCAGCAGCTCGAGCTCGGCGTCAAGTTCCAGTCGAACGTTGCCGGCGACATTACCGGCATCAAGTTCTATCGCAGTGCCAACGACAACGGCCAGAACGTCGTCGACCTGTGGAGTTCCACCGGCACCAAACTCGCGACCGCCACCTTCACCAACACCACGGCGAGCGGCTGGCAGACGGTGAACTTTGCAACAGCCGTCTCCATCACCGCCAACACCACCTATGTCGCCTCCTACCACACAACAGGTGCCTACGTGGCGACGGATGCCTTCTTCACCAATGCCGTGACAAATGGTCCGCTTACGGCTCAATCAAGTGCCGTCGCTGGCGGCAACGGCGTCTACGCTTATGGCGGCTCCGCCACCGCGGGGCTCTTCCCAACCAGTTCATACGATTCAGCGAATTACTATGCCGATGTGATCTTCCGCCCGCAGCTTGCCGCATGACGCATCGGGGATGGGCTACGCACGGGATTCGAATGAGGTTCATACGACATATACGTCAATTGTTCCGAGTATCCATATTCAGGACATGCCGATGAACAGGATCAAGCGGCTCCCGGTGAGCGTGCTTGCCGGCTTTCTCGGCGCCGGCAAGACGACGCTTCTCAGTCACGTTCTTAACAATCGCGAAGGCTTGCGAGTTGCCGTGATCGTCAACGACATGAGTGAGGTGAACATAGACGCAAACCTCATTCGAGCCGGCGACTGCAATCTCTCGCATACCACGGAGACATTGGTCGAGCTCAGCAATGGCTGCATATGCTGCACCCTGCGCAACGACTTGCTGACGGAAGTGCGGCGGCTGGCCGAAGAGGACCGGTACGATTATCTGTTGATTGAGGGCACTGGCATTGCCGAGCCGCGCCCCATCGCGGCAACTTTCTCCTTCCGCGACGAGAACGGGGTTTCGCTCTCCGATTTCGCCAGGCTCGACACGATGGTAACCGTGGTCGACGCTGCAAACCTATTAGCCGACTACAGTAGCGCCGATCTGCTCGCTGACCGCGGCCTGCAGCGGGATGGTGAGGACCGGCGCACCCTTATCGATCTGTTGGTGGACCAGATCGAATTTGCCGATGTCGTCGTCATCAACAAGATCTCGGATGCGACCAAAGAGGTTCGCGCGGAGGTCCGCAAGATAGTTGCGTCTCTCAATCCGGATGCGCGACAGGTGGAGACGGATCTCGGCAACGTCTCCCTGGCAACCGTCCTCAATACCGGCCTCTTCGACGAAGAAAAGGCTGCCGCGCATCCTTTGTGGCACAAGGAATTGTACAGCCCGGGTGACCATGTTCCGGAGACGGAGGAATACGGGGTATCGAGCTTTGTCTATCGCACGAGGCGTCCCTTTGATCCCAAGCGGTTTCGCGCATTCCTGGACGAGCCCTGGCCGGGAGTGCTGCGCGCCAAGGGTCATTTCTGGCTTGCCACACGCCCGCGTCACGTAGGCCTTATGTCGGCTGCAGGGGTGCAGCGACGCTGCGAACCCATGGGTCTGTGGTGGGCGGCCGTTCCGCGACAGGACTGGCCGAGCCATCAGCAGTTTCGTCAGCACCTGCAAAGCCAATGGGACAGCGCCTGGGGCGATCGCCGGCAGGAGCTTGTGTTCATCGGCGTTGGCATGGACGAGACGGGTGTGCGGACCGCGTTGGACGATTGCCTCGCCAGCGCCGATCCGCGCGACTGGGCGGCCCTCGAAGATCCGTTCCCGGCCTGGTAGGCGAAAGCCCTCAGTCGTCGAGATAGCGTTCGGTCAAGCGCGCCCACATCGCAGAGCCCGCCGTCAGGGATTTGTCGGCAAAGTCGTATTTGGCGCTGTGCAGGATCGCAGATTCCACACCATTGCCCAGCCGCAGGAAGCTGCCGGGTTTGTGCTCGAGGAAATGGGCGAAGTCCTCACTGCCGGGGATGAGGTTGCAGAGGGCTACCTTGTCGGCACCGACAAGCTCTTCTGCAACCTTGCGGGCGAATTCGGTCTCCGCCTCCGAATTGACGACCACGGGATGTCCGCGCGTGTATTCGATTTCCGCGGTTGCGCCGTAACCGTCGGCAATGGTCTCAGTAAGCCTGCGGATCCTGGCTTCCAAGGTGTCGCGCACCTTCGGATCGAAGGAGCGGATGCTGAGCAGCAGTTTTGCACTTTCTGGGATGACGTTTGCTGCCTCGCCGGCGTGGATTGCCCCGACCGTGACGACGGCGGTCTGTGTCGGATCGATGCTGCGGGAGACGACCGATTGCAGGCTGATGACGAGGTTGCAGGCAACGACCACCGGATCGACGGTCAGATGCGGCCGCGAGGCGTGGCCGCCCTTGCCCCTGATGACGATCTCGGCGCTGTCGGCAGCGGCCATCAGCGGGCCGGACCTCATCAGCCAGGTACCTTCGGGTGCGCCCGGATGATTGTGCAGGCCGAAAATGACGTCGAAGGGAAAGCGTTCGAACAGTCCGTCAGCGATCATGGCCGGCGCACCACTCACCGCGCCTGCTTCCTCGGCCGGCTGGAAAATCAGATTGACGGTGCCGTTGAAGCGGCGCGTGCGCGCCAGATATTCGGCCGCGCCAAGAAGGATCGTCGTGTGGCCGTCATGTCCGCAGGCATGCATCTTGCCGGCAACCGTGCTGGCATAGGGGCGGCCCGTTTCTTCGGTGATCGGCAGGGCATCCATGTCGGCGCGAATGGCGATGCTCTTCTTTCCGGCTCCGACCGTCATGCGCGCAACCACGCCATGGCCGCCGACATTGCGGGTCACTTCATAGCCCCAGGATTCGAGCTTTTCAGCAACGAAACGGGCTGTTTCGGTTTCCTCGAAGGAGAGTTCGGGGTGGGCGTGGAGATGCCGGCGGATGGCCGTCAGCTCCGCTTCCATAGGTTCGAAATCGGAGAGGCGGGCAAAGTCATTGTCGAGGGACATGGCAATTCCAATTTGATGGGCGCGGTATCGCCGGTCGGCTCGCGCTGAAGCCAGCCGGCAGGGCATGGGGAGCCGCCGCGCTAGATGAAGCGCGACAGGAAGCTTCTGGTGCGCGGGTGCTGCGGGTTGCCGATCACCTCTTCCGGCTTGCCCTGTTCCACGACCTTACCGCCATCCATGAAGACGACGCGGTCGGCCGCTTCCCGCGCAAAGCCGATCTCATGAGTGACGACGATCATGGTCAGACCCTGATTTGCCAGATCCCGCATGGTGGCGAGAACCTCGCCGACCAGCTCGGGATCGAGTGCCGAGGTCGGCTCGTCGAAGAGCATCAGCTTCGGCTTGATGGCCAGCGCGCGGGCGATCGCCACGCGCTGCTGCTGGCCCCCGGAAAGCTGACGCGGATAGCTGTCGGCCTTGGCCGAAAGCCCGACCCGTTCGAGCAGCCCGAGCGCATTTTCGGTCGCGACCTTTCGACTTTCACCGTGTATGCCGACCGGCGCCTCGATGATGTTCTGCAGCGCCGTCATATGCGGGTAGAGATTGAACTGCTGGAACACCATGCCGATCTTGCGCCGCTGCAGGGCAATGGCATGGTTCGACAGCTGCAGCAGCCGGTCCTTGTGCAGGCGGTAGCCGATCTGTTCGCCGTCCACCTCGATCGAACCCTGATTGATGGATTCGAGGTGGTTGATACAGCGCAGGAACGTCGACTTGCCGGAGCCGGAGGGGCCAAGGACGACGACGACCTCGCCTGGCGCGACGTCGAGATCGATCCCCTTCAGGACTTCCAGATCTGCGAAGGACTTGTGGACATTGCGTGCCTTGACGAGAGGCTCGATAGTGGCGATCTCGTTCATGCGCCTGCCCCCGTAGCCTGCGCCATGACGGCCGCCTCCTTTGCAGGCTTGGCGGCGCCCGTGCGCCGATCGCCGCGACTGTAATAGCGCTCGATATAGGCCTGGCCGACATTCAGGACCGACGTGATGAGCAGGTACCAGAGCACGGCGACGAGCAGCATCGGCACGATCTCGAAGGTGCGGTTATAGATCGACTGCACCGAATAGAGGAGATCGGCCATGGCGATGACGCTGACGAGAGAGGTCGCCTTGATCATGCTGATCAGCTGGTTGCCGGTCGGCGGAACGATCGAGCGCATGGCCTGCGGAATGATGATGCGGCGAAGCGCGCGGATGCGCGTCATGCCGAAGGCTTCCGCCGTCTCGTACTGGCCCTTGTCTACCGAGAGGAGGCCACCGCGGATGATTTCCGCCATATAGGCGGACTCGTTGAGTGCGAGTCCGGCAATTGCAGCCGTCATCGGGCTGATCACCGAATTCGTATCCCAACTCATGAAAGTCGGGCCGAAGGGGATGCCGATCGACAGCGTCGGAAAGAGCGTCGAAAGATTGTACCAGAAGATCAGTTGCACCAGGAGCGGTGTTCCGCGGAAGAACCAGATGAACAGCGAGGCGAGCGAGCTCGCCAGCCGGTCGCTCGACATTCTCGCGACGGCCAGCACGAGGCCGAGAGCGATGCCGATGATCATCGCGACGACCGTCAGGCCGAGCGAGACGTAAAGGCCGCTGATGACGGTCGGGTCGAAGAAATAGTGTGCGACGACCGGCCAGCCGAAATTCTCGTTATGCGCGACCGACCAGGCGCAATAGGCGGCGATCGCAAGTGTGATCACCCAGGCTGCGACGCGGCTTTTGGGGAAGGGTTTGTGGGCGTGGGCCACATCCCTGCTTCTTGCATCGCCCTGGGGCGATGCAAGTGTTTGCGTTTGTGTGCTCATTTCGGAAGCGTCCCACCGAGGTTGATGCCGGGCTCCTTGATCATGTTGTTCTCAAGGCCCCACTTCTTCATGATCGCGGCATAGGTGCCGTTATCCATCAGCACCTTGACTGCGTCACGCAGGACCGCGCCGAGCGGCGACCCCTTCGCGACAACCGCGCCCTGATAGAGGTTCTCGAAGCCGTTCTTCTGTCCGACACCTGTCAGTTCCAGCTGGCCGTTGGCCTGCGACACGAAATAGGTGAGCGGCGCCTGGGAGGAGAAGAAGGCATCCGACCGCTTGGAGCGGACGGCCAGGATCGAGCTCGGCTGGTCGGTGAAAGACTGCACTTCGATGGCGCCCTTGCCATCGGTCTTGCACTTTTCGGCCTGCACCTGGATGACCTTTTCGGCCGAGCCGCCGGCCATGACGGCAATGCGGTTGCCGCAGGCCGTATCGAGCGAGGTGATGCCCTTCGGGTTGCCCTTCTGTACAGAGAAGACCACGAATTCCTGCACCCAGTCGACGAAATCATTGGATTCCTCGCGGCTCTTGAAGTCGCCGACGGGACCGAAGGCAAACTGGTAACGGCCGGAATTGACGCCGGCGAGCAGCGCCGGCAGCCCACCGACGGTCTCATGCTCGATCTTGACGCCGAGGATCTGACCGAGCGCATCGGTGAGATCGGCGCTCGCGCCGGTCATCTCGGTGCCCGTGACGATTTCATAGGGAGGAAACGAGCCATTGTTGACGGAGATCATCTTGCCGGACGTGCGGATCGCTTCGGGCAACTGCGCATGAAGCGCGTCGTTGACCGAAAGCTTGGGCAGGGCCGCATCTTCAGCGAAGGCCGTTCCCGAGATCATCACGCTCGTCAGAGCAAGGCATGCAATTTTCCTGATCGACATTGTTCATTTCCCCTGTTTGGTTCGAATTTATGCGTTTCGTGTTGCGCTCACCCGATACGGCTACCGTCCACATCGAAGGAGAAGAGCTCTTCCGGCGTCATCAGCTGTGGCAGTATGCCCTGGATGTGAAGCTCGTTGGCGAAATCGGCGATCATCTTGCGGTTGACCGCAAAGCCGCTGGCCTCCCAGCCGACCGGAAGCTCGGCCGCAGACTTCAAAAGCTCGTCCATCATGAAGGGCGAGGTGTCTGCGTATTTGCGGCGTTTGCTCAGCCACATCCGCTGCGATTCATCGATCAGCTTGCTGAGTTCTTCGATCACCCACGGGTTCTCAGCGACGATGCCCGCTTTGATGCCGATCAGATGCATTCCTGGAACATAGCCCACATCAGAGAAATATCGACGTTCGGCACTTCTGAAATCGGAAAGGACCTGCCGGAACGGCGATCCGCCGGAGAAATAGCCGTCAGGCATAAAAGGCGTGAAGATTGCATCAAGGAAGCCTTCCTTGAGCAGGTCGACCATGGGACGCTCACCGGGAGCCGCTTCGATGCGGCCGGGCCGGCCGAACCCGTCCAGACGATCGACGACCGGATGCGCTTGCGTCAGGCGGCCCGCATACCACATGGCATCTTCGACGCCGACGCCATCGCGGCGCAGCGCCGCTCTGGTCCAGGTGTTTCCGGAGTCGCGCCACCCAGTGACGCCGATACGCTTTCCGGCCAGCTGACCGAGTTCGGTGATGGGGCCGTCCTTGCGGGTGATGATGCAGCGGTGACGGAAGCCGCGCATGATGAAGTTCGGAATGCCGACGACACTCTCGTCGCCATCAATGCGTAGCTGCGTGTAGCGGCTGAAGGACATTTCCGCGACATCGTAATGATCGCTCTTGCCGAGATGCGAGAGCAATGTGCCGACGCGGTCGACCCTGATGTCAAGCTTGGGAGAGGAGACATCGCCGAGGACCAGAGGCGTCATGTAGTCCCAGTCACGCAGGGCAAGTCGCAGGCTAAGGGGCATCGGCATTCACTCGCAAAGACCTTGTTTTCAGAACAATTAAATGTTCAAAATTACCTGATCAAATGTTATTACGTTATTGAACATTAAAAGTGGCGATTAAATGAGCGATACTGTCGACGCGGCGTGGTTTGCCCAAAAATTGACCGATCGGACAATTCGAGGGATTGCGATTGAAACCAGTGCCTTGATCCGGGCCGGGACGCTTCCCGTCGGAACGAAGCTGCCGCCGATCCGTGATCTTGCCTTTGCGCTCGGGATCAGTCCGGCAACGATCTCAGAGGCCTGGAGCGAGCTGAGACGTCAGAAAATCATTAGCGGCAGGGGACGGAACGGCACATGGGTGAGCGGCGACCGTTTCGTGGCAAAGCCGGAACGGCTCGGCAGTTCCGGTCGTTACGGAGCCGACGTCCTCGACCTGACCGCGGCCGTGCCGGATATCAGGCTTTTGCCACAGCTTGCGAAAGCCACGGCTTACGGGGCGTCGGCGGAAAATCTCAACAGCTATGAGCGAAGCCGCATCCTTCCGGAACTTGAAGAGGTTGTCCGAAAAACCTGGCCATACGAGCCGGAGGCATTCCTGGCGACGAATGGGGGCTATAACGCGGTCTACACGCTCATCCAGGCGCTCGTCATGCCCGGTGCGGCCGTTGCAATCGAAGATCCGACCGCCATGCGGCTTCTTGATATCCTGGAGGACCGCGGCGTGCAGATCATTCCAGTCCAGTGCGATCGGGAAGGGCCGCTGCCTGCGTCTCTCCAAGCCGCAATGAAGCTGCGGCCAGTCGCCTTCATTTTCCAGCCGCGGCTTCATTCGGTGACCGGTCAGAACGTCAGCAGCGAGCGGTTGCAACGGCTTGGAGACATTCTCGACGGCACCGACACCTTGATCGTCGAGGATGACGGTGTGGCCGACATTTCCACGGCTACGCGTCATTCGCTCGGTGGCCGGTTTGCCGACCGGACAATCCACATCCTCTCCTATTCAAAGACGCATGGTCCGGATCTGAGGCTTGCCGTGCTTTCAAGCTCGCGGGCGATCGTCGAACAGATCCAGTCCTACCGCAGCTTCAGTGCCGGCTGGACAAGCCGCATCCTTCAGGCGGCCACGGCCTGGCTGCTGAGGGATCCTGTGACGGAAGCCTCGTTGCAACGCGCTCGCGACATCTATTTCCGGCGCCGGGCTGATCTGGTCGATGCCCTGAGCGAGCGTGGGATCGAAGCGCAGCATGGCAGCGGACTATGCGCCTGGGTACCGGTCGCATCCGAACCCTTCGCAATGGTCACGCTGGCGGCGCGAGGCATCGCGGTTCATCCCGGTGCGAAGTTTTCTATCTTGCCGAGCGCACATCTTCGCGTGGCGACGGCCATCCTATCTGATCGGGTAGACGAGGTGGCCGACTCGATCGCTCTTGCCGCGAGTCCAGCCTAGTCTTCGGCGTCCTGTGACTTTCGCATAGTCACTGGCGCATCAGCGGTAGGGCTGATCAGTGCAGCTCGATATTCATGTCCGAAAGCAGGGGCTCCAGACCGGGAACATCCGCATCCGTTGCCCTTCGCAGCTCGCGCGTGACCGCCGTCAATGCCGCCTCGAGAGACTGAGCGCTCGGTTCGATCTTCAAATCTTCAGCGACCGCTTTTGCATAGGTGATCATCCGAGCCAAAGCCATCAGCTCGTCAAGATTATCCATGGCTGCCGCCGATGCGTACAGGCGCTTTCCCGACCCTATGATCGACATATCGATTCTCCAGATTGCACAGACGACAATAAGGACAGTTCGGTACTTAAGTGCGTGAAAAACGCGTGAAACATCCTATGGGTGCAATCGGGTCTAAGCCTTTGAGCGGGCCAGTTGTTCTGCCCAAAGCGTTGTTTTTCTGAATTCCCAATGGCGATTTGTCGCCGCGCGCTGATCACGCGCGTTGCCAACAGCGTCGAGAAGAGCCAAGGCATCGATCCGTTTCTGATCGATTGCGTGGGTCTTCAGCATATTCAGCCAGTACTCCTCCTGCGACGGCGGTATTGCCGCACATGCACGAACGATGAGAGCCCAGCTTCTCTTCTTGAAGAAGAGATTTGCAGCGGTCTGTTCGAGGGCCAGGCGAAAGGCCTTGTCGAAGAGCTGCAGCCTTTCCATCTCGTCCAAAGTGCTTCTCACATTGACCATCGGCACGGTCAGCGGTTTGCCGCCCAGTTCCATCGGCTCGTACAGAAGCGCGACGTCAGCGTCGTCGACGACGGTTCTGCTGACATAGTCGTGGAAAATCCGGCCAACACCGATCATTCCGAACGCTTGGCATTCTGCGGCGCGCAAGGCGCCCATACTGGCGGCGCCTAGGACCGTGACACCGAGCGAGAGCGCAAAGAGAATCTCCTTATGCCAAACCGGCGCGGTGTTTTCAAAGCCGCCGTCGACCAGGCCTATGACGTTTGCGCCATCTTCCACCGCCCTTAGCACATCTCCCTGAACAGCGGGCGGCCGCAGAGCGATATCCGTCGCGGCGTGGCTTGCCGCGTCAGGTAAGCTCGGACCGACGAACACGACTTTCACGCGCGCATCGCCCTTGCAAGCGCACGGTGGCCGAAACGATGGAGCCTGTTGCCCGAGGGGTTCTCAAGATCGGGTATGAATATCTTCACCACCGAAAACGGCAGGTTTGCAGGCGTCAGGGGGAGGGCAATCACCGAGCCGATCCCGCTTTCGCGGAGTCTTGTCAGCAGCTTATGCAATAGGATGGATATGTTCTCGGCTGGTCTTGTGGCGGCTGCAGATCCAGAAGCGGGAACGGCAAGAAAGGCACTGCGGGTTTGTGCCGGAAGCGGCATCGCGAACAATTCGGGCCAGACATCGTCGCGGGCGCCACTGATATAGGTCAATCTCGATTGAAGCGCTTCCGTTACGGCGCGGATTGCCGCCCTCACGGCCCAGGGATGAGCGCCACTGCCGCCGGTGACCTCGACAAACCGGAGCGGCGCTTTTCCGTTGACGGCTGATGGGGCGACGAGCGCGGTATAGCAGGGGATATCGATATCGCTTGTGATATCGAAGAGTTTCAAAATGAGCCCGGCAGCTTCGATCCTGTCGATCAGGCCTGAGAGCGCGGCGTCGGCAAAACTTCTCGGATCGACGCAGCAGGCGTAGCGCTGGTCATCGCTGCCGATCTGCCACAGGACATGGGCATCACGCTCGATACGCTCCAGGATACCATGAAATATCGCCTCTTCCAGCGTGTTGCCCGAGGCCAGCCCATCCGACGACATCCAGAACCGGTTCTGCCGCGTTCGATCGAGGAGAGCGGCATCCTGCGGGACATGGATCGGCAGGTCGTGAAGCAACTCGGTTGCCAGGCTCCAGGTCAGTTCCTCGTCTTCGCCCACGACCTTCTCGCCGGCTGCGATCAGGCAATCGAGGGGCTCGGCGCGATCGCCCCGCCGCCGCAGGTCTCGTGCCGACGAAACCGTCGTGATCGTGGTGGGTTCGCCGGCCACCGCACGTTCCAGGGCCTCCATCGCCGCCGACGCTTTGGCGTCGATATCCTCAAGCCCCTTGCCCTGGGCGATGACAATGGAGCGGGAGTTTGGCGTGTAGGCGCACCAGACCGGAAGACCGACACAATCGAGATCGGTCTGTCGTGACAGGCGCGTGACCCCCATTTTCTCTAAATAGGGAGCAACGCGGGACAATGTATCCCGCGGCGTAATTGTTCGGTCGGAATAAAGATCGGAATGACCGGTCAGCGTCGCTCGCCTTCAGCCATCAACGTGACCGGAGAAGACCGCCTGCGCTGACGAGACAGCGATTGCGAAATCGACATTCTTGATCAAGGTGCCGCCAGCCTCGCGCTGCTTAACGGCTGCCGCCAGATCGGTGCCTGCAGGCACCTGCAGCGGTGTCACAGTCTTCGCATCGATATCCACGAGCCACAGCCCCTTATCGCCCGATACACCCAGTACAACAACTTTTGACATGAAATTCCCCTCAGCTTCGTGAAAATCCGGCCTTGAAAAGACCGTCCCGGTAAAGTTCCTTTTGCCATCGCTCCTTGAAAGGCACTAAGGCAAGCCATTTCTCGACCTCGAACGCGGGATTGAGAAGCTCGGCGCGGTGCCGATAAAACTGTGCCCGTTTTCGATCGCCGATCATCGCGCAACTGGCAGCTGCGATACGGTAGGCTGGTGCCTTGTCTTTCATCCGATCGACATAGGCAAGCGCCTCTTCGTAACGTTCAAGGAAGTAGCTCGCCCCAGCTGCACACCAGAGGTAAGCGTCGGGTGCTATCGGATTGAGCGAGATCGCTTTCCTGATCTTGTCGAGCGCATCTTGCGGCCGCGATGCGTGGACGAGTGTGTCAGCATGGCTGTAGATCACGTCGGCATAATGCGGGCTGAGGCTTTCGGCGAGGCCAAGTGCTGCAACACTGTCATCGACAGCACCCTGGTAAAGCTTCGTTACGCCAAGTTCCCGATGCCCGGCTGCCGATTCCGGATCTCTTTCTATCGCCCGAAGCGCTTGATCTTCCGCGCGCTGCAGCAGGGCGGGATCGCCTTGAGCAGTCAACAGCCACTCGCTGGTGAATGTTCGCGCCAAGCCTGTGAAAGCAGGGGCATAGTCGGGAGAAAAATGCAGCGCGTGCTTGAAGGATTTTCGTGCGCGCCTGATGTAAGGCAGGTTGAACTTGGTAAGCAGGCCGGCGCCGACAAGGTAGGAATGATAGGCCTCTGGCTCAGCCTCGTTGCGAAGACGAACGCTTTCGTTGCGCTTCAATTGTCCCGAAACGGCGTCGGCAAGCTTCTGGGCGATCAATCGCCTTTGCGTCGGCAGCGTTTCGAGCGCCATTTCAAATCGGGCTGCCCACAAAATCTCGTCGGTGGGGAAATAAATGAGTTGCGCATAAAGCCCCTCTCCGGAAAGCCGCGTGTCCAAAAGATAGGAAATCGAATGGCGTTGAACGACGGTGGCCTTGTCAGAGTCGCGCTGAATCTGCTCGGCTGTGTGAGGTGCGACGACGGATATGTTGCGCAGGGCACAAAGCTCGATCGTGACATCCTCGATGAGGGCGTCGGCAATTGCCGCCTCTCGTGTCAGGGCCGCTGCGCCCGGCGGCAGCAGCACAAGCCGCGGCGCTGACGGCCCGGTTAAGATTTGCGGCATGCTGTCTTGTTGCTGGGAAATGCGACTGCTTGGCATTGCCGCGACTCCGGCCACCTGGGGCCGGCGCGGCGAATGGTCGTCTGCCGTGCCACGAAGGATAGAGCGGATTTGTTCGTCACCGGGAAAGGCCTCAAGAAGTTGAAGCCCCGAGCGGCGCAGAAGCCGACGCTCCTCGTCATTGCGAATATGATCCGCAGCTCTGATGAAGATGTCTCTCAAGGTAAGCAGATGTAGCTGCCGCTCGCGCTCTATCCATCCATCGATTGCTCTGGTGGATGCACTGAGACCTGGAATGAAGCCGCGTTGCACGAGGTCGCCGACGGCCGCCAATTGCGCTACCGGCTGCTCTTCCTTTCGCAATATGTCGAGATCAACCGACAGAGCTTGCTTGTTCAAGGTGACGAAAGGCGGCCCGAAATTCAATATCTGTTCGTCGGATGTCGTGGTTGTGTCGCGAATGCGGGAAATCAGTTTCCGCAAATTGAGATCGGCAAGATGATCTCCTGTCTCGTTCCACAAGAACCGTGCAAGCTCTTGTCGGCTGCGTTGTTGATCCGGCGAACAATACAGGTAGGCGAGCATCACCAGGGCCTTGACCGGGTAGCGCATCGCCGCGCCCAGGTCGTCTGTCAGTCGCAACTCGCCAAAGGTCTGGAGGTGAAGCACGAAAGCTCTCAGGCGCCGGTTTCTGAATGAATGATGTCGTCGATCTCAGGGTGTGTGTCCCTGGCCAGGCTCTTGGCAAGGGCGACAAGCTTCTGCCGGATAGCCGGGCTTTCGATCGCCATGAAGGCGCGATTGAGGGCTTGGGCATCCTTCGATGCCAAAAATGCATTCACATCATCCCTGCCGTTGCTGACAAGGCTGTAGGTTGTCGGCTCGGTGTCGTCTTCGAAAAAGAACTGAACGGGGACGCCCAATGTCTCGGCGATGGATTGCAGTCGGCCCGCGCCAATGCGGTTTGTGCCTTTTTCATACTTCTGAATCTGCTGGAAGGTGACACCTATCCGTTCGGCAAGTCCGACCTGCGATAGCCTGAGCACCTTGCGGCGTGCTCGCACTCTGCTGCCGACATAGGCATCAATCGATGTGGGCGACTTGGCCTTCATGGCTGGAACCTCCGGTCACGGATGATCATTGCGAGGTTTGCGGCAAATTGCAACCGAAAGTAAATAATAATTTTCTTAGAGCGGTGCAGCGACATTAGTAACATTCTGCCGATATTCAGATTTTCTGCATCGAAAATTATTTGGTTTGTAATGCCCGAACAAGCGTATGAGAGTAAAGAACCGGTTTGGAAAGCAGAGAAGCTTAAAAAAACTTTCAATGGTTGCTTTCGGCACAAGGAACCAAAGTTTTCTTAAAGAATAAATGCGGAAGTTAGGTGCCTGCAGTTCACGCGTGGAAAAACACCATTTTGCTATTAGGCAATTTTCTGATTCGCCCAGGCAGCCTGTTGCTTGAGCATGGAAGGACAGCCCCTTCTACCGGCCCCAAACTTTGGGCGGGTGGGCCGGAGCGAGCCATCCCGAGCCAGTCGGATACCTTCCTGGTGCCTGCGCTGGCAACGCCGACAAATCGTCAGACCAGAGATGATTTTTCAGTCTCGATTTTCCTGACAGGTTGAGGTCCAGCGGCGGATTGATCACATCCTTGCCGGATATGGAAGAGACACTGTAGGGAAGGTTCCGCACGGAGGACGCCATGGGCAGGACAATCAAACGAGAAGCAGATCTACTCATCACCGATGAGAAAGAGCCGGTGAAGCGCAGGCTGCGGGAACGGGGTGCTGCGGAACGCCCGGTGGAACTCGACAATTTCCTGAACTTGCTTGCCCGCGTGATGCTGCATGCATCGGCTTCGACGATGGCGAGCTTCGTTGCGGGAAAAGTCTTTCAGAAGCTTGAACGCACGGGAACGCTGCGCGACAAGCGGCTCCACGAAACCGGAACCCCTGCCGGCCTCGAGGACGCTCTTCGAATCGCAATCGCTGCCCGAGACATACATGCCGAGATCGCGCAGAGCGTTTGGCGCCTCGCTGAATCGCTCCTATGGATCAGGGGCAGAAGCGGACCATTTGCCAGCCTGAACTTTGAGAAAGCGCATGCACACAGCGTGATCGTCGGCCCAGGCGGTCTGGAAGACCGGGCCGATATCCGGATTGGCCTCACATACATGGAACCCTACAGCCGTTTTCCGGATCACGTGCAGCGGTTTTCGCGAGCTTTCCTGTTGCTTTCCCCCTGCGAACTTTCGATAGCCGGAGAGAGCTGGTTTTCGACCGGAATAGGCGGCGTCTTTGCCGCTGAAGCGGGCCAATCATTTGCCATGCGCTGCACCACCACTCCGCTTCTCGCGGTCTGGTGCCATGTCGAAGAGATCGGAAGGTAAGCGGCAATAAATGCTTGGTCATCTGCCAAGAGGTGTTTCTCTGTGGCTGCGGCGCACCAGATATGAGTGAGGCCTGGCACATTGTTGGTGTCGGAAAGCCGCTCATTGAGGGAGACGTTTCATGACTGCACCGCATCCTCCTAGAACCCATATCGGCAATCATCGCCTGCATCCGGAAACTCAGATGCTGAACTATGGCTATGATCCGGAACTCTCCGAAGGCGCGGTCAAGCCGCCTGTCTTCCTGACATCCACCTTCGTTTTCAACTCCGCAGAAGACGGTCGCGATTTCTTCGATTACGTCTCGGGCCGAAAAGAGCCGCCGGAAGGCAAGGGGGCAGGCCTTGTCTATTCGCGCTTCAATCATCCAAACAGCGAGATCGTCGAAGACCGTCTGGCGGTCTACGAGCGAGCCGAGAGCGGCGCGGTGTTTTCATCGGGAATGTCCGCCATCGCGACGGTCCTGCTTGCTTTCGTCCGTCCGGGCGATGCCATCCTCCACTCACAGCCGCTCTATGGCGGAACGGAAACGTTGCTTGCGAAGACCTTCCTCAATTTTGGCGTTTCCGCCGTTGGTTTTGCCGATGGCGTCAGCGAAGCCTCGATCAAGGCCGCGGCCGAGGAGGCGATGACCAAGGGCCGTGTCTCGGTCATCCTCGTCGAGACGCCGGCAAACCCGACCAATAGTCTTGTCGACATCGCGATGATCCGCCGGATTGCCGATACGATCGGCCAGAAGCAAGGCCATACGCCTCTTGTCGCCTGCGATAACACGCTGCTCGGCCCGGTCTTCCAGCGCCCTATCGAGCATGGCGCAGACATTTCCCTCTATTCCCTGACCAAATATGTCGGCGGCCATTCGGATTTGATCGCCGGAGCAGCACTTGGAAGCCGAACACTGATTAAGCAGGTGAAAGCGCTTCGCGGCGCCATCGGCACGCAGCTCGATCCGCATTCATGCTGGATGCTCGGGCGTTCGCTCGAAACGCTGCAGATCCGCATGGAGCGCGCCGACAGCAATGCCAGGGCAGTGGCGGATTTCCTGAAACAGCATCCCAAGGTCGAGACGATTCATTACCTTCCATACAGCGATCCCGTCTCCGCCGTCGGCAGGACATTCGCAGCCCAGTGCAGCGGCGCCGGTTCGACATTCTCCTTCGATATAAAAGGCGGCCAGCCGGCCTCGTTCCGGTTTTTGAACGCGTTGAAAATCTTCAAGCTTGCCGTCAGCCTCGGCGGAACGGAATCCCTGGCATCGCATCCGGCAACCATGACGCATTCGGGTGTACCGGCCGAGGTGCGCCAGCGCATCGGCGTCCTAGATGCAACGATAAGGCTGTCGATCGGCATCGAACATCCAGACGACCTCATTGCCGATCTCACCCTGGCGCTCGATGCAGCATAAGCCTCGTCGTTCACCCGCAACCGTATCGGGCCGCGTAGCGCGGCCCGATATCAGCTCGGCTGAAGTGTTCGGGGTTCTGACGGGTCGGATCGTCTCGCAGCACTAACCGCGCAAGCTGTCGGGCCTTTCGATGAGGGCGTCGCCTGAGCCATCTGCGGCAGCTCTGCCACCCGACATCTTCCGCGCCAGGCGTTTGATCGTATCGCCGAGGTCGGCGATCAGGACGTGGCTTGCAGGAACGACGACAAGCGAAAGGATCGTTGAAATCATCAATCCGCCAATGACCGCGACCGCCATAGGCGCCCTGAACTCGCCGCCGATCTCGTGGCCGGATGCCGCCGGCACCATGCCGGCCACCATTGCCAGCGTGGTCATGACGATCGGGCGCAGCCGCTCGGCACAAGCTTCGATCGTCGCTTCGATACGTGACAGGCCCGATCGCTCAAGCTCGATTGCGAAATCGACAAGCATGATCGAATTCTTCACGACGATGCCCATCAGCATGAGGATTCCGATGACGACCGGCAGCGATACAGGATGGCCGGTGAGGATGAGGGAGGCAACCACACCTGAAAGTGCAAGCGGAAGTGGGGTTATGATCGTCAGCGGTGTAAGCGGGCTGCCGAACAGCAAGATGAGCACGACCACGACAAGGCTCAAGCCCGCCATCATGGCGAAGGCAAAACTCGTAAAAACGCTGTCCTTGGAATCGGAATCGCCGGTAGCCCGCATTTCGACTTCCGCTGGCAGCGCTCGGACGGCCGCCAAGTTCTTGAGCGTTGTGATGCCTTCGCCTTGCGTAATCCCTGCTGCAAGGTCCGCGCCGATTTCAACCCGACGCTGGCGTTCCATGCGATGGATAACGGACACGCTTTCACCTTCCTCCAGGCGTGCGACTGCCTCGAGCGGCACGAGGGTCCCCGATGACGTCACGACCCGCAACTGTCGCAGCTTCTCCGACCGGTCTATCCCGGCATCTTCAACGAGGGTGCGGACCGGGATCAACCTGCCGCTGTCCTTGAATGATGGCAGCCTGGAATCGGCATCGCCCAACGTCGCGATTCTGATTGCTGTCGCGACCTCTCTCGCACTGACGCCAAGATCGGCAGCCCGCGCCGCCGACACGACCACCCCGAGTTCCGGCTGGCGCGTCGCTTCCGACGAAGCCGGATTGACGAACATCGCATTGGAGCGCATTTCGGTCAGGATTGCGCGGGCGGCGCTCGACGCCTGCTCCCCATTGGCGCTGAGGATTGCGAACGACACATCCCGGCCGCCGCGGTCGTTGATGAATTCAAAGCGAAGGTCGGGAATGGCCTTCAATAGAGCCTCAACGCTTTCCTCGATTTGCTCAAGCCCAAGCTTGCGCTGGTTACGATCGGCAATGGACATCACGATGACCGACTTGCGGATGTCGCGCACGCCGTCGGACCCTGATCCGGCACGCACGAACACGGTCTTTATGTCGTCGATCTCCTTGAGGCGACGAGCAACCAGATCGCTCACCTCTTCATTGTCGGCAAGGGTCGAGCCTGGCGGCAGCTCGATCGAAATCGTCATCCGGCCGGTATCCTGCGTCGGCAGAAACGCGCTCGGCAGGAAACCGGCAAGCAGGATCGTCAGGGCAAAGAGGCCAGCCGCCAGCCCGGCTGTGATCCATCGCCATCTGATGGCCAAGCCGACAAGCCCACGATAACGTGCGACCAGACGCCCTTCCGCGTGCGCTTTGCTCGGCGACGTCAAGAAGTAGGCGGCTATCAGCGGAGTTACCAGGCGTGCGACGAGGAGCGAGAAGAAGACGGCGATTGCGACGGTCAGGCCGAACTGCCGGAAATATTGGCCTACTTCGCCGGGCATCATACCGACAGGGGCAAAGACGGCAATGATGGCGGCCGAGATCGCAATGACGGCAAGGCCGATCTCGTCGGAGGCGTCGATCGCAGCCTTGTAGGCGCTTTTACCGAGGCTTTTGTGGCGGACGATGTTCTCGATCTCGACGATGGAGTCGTCGACAAGAATTCCCGTCACCAGCGTGATCGCAAGCAGGCTCAGCATATTGAGCGAGAAGCCGGCCAGTTCCATGATCCAGAAGGTCGGGATTGCCGAAAGCGGCAGGCTGATGGCGGCAATGACGGTGGCGCGCCAGTCGCGCAGGAACAGGAAGACGACGACCACGGCAAGGATGGCTCCTTCGATCAGCGTGCTGCGGGCGGACAGAAAGTTGGCGACTGTCAGCGTGACGCTGTCGTCGACGATTTTGAACTCCGTTCCGGGCCTCGATCCGGCTATCTCCTCAAGGGCCGCGGCGACCTTTTCGGCAACGTCGACGTCTCCCGCGCCCGTCGCCTTGTAGACCGTAAAGCCGATCGCGGGCTCGCCGTCGACGCGCGCGAAATCCTGCCGCTTCTCCCTCGTGTCGGCAACCACAGCGATATCGGAGACAGAGATGCTCTTTCCCTGCGGCAAGGCAAGGCGAATAGCCCTGAGCTCGTCGAGGGTTGAAACGGCTGCCTTGGTCGCCACTGTCATGTCCTGCGCGTCGATACTGCCCCTCCCGGACGGCAGATTGAACTGGCTTGCGGCGATCTGATCGCTAACCGAAGCCGCCGTCAGGCCCAGAGGAGCAAGTCTTTCCGCCTTCAGGAGAACATGGATTTCCCGATTGACGGTGCCGACGAGTTCGACGCGGCCAATTCCGGCCAGTCCCTGGAGTTTTCTCACGACGACGTCGCTGATGAAGAAGGACAGATCTTCCGCCGACATCGAGCCGTTACGAGCCGAATAGGTGATGACCGGCTGATTTTCGGAATCGATCCTGTCGATAACAGGTTCATCGATGGCCGCCGGCAGTCGATCACGGATCTTCGTGACCGCGTCCCTGACGTCGGAGACGGCCCGGTCGACCGGCACGCCGATTTCAAACTCGACCTTGGTCTCCGATCGACCTTCCGAAATCGTGGACTCGATGTGCTTGATATCGGGAAGGGCTGCGACGCTATCCTCGATAAGCCTGGTGATCTGGATTTCGATCTGATCGGGTGCTGCCGCGGATTCTTCGACGGTCACACCGACTGCGGGGACGTTGATGGCTGGAAAATAGGTGATCGGCAGCGTTGCGTAGCTCTTCAGCCCGAGGCCCGTGAGGATGACGAACAGGAGGATGACAGGCAGCGGCGTGCGGATCGCCCATGCGGAGATGTTCATCGGATGACCTCAGTTGCCTTCGGAAACCGGGCTTGCATCGGTCTGCACCATGACTGGGACTGCCTTGTCGCCGGCCTCCATGAAGCCACCCGACTTTGTCACCACCAGGTCGCCTTCGTTGACGCCGGAGCGGATCTGAACGAAACCGGCTTGGCGAAAGCCGAGCGAAACCGGCTTTCGTTCGATGCTGCTGTCCTTGAGGATCTTGATCGATGGTTCCTCGCCGGAAGCGGCAATCGCCGAGGCGGGCAGGAATATGCTTTTGCTGCTTCCGATCTCGATACGTGCCGAAGCAAAGGCGCCGATCGGGGCCACCAATCCATGGGGCAGGGTGATCCGGGCGCGTCCGAGCCGTGTCCGGTCGGCAAGCGCCGGCGCGACGAAGCGGACGGCGCCTGTCAAACCATCACGGCCGTCGCCGAGAAAAACATGAGCGACGGCGCCGATGGGCACTACATCGAACTGGGCCTGCGGGATTTCCGCTTCCAGTTCGAGCCGGTCGTCATTTGCGATGATGAAGAGCTGCTCGCTAGATGAGGAGGCGGTCGCGCCGACCTTGGCGGATCGGTTGATGATCCGGCCTGTTACGGGAGCGACGATCCTCGTATAGCTCAGTCGCAATTCAATATCCTTGCGCGCAGCAGCGACGGTCTTGACGGCTGCTTCTGCCGATTGGACGGCCTGCCTGTTCGCCCGCACGCTCACCTCCGCTCGTGCGAACGCCTTTTGTCGCTGCTCAAGCGCTTCTTGCGACATCAGCCCCTTTGGAACGAGCTTCTGCGCGCGCGCAAGATCCGCCTCGGCCTCTTGCTGCGAGATTAAAGCATTGTCGAGCGCGCTTGAGGCTTGCCCGAGTTGTGCTGCCGCGCTTGCCGCCTGCGCGTCGTTTTGTATAAGCTCGACATCGATCCTCGACGTATCCAGTGTCGCAAGCACTTGTCCGCGGCTGACAAGATCGCCTTCTTCGGCGGCGATCGAGACTATCCGGGCTCCAGAGAGATCGGTGTTGACGAAGGTCGTTTCCATCGCAACGACCGTGCCGACGACGGAAACGCTCTGTTCGAAAACCTGGGCTCTCGCAGCGATAACCGACACCTTCGGCGCGCCCATGTCAGCGGCGAAAGCGTGGATTGGCAGCCCCGCGGTCGCAGACAGCAGGGCGATCGATACCAGGCGACCCGTTCTGGAGTTTTGGAGCGGTCCGTCGCCCGGCGACAGGCGGGGCGTGCGAGAGAGCGGCATGAAGGAGGTCATCTATTCATTCCCTGCGCGATTCTTGTTTGACTGCCGGATGTTCAGGGCCGCGGCGTCGGCGACCCCTCGGGTTTTGAACAGGATGCTTGGACCGGCCGAGGTCAGAACCGGTAACCCAGCATCAGCATGGTTTTGGACTGAACCTTTTCCTTGACGATCGGGCTGTCTGCCGCGTCCCCGACCAGAAAGCCCACGCTTTGCTCACCCCTGACCACCCAGTTTTCGTTGATCAGATAGGTGGCCGAGGCGGAGAGATCGACGCTCTTGATCCCAGCCCCAGCCTCGTGCTGCGCATGACCGGAGCGGGCGGACTGGGCAGCGTCGACACCGAAATAGGCGTCCATGTAATTGTCGTCCGCGAAGGTGGCGGAGGCCTCGGCGCCGAGGATGAGGTGCTCCGACAGCGGCTGCGAGATCGCCGCGCCGGCCGTTGCGAGCAGGCCCTCGCTTCCGCCGATCGTCTTGTCGACCGAGACGAAGAGACTGGCAGGGCCGAACGTGTAGGTGGCTTTGCCGCCGACAGTCACGCCAAAATCGATGTCACCCATACCGCGCAGCGTATCGGCATCGTCTTCATCACGGCCGGAGTCGTATCCGATATTGACGTCGAACCGGAAAGCATCCTTTTCGAAGGCCTTTATTTCGATGCCGGTTGGATCGATCGTGATCCGGTCAAAAAATTCGGCCGAGACAAAGGGGAAGGGTGAGACTTCAAACTCATCGCTTCCCTCATATTTTGGCTTGAAGGCTGCGCCGGCGCCGATGACCACGTGCCAATCGTGCAACGCCTGGCGAACCGGACCGAAACGCTCCGGGTCCGGCGCCGGTGCGGTTTCTTCGCCGCTTGCGAAGTCGGCCGTCTGGGCAGCACATGGGGATAAGAACAGCGACGCTACGGCGATGGAACGCAGCCGGGACCGATTGGCAATCACTTTTAGAGAGGTAGACATGAAAGCTCCGAGGTTAAACCGCGTGCTTCCCCCGACATCGACCTGGAAGCACGCCACGCTTCAGCAGTGCCATGCGCGATGGGCATGGCGTATTGGATGTTGTTAAGAATTGTTTCTGCCCGGGCCTGCCGTTCTATGCCTTTGAAACATTTCTTCACAATCTCGGGCGAGGACGATCCTCTCCGTCATGGTAAGGATGGGCCGAAGAACGGAGGTGGCGTGATTGAATGACGAGCGTACACGAGCGGCTGTCGAGCGGCCGAGGATATTGATCGTCGAGGACGATCGTCAGATCGCCGAAATGCTGCGCGACAGTCTTGTCGAGCAGGGCATGGATGCGGAGTTCGCGGGCGATGGCGCAGCGATGGACGCGAAGATGCGTGTCATGCCCTTCGATCTCGTTGTCCTCGATGTCATGCTGCCTGGCGAAGATGGCCTCAGTCTCTGCCGGCGCCTGCGTGTCGGCGGCGGCATCCCGATTCTGATGCTGACGTCCTTGAGCACCGACATCGATCGGATCGTCGGGCTGGAAATCGGCGCAGACGATTATGTCACCAAGCCCTTCGTTCTGCGTGAACTTCTGGCCCGGATCAAAGGCCTCCTGCGCCGGTCGGCATTGTCAGCGCAGAGGGAGGTAAGGCCGGCCCACAGGCTTTTGCGCTTCGATGGCTGGCGGATCGATCCTGCCCGGCGTCAGGTTCACGATCCGGACCAGGCCAGGATTGCCATGACGACCCATGAGTTCGATTTGCTTTTGGCCTTTTGCCGCAATGCCGGCCGGGTTTTGACCCGCGAGCAGCTGCTTGCGGTGACCCATGCCGGTCTTGCCGGCCCGATCGAGCGCAGCATCGATGTCCATATCAGCCGGCTCAGGCAGAAAATCGAGAAGGATCCTCGCGATCCGCTCCTCATCAAGACCGTCCGTCTCGGCGGCTACGTCTTTACTGCGCAGGTGGAAGAGGCTGATGTTTAATCGCCTGCGTCGTGTCACGATGACAGTCCGAGGTCAGATCACCATCATCATTCTGGTGGCGCTGGTGACGATTGTCACCATGGGCGATGCGGTGGAGCGGTGGGCCAGAGAAGATCTTGCCGCTCCGGATCTCGAAAACATCGCCGACAAGCTCAACGCTATCGCCGGGCTGCTTGGACCCGCCTCGCCTGAAGATCGGCAGATCATCCTCGCCAATGCACGTCGCGCCGGCTGGGAGATCGAACTCACGCCGACGGCGACCGCGAACCGGTTTACACAGTCTTCGAGCCGTCAGAGCTTCCTGGACATCGTCGCTGCCCGGTTGTTTCCGCCAGACAACGAGCCGCCATTGGGTGGCTGGCAAACCTTCCTCGATGACCGGCGCGTGATTGCCGCGCGCGTCGACGACGACACGATCGTCATCACCTCGGGCTTTCCGGATTCCATGCTGAGCAGTGCGTTCCTCGGACGCGGCCCCTATTACTTCGTCGCCTTCTTCGTATTGATCGGCTTTTTCTTCATATTCGCGATCAGGGTGATTACGGAACCCCTACAACGTATTGCCCACGTGGCGGCGGTGTCCGATATCACCAGCGGTTCTCCTGTCTTCGAGGAGAGGGGAACGGTCGAGATCGTTGCATTGGCCCGGGCATTGAACGGCATGCGCCGGCGGATCCGTCTGATGATCGAAGCCCGCACCCGCATGCTGCGCGGCATCGGTCACGATCTGCGCACGCCGCTGACGCGGCTGAAGCTGCGTGTGGAGCGGATGGGGGAGAGCGGCCAGAAGGACGCCCTGCTGTCCGACATCGATCGGATCGAGAACCTGCTCGTCGAGAGCCTGAATTATCTTCGAAACGACTATGCGACCGAGGCGATCGAACTCGTTGACGTCGCAAGCATCCTGCAGACGGTCTGCAGCGAGTTTGCCGATATCGGCCACGCCGTCCGATACAATGGCCCGAACAGGCTTCTTGCCAGATGCCGACCGCTTTCCATCACCCGCGCAATCACCAATCTTTGCGATAACGCCGTTAAATTTGCAGGCAGGGCCGAGGTGACGATGGCCGAACGGCCGGAAACCGTACTGATCATTGTCGACGATGATGGCCCGGGCATTCCGCAGGAGCTTCGAGAGCGGGTACTGGAGCCTTTCTTCAAATCGGACCAGTCTCGCGCCGGAGGTGGCTTCGGCCTCGGTCTGTCGATCGTCGCAGACATTATTCAATCCCACCAGGGCACCTTGGAACTGCGCCAGCGCAGTCCGCACGGTCTCAGCGTTGCCGTGGCGATACCAAAATGAAAGGGCGAGCGGCCGGCTGGCTTTCGAAGGTTCTGCAGATCTTCACAGTGCGAAAGCAATCGCAGCCGGTACTCCAGGCAATCTCGTAGTCCCGCCTACCATTATCCCGCCGGCCGGGCTTCTTTGCCAGCATCTGATACGAACGCCATGATAAGAACCAGTCTTTAGCAGACGCGCCGGCAACGGTTCCACCTAAAGGCGTGGGAAATGCGCGCGCAGCCATTGCCCTTCGCGCGCGCAGCGCCATCTGACTGTTCCTGGCAGCAGTTTCACAGGGAGAGGCAGATGGCATCGAACGAGGACCGCATCAGGCAGCGCGCTTACGAGATCTGGGAGCAGGAAGGTAGGCCAGACGGCGAGGACCTGAAGCATTGGCTTCAGGCCTTTCAGGAAATCGCCGCCAACATCGAGGCGGATGGCCAGTCTGCCAAGAAGCCTCGCGCGCAAAAGACTGCGACGGCAGAGGCTCCGGTGAAGCCCAAAGGCGCTGCGAAGGCCAAGGGCGGTGCCCAGAGCGCTCCGACGACGACCCCACCCCCGAAGCCCACCAAGGCATCCCGGAGTGTCACCAGGCACTGACACGACCTGGGAAGTGATAGGCCGATCCGAAGTGCGCATAATGCGTTTGTGCTGACCACTTCCGGGAAAGAGTGCTTGCACTTGCGCTTGCCGTGGCTTGTCGTTTCGAATTCAGTTTGAACGATGAACCTGTTCCTGTGGCGCATTGCATTCGCCAAATCGTTACGATGGCGAAGCGAAATCGGCAGTCAGCACCGCGTCCTTCAGGGCCCGGGAGTATGCGTGCTGCGGATTGTCGAGGACCCTGCGTGCCTCGCCCTGTTCGACGATCTCGCCTTTGCGCATGATGATGATGCGGTCGCTGATATAATAAGCGGTGGCAAGATCATGGGTGATGTAGACGATCGAAAGCCCAAGCTCATGTTTCAATTGTTCGAAGAGATTGACGATTGCCATGCGCAGTGACGCATCGACCATGGATACCGGCTCGTCGGCGATCAGTAGGCGTGGCTGCGGGATCAGGGCACGAGCGATTGCAGCCCGCTGTAGCTGACCACCGGAGAGTTCATGCGGAAACCGGCCTTTTACCTCTTCAAGACTGAGGCCGACGTGATGGAGAGCCTGGTCGGCCAGCCGTTCGATCTGCTGCCGATCCGGCTTGGCCCCGCCAACCGAAAAGTTCCGCGCAGTTTCGAAAAGGTAGCGATCGACGCGCTTGAGCGGGTTGAAGGCTTCGAATGGGTTCTGCAGGACTGGCTGCACTTCCCTCATGAAGGCGCGGCGCTCGGCCTTGCCGTGAAGAGCGACCGCTTTCTCGCGGAATTGGAGTTCGCCTTGCGTGGGCGCCGTCTGTCCGAGGATCATCGCTGCGATCGTTGATTTTCCGGAACCCGATTCTCCGACGATGGAGAGAATCTCTGGCTCGCTGCCGATTTCAAAGCTGACATCCTTGACCGCCACGATCTGCCGCCGGCCAAGCATGCCGCCCTGACGGTAGATCTTCGTGACATGAGAGAGAGTGAGAAGAGCGTTCAAGCCTGATCTCCCGTCACCGCAAAGCAAGCCACTCGCCGATCCGGCTCAACTGTGATCATCGGTGGGACCTTCTGCGAGCAGATGTCCATTCGCTTCGGACAGCGCGGATGAAACCGGCAGCCGTCGGGCGGCATGGCAAGGTTCGGCGGGCGTCCCTCGAGCGAAGGCCGGGCCTTCGCATCACCGATGCTTGGCAGGCTGGCCACCAGATGCTGCGTGTAAGGGTGCAGCGGCAGGGCGAAGAGCTTGCGGGTCGGCGCTTCCTCGACGAGGCGACCGGCGTAGACGATGCCGACGCGGTCTGAAACCGTCGCATGCACACCCATGTCATGGGTGACGAACAAGAAGGAAGAGCCTATCTCGCGCTGGATTTCGCCGATCATCGACAGAACGTCACGCTGGACGATGACGTCGAGCGCCGTCGTCGGCTCGTCGGCAATGATGAATTCGGGTGTCAGGATCGTCGCAAGCGCGATCGTCATACGTTGGCGCATGCCGCCGGAGAGCTCGTGCGGATAGGCTTCGAGCAGATGCGGATCAAGCTTCAGTCTCTCAAGATGCGATCCGACTTTTGTGAAGAACTCATTCTTGCCGACCTTCATGTGACGGAAGGCGAAATCGGTAAAGGAGTGATGGATGCGCCGAACCGGGTTCAGCACATTCATCGATGCCTGCATGATATAGGACAGGTGCAGCCAGCGAAGCGCCATACGTTCGTCCGGCGTCATCGCATACATGTCCTGCGTGCCACCGCCAAAATGGAAGACCACCTTGCCCGATACGACCTTGAGCGGTGGCCGGATGGCGCCGGCAATCGTCTTGATCAAGGTTGTCTTGCCACTGCTGGATTCGCCGGCGATCCCATAGATCTCACCGCGCCGGATCGTCAGGGTAATGTCGTCGACGGCGCGCACCTCCCGGTCGACGCCGTAAAGGAAGGCGCGGTAATAGGCTTTCAGGTTCTGGACTTCGACCAAAGCATCCATGGCTAACCTCCCATCCGGTTCAGCCGGCTGCGCGGGTCATTGTATTCGTTCATCGACATGGACAGGAGAAACAGCGCCAGGAAGAGAACGACGATGACGGCAACGGGTGCAGCCACCCACCACCAGGTGCCGGCGATGAGCGCCGAATGGGCGTTGGCCCAGTAGATCATCATGCCCATGGTCGGCGTCTCGATATCGGTGAAGCCGAGCACCGACAGGGTGATCTCCATCCCGATCGACCAGATCATGTTGTTCATCGTGGTGGCGAAGACGATCGGCAGAACATAGGGGAGGTGCTCTTCAACGAGGATCTTGCTCATGCTCATCCCGGAGTAGACGCTTTGGGTGGTGAAGGGTCTCGTCTTCAGACCGATTGCGACCGAACGAATAAGACGGGCGTCGTAGGACCAGCCGAGCGAGGCCATTATGACGATCAGCGCCACCCAGGTCATGTTGTCCTTCAGCACGAAATAGAAAAGGATCAGCAGCGGAAATTGCGGGATGACCATGACGCTGTCGTTGATCGCCATCAGAACTCGGTCGACCGTGCCGCCGGCATAACCGGCGACTAGGCCGACAACCAGCGAGATGATGCGCGAGAGAAAGGCGACGCCGATGCCGAAATAGAGGGTGTTGCGAAGGCCGGTCGTCAACTGCCAGAAAACGTCCTGGCCGCGCGATGTCGTGCCGAGCCAATATTCGCCGTCCGGCGGCATGTCGGGCGGCAAGAGATAGATGTCGGTCGCGCCATAGGGCGAGAAATAGGACAGGATCACCAATCCGACGATGACGGCAAAGAGCATCAAGCCGCAGAGAAATTCCATGTTCTGGCGCGCGAGGTCGCGGATGATCGTAAACATGCTCTATTCCACCTTGATGCGCGGATCGATCAGCGGGCTCAGAATGTCGATGATGAACACGGCGGCAGCAACGCCGACGATCGACAATGCGCTGAGGCCGAGGACCAGGCTGTAGTCGCCGGCATGCACTGCCGAGATCAGCAGGTTTCCGATACCGGGATAGCCGAAGACGATCTCTGTGATGACGGTGCCGTTGAAGATCCCGCCGAGTGACATGGCAAGCCCAGTGAATTGCGGCACCATGGCATTGCGGGCGATGTAGGAGCGGAGGATTTTCCGCTTCGGAACGCCGCCGAGCTCGGCGAAGACGACGTAATCGTCGGTGATGATGTTGGAAACAAGCGCGCGCATCCCGATCAGCCAGCTGCCGGCCCCGACCAGGATCAGCGACAAGGCCGGCAGGATGGAATGTTCCAGGATATCGAGGACGAGCGCGAAGGAGAGATCCAGATTGGTGTTCATCTCGTAGCCGCCGGTGATTGGCAGCACCGGCCAGAGATAGCCGAACAGAATGAGAAGCACGAAGGCGAGAATATAATAGGGAATGGGAAGCAGGGCGATAAAGACGAGGCTGACGGCCTTCAGCACCATATCCTTCCTGTAATAGCCGGCGAGCGCGCCGATCGCATTTCCGAGCACGAAGGTGATCAGGGTGGACACCGTCATCAGCCCGATGGTCCAGGGCAGTGACCGCAGAATGATGGTGGAGACAGGTGTGGGAAAAGCCGAGAGCGAGGGGCCGAGATCACCGGTCGCAAGCCGCAGCCAAAAATGCAGATATTGCTGCCAGATCGAACCCTCCATTCCATAGAGCTCTCGCAGCGACTGACGCATCAGTTCGATCGCATTCGGATCGGATTGCCCCATCTGCGTGATGGCGCCTATGCTTTCTTCGACCGGATCGATCGGGGTCAGGTGGGTGACGAAGAATGTTATGGTCACCCCAAGAAATACGACGAGCAGAAACTGACCGAACCGCTTCAGCACAAAGATCAGATAGGACGTCATAGAGCAGTGGTTCCTCTCTGGTTCCCTTTCGAAAGGATCGACGAGCATGGCAGCTGCGGCACATGCCCGTCGATAGGGGGCCGGCGCGACACGGCCGCGCCGGCGTTGGGGAGGATTATTTCGGTTGAGCCGGTTTCAGTTTGACCATCATCAGCCTCGAATTCGCCCAATTCGGCACCGGGTCGGTATAGGGGTCTGATATCGTCGGATAACCGGTCCAATAAGTCGTATCCATCGAGGTGAAGACGTTATAGGACATCAGCGGGATCGTCGGCATGTCGCGGGCGACCAGCTTCAGATAATCGTTGCCGAGCTCGATGCCCTTCGGATCGTCGGCGCTGATGCCGCGGATGCTTTCGATGATCTTATCGAGCTCCGGATTGCTCCAACGCTGCCAGTTGCGCGGCGGCTGATTGTCACCTTTCTTTGCCACGAATTGCGAGTGCCAGCTGTCGAGGAAGAAGGACAGGTCGGGATCGCCGCCCCAGGTCTCGACGCTCCAGGCAATCGCCACCTGGAAATCGCCGGGCTGCAGCGCAACCTGCCACAGTTTCGCAACGGGCACGGCTTTTGCGTCGATGCCGAAAGAAGCCCATTGCTGTGCGATGAGCGTGCCCGCCCGGGTGAAGACGGAGCGCGTGTCGCCCTCAACCGTCATCCGGATCTTGAACGGCTGGCCATCGGGGGTCATCCATTTGCCGCCAGTTTTCTTGAAGCCGGCTTTTTCCAGAAGTTCGGCTGCTGCCTGCGGATCCGGTTTCCACCAGCCATAGCCGAATGCCGTGGTGATCGCCGCCGGATCGGTCGGGATCTGGTCCTTGAACTTCGGCTGCTTGCGCAGGATATCGGCAACCTGTTGTCCGATCGTCGGATCATAAGGTTTGATCTTCCGTTTGCCGGTATCGATCTCGAAATTCTTCAGCCAGTCCTGCATCGGCGCCTGGTAGTCTTTCATCGTGGCTGCCGTCGGCGGTACGCCGAGGGCCGACAGCGTGGCAGCGCCGCGGTAGCTCGCCATGTCTACAGCCTTGATGTCGATCAAAAGGGCAAGCGCCCAGCGGACATCGGGATTGGCAAAAGCCGGATCCTGGGTATTGAAGATCACTGCCGGAAGTGTCGGATCCGGATGGGCGAAAGGAAAGCCAGGGAACCAGGTCTCGACCGACTTGGACTTCTCCTTAAGGGTAAACATGCCCTCGGGCGTATTGTCATGAATGATATCGAGATTATGCTCGAGCTGCGCGATGGTGCGTTTATCTGGCGGGCCTGGATCGACATAGGTCACATATTTCGGGGCCGGCTCGCCGAAGCGCGCAAGCGATGTTCGCTGCCAGTCGTCACGCTTTTCCCAGGTATACCATTGGCCCTGGGGGTCATAGGCCTTGAGCTTGTAAGCGCCAAGGGAAACCGGGTTGGCGAAATCATAGCGAAGCGGATCGGCCACCTTCTCGAAGACATGCTTGGGCATGATCCAGGCACCGTTCCAGCGGACGGTGAAGATCGCATGGAAACGGGAGTTGGGCTTCTTCAGCTTGAAGACGACCGTATAGGGATCGGTCGCTTCAACGCTCGCCACCTGCACGGAAAAGGCAGCACTCCAGACCATGCCGGGATGGTCCATCTGTGTCTTGACCGTATAGACGAGGTCGTCGGCGGTGAATTCCACGCCGTCGCTCCAGTAGAGCCCCTTGCGCAGCTTCACCGTCATTTCGGTGAAGTCGGCATTATATTGCGGCTTGTCGGCGGCAAGGGAATTGTCCCAAGGCGAGCCGCCGAGACCTTTTTCCGGATCGATGTACCAGAGCGTGTCCATGGTCAACTGCTGCAGGCCGGTTGAAACGCCGCCACCGCCGTTGACCCAAATATTGAACCAGCCGGGATTCTTGATCGTGCCTTCCGGGTTTTCGACGATGAGAGTGTCCTTCCGGGGCAAGGATTTATAGTCATCCGCCTTAGCCGCGGCCATCAGGCCGAGCGTCGCCAAGGCGACGCCGAATGCAAGCTTCTTCCAATGCTGCATTTTCTCCTCCCTTTGAATGCGACGAGAGCGCGGCCGCAATGGACGCAAGGGACGTCGCGGTTTTGGGGTTCGCAGCGGCATCGGGACTTGCACTTTTCAGGTCCGATGCTTCTGCGAACCATTCCTCCGGCTCGGCTGCCTCCTCGCAGCGAGCGGATATTCTCCAGGCCAGCACGAGAGCGATGGCCGGAAAGATCTCAGATCGACAGCCGGATTACGCTGTAAGACTGAGGCTTCAGGCTCGCGCGCAATCTGCCGTCCTCGATTTTCGCGTTTTCGACTTTGATCGGGACGACAGCCTCCGGCTGCCGTGCGGTATTGACCGCTTGCAAATCAGGATGCGTCATCTCCACCTGCTCAAGCACACGGGCATCGGTAAAGCCGTCCAGCCGGGCGTCGAGATCAAGCGCGCTTTGCGGATGACGGTTGACGACAAAGAAGGTCAGCGTCTGGCCGTCATCGGAAAGGACCGCTGATGCGTCGAGGTAGGGGACGTCGTCCGCTTCGTCGCAGTCATAGGTCGGCCCGTCGGCGATGAGCTGCAAGGCAGAGCCACGGCCGTATTTCGATGCGAAATAGAAAGGGTAATAGATCGTCTGACGCCAGGCCGGACCACCATTCTCGGTCATGATCGGAGCGATGACGTTGACGAGCTGGGCGATGCAGGCGATGCGCACGCGGTCCGAGCGACGGATGAAGGTGTTGAGAATACCGCCGACCTGCAGGACGTCCTCGAAATTATAGACATCCTCCAAAAGATGCGGCGCATCCGGCCATTCGTTCTTTGCCAGGATATCCTTGTCCTGCTGGTTGGAATGATACCACACATTCCATTCGTCGAAGGAAATGCCGATCGTCTTCTTCGACCGCTTCTTTGCCTTGATATAGTCGATCACGCCGCCGATGGTGGTGATGTAGCGGTCGAGTTTGGTTGTGCGGGCAAGGTAATTGAGCGTGTTCTTCTCGCGGTTTGCGAAATACATGTGCAGGGAAATATAGTCGGCGCTGTCATAGCATTCGTTAAGGACCTGCGCTTCCCAGTCCGGATAGGTCTCCATGTCGGAATGCGATGAGCCGCAGACCACCAGCTCCAGCGACTTGTCGAAATTCCGCATGGCCTTTGCCGTTTCGTCGGCGAGCCGGCCATATTCATGCGCCGACTTGTGTCCAACCTGCCAGGGGCCATCCATTTCGTTGCCGAGGCACCACAATTTGACCTTATGGGGCGTTTCCCAACCATGCTTGCGACGCAGGTCAGACCAATAGGTGCCGCCGGGATGGTTGCAGTATTCGAGGAAATTGCGGGCCGAATCCAGCCCGCGTGAGCCGAGATTGACGGCGAGCATCGGCTCGGTCTTCGCCTTCTTACACCAGTCGACGAACTCATTGACGCCGATCTGGTTGCTTTCACGGGTGCGCCAGGCAAGATCGAGACGAACAGGGCGCTCCGAACGCGGACCGATCCCGTCCTGCCAGTCGTAGGCCGAAACGAAATTGCCGCCGGGGTAACGACAGTAGGGTGTGTCGAGTTGCTTTACGAGATCGATGACGTCTTGCCGGAAGCCGTTCGCGTCGGCTGTCGGATGCCCTGGTTCGTAGATGCCGCCATAAACGGCTCTTCCGAGATGCTCAAGGAACGAACTATAGAGTCTGGGATCAATGCTCGCGACCCGAAAATCGCGATGAACAATAACGTTCGCTTTCAACGAACCCTCCCGTAAATATCGATTTCTTCGTTCTTATACAGCTATCTTGATAGCTTGAGAGCAGGGAGTCAATTGACTATCGCGTGCGTTACGCGCTGTGGGGATATCAAAAATAATTATTATTTTTCAGCATGTTATACAAAATAAACCTGCTGCGGACGCAGAAAATAATGCGATATTGAAATCACGATTGCCGATATTCACCATTAAACATAGAGCCGCATGACGATGTCGCGGCCGTAATTTCCAAACCCGCGGCCGAATATATTCACGCCGCCGGTATGACTGGCATTCTCGGCAATGCCGACCCGCAGGCGGATCGAGGAATGCTGAGCCAGCGCAAGGTCTTCAACCGTGACGTTGGAGGTCGAGACGCCGTCGATGAATGTGCCGCGTGTGGAAATGCGCCAGGTCTTCAGCTTGCCGTATTGGGAACCTTCAAGCTTCCACCAGCCAGGCGTATAGGCGCCGCGCTTGTCGCCGTAGTCGCCTGGAGAAGTCCATGTGCCGACCGGCATTCCATTGACCCAAAGCGTGATGTCGGAGGGCCAGTCCGGATTGGTGCCCGGTACTTCCGAGGACAGTTCCATCGAGAATTCGATCGCGCGCACATCCTTATTCAGGACTTTGGCATTGTTGGGGAATTTGTATTCGACAAAGCCCCTGCCGAACCACACGAGACCTGCCTGCATGCGTTGCGGATCAAGGAAATAATCGGGAACGTCGAGCAGGCCGATTACGCTTTCACTCGAGCAGAGGCCGCAAGGGGCATGAATGTCGCAACTCGTATAGAGCCCAACCGGCATCTCGACCTCGATGACGTCGTCTGCCTTGTTTACGGACTTGTCTTCAAAGCTGATGAGGATTTCGTCATAGACTGCAGAGCAGATCTTCTGGTTGCCCTTCCGGCCTTTGGCGAGGCGGGATTCAACCAGCCCCACCTCTTCCAGAATTTGAATTCCGGTTGCGACGGTTGACTGCGGCAGCGATAGCGCTCGGGCCATGTCGTTGACGTTCAGGGGACCCTTCGAGCACAATAGTTTGAGGAGTTGCAGGCGTCCTGGCGCAGCGAGAGCTTTTATAACGGTGTCGTTGACTCCGGCTTCGATCGTCAAAAACGAGCGTTCCATGATCTCTCCAGGTTGCGTCACACATGGATTTATATCGACAATCCTGATACGGGCAAGGCGGAGGAGAAGGATATCAATCGATTTCTTTGATTTTAATCCGGGCATTCGTTTAAGAGGATGAGTGGCGGCAGCCGTCTTGTCGGCGCCGAACCCACTATTCGATGCCCATAATCTCTGGAACAAAGGCGGTGATCTTGCCGTTCGATGGGGCGTCCGTCACCATGGAACCGCGTGCCAGACGCGCTGCGACTTCGCCGATCATGCGGCGCGGCGATTTGGATGTGGCAATCCTCACGGGGAGGGCGGCCGCGAGTTCCAACCCGTTGAAGCCGGCCATCAGAATATCATCGGTTCGAGAAGCCTCCATGCCGGCGAAAGCGCCTCCGGCCGCCATGTCGTCGTTGGAGTAATAGATGCAGTCGAGGTTGGGCTCGGCACGCAGCAACTCATGCGTCAGATATTTGCCGAGACCGACTGAGGAAAGGGTGTCGCCGAGCCTTTGCCCGATGAAGGTGAGCCGATGTTCGAGCAGGACGCGCTCGAAGCCGGCCTTGCGTTTTGCAGCGCGCAGGTCCCGCTCCAGCACGCTGCCAATGTACCCGAAACGCTTCCGCCCGGCGGCAATCAGTGCTCTTGCCATCTCCTCGCCTGCCTTTCCGTGTGACAGGCCGACATTGAAATCGATCGGTGTACCATCGAGATCCATGATCTGAATGACAGGAATTTCCGCGCTTCTCAGCATTTTCACCGTGTCTTCGGGCTGGTCGAGACCGGTGACGATAATGGCACTCGGCCGCCAGGACAGCATGTCTCTGATAACATCCCGTTCCTTGCGCGTGTCGTAGTCCGAGAGACCGAACACTGCCTGCATCCCCGATCCCTCAAGCCCGGTCGAAATGCCCGCGAGCACTTCCGGAAAGACAATGTTGGACATGCTCGGCACCACGACGGCGACGAGGTTGGTTCGCTGTGATGACAATGAAAGGGCGAGTTGGTTGCCGACATAGCCCAACTGCTCCGTTGCCTTCAGCACTCTCTGGCGAGTTTCGGGAGAGACATCAGGCGCGCCACGCAGCGCCCGGGACACAGTCATCTTACTCACGCCAGCGGCCGCGGCAACTTCTTCCAGAGTGGATTTGCGTATCCCCAAAGGATCCCCCCATTCGGTGCCGACATCGGCGCGTGCGCCAGTCATAAGCCTATTGCGCGAAAAGTGGAACTGGCGGCGCTTGACATACATTACCAAAATAAGGCTTGTTACCGATACCGGTATCGATAACACCGAGCCTGTGGCTGATGATTTATCTTGGAGGAAGGGCTGTGCAGGACGTGCAGACAGCAGCGGTCATCGGTCTTGGCTCGATGGGATGGGGCGCTGCCCTGTCGCTTCTGAGAGCGGGTTTTACCGTCTACGGATGTGACCTCCGGTCTGATGTGTTGCAGCGCTTTTCGGACGCGGGCGGCAAATCCTGCGAGACACCATCCGAAGCCACCGCGGAAGCCGCCGCAGTGTTCGTGTTCGTCGTCAATAGCAGCCAGGCCGAGCAAGTCTTGTTCGGGCCGGGGGGCGCGCTGGAGACGGCTCGCGCCGGCACCGTGTTTCTCCTTTGCGCTACCATGGCGCCAAGCGCCACAATTGCAATAGCCGATCGGCTGGAGGCCGCCGGCATGCTTGTCGTCGACGCGCCGGTTTCGGGCGGCCACGCCAAGGCACTTTCCGGAGAGATGGTCGTCATGGGTTCTGGCTCGCCGGAAGCTTTCGCGCGCGCAAAACCGGCGCTCGATGCGGTCGCCGGCAACGTGTTTCGGTTGGGGGACAGGCCCGGCACCGGCTCACAGGTGAAGATGATCAATCAGCTCCTCGCCGGCGTGCATATCGCGGTGACCGCCGAGGCGATGACGTTTGCGGCCAAGACCGGGATCGACCTGAAGACGCTTTACGAGGTGCTGCGGGTTTCGGCTGGCTCCTCCTGGATGTTCGAGAACCGGGGCGAACATATCGTCTCGGGAGACTATACACCGCGTTCGGCGGTGGACATCTTCGTCAAGGATCTCGGCATCGTCGCCTCTGAGGCAGACCGGGCAGGCGCTGCCACTCCGCTCGCTTCGACCGCGCTCTTGCTCTTCCGGCAGGCATCCGAAGCCGGTCTCGGCAAGGAAGATGATGCCGCCGTGGCAAAGGTCCTTGCCGAAAAGAGCGGCGTCGTCCTGCCGGGCATGACGGTTATTCGCTGACAGGCACTAGGCAAAGGAGACATGAGACTTATGTTCGATTGCTACCACCCGCAGATCATGCAAGGTAAGTTGATCTGCAGGTTGTAGTTTTGTTTGATTTTATCTGGCCGGTAGCGTTCCTGAGTATCGGTCCGAATTTTGGAAAACTTGAAGGAATAGATGGCGTTGCGCTTAGTGTGACGCGCGGAATCCGACCGGGGAGAGCGGTTCCGATTTGACACGAGGTCGTCTCGAAGACCGAGACCGGCGGCGCTGGGAGGTAAGCCGAGATGCATGTGATGATTTTGGGTGCGGCAGGCATGGTCGGCCGCAAGCTGGTCGAAAGAATTGCCCGCGAACCTGACGCGCTCGGCACTACGATCAGTCGATTGACGCTGGTCGATGCATTTCAGCCGCCGGTGCCGGAAGCCCTTCGGTCCCTGTCAAACGCGATGACGTTCGATCTTGCCCGGGCGGGCGTCGCCGACAAGCTGATCGAGGCCCGGCCGGATCTGATCTTTCATCTGGCGGCGATCGTTTCCGGCGAGGCGGAGGCGGATTTCGACAAAGGCTATGCCGTCAATCTCAACGGGACGCGCGCATTGTTCGATGCGATCCGCCATGAGGGTCTGAAATCCGACTATATGCCGCGTGTCGTGTTTGCTTCCTCGATCGCCGTGTTCGGTACGCCTTTCCCTGATGTCATTCCGGATGAGTTTTTCTCCACGCCTCTGACAAGTTACGGTACCCAGAAGGCAATTGCCGAGCTGCTGCTTGCCGACTACTCGCGTCGCGGGATTTTCGATGGCATCGGCATTCGCCTGCCGACGATCTGCGTGCGACCAGGTGCGCCGAACAAGGCCGCCTCCGGTTTCTTCTCCAATATTCTGCGTGAGCCGCTCGCCGGTAAGCCAGCGGTGCTGCCGGTCAGTGACGCTGTCCGGCACTGGTTCGCAAGCCCGAGGGCGGCGGTCGGGTTCTTCGTTCATGCTGCAAAAATCGATACGGCAGAAGTGGGGCCGCGGCGCAACCTGACCATGCCGGGGCTCTCGGCCCTGGTTTCCGAGGAAATTGATGCCCTTCGCCGTATTGCAGGCGACAAGGCCGTCGCGTTGATCAGGCGCGAGAGCGATCCTGCGATCGAACGTATCGTTGCCGGCTGGCCGACCCAGTTCGACGCGAAGAGAGCCTCCGCACTCGGCTTTAAGGCGGAGACAAGTTTCGACGAGATCCTGCAGGTGCATATCGAGGACGAACTCGGCGGGAGGATCGGATGAGTGGAGGTTCCGGTGTGCAGCCGAAGATTGCCCTGGTGACCGGTGGTGGTACGGGCGTTGGCCGTGCGATTGCCAAAGGGCTCGGTGCGGCCGGCTACAGGGTGGTCATCTCTGGACGGCGCGCCGAGATTCTCGAGAAAGCCGCTGCCGAACTTGGGAGCGAGACAGGTGCGGAAGTGGTCGCAGTCGGTGCCGATGTCGGCGATCCAGTCTCGGTGAAAGCATTGTTCGACACGATCGCAAATCGGTATGGCCGCCTCGATCTGCTGGTCAACAATGCCGGTGTCTCGGTGCCGGGCGTACCGCTGGAAGATGTGTCTTTCGAAGACTGGAGCGCCATCGTGTCGGCCAATCTGACGGGCGCCTTTCTCTGCACGCAACAGGCGTTCAGGCTGATGAAGAGCCAGACGCCGCGTGGCGGCCGCATCATCAACAATGGCTCGGTTTCGGCAACGACGCCACGCCCCAATTCCGCGCCCTATACGGCGACAAAGCACGCCATTACCGGTCTTACAAAATCGACTGCGCTCGATGGGCGTGAATTCGATATTGCCTGCGGCCAGATCGATATCGGCAACGCGGCAAGCGACATGACGAAGAGGATCGCCGCCGGCGTCCTTCAGGCCAACGGCACGACTGCCGCGGAGGCGACCATCGACGCCGCCCATGTTGCCGATGCGGTCGTCTACATGGCGGGTCTGCCGCTGAGTGCCAACGTGCTGACGATGACGGTCATGGCGACCAAAATGCCCTTTGTCGGGCGCGGATAACCGGCGGCAGCCGTCGGAAAGCCTGAGTAGACGAATACATAGCATGTAGTGCTCGATATCTGGGAGGAGGGAGTATGGCAGGCGTTCAATTCGCGGATGTACGCAAATCGTTCGGTGCGTTTCCGGTCATCAAGGGCGTAAACATCGATATTGCGGATGGCGAATTCGTGATCCTGGTCGGACCGTCAGGCTGCGGCAAGTCCACGCTGCTGCGCATGCTGGCGGGGCTGGAAAACATCTCCGCGGGCGAAATCCGGATCGGCGGGCGGGTGGTGAACACCTTGCCGCCGAAGGATCGCGACATCGCGATGGTCTTCCAGAACTACGCGCTCTATCCGCACATGACGGTGCAGCAGAATATGGGCTTTTCGCTGATGCTCAACAAGGCGCCTAAGGCCGAAGCCGAAAAGCGGGTGAAATATGCCGCCGGCATTCTCGGGCTCGATGCGCTGCTCGACCGTTATCCACGCCAGCTTTCCGGCGGCCAGCGCCAACGCGTCGCCATGGGCCGCGCCATCGTGCGCGATCCGGAAGTCTTCCTTTTCGATGAGCCGCTCTCCAATCTGGATGCGAAGCTGCGCGTCGCCATGCGAGCCGAGATCAAGGAACTGCACCAGCGGCTGAAGACCACGACCGTTTACGTCACCCATGACCAGATCGAAGCGATGACGATGGCCGACAAGATCGTCGTCATGCATGACGGGATCGTCGAACAAGTGGGCTCGCCTCTGGAGCTCTACGACAAGCCGGTCAATCTCTTCGTCGGCGGCTTCATCGGCTCGCCGGCGATGAACATGATCAAGGGCAGGCTCGATCCCGAAAACACAAGCCGCTTCATCACCGCCGATGGCACGGCGCTGCCGGTTGCCAATGCGCCGGACAGCGCAAGAGGCCGTGACCTGATCTACGGACTTCGTCCGGAATATATCTTGCTCGATCCCAATGGCCTGTCAGGCGAAATTGTGGTGATCGAGCCGACCGGCTACGAGACGCATCTCACGCTGAAACTCGGCGGCAGCGATCTCAATTGCGTCTTCCGCGAACGCGTCAATGCGCGCCCAGGCGAAAGCTTGAATGTCGCAATCGACGCCTCGCATGTTCATCTTTTCGATGCCGAAGGCGGCCAGAGGTTGACCGGCTGACGCCTTCAGCGGAGCGCGGGAGAGGAGGAGTCTTCCGTTCATCCGTCAGCAAGCATCCCATTTCCGGATGCAGGTACCGTCGTTCATCGAGCGGGAGATGGATGTCGGAGAATCTCTCCCGCTTTTTTAATGAGGAGGAATATCATGACAATCAAGAGACGTGAATTTCTTGCTGCTTCGGCGGCCGCAGCCGGCGTCGCCGGTCTGGGCATCAGGCCTTCCTTCGCACAGGCCGAACCGACCTATAAGCCGGAAAGCGGCGCGAGCCTGCGCCTGCTGCGCTGGACGCCCTTCGTCAAGGGCGATGAGGACGCCTGGCTTGCAAACACCAAGAAATTCACCGAGGCCACCGGCGTCGAGGTCCGCATCGACAAGGAGAGCTGGGAAGATATTCGCCCGAAGGCCGCAGTCGCTGCCAATGTCGGCTCGGGGCCTGACCTCATCATGTGCTGGTTCGACGATGCCCATCAGTATCCGGACAAGCTGGTCGACTTGACGGAACTCGCCAATTATCTCGGCAACAAATATGGCGGCTGGTACGACGGCTTGAAAGGTTATGCTTCGCGCGGGGATACGTTCATTGCCATGCCGCTGACGACGATCGGCAATGCGGTCGTTTATCGCGATACCCACGTGAAGGCGGCCGGCTTCAGCGAATTTCCGAAGGATACGGCAGGCTTCCTCGAGCTATGCAAGGCGATGAAAGCTAAGGGCACCCCCGCCGGCTTCCCGCACGGGAAGGCCGTCGGCGATGGCAACAACTATGCCCATTGGCTGCTCTGGAGCCATGGCGGCAAGATGGTCGACGAAGGCGGCAAGGTGACGATCAACAGCCCGGAAACGCTGGCTTCGATCAACTACGCCAAGGAGCTCTATGCGACCTTCATTCCGGGCACGGAAAGCTGGCAGGACGTCAACAACAACCGTGCCTTCCTTGCCGGCCAGGTTTCGCTGATCGCCAACGGCGTTTCGGTCTATTACACCGCTAAGAACGACCCGAAGCTCGCCGACATCGCCAAGGACATCCGCACGACGAACTTCCCGATCGGGCCTGTCGGCAAGAGCGTGGAACTTTTCCAGACGAGTTCGCTGCTGCTCTTCAAGCACAGCAAATATCCAGAGGCCGCAAAGGCCTATATCAAGTTCATGATGGAAGCCGATCAGATGAACGCCTGGATCCAAGGCTCCAGCGCTTATTGCTGCCAGCCTCTGAAGGCGTTTGCCAAGAATCCGATCTGGACTGCCGATCCGGTCCATGCGCCTTACGCGCTTGCGTCCGAAAAGCTGCGTCCGAACGGCTACGCCGGACCGCTCGGCTATGCCTCGGCGGCGACTATGGCGGACTACGTGCTGGTCGACATGTATGCCGCCGCTGTCACCGGCCAAAAGTCGCCAGAGGATGCGATGAAGGAGGCCGAGCGCCGGGCAAACCGCTACTACCGCGTTTGATCCCATCTTTCCAAGACTTGCGGCATGCCGGAAACGACGTGCCGCAAGCCCCTAGGGCATATCGCAATCTGGAGATAAGCAATGTCGACGGTGAATTCCGGAGATACGCGCGGATCGGCATCCTCGCTCCTGCAGAACAACAACGTGCTCGGCTTCCTGTTCATGCTGCCGGCGGCGGTCTTCCTGGTCTGCTTCCTGACCTATCCGCTTGGGCTCGGTGTCTGGCTCGGTTTCACCGATACCCGCATTGGCCGCGATGGTATCTTCATCGGTCTGGAAAACTACCAATATCTGATGGACGACAATGTCTTCTGGCTGTCGGTCTTCAACACCGTCCTTTATACGTTCATCGCATCGCTGCTGAAGTTCGCGCTCGGCCTGTGGCTTGCGCTGCTTTTGAACCAGCATCTGCCGTTCAAGAGTTTTTTCCGGGCGATCGTGCTTCTGCCCTGGGTCGTGCCGACCGTGTTGTCGGGCCTGGCCTTCTGGTGGATCTACGATTCCCAGTTTTCGATCATTTCCTGGTCGCTGATGCAGCTTGGCCTGATCGATGCGCCGATCAACTTCCTCGGCGATCCCACCAATGCGCGCATTTCAGTCATTATCGCCAATGTCTGGCGCGGGATTCCCTTCGTGGCGATCTCGCTGCTTGCCGGTCTGCAGACCATTCCGGCTTCGCTGCAGGAAGCCGCCTCGCTTGACGGGGCGACCAGCTGGCAGCGTTTCCGCTATGTGACGTTGCCGATGCTGACGCCGATCATCGCTGTCGTGATGACGTTCTCGGTGCTCTTCACCTTCACGGATTTCCAGCTCATCTACGTGCTGACCAAGGGCGGGCCGGTCAACGCCACGCATCTGATGGCGACATTGTCGTTCCAACGCGGCATTCCCGGCGGCCAGCTCGGCGAGGGTGCCGCGATCGCAGTCGCCATGATCCCGTTCCTGCTCGGCGCGATTATGTTCAGCTTCTTCGGTCTGCAGCGCCGCAAATGGCAGCAGGGCGGTCAGGACTAGGGAGAAAGATATGTCGACCAATTCCAACACCGCCAATGCCGCCCTGACCGACAATGTCGAAGGCATGAGTTATCTGAACCGCCTGCCGCGGCGGGTGGTGATGCTCTATCTGCCGATGGCGGTCTTCGTCTTCGTGCTGCTCTTCCCGTTCTACTGGATGGCGATCACCGCGGTGAAGCCAAACGAACAACTGACCGATTACAGCAATTACAGTCCGTTTTGGGTTGTCGGGCCGACGCTTGCCCATATCAAATATCTGTTCCTCGAAACGTCTTATCCGGGCTGGATGTGGAACACGATCCTTGTCGCCGTCTGCTCGACCTTCCTGTCGCTGGTGGCATCGGTCTTCGGTGCCTATGCGATCGAGCGTGTGCGCTTCACCGGCTCGCGCTCCGTCGGTCTCATCATCTTTCTGGCCTATCTCGTGCCGCCATCGATCCTGTTCATTCCGCTTGCCTTCATCGTTTTCAAGCTCGGCATCTATGACTCGCGCCTCGCGCTGATCTTCACCTATCCGACCTTCCTCATTCCCTTCTGCACATGGCTTCTGATGGGTTACTTCCGCTCGATTCCGTTCGAGCTCGAGGAAAGCGCACTGGTGGACGGCGCCAATCGGTGGCAGATCCTGACGAAGATCATCCTGCCGCTGGCGGTACCCGGTCTCATCTCTGCCGGCATCTTCGCCTTCACCCTGTCATGGAACGAGTTCATCTACGCCCTGACTTTCATTCAGTCGTCGGAGAACAAGACGATCCCGGTTGGCGTGCTGACCGAACTGGTGCGTGGGGACGTGTTTGAGTGGGGATCGCTGATGGCGGGAGCGCTGTTCGGCTCGCTGCCCGTCGTCATCCTCTACTCGTTCTTCGTGGACTATTACGTCTCGTCGATGACGGGGGCGGTCAAGGAGTGAACAAGGACTAGAAGCTGCCCTCACGCGCTGACCGACCGTTCTTCTTCCGCCAATCCGTGAACGCTTACCGGCGCTTCGCTGGTCGCCGGGCAGAGGGCTCGTGACGGTCGAATTGCCGGGTATTGTCCTGGTTACGCGGGATATTGTCATTGACGAAGGGACGAATTTCGCGGCTTTGCAAACCATGCAATTAATTGGTCGGTTGCCAAAAAACCATAATTGCCCCACCTAGATCGCACATCGACAACAGGCATTATGAATTGGATCAACGCCGGATGCGCATAGCCTACGTTTTTTTTGGTGCATTTCTTGCAATCGCGCAGTCCGCCTATGCTGAAGTCGCGGCACTGCCTGTCCTGGCGCCGCAAAAGCAACAGGCGCAAGCTGCTCAGCTGAGCGCACAACTTCTCACGCGATACAGCTACAGACCTATTCCACTCGACGACGCCTTGTCTGCCAGGATCATGGACCGGTTCGTCAAATCACTGGATCCGGACCACATGCTCTTCCTGCAAGCGGACATCGACAAGTTCATGTCTGACCGCAGCGAGATCGACGATGCCATCGATCGCAAGGATTTGAAGATCCCGTTTGCCATCTTCGCCGCGTACGAGCAGCGTATCGTCGACCGCATGAATTACGCGCGCAGTCTGCTTAAGCAGGACTTCGATTTCGGTGTGCAGGAAAACTATTCCGTATTGCGCGACAAAGAGCCCTGGCCGCAGACGGAAGCCGAAAGCAATGAGCTTTGGCGCAAGCGCGTCAAAAGCGATTGGTTGCTGTTGAAGCTCGCCGGAAAAACCGATGCCGCTATTCGCGAAACGCTCGACAAACGTTACGCAAACGCTATCGAGCGAGCCTACCAGTATAAAAGCGATGACGTCTTTCAGTCGTTCATGGAGGCCTATGCGACATCGATCGACCCGCACACGGACTATTTCGGCGCAACGGCTTCGGCCGATTTCAATATCTCGATGAAGCTTTCGCTGGTTGGTATCGGCGCTGTCCTGCAGGAGCGCGACGATTATACGACGATCCGTGAGCTCGTACCTGGCGGTCCGGCCCAGTTGTCCGGCAAGCTCTCTATCGGAGACCGTATTACCGGCGTCGGTCAGGGCAAGGACGGTGCGATAAAAGAAGTGGTCGGCACGCGCCTCGATGAAGTCGTGCAATTGATACGCGGAAAAAAAGGCTCCGTCGTGCGCTTGGATATCCTGCCGGCGGATGCCGGAGCAGATGCCACGCATCGCGTCGTCAGCCTTGTGCGCGATAAAATCAGTCTCGAAAAGCAGGCTGCCAGGAAGACTGTGCTGTCGGTAAACGTCGGCGAGGCCACCCGCAAAATCGGGGTGATCACGCTGCCGACATTCTATGAGGATTTCGAGGCGCGGCACAAAGGGGACAAGGACTACAAAAGTGCAAGCCGTGATGTCGCGAGGCTTCTCGATGAACTGAAGCAAGAAAAGGTCGACGGCGTTCTCGTTGACGTGCGCAACAATGGCGGCGGTTCATTGGATGAGGCGATTGATTTGACCGGTCTGTTCATCGGCAATGGCCCGGTCGTCCAGCAACGCAGTAGCGATGGTAAGGTCGCGGTCAGAAGCGCTGAGTTTGCAGCGCCTGTCTGGACAGGCCCGATGGGTGTTCTGATCAATCGCGGTTCGGCATCGGCGTCGGAGATTTTCGCCGCGGCAATCCAGGATTACGGTCGCGGCGTGATCGTCGGCGAACCCAGTTTCGGAAAGGGCACGGTTCAGACCGTCGTTGATCTCGATCAGATGGTTCACAACAGCAAACCCGAATTTGGCGAGCTGAAAGTAACGATCGCGCAGTTTTTCCGAATCAACGGCGGTACGACGCAACTGCGCGGCGTGACGCCTGATATCAGTTTGCCTGGACTGTCCGACCCGAAGAGCTTCGGCGAGACCAGTTATGATAATGCCCTGCCGTGGGCGCAGATCAAGCCCCTGAACTACGCCCCCGCGGATATGATCTCGAAATGGCTGCCGACATTGCAAAGCCGCCATGACGCGCGGGTCGGGAGCGATCCGGATTTCCAATCTTTCGTGAAAGATATCGCCGACCTCAAGGCGCAGCGCGAGAAAGGCGTCGTTTCCCTCAACGAAGCCGAGCGTCGCAAAGAAGCGGCTGCGCGAGAAAATCGCAGGAAATCTCGAGCGCAATTGAGCGATGGTGAAGATCCCGGCGCAGATGATGGCCTGGAATCAAACGAGCGCAGCCTGAGTGCTGACATTGCCATTGAAAATGCCCGCAAGAAGGCAAAAGACCTATTGCTGAACGAGGCATCCGCCATCCTTGCCGACGTGGCGGATTTGCAGGAAGGCGTGCTGAGGGCAGCCACGAAACAATCGGGAGACACAGTCGGGAAGTAGTCAGGCTCGAGCGCTGCAAGCGCACTTTCGACGATGGCGACCGGCCGAAGCGATCTCAGCTTCGGCCAGCCGGCGAAAGGATTAATTACCGCCAGTCACCATCGCGGTCCCAACGGTCGTAGCGTCTGTATTCACGCCAGTCGCGATCGCGATCCCAACGACCGTAACGTCTGTATTCCCAGCCGCGATGCGGACGATCCCAGCCGTAAAAGCGTGGCGGCGGCGGTGCCCATCGATTGGGTCGGCAAAAGCCGCGCGGGCTCAGATGGTAACCGCGGCCACATGCATAATCGACCGTCATGACGTTTGCGACGGCTGGCGCCGTGACACGGCCAACAGGCGCGGCATTTGCGGCTCCAGCTGTTACTCCGGCTGCGAGAAGGGCCACCGTGACTAGAAGTTTTCGCATCTTCGTTACTCCGATTGTCAGGGGATTTAGCACCCGTCCTGGTGAACCGATGCTGAAAGCGTCGTTCACCTGAGTGACAGCTTCAGCTGCTAGTCGCGCTCCCAGCGATCACGCCGGTAATCGCCCCGTCGATCGTTGGTGTCAGGATCGGACGTCCGCAAATGTTCCAGCACTTGCAGAACTGCGTCGGTGCAATCCTTGGTAGAATCCCCGTCGGCACACCTGATGTCGATCCTGGTCTGGCCGTTCTCGATGTGAAACCGGGCGCCGCGCTCCCGCGGCTGCGAACGCCAATCATGGTCCACACGCTCTTCGTTCTTGCTTGAGACATTTGGCGGAAGTGGATTTTCTCTGCCGGATTCTGGCGCTGGGGATGGAGGCGGCGATGGTTCAGATGGGGCCTGAGCAAAGGCGCAAGTAGCAATCAACCCAAAGACTGCCGCCGGTAGTCCTATGATTCGTTTCATGACGTCACCTCGCTTTGTGCGAAGGTAACGAAGGGTCGAGGCAATAGTTCCTATTGTGGAGCTGCGACAGGGGCCTCCTGGCGAGAAACTTGGCTGCACCGCTACCAACGGCACGACGTGATCAGATACTCAATGAAGGCCCTGCAGCCGGTTCCGTCGCTCACTCAACAATTCATGTTGAACCAAGTCTCTCGCTTCCTTCGAAAGACCATTCGGCCCGGATAGTCCGAGCTCGATTAGCCTCGTCTCGATTGGCTGGGGAACTCTATCCGCTTCATGCTGGCAAAGCCTCACAAGCCACTTCCATTCGTCGCTTGTCATGTCCCTTCGCGCGACCATCAACTGCCTCCCACCTCACAACAATCATCTTTTTTAGGAATACCACAATTCTCGCCGAAAGGCAGCCATGTTAGCCGCCTCACAAGCGAGCTTTGGGGCTCGTTCGACCGAAGCTGTTGCGAGATTGCGAGGTTATTCCGACTTCATTCTCGCCCCGCTCGGCGGGCGGGGCTCTTCGTGTCAAAATATTCGGCAAGAAGTTCAAATTGAAAGAACATGCTCAATTAGATTTTTATGGGCAGGCTGCTTCAATAACCGAGGATGTAACGGCTCCTGTGCATATCGGAAGGACTATCTCATGCGGCTCTCCAGGATTATCGGCGTTCTCTGTCTCTCCACGACTCTGGCGCTGGCGCCTCTTAATGCCATCTTTACCGATCTCTCGCCTGCCTTCGCCAAGGGCGGTAACGGCGGTGGTGGCGGCAACGGTGGGGGTAACGGCGGCGGAGGTAATGGCGGTGGCGGCGGTAACGGTGGAGGCAGTGGAGGCAGTGGCGGTGGTGGGGGCGGCCATGGCAGCGGCAACAGCGGCAGTCACGGCGGCGGGAGCGGCGGTGGCGGGAAGGGGAGCGCCCGCTCTGCCGGCAAGACCGAGAGCGGCCGCACTGCAGAAAACTCGGGCAAAACCACGAAGTCGACTAAACACACCGTCAGCGCGAAGAATACGGCCAGAAAGACGACCGTCGCTACAGCGCCTGCGACAAGGCCAGCAAAGAAACCGGCAGCAGAGCTTGCTGGACTGAACTCGCTGAAGCGTAACTATCACGCGTTGATGAACACCGCGGATCCCAGGATGGCCGCGATCTCAACTTTCGCCAACGCCTACGCGCAGTATGAATTGGCAAATGGCGTTGCCCCGCCGGCTGACGATCCGGTTTTGGGCGACGCGGCTCTGACCGCAGCGCTGGCTTCGGCGACAAAGACGGGCACCGTCAGCCCCGAAGCTTTGAGTTGGGCAAAGGATAGGCTCGGCATCGGCACGGCTGTTGGAACGATCGACCAGATGAGAGAGGCGATGGCCGCCGCAGCCCCGGCGGCAGAGACGCCAACAACCGAACCGCCGGCTGGCGAGACGGCTGAGGGTAGCGAGACGGCTGACCCTGCCGTGGCTGCGGAAGGCTCCGAGACCGGAACGGAGAGTACGGCGACAACGACCGAAGCCGCACAAAGCGTGGATGCGACAGAGACCTCCGCCACGAGCAGCGAGACAACGAACCCCTGATCTTCCCTAGGGGATCTTTCGGTCTCGCTGGCTTCATTGCCCCTTGAGTGACAAGGGGCAATGTCGGCTCTGTCCTAAGGGCTTGCTACGGCTCAGCTTTGGCAATCGGAAGCCTGCGCCTTCCGCACGGTGTTGTGCCGGAGGCTCTGCCTTTCGGCCGCCGCAAGCGCTCTTCGAACTCTCTCACGGGACGGCTGTCGCTCGAGTCTCAGGCAAAGGCTAGCCGTCATTCGCCCCGCGGAAACCGCTGGTTCTCCTCCAGCACGTTCAGATCCATGTGATTGCGCATGTAGCGCTCGGCAGCCTTTTGCAGGGGTTGATAATCCCAGGGATAATAGGATCCTTCACGCAACGCAGGATAGACGACCCAGCGCCGTGCTTGGCTTTCTCGAACCGCCGCATCGAAACTTGCGAGGTCCCAGCGCAGTTTGGTTTGATTGAGGAGCGCGTCCAGCGTGTTCGCATGGGCCGGATCGTCGGCCAGATTGACGAGCTCGTGAGGGTCGTGCTGAAGATCGAACAACAAAGGAGGATCCTTTTCGCAAACGGTAAGCTTGAAGCGGCCGTCGCGAATAGCCACCAACGGTGCGATCGATCCTTCGGCAGCATATTCCATCAAGACGGGGCTGCGCCTGCCCGAGCCATCCACCAGTTGCGCCAGATTCTCGCCATCCGTCCAGTTGGCAATCGCCGCGATATCGAGACCGGCAAGGCCGGCAAGTGTCGGCGTGATGTCGAGCGTCGAAACCGGTTGATCAATCACCGCGGGTCGCCAACCGGGCGCGGCGATCATCAGCGGCACGCGGGCAGACCCATCGAAAAAACACATCTTGAACCACAGGCCGCGCTCGCCGAGCATGTCCCCGTGGTCCGAGACGAACAGGATGACGGTGTTGTCGCGCATGCGTCCGCGCTCCAAGACGTCGAGGATTTCCCCGACTTTCTCGTCGACATAGGAGATATTGGCGAAATAGCCGCGCCTGGCCCGGCGAATCTGCTCGGCGGTAATATCGAAGGCCGTATGGTCGCAGGCCTCGAGCAGGCGTTGCGAATGCCGATCCATCTCATCGAAAGGCAGTGGCGGAACGGTCGGGTCGAGGGCTGGGCAGTCCTCGTAGAGATCCCAGAATTTGCGCCTGGCCACATAAGGATCGTGAGGATGGGTGAAGCTGACAGTCAGACACCAGGGACGGTCGTCTTGACGGCGCGACAGGTCGTAGAGCTTTCGGGTAGCGTTGTAGGCAACCTCGTCGTCGTATTCCAGCTGGTTGGTAATTTCCGCAATTCCGGCACCCGTGACGGATCCAAGATTATGATACCACCAGTCGATGCGTTCACCAGGCTTGCGGTAATCGGGAGTCCAACCGAAATCGGCCGGGTAGATATCCGTCGTCAGGCGTTCCTCAAAGCCATGCAACTGATCCGGTCCGACGAAATGCATCTTGCCCGACAGGCTGGTGTGATATCCGGCCGCCCTGAGATGGTGTGCATAGGTCGGAATGTCCGAAGCAAATTCGGCCGCATTGTCGTAGACGCGCGTCCGGCTCGGCAGCTGCCCCGACATGAAGGACGCGCGCGCCGGCGCGCAGAGAGGGCTTGCCGTATAGCTATTGGCAAAACGAACCGACCGTGACGCCAGTTCCTTCAGGTTCGGCGCATGAAGGAACTCTGCCGGTCCGTCGGGAAACAGCGTGCCATTCAGCTGATCGACCATGATGATAAGAATATTGGGGCGGGCCATGTGTTGCGACTGCTCGTTGCTTGAAGGGCTGAAGGGTCTAGGGATGCATTCGCCGCCAGTTGACGACCACTTGACGGAACCGCTTGTCGGCGGCGGTCAGCAGGCGAGCGCCGGTCAGATCTAACATTATCATCAGAAGCGGCACTGGTCGTCGCATGAGTGATCCTCTGGGCAGCGTGGATGCACCGGATGCTGTAAGAAATAGCCGAATTGGGGACGACGAACTATCGCCCCGCCGACATCAGTTGTTCCGGCCGCTCGGGCAGCCGTCTTTTCCAGCCACGGACCTGTCGGCGACACGAACGGTCGCGGCAGGACAGGCGTCATTGCGGAGCGTGTGCATGATGCAGTGTTGGCTGTTTGGCCAGCCGCCTCGACGGTGCCTTGCGAGCACGCGGAAGGAACTTGATGTCGATTGCCCGACCGATGCCCACAGAAGAGAGCATTCTGGAATTCCTGGAGATCTGCGAAGGCTTTTATCCGCCTGATGCGGTCGAGGCATCGATCGAGCAGCAACGGCAATGGTACGATGCGCTCTGCGCGCGGTTTGACCACGCTCTGCCGCAGGGGCTGGTCTATGCCGATGGTATGGTGCAGCGCATCGCGATCCGCCGCTATCGGCCGCGGACGATCACGACATCGACCGTTCTCCTCTATCTTCACGGCGGCGGTTTCGTTGTCGGCTCGCTCGAAAGTCATCATTCGATCTGCGCTGAAATCGCCGATTTTTCCGGCGCTGAACTCGTTTCCGTCGACTACCGGCTGGCACCCGAATACCGCTGGCCAGCGCAGAGCGAGGATTGCTTCCTCGTCTTGAAACACCTGCTGTCGTCCCCCGGAAGCAAGGTCGTCGTCATCGGCGATAGCGCCGGCGCCAATCTGGCGGCGGGGCTCGCCATCAGAGCGCTGGAGGAGGGCCTACCCGGTGTCGCCGGTCAGGTCCTCGTCTATCCGGCATTGGGCGGCGACCTGCAGAAGGGCTCCTATGTAGAAATGGCAAATGCACCCGGCCTGACCGCGGCTGATGTCGCCTATTATCGCGAAATCCTGCAGGCTCCCTCGCACCATCCCGTCGCCGCGCCGCTTCACGCGGTATCGGTCGAGGGGCTTGCACCTGCCTTCATCACGGTCGCGCGGTTCGATCCGTTGCGAGACGACGGGCGCACCTACGCTGCCCGGCTTGCCCGGGCTGGCGTGGAGGTCTGGTTCCGCGAGGAACCGCAGATGGTGCATGCGTGGCTGCGAGCTCGCCATATGAGCGAGGGTGCCCGGGCAGGCTTCAAGGCGGTCTGCGAGGCAGCACGGCTCTTCGCATCGCGCTGACGGCTACATCAGGTCGCGAGCGATTGCCGTCTCGCCAAAATCCTTCTCAAAGATCTTTATCCCGCCTTCATGGGCGACCACGGTGGCGGCGATGATCCAGTGTGTTGCCGTGCAGGCAATCGATGCTGTCGCAACCGTCGTCACGGACCAGCCGGGGCGCTGCATGTCGCAGGTCCAGGTGGATCGGCCCGTCATCGATAGCGGGTCGTCCGGCGCGATTGACCAGGTTTCTTCGCGCAGCTGCCGGGTGGAAAGACCGGTGCCGGGATGCTCGAAAAGGCCGGTATCCTCATGGATTTCATAGCGCGTGACGCCGGCCGAGAGATCGCGCACCACCTGCCGTTTTGTGGAGGCGGGTGCGTGTTCGATATATTTCGGCAGGGGATCGGGATTGTCGGGCTGCTTGATGTCGATGATCTCATGCGCGCCGAGCTTGGGCAAAGCCAGACCAATGGAGGCGATGTCGATTGTCAGCCCCGGATCTTCCGGAGGGGGCAGCACCATCGGCCAATAGGCCGTTGATAGCGAGAGGCGGATACGGTGTCCCTTGCGGAAACGATAGCCGCAGGCATCGAGCGTGATGGTAATGATCGTCAGCTCCCCCTTGTTCAGCGGCTCCGGTGCAGCATTGCCATTGCGATGAGCGAGATTGAGCACGCCGAAGGAGACGCGCGTTGCCGTGCCGTCTGGATGGACATCGACGAGTCTTGCGCAGAGATTGGCGGTTTCGGCGTCGCATCTGAGCCTCAATGTGACGGCGGGGCGTCCGAGATAATCATGGTCTTCGACCAGTGGCGCGGTCTGGAAGGTCAGCGATCCGGCGTCATCGAGGCGCTGATCGATCGCCAGCTCCGCATCCGGCTTCAGAGTGAACCATTCGCCTGAGGAAGTGCCCGTATCGAGCGGCGAGCGCAGATAAACGGGATGTTCCGGCGCATGTGGGATCGGCATGCCTTCCATCAAGGCGCCGAACTGCTCGACATAAAAGCACTGCATGTCCGGCTGCTGCCAACTATGTTTGGCGATCCAGAAACCAGGGTCGAAATCGCGGCGCGTGGCGGGCTTTATCGCATCGAGAATATAGGCGCGTAAAGATGGCGTAGCCTCCGCCCCGTTACCCTCGCCGCGCAGCCAGCGGTTCCACCAGGCGATGGCTTCGCCATGAAAATCGGCCCGCGGCTTCGGCCAGGCGAAATGCGGATATTTGTGGATCCACGGACCGATCAGCGCCTTCGCCTTCTCGCCGAGACCCTCAACGGCCAGCAACGGCGTGTTGCGATAGCCATCCGCCCAGCCGGCGATGACGATGGCGGGAATATCGAAGCCCGCGAAGCCTTCGCAGATCGATCCATGCCGCCAGAAATCGTCACGGCGCTGATGCTCCAGCCATTCCTCCAGAAAAAAGGGTTCCTGCTCCAGGCGCTGTAGCCACATATCGCGCCAGTCGTCGCCGACGATGGCCGGATCGGGGGCGCGCGATTGGTAGGCAAGCATGGTCGCCGCCCAGGAAAGCTGGGCGGAGAGATGGCAGCCGTTCTTGTAGTGGATGTCGTCATTATAGCGGTCGACCGTGGACGCGATCGAAATCACCGCCTTGAGCGCCGGGGGCTTCAAGGCTGCGACCTGCAGGCAGTTGAAGCCGCCCCAGGAAATGCCCATCATGCCGACAGAGCCGTTCGACCACGGTTGCGCTGCGATCCAGGCGATCAGCTCGCAGGCATTGGCAAGCTCGAGTTCGGTATATTCGCCATCGATGATGCCGCTGGATTCGCCGGAGCCTCTGATGTCGACACGCACGCCGGCAATCCCGGCTGCAGCGAAGACGGGGTAGGTGGATTCATCACGCAGGCTTGTCCCGTCGCGCTTGCGATAGGGCAGGAACTCGAAGACCGCCGGCACGGGATCCTTCTCCGCACCGTCGGGCATCCAGATGCGTGCGGCGAGCCGCGTGCCGTCCTTCAAGGTGATCCACTGATTTTCGATGGTCGTGAAGCTGCGGTCTGACATCGTCATATATCCAGGAGAACTTTAGGCATTAAGCCAGACACGGCTGCCGATGTAGCCGTTGGACATATCATTGCCGATATCATCGTCATATCCTTTCAGCGTTTTCGATGAGGCCATGATGTAGTCGTTGAAGACGGGCAGGATCAGACCGCCATCGTCCCGCACCATCAGCGCCAATTGCCGATAAAGCGCCTTGCGCTTGGCCTCATCGAGTTCAGACCGTGCTTGCAGAACCAATTTGTCGAAGTCCGGGCGCTTGAAACGCGTGTCGTTCCATTCTGCGGTCGACAGGTAGGAGGTGGAATAGCGCGAATCCTGGGTCGGACGACCGCCCCAGAATGAGGCGCAGAAGGGCTGCTTGTTCCAGACATTGGTCCAGTAGCCGTCTTCCGGTTCGCGCTTGACGTCGATCGTGATGCCGGCTTTGCGCGCGCTTTGTTGGAACAGGATCGCCGCATCCACTGCGCCCGGAAAGGCTGCGTCTGACGTGAGCAGCTGGATCGAGCGGTCGAGACCCGATTTCTTGAAGTGGAACGCGGCCTTGTCCGGATCATAAGGGCGCTGCTCGATATCGGTCGGGGCGAGGGCGTAGTTGGAATTGACCGGATAGTCGTTGCCGATCGTTCCGTAGCCGCCCAGAACCTTGTCGAGGATCGCCTGACGATCGATGGCATATTTCAACGCAAGCCGAAGATCGGCATTGTCGAAGGGAGCCGTGTCGCAATGCATCAGGAAACAATAGAAGCCCTTGCCTGCATTACGGAGGATGTCAACGGTCGGTGCTCGCTGCAACATCGCGACGGTTTTGGGGTCGACATTGTTGACGAAATGGACCTGGCCGGAGGCAAGTGCGGCAACGCGGGCGGTGTTGTCGTTGATGACGAGGATTTCGACGCTGTCGACAAAGCCGCGGTCGGAACGCCAATCCTTCGGGTTCTTCTCGAAGGTTGCGCGAACGCCCGGTTCGAAGCTTTTTAAAATGTAAGGACCTGTACCGATGGCCGCCGCAGGCTTGTCGACCCCGCCCTTCGCCTGGATGATGAGGTGATAGTCTGTCAAAAGCAAAGGCAGGTCCGCATTGCCTTCCGAAAGTGTGAGGACAAGGTCGCCCGCTTTCTCTTCGATACCGGTGATAGAGGCCATGAGCCCCAGAGCACCCGACTGCGAATTCTTGTCCGCATGTCGCTTCAGTGTCGCGACGATGTCGGCCACGGTCATCTTGCTACCGTCGTGAAACTGCACGTCGTTCCTGATCTTGAAAGTCCAGACGGATGCATCCGCCGATGGTGTCCATGACGTCGCCAGCGACGGCAAGGGTGCACCGGTCTTGGGGTCGGATTCGACGAGTGTGTCGCCCCAGAGACGGCCAATCACGAACAATACGGAGGCGCTGTAGGTCGCAGGGTCGAGGGCATCGCTGGTGGCGCCGCCTTTGAGGCCGAGCTTCAGATGACCACCGCGCTTCGCTTCCTGCGCGCGGGCATCGTGCGGCATCAGGAGGCCGGAGGTGAGGGCAGGCAAAGCGCCGAACGCGACGGCGCCGCTCAGGAAGTGACGGCGGCCGATACTCAGAGGCGAAGATTGATCCTTTTGACGTATCATTGCAGTTCCCTTTTTCAATTTTATGAGAAGGGAACGTAGAGATCAGGGTGCTTCATGCAATTTCGCGACTTGACGCGTCTTTAAGCGAGTTTACGCTACTATCATTAAGACGGAGCCGCCGATGCCTCACCTCGTCGAGAACCTCAAGGTTGCCTGTGCCACGCAGCGCTCCATTTCGCATCTGTGCCGCGCGATCGATATCAACAGGCAGCAATTCAATCGATATATCAACGGCCAGACGAGGCCATCTGCCCATAATCTCGCGCGCATAGCCAAGTATTTCGATCTCGACGCAGCCGACTTTAGTCTCGCTCCCAGGCTCTTTCGCGAGCGGCTTCGCAAACCGACTCTCGACCTCAATCAAAGTTCCGAACTGCTAAAGGCGTTCCCAGGAGATTTGACCTCGCTCCGGCGCCACATCGGCTATTTCCAGACCTATCATCGCTCACCGTCCTGGCCGGGAATGATTGTCTGTTCGTGCAGCCGCATTCTGGAAAAAGGTGGGCTTGTGCATGTCAAATCAATGGAGCGTCTGCGTGACCCTGGAAACGGCATCCAGCAGTTTTCAAAATACATTGGCCTTGCGGCCTTTTATCGAAACCGGATCTTCATTACGGAGCGAGTCGTCGGCCCGAACCCGATACTGTCACAGACGATCCTCCTGCCATTCGACGCGTACCAGCGCATCTACCTGCGCGGGACGACCATGGGAGTCTCGTGGCGAAAGGAAAACCTTCCCTATGCGTCGCGGATGATCTGGCGCCATGTCGGCGCCGAGCCCAACCTGCGCGAACTTCTGTCGCGCTGCGGACCAGTGCCGCTATCTTCACGCCAACTGCCACCGACGGTGCGCTCATTCCTCGCAGATCCATCCGCGGAAGTGTATGCGGTGCCGGCAGAGTATTGATGACACCGATTTGCGACGAAGCGATCAGATGCGGATGAGCGCGGCAAATTCCAGCCTTCAATTTCCAGCGCTTGCCATCTTCCGCGTCGTCAGTACCCGCTCCAGCCAGCCAATCTCCATCTCGGGCACAGATTTCAGCAACAGGTCGGTGTAATCGTCGAAGGGCGGCGATAGCGCTTGGGATTTGGGACCGAAGCGGACGAGCCTGCCGCGATGCATGACCGCGACGCTGTCGGCGATTGCGCGCACGATAGCGATGTCGTGAGTGATGAAGACGTAGGAGAGATGTTCCTCTTCCTGCAGCTTCAACAGCAGCTTCAGGATGCCTTCGGCAACCAGCGGGTCGAGTGCCGAGGTCGGCTCGTCGCACAGAATAAGCTCGGGTTTGGCGGCAAGAGCACGCGCAATCGCCACCCGCTGCTTTTGGCCGCCTGAGAGCTCTGCCGGGTAGCGGTTCAAAAAGCCGTTGCCCATCTCGATCTGGTCGAGCAATTCCTTCACCCGAGCGGTCTTTTCGGCGCCTCTGAGGCCGTAGTAGAAGGTAAGCGGCCGCCCGATGATGTCGCGCACGGTCTGTCGGGGGTTCATCGCAGTGTCGGCCATCTGGTAGATGAGCTGGATGCGGCGCAGGTCATCGCGCGGGCGGCGTCTGAGGTCGGGCGTCAACGGCTTTCCGGCGAAGGAAATCTTGCCTGCGGTCGGTGCCAACAGCCCGGTGATGGCGCGGGCGAGCGTAGACTTCCCTGAGCCCGACTCGCCGACGATTGCCAGCGTCTGCCCCTTCGGGACATGCAAGCTGACATCGTTGAGGACCTTGAAGCCATTGGAATATTCCGCACTGACGTTTTCGACTTTCAACAATGCATCGGACTGATCGGCCGCTTCCTGTCGCAGCGTCTGGCGCACGTTGACGAGGGCGCGGGTATAATCCTCCCGTGGTTCTTCGATGATCTGCTGAACACTGCCGTATTCCACCGTGTTGCCATGGCGCAGCACCATGATGTCGTCGGAGATCTGAGCGACGACGGCGAGATCATGGGTGATATAGAGGGCAGCCGTATGGGTTGCCTCGATCGCATGCTTGATTGCCGCCAGCACGTCGATCTGAGTGGTGACGTCAAGTGCCGTCGTCGGTTCGTCGAAAACGATCAGTTCGGGGTTGGAACAAAGCGCCATCGCCGTCATGGCGCGCTGTAACTGGCCGCCCGAAACCTGATGCGGGAAGCGTTCGCCAAAACTTTCGGGATGGGGAAGGCCAAGCACCTGAAACAGATAGAGCGCTCGCTTTTTCGCCTCCTGTTTGCTCATCAGCCCGTGTTTGACGGAAGCCTCGATCACCTGGTCACCGAGCCGGTGGGCAGGATTGAAGGCGGCCGCGGCCGACTGAGCCACATAGCAGACGCGGGCGCCGCGGATATGCCTGATGCCACTCCTGCCAAGGCCAAGAATATTGTCGCCATCGAGCAGCACCTCTCCGCCGGTGATCTCGGCACCGCCCCGACCATAGGCAAGTGCCGAGAGCCCGATCGTCGACTTGCCGGCACCGGATTCGCCGATCAGACCGAGCACCCGGCCTTTCTGCAAATCAAAGGAAACGCCGTCGACGATGGTCACGCGCTTAGGTGCCTCGCCCGGCGGATAGCTGGTGGCTTCGATCTTGAGATTGCGGACGGAAAGAAGATCAGGCATCGCCACGCCCTCCCTTGAGGCTCGAGGTTCGTTTCAAAAGCCAGTCGACAACCAGATTGACGCAGACGGCAAGGATGGCAATCGCGCTGCCCGGCACGAGCGCTGCCGAAATACCGAATATGATGCCGTCCTTATTGTCCTTGACCATACCGCCCCAGTCCGCCGATGGCGGCTGGATGCCGAGGCCGAGGAAGGACAGCGTCGACAGAAAGAGGATCGAAAAGGCAAATCGCAGGCCGAACTCGGCCAGCAGCGGCGTCAGCGTGTTCGGGAGGATCTCGCGGAAGATGATCCAAAGTTTTCCTTCGCCGCGAAGTTTGGCCGCCTCGACGAATTCCATGACCGCGACATCGAGCGCCACGGCGCGGCCGAGACGATAGACGCGGGTGGAATCGAGGATTGCCATGACGAGGATCAGCACGATGATGTTCTGTGGCAGCACTGCCAGGACCACGAGTGCGAAGATCAGCGTTGGGATCGACATCATCAGGTCGTTGAAGCGCGAGAAGACCATGTCGATCAGCCCGCGCGAGACGGCTGCCGTAAAGCTCAGGATGACGCCGAGCGAAAAGGAGATGACGGTTGCGGCAAGCGCGACGAAAAGCGTCGTACGTGCGCCGTAGATCAGCCGCGAGAGGATATCGCGGCCGAGATTGTCGAGGCCGAAGACATATTGGGCATCCGGCATCTGCCAGACGCTACCGACGACTTCGGTCTCCCCGTAGGGAGCGATGAAGGGTGCGAAGAGAGCGAAGACGAAGGCAATCGCGATGCCGCTCATGCCGATCCAGGCGGTGATGGGGATATCTCTCAATCTCATCTTGGATGCCTCAGCCGGGGGTTGGCAATGATGGCGAGAATGTCGGCCAGCATGTTGAGGAAGATATAGACGGCCGCAAAGATCAGACCGCAGGCCTGAACCACCGGCATGTCGCGCACCGTCACGGCATCGACCATATACTGGCCCATGCCGGGATAGACGAAAACCACCTCGACGACGACCACGCCGACCACCAGATAGGCGAGGTTCAGCGCCACGACGTTGATGATCGGCGCAAGCGCGTTCGGTGCGGCATGCTTGACTATCGAGCGAAACGCCGAAAGGCCCTTCAGCTCTGCCGTCTCCATATAGGCCGACGACATGACCGAGAGGATTGCTGCGCGTGTCATGCGCATCATGTGGGCCAGCACGACGAGAACGAGGGTCGCTGTCGGCAGGGCAATCGCCTTCAGCCGGTCGGCGAAGCTCATGCTCTCATAGACGGTGGCAGGAAAGGTGGCGACGCCGAACTTCACTGCAAAAAACATGATCAGCAGGTAGCCGACGAAGAATTCTGGCAACGAAATCGCCGCCAGCGAAATGATGTTGATGATCTTGTCCGGCAGGCGGCCCCGAAAATGCACGGAAACCATGCCAAGGCCGACGGCAAGCGGCACGGAGATCAGTGCGGCAAAGCCCGCCAGAAACAGCGAATTGCCGAGCCGCTTGCCGATCTGTTCGCTGACGGAGTTCTTGCTGGCCCAGGATGTACCGAAATCCCCTTGCACGGCATTGCCCAGCCACTCGACATATCGTGTCGTCACCGGCCGGTCGAGGCCGAGATCCTTGCGGATATTGGCAACCGCCTGCGGCGTTGCCGACTGGCCGAGATAAGTCGTGGCGAAATCGCCGGGAAGGGCTTCCAGACCGCCGAAAATGAGGATGGAGACGGCAAAGAGCAGGATGATGCTGAGCACGAAGCGCTCGAGAATGAGGGCAAGCAGCGGAAAACGCTGCCGGAACCTGAGACCGGGCAGGATATTGCCTGAGGTCGGACTGGACATGGTGATGGCCTCGCGCTGAAACGTCAGGAGGACCGCAGGTTTTGTCCCACGGTCCCGGCTTGCCTGGAGATCGGAAGGCAGACGCCCGGCGTCAGGCCTCCAGCCAGACGCGGGTTGCGACATAGCCGTTCGACATGTCGTTGCCGATGTCGTGGACGTAGCCCTTCACCTGCTTGGTGGAGGCGTTCACGAAGTCGTTGAACATCGGCAGGATGACGCCGCCCTCGTCGCGCACCATCATCGCCATCGACCGATAGAGGTCCTTGCGCTTGGCCTCGTCGAGTTCGGAGCGCGCCTGGAGAAGCAGCTTATCGAAATCCGGACGCTTGAAGCGGGTGTCGTTCCAGTCGGCCGTCGACAGATAGGCGGTGGAATACATCTGATCCTGCGTCGGGCGACCACCCCAGTAGGAGGTCGAGAAAGGCTGCACGTTCCAGACGTTCGTCCAATATCCGTCGCCGGGCTCGCGCTTGACCTCTATCTCGATGCCGGCTTTCTTGCAGCTTTCCTGGTAAAGCACGGCCGCATCGACGGCACCGGGGAAGGCAACCTCCGAGGTGCGCAGCAGAACCGAGCCGCTATGGCCGGATTTCTTGTAGTGGAAGGCCGCCTTGTCCGGATCGTAGGCGCGCTGCTCGATCCCTTCGGGAAAGAGCGCGTAGGTGCTGTTGATCGGGAAGTCGTTGCCGACTTTGCCGTAGCCGCCGAGGATCTTCTGCACCATGGTTTCGCGGTCCATGGCGTATTTGAGCGCGAGACGCAGGTCGTTATTGTCGAACGGCGCCTTGTCGCAATGCATGATGAAGACATAGTGGCCGCGCCCGGCAGTCGAAAGGATCTCGACGTTCGGTGCGCGCTTCAAAAGGTCGACCGTCTTCGGATCGACGCGGTTGATGTAGTGCACCTGGCCGGACGAGAGAGCCGCGATGCGCGCCGTGGCGTCGTTCATGCCGATGATTTCGATGGAATCGACGTAACCACGATCGGTGCGCCAGTCGTCCTTGTTCTTTTCGAAAGTGGCGCGCACGCCAGGCTCGAAGCTCGTGAGTTTGTACGGACCGGTACCGATCGAGGCGAGCGGATCGTCGACACCGCCATTCGGCTGGATGACCAGATGATAGTCGGTCAAGAGCAGCGGCATATCCGCATTGCCTTCCGAAAGCGTCAGTACGAGGTTGCCGCCGTCGGCCTTGATTTCCTTGATCGAGCCGAGGACTCCGAGCGCGCCGGATTCCGATGCCTTGTCGGTATGACGCTTGAGTGTCGCAACCACGTCATCGATCGTCATTTCCTTGCCGTTGTGAAACTTGACGCCCTTGCGGATCTTGAAGGTCCAGGTCGCCGCATCCTTCGACGGTTCCCAGGATTCGGCAAGCGCCGGTACGGCAGCACCCGTCAGCGGGTCGGATTCGACAAGCATGTCGCCCCAGCAGCGACCGACGCAGAACATGAACTGCGACAGAAATTTCGCCGGGTCCTTGGAATCGGTTGCAGCCCCGCCCTCCAGGCCAAGCTTTAGGTGACCGCCACGCTTCGGTTCGGCGGCTTCGGCACTTTCGGTGAAGAGCTTGTCGGCAACGGCAAGCGTCAGGCCGGCTGCCATGGCGCGCCCCAGGAATTCGCGGCGGCTGAGGCCACCGGCGGTCACCCGGCTTGCGAGATATTTCGTGTAGTCGTTCATTCCCCTTCTCCTTCTTATGGTGCGTTGACTTCGATTTTTGGGCATAATCCCCGAGCGGTTTCCTCTTCCGTCCGGGTGCCCGCACGCTTGCGGGAAGATGATGCGGTTGCCGCCGCCTTATTACCGTCCTTTCCAGATAGGGCTTCGTTTCTCGGCGAAAGCCCGTGCGCCTTCTAATTGGTCCTCGCTCGAGTAAAGCCGGTCGACCGTTGCAAATTGCCGTTTGGTGATCTTGTTCATGGCAGTCTGGAAGGTCGAACCCTCCGATTCACGGACGATTTCCTTGATTGCCGCGTAGACAAGCGGCGGCCCGCTTTCGAGCAGGCGGGCAAGATCCCAAGCCCGGTCCATCAGCTTGTCCGCTGGCAGGATTTCGTTGACGAAACCCCAGCGGTTCGCTTCCTGAACGTCCAGCCAGCGGCCGGTCAAAAGCATGTCCATGGCGATATGATAGGGGATGCGCTTCGGCAGCTTCACCGAGGCGGCATCGGCAACCGTGCCGGAGCGGATTTCCGGAAGTGCGAAGGTCGCATGTTCGGCGGCGAGGATCAGGTCGGCAGAGAGAGCGATCTCCAGCCCGCCGCCGCAACAGATGCCGTTGACGGCACAGATGACCGGTTTGTTGAGGTCGCGCAGTTCCTGCAGCCCGCCGAAACCGCCGACGCCATAGTCTCCGTCGACCGCGTCGCCTGCCGCGGCAGCCTTCAGGTCCCATCCGGCGCAGAAGAATTTCTCGCCTGCGCCGGAGATGATTGCGACGCGGAGCGCGGGGTCGTCGCGGAAATCACGGAATATCAGTCCCATGGCGCGGCTGGTCGCAAGGTCGATGACGTTCGCCTTCGGCCGGTCGATGATGACTTCCAGCACTGCGCCGACCCGTCGGGTCCGAATGGGCTCGCTCAACCTATGCTACCTCCTCCGCCGGATCAGGGCATCGACTGCGGTCACGCCGTGACCTTCGGGAAGAACCATCAAGGGATTAATGTCCAGTTCCTCCAGCCGTGCCGCATTCATTACGACATAATCTGCCGCCCGCGCGACAGCCGTCACGGTCGCTTCAAGATCTCCCTTCGGGCGTCCGCGATATCCCTCGATCAATTTTGCGATCTTGAGACGCGAAATTGCCTCGGAAATTTCCAATCTCGTCGTCGGCAACGGCAAAACGAGGGAATCCTCCAGCAATTCGACGAAAATTCCTCCGGCGCCGAGCGTTAGCGATAATCCGAAAATCGGGTCACGGGAAGCGCCGACGATCAGCTCGGCGACGGGCGGGTCGATCATCTTCTCGACCAGAAAACCGTCTGTCGCAGCCATCTTTGATGCGGCATCCGATACGGCCTTGGCATCCTTCAGGTTGAGTGCGACGGCGCCTGCTTCGGTCTTGTGCGCGACGCCAAGCGCTTTCAGGACAACAGGAAAGCCGAGCCGCTGGGCATAATCCGCCGCCTGAAGCGGCGAACTTGCAACCCGGCCTTTGGGGATCGGAAGGCCGGCGAGGTCGAGTTCGGTCTTCGCATCGGCCTCCGTCAGCGTTTCGATTGCACCTTCGACAGACGCCATATTGAGAAGCGGCAGGGAAGGCGGCTTGCGCCAGGTATCGCCGATGCCGGCTGCGACTTCCGCGGCGATCAGGGTTTCATCAATGCCGCAAAAGGGAACGACGCCTTCGGCGACCAGTCGGTCGGCGACAGCCTCCGGCATATTTTCGGGCAGGGTCGCCAGGATTCCGGCGAGCGCGCCTGTCGCAGACGCGGCAGCGGTGACCGCGTCAGCCGTCGTCACCCAATCTGCGGCCTCGCATCGATCGGCGCGGGGAAAATCGAGGACGACGAGATTGAGGTCGTAGCTACCCTCGAACATTGCAGTGAAAGCCTCTGTCTGACGCGCGAGATCTCCCCACACAAACGTATGGTAATCGAGCGGATTGGCGAGCGTCACCATATCGCCGAGGATGCCTCTCAGGCGCGGCGGTTGCTTTGGTTCGAGATCTCGAAACGTGACAGCATGTCCGATGGCAGCGTCAGAGATCAGCGAGGCTTCGCCACCCGAGCAGCTCATCGAGGAGATCGCGGCACCTTGCAGCGGGCCTGCTATATGCAGGAGTTTCAGCGTTTCGAGCAGCGCCGGCAGCGTTTCGACGCGGCCAAGACCGAGGCGGGCAAGCACTGCGTCGGCCACGGCATCGCCGCCGGCAAGGGATGCGGTATGGGAAAGCGTTGCCTGTCTCGCCTGTTCGGACTTGCCGACTTTCAAGACAATAACGGGCTTTTTCATCTGGCGGGCTGTGGCGGCAAGGCGCTCAAGCGCAGCTTTGTCGCCAAAGCCTTCGACATGGAGGCCAAGCGCCGTCACGCGCGGGTCGGCAAGCAGGCCGTAGGCGACATCGCAGAGCGAGGTTTGCGCCTGGTTGCCCGAGGTCACGACATAGGCGATCGGCAGGCCGCGTGTCTGCATGGTCAGGTTGAGCGCTATGTTCGACGATTGGGTCAGGATTGCCACGCCGCGCTCGACGCGCCTCATGCCGTGCTGATCGGGCCAGAGAAGCGCGCCGTCGAGGCCGTTGATGAAGCCGTAGCAGTTCGGTCCAAGGATCGGCATATCGCCGGCGGCGCCAACCAGCGCCTGTTGCAGGTCGCTGCCATCGGCGAGTTCCGCCACGGCCTCGCTGAAGCCGGAGGCATAACAGACCGCACCGCCGGCACCCGCTGCCGACAGGCTGCGCACGATCTCGACGGTCAGCATCCTGTTAACACCAACGAAGGCCGCGTCCGGCGGAGAGGGCAGGTCGGAAACGCTTCTGTAGCAGCGCCGCCCGAGAACCTCGTCGTGCGTCGGGTGAACGGGCCAGAGCTCACCCTTAAACCCCATTCGGTCGCACTGCTCGATCACCCGACGCGCCTCCCGGCCGCCGAAGACGGCGATCGTTTGCGGTCTGAACAGGCGGTCGAGCGCACGTGATGCCATCGGTTACGCTCCCAGAGGCCGCAGAAGATCGCGGCTGATGATATGACGCTGGATTTCCGACGTGCCGTCCCAGATGCGTTCGACGCGTGCATCCCGCCAGAAGCGGGCGAGCGGCAGGTCGTCCATCAGGCCCATCCCGCCATAGATCTGGATCGCCTCATCCGTGACGCGGGCAAGCATTTCGGAGGCGTAAAGCTTGGCCGAAGCGATTTCGCGATCGGAAGTCAGGGCTGCATCCAGTCGCCATGCCGCCGAAAGCGTCAGCCAGTCGGCAGCGTCGATCTCGGTGATCATGTCGGCGAGCTTGAAGGAGACGCCCTGATTGGCGCCGATCGGTCTGCCGAACTGCTTGCGCTCGGCGGCATAGGACAAGGCCATGTCGAAGACGCGCCGTGCCCTGCCAACGCAGGTGGCGGCGACAGTGAGCCGCGTGCCATAGAGCCATTGATTGGCGAGTTCGAAACCGCGATGTACCTCGCCCAGAACCTGGGAGGCCGGAATCCGGCAATCGGCAAAGCTCAGGGTGCAGTTATGATAGCCGCGGTGGGAGACGGAATCATAGCCCTTGAGGATTTCGAAGCCTGGCGTGCCGCGATCGATCAGAAACGCGGTGATCTTCTTCTTGAGACCTCTCGGTGTTTCCTCCTCGCCGGTCGCGGCAAAGACGATGATGAAATCGGCGGCATCGGCATGCGAGATGAAATGCTTGGTGCCATTGAGCACGAAATCGCTGCCGTTGCTGCGAGCGGTGCATTTCATGCCGCGCATGTCAGAACCGGCGTCCGGTTCGGTGATCGCCAGCGCGTCGGTCCTTTCCCCGCGGACGGCAGGAAGCAAATACCGTTCGCGCTGCTCGCCCTCGCAGGCCATGAGGATGCCGGAGGGACGACCGAAAAAGACCGTCAGCGCCATGGAGCCGCGGCCGAGTTCCCGCTCGACAAGCGTGAAGGTGACATGATCGAGGCCGGCGCCGCCCGCCTCTTCGGGGAAATTGCAAGCGTAGAAGCCGAGTTCGATGCACTTGCGCCGGATCTCAGCCGCCAGATCCGGCGGAACGAAACCCGTGCGCTCGACTTCGTTCTCATGCGGATAGATTTCGGTTTCGACGAAGCCGCGGACCGTTTCAACGATCATCTTCTGTTCTTCGCTGAGGCCGAAATCCATGTCGATCTCCCTATCGTTTCTGGCCGATATGGCGGCCAACCCCATCGGGGGGAGGCAGCTTTGCATGGGCCGCGGCAATCAGATTCGCCTTGTCGAGGACTGCGACTGGCGCCGGTGTCGCCCTGGCGGCTTCGGTATCGACATGCAGCAGCATCTGCTCGGCAGTGGCGAGCAAGGCGCCGCTTTCAGTGTCGCAGATCGTGTGGAAGAGGTGCAGCCGCTTCTCATCGACTGCGAGAATCTGGCAGGTCGAATGGATCGCCTGCCCGAGCTTGGCCTCGCCGAGATGGCGGATATGGGTTTCGACCGTATAGTAGCTCTGCCCGGCCTCGACATAGGCAAGATCGACCCCGATCAGCCGGAGAAGCGCGTCGGACGTATCGCCGAAAACCTGCAGATAGCGATGCTCCGTCATATGGCCATTATAGTCGACCCAGGCGGGGCTCACCTTTGTCTCGACGAGCTTGAGGGGACCAGAAGGATCGGCCGTAGCGGTTTTCCCGCCGCCTGCGGCCCACAGGGACCGTTCGAAATCCTTCAGCAATTGGCCGGCGCCCCAGCCCTTGCCGTCATTTCCGACCTTCAGCGCCTGCAGGATGCCGACGAGATTTTCGTCGCGGATGCGCTCAAGTGCACGGATCGAAAGGCCGGCGGCCTGTTCGTCCGACTGTTTTCCGATCTTTTCGATCAACGCGTCGTCGAGGTCGACGACGTCGGTCAGTTTCGTCCAGGGCCAGGCTAGGCAGGGTCCGAACTGCGCGAGGAAATGGCGCATTCCGGCCTCGCCGCCGGCAATGCGATAGGTCTGGAACAGGCCCATCTGCGCCCAGCGCAACCCGAAGGAATAGCGGATGACGTCGTCGAGCGTCTCGACGGTGCAGATATCGTCATGGATAAGCCAGAGCGCCTCGCGCCAGAGCGCTTCGAGCAGCCGGTCGCCGACGAAGGCCTCGATCTCCTTGGCGATATGAACGCCCTTCATGCCGATTGGAGCAAGCCGCTCCATCGCTGCCTCGATGGTCGCTTTCGAGGTTTTCTCGCCGCCGACGATTTCCACCAACGGCAGCAGGTAGACGGGGTTGTAGGGATGGGCGACGAAGAGGCGCTCGGGATGTTTCATGTCGCGCTGCAGGTCGCTTGGCAGCAGGCCGGAGGTGGACGAGCCGATCAGCGCGTCCGGTCGTGCCGCAGCATCGATTTCCGTCAATACGCGGCGCTTGAGGTCGAGCCGTTCGGGCACGCTTTCCTGGATCCAGTCTGCACCGGAGACAGCCTCTTGCAGCGACGTTTCAAAGGTAAGCCGGCCGCGCGGCGGCAGCGGCGCGCCGGTCAGCATCCCATAGGCCTTCTCCGCATTGGCAAGAACCTCACCGACGATACGGCTTGCTTCCGGATGCGGATCGAAGACGCTGACATCGATGCCGGCAAGCAGAAAACGTGCAATCCAGCCGCCGCCGATGACGCCGCCGCCGATACAGGCCGCTTTGGTAATTCCTGTCATGCCGTCCTCAGCGCTTCGTCAGCTTCAGTTTCTTGCGGACGTCCTCAGGACCGATGATCCTGGCACCCATGCCTTCAACCACCTGCACTGCCTTTTCGACGAGTTGCGCGTTGGTGGCGAGAGCGCCTTTGCCGATATAGAGATTGTCCTCCAGGCCAACGCGGACATTGCCGCCCGCCAGAACCGCGGCGGCCGGATAGGCCATGGCGTTGCGACCGATCGAAAAGGCCGAGAAGGTCCAGCTGTCGGGCACGTTGTTGACCATGGCCATGAAGGTGTTGAGATCGTCAGGGGCACCCCAGGGAATGCCCATGCAGAGCTGGATCAGCACCGGATCTTCGATCAGGCCTTCTTCGGCGAGCTGCTTTGCAAACCACAGATGGCCGGTGTCGAAGGCTTCGATCTCGGGGCGCACGCCGAGATCTGTCATTTTCTTGGCCATTGCCCGCAGCATGGCGGGCGTGTTGGTCATGATGTAATCGCCGAGATTGAAGTTCATCGTGCCGCAGTCGAGCGTGCAGATTTCCGGGAGGCATTCGGCAACATGGCTGACGCGCTCCGTTGCCCCTGCCATATCCGTTCCCGCCGTCTTCAAGGGAAGGGGGCTTTCGACATCGCCGAAAATCAGGTCTCCGCCCATGCCGGCCGTCAGGTTCAGCACCACATCGACGTCGGCCGAACGGATGCGGTCGGTGACCTCCCTGTAGAGGTCGTTGCGGCGGCTTGCGGCACCGGTTTCCGGATCGCGGACATGACAGTGAACGACTGCCGCCCCAGCCTTGGCGGCGTCGATCGCGGAATCCGCGATCTGCTTGGGAGTAATGGGAACGTGGCTGGATTTCGAAACCGTATCGCCGGCACCGGTGACGGCGCAGGTGATGAAAACATCGCGGTTCATCGCAAGAGGCATGTTTGTTGTTCTCCCTCGTCTTGAGGGCATTACGCGCCAGGACGGGCGAGGATGCTTTGCAATTTCGGAATCGATCGATACATTATCGGAACACCAGAGGGAGGGGACCGTGCTGGAGCGATCGACCGAACGGCTCGACATCGATCTTCTTGTCCTGCCGGACACCAACCTCATTCTCATTGCCTCCGTTATCGAACCGCTGCGCGGGGCAAACCGCATTTCCGGCAGCGAGCTCTATCGCTGGCGCATCTTCACGCCTGATGGAGAAGCTGTGCCCACAACCAGCCACATTGCCATACCGACGCAGGGAACGTTCCAGACCACGGCATCGGATACGCCGCTCTTCGTGCTGGCGAGCTACAACTGGCGGCAAAGTGCGACAGCGGGCCTGAAGATGCAGCTATCGCAGGCGGCACGCCACCGGACGATGATCGCCGGCATCGAATCCGGCACCTGGCTGCTTGCGGAAGCCTGCCTGCTCGACGGCTTGTCGGCGACCGTGCATTGGGAGGATTACGAGGATTTCGCGCTTGCCTATCCGCAGGTGTCGGCCGTCAAGGACCGGTTCGTCATCGACGGCAAGCGGCTGACGACATCGGGCTCGCTGCCGACCGTGGACCTGATGCTGGAGATCATCCGGCGGCGTCAGAGCTATTCGCTGGCGCTCGAGGTCAGCCGGCTGTTCCGCTACGAGCAGCCATCCTTTCATGCCGACGAGGCCTTGTCGGCAGGTTTGCGCATGGATGATCCGCGGGTGGCCCACGCAGTGCGGCTGATGGAGGACAATATCGAGCAGCCGATCGTGCTGGCGCGTCTTGCCCGTAGGGTCGGGATCAGCGCCCGGCACCTGCAGGATCTCTTCCAAGCCTCGATCGGTGCGCCGCCCCATATCCATTATCTTGCCCTGAGATTGAACGCGGCGCGGCGCAAGGTGATAGAGACGACGGCGTCCTTCGCCGACATTGCCGCCGCAACCGGCTTCAACTCGGCCTCTGCCTTCGCGCGAAGCTATCGGGCAAGCTATTCCGAAAGCCCCTCGGAAACGCGGCGACGGCTGCGGCGTCCGGTCAGGCCATCGGAGGCCCGGCCATAGGCTGGAAGGCATCGCGCACCATCTCGGCTAGCTCGCGAACCGCTTCGCTGGACCGAAAGGTATTGCGACGAAGCACGACCCTTGAGGAATCGACCGGCGGAAAGCCGTCCTCGGTCGTCAGCTCCCGGCAGCCGGGTGGGATGTTGCTGCGCGACAGCGTGGTGACGGCGAGACCGGCAGTCACGGCGTTCTTCAGTCCGGAGCTGGTATCGGCAATGAATGCGACCCGGTAGTTGCGCCCGAGCTGGTGCAGCGACTTCAACGCAAAATCGCGACACCAGCTCGAGTCTCTGTAGGTTGCGATCGGCAGCGGGTCGATGTCGTGCAGCCGGTGGACGATCGAGGTCACCCAGACGGTCGGATCGATGCATAGCACCTCACCACTCATTTGATCGCTCCAGTCGAAGACGACGGCGAGATCGAGCTCGTCGCGTTCCAGGGCGGCGATGTTGCGGACAGTATAATCGCAGGAGATCGTCACCTCGACAGCCGGATGACGCACGGCGAAGGCCGCAAGTGCTGCGGGCAGCACGGTCTGGCTATATTCCTCGGGAATGCCGATGCGAACCGGTCCGCCGAGCGGTTTACTGCGGATCGTCGCCGCCGCCTCGCTCAGGAGATCGATGACACGGCGGGCATAGGGAACGAGCTGGACGCCCTGACGTGTCAGCACCACCCCTCGGGCGCCGCGTTCGAACAGTGCTTCGCCGATCGTGTCTTCCAGCTTCTTGATCGCAGCGCTGATCGCAGACTGTGTTCTGCCGACGCGCTGTGCGGCCGCAGAGAAATTGGTGGTCTCGACGACGACGAGGAAGGTCCGGAGAAGATCACTCTCGATGGGCTCGCGCATGGATAGCCATAGAAAAAATCGATGACATCCATCTCTACTATTCGTTTGCCTGATGTCAATTGCGGGTGCAGAAAGGAGGTGCGTTCGACTTTTCCTCCTTCGAGACTGACTTGCGTGACCATTGACCATCCGGCCAGGCACCTCGGTGCCGGCGAGCGCGAGAAAGGCATCCTTCTCGTCATCGCGGCGACACTTGCCTGGAGTGCCAGCGGGGTCTACTCGCGGCTCCTGACGACAGACGTCTGGACGGCGATCGCCTGGCGTTCGTTGTTCGGCGGACTGTTCCTGCTGATCCCCTGCCTGTTCCTCGAAGGCGGGATATCACGAAAGCAATGGCGTTCAGTTCTGCATCCGTCCGGCCTGGCGATGATTGTCTGCCAGACGGTCAGCCAGGGCTGCTTCATCGGCGCGCTCTATATGACCAGCGTCGCGAATGTGACGATGATCTATTCGACCGCACCCTTTATCGCCGCCCTGTTTGGATGGATCATCCTGAAAGAGGGTGTCGGAAGGCGCACGCTGATTGCCGGGGGCATTTCTCTTCTGGGTGTCGTGGTCATCGTCGCCTCGTCGATCGGCGGGGGCACCGGGGTCGGCGACCTGCTGGCGCTTGGCATGACGGTCTCCTTCGCGCTCGTCATCATCATCCCGCGCATCAATCCCGAGGTGCCGAGCCTGCCGCCGACTGTTGTCAGCGCCTTCCTCACACTCGTCATCTTCGCTCCATTCGGCTCGGTCGGCTCCCTTGATCTTCACAACTGGATCGTGCTTGCTGCTTTCGGTGCGACCAATTTTTCGCTGGCGCTTGTGCTCTTCCTGGCCGGGGCCAGGCGAATGCCGCCGGCCGAAGCTGCGCTGATCGGGACGATGGAGATCGTGCTGACCCCGTTCTGGGTCTGGCTTCTGTTCTCCGAGCAACCGCCTGTCGCCACCTTCTTCGGCGGCGCCATCATCTTCGCAGCCGTTCTCTGGCATACCGCCGTCGACCTCAGCCGCAGCCGGCGGACGCATGCCGGCTAGAAAGCGACGCCGATCGGATCGTCATTTCAGGCGGCATGGGTCAGAATAGCGGTTCGATTGCCACTCCCACCCAAGCAAGAGTGCGGACATGTCCTCCAAAGACCCCCTGCTGCAGCCGTTTCAACTCAAGCACCTGACGCTGAAAAACCGCGTCATGTCGACCGCTCACGAGCCGGCTTATTCGGAAAACGGCATGCCGACGGATCGCTACCGGCTCTATCACAGGGAAAAGGCGAGAGGCGGCATCGCACTGACCATGACGGCGGGATCTGCGGTCGTCTCGTCTGACTCTCCGCCGTCCTTCGGCAATCTCCACGCCTATCGCGACGAGATCGTGCCCTGGTTGAAGAGACTTGCCGACGACTGTCATGAGTTCGGTGCGGCGGTCATGATCCAACTCACGCATCTCGGCCGCCGCACAAGCTGGAACAAGGGCGACTGGTTGCCGGTGCTGTCAGCCTCGCCGATCCGCGAGCCTGCGCACCGGGCTTTCCCGAAAGAGGCCGAAGACTGGGACATCGAACGCATCGTCGCCGATTATGCAAGCGCCGCGCAGCGCATGCAGGAAGCCGGCCTCGACGGTATCGAAATCGAGGCCTACGGCCATTTGCTGGATGGTTTCTGGTCGCCGGCGACCAATCGGCGCGACGATGAATTCGGCGGTTCGCTTGACAATCGCATGCGTTTTTCCGTCCTTGTCACGCAGGCGATCCGCAAGGCGGTCGGACCGGATTTCATCGTCGGCATGCGCCTTGTCGCCGACGAGGACTGGGAGAAGGGACTGTCACGCGAGGAAGGCATAGAGATCGCATCACGGTTTGCCCGGTCCGGCGACATCGATTTTCTCAACATCATTCGCGGTCATATCGACAGCGATGTAGCGCTCAACGAGGTCATTCCGATCCAGGGCATGGCATCTGCCCCGCACCTGGATTTTGCCGGCGAAGTGCGGGCGATAACCAAGTTTCCCGTCTTTCATGCCGCGCGTATCGGCGACGTGGCGACGGCCCGTCACGCGATCGCAGAGGGAAAGCTCGACATGGTTGGCATGACGCGCGCCCATATCGCCGACCCGCATATCGTGCGCAAGATTGAGGGCGGCGAGGAGGCACGTATCCGGCCCTGCGTCGGCGCCACATACTGTCTTGACCGTATTTATGAGGGCGGCGAGGCGCTCTGCATCCACAATGCGGCGACTGGCCGTGAAGGGCAGATTCCGCACGAGATCGAAAAGGCAGACATCCGCCGCAGGGCGGTCGTGGTTGGTGCGGGTCCGGCCGGCCTCGAGGCCGCCCGCGTGCTGGCCGAGCGTGGGCATGCGGTCGACGTTCTGGAGGCAACCGGAAAAGCCGGCGGTCAGGTCAATCTTCTGGTTCGCAATCCCCGCCGCAAGGAGATGATCGGCATCATCGACTGGCGGCTGGCGGAGCTGGAGCGGCTGGGCGTTCGAATACGCTATGATGTCTACGCAGAGGCGAGTGATGTGCTTAGTCTCGAAGCCGACCTCGTCGTCGTTGCGACCGGCGGCATTGCCCAGCAAGCTGAACTCGATTCAGGCGAGGAACTCGTAACCTCCTCCTGGGATATCCTTTCGGGCGGAATCAGAGTGGCCGATACCGTCCTGCTCTTCGACGACAATGGTGGGCACCCAGGCATGTCGGCGGCTGAAGTGATTGCCAGAACCGGTGCCGAGCTCGAGCTCGTTTCACCCGAACGCTTTTTCGCGCCTGATGTGGGAGGCATGAACCACGTGCCCTATGCCCGTGCGTTTGCGGAGCGGAACGTCAGAGTCACCATCAACACGCGTCTCAAGTCGGTGCGACGTGACGGCAATGTCCTTGTTGCTGTGCTCGGGTCGGATTTCGCAGACGGCACACAGTGGGAGCGCCGTGTCTCCCAGATCGTTGTCGAGCATGGCACAATTGCCAATGACGAGCTTTATCGTGAGCTAAAGCCGCTCTCGCGAAATCGTGGAGCCGTGGATTATGCCGCCCTTATCAATCGTCGGGCGCCGCTGCCAACGCGCAACAGCGAAGGACATTTCGACCTTGTACGGATCGGCGATGCGGTTTCCAGCCGCAACATCCATGCGGCCATTTATGAGGCTCTGAGGTTCTGCTCGCTGTTTTGAGCTCTTTATAGCTGAGCTCGGTTATCCTGATGGCGCCGCTCAAAGGTGCGGGATGCGGTCGGTGCGAGGATCGATAGACGAACTAGGTCTTTGAGTGTCGTCGATCATGTCGGCATCGCCCTTTGGGGCCTGATTCAACGAGCGGAAGCCTATCAACAAGCTCGGCAAACGCGTGTCAGCGAGTAAATTGTATAGCGGAGGACGGGGAGAGTGGGGTCGGCTGCAACCTATCCTTGACTCCAATAGCCTGCTATCCGACAGTGTCGCCTGTTAAATCCATGGGGATTCGATGGGCCTCACGAAAGGCTTCACGATTGTCGGCAGGGCTGCGATTGCCGCTATCGTGTCAATGTTCCTTGCACTCTCGCTCGTCTTGGGCTTTTGGCTGCATTCGAGCTACATCTCCGCGATCATGCGTGGAGAAGATCAGGTCACGGCCACGGCCAAGATCGTTGCCACCAACGCGATCTGGATCAATTCGCTTGCGCGCCAGACCCTTTTCCGCATGGATGATGCGTTCGGAACGACGGCGGCCCTGCCAGCGGAGGAGCGCATTCGGCGGTTCAACGCCGCGACGGCCGAATTGCCGACCACGGCGACCGCCTATGTGGTGGCTGCGGACGGGAAGCTGCTCTATTCGACCGACCGGGAAAGCAGCCCAGCCGACATTGTCGACCAGACCTATTTCCGCCGGCTGGCCAATGGCGCAGAGGACCATACGTCGGCGATGACGATCATGCGCAACACCGATCGCCATATTTTCCTCTCGGCTGCGCGCATCGAACGGAACGATAGGTTCGAAGCCGTGGCGATCCTGGCGTTTGATGTCGGGATGCTGCGATCGATCTGGGACGCTGCCTCGCTCGGGCCGGGCTCTACGGTGAGCTTCCTGAGGCGGGATGGAAAGCTGATCGCCAGGTATCCCGAGCCGAAAGAAGCCGTCGATCTTGGCAGCTACGTCCTCTTTACCGACTATATGCGTAAGGCGACATCAGGTTCTTATGTGTCTGTCTCCCCCGTCGACCAGGTCAGAAGGCTGGTGGCATACCGCATCGTCGAGCGGACGCCGTTCGTCGCCATCGCGTCAGCCGACACTGCGGCAATACTCAAGCCCTTCTGGACCGATGTCTCGATTGCCACGCTGATCGTTCTTCTGGCTCTTTGTGCGGCTGTGATCGGCGGATTGAAGATCCTCAGCCTGGCGCATGCGGACGCGCGCCACACCGGAGAACTTGCCGAGGCGCTTCGAACCAATCAGGTGCTGATGCGGGAAATTCATCACCGGGTGAAAAATAACCTGCAGACGGTGATGGCGCTCATCCGGCTGCAGGGCCTGCGGCCTGAAACCGTCCAAAGGGTGAACGAGCGGATCGTCGCAATGTCGGCGGTGCATGAGCAGATGTACGGCTTCGATCAGTTCAGCAGCGTCACTGCACGGCAGTTCGTCCCGAGCCTGGTTCGCACATTGGTCGGGCTGCACGATCGCGAAATCAAGCTGACCTTCGAGATCGACGATATCAGGATCGATGCGGACAAGGCCACGCCATTTGCATTGCTTTTGAACGAACTTCTGACAAACAGCATGAAATACGCCTTTGTCGGCCGGACCGGCGGACATATTCGCATAAGGCTGCTTGAGCGTCCCGACGGCAAGGTCCTCCTTGAAGTGGCCGACGACGGCATCGGATATGAGCCGGCTGCAGCGAAAGCCGGGATGGGAAGCAGGTTGATCAAATCCTTCGTCAGCCAGATGGATGGGACCTACGATACCGAGCGAGCTCAGGGCACCGTCTTCACCGCCCTGTTGGCGATTGCCGTACGATGACGCGTCGGCCATGTGGCCGGACGCAACGCTTGCAGGACATTTAGAGCGGCAGACAACATCGCGATGGTCCAGCGCCACTCCCTTTGACGAAATCCCGAAGCGCCGCTTTACGGACTTTGCCGGAGCGCTACCGTCGGAACTCTGGCGCGATCCGTGAGTTCCTCTCCGTCGCCAGGGGTGAACGGTTGAACGACAAGCTTATATCAGACGTGCGAATGTGCGGGAGGGGTGATGTTCGAAGGTTTCGAGCTTCAATATGTCGCGATTGCCGAAGGGGCGATCCGTCTGCGCATCGGTGGCAGCGGACCGCCGGTTCTTCTCCTGCACGGACATCCGAGAGCCCATATGACGTGGGGAAAGGTGGCCGACCTTCTGTCGCCGTTCTTCACGGTCATCTGCCCGGATCTGCCGGGCTTCGGACGGTCCTACATTCCCGCCGATACCCACGACAGCCGCCATTCGTCCAAGCGAGCGAAGGCTGCGGCGCTCGTCGACATGATGAAGGCGCTCGGCTTCCGGAAGTTTGCCGTGGTTGGCCATGATCGCGGCGCCCTGAGTGCCTTTCGCATCGCAATGGACCATGCAGACCATGTCGACAGGTTGGTGATCATTGACGGCCTCCCCGTGCTTGAGCATCTGGAGCGGGCGAACTGGGAGTTCGCCCGTGATTGGTATCATTGGTTTTTCTTTGCCCAACCCGACAAGCCCGAACGTGCGATCCTGGCCGATCCGCTCGCCTGGTACGACACGCTGCGCCCGGACGCGATGGGACGGCAAGCCTATGATGATGTCCTCGAGGCGATCTCCAATCCGCTCGTCGTCCATGGCATGATCGAAGACTACCGTGCCGGCATCCGCGTCGACCATATCCACGACCGGCAAGATCGCGACGCAGCTCGCAGGATCGCCTGCCCGACGCTGTGCCTGTGGTCGCAGCGCGACGACCTTGAACAGATCTATGGCGATCCGCTGGCGATCTGGGAGACATGGGCACATGACCTGCACGGTTTCGGCATCGACAGCGGCCATCACGTTGCGGAGGAAAATCCGTCGGCGCTAGCGCAGGCGATTTCGGCCTTCCTGGGACAAGAAATGTGAAGCAAAGCGCAAGCGCGCACGGAACAGACGCCCATGGGTTTTGTTTTCTTCTCGTAACCAGAGGTTTGGAGATGGCCGACCGTCCCCAACACGATCCCTATGGATCGACCGAGACGCAAACCGCCTATGACGCCAAGGAACGTCCCGGCTCGAGCCGAGGTCTCGCCTTGTCCGCCTGGGCAATTATTGCCGCCGCTATATTCCTCGTTCTGTGTGTCCTGGGCCTCGTGCTGGCGCCGGAAGCGCCCTCGGAGTCGCCAGCAATTGGCTCCGCCGCTCAGCTACCGCCATCGCGCGATGCGGGACACAACTGATGCATTCGGGATTCGGCTCCGCAGCCCTTATTCAGGGGGAAAGGTCAGCCTTGTCCCAACTTGGCATTGCAAGTTTCCCGCTCTGGATTATTTGATAGGGCTCGAAGAACACATCCGGAGGTCCGTTGAACAAAACCCGGCCAGCGCTCCTTCTCATTACCGCCTCGCTCATTCCGGTCATCATACTGGCGGCGCTGATGGGAAGGTTCTTCATCAAGGAGCAGCAAACAGCTCTTGACGACGACATTCGCGGCCGGGCAGCGACGTTGGCCGCCACTCTTCAACGTGAACTCAAGAGCCAGGCTCAATTGCTCGCGGTCGTCGCCGATTCCCCGCGCCTCGACCCTCCAATCCCGCGCGCCGCCTTTGCCGAGACTGCGCGGCGTTTGCTCGATCGGGTGCCTGAATGGGAGCAGATCAGGATTTCGAACGAGAAGGGCGAAGTCGTTCTGGCGTTTCCCCCGCTCGATCCGTCGGCAGACGCGCCTGTTGCGGACATGGAAAGCCATGACGCGGTCGTTCGCACAGGTGCCGCCGTGGTCGGCAATATCGCCATTGGACCCAACGGACAGGCGGCCTTTGCGTTGCGCGCCCCGATCCAAAGGAACGATCGTTTGAGGGCCGTCCTGTCGGTGGTGATCCGTCCGGCGATGGTGACCAAACTGCTCTATGCCAACGGACTTCCAGGGTCCTGGTCGGCTTGGATCGTCGATGGGCGCGACCGCCTTGTGGCATCGACCGGCGCTCCCGCCCTTGCCGGTAATCCGGCCAGCGAATTTGCAAGCTTTTCCGGCGAGGATTTCGGCGCGGCCACCCTCAAGGACGGGATGGACCTTCGGGTCGCCGAGGTCGCGCTCGCTGACACCCCTTGGCGGGTAAGGGTTGGTCTGCCGGTCTCCGACTATCAGCGGCTGGCGCGCAAGGCCACCGTGCTGCTTGTGACGGCGAGTTGTTTTACGCTCCTGTTGTCCGGCTCGGCTGTATTTCTCTTTTACAGGGAAGTGCGCGCCAGAAACCGTGAGCGGGAGAGCATGGCCAACTGGCAGCGGATGGATGCGCTTGGAAAGCTGACGGGGCAGGCCGCCCACGATTTCAACAATCTCCTGATGGTCTTCCAGTCCGGAGTTGAGGGCATCAAGCGACGGCGAAACGACGAACAGCGCGTGACGCAGCTTCTGACGCATATGAGCGATGGCGTGGTACGAGGAAAGGCGATCACCCAAAGGCTGTTGTCGTTTTCAAGACGTTCCAACCAGGGCGCCTCCCAGGTCGAACTGGACGTCAGGCTTGCCGAACTGTCTCCGCTGCTGCGCCAAGCCGTCAATGACACGATCCTGATGGAGATCAGGGTGCCGGAAGATACCTGGCCGATTCACGTCGATCCTGCTGGGCTTGAAATTGCCCTGATCAACATCCTGACGAATGCGCGCGAAGCCATGACGGGAGGCGGACATGTGATCATTTCCGCTCGCAATGTGCTCGACGCGTCGACGGAGGGTTCCGGCCTGAAGGGGCCGTTCGTCGCGCTGACGATTTCTGACACCGGGACCGGCGTTGCCCCGGAAAATCTTGCACGGGTGTTCGAGCCGTTCTTTTCCACCAAGAAGAATGGTGGCACGGGTCTCGGCCTCACGCAGGTCCATAGTTTCGCCAGCGGCAGCGGCGGTGCAGTCAAGGTCGCAAGTCTGGCCGGCCACGGCAGCGCCTTCACCTTGCTTCTGCCGCGATCAAACGAGCCGCGGGCGGTGCGTGCGGAGCCGGCCCCTTCGGCAAACCTTCCCCGTACGATCATGATCGTCGACGACACGCCGGCATCGCTGGAATCCGTACGACTAGTGCTCGACGGCATCGTGCCGACGATCTTCGCAGCCGCAGGTGGACCCGAGGCGATCGAGATCCTGGACCGTCATCCTGAAATCGAAGCGGTCGTCAGCGATATCATGATGCCAGGCATGTCAGGCATCGAGCTTGCCGAGGAGATCCGCCGCAGAAACCCGTCTCTGCCCGTCGTGTTGATGACCGGCTATAGCGACAGGCTGGAGGCAGGTACGGAAGTGGGATGTCCGGTCGTCCCGAAGCCCTTCAAGATCGAGGATCTGGCCGCCTGCTTCGAGGAGGCGAAAATCCCGGTCGTCCAATCGGCAAACGTCGTGCGTCTGGAAATTCCGACGAAGGGCTGATCGGCGCTGACGCCGCATATCTACTCCTTCGATCGATCGATACGCTGATATCATCAGCTCTTATCCTTTCGAACGGAACCCCGGTCAATCTTTGCCGTTTGCCCTTGAAGACAAGGCGGTCACGGATCACTGAGCCGCTCTGTCAGACAATTCGGTTGGAGCTGTAGTATTATGATTACTAGCCAACAGCTGCGTGCAGCGCGCGCGCTATTACATTGGGAACAGAAGGACCTTGCCGAAGCCGCGCGGGTTTCATTGCCGCTGATCCAAGAACTCGAAGCCGTGCCAGGACAGCTGGAGGCGGAGTCGCGCGCAATTGACGCGGTCGTCAACGCTATCCAATCGGCCGGTGTTTCGTTTCTCGACGGAAACTACTCAAGCCCGGGCGGACCCGGCGTGCGGTTCAGCCAGCCGGCTGGGACGAACGTCGATACCACCGAAGACGAAACGATCCAGTACCGTGAGTTTTACGAAAATGATGCTCCGCCCGGCGCAGGCGGCTGAGACCGCCGGCGTCGGGGGGACCTGACGAAGGTTCGGACAGGCCGATGCCGCGATTTGTCCTCATTTTGTCGGCGGCGAAGCTTTGCCAAGCTTCACGGCGGGCTCCCGGCCCCAGACCCTCAGCTTGCCGAGTTCGGTGACGAAGGCGGCGATGCCGTCTTCCCCAGGCAAGCTCAGCACGCCCTCGTCGATGTTTTCGGAAATTCCAGCCTTTTCGAGCAGCGGCAGTGCCGACGGGTCGTAGCCTATGAACTTGCAGTGCTGGAAGGCATCGGCGACGAAGTCGCGAGCCGTCGCCTCCTTGACGAGATCCTCGATGGCCGCCGGCGAGGTCAAAAGTGCTATCGCATCGAAAAGCACGGAGGGTCCGCCATCGATCATATGCTGTGCTTCGACCCAGGTGCCGTCCGAAATGGTCACGCCACCGACCTTTGGAGCGATGAGTTCGAAGACGGCTTTCTGTTTGACGAGCGCCGCCGTCAGGTCCTGGAGCAGTTTGGCATCGGCACCGTCGGTGATCAGGATACCAAGCTTGCGGCCCTCGAAGCGACCTGGACCGCGTTTCAGGATGCTGAGCGCCGGCGAGGGCTCCAGGTCCTGACGCGTTGGAACGGCGGCATCGGCCGGCTTCGGCAGCGACTGCAATCCAAGCTTTTCTGCAACGGTGGTCGCGAGCGTTTCATCGATATTGATAAGATGAGATACCATCCGCTCGCGGATGACAGGGTTTTCGACCTTGCTGAGTTCGAAGGTCAGCGCCATGGCGATGTGGCGCTGCTCAGGCGGTGTCTGGCTGATGTAGAACTGGCGCGCCTGGCTGTAATGGTCGGCAAAACTTTCCGGACGCAGCCTGACCTTTGGACCCTGTTCCTCAGACGCGAAGTGTCGAAAGCCTTTCTGAGGCGATTCCCGCGGACCCTCGCCCCAGGAGTTCGGCTGGTAGTTCACCCGGCCGACCGGATTGCGCATCGCCATGTGGCCGTCCTGCTGAAAGGTATCGAAGGGACATTTCGGCGCATTGATCGGCAGATGCGTGAAGTTCGGCCCGCCGAGACGCTTGAGCTGGGTGTCCAGATAGGAGAAGTTCCTGCCCTGCAGAAGCGGATCGTCGCTGAAGTCTATCCCTGGCGGAACGTTCTGCGTCATGAAGGCGACCTGTTCCGTCTCGGCGAAGAAATTGTCGGGCATGCGATCGAGGACAAGCCGACCGATAGGCTGAACGGGAAGAATTTCTTCGGGGATAATCTTCGTCGGATCGAGCACGTCAAAATCAAAGGCGTCGGCAAACTCCTGATCGAAAAGCTGGACGCACAATTCCCATTCCGGAAAGTTGCCCGACTGGATTGCCTGCCAGAGATCGCGACGATGGAAGTCAGGATCGGCGCCGTTGATCTTCACCGCCTCGTTCCAGGCGACAGACTGCAGGCCGAGTTTAGGCTTCCAGTGGAATTTGACGAAGGTCGATTGATCCTTGGCGTTGACGAAGCGGAAGGTGTGGACGCCGAAGCCCTCCATGAAGCGGAAGGAGCGTGGGATCGCCCGGTCCGACATGACCCACATGATCATATGCATGCTTTCCGGCGTCAGACTGATAAAATCCCAAAAGTTGTCATGGGCGGACTGTGCCTGCGGGAATGCTCGGTCCGGCTCCGGTTTCACGGAATGGATAACGTCGGGAAACTTGATGGCATCCTGGATGAAGAAAACGGGGATGTTATTGCCGACGAGGTCCCAGTTTCCCTCCTTGGTGTACATTTTCACGGCAAAGCCGCGCACATCGCGCGCAAGATCGAAAGACCCCTTGCTGCCGGCGACCGTCGAAAAGCGCACGAAGACGGGCGTCTTCTCGCCAGGGCGCTGGAAGACGTCGGCCCGAGTATAGTCAGCAAGGGACTTATAGGTCTCGAAGAAACCATGCGCGCCGTAGCCGCGCGCGTGGACGACGCGTTCGGGAATGCGCTCATGGTCGAAATGGAAGATCTTTTCCCGGAAATGGAAGTCATCGATCAATGCCGGTCCGGGTGCTCCGATGTGCAGGCTGTTTTGATCGTCGGCTACGGCTCCGCCTTGGGCGGTGGTCAGGGTCGGATAGCCATCTTCGGCGAACTGATGAAGCTCGCCACCTTGACCGCGATGGAGTTTCTGGTCGTGGACCGCCGCTGTATTTGCTTTGGCAGTCGTCGACGTTTTCTTGGCCATTGTCTCAATCCCTTACGATCTGTGTGAACAATGAAAGATACCTGGCCGACGGTCGCTTCGCCGCCCAAGGATGTCTTGGGGTGAACCTCGAACCAAGCTGGAATGTCAAAGGCTGGCCTTGCCGCCGGCTGTTCGACAGTCTTGCCGGCTCCAGGTAGGCCAGTTCACAAGATCGGTTTGCCGCCCGTCACGGCAATCGTTGCTCCGGAAACATAGCTCGACAGCGGATCGGCGAGCATTACATAGGTGGTAGCGAGCTCGGCGGGTTGGCCAGGGCGCTGCATCGGGACCTGCTTGCCGAAATTCCTGACCGCCTCATCGGGCATTGTGGAGGGAATGAGAGGCGTCCAGATCGGGCCGGGCGCGACTGCATTGGCGCGGATGCCCTTCTCAGCCAGCATTTGCGCGAGACCGGCCGTGAAGTTTTGGATAGCGCCCTTGGTCGTCGCATAAGCGAGCAGATGAGGACTCGGGCTGTCGGCATTGATCGACGCCGTGTTGATGATGGCGCTGCCGGCTTTCATATGCGGGACCGCCGCCTTGGTCAGGTAGAACATCGCATGGATATTGACCTTGAACGTCAGTTCCCATTCGTCGTCGCTGATCTCGCCAATATCTTTGAAGCTTGCCTGATGGGCCGCATTGTTGACGAGGATGTCTATGCCGCCAAGTTCGCTGCGTGCGGTTTCGATGATGTGGCGGCAATGCTCCGGATCCTGCAGATCTCCTGGAACGAGGACTGCCTTTCGCCCTGCCTCTTCGATCCACTTCTGAGTTTCGCGCGCGTCGTCGTCCTCGTCGAGATAGGCAACAAGAACATCAGCACCTTCCCGGGCATAGGCAATCGCAACAGCGCGTCCAATGCCGCTGTCGCCGCCGGTAATGACGGCTTTCCTGCCGGTCAGCCGCCCAGAGCCGCGATAGGTCCGTTCGCCGTGGTCGGGTATCGGCGACATCGCCCCAGTGGTGCCCGGCATGGGCTGATGCGGCGTATCGAAGGGCGGGGTCGGATAATTGGCCATTTTCTGTTCCTCCAGGTATTGATGGGGCGGACTGGCCGACATCAGCCGACGAGCCTTCGGCCTTCGTCGCCGCGGCTGGGCGGTCGGTCCGGTACAACAACTCGTCTGGGGTCCGACAGTTCCCTGTCAGTTCGTGGCAATGGACGGTTTCCTGGCTGAAGCTCGCTATATGGACGCTCAGTCAGCCGGCTGCCATTTCGCTGAATAGCCAATTCCGGAATGTCCTGACTTTCCGTTGCCGCAGTGCGCCATCTGGATAGACGACATAATAGTTCCACCTTGACTTCAGCGTCAGATCAAAGGGACGCACCAGTCGGCCAGCCGCCAGATCGGCAGAGACGAGCGCGCTCCTGCCCAGCAATACACCTTCGCCTTGCACTGCCGCCTCGACAGCAAAGGCGGCAGATTCGTATCTTACCCCGTTGCTGGGGTTGATATCGTCCAGACCCGCTGCCCGGAGCCATGTCGCCCAGTCGATGCGGAAGTTGTCGTGAATGAGCCTGTGATGTCTCAGGTCCTCCGGTGTTCGCAGCGCATGCTCCCCTTGCAGCAGTTCCGGACTGCAGACAGGCGAGACCTCTTCCTCAGCCAGGAACTCCGATGTCACGCCTTCATACCCTCCGGCGCCATACCGGATCGCGATATCAATTCCGTCCCTGATGAAATCCGAAAACGTGCCGGACGTCGACAAGCGCACGTCGATATCCCTGTTGGCGCGATGGAAGCGGTGGAGCCGCGGCACAAGCCATCGCCCTGCAAAGCCGTCCGACGTGCTGACATTGAGGACGCCTGCCGACTTGAGCGCAGTTGCCGCGATTGTCGCAGCACCGATCCGATCAAGGGCCGCGCCGATCTCCGCAGCATAGGCGGCACCTTCCGGTGTGAGTTTGACAGATCGGGTTCCCCGCTCAAAAAGCCGGCTGCCGAGCTGTTCCTCCAAGTTGCGGATGGCACGACTGATGGCTCCGTGCGTCACATGGAGCTCTGCGGCCGCCTTGGTGAAGCTCAGATGACGAGCCGCGGCGTCGAAGGCTGGAAGCGTGGTCAGAGGTGGAAGTCGTCTGGGCATCGGATTACCTGTGATCTCTACTCACAAATCCTGCACGAATATTCGATTGTCGTCTAGCCAGGAGCCATGCACTCTCCGAGCATCGGGAAGGCTTTTCTCGAACCTATTGATACCAGTGTGCCGCTAAGAGGAGATCGTCATGAGTGTTACTTTCGCTCACAATGCAGATTGCCGCATCACCACGCCAGGCTCTGCGCGCCTGCCTACGGTTCCCGTTGACCTGTTTTGCGCAATGGTCATCGGACAAGCAGCCCAATTGTTCGCGAGCGTTCGACGCCGCTGGACGATGAGACATATTGCACGCTTTTCCACCCATCGCCTGCAGGACATCGGCTTCGAGCGCGACTGGGATGGATCGCTGATGCAAATCAGCAATGGCCGAGTTGCCGGTCACCTCGAACACTGAAGGAGAAGCGACATGAAGATCTATCCCCATCTTTGGTTTGCGTCTCGTGCCGAGGAGGCCATGGAGTTCTACACTTCAGTGTTCAAGGACTCTCGAATCCTCGGACGCATCGATCTCCCCGATCCGGAGCTGTCGGTTGTCCGCTTCGAATTGGGAGGTTTGCCGATCGCTGCCCTGAACGCTCACTCCCGTGTGCCATACAATGAAGCATTCTCTTTTCTGGTCGAGACGGGCGACCAGACGGAAACCGATTATTATTGGAACGCATTGACGTCCGGAGGCGGCAAAGAGCAGCCATGCGGCTGGCTGACGGACAAGTTCGGCGTCTACTGGCAGGTTACGCCGACGATCCTGCTGCGGATGGTCGCCGATCCCGACAAGGAGAAGGCGGGGCGAGTGCTGCAGGCGATGTATAAGATGAAGAAGATCGTCATCGCTGATCTTGAGCAGGCCTACCGAGGCTAGCGAAGATCAGCGCTTTCGGTGGAGACAGCGCCTGTTGCGTGGCGCGCAGGCTTCCGGTGCACTTCGAATTCGGCATCGTTTCATCTCGTTGTCCTTGAGACCTCCGGTTGATCGATCCCGCCATCAACTGCGTTGCCCCGCAGCCTCCAGAATGAGGCCGGTTATCTCGTCTGGATGAGAGATCAGCGACAGATGGCTGGCCTGCAGTTCGATGGTCTTAGCGCCCATGCGCTTGGCCATGAAGCGTTCGAGATCGGGGTTGATCGTACGATCTTCCGTGGAGACGGCATACCAGCTCGGCTTGGAGCGCCAAGCCGCCTGGGTCGTCCTGCCTGCAAGAAGCGCTTTCTGGAACGGTTCCTGAACGGCGTAGAGAACCTTTGCCTTTGCTTCCGGAAGGTCGCCGGCAAAATCGCGAAGGAACGCTGCTTCAGTAAGGCGTCCTTCGTCGCCATCGAAGACGATGCCGGCTGATGCTGGCGGCGTCGGATAGGTCTTGGCCAACGCCGTATAGTCCTCGTCGGCATCCGGGGCACGCGCGGCCACATAAACGAGCGCGGAAACGTTTGGATGTACGCCAGCTTCCGTAACGATCATTCCGGCAAAGGAATGGCCAACCAGAACCGTTGGGCCGTCCTGTCGCGAGAGTACCCGCTGCGCCGCGGCGACCGCATCAGGCAAGGTTGTCAATGGATTTTGTACTGCTGTGGCATTCAGCCCAGCGGCCTGCAAGCGCGCGATCACGTCGGACCAGCATGAGCCATCAGCAAACAGCCCGTGCACCAGAACGACGTTGCGAGCCTTTGCCGGCGTGGGAGTCGCTGCTATCGCGCGAGTGGAGACGAGAGAAGCGGCGGCGCCGGCAACTAGGGCGCCGGTGAACATACGTCTGTTCATCATCATGATTTCGTTTCCTTCTAGGTCAAGTGATTTCAGTGAGCCAATACGCCTGAATAGAATTCTACGGTGATCGCGGGTCGGCGGAAGCAACTCTGGAATCGGAGCAATAACATCGCAGTATTGCTGTTGTGTCGCCGCTTCCTCTCGCACGACCATCTCAGCTTAGGATAAATAAAAAAATCGAGGCAGCTATATTCAGGTCTAGGCTCCTGCCTACCAATGGCTAGTCAAGCTGGTTGCAAGAAGCTTGACGGAGGTTACGGATCAACTGAAACCGATGTCCGCAAGAAGAGGGAGGTGGTCCGAGGCGATCCTCGCGAGCCGTGTTTCAAGGACTGCGGCTTTTTTTACGATCAGTTCGTGACTTACGAAGATGTGGTCGAGGCGCATAAGCGGGTAGCGGGAAGGGAAGGTAGGTCGCGGCGCCGCCGCACCGGTCAATTGGGCATCCTTCAGCGACCGTGTGGCCAGACGATAGGTCGCGGATGCCGGGATAGCATTGAAATCGCCACAAAGGACACTCGGAACGGACTCCTCTGCCGTGCCACGCAGCCAGCCGGACTTCAGCAGCGTGGTCATCTGCTGGATGCGCTCGCGCCCGCGAAGGCCGAGATGCGTGTTGACAACGAGCAGTTTTCTTTCGCCAACCATTATTTCGACGGAAAGTGCGCCGCGCGTTTCGCCAATAGACGGCAACGGGCCGGCCTTGACCGCGCCTGTGGGCAACGCAGTGATGATTGCGTCGCCGTATTGCTCTTCGGCGACCGACAGAGCCGGATGGAAATGCGCCTGCATCTTCAGAAGTGATGCGATCATGTGAGCCTGATCGACACCACCTGTCCTTCGCCTGCCGACGTCGACTTCCTGCAGGGCAACGATGTCGGCCTCGGCCTCGGCGATGACATTGGCGATGCGGCCGGGGTCAAGCTTGCGGTCAGTACCGATGCAGCTATGCACATTGTAGGTCAAAAGTCTGATCGGTTTATCCGGCATGTGCCTGCTGAAAGGTTGCTGCTGCAAGGAACACAAAACTCGCTCGTTCGTTCCCGGAGATCGAGCAGCAGCCCTTACACCTCGGATATGGATGATCGATGACATTGAAAAGCATAATCTGGAACGGACTGCTCATTGCAGCCCTCTGCCTGGCATTCTTTCTCCTCTACCGGATTTTCGAGCAGTATAGTTTCGACCAAGTCATCCAGTCGATGCGCAGCATACCCCTTTGGAGGGTTTGTCTGGCAGTTCTTTGTGCTGCTGCGTCCTATCTATGTCTGAGTTGCTTCGATTTCCTGGCAATCCGTTCTCTCGGAAAGTCCTTGCCCTACCCAAAGGTGGCGCTGGCTTCCTTCGTCAGCCTTTCGCTCGGCCACAATATCGGCTTTGCGGGACTAAGCAGCGGAGCCATTCGCTACCGTTATTACACACGCTGGGGACTGACGACCGAGGATATGGCAAAGATCATCCTCTTTTGTGGCGTCACAGTCGGGTTCGGACTGATCACGCTGGGCGGTCTTGCAATGATCCTCAATCCCGTGGATGCGGGGCGTCTGCTGCAGATCGAGACGACAAGCAGCCGACTGTTCGGCCTGTTCGCTCTCGCGGTGCCGGGCATCTATGCCGCGCTGGCTTTTTTCGTCCGCGGCAAATTGCAGGTCTGGCGCTGGTCGTTTCAGTTGCCGCAGTTTTCCATTGCGGTTGCACAGATCGCGGTTGGAACGATCAACTTCATCTTCGTTTCAGCCTGCCTTCACCAGATGCTCTCCGCTTTCGGCCACATCGCCTTCTTCCAATCGGCGACGGCTTTCGTGCTCGCCAATTCTGCCATCCTCGCGACGCATGTTCCAGGCGGCCTCGGGGTACTCGAGGCGACGGTTGCCTATGTGCTGCCGAAGGAGGCGTCCATCGGCGCACTGATCGCATTTCGCTGCGTCTATTTCTTCATTCCGCTGACGCTCGGCACCACCTTGCTGATCATCAGCGAGGCAGTGTTCCGACGGCGCTCACGCGGGGCGAGCGGTGAGTCCGATGCGCTTGAAAAACGAGCGCAAGCCCAGTCTGCGTAGCAGCGAAAAAGGCTGGGCGGGGTCGAAGATAGTTGTACCGGCAATCGGAGTGGTGCTGCCGAACGGCTGGACCTCAAACTCCCGCAGGCCGCGCGGCCCGGTGTTGAACGCTGCGATGGCAGCGATCATCGAGCCGGAACGGGTGTTGGCCGCGGCAAAACTCTTTATCCCAGCCCCGAGGAATTCCGCCAACAGCCTGTTGCGCAGCTCGGCGATCGCCCGGCGGTGATCTGCATTTCCGGCTTCGAGAAGCATGTCGCATTCCGAGTCCAGCCCCTCGGAACGATTGTTGAGATTGGAGGAGCCGATACGGACCACGTCGTCGTCGGCGATTATGAGTTTGGAATGGACAAGTACTTCCACCTCAGCCTTCTTCCCCGGCACGACTGGATAATAAACGCGCAGCCGGTTCTTGTGATCAACTCGCTTGAGCCGCCGAATGACACGATCACGATTATTGCCCATGACGATCTTTTCGATCAGCCCATGGGAGCTGCGCGTGCAGATGACCACTACTTCCGGCCCTTCTTCCTCCTGAAGACGCGCTGCAATGGCGTCGGCGACGCGGAAGGAGGAAAAATACTGCGTCTCGATGTAAAGCTGTCGCTTGGCTCCAGCGATCACATCGAGCGTCATGGCGATGCCTTCGCCGGCGCCGGACCGAAAGGCCGTCGACGGCTCTGTCAGAGCGAAGCTGACTGGGCAGTTGGCCATTGAAATGGAAAGATCGTCCGGCCAGGCGAAATCGATGCCCTCGGCAACCGACGCATGAATCTCACCGGTAGCCTGTTCCCAGCGCCGTCTTGCGATTTCGCCGACGCGCCGCGCGGCATCGCCGGTGACCATCGCCTGAACGTCGTGCAGCGGATCGTAGAAGACACCTTCAGGCGCTCGTCGCAGTTTGTCGTCGGCGCGATGGCGTCGGGTATCCCACCGCCGTGACGTCAAGTCCATTCCACCAATGAAGGCGACAGCGTCATCGATGCACACGAGTTTCTGATGGTGGCTGCCACGTATCGCACTCTGGATATCGAAGCGCAGATCGATTCCCGGGCTTTTCGGGAAGGCCTTCTTTCGTAACAGCTTTACGGATTTTTCCGAATAAATCGGGCCGAGTGTCCAGATGAGGATGCGTATTTTCAGCGCCGGATTTGCCGCGCTTAACGAATGCAGCATGTCGCCCAATGTCTCATCGGACTTTTCCGGCTCCAGTAAGATATCGGGATTGAAGTCCCAGCCGACGATCCAGATGGTGCGCTTAGCTTGTCGCAGGGTGCGCGCCAGTTCCGCGAAATAATTATTGCCATTAACCAGGAAGGCAGTCTTCGCAGCGATGTCTCCAACGTGGAAACTTCTCGCCCTGCGTTTTTTGCCGCTGCTTCGCCGCTGTTCCTTTGCCTGGGATAACGTCGGGTGATGGTATATATTTTTAGATATGGTCATGATTGCCTTGGCCTCTGAACTGATCACAAACGCTCAGGATTTCCTCAGGTTCCCTAGGCCCCGTGTCGACTCGCCGACAGCAGAAACGGCCCCAATGCCGATCGGCGAGGTGGTGCGCAGGACACCCTCGCTTCGCCGCATGCCAAAATTCACAATTCAAACTGCGATCATCGATCGGCCGAAAGGCGGCAACCTTCAGTCGGATTGCAACATTAAAAGCAGCAGTTGCGTTAACTCCATTCTGACGATCGGAGAGGCCAAACTGCGTAGGGGCCGGCCCGGATGACACGGAACGTCTTTGCTTTCGGAACTCTGAAGAGAGGCTTTCCTCTTCATGAACAGGGGCTTTCCTGCAGCAGTTTTCGCGGGATTTGCAGGACATGCGACCGTTATCCGATGCTGATTGCCGGTCCTTGGTTCGCACCGATGATGTTCAACGAACCGGGCGTCGGATATCGCGTCATCGGTGAACTCTACGAGGCTGACGAAGACACGATAGCAAAGCTGGATCGGCTGGAATCCGTCGGCAAGCCGGGCAACCTGCGAGTGGCGATAGAAGTGGAGCCGGTCGTCGGCGGACCAGCATGGTCCGCACTTGTCTACCTGAAATCGCGGCAACTCGCCGACCCAATTCACTCGGGTTATCTCCGAATTTACGAAGACAGGCGGTTTATCCCATTCGACCGAAGAGACGAGCATCGCTGCAACTCAGTATCGGATCTCTGAAAGGATCAGAGGTTTTCCGCGGCATCGCTCTCCCGAAGCAGGCAGGCGCTTGAAACTCTGCATTACCCCATTCGGGTCCGCTGTTGGTAACATAGGTTTTGCCGCTCGAGATTGCCGGCATCGATCGTTTCGTAAGGAACGATTGGAATGACAATGCGTTGGACAGACAACCACCTTCTCCGGCATGTGCGGCTCAGGATGCCCCATCACAGAGATCATCCGTGCTGTTGCTGCAATTGCCAGGTGAAATTCGATGAACCTCGAAGGAGAAAGACCATGGCTCGTGCTTTCCGAAAGGGACAAAGCGTAGCATTCGGAGGAGAGGGTCTCGACAGCAAGAATTTCGAGACGGAACAATATCGGGATCATGCCGCTAACCGGTGCATCGATCCCTAGTGTCAGGGGACTTTTGGCTGAAGGAGCTTCATGATGCCTGCAAAATCAAAATCCCAACAAATGGCTGCCGGCGCAGCCCTTGCCGCCAAGCGCGGCGAGAAGAAGAAGAGCGAACTGAAAGGCGCTTCAAAGAGCATGGTCGATTCCATGAGCGAGAAGGAACTTCACGACATGGCGTCCACTAAGCAGAAGGGAAAGCCAGCGCACTCCTCTAATTCTTGAGGCCCACTGATCGCTTTCAAGAGCGGGTTGCGGCGGAGTCTTTGCCGGTTTTGCGGGGATAGACGACAAGTTTGTCACTGGCGGTGTTTCCCGTGAATGGTGACTGCCGCCATGATGGTCACTTGGACCAAAAGCGTGGCCTCCTAGCTGGGCGGAGTGAGAGGGTCGATGGTGTCAACGTCTACTGCGGCCCTGCGGTGACGGCGCTCGTTCATCTGCGTGAGCGCCTGCGATGACAGCGGATGGATCAATTGCCGCGGGTTTTTGATGATCGGCCTGCAGGAATCTCACTGGTCAGGAGGTATGTGTGCAACCAACGATCCATAGATATGTGACCGTCAACGGTATCGATGTCTTTTGCCGCGAGGCGGGGCCGGAAAACGCCCCTGTGGTCCTGTTGCCGCACGGTTATCCATGCTCGTCGTATGAATTCCGCAATCTGATGCCGAGGCTGGCGGATCGCTGGCGGCTGCTTGCGCCGGATTTTCCAGGTGCCGGCTATAGCGCGACCCCTGATGACTTCGACTACAGCTTCGACGGCTATGCCGACTTTCTGGACAGCTTCGTGAAGACGGTGGGCGTGGAGCGCTTCGCGCTGTATCTCCACGACTTCGGATCTCCGATCGGCGCGCGGCTGGCCATCAAGGCGCCGGAGCGTATCGTGGCGCTCATCATCCAAAATGGCGATATCCCTTACGAAGATGCGTTGGGATCGAAATATGCCGAGATCGAGAAGACCTGGCAGCTACCGCGGTACGATATGAGGGCGAAAGTGGCGGAGGCGATCAACGAGGAGACATTCAGGGAGGAATTCCTGAACGATGTTAGGCCCGATCTCGCCAAGCAGATTCCTCCCGACCTCTGGAAGCTGCATTGGTCGTTGATGACGCCGAAGCGCAAGGATATTGCGATTGACCTGATCGCCGGCCTGAAAGAGAACCGTGCGTGGTTTCCCCAACATCGAAACTACCTTGCCAAATATCGTCCACCGACGCTGATTGTATGGGGGCCTCAGGACGGCTACATGCCGGAGAAGTCGGCGCGTGCCTATCTCCGGGATCTGCCCGACGCCGAACTGCATCTGCTGGATGGGGGTCATTGGCTTCTTGAGACTAATCTCCATGAGGTGTTGTCGCTCATCCGCGATTTTCTTGGCCGAGTTCACAAGAGCACGCCTTGAACAGAGGTCTTCAATGCATGCCCGATGATGTTCAGAAAATCTGTCTGATGTGAGCGCTCCCGATCGCAAAGAGAAGAGCCGGGTTGAACCCGGCTCCGATATGATCACTTCTTCGCGGCCTGAGCGGCGTACATGTAGCTGTCATAGCTGTATTCGGCGACACGGAACCATTCAAAGCTCTCGTCGCGGAACTTCTTCCAGCCCGGATAGATCTTCGCCCAGGTCGGGTGCTTCTGGCTATACTCACCGTAGAGTTCGAAGGAAGCCTTGTAGGCGGCGTCCATCACGTCACGCGGAAGGGGGCGCAGTTTGACGCCCTTGCCGACGAGCGAGCGGATCGCCGCAGTATTCTTGACGTCGTAGAGCGCCTGCATGTTGACGTTCGCCGCCTTGCAGGCGACATCAAGAGCTGCCTTATAGGTGTCAGGCAATCCTTCATACTGCGCTTTGTTGATGAAGAAGTGGATGGTCAGACCGCCTTCCCAATAGGCCGGGTAATAATAGTTCTGGGCGATCTGGTAGAAGCCGAGCTTCTCGTCGTCATAAGGGCCGATCCACTCGGCGGCGTCTATCGTGCCACGTTCGAGCGCAGGGTAGATGTCGCCACCCGGAAGCTGCTGGGGGACGACGCCGAGACGCGACATGACTTCGCCGGCAACGCCCGCGATACGCATTTTGACGCCTTTCAGATCGGCGACCGACTTGATCTCCTTGCGGAACCAGCCGCCCATCTGGGCGCCGGTCGCGCCACCCGGAATGCCCACGACGCCATAGTCCGAAAGGAACTCGTTATAGGCTTCGTTTCCGCCGCCGTGATAGAGCCAGGCGTTCTGCTGGCGGCCGTTCAGGCCGAAAGGGATTGTGGAGCCAATAGCAAACGTTGGATCCTTGCCCGTGAAATAGTAGCCGCAGGTATGAGCAAGCTCGACGGTATTGGCCTTGACGGCGTCGATCGCCTGGGCACCCGGCACGAGTTCGCCGGCCTGGAAGACCTGGATTTGGAACTTGCCCTCGGTGATCTTGTTGAGTGCGTCCGCCATGACCACGGCACCGCCGTAGATCGTGTCGAGATTGTTTGGGAAACCCGATGTCAGGCGCCAGCGCAGCGTCGGCGCGCTTTGGGCGATTGCCGGGGCGGCAAGCGACGCCCCCGCCACGGTTGCGGCGCCGGCCAGCGCACCTTTCGTCAAAAATCCTCTGCGGCCTATATCTCTCGTCATGATGCTCCTCCTCTGTGGGTTGGCGCGGCCGCGCACTGCGGCTGCGATCTGGCTATGTGTTGGGCTTGGAATCAGGGATTGCTTCCGTTGTGTTCCGGGTTCCCGAAGCTTGGCGTCGGTGATCCGAAATCCGGTGCCGGTGCATCGAAGGCGGGCGGCGCGGTTTCGCCTTCTGACGGCTCGGCTCCGAACGGTGCTGCCGGTGCGCCGAAGGGATTTGCCCCGCCCTCGCCTGGCATTGGAACATTCAGTTCTATCGTCGACGGATCCACTGCCACGCGTCCGGACTTGTAATGGGTCACCAGTTGAGGGAACGCGATGACGACGATCACCATGGCTAGCTGTATGCCGAGATAAGGCAAAGCACCCATGTATATCTGACCGGAGGTAACGGGCTGGATCGTCGTGCCTGTGATCCTGTCCCTATAGGCTCGCGTTGGCGCGACCGAACGCAAATAGAAGAGCGAAAAGCCGAACGGCGGGTGCATGAACGAGGTCTGCATGTTGATCGCCAGCATCACGCCGAACCAGATGAGGTCGATGCCGAAGCTGTCGGCGACCGGTGCAAGCAACGGAATGATGATGAAGGCCAACTCGAAATAGTCGAGGAAGAAGGCCAGGAAAAAGACGAGCAGGTTCGCTACGATCAGGAAGCCGACTGCGCCGCCAGGGATCGACGTCATCAGATGCTCGACCCAGACGTGGCCGTTGACGCCGTAGAAGGTCAGCGAGAAGACGCGGGCGCCGAGAAGAATGAAGATGACGAAGGACGACAGTTTTGCCGTCGCATAAAGCGCCGACTTGATCATCGCCAGATCGAGACGACGGTTGATGGCTGCGAGGGCAAGTGCACCAACCGCGCCCATCGCACCGCCTTCCGTCGGCGTTGCAAGGCCGATGAAAATCGTGCCGAGGACGAGGAAGATCAGCACCAGCGGCGGGACGAGCGAGATAATCACGCGGTGCAACAGCTTCCAGCCCTTGAGCGTGCGCGCCGCCGCGGGCAATGCCGGAACACTCGGGGGGCGAATGATCGACATCGTGATGATGTAGAGGGCATAGGCGGCAACGAGCAGCAGGCCCGGGATAAGCGCGCCCTTGTACATGTCGCCGACGGAACGACCGAGCTGGTCGGCGAGGATGATCAGTACGAGGCTCGGCGGGATGATTTGCGCCAGTGTGCCGGAGGCTGCAATCGTCCCGGCGGCGACACGCCGATCATAGCCGTAGCGCAGCATGATCGGTAGCGAAATCAGGCCCATGGAGATAACCGATGCGGCAACAACGCCAGTGGTGGCTGCAAGGATTGCACCAACGAAGATAACCGCAAAAGCAAGACCGCCGCGGACAGGCCCGAAGAGCTGCCCGATCGTGTCGAGCAGGTCCTCGGCCATTCCGCTTCGTTCAAGGATCAAGCCCATGAAAGTGAAGAACGGGATGGCAAGCAGCGTCTCGTTCGACATCTGTCCGAAGATGCGATCGGGGATTGCACCGAAGAGATTGACGGGCAGCAGCCCCATTTCAATGCCCACGAAGCCAAAGACGAAGCCGACGAAGGCGAGTGCGAACGCGACCGGATAGCCGAGCAGCAGCACCACGATCAGCGACAGAAACATGATCGGCGCGAGGTTTTCCGCAAAGAAAGCAAACATGATGTGGTTCCGCCTTAGAGAGTCTGCGCTTCCGCGTCAGCAAGGGCGACCGCGTCGGGCAAGTCGCCGCGCAGGATTGCAATGCGCTTGATGAGCTCAGAGAGGCCCTGGAGAGCAAGTAGCCCGAAACCCAGAGGGATCATCGCCCAGACCGGCCAGAGGATAAGGCCACCGGTATTGTTGGATATCTCGCCCGTAGAAAATTTCTCGATGACGCTCGGCCAAGAGAGGTAGATGGTGATCAAGCAGAAGGGGAAGAGAAAGAAGATCGTGCCGAAAACTTCGATCCAGAGCTGAACCCGGCGGGAGAGGCGACCATAGACCAGATCGACCTTCACATGTTCGTTGCTCATCAACGTCCAGGCCGCCGCAACCAGAAAGGCTGCGGAGAAAAGGTACCATTGTGCTTCCAGCCACGCATTGGAGCTGAGATTGAACAGCTTGCGTGTCGTTGCGTTGATCGCGCTGATCAGGACGGCGAGCAGCAGTAGCCAGGAAACGGCTTTGCCAAAGAAAGTATTGATCGCGTCTATCGTACGCGACAGCGTCAAAAGTCCGGCCATGGAATCCTCCCGAGGCCGCACGAAGCGGCCGCAAAGGACACCTACGAACTGCTTTTTGCAGGCGCAATACGAGAGAGCGGTAATCTGACGGTCCCTACCCACTACTGGGTAGAGCGCTCAAACCGCCGGGGTCAGTCCGTGCTCGATCGCAATACGCGTCAGATCAGCCGTCGTGGAAACACCAAGCTTGCGCTTGATCGTCTTGCGATGTGTTTCGACGGTTGCAACCGACAGGTCGAGCAATCCGGCAATCTCTCGGTTGCTCCGCCCGATGGCAAGATGCGCCAGGATTTCCCGCTCACGCGTCGTGATCGGCAGATCGTTCTCTTTCGTCTGCTTGCGTTGCATAAGAACGTCCGACACGCCGGTGGAAAAATAGGTTCCGCCTGCAGCGACAGTTTCAATTGCCCCGATGATTTCTTCGTTGGGAACATCCTTGAGGATATAGCCGGAGGCACCTCTGACGACCGATGCCGAAATATATTCGCGGCTGTCATGCATCGACAGCATCAGGATTTTCGTCGACGGTGCCGCCTTCTTGAAGATCTCGATCGCCTCAATGCCACTGATCTGCGGCATGTTGATGTCCAGGAGAACGATATCTGGGGCTTGTCGTGCCGCAATATCCAAACCCGGTTGAACGGCTCCAGCGGTGCCAACGACATTTATATGCTCGTAGGTTTCGAGGATGGCGCGCAGGCCTTCAAGAACAAGCGGGTGATTGTCGACAAGGACGACGGAAATTGCAGGTTTTCTGTTCATGCTGCCTTCGGCGCTGACGTCGCCGCATTTGCGGATTTCGGGAACATCGCAGTCAATGTCGTGCCCTTCTCATTCGTCTGAACGATCAGAATTCCCCGGAAATGCGCCATACGTTCCTGCATGTTTCTAAGCCCCAGTCCCCCCGAGTAATTTGGATTGCGACTTTCGGTTTTTTCAGTGAAACCGATCCCGTTATCAGCAATCGACATACGCACGCGTCCCTTCATGCTCCATATCCTGATCGTGACCTCAGAAGCGCCTGCATGCCGCTCGACATTCGACAGAGCTTCCTGTGCTATCCGATAGAGGGCGGTGTTAGCCTCGGATTTGAGCGTGTCCGGGCTTGAGGATTCGACCGATACGGAAATCCCCGTCCGCTCTTCGAAGTGGTTTCCAAGCGATGTTAAGGCGGCGGTCAGCCCCAGATCATCGAGAACGCGTGGCCGCAATTCATGCGACAGGTCCCTGACTTCCTTGATTGCACCATTCAATGCATCGATTCCTCGATCGATTGCAGCACCAGCGTCGGCGGCGCTTGCCCTGACCTTTCGAGAGGCGAGATCAAATGCATAGCGGACGCCGATCAGGTTCTGTGAGACACCATCGTGCAGTTCTCGTGCCAGTCTTGCCCGCTCTTCTTCCTGCGTGTCGATGATACGCTGCGTGAGCAGTTTCTGTTTTCCGTCGGCCAGCCGCCGTTCATGCAGGGTGATCCACATGCAGGTCGCAAAGACCAGGAGAACAGACGGAACAGCAATCAGAGTGACGACCACAAATGTACGCCTGATGCTCTGCTTCAGGTCTGCTTTGGCCGCTTCAGTTTGGGAAAAGACATCGTCCAGATAGACCCCTGTGCCGATCATCCAACGCCATTTATCGAGGCCCGCTGCAAAGGAGAGCTTGTCGGCCATCGATCGGGAAGAAGGCTTTTCCCATTTATATTGGTGTAGCCCCCCGCCTTCCTTCGCTTTGGCGATCAGGTTGGCAATGACCTTGTCGCCGTCTGGGTCGACAAGATCGAACCAGTTGTGTCCCGGTCGGAACGACTGGCGTGGATGGACGACATTGTTACCGTCGTAGTCGTAGACGAAGAAATACCCGTCTTGCCCGTAATCGAGTGAGGTCAATATCTGCCTTACCCGTTCCTTTGCCGCCTCGTCGTCGGGGCCAGCATTGTCGTAGACATCTTTGATCGCCGACAGAGCAAGATTTGTAAGATTGAGAAGCTCGGTCTCTTTTGCCTTCAACAAATTGCGCTCGAAGGTATCAATGCTGCTCTGGGCCAAATTGGACGACTGCCACGTCGTGAATGCCGTTATCAGGGCAATCGTCAGCACCAGTGGAAGGATCGCAAGCGCGAGAATTTGATGACGAAGTTGCAAGATAACCGCCTCTCATAAAGCAACGAGTTTAGTCCGTCTCGTCCATTCGGCTCAAGCTTTGAGTTCGGCGCGTGACAAAGGGCATAATCTGCACGCCGCGGAACTGATCTCGCCAATGACGTCCAGCGCGATATCCGACAAACGTTCGCGATGCAGGCGCAGCATGAGGAAGGCGGTTGGCTGGTCGACGAGATTGCCGGTCTTTTCCAGGAACTGGCCCTTATAGGTGGCATGCGTTGAAGTCGTTCGAAGGACCTTCTGGATCTCTGTCTTCAGCTCCTCAAAGCCAGTTGATCCGCTTGAGGACCATCAGGGTCGCGACGGAAATGATCGCAACGAAAGCAACTATGATGATAAAAGCCCAGGTGTCGTTGACGCCGGGGATGCCGCCGACATTCATGCCGAAAAGACCGGCCACAACGCTCGGCGGCAGCAGCAGCGCGGCGAGGGCGGCGAGGCGATTGGAATTGCGGGCTATCCGCTCGCTGATGACCGTCGAGAGATCGTCATGCAGAATGCCGGTACGGTCGCGGATGGCGTCGAGATATTCGATGAAGCGCATCAGCTTGTCGATGACTTCGCGCAAGCGCAGCTTATCACGCTCCTTCAGAAAGGGTGCGTCGTCATGCTCGATACGGTTCAAGGCGTCGCGCTGAGGTGCGAGATAGCGCCGAAGCTGCACGGAGCGCCGGCGAAGTTGCTTTAGCCGCTCGCGTACTTCACTGGCTTCGCCGTGAAAGATCAATTCGTCCAGTTCATCGACCTCTTCGTCCATTGCGTCGAGCACAGGCTCAAGGTCGCGCACCAGCTTTTCGCTGACGAGAGCGAGCAGTTCCCCCGTCTGCTTTGGACCTTTGCCTTTATCCAGGGCGAGACGGATATCGCGCAAGGCGGTTATATAATGGCCGCTGTCGCGCAGGGTTACCAACCTGCGCTGGTCTGCCCATATGTGAAGAGGAACGAGATCGATTTCGGCAGGCCTGTCTTTTGCTTCTTCCGGGGGCGTGGCGCAGACGCCGCGAAGGATAATGAGCAGGCCGTCATCGATGCTCTCAACGCGCGGGCGCGTTTCTTCCTCCAGCAAGGCTTCCGCAACGAGCGGATCGAAGCCGCCTCTCGTCGCCACCCATTCCGCAGCGGCTGGATGATCACGCTCGAAATGCAGCCAGACGACGCCGTCATCTGGCGCCCATCGACGCACCGCTTCCATGTCAAGGGTGCGGCAGCCGCCATTTCCGTCAAGGAGCACCGCGAAACGCAAACCCGGCTCTACGCCGTAACTCGCAACGTTCATGGCCTGCTCGTGCATGAGTACCTCCAGCCGCCGCGCGATGTCGGCGCGCGCTATCAGAACGCTATTGGCACGAAGGCGAATTTTCAACAGCAGAGAAACTGAAGCTGTTGCTGCGAAAGCGATTTCGCTGATGAAGATCGTAGTTCCCAGTTAGCAGGCAATCCGACGATCACCACGCCGATCATCGGCGCCAGCCCGAGCGGATCAGCCGTTCAGGACGACGCACCCCAACATCTTGCGGGTGACTTTTTCCAAATCAGCACGCATCGCGGCAATTGAAACGGCTGTCCCGCCGCACTAGTTTAAATTGTCAAGCCGTTGGCGGCATGCGTCTGGTTGCGATGGGCATTCTGTGACTGAATGACAGGATACGCCCCAGAACTTGGATGCGTCCGGGTCGCAAAGTGAAACACGCATATAGCTACGCATTTGAAAATATTATCGTTTTCGGAAATAAGGATCGCGATCAGGCGCCAGCCGTGCGAATGAGGCGCCAGGGCTTCATCGCGGCTGGGCGAAGCTCAATCAACCCCCACACGGAAGTAGAAGATGCGTAAGCATAAACTGGTTATCGTGGTGACGCTTGCATCTCTGTTCGCGGTTCAGACTGCTCACGCGGACGGTCCTGCCGGTGCAGCCCGTGGCCTGAAGACGGCGCCTGTAGTCAGCTATATTTCTGAAAAGCGCCGGACTACAGCACCTTTCGCGCATGTGATGTTTTGCGCTCGAAATCCAGATGAGTGCACTGCTCGCGGCGATGTTTCCGAAGTTTCCTTGAGCCCACTGGCGGACGAGCAGCTTCGCGCTGTCAACACCTCCGTCAACCGCTCGATCCGCTCACTCGACGACCGGCCGGATCAAGGCGATGTCTGGCAGGTGAACGTGGCGGCGGGCGATTGCGAAGATTTTGCGTTGACGAAACGCGATCACCTCGTCGCTATGGGCTGGTCGACGAAGGCGCTGCGTATCGCAGTGACCAAGACGCCCGATGGCAAGGGCCACGCGGTTCTCGTCGTCAGGACCGATCAAGGCGATCTGGTGCTCGATAATCGTACGAATGCGATCAAGAGCTGGAAGGATACGGATCTGCGTTGGCTGATGATCCAGTCGGGCGACAATCCGCGGACATGGTACGAACTTTAGATGCCCGGACATGCCACGCGGGGCGGAAACACCATTAATTTGCCGTCGGCCCCTGTCGCGCAGTAAGCACTATTTGAACACGCGCTGATGGACGTTTCCTCATCTAATCGGTCCTATCGAAAAGAATCCATTGACCTGTGACCCAGCTTACATCTTCTATCCGCCTCCAAACGTCAGGAAGGCGGACAGGGAGGGCACATGCAGGTCCTATCGAGCATTGACGCGGTGCGCGCAGCGCTTGCCGCGGTGAGAACAAATGGCGGTGGCGTCGGTTTCGTGCCGACGATGGGTTATCTTCACGCGGGGCATATGGAACTTGTTGCGCGAGCCCGCGCTGAAAACGAAATCCTCGTTGCCTCGATCTTCGTCAATCCGCTCCAGTTCGGGCCGACGGAGGACCTGACCCGATACCCGCGCGACCTGCAACGCGACCGAACGATGCTGGAAAAGGCTGGCGTCGATATTCTCTTTGCGCCCGGTGTCGAAGATATGTACCCGCACCCGATGAAAACTGTGGTTGATGTGCCGGAACTTGGCTGCGAGCTGGAAGGCGCTGTTCGGCCGGGGCATTTCGCGGGGGTTGCGACCGTCGTCAGCAAGCTCTTCAATATCGTCCAGCCGAGCAACGCCTATTTTGGCGAGAAGGATTACCAGCAGGTCGTCATCATCAAACGGATGACAGACGATCTGGCGCTGCCAGTGCGCATCGTTTCGGTGCCGACGATCCGGGATGCGGATGGCCTCGCTCTATCTTCTCGCAACGTTTATCTCAGCGAGGAGGAACGACGCGCAGCGGTCATCATCCCGCGCGCATTGGAGGAGGCAGAACGCCTCGTCGCTCAGGGCCTCACCAACCCGCAGGTCCTTGAAGCGAAGCTGGTCGGCTTCATCAGCCGGGAACCCCTGGCAACGCCGGAAGTCGTTGCTGTAAGGGATGCTTCGACGTTGAAGCATGTCTCGAAAATCGAGGACCCGGTGGTTGTCGCATTGTTCGTGCGGATTGGCTCGACCAAGCTTCTCGACAACCGGGTGATTGCGAGGAAAAGCTTATCCGGAAAGGGAGAAGCACAATGAGCGCTGTCGGCTCTGCAAAACGCCTGACGCCAACACGAATCCGGATGATGAAGGGCGGAACTCCGGTCGTGTGTTTGACGGCCTATACTACGCCGATGGCGCGGCTCCTGGACGAACATTGCGATCTCCTGCTGGTTGGGGATTCGCTCGGCATGGTTCTCTACGGCATGGAAAGCACCGTGGCAGTGACGCTCGACATGATGATCGCCCACGGCAGAGCGGTGATGCGCGGCGTCGCTAGATCCTGCGTGGTCGTCGACATGCCCTTCGGCAGCTACCAGGAGTCGAAGCAGCTGGCCTATCGCAACGCAGTACGCATTCTGCAGGAAACGGGGTGCGATGCGGTCAAGCTCGAAGGCGGCGAGGAGATGGCCGAGACAATTTCCTTCCTTACAGCGCGCGGTATTCCGGTTCTCGGACATATCGGCCTCATGCCTCAGCAGGTTCATACCGCCGGCGGCTATCGATCCGTTGGACATTCCGAGACGGAGATTGCCAAGATCCGGCGTGACGCCGAGGCAATCGGCAACTCGGGCGCCTTTGCGGTCGTTATCGAGGGAACGGTCGAGACATTTGCTCGCGAGGTGACGACGGTAATTCCTGTTCCGACGATCGGGATTGGTGCTTCGGCCGCCTGCGACGGCCAGATCCTGGTTTCGGACGACATGCTCGGGCTGTTCAACGACTTCACGCCGCGCTTCGTCAAACGGTACGACGAACTTGGAAAGAGGGTCGGGGCGGCGGCTGCCGCTTATGCGGGCGAGGTGCGCTCCCGCGCATTCCCCGCGGAAAAACATACATTCAAGCGCCGGTCTTGATTGGGCGGCCTGTTGACTTGCAGAGCCTGGCGACCCACGCCGATCTCAGGATGCGAGCTGACCTCTGGGACGAGTTGCATCCAGAGTGCGCGTGCGAAAGGTTACGGGCGGAGCGCCAATGATGCGCTTGAAGGCACGGCTGAACGACGCTTCGGATTCATAACCCAGCCGTTCGGCAATCGCGGCGACACGCTGTCCTTCGCGCAGCCACTGATGCGCCTGGTGCATGCGCATGCGGGCAACGTAACGGGCAGGCGTCTCACCAACTGCCTTGGCGAAACGTTCGGCAAAACCCGATCGGGATGCCCCCATCTTCCGTGCGAGTTCTTCGACCGTCCAATCATGGGCAGGATCGAGATGGATGGCTGCTAGAACCCGTCCTACCTCGGGATTGCGAACCGCCGTCAACCAGCCGGAAGAGTCGCCGCACCCGTGCTCGACCCATGCTCGAATGATCGTCGCGGTGAGAACATCTGCGAGGCGGGCCAGGATGCCGCCAGCGCCGACGCGGTTCATATCCACTTCGCGCATCATCGCATCGAGAAGGGCAGGGATAGAGGGCTCGCTCACCGAGAGGTCGCTTGTCCGCATCACGTTTGGCATGAGTTGCAGCAGCGGATGACGCTTGTCGACGTTGAACCGCATGACAGCAAAGAACAAGAGGTTTTTGCTGTCCGCGCACGGACACTGCAGGTCGACAATGCCGTCGCAGACCGGTCTGCGCGTCATGCACTCGACCGGCGTCGGAGTTATTCCAGGCTCGCTTGCAAGCACGTGGGCATCGCCCCGCGGCAGAAGGACCGCATCGCCCGGATGCATCTCCATCCAATCTCCGTCCGGCGTCTGCACAAACGCCTTTCCGGCAGCCAGAAAATGGAACTGCGCTTCATGCTTCATCGGAAACGCCGTAGCCCACGGGGCAGAAGGCTGACAACGGCCATAATCGACCCCGTCCAGGCGAAGTCCCCGCATCATTTCCGTCAATGCATCGCTCATGGACACTTTCCTCATTTGGACGAACGGTCATGATTTATGGATTTTCTAGCATAGAAGCACCAGAACGAGCCGTCTAGCCTTACTGCAACATGTTTGGAGATGGCATATGAATCTCAATTCCAGTGGATTCCATAAAAAGACCAAAGAATCGGAGCCCGCCTGGGCCGGCGTCGTCTCGCTTTCGCTCGGAGTCTTCGGTCTCGTCACGGCCGAGTTTCTGCCGGCCAGTCTGCTCACCCCGATTTCCCATGATCTCAATGTCAGTATCGGCGCTGCGGGTCAGTCGGTTACGATGACGGCGGTCGTCGGCGCTTTCGCCGGACCCGCCGTGGTCATCGGTACGAGCCGGATCGACCGCCGCATAACCCTTCTCGGCTTGACGAGCCTGCTGATTCTGTCAAGCCTCCTCGCAGCGTCTGCCGGTGGGCTTATCGCGCTTCTCATTGCCCGTGCGCTGCTTGGTATCGCGCTCGGCGGCTTCTGGGCCTTATCGCTGGCGCTCGCCATGCGGCTTGTTCCGGAGCAACTGATGCCGCGGGCGATGGCAATCATCATGACCGGTGTTTCCGTTGCAACGGTTTGCGCTGCTCCCGTCGGTGCGTGGGTAGGGGAGGCCTATGGTTGGCGCTCCGCTTTCCTGATTGCCGCCGCCGTTGGCGGCGTCGCACTCGTGGTGCAGATCCTCACCTTGCCTGCGATGCCAGCCACCGGTTCTGCGGGATTGGCGACAATGGCCGCGGTGCTGCGCCGTCCGGCCATCCGCCTCGGCCTGCTCACGGTGCTGCTTGTCGTGGCCGGCCATTTTGCAGGTTTCACATTCATTCGTCCTTTCCTGGAAACAGTTCCGCATCTGCAAGTCGAAGGCATTTCCGGCGCGCTCCTGGCCTTCGGGATCGGTGGATTTCTTGGCAATCTGTTCGGTGGCTTTGTCTCGGAGCGAAGCACGAGGTTGTCCATCGTGATTGCAGCAGGCGGAATCGCCGCAACGACACTGCTTTTGGCACTCGCCGGCATCCTACCGATCATTGCTTTCGTTGCCACTGCCCTTTGGGGTTTCGCGTTCGGAGCCTTGCCTGTAAGCGTCCAGAGTTTTGTGACGCAAGCTGCATCCGATGAGGCAGAAAGCGCCGGCGCTCTGATGTTGACGACTTTCCAGGTTGCGATCTCAAGCGGGGCAGCAATCGGCGGCCTGATTGTCGACGCCCAAGGGCTTGAAGGAGTGTTCGGCTTCGCAGCCCTTTCGGCTCTTTGTGGAGCGATCGTCATCGGTGTTCGCGGCCGAAGAACTGTGGAAACGGCTTCGTAGCACGAAGTTTCTCGAAGTTCCGAGCTGCTAAGATAGGCGATGGCAAAGACATGGCCTATCCACAGTCTTGCTGGAGGCGCACGGGTCCTTCAAGATTCTATGGTCGTAGTTCGGATCCTTTCACGAAGCCCTTCGTTTCAATCCGCAATCCGGTTGCCAGCAGGGAATTTGTTGCGGGATCGGGAGCAAGAATCTTACAATTGCGTACCGATCCATGCAGAACTGGGCTGTAATCGTCTCTGTTCATACGATAAACGCTTTTTCAGCGACCGCCGCTGACAATTGACTTTCCAAGCCACGATCGCCTTAAAAACAGCCGCACCAAAAACCGACGACGGCCTGTTCCGGCCGCGCAGGAGGAGACCCATGGCGTCCGTTGCCGAGAGCGCGCCCCGTTTTGAAAAGACCGCAATGTCTATCCTGGTGGCCGTCAGCTTCTGCCACATGCTCAACGACATCATGCAGTCGCTGCTTGCTTCACTCTATCCGCTCTTCAAGGCCAATTACGACCTCGATTTCGTGCAGATCGGCCTCCTGACCATGACCTTTCAGGTCACCGCTTCGCTGCTCCAACCGCTTGTCGGTATCGTCACCGACCGCTGGCCGATGCCCTATTCGCTGCCGGTCGGCATGGCGAGCACCTTCTGCGGCCTGATCCTGCTCGGCAATGCCGGCAGCTTCGAGCTGCTGCTCGTTGCCGCAAGCCTCATCGGCTTCGGTTCGGCTGTCTTCCATCCGGAATCCTCGCGCGTCGCGCGTCTTGCTTCCGGCGGACGCCACGGCTTTGCCCAGTCCTTCTTCCAGGTGGGCGGCAATGCCGGCCAGGCGATTGGCCCTCTGCTTGCGGCCTTCATCGTGCTGCCGAACGGCCAGCACAGCGTTTCCTGGCTGTCCGTGATCGCTATGATTGGCATCGTGGTCCTGAGCTGGGTCGGCAACTGGTACATGAGCCACCGTCGTAAGAATGCCAGCAAGCCGGCGCCGAGCCGCACGCTGCCGCTACCGCAGAGCAAGGTCGTCTGGGCGCTGCTCATCCTCGTGTTGCTGACGGCGACCAAGAATGTATACATGGCAAGCGTCTCAAGCTATTTCACCTTCTACGTCATCGACCGTTTCCAGCTCGATGTGCAGCAGGCGCAGCTGATGCTCTTCCTGTTCTTGGGGTCGGTTGCCGCCGGCACCTTTCTTGGCGGGCCGATCGGCGACCGTTTCGGTGCACGCTTCGTCATCTGGTTCTCGATCCTCGGCGTGATCCCCTTCGCACTGCTGTTGCCCTATGCCAACCTCTTTTGGACGGGCATTCTCAGCGTCGTCATCGGCCTGGTCTTCGCGTCTGCTTTCTCGGCCATCGTCGTCTTCGCACAGGAATTGGTGCCGGGGCGCGTCGGCCTGATCGCCGGTGTTTTCTTCGGCTTCGCCTTCGGCGCGGGCGGTCTCGGTGCGGCCTTGCTCGGCGGTTTTGCCGACTCGCATGGTATCGCCTTCGTCTACCGCATCTGCTCCTACCTGCCGCTGCTCGGACTGCTCACCATCTTCCTGCCGCGCATCCCAAAGCATCGAGCGGTTTAAGTTCGCGCTCAGAAAGAGGCGCCGAAATACGTTTCGGTGCCTCTTTGGCATTCGCAAGCGCCCGGCGAGACGTTGCGTTCGGATGAATATTTTTTCTCCGGCCTTCGGCGAAGACAGATCGTCATTTCTTTAATCTACTATTTTGATAGATAATATCCGTCTCATGATGGAGCCATCGACGGCGCGATAGCGGAAGGAAATGATATGTCTGCACCCAAACTAGTCGGTCTTGCCGGCAGCTTCAATCGTCCCTCGAAGACCTTTGCGCTGGTCGAGAACATCGCCGGCCTCGCCGCCGAAAAATATGGTTTCGACAACACCATTTACGACCTGACGGATGTCGGGCCGTCGCTCGGCCAGGCGTTGCGTCGCGACGACCTCGACAGTCGCGCCAGGGAAATCATCGCCGATGTTGCCAATGCCGACGTCCTCGTCGTCGGCGCGCCGACATTCAAGGGTAGCTACCCGGGTCTCTTCAAACATCTGATCGATCTCATCGACCCGCATGAACTGCGTGCCAAGCCGATCGTCATCACTGCGACCGGTGGCGGCGATCGTCATGCGCTGATGGTCGAGCATCAGCTGCGCCCGCTCTTCGGCTTCTTCATGGCCCATACGCTGCCGACCGCCGTCTATGCCTCGGACCGCGATTTCACTGACTATCGCGTTTCCTCCGAACAGCTTTCCAAGCGCATCGGAGAGGTCATCGGCGAACTCGCAGCCTTCTTTCCGGTCAGAAGCTCAAGGCTGATCGCGGCGGAATGAACGATATCCAAAGACGGATTTCAGCGGCGCCTTCGGGCGCCGTTTTGTTTGAAGCGCGCCTAGCAGCTGGATTAATCCATAATTTTGATGGAATTTTATCCTGCTGGTCTCGAAGAGGCGGCAAGAGTTTTTCCGGTGATGAGAAGACATCAGACGTTCGTGCTTCGCTCGCCATGCCCGTATTTGCAATTATCCGCCTGCTCGGGGCTCGGCCTCATCAAGTCAGACGGGATAAAAAATGACTAAGAAAAACAATTTCGGCGCCGTTTCGCTTTCGCGCCGCGCGGCTCTCACGATTGCCGCCTCTGCGGCCGCACTCATCGCCTTTGCCGCGCCGGCTCCTTCCTTTGCCGAAGACAAGTCGATCAAGGTCGGCATCATGAGTGGCGAGGATGAAGATGTCTGGCGGGTCGTCACCAGCGAAGCCGCCAAGAAGGGCCTCAAGATTGAAACGATCACCTTCAACGATTACACCCAACCGAACGAGGCTCTGGAGCGCGGCGAAATCGACGCGAACGCCTTCCAGCACCAGCCCTATCTCGACAACCAGATCAAGCAGCACGGCTATCATATCGTCCGTGTCGGCTACACGGGCGTCTGGCCGATCGGTCTCTATAGCAAGAAGCACAAGTCGGTTGCCGAACTGCCCGCGGGCGCCGTAATCGGTGTCCCGAACGATCCGTCCAACGAAGGCCGCGCCCTTCGCGTTCTGCAGAACGAGGGCCTGATCAAGCTCAAGGACGGCACCGGCATTCTGGCAACGATCGTCGACGTCTCCGAAAACCCGAAGAACATTGAAATCCGCGAACTCGATGCCGGTATCGTCGGCCGCTCCATCGATGACCTCGACGCCGGCGTCGTCAATACCGACTGGGCGCTGAAGAGCGGTCTGTCCCCACAGGAGCGCATCGCGCAGGAGCCGATCGCCGACAATCCTTACCGCAACTTCATCGCCGTGAAGGAAGAAAACAAGGATGCCGACTGGGTAAAGACCCTCGTCTCCTCCTATCAGAATGAGACTGTGAAGGCCGAATTCGATAAGGTCTATAAGGGTACGGGCCTCAGCGCCTACTGATTTCGCCGCCCTTAGTAGGGCGTTAGCAACCGAGGCGGCCCGGGCCTTTGCCGGGGCCGCCTTCAGCGTTTGTAAAGGAACGAGGATGAATTCAATTGTCTCCGCCTCAGGGATCGAGACGCGGCCGGGAGAGGCCGAAGAGGTCGTGCGCCTCAAGGATGTTAGGCGCAAATTCGGCGTGACGGCAGCGCTCGACGGCGTTTCGCTCACCGTGAAAAAGGGCGAAATCCTTGGCATCATCGGCCGCAGCGGCGCCGGCAAATCCACGCTGATCCGCTGCCTCAACGGCCTCGAAAGGGCCGATAGTGGCGAGATCGTCATCGAGGGCCGCAATGTTGCAGGCCTTGCGGAACGGGAATTGCAACCCTTGCGCCGCCGCATCGGCATGATCTTTCAGCACTTCAACCTGCTCTCATCCAAGACGGTCGAGGAGAATGTCGCCCTGCCGCTGAAGATCGAGGGTGTCGTCAAGACCGAACGGCTGAAGCGGGCGCAGGAGCTTCTGGAACTCGTCGGCCTTTCCGACAAGGCTAGGGCTTATCCGTCGTCGCTCTCAGGTGGCCAGAAGCAGCGTGTCGGTATTGCCCGCGCACTCGCCGCCCGGCCGGCCCTGTTGCTGTCCGACGAAGCGACCTCGGCCCTCGATCCGGAAACGACGCGTTCGATCCTTGCCCTGTTGAAGGATATTAACCGTAAGCTTGGGCTTACTATCCTGCTGATCACCCACGAGATGGAAGTGGTGCGCAGCATTGCCGATCGCGTCGCCGTCATCGATGCGGGGCGTATCGTGGAAGAGGGCCAGGTCTGGTCGATCTTCGGCGATCCGCAGGCGGCGATCACAAAAAGCCTGCTCGGCGGCATCCGTCCGCAGTTGCCCGTGCATATTGTCGCGCGCCTGTCGCGGAAGGGTGGCACGGAAGCGATCCTCAGCGTCGATCTCTCCGGTCCGCAAGCGCAAGGCGCGCTTTTTGCCGATCTCTCGGCAGCGCTGCCGCATTCCTTCCGCCTCGTGCATGGCGGCATCGACCACATCCAGAACCAGCCTGTTGCGCGGTTCTTTATTGCCGTTCCGGCGCGCGATTCCACGCTTGCCGAAGCGGTCGAACAGTTTCTGAAGGCCCGGTCGGCCCGGGTGGAGGTGCTTGGCTATGTCACCGATCATGATTAATCTACTTTTGCGCTCCCTCTGGGAGACGGTGCTTATGACGACTGCATCCGGCCTGATTTCGCTGGTAGCAGGCCTGCCGCTCGGCCTGGCGCTGGTGCTGACGAACCGCGGCGGCATTGCCGAAAATCTCTGGATCAACCGCATTCTGGGCGCTGTCATCAACGGTTTCCGCTCCGTGCCCTTCATCATCCTCCTGGTGGCGCTGATCCCGCTGACGCGCCTGATCGTTGGCACGGCGATCGGCACCTGGGCGGCCATCGTTCCGCTCGCAATCGCGGCCACTCCCTACTATGCCCGCATCGCGGAAGTCTCGCTGCGTGAGGTCGATCGCGGCCTCATCGATGCCGTGCGCGCCATGGGCGGCAATCGCTGGACGATCATTCGCGAGGTTCTCGTGCCCGAGGCGCTACCCGGCATCGTCGCCGGCTTTACCGTCACGCTGGTGACGCTGATCGGCGCCTCGGCCATGGCCGGCGCCATCGGTGCCGGCGGTCTAGGTGATCTCGCCATCCGCTATGGCTACCAGCGCTTCGAAACCAACGTGATGATCGCGGTCGTTGTCGTGCTCATCGTTCTCGTTTGCGGTATCCAGTGGCTGGGCGACCGGCTCGTCGCCCGCCTGGATCATCGCTGACATCTGAACTGCGCGGCGGGGTGGCTGGCCGGCAGCCGGCCATTGCCTTTGAACAGCTTCTGGCGCAGCGGTCCTTCCACATAGTCGGCCTTGAACAGGCCGCGCTCCTGCAGCACAGGCACGACGAGATCAACGAAATCATGAAGGCTCTCGGGTGTCACAGTGCGTGCGAGATTGAAGCCGTCGATGCCGCCTTCCTCGATCCAGCGCTGCAGGGTATCGGCAATCTGTTCCGGCGATCCGACAATCGGTTTCATGCGGCTGCCGAGCACCATCTGGTCGATGATCTGCCGCTTCGTTACCGGCTTTGCCGCCTGCTTGGTGATCGCCGCCAGCGCCGACTGATTGGCGTTGGTCGAGTTCTGGTCGATCGCGTCATCGAGCCCGTATTTCGAAAAATCGACGCCGACGGAGGCCGAATAATGCGCAAGCGACGCCTCGACGCTCGCATGCCGGCGATAGTCTTCGAGTTTCTCCTGCGCTTGGGCTTCGGTCTTGCCAACGACGACGGTAATCAGGCTGAGGATCTTGATCGCATCCGCACCACGGCCGTTTGCCAGCGTCTTGGCGCGAAGCGCGTCGGCGGTCGGCCGTGCCGATTGCGGCGTCGGTCCGGCAATGAAGACGCATTCGGCATGGCGGGCGGCAAAGTCCTGCCCTCGTGCCGAGGCGCCGGCCTGGAAGAGCAGGGGCGTGCGTTGTGGTGAGGGTTCAGCAAGATGGACGCCCTCCATCTTGTAATATTGTCCCTGATGGCTGACTGCACGGACCTTGGAGGCATCGGCAAAGATGCGGCGTTCTTTGTCGCGCAGCACCGCATCATCGTCCCAGCTTCCCTCCCAAAGCTTGTAGAGAATTTCGAGATATTCCTCGGCGGCGTCGTAGCGCGCATCATGTTCAGGCAGCTTCTCGAAGCCCATGCTTCGGGCGGCGCTGTCGAGATAGCCCGTGACGATGTTCCATCCGATGCGTCCCTTGGTCAGGTGATCGAGTGTCGACATACGCCGTGCCAAAAGGAAGGGCGGCTCATAGGTCGTATTGACGGTGACGCCGAAGCCGAGGTGCTCAGTGACGTAGGCCATGGCCGAAATCGGCATCAGCGGATCATTGACCGGGATCTGGGCGCCCGTCTCGATGACCGGGGCTGGGCTACCTTTGTAGACATCGTAGACGCCGACAATATCGGCAAGAAATACGCCGTCGAGCTTGCCGTGTTCGGCCGTGCGGGCAAACTCTGCCCAGTAGTCGAGATCGGTATAGTTGACCGAACGATCCCGCGGATGCGTCCACATGCCGTGGTTTATGTGCCCGACGCAGTTCATGTCGAAGGCGTAGATCTGCATTTTCTTCATTGGGTACAGTCCTGAGATTCCGTCGGGTACTTTGTGGATATTATCGGCCGGGTCCGGAACTCACCGCTTCTTCCACTGAAATTAGAAGCAAATTATCTCGCATGTCCGATTCCGGGAATTTTCTATCTCTATAAAATCTATGAATTTTACAATGATCTAATCACATTCCGGGGTGGAATGATTTTGAACATTGCGGGAGAGGGATATGAAAATCAACCGACGCAACCTTCTGGGCACGGCCGCAGCCGCTGTCCTCACCTTTACCACCTATGCGGCCTATGCTGCCGACGTCACGCTCAATATCGGCTACCAGCCAATCGTCGAGCCGTCGCGCGTGCCGCAGGCCGATGGCACCTATGAAAAGGAGACCAAGGCCAAGATCAACTGGCAGAAATTCGATGGCGGCGCCGACGTCATCGCTGCTATCGCTTCCGGTTCTATCGATATCGGTTATGTCGGCTCGTCGCCGCTTGCCGCTGCCGCCAGCCGCGAATTGCCGATCGAGACGATCTATGTCGTCGGCCTCATCAGCGACGCCGAGGCGCTCGCCGTCAAGAACATCGCCAAGCCCGAAGACCTGAAGGGCAAGAAGATCGCCACGCCCTTCGTCTCGACCGCGCATTACAGCCTGCTGACGGCGCTGAAGCATTGGAAGGTCGATCCTAAGTCGGTGCAGATCCTCAATCTGCGTCCGCCGGAAATCGCTGCTGCCTGGGAGCGTGGCGACATCGATGGCGCCTATGTCTGGGATCCGGTCCTGGCGCAGCTGAAAAAGAGCGGCAGCGTGCTCGCCACTTCGGCCGATGTTGCCAAATGGGGCGGCCCGACCTTCGATGCCTGGATCGTCAGCAAGAAATTTGCCGAGGCTCATCCGGAAGTCGTCACTGGCTTCGTGAAGGTCACGGGCGCGGCTTACGCCTCCTACCTCGCCAATCCGGATAGCTGGAATGCGAAATCACCGGAAGCCGAAAAGATCGCCAAGCTTACCGGTGCCAAGACCGACGAAGTGCCGGCGCTTCTCAAGGGCTACACTTTCCCGAGCCTGCAGGAGCAGGCCAGCGCCGATCTTCTCGGTGGCGGCACGGTCAAGGCCGTTGCCGAAACCTCGGCATTCCTTCTGGAGCAGGGCAAGATCCCCGGCGTTCTGAAGGATTACAGGCCCTATGTTTCCGACCGCTGGGTCAAGGAAGCAGCCAAGGCAGGTCTTTGATCCTCCCAAGGGTCCCGGCGCAGCTTCGGCTGCGCCGGTTTTTTCTCAAACAGGTGATGCCCATGAGCATACTTTCATTACAGTCCCTGTCGCTCGATTATGCCGAGGCAGGCAGTCGTCGAAAGAGACGTGTGCTTGATGGCGTCAACCTCCATATCGCTTCGGACGAATTCGTGGTCGTCATCGGCCGTTCCGGCTCCGGCAAGACCAGCCTTCTCAATATTGCTGCAGGTTTCACGGAGCCGAGCGAGGGACGCGTGCTGGTCGACGGCAAAGAGATAGACGGGCCGGGCGTAGACCGGGCTGTCGTGTTTCAGGACGATGCGCTCTATCCCTGGCTGACCGCTGCCGGCAATGTGGCTTTTCCACTGAAGCTTCAGGGCATCCCGAAAGGGGAGAGACAGCGCCGCGCCGAAGAACTGCTGGTGAAGGTCGGGCTCGATGGCGCGGGTCACAAGAATATCTGGGAACTCTCAGGCGGTATGCGCCAGCGCGTCGGCATCGCTCGCGCGCTCGCCTCCGGCCCTCGCTTCCTGCTGCTGGATGAACCGCTCGGCGCGCTCGACGCGCTGACACGCAGCCGCATGCAGAAATTCCTGCTGGATGTCTGGGCAGAAAGCAAAACGGGTGCCCTGCTGATCACCCACAGCATTGACGAGGCGCTGTTGCTTGCAACACGCGTCATCGTACTGGCGCCGAACCCCGGCCGTATCGTCGCCGACATCAGGACCGAGTTTGGCAAGGCGTTGCTCGAAGGCAAAAGCGTCAAGGAGATCAAGGCGCTCACTGCGTTCAAAAATCTCCACGACGAGCTGACCGCACTCATCCATGCGGATGAAGAGGAGATTGCCGCATGAGCGTCGAGGCGGAAGCACTCGCAACCGCGGTGTCGGATCAACCGGTAGAGGCACGGCCGAAACGCCGCGGCACGCTGCCGATCTCGCTAACAACCATTGCCGTCATTATTGCCGGCTGGAGCCTTGCTTCGGCCTATGGTGCCGTCTCGCCGGTCTTCCTGCCGTCGCCGCTCGTAGTGGCGAATTCGCTTGTCAATGTCGCGGTCAACGGCTTCGTCGATTCCACGCTCGCCGAGCATACGTTGGCAAGTCTGCTGCGCATCTTCGCAGCGCTCGCCGTCTCGCTCCTCATCGGCGTGCCCGCTGGTCTTGCCATCGCCACCAGCCGCATCGGGAAAGGCATCCTCGATCCGATCGTCGAATTCCTGCGCCCTCTGCCACCGCTTGCCTATCTGCCGCTGATCATCATCTGGGTCGGCATCGGCGAGGCGTCGAAGGTTACGGTCATCTCGTTCGCCATGCTGCCCCCAATCATCCTGTCGACGACATCAGGCGTCAAATCCGCTCCGGCTGATTTCGTCAACGCCGCCCGCTCGTTTGGCGCGAGCCGGCTGCAGGTGCTGCTGCATGTCATTCTTCCAGGCGCCATTCCGTCGATCTTGACCGGCACACGCATCGCGCTCGGCGCCGGCTGGTCGACGCTGGTCGCTGCCGAGCTGGTGGCGGCAAGCCAGGGCCTTGGTTTCATGATCCAGTCTGCGGCGCAGTTCCTGGTGACCGATATCGTCATCGGCGGAATCATCGTCATCGCCGCCATCGCCTTCCTGCTGGAGATACTGGCGCGTCTGATCGAACGGGTCCTCGTGCCCTGGGCTGCGCATCGCTGAACGTCTATCATCGCCTTGCCGATCAAATTATCCTAAGGCTGTATCGCGCCGCGCGACCGCATGATGGTAGCGTGGTGCGCAGACAAGGCCGGAGGATGAGATGACGAAGAAGACGCTGTCGGACTGGGAGGCGCTGGCGGAAAAGGAGCTGCGCGCAGCACCGGAGACGCTGACTTGGCACACACCCGAAGGCATCGACGTCAAGCCGCTCTATACGGCAGCCGATCTCAATGGTGTCGATGCGGACAGCTTACCTGGCTTTGCGCCCTTCACCCGTGGTCCGCGCGCCACCATGTATGCCGGCCGGCCCTGGACGATCCGGCAGTATGCCGGCTTCTCGACCGCGGAGGAGTCCAACGCCTTCTACCGCCGTAATCTCGCCGCGGGTCAGAAGGGCCTCTCTGTCGCCTTCGATCTCGCTACCCATCGTGGCTATGACAGCGATCATCCCCGCGTCGTCGGCGATGTCGGCAAGGCGGGTGTCGCTATCGACAGTGTCGAGGACATGAAGATCCTGTTCGACGGCATTCCGCTGCAGGACATGTCCGTTTCCATGACCATGAACGGCGCCGTCATCCCCATCCTGGCAAATTTCATCGTTGCCGGCGAGGAGCAGGGCGTTTCGAAGGCGGAGCTTTCCGGGACCATCCAGAACGATATTCTCAAGGAGTTCATGGTCCGCAACACCTATATTTACCCGCCGGAACCCTCGATGCGCATCGTTGCCGATATCATCGAATACACGGCAAGGGAGATGCCGAAATTCAATTCGATCTCGATCTCCGGTTATCACATGCAGGAGGCGGGGGCGACGCTGGTCCAAGAGCTTGCTTTCACGCTCGCCGACGGGCGCGAATATGTGCGCGCGGCGATTGCCAAGGGGCTAAACGTCGATGATTTCGCCGGCCGTCTCTCCTTTTTCTTCGCGATCGGCATGAATTTCTTCATGGAAGCCGCAAAGCTTCGCGCCGCCCGCCTGCTCTGGACCCGCATCATGGAGGAGTTCGAGCCGAAGAAAGCGTCTTCGCTGATGCTGCGCACCCATTGCCAGACCTCGGGCGTGTCGCTGCAGGAACAAGATCCGTATAACAACATTATCCGCACCGCTTTCGAGGCGATGTCAGCCGTACTCGGTGGCACGCAGTCGCTGCACACCAATTCCTTCGACGAGGCGATTGCACTGCCGACGGAGTTTTCCGCGCGTATTGCCCGCAATACGCAGCTCATCCTGCAGCACGAGACCGGCGTTACCAACGTCGTCGACCCGCTCGCCGGCTCCTACTATGTCGAGAGCTTGACAAAGGAACTGGCTGACAAGGCCTGGGCGTTGATCGAAGAGGTCGAGGCGCTCGGTGGCATGACGAAGGCCGTCAATGAAGGCCTGCCGAAGCGGCTGATCGAGGAAGCCGCCGCCCGTCGCCAGGCCGCGGTCGACAAAGGCGAAGAAGTCATCGTCGGCGTCAACAAATACCGGCTGGAAACCGAACAGCCGATCGACATTCTCGAGATCGACAACAGCGCGGTGCGTGCTGCGCAGATCCGCCGGATCGAGGAGACCAAGCGTCGCCGTGACGGCATGAACGTGAAGGAGGCGCTAGCCGTGCTTTCTGACATTGCCCGCAGCGGCAACGGCAATCTGCTCGCAGCCGCTGTCGAAGCGGCGCGCGCGCGCGCGACCGTCGGTGAGATTTCCGATGCGATGCGTGAGGTCTTCGGCGATCATTTCGCCACGCCTAAGGTCATCGGCGGTGTCTACGGAACGGCCTATCGCGACGAGCCGGAGCTGGACGTCCTGAAAGCCAGGATGGCCGACGTAACCGAAGCTATGGGCCGCAAGCCGAAGATCATGGTCGCCAAGCTCGGCCAGGACGGGCACGACCGCGGCGCCAAGGTGATTGCCTCGGCCTTCGGTGATGTCGGTTTCGACGTGCTCGCCGGCCCGCTGTTCCAGACGCCGGAGGAGGCGGCTGGCATGGCGCTCGGCGAGAAGGTCAATGTGATTGGCGTTTCGTCGCTGGCAGCCGGTCACCGAACGCTGCTGCCGCAGTTGATCGATCTGCTGAAAGAGCAGGGCGGTGGCGATATCATCGTCGTTTGCGGTGGCGTCATCCCGCGGCAGGACTATGAATTCCTGCACGAACACGGCGTTGCCGCCGTTTTTGGACCGGGTACCAACGTGCTGGAGGCCGCGAACTCAGTTCTCGACCTCCTGCAGGGCATCAGGCGAAACCAGTAGCTTAGAGCAGCCCGCGCTTTGCGAGATTGCTCATTAGCGCGGAGATGCCGAAAGTCCACGGCGGGCATTCCGTCGACAGCCGGACGGTGTTGACTAGTGCGCCCAGGCCGGCGGACGAGATTTCCACGACATCGCCGGTCTTGTGGGTAAAGCCCTGATTCTTTGCATCGCGGTCCTGTGTCGGCGCAAAGAGCGTGCCGAGGAACAGCATGAAGCCATCGGGATATTGATGGTGGGCACCGACGGTCTGCCTGACGAGATCGGTCGGGTCGCGGCTGATCTGCGACATGGAACTCTTGCCGTGCAGGACGAAGCCGTCCTGCCCGGTGACCTTGAGGTCGAGTTCGGTCCTGCGCACGTCGTCGAGGTTGTAGCTCTGGTCGAACAGACGAATGAATGGGCCGATGGAGCAAGAGGCGTTGTTATCTTTCGCCTTGCCGAGCAGCAGCGCCGAGCGACCCTCGACGTCGCGCAGGTTTACGTCATTGCCGAGGGTTGCTCCCTTGATCTCGCCACGGCTGTTGACGGCGAGCACGATTTCCGGCTCCGGGTTGTTCCAGGTCGAGATCGGATGAAGGCCAACGTCCGAGCCCCAGCCGACGGATGAGAGGACCGGCGACTTGGTGAAAACCTCTGCATCCGGGCCGATGCCGACTTCGAGGTATTGCGACCAGATGCCTTCCTCGATCAGCGCCTGCTTGACTTTGGCAGCCTCTGGCGAGCCTGCCTTGATGTTGGTCAGGCTGCCGCCGATCAGCGTGCTGACGCGTTCGCGAATAGCGGCTGCACGGTCGGGATTACCGGCTGCTTTTTCCTCGATGACGCGCTCGATCATCGATTGGGCAAAGGTCACGCCGCAAGCCTTGATCGCCTGCAGATCGGCAGGGGCGAGAAGATAGGTTTTGCTCGCATCCGGCTTGCCGGTGCTATTTGCCGCGATCTCCTCTAGCGTGCCGAGCGACTTGCCGCTCGCTCCTCGAACGAATTCCGCCGCATCGGCTCGCTCCAGCAGCGCGCTCAGCGTGGGGGCTACCGGAGAGGTGATATCGATGAGGGCGCCGTCGCGCGGCGTTACGATGCTCGGACCGGAGACTTCCGGATTCCAAACGCGGCCGACAAACAGGCCGCCCGAAGCGCTAGCATCGAGGGGGGAATGGGACATGGCGATCTTCCGTCACAGGTGGAGCGGGGAGCGCTCCTGCAGAAAGGGATGGCGGCCGTCCTCCTATTTGACGGCTCCCGAAAATCGAACACATTCATCGGACAAGAGCAAGTCTCAACAAGCGGAAAACGGGTCTTTTCGGTCTTATGTTCCAGCGAAGCAATAGAAGAACAAAGCGGCATTTTGTTATAACTTATAACTATTTAGATACAAAATAATCTTTTTATTTCATATATTTACCTATGCGATAAAACTCTTTTGCCACCGATCTCGCCTTGACAGGACCTCTCTTTCGTTATCTGTTTCGCCTCATGGAGGATGGGTCGGCGGATGGCGACCTGGAAATTTCCCCGGGAGGATAATATTGCGATGCTGAGATTTGCCGTCGTCGGAATCGACCATGGGCACACGTTCGATCATGTGAAGGGATTGCTGGCCGCAGGCGCCGAATTCGTCGGCTATTGCCCGCAGACGACTGTGCCCGCGATCCGCGAGATGTTCGAGAAGACCTATCCGGATGCACCGCAGATCGACCGGGAAAAGATTTTCACTGATCCCTCGATCGACGTCATCTGCATTGCCGCCATTCCGCGCGACCGCGCGGGCCTTGCCATCCGCGCTATGAAGGCCGGCAAGGACGTCATGACCGATAAACCGGGTGTGACGACTTTAGCCCAGCTAGAAGAGGTCAAGCGCACCGTTGCCGAAACCGGCAAGATCTTCTCCATCTGCTTTTCGGAACGCCACTGCGTTCGTTCTGCCGTCAAGGCTGGCAAGCTGGTGAAGGAAGGCGCGATCGGCAAGGTCATCCAGACGCTTGGCATGGGGCCGCACCGCCTCCAATTGCCGACGCGCCCGGACTGGTTCTTTGATCCGGAAGCCTTCGGCGGCATCATCGTCGATATCGCCTCGCATCAGGTCGACCAGTTTCTGTTTTACACTGGCTCGACGACCGGCGAAGTGGTCGCAAGCTCGGTCGGCAATTTCGGCATGCCGGAGAAGCCCGCCTTCCAGGATTTCGGTGAAGTGCTGCTGCGTTCCGACAAGGCGGCTGGCTATATCCGCGTCGACTGGTTCACGCCGGAGGCGCTGCCGACCTGGGGTGACGGACGTCTGACCATCCTCGGCACCGAGGGCTATATCGAACTGCGCAAATATATCGATATCGCCGGCCGCCCGGGTAAGGATCATCTCTTCCTCGTCAACGGCAAGGAGATGACGCATATCGATTGCAGCAGCGAGAAGCTTGACTATTTCGACGCCTTCGCCGCCGACGTGCGCGACCGCAGCGAAACGGCGATGAAGCAGGATCACGTCTACGAGGTCTGCCGCCTGTCGCTGGAAGCACAGACGAAGGCCGCCCACATCGGTACCCGCTGAGGAAAACATCATGACACGGAAACTGCGCGTCGGCGTTCTTGGCGCAGGCATTGCCGAACGGCATCTGACAGGCTTTCGTTGGAACAGCGATTTCTTTGAGGTTCCAGTTCTCTGCTCTCTCGACGCGGATCGCGGACAACCACTTTGCGAGGAGCACAAAATCCCCGAATATACGCAGGATACGGAATCGCTCTTTGCCCGCGACGATCTCGATATCATCGACATCGCCACGCCGCCGAGTTCGCATTTCGAGCTTTGCAGGAAGGCGATCGAGAGCGGCAAGCATGTGATCTGCGAAAAGCCGCTTTTCGGCTCGATTGCCGAAGTCGACGAAATGGCAACGATCCTTGCGCGCTCGAACGGGCGGAAGCTGATGCCAATCTTCCAGTACCGTTATGGCAGCGGCCTGCAGAAGCTGAAGCTCCTGATCGAGCGCGGCCTTGCCGGAAAGCCCTTTCTCACCACGATCGAAACCCATTGGTGGCGCGGGCCGGACTATTATGCCGTGCCCTGGCGCGGCAAATGGGCGACGGAGCTCGGGGGTGGCCTTCTCGGCCACGCGATCCATGCTCATGACATGCTGAACTATGTGCACGGCCCTTGCGCCGAGGTATTTTCCTATGGCGCGACACTGGTCAACCCGATTGAGGTTGAAGACACTGCCTCGCTGTCGGTGAAGATGAAGAATGGCTCGCTCGCCACGCTCTCCATGACGCTAGGTTCCCGCAAAGAAATCTCCCGCCTGCGCTTCTGCTTCAGCAATCTGGTCGCCGAAAGCATTCTGGAGCCCTATACGATGGGCCGCGATCCCTGGACTTTCATCGCCGGAACCGAAGAACATCAGGCCCGTGTCGATGCCGCACTTGCCGGCTACGAAGTCAAGGAGGATGGGTATACGCGTCAGTTCGAGCTCTTTCATCGGGCGATCGTCGAGGACCGGGATCCGCCGGTGACACTGCAGGATGCGCGCAATTCGCTGGAGCTGGTAACCGCCGCCTATCATTCGCAACGAACCGGCCGGCCGACACCGATGCCCATCACGGCCGATCATCCGCTCTACGGATCCTGGCTTCCGGAAGAAGCACGACTGCCAGCCGCCAGCGCGTAAAGAACGAAATGCTGAAATCATTCGAACATATCGGCATGACGGTCAACAATATGGACCGAGCGATCGAATTCTATTGCGGTCTGCTCGGTCTCAAACTGCATCTGCGCAAGCAGATGCCCGATGGCATGCAGGTCGCCTTCCTCGACGCCGGCGGCGGCATGTTGGAAGTCTTTGCGCCGCCCGGCGGTGCCGCGAGAGCTGTCGATGTTCCCGATGGAACGGCCGGCGTCAAGCACATCACCTTCCATTTCGAAAACGTCGAGGAAATCTTTGCGCGACTTGAAGCTGTGGGTGTTGAAGTCAAAGAACGGCCACGCTTTGCTGTCCATTCCGAGATGTTGAACAGGATCGCCTTTGTCCGAGATCCCGACGGTATCATCGTTGAACTTGCGGAGCGGTCACAGAACCGGTTCGGCTGAACTTAGGAGGACGGGCGCGGTGTGAACCGCGCCTTCGATTTCTATCGGCGTTCTCCCGACGCTTTTTTCTTGGCTTCGTCATCAATCAATTCGTACCACATGGCGTTGAGGACGGCGAAGGCGGCTGCCAGCGGCAGGCCGAGTATCCAAGCGAAATACCACATCGTTTCGTCTCCTCAGTAAGCGTGGCTGTTCTTGTCGGTGACGCTCTTCTCGTCGACCTTGCCCCACAGCACTTTGTAGACCCAGGCGGTGTAGGCAAATATGATCGGCAGGAAGATCACCGTGACCACCAGCATGATGAACAGCGTCTGGTGGCTCGACGACGCATCCCAGACCGTCAGGCTTGACTTCGGATCGAGCGAGGAGGGGAGGATGAAGGGAAACATCGATAGACCGACCGTCGAGATGATGCCTGTTATCGAGAGCTTGCTGAAGAGCAGGGTAACGACCTCGCGGCGGGCCTGCAAGGCCAGGAAGGCGGCAGTCGCACCCAGGAAGCCGAGGATCGGGGCGACGATCATCCAAGGATAGGTGCCGTAATTGGCAAGCCATGCCCCGCCTTCAAGCGATGCGGTCTTCAGCAGCGGGTTCGACGGGCCTATCGGACTGATATCGCTGGTGATGCGATAACCGGTGATACCCATCCACAGGAGCAGGCCGCCGAGCGCAAAGAGCACGATGACGGCAAGGGCTGCGATGCTGCCGAAGCGGCGTGCGCGATCGGCAACCGGTCCCGTTGCCTTCAGCACCAGCCATGCGCTGCCATGCATGATCAGCATGGCGACGGACAGCAGGCCGCAGAGAAGGGCATAGGGGTTGAGAAGAGCGAAAAACGAGCCTTCGTAGAAGATGCGCATGTCGTCCGCAAAGCGGAAGGGTACGCCCTGCAGTACGTTGCCGACGGCAACGCCGAAGATCAGCGACGGTACGAAGCCGCCGACGAAGAGCGCCCAATCCCAGCCGTTCCGCCAGCTTGCGCTGTCCCGCTTGGAGCGGTACTTGAACCCGACCGGGCGCAGGATGAGCGCGAAGAGGATCGCGAACATCGCCAGGTAAAAACCCGAGAAGGAGACCGCATAGAGAGGCGGCCAGGCGGCGAAGATGGCGCCGCCGCCGAGGATAAGCCACACCTGGTTGCCTTCCCAGGTGGCACCGATCGTATTGATTGCGATGCGGCGCTCCGTATCGTTTTTGGCGACGAAGGGCAGAAGCGTGCCGACGCCAAGGTCGAAGCCGTCGGTTGTGGCGAAGGCGATCAGAAGCACGCCGAGCAGCACCCACCAGATGATGCGCAGGGTTTCATAATCGATGAGTTCGTGAAGGATCATGACGGGTCACTCCGCGGCTGGAACGAGGGTTTCGGAAACAAGTTTTGCTTCCGGCTCGTGGTCCGGTTCCGGTCCTTGCCGGATTCCTTTGAGCATTAGCTTCATCTCGATGATGATCAGCGTCGTGTAGAGTACGGCGAAGCCGAGGATCGTCAGGAGCACTGTGCTGGCGCCCAGGCTGGAGACGGCGACGGCTGTCGGCAGCACGCCTTCGATCACCCAGGGCTGACGGCCGAACTCGGCAACGACCCAGCCCAGCTCGATTGCCACCCACGGCAACGGGACGGCAAAGACCGCGATGCGCAGAAGCAGCGGATACTTATCCAGATGCCGGCGGGCCGACAGCCAGAAGAAGGTTGCCGTCAGAACGATGAAGAACATGCCGAGGCCCACCATGATGCGGAACGACCAGAAGAGCGTCGGCACATGCGGGATGGTGTCGCGTGCCGCCTGGGCGATCTGTTCGTCAGTCGCCTGGCGTGGATCGTCGACATAGCGCTTCAGGAGCAGGGCATAGCCGAGATCATGGCCAAGGTCCTCGAAGGAGCTCCGCACTTCCTGGGCAACCTGATCTTGAGCCGGTGCAGAGCGGATTTGCATCAACGCGTCATAGGCCTTGATGCCGTCGCGGATGCGGCTCTCGGCTTGCTGTTCCAGCTTGTCGATACCGGGGATCTCCGTTGTCAGCGAGCGGGTGCCGATCAGACCCATGGCCCAGGGGATATGGATGGCGAAATGGGTTTCGCGCGCTTCCTGATCCGGGAAGCCGAAAGCGGTGAAGGCGGCCGGTGCAGGCTCCGTCTTCCACATGGCCTCGATTGCGGCGAGCTTCATCTTCTGGTTTTCGGTGGCGAGATAACCGCTTTCGTCACCGAGCACGACGACCGACAACGCCGAGGCGAGACCGAAGGAGGCAGCAACCGTCATCGAGCGCTTTGCAAGCTCGATATGCCGGCCCTTGAGCAGGTACCAGGCAGAAACGCCAAGCACAAAGATCGAAGCACAGACATAACCCGCTGAAACCGTGTGGACGAACTTCGCCTGGGCGACCGGGTTGAAGACCACGTCGAAGAAGCTTGTTATCTCCATACGCATCGTCTGCGGATTGAGAGCCGAACCGACGGGGTTCTGCATCCAGCCGTTGGCGATGAGGATCCAGAGCGCGGAGAAGTTCGAACCGAGCGCCACCGCCCAGGTGGCGACCAGATGGCCGACCTTCGACAGCTTGTCCCAGCCGAAGAAGAAAAGGCCGACGAAAGTCGCTTCGAGGAAGAAGGCCATCAGGCCTTCGATCGCCAGCGGCGCCCCGAAGATATCGCCGACATAATAGCTGTAATAGCTCCAGTTCATGCCGAACTGGAATTCCATGACGATGCCGGTCGCGACGCCAATGGCAAAATTGATGCCGAAGAGCGTGCCCCAGAATTTCGTCATCTGCCGCCAAATCTGGCGGCCGGTCATGACATAAGTCGTTTCCATGATGGCAAGCAGAACGGAAAGGCCGAGCGTCAGAGGCACGAACAGGAAGTGATAAAGCGCAGTCAGCGCAAATTGGAAGCGCGATAGCGCAACGATGTCTAGTTCCATTGTCTTTCTCCCACGGTCCCACGCGGTATCAAGAAGTTTCCGCATTGCCGGCTGGCCGTGCGGGGCATGCCTGTTTGCTCAATCCGGCCGAAGCCGATCGAGCGCCTTTTCGAACGCCGCCTCTCCACGGCGCGAAACTTCTGAGATGCGGCCGTCCGTGACGACGGCGATCAAGTCTGCAAGCGCCGCCTCGCGGCGAATATGCGTAGCGATGACCAACGCTCGGCCTTCGGCTCTTAGCGCGAGGCGATGCAGCACATCGCGTGCGGTGCGGCCATCGAGCCCCTCGGTCGGCTCGTCGAGTAGCCAGAGCGGCGTGTCGCGCAGGAAGAGCCGCGCGAGTGCCAATCGGCGCGACTGGCCACCGGAAAGGCCCATCCCGCCCTCGCCGAGCGGAGTATCGAGACCTGATGGTAGCGTATCGACGTCGGCAAGTAGGCCGGCGGCCGCAAGCGCATCTCGCAGCCGGTCATCATCTGCATTGGGCGCTGCGAGCAGCAGGTTGCCGCGCAGCGTATCCTGGAAAAGCTCGGTGCGCTGGGTGAGCAGCGTTGCGTCGAGCGCCGCGGCCACGCCGGCACTCGGTGGCAATTCGCCTGAAAGCAGCGACAGCAGGGTCGATTTTCCGGCGCCGCTACTGCCGACCACGGCCATGTGCTCGCCGCGGCGAAGTTCGAGCGCCACCTCCCGCAAAGCCGGCGATGCCGCGCCGTCATGGCTGACGGTCACATTTTGCAGCGCGAAGGCAAGCTCATGAGACGGAGCCTTGGGCGTGAAATCCGCTTGAGCGGCCGAAAGGCGTGGCGCGATACGCTTGGCTGCCAGCATGGTCCTGCCGAATTCCATCGCGCCGCGGCGCAAGGCGGCAAAGGGTTCTGTTGCGGCAAAGGCGACGAGCACACTGAGTGCCGCAACGGGCGCGGTGATCGTGCCCGTTTGCATCAACGTTGCGGATGTCAGCAATGCCGCGACCAGCAGGGCGGTCGAGACGAGCCCGAAGCCGATAATCATGCCGGTCTCGATCCGGTTCAGCCGGTCGTCGGCTTTTGCGGTATAGGCGTCCGCGGCGGCGATTGCCTGCTGCTGTGCGGCAAGCCGGTTTGCCATGAGAAGATCGGTCTGCCCGGCAACGAGATCAATGGCCCGCGACCGGATGATTTCGATGCCGTAAGCGCGGCGGCGAGCATGCTTCAGTGCCAGCCGGCCTGCCGCGATGGGCAGGCCAAGTCCCGTCAGAACGAGGCAAAACCCGAAGAGTGGACCGGATAGCGGATTGATCAGACCGAGTGTTGCGCTGGCAACAAGTGCCGTGCCGACTGCTACGGCCGCTGGCACCAGCACGCGAAGATAGAGCGAATCCAACGCATCGATATCAGCGGTCAGCCGGAAGAGCAGCCGGGCAGGCCTGTTAAGAAGCGCTCGCGCCGCACCGGGGGAAGCCCAGCCGCGGAACAGGCGCTCACGAAGGGCGGCGAGCACTGCGAGCGCCGCATTGTGGGTTGTCAGTCTTTCGCCGTAGCGTGCAGCCGTACGCAGGATGGCAAGGAAACGGATGCCGGACGATGGCGCAAAGACGTCAAAAGTTGCGGCAGTGGCTGCGGAGAGACCTGCAAGCGCGGTTGCCGTAATGAACCAACCGGATAAGCCGAGCAGGGCAATGCCAGCCGTGACAGTCGCAACCGACAATGTGGCGCCGAGCAGCAATTCCCTGCGGCGCGTTTGCAGGAACAGGCGCAAAACCGGCTTGATATCTCCCAGGAAGGTGATCATTCCGCAGCCTCCTGAAGACGCTCCGTATCCAGGCGGATGGTGCGGTGCATGCGTGAAGCCAGCAGCGGGTCATGCGTTGCGACGATCAGCGTGCGTTCTTTCGCAAGAGCAAGCAGGCTCTCGGTGATCCCGGCGGCAGTGTCGGCATCGAGATGGGCGGTCGGCTCGTCGGCGAGGATGATGCGGATATCTGGGTCGCAGGCGGCTCGTGCGATCGCAAGACGCAGCGCCTCGCCGCCGGAAAGGCCGATGCCGCCTTCACCGAGTGGGCTATGTTGATAGGCCTTGGCGACACCGCCAAGCTTGGCGAGATCGAGCGCCTTGGAGATTTCTGTCTTTCTGATGCCAGGTCGTCCTAGTGCAATATTGCCGGCAACGGTGCCTGCGAAAATATGCGGTTTCTGACCGATCCAAGCCATGTGGTCGCGATCTGCCGATGCTCCGCCGATTATAATCCGGCCTTCGTCGCACGGGGCCAGGCCGGCGATCAGCGACAGCAGCGTTGATTTGCCAGTACCGCTTGCGCCAAGCAGCGCGACATGTTCGCCGGCTGCAAGATCGAGATCGAAGCCGTCAAAGATAGGAGGTTGGTCCGGCCGGTAGCGAAAGCTGATATTTTCCAGGCGAAGAGCGAAGGCCGCGTCAACGGCCAGTCCCCCTGTCTTGTTGCGGTCGGCAAGCGTCATGCCTTCAGCAGCGATTCCATCCAGCGCTTTCAGCGCGGCCTCGCCCGAGGCACGGTCATGCCAGACGGCGGAGAGTTCACGCAAGGGTTCGAAAAAGGCAGGTGCCAGCAACAGGACGAACAGGCCTTGCGAAAGGTCAAGGCCGGTCGACCAGGCGCCAAAGCGGATTTCTCCGAGCAGGCCGAAGCCGACATAGACGGCGGTCATTGCCACGCCGAGTGCCGAAAAGAGTTCGAGCACGGCCGAAGAGAGGAAAGCGATCTTCAGCACGGCCATGGTGCGGGTACGAAGCGATTCTGCTTCCGAGCGAAGTCTCAGTGCCGTGGCATCGACCGCGTCCAGAGAGCGGATCGTCGCAAGACCGCGCAGGCGGTCGAGCAGGAAGGCGTTGAGGCTACCAGTTGCGATGAGCTGCTTTTGACTCGCGGCCTGCGCGCGCCAACCAATCAGCGCCATGAAGATCGGAATGAGCGGCGCTGCAAACAGCAGTACGAGCGCGGCAATCCAGGAGATCGGAAAAATGCAGGCGAGGATGACGAGCGGTACGAAGCTCGCCTTCATTCGCGCCGGGCGGAAACGGGAGAGGTAGGGCACGATCAGTTCGGCCTGTTCGCCGAGCACACTGGCAGCCTTGCCGGAGGCCGGGCGGCCGGCGTCAACAGGCGAAAGACGGGCAAGCAGGCGAACGGCGTTGGCGCGTTTTTCGCTGAGCTCAGCGCGTGCTGCGCGAAAGGCAAGGCGGCCGCCAGCCGCATCGAGACAGCTTTTGACGATGCCAAGCAACAGGATGAAGACAGCTGGCCAAAGCATGTCGCCGAGACCGATGCCATCGGCCAATCGGCCGACCGACCAGGCGAGTATGCCCGCCTGAGGAATCCAGAACGCAGCCGCGAGGGCCTGCAACATCGCGGCATAGCGCAAGCGACGGTTTGTGTTCGCCGGCTTGCGAGCCCCGACCCCGACAGCGGGCGTCTCCGCCTGTTGCTGTTCTCTCACATCGAAGAAAGCACTGACCACGGCGCTAACTCTTGTTCGCAGAATTGGGACGGCGGCGGCCAAGCGAAACGACCTTGTCCTTGGCCTCCAGCAGCTTGGTCACTTTTGCACCTAACGAGAGTAATGTCGCAAGCCTTTCTGTTTCAAGTTGTTTTACGTCTTCATACCAATGCGTCAGTTGCTCGATGAGCGTATGCATCTCGCTCATGCGCTCCTGGGCATGGCGTTCGGCCTCGCTCGCCGGGCGCTGCATGAGGATCTCGCGCAGGACGGAAAGTGTCGGATCGACCTCGCGCTTTTTGCGCTCTTCAGCGAGCGTCCGCAGGATCGCCCAGACATCGTCGGGTGTGGTGAAGAAGTCGCGGCGGTCATCCGGCTTGTGGCGCAGAAGTACCAGGTTCCACGCCTGCAATTCGCGAAGACTCATCGAAACGTTCGAGCGTGATATGCCGAGCGCATCGACAATCTCCTCGGCGCAGAGGGGCGAAGCCGAGACGTAGAGCAGGGCATAGATCTGGCCGACCGTGCGGTTGATGCCCCAGCGAGAGCCCATTTCACCGAAGTGCAGGACGAAGGACTGAACGAGAGGCGGAAGGTTCATCGTCGTTTCCGTTGCGTCTGTAATTTCAGAAATTTCTGAAATTACTATACAGACTTCCCCGTTTGTGCCGCAATTGTGAAGGCGGGGCCTGCGTCAATTTGGACGCACGCTTCGACAACCTGCTTCTTAGTAAACGGACCCCGCCCGCCTGGAATTGACTTAAGTCAAATCTCGCAAACGCAAAACGCCCGGCGGACATCTGGCCGCCAGGCGTTTACGCAGGATAAATTATTAAAAGAGACCCGAGCCTCAGATAAGTCCGGTCAGGAGACCGGCGCCCGCAACGGCAGCTACGCCGCCAGCGCTACGCACCACGACGGCGCCCCGACGCTGGCCGAAACGGGCGATCATGAGGCCGAGGCCTAGGCCGGCCACATGCAGCAAGGCGGTCGCGATCATGAAGCCAGCAGCATAGGCAACCCCCGCTGCAGTTTCGGGCATCTCGGCGCCATGCGCGTGACCGTGGAAGATCGCAAACAGACCGACGATACCCATGGCGACTGACGTCGAGGCGCGGATGTTCAGCGCAATGATTGCGCCGAGCACGATGACGGAAAGCGCGATGCCTGTCTCAACGAAAGGGACATTAATGCCGGCGATGCCAAACGCTCCACCGAGAGCCATGACGAGAAGGAAGGTTGCAGGCACTGCCCAGACGGCCCGGCCGCCGAGCTGGAAAGCGAGTATGCCAACCATGACCATAGCAAGGATATGATCCAGGCCGGAAATCGGATGACTGAAACCATGGGCAAGACCGGCCGCTTCGCCGACACCGGTATGGGCGTAGGCGGCTACCGGAAGCGCTGCGGCGGCGAGCGCAAGGACGCTGCTCTTGAAGACTGATTTCATGATGGAATTCCCTCTGTTTTATAGATCCTGCGGCCGCCGATCGCTCAGTCCCGGTTGCAAGTCGCTTTCACAAACTAATCCAACGAAATTTCTTCGTCAACGGAAAGCGAGAGAATAGTTAGTAATTTCAAGTGCTTATATCGTAGGCAATTGCCGTTTTGAAGGGCGTCTTCACAAGCGCCCGCCAACGGTACTATCAATCACGTTGCGGCGGTGGGAGCCATCGCATCTTGAGGAGGATTCCATGACGAATACCGAAAGGCCGCTGGCGATCAGTGCGCCGGAGCCGCGTACGCTCGACCTGATCTTCAGCGATAAGGCACGCGCCGAACTCAATGCGAAATATGAGATCATCGAAGCCGATCCCGAAAACATCGCCGGTCTCGGCGACAATATTCTCGGCAAGGCGCGCTACATCATCGGCCAGCCACCGCTTTCGGCTGAAACGCTCGGCCGTATGCCGCAACTGCGCTCGATCCTCAATGTCGAGAGCAATCTCCTCAATAACATGCCCTACGAGATCCTCTTCCAGCGCGGCATTCATGTGGTGACGACGGGGCAGGTCTTTGCCGAGCCGGTGGCGGAGATCGGCCTCGGTTTTGCGTTGAGCCTCGCGCGGGGCATCGTCGATGCCGATGTCGCTTTCCGGGAGGGCAACGAGATGTGGGGCGGCGAAGGCAATACAAGCGCCCGGCTGATAGCGGGCTCCGAGATCGGCATTATCGGTTTCGGCGACCTCGGCAAGGCGTTGCGGCGGGTTCTGTCAGGCTTCCGGGCCAGGGTCAGGGTCTTCGATCCCTGGATGCCACGCTCGATCCTGGAGGAAAACGGCGTGGAGCCTGCGACCCTGAGCGACGTGCTGACGCACAGCGATTTCGTTTTCGTCGTCGCCTCCGTCACCAGCGAGAACAGGGGCTTCCTCGGCGCGGATGCGTTTGCCAGCATGCGAAAAGGCGCCGCCTTCATCCTGCTCAGCAGGGCTGACGTCGTGGATTTTGATGCGCTGATGGCCGCCGTTGCGTCAGGCCATATCGTCGCGGCAAGCGATGTCTATCCGCAGGAGCCTCTGCCATCAGACCATCCGGTGCGCCGCCTCAAAGGCTTCATTCGCTCGGCCCATCGTGCCGGCGCGCTCGATGTCGCGTTCAAGAGGATGGGCGATATGGTGCTCGAGGATATGGATCTGATGGACCGCGGCCTGCCGCCCATGCGCTGCAAGCGGGCGGAGCGCGAAACGGTCTCCCGTATGCGCTCCAAACCCGTTTCGGTCAATTAAGCGGCGCGTTGGCCAGTGCCCTGGATGGCAGCAAGCTTCCAGTCGGCCCCTGGCTTGCGCACGAAGGTCCAGATTTCCGTGCTTTCACTCGGGCGGCGGTCGTCGCCCGAGACGACACGGCCGCTGCCGCGCTCGACCATGGCGTCGATCGAGGAATAGCGCATCGCCAGCGTCGCATATTCTTGACCGTTCTCGCGCCAGGCTTCGGCAATATCGCCCTGCAGCAGCTTAACGTCGGAAACCTGGTTGCGCACGCCATTGGTGGCATTCTCGCCAAGCTCTTCGGCAAGGTAGGACATGGCTTCCGGCGTCGTCAGGCGGCGCAGCGTGCCATAGTCCTCTGCCCCATAAGCGGTCTGAACCTTTGTCAGCAATTCTTCGAATTGGTCGAGGTCAGCCTGGGCAAGTCCGATCTCATCGTTCGGGCGCGCATTAGGCCGCTTGCTGCCGGAGCCCGACCCGATTGCCGGAATATGGAAGGACGAACCGCCGTTGGCCGCCGACATGCCGTAGGACTGCGGTCCGCCATAGCTCTGGCCGCTTGCGCCGTAGGACGGTTGGCGGCGATTGGCGAAGAAGCGCATGGCTAGGGTGATCGCTCCGAAGATCAGCGCGATCTGGAGAAGCATGCCAAGGAAACCGAAGCCGCCGCCGAAACCGTGGCCGAGCAGCATGCCGAGCAGACCGCCGGCAATCAGACCGCCGATCATCGAACGGCCGAAGCCGCCAAAAAAGCCGGGACGCTGCTGGGCATAGCCGGGCTGTTGCGTGTTATAAGGCGCAGTTGTCTGCGGGCGTGGCGTCATCGAGCGCTCGATGGGTGCGACCGGGGCAGGGGCAGTCTGCGTGGCCGGAGGCGCGCTGAAGGTACGCGTGCCGCGGCTTCCGAATCCGCCAAAGCTGCCGGCACGGCGCGCGTCGGCGTCTCCGATCGAAGCAAAGACGGTGGCGCTCGCAAGAACGGCAATCGCCGCGATCCTGGCAAAACGCGAAACGGCAGTGGGCATTCTTTCATCTCCTATCATGCGCTGAATGGCATGTCGGGACCTAATATAGGTATTCTTTCTGCGCTGTGTAGTTGTGCGCCGCTACTGACAGACGTCGACCCATTCGGCTTGGGTGATTTCTGCCAGTCTCTCGGTGGGGATGCGCACCGCGGAATTGGTCGAGCCGGCGGCCGGAACGACCTCATCGAACTGCTTCAGCGACATGTCGCAATAGATCGGTAAGGGTGCCGGCAGGCCGAAGGGGCAGACGCCGCCGACCGGATGGCTCGTTACCGCCAGCACTTCCTCCGCGTCGAGCATGCTCCCCTTGCCGCCAAAAGTGTCCTTGAACTTCCTGTTGTCGAGACGCGCCATGCCGCTCGCCACGATCAGCATGATGCGATCACCGACGCGCAGGCAGATCGTCTTGGCGATCTGTGCCGGCTCGACGCCATGGGCTTCTGCGGCGAGGGGGACTGTCGAAGAACTGCCGGCCGTTTCGATGATGGCGATGTCGGGGGCATTGGCGGCGAAGAAGGCGCGGACGGATTCGAGGCTCATGGGTGGATACTTGTGAGAGGACAACCGGTCTGGGCCGCATGATGCGGACGTGGGAATTCACGCATTCGCGGCCTAACTTAATATTTAAATTTCAGAAAATTCAATCGCTTAGTTCCCGATAGATTATTTCCATACTTTCGAACAGGCAACCTGGATTGTTCCCGATTTCTAAGTCATGGATATTGCTGGAAAAACTGGCAGTTTCGCGGCGAGGATAACATAGTGGGCAAGCCGAACTATCGGGATATCGCCCGCCAGGCGGGCGTGGGGACAGCAACCGTGGAACGCGTTTTGAACGGCCGCGGCGGTGTCCGTCCCGAACTGGTCGAGAAGGTGATCATTGCTGCGCGCAGCCTGGAGTACCCGCGCACGCTTCCCGATACCCATCGTGGTCTGTTGCGCATAGAAGTACTGATGGTACGACCCGAGACGACCTTTTATCAGCGGCTGTCCAAAGCCTTCGAGCGGATCTCGGCGACGCTGGATCCGTTGGTCGTTGTGCACCGGAGTTTTACTGAAGAGATGAGGCCAGAGGAGATTGCCCGGCGCATTCTCTCGACGGACCTTCCGCGCGCGGGGCTCATTCTTGCAGTGCCTAGCAGTCCGATGATCAGGGCGGCTGTGGAGAAGGTCATTGCGCAAGGCTTGCCGGTGGTCCACGTCGTTACCCGCGCCTCGAATCGATCAGGCGAATTCGTCGGCATCGACAATTATGCCGCCGGCCGGACGGCGGCGCTCTTCATCAGCCGCATGGCCCGCAGGCAAGGCCCGGTCGTTGCAATCTGTCACCCGATCTATCAGGTTCACCGTGATCGCATCCGCGGATTTTCGGAGTATTTTCTGGAGCATCCCGGCGCCACCAGCTTCCAGTGGCTGGGCTTCGGTCTCGATGAGGAACACCATAGCGCGGAGCTATTGGCTTCGGCACTGAAGACCTATCCTGATCTCGCCGGCCTCTATAATGCCGGAGGCGCCAATTCCGCCCTCATAGAAGTGCTTCGACGCCAGGCACGCGAGCGCAATATCTTCTTCGTCGGTCACGAACTGACCGATTACACGCGCAAAGCCTTGCAGGACGACATCATGGACGTCGTGCTCGACCAGGCGCCGGAAGCGCAGGCCAGGCGATCGCTCGATCTCGTCCTGCGCCGTATCGGGCTGACCGATATCGAGCCGGATCGTGCGCCTATCCGTTTCATCACCATCACCAAGGAAGGGCTTTGATCTGATTTGATCAAGAATGGCTTCGGCGACGCGACGGACCCCTGTTAGTTTCAAAGCAGGGAGGAGAGCCGGAGCGCTGAGAGGAGCGACACCGGATGGGGCACACCAGGCGCTCTCCTTCAACAGAACATGTGCGACACGATTTCTGTCCGCCTGAAGGAGAATGCAATGGACGATCTGAAATTCGGCACGCGCAACAAGCGCGGCGACTGGGCGCCAAACCAGCCGGTTGAGACCGCGCCGCTGTTTGTGTTCCCGCCGCGGCTGATGGCCATCCTGAAATGGCTGCCGCATTATTTCTTTCCGTGGAATGCGATCTTCGCCGCTTCTGCCGTTGCCTATTGGGCCTGGGTCATTCCGCCAATGGAAACGATGCGGACATTCAGTGTCGGCTGGATCTCCTGGCTCTACGCCGTCAATGCGATCTGCGTGCTGCTGTTTTATGGCGCATTCGAGCTGCATCTCTACGTGCTGAAGCGGCAGGAAAACCGCTTCAAGTATAACGGCAAATTCCCTTCCGAGCAGAAGAACAAGGCGTTCTGGTTCGAGAGCCAGAATATCGACAATATATTGCGCACTTTCCTTTCAGGCGTGACCATCTGGACGGCGATCGAGGTGGGCATGTTATGGGCTTATGCCAATGGCTACGCGCCGTGGCTGAGTTTTGCCGAGCATCCCTGGGCGCTTGCCGTCGTAGCGCTGGTCGTGCCGATCATCCACGAATTCCACTTCTTCTGCATCCACCGGCTCATCCATACGCGCTTGCTCTACAAGTGGGTACATTCGGTCCACCATAACTCGGTCAACCCGTCGCCCTGGTCGTCACTGTCGATGCATCCGGTCGAGCATCTGCTCTATCTCGGGACGGCTTTCTATCACTTGGTCCTGCCGTCAAACCCGATCCTCATGCTCTACCAACTGCATTATGCGGGCTTCGGCGCCATTCCGGGTCACGTAGGCTTCGACAAGGTTGAGGTGGGTGAGGACAAGCTGGTCGATAGCCATGCCTATGCACATTACCTGCATCACAAATATTTCGAGGTGAATTACGGCGATGCGCTGATCCCGCTCGATAAATGGTTCGGCACCTGGCACGACGGCTCGCCGGAAGGCCAAGCCCGCATGCAGGAGCGCTACCGCCGCCGCAAGGAGAAGCTCGCCGCCCGCAAGGCCGGCATGGCAATCAAGGGAGCCGCCGAATGAACTGGATCACCGCCTGCAAACTCGATGACATCGAACAGGAAGGTGCAATCCGTTTCGATCATGGCAGCCGCACCTATGCTATCTACCGCGGTCCTGATGACAGCGTCTATTGCACCACCGGCCTTTGCACCCACGAGGCAATCCATCTCGCCGATGGGCTGGTCATGGATTTCGAAGTGGAATGTCCCAAGCATTCCGGCGCTTTCGATTACCGCACCGGGGAGGCGCTGCGGCTTCCGGCCTGCGAGAATTTGAGGACCTATCCCGCCGAGGTGATTGACGGGGAAGTTCGAGTGGCTCTCGCCTGAGCCTACAACGTCAGCAGGCCTGAGCGGCCTCCGGAATTCATCGGGTGGCCCGGCACCCATTGGGAGGAAATCATGAAGTCATTTTGTGTGGCGGCTATCCTGGCCGCCCTGACGGCAAGCGCTGCCTCGGCCGAAACCATCGGCGTCTCGATGCAGAGCTTCGACAATAATTTTCAGACGTTGTTGCGTGACGGTCTGAGCGCACGGGCATCCCAGGTAGGCGGGGTCACTCTGCAGATCGAAGATGCGCAGACGGATGTCTCCAAGCAGCTCAATCAGGTGAATAACTTCATCGCCGCGGGCGTGGATGCGATCATCGTGACACTGGCCGATACGTCAGCTGCGCCCGGGATCAGCGCGGCAGCCGAGAAGGCCGGTATTCCGCTCGTCTATCTCAATCTGCAGCCCGATAATGTCGGCAGACTTCCCAAAAACCAGGCCTATGTCGGCTCAAAGGAAACTGATTCCGGACGGCTGGGGGCCGAAGCCGCCTGCGAAATCCTGAAGAAAAATGGAAAGGCCGGCGATGCGCAGGCCTATATCCTGATGGGAGACCTTGCGCATCAGGCCTCGCGCGATCGAACTTCATCGGTAAAGGAAACGCTCGCGGCCGGCGGTTGCAAGGGCGTGACCATCGCCGACGAGCAATCGGCTGCTTGGACGCGCACCAATGCCATGGACCTCACCACCAATTGGATCACCGCTGGCCGTCCGATCGATGCGGTCTTTGCCAATAATGATGAAATGGCGATCGGCGCGATCCAGGCGCTGAAGGCCGCAGGTGTTCCGATGGACAGCGTCGTGGTCGTCGGCATCGACGCGACGCAGGATGGCCTCGCTGCCATGGCAGCCGGCGATCTTGATGTGACGGTATTCCAGAACGCCAAGGGGCAGTCTGCAGGTGCGATGGATGCGGCGGTCGCCCTTGCCCGTGGCCACAGCGTCGATAAGCAGGTCATCATGGTGCCGTTCGAACTCGTCACGCCGACCAACATGGCCGGCTACGCCCACCAGAACTGATCCTCCCTGGCTGGCGTCTCCTCCTCACGAGCGCCGGCCCTTTTTATGGAGAGCTTATGAGCGGAATTGTCATCATCGGTGCGGGAGAATGCGGAACACGCGCGGCATTCGCTTTGCGGGAAGCGGGATATTCCGGATCGCTAACCTTGGCGGGCGCCGAACCGCATCTGCCCTACGAACGGCCGCCTTTGTCGAAGCCGATGGATGGCGCAGTGCGGATGAAGTTGATCTGTGCCGAAGAGGTGCTGGCAGCCGCCGGCATCGACTATCTGAAGGGAGTTTCAGCCTTAAAGCTGGACGCTGATGCTGCTACCATCTTCTTGAGCGACGGTCGGGTCCTGACCTATGAAAAGCTGCTGATGGCCTCCGGCGCGCGCCCAAGAAGGCTTGCTTGTCCGGGCGCGGAACGCGCGCTCGACTTTCGCACCCATGCCGATGCCGAGGCGATTTTCGCCAATGCCCGGCCAGGCCGAAGCGTCGTCATTATCGGCGGCGGCCTGATCGGCATGGAGCTCGCATCCGTCCTTCGCGGAAAGGGTATCGCGGTCAGTGTCATTGAAGCAGCGCCGAAAATTCTGGGACGCGCCGTTCCGCCGCGATTTGCCGAAAAGCTGCATGTCAGGCACATCGCCGAATGCGTAGGCTTCCACCTCGATCGGGGTGTTGCCGCCATCAGCGATGACGGTGTCCTTCTGACGGATGGCAGCATGGTTCGTGCGCACGTCGTCGTCAGCGCCATTGGCGTTATGCCGGAGATCACTTTGGCGCAGGAAGCCGGGTTGGCGACAGGCAATGGCATCCTGACAGATGCCCATCTTCGCACCAGCGCGCCAAATATCTTCGCGGCAGGCGACTGCGCAGCCGTGAGCCAGCCCGGTGGCGGTCACACCCGGTTCGAAAGCTGGCGGAATGCGAGAGCCCAGGCCGAGGTTGCGGCGCGCAATATGACCGGTTCAGCAGAGGCTTTAGCCGCGATCCCCTGGTTCTGGTCCGATCAATATGACCTTGGCCTCCAGGTGGTTGGCCTGCCGCAGCCGGCGCATCAAAGCGTGGTCCGTTCGCTTGGCGATGGTGAGCTTGAATTCTATCTGGAAGGCGGCCGTCTCGTCGCCGCAGCCGGACTTGGTGTCGGCAACCGTCTTGCCAAGGATATCAAGCTTGCCGAGATGCTGATTGCAGCCGGCGTTCATCCCGATCCCGCCGCTCTCGCCGATCCGAGCCTGAACCTCAAGGCGCTCCTGAAGAGCGCAAGGGCGGCATGATGCAGAAGCTCATGATCTTCCAGTCGCTCTGGGCCATGGAGCGCCGGCACACGGACGGATATGAGCGCAGTCTCGATGAGAGCATCGCGATGATCGCGGAGGCCGGTTTCGATGGCATCAGCGCCCACTATACGAACCGCGCCGACGTTATCAGGCTGAATGATGCGATCCGCGGCACCGGATTGAAGATCGAAGGCGTCTGTTTTCCCTGCACAGTCGAGGATTTGCGCCTGCCGCTCGCGCTTGCCACGGAATTTCCCGTCAACCATATCGACCTGCAGCCCGATATCCGCCTGCGCCGTGTCGAGGATTGCCTGCCGGTCCTGGATGGCTGGATGCAGCTTGCAGAGGATGCCGGCGTTCCCGTCTTCATCGAGACCCACCGCAACCGGATGACGACGGATCTGTTCTTTACGCTCGACCTGCTGGAGAAGAGGCCGGATCTGCCGCTGCTCGCCGACCTCTCGCACTTTACGGTCGCACGCGAGTTTGCCGATCCGGTTGATGCCGAAACCCACGCCATGATCCGTCGCATCCTTCGGAATGCTCATGCCTTTCACGGCAGGGTCGCATCATGCGAACAGGTGCAGATCGAAATCTCTTTTCCTCACCATCGGCCCTGGATCGACCTCTTCCTTCAATGGTGGGACTACGGCATGCGCGATTGGCGCAGTCGCACCGCTTCGAATGCCGAGCTGGTCTTCACCTGCGAGTTGGGGCCGCAGCCCTACGCGATCACCGGGCGAGACGGGAACGACACCACCGATCGATGGGCCGAAGCTCTACTGCTTCGGCAGATGCTTCGTGATCTCTGGGCTGGGATGTGATCGCTATGGCTCCTTTGGCCGCAACCCGGCATGGATGATCTCGTCTCGAAATCATCCATGCCGGATATGCCCGCGATATTGGCGGAGGAGCCCATCTATTCATCGGGCAAAGCGAGGTCACGGCGCAGCCAGGACGGGAAGGTGTCGAAGCCGTTCACCATGCGATGACGTCTCCACCGGGCAACGATCGTTGCGACGAGAATCTCTCTGAAACTGAACCGCGAGCAAAGCTCGCCCATGGATGTTGCCAGGCTTTCGCCGGCGTGTTGATTGGTCATGATTATCAGCGGTCAGAATTCCAGACCGCCCCTCTTTCAAGCTGAGAGTGCGTAGCGCCGTGCGCAAACGTTGCCGTGCCCAGACGCCGCGAGCGAAAATGGGTGCCATCTCTGGATGGTGAAGCTTGAAAGGTCTCGGAAATGATCGAGGGTTAGGAGCTTCGAAGGCCTATGCCAAAGAGGCGTTGGACGAAGAAATAACTGTCATTGCACGCCTCCATTGTTGAGTTGCTCCGGCGCAATCATTAGCCGATTGCAAAAGTACAGGCAAGAGCGCGGTCTCGCATTTGAAAAGCCGACGGCGTGATCGTGGCGAGAACATGTCGCGGTTCTTGACGTTGCCCCGGCATCGCGATTGCTGATTTTCACTGACAACCGATCTGGCTTTTCCGTCGGCGATTGACCGCGCCGAGAACATCGTCATAATAAATTTGCACACGTGCTCAATTTTGTCATTTGGCCGTTACGTTAGCCCCCTAGAGCGGGACATGCCACGTTTTCGTGGGGCTTTCGGAGCGGCCGTCAACGCCAGTGATGACCCGTCAAGAGGCCTCACACTGCTCTTCTGGGGAGATGAAGAAAATGACTCTTTTGCCGAACCTGAAATCCCTTACCGTCGCGGCCGCCATCCTGGCTTCGACCTCTGCATTCGCGCTTGCCAAGGATGTCCACATAAGCGTCTGGGCCGGAGGCACCGGCCCGAACGACGTCTATCGCCTCGACGCCATCGAGATCGCAGCCCAGCAGTTGCAGCGCGAAGCTGCGTTGAAGGGCGAAGACCTGAAAATCACCGTCGAGAAAAAGCCCTATTCCGCCTGGGAAGATTTCAAGCAGGCGCTGACCCTTGCTGCAGAAGCCAAGACCGCTCCGAACATCGTCGTCAGCGGTCATGAAGACATTGCGCCCTGGTCGCAGGCCGGTCTCATCGTTCCGATCGAGGACTATGTCGATCTCGACTCCTGGCCGCTTAGCGACATCTATGAAAATCTGTTGAAGATCGCCTCCTACAACGGCACCGTCTATGGCATTCCGCAGGATGCCGAATCTCGGCCGATGTTCTTCTGGAAGCCCTACATGAAGGCGATCGGTTACAGCGACGCAGATCTCGATGCCTTGCCCCAGAGTGTCCAGGACGGCAAGTACACGATGAAGAACCTGCTCGAAGACGCCAAGAAGATGCAGGACAAGGGCCTCGTTCAGGCCGGTTACGGTTTTTATCCGCGCGCCAGCAACGGTCCTGATTACTGGCAGTTTTACACCAGCTTCGGCGGCACGATGGAAGAGGGCGGCAAGCTCGTCTTCGACAAGGCAGCGATGACTCGCACCTATCAGTTCTTCGCCGATGCAGTTAAAGTAGGCGTCACCAAGAAGAACCACATCGGCATGCCGGGCGATCAGTGGTGGAAGGAAGTCGCCACCGGCAAGGCCGGTATCTGGGATGGCGGCACCTGGCACTATGCCCGCCTCGTCAACCAGGAAGGCCTCAAGGACTTCTTCGGCAACGTGATCTTCACGCTCATTCCGGCCGGCGAAGGCGGCAAGGCCAACACGCTGACGCATCCGCTTGTCTACCTCCTGACCGCAGGTCACGACCAGGAAGACACTGAGATCGCCGCTCAATTGGTCAAGATCGCCTCCGAGCCACGCACCAACGCCTTGCATGCGATCAAATCAGCCCATCTCGGCATCTCCAAGTCGGAATCCACCGTGGATTTCTACGCGGCCGACCGATGGACCCGCGAAGCCACCGAGCGCCTGCTGCCGCATGCCAATGCGATGCCGAACAATTCCGATTTCGGCAAGTACTGGAACATCATGTGGAAGAACCTGGAAGCATCCTGGACCGGCGCCAAGACCGTAGACGCCGCGGTCGGTGATGCCGAGAGCGAGCTGAAGAGCACGCTCGGCGACAAGATCGTCATCCGCTAAGATCGAGGCACTCTGCCGGGCGGCGGCACCGCCGCCCGATCGGTCCGCGATGAGGGGGCTTCCATGAAATCGTCCAGAGCGCTCGGACTGGTGATGATCGCGCCTGCCGCGATCATGATCGTCTTGTTCTTCTTGATGCCGGTGGTTCTGACGGCGGTCTTCTCGATGACCAACATGACAACCGCGACCGGCATTTCCGGCGGCGTCTACCAGATCGCACCCAACTCTCTGATCGCGCTGAAAACGGCGATGCCCGAGATCGCGGCCGAAATGGCCGAACCGCGCTATACGATCGACGAGGCGGGCCTCGCGGCCGTCGAGGGTCTCGGGCTTGCGCCGGGGATTGCCGCCGAATTGCGCACCAAACATATGGGCGAGGTCTTTCCGACACGCCGCGACGTCGAGCGGATGATCAAGGATCTCGCCGACCGGCCTTCAACCCGCGACGTCAAGCAGATTTCCGAACAGTTCAATCGTTCCGTTCTCAACACCCGCTTCGACAGCAAGGAGCAGCTCTTTTCAGCGCTGGACAATCTGGGTTTCAAACTGACGCCGGAACAGAAAGAAACTGTCGCCAAGACCACCTATACCGGCTGGGTGTGGACATCAGACAATTTCTCGCGCATGACCGCTTCGCCCGACATGGCGCGGGTGCTTTTCAACACCGCGCTCTATGTCGCGCTGGTGCTGATACTCTTCAATGTCGGTTATGCGCTGCTGCTCGCTATTTGGACGCATTACATGCCGCCGACGCTGGCTTCGATCTTTCGCGGCATTTGGCTTCTGCCGCGGATTACCCCCGTCGTCATCTACGTGATGCTGTGGAAATGGCTTGCCTGGGATACGGGCTTCATTTCAATCCTGATGGGCAAGTTCGGCTATCCGCCGAAGAACTACCTGCTCGACAGCGCTTACAATGCCTGGTTCTTCGTCGTGCTGATCAACGGCTTCATCGGCGCCTCGATGGGCATGCTGGTCTTTTCCTCGGCGATGAAGGCCATTCCGAAGAGCCAGTTCTATGCGAGCGAGGTGGACGGCGCCTCGCGCTGGCAGCAGATCCGCTACATCATCCTGCCGCAGATGCGTTGGCCGATCCTCTTCGTCACCTGCTATCAGACGCTGTCGCTGCTTGCATCCTTCAATGAAATCCTGCTCGCCACCAATGGCGGACCGGGCAACGCGACCGAGGTCTGGGCGCTCTCCGCCTATCACACGGCGCTCAGGAATTATGCCGGCAATCTCGAATACGGGCTGGGTGCCGCCATGGCGCTGGTCCTCGTCGTTATCGGCGTGGCGCTATCGCTCCTTTATCTGCGCGTCTTCAACTATGGCACGCTCGTCGCCAAGCCCTTGATCGAGGATTGACCATGGCCGAACGATCACAGCCCTCGGCAAATTATCGCAGCTGGCCAGTCATATCGGCGCTGACCATCGTCAGCCTGCCGCTGATCTTGATGTATGTCTATCTCTTCCTCGACACGGTGACAGTGAAGCAGCCGGATGCGCTTCTGCCCTCCGGCTTGACGCTCGCCCACTGGCGTTTCCTGTGGCAGACGACGGCGGGCAAGGCGAACATCTGGCATGTGACGCTGAACACGTTGTTGTTTTCGGCCTGCACCACCAGCCTGGTGCTCATGGTCTCGTCGATGGCAGGCTACGTGCTGTCGCGGCTAAACGTGCCGGCGCGCGGCTTCTTCCTCGCCGGCGTGATGGTGCTGCACGCCTTCCCGTCGGTGACGCTGATCATCGCGATCTTCATCGTGCTGCAGATGATCGGCCTATACAATTCGCTGATCGGCGTCATCCTGGTGAAGGCGGCGATCGACCTTCCGCTCGGCATCTGGCTGATGAAGGGTTTTTACGACACCGTGCCTTGGGAAATCGAAATGGCCGGCGTCGTCGACGGCGCCTCGCGTTTCCGCGTCTGGCGAAGCCTCGTTCTGCCGCAGGTCAAGCCTGGCATCATGGCGCTCGGCCTGTTCTCCTTCCTTGCCGGCTGGGGCGAATTCATCCTGCCGCAGGTGCTGGCGCCGGGCAATCAGGTGCAGGTGCTCTCGGTCTATCTCGCGGCCTTCCTCGCCGACGACAACAATTACGATTTCAACATGTTCAAGGCGGTTGGCCTCTTCTACCTCATTCCGGTGCTGATCGCTTACGCGCTCTTCAACAAATATCTCATGAACATCTACGGCGGCGGGAGCAAAGGCTGATGCGCATCCTCCTCGACAATTTCTCGAAGAGCTTCGGCTCCACCAAGGTCATCGAGAACATGAATCTCGAAGTCGGCAGCGGCGAGATGCTGGCCCTGCTCGGCCCTTCCGGCTGCGGCAAGTCGACGACGCTCTTTTCTGTCTGTGGCATCCATAGGCCGAGCAGCGGGCGCATCCTCTTTGGCGACCGCGACGTGACGGACCTGCCGAGCCAGGCCCGCAACGTCGGCGTCGTATTCCAGTCCTATGCGCTCTATCCGCACATGACGGTTGCCGAAAACATCGGTTTTCCCCTCAAGGTGAAGGGCGTCAACGCCACAGAAATCCGCAAGCAAGTCGACCGCATTTCCGGGCTTGTTCACATCAGCAACCTCATGGAACGCCGGCCAGCCGAGCTTTCGGGCGGTCAGCAGCAGCGTGTGGCACTTGCCCGCGCCCTCATCCGCAAGCCGGATGTGCTGCTGCTCGACGAACCACTCGCCAATCTCGATGCCAAGCTGCGGCTTGAAATGCGTTCTGAAATCCGTCGAATCCAGCGCGAGACCGGTATCACCGCCATCCTCGTCACTCACGATCAGGTGGAGGCGATGAGCATGTGCGACCGCATCGCCATCATGAAGGAAGGCGAGATCGTGCAGATCGCGACACCAGCCGAAATGTACAACGACCCGCGGACGTCCTTCGTCGCCGGCTTCCTCGGCAATCCGCCGATTACCTTCCTGCGCGGCGTCATGAAGGATGGCGCTTTCGCCATGCCGGAGAGCGAAATCCGCGTGCCGGTATCGGTCCAGGCTGCCGAGGGCACAAAGCTGACGCTCGGCGTGCGCCCAGAGCATTTCCATCCTGCCGGTGACGTCCCCATTGCCGGGAAGGTCACCTTCGCCGAAACGCAGGGCCGCGAAAACCTTTACGACGTGCAACTCGCCGGCGGTTGGCTGCTGCGCTCCATCCAGCCGGTCCGCAATGACATCACCGTCGGCGACGAGGTGAAGTGGGCGATCGACAGCAAGGGCCTGTTCGTCTTCGACGAAGAAGGCCGGAGGCTCTGAGGGATGCGTGATTTTTGCAGTTTTTTCGAACGTTACGGCTGGCCCCGCGACAAGGGATATCTCCCTTTCTGCATCGGCCATCGCGGCGCGAGCGGGCATGAGCGGGAGAATACGCTCGAAGCCTTCCAGCGTGCCGCCGAACTCGGTGCGGAGATGTGGGAACTGGACACGCAGCTTACCCGGGACGGCGTGGTCGTCATCTCTCACGACGATCATCTTGAACGCGTCTTCGGCGTCGACAGGCGCATTTCCCAAATGACGGCCGCCGAACTTGCCACTCTCGAAGGTGTCAATGTTCCGACCTTCGAGGCGGTCGCCGCTCTGGGACGGCGGACCAATACGGGCCTATATATCGAGCTGAAGGAGCCCGGCACCGGACTTCTGTGCTGGAAGCATCTTAGCGAAAAGAACCAGCGCTTTGCCTGCCTCGGCTCCTTCGATACCGCACAAGTGCGCGAACTTCGCGATGCGGGCTGCGATTATCCGCTCTCGGTGCTCATCCGCGTTGGACACGATCCGCATGCGGCGGGTGACGAGGCTGGCGCTAATATCCTGCATCTCTGCTGGGAACGAGCCGGCGAACGGCCGCAGGATCTCGTAAACGAAGAGCTGATGCAGCGCACTTTCAGTAAGGGCCGCGAGATCGTGCTGTGGCATGAAGAGCGGCCGGCCATCCTTTCCGACATCATGAAACTTCCGGTGCTCGGCATCTGCACGGACTTGCCCGATCTGATGCGCCCGGCCCCAAGGGACGAAAGACATGGCAGACAAGGATAACAAGGGACCGAGAAAGGTCACGTCTTTCGACGTGGCGCGTGTGGCGGGTGTTTCGCGTGCGGCCGTCTCGCGCGCCTTCACGCCGGATGCCAGCGTTTCGCCGAAGACGCGCGAAAAGGTCTACCAGGCCGCCAAGGATCTGGGTTACCGGGTAAACTATCTCGCCCGCAGTCTCACCAACAAGCGCTCCGATCTCGTCGGCCTCGTCGCCGCCGGCCTCGATAACCCGTTTCGCACATTGCAGATCGAGCATCTGGCGCGTGTGCTGATTGCACGCAATTTCCGACCGATCCTATTGCCGACTTCGAAGGAAGCGGACACATCCGCCGTTATCGGTCAGCTTCTGCATTATGCCGTTTCCGGCGTCATCGTCACGTCGGATGCTCCACCGACTGAGATCTGTGAACAATGCGCGGCTGAAGGCGTGCCGATCGTGCTGATCAACAAGGGCGATGATATTCCTTTTGTCGACCGCATCATTTCCGACGATCGCATGGCCGGCCATCTCGCCGCCACGCATCTGATCGAAAACGGCGTCAAGGCGCCGGCGGTCATTGCGGCACCTGCCATTTCTTATACGGCAAGGCGGCGCAGCGAAGCCTTCATGGCGGCCTGTCGGCAGCTCAGCCTCGATCCACGCATGATAGAGGTGAAAATCAATGATTATCAGAGCGGCTATGACGCAGCCGCTAATCTTACCTCGCTCCGTATCGACGGCCTCTTCTGCGCTAACGACTATATGGCTTGCGGTGTGATCGACCGCATCATGAAGGGACTCGGTCGCGAGGATCAGCCGCCGTTGCGCATCGTCGGCCATGACGACATTCCCCAAGCAAGTTGGGCGGCTTACGGCCTCACGACTATCCGCCAGCCTTGTGATGTCCAGGCCGAACAAACGGTCGATCTGCTAATGAGCCGGATCGCCGAGCCGGATATGACGGCTCGTGTCGAATTTACTCCCGTGACGCTGATAAAAAGAAGGACTACCTGATGAATTCCGCATTCGATGCTTCAGCCCTGACCGCGCGGGCGGAGGTCGCAATCGAGGTGGCCCGCGGGGTTGGACGCGAGGCCGCACGCTTCAGACGTGAAGGAAATCCGGCCGCACTGCACGTCGAAAACAAGGGGCTGCAGGATTTCGTTACCATCGCGGACAAGCAGGCGGAACAGGCAATTCACCAAGGCCTGCTGGCGCGCTTTCCTGACGATACTTTCATGGGTGAGGAGACCGGCGGACAGTCCGGCTCTGCCGGCACCTGGGTCGTCGATCCGATCGACGGCACGACCAATTACATCAGAGGCTTTCGTCACTGGGGCGTTTCCATCGCGTTCGTCCTTGGCGGAACGGTGGAGATCGGCGTGGTCTATGATGCGGCCAACGATCAGGTTTTTTCCGCGATCCGCGGCAACGGCGCCTTCAAGGAAGGCCAGCCGATCCAGGCCGCTCCAACGACTGATCCCGCCAATGCGATCGTCGTGCTCGGCCATTCGCGCAAGACGAGTTTTGACGACTATGCGGCGCTTTCGAAGCGGCTCCATGAACGCGGCATGGATTATCGCCGCATGGGTGCAGCGGCAGTCGATCTCGTACGTGTCGCGGAAGGCGTTTCTGATCTATTCTACGAACGGCATCTCAATGCCTGGGATATGCTGGCCGGCGCGCTGATTGCCGCCGAGGCCGGTGCCAAGGTCGCCATTCCGCCTGTCGACATTCTGCTGAAGGATGGCGGCCCGGTTATCGCCCATTCGCCAGGCCTGGCAGAGGAGTTTGCCTTTCTCATCGAATTCGAGGGATTGGCGGGCTGATCAGCCCGCCATGCGCGCCAGCCACGCTCGCTCTGTCGCTGGGGCCTCGTCTGTGGTGACCTGATCGGGCTTCAACGCCATCAGCGCTGAGAAATTCGTCCATTCGGCATCGCTGAAGCCGCTGTCTGGGTTCTTCAATGTGAAGGTCCAGGCATCAACCCGTTTACCCTCGCTGTGGCAGAGCGCGATCATGTCGAGGCCGGCCTTTGCAGCATCGAGCAGCATCTGCCAGTAGAGATAGACGGTTTCCGGTGCGGTCGGGCCGCGCAGATCGGCAAGCAGTTCCTTTTCGACCGCTTTCCAGCCTTCGGCCCTGTAGATATTGCCGAGCTTGTCGGTCGGGTCGATTCCGCGGCGCAGATGCGGCAACTTCTCCTTGACCGCCAGGATCAGCTCCAGACTGCTGGCGCTAACGATGACGGAGGCAGAAATCTGCTGCAGGCGTTCAGCCAGGTGGGCAATGCCCTTTTCACCGATCGCTTCGTAATCGTCCTTCATATCGAACTGCAGCAGCGCATCCGGATGGGCCGATTGCAGCATGGCGGCCAGATCTTCACTGTAGAGGAGGGGACGATCGCCGTCCTTCATGCGCAGGCCGCGCAGCTCCGCGAGGCTCTTTTGGGCGATCAGACCGTGCCCCGTCGTCTCGCCTTCCAGTTCCTCGTCATGCAGCACGACAAAACCGCCATCGGCGCGCACCCTCAGGTCGAGCTCCATCGAGGCGCCGAGTTTGAAGCCTTCCGCCATCACCTCCGCCGAAAAGAGCGGATCGGCCATGCGTCGGCGCAGCCGGTGCCATTTCAGCAGGGTCGCATGGCCCTCGAACACGATCTGAAGTCCGCTTGCATCCGACATTCTGTCATCCTCGGCATATTTGTCTTCGATCCTTAGTGCATTGGAAAAGCCCGATTCTCAAGAGGAGTTCGCAAACCCGGTCAAGGTCGAGATGAAGCCTTTTTCGCAGGCCGCTCCTAAAGCGGCATCTTGATGCGATGCAGTCACGCAAATTAGAATACAATTTTTATAGATAATATATCCCGGCGGCGCGATCCGTGGGAAAATCGCCACTCGGTTTTCCCAGGAGGTGGCGTATGTTTGCAGCGTTCAAAACGTTCCTTGTGAGGTTTTTCCCGGGCCGCGAGCGACCAATGTTTGAAACAATCGCCCGTGCGACGGCAGAGGATTCGGAAAGCCGCATGCACAGTCTGCGGGAGGAGGAGCTCTTTTTCTGGCAGCCGACGCCGTTCTCCTGGTATTGAAGTTAGGCGTTATAAGTCTTGGCGACCGCCTCCGATGCGTCGCCGACATCCGCCGGCAAGCCGGCCTGCCGCAAGGCCTCGCCATAGGCTACGACACCTGCGAGGACAGTCTGGAACGTCGCTCGTGGTCCTGTATGGTTCAATCGAATGAGATGCGACAGGTTGGTGCCGACACCGGCTGTCAACTCAACGCCCAGCCTCGCCGCAAAGCGGATGACGAATGCCGCTTCTATGCCTGCCGGTACGGAGACCGTGGTCACCAGATTTGACGCCTGTTCGGCAGGCACCCAGAGGTTGGCTCCCAGCGCTGACAAACCGGCCCGGCTTGCGGAAGCAGCCTTCTCATGGCGGGTGATGATTTGTTCGATGCTCTCTGCCTCGACCCGATCGAGGGCCGCTTCGAGTGCGAAGAATTCCAGCGGCGCGGGCGTTCCGGGCAGGGCGCCGTGGCCGTCATCCAGCCATGCCTTCAGGTCGGCCAGTGACAGGATGGAATCGCGCGGCGCATCGTCACGCAGGATCAGTTCCCAGGCGCGCGGGCTGACCGACAGAGCGGAGACGCCCGCAGGTCCTCCAAGCGCCTTCTGCGGGCCGATGACGGCTATATCGATGCCCGATCTATCGACATCGAGTCGATGACCGCCAACGGACGCAACTGCATCGACCACCGTAGCAATGCCCCGCGCCCGTGCCAGGACTATAATCTCAGGCAGCGGATTAAGAATACCGCTGGTCGATTCGGCGTGAACAAGCGCCAGTACATGGATGCCGGGATTGGCATCCAACGCTTCGGCAACCGTCTCGGCGTCGATCGGCAGGCCGGGTTGAGCGCTGATGTCGATGACATTAGCGCCGCCACGCCGCAGCCATTGTCCGAACCAGCCGCCATAGGGGCTGGTAACGATGTTCAGCGCCGAAAGGCCGGGCCTGGCAAGGCTGGTCGCGACAGCTTCGAGCGCTACGACGGCTTCGGCTTGCACCAGCAGCACGTCGTTGTCCGTCTTCAGGGCGGCGCCGATGCGGTGGGCGAGAGTGGCGTAACGTTTGGCCGGATAGACCGGCGCACCGTAAAGCGGGTTCCAGACTTCGGTCATGGGCGGCTCCTTCAATCGGGTTCGGTCACGAGGCGCGGCACGGCTGCGACGAGCCGGCGCGCCGCATCGGATCTTGGTGTCGTGACGATATCGGCTGCCGGTCCTTGCTCGACAATGTGGCCGGCATCCATGACTGCGATACGATGCGAGATGGCCCGCACCACTGCAAGATCATGGGAGATGAAGAGATAGGCAAGGCCGCGCTCGCGCTGCAGCGCGACCAACAGTTCGAGGATACGGCCACGAATGGTGACGTCGAGCGCGGAAACGGCCTCGTCCAGCACCAGCAGAGATGGCCTCGGGGCAATGGCCCGGGCAATGGCAACGCGCTGGCGCTGCCCTCCCGAAAGCGTGTAGACCGGGCGTGAGGCAAAGGCGGCGGGGAGACCGACACGTTCGAGCAGCGTGAGGATTTCTGTCAGCCGTTGCCTGCTGTTGGCGATGCCGTGGATGCGTAGCGGGTCGCCCAGAACTGAGGCGACAGAGGCCAGCGGGTTAAAAGCCCCAAGCGTATCCTGAAACACCATCTGCATGCGCGCCCGCCTGCGCCGCAGTTCTGCGCCGCGAAGTGAAAGCCAGTCTTCTCCCGCAAAGCGGATGGAGCCGGAATCGGGCTGTATCAGGCGCAGGAGCACGCGCGACAAAGTCGATTTTCCGCTGCCTGAAGCGCCAACCAGTCCCAACGTCTCGCCTGCTGCAATCCTGAGAGAAACATTGTCGAGAGCGGCAACATGCCCGCCTGTCGTGGAATAGGCCTTCGACAATCCGTCGATATGCAAAAGCTCGCTCATGGGGCCACTTCTGCAATCAGCGGCGGCGTGGAAAGATCGCGATGGCTGGCAATAAGGGCGGCGGTATAGCTTTCTGCCGGCGACGACAGTACCGACCGGGTAGTGCCGGCTTCGACCAGTTCTCCATTACGGAAGACGGCGATGCGATCGACGAAACCGGAGGCGATCGCGATATCATGGGTGATGAACAGCAGTGTCATGCCTTCTTCCCGCACCAGTCCATCGAGCAGGTCGAGGATTTCAGCCTGTACCACCACGTCGAGTGCGCTGGTCGCCTCGTCGGCGATCAGCAAGGCGGGCTTGGCTGCAATCGCCGCGGCAATCGCCACGCGCTGCCGTTGGCCGCCTGAAAGCTGGTGCGGGAAAGCGCGCATGGCCCTTGCGGGCTGCGGCAAGCGCACCCGCTCCAGAAGTTCTTCGGCATGGGCATAGGCTTGTTGCCAACCGAGGCGGAGGTGTCTTTCGGCAGCTTCGGCAACCTGTTCACCGATGGTCAGCACCGGATTGAGGCTGGTGCCTGGATCCTGAAACACAAAACCGATATCGCGGCCGGGCACAGGAGCGCGGCCGAGTGCTGGCCATGTTATTTCGCCTTCGATCCTGGCCCGTTCCGGCAAAAGATCGGCGAGCGTCCGGGCAAGCGTGCTTTTGCCGGAACCACTCTCGCCAATAATCGCCAGCCTCTCCCCCCTGACAATGTCGATGTCGACGGCTCTCAGCGCCGCCTCCCGTCCATAGCGGACCGAAAGGCTTCTCACGCTGCAGAAGGGCGGGCTCATCGGGAGCCTCCGTCAGAACCAAGCACTTTAGTCAGGCCCTCGCTGAAGAGGTGGACGCCGAGCACGGTGATCGCCAGCGCCAGGCCAGGCAGAACCGAAAGATAGGCGGCCGAGCGCAGTACGCTGCGGCCTTCGGCGATCATCGAGCCCCAAGTGGCGAGATTGGGATTGCCGAGACCGAGGAAGGAAAGGGCTGCTTCCGTGAGGATTGCGCCGGCAACGATTGTGGCCGACAGCGCCAGCACCGGTGGAAGGGCATTCGGGAGGATTTCCTTGAAGGCGATCTCGGCTGGATGCATTCCAATCACACGCGCGGCTGCGACATAATCCCGCTCTCGGATGGACAGCACCTGTGCCCGCGTCAGCCGTGCCGGATCGGCCCAGGTGCCAAGCGCAATGGCAAAGACGACGACGGGCGTCGACACGCCGATAGTGCTGACGAAGGCGAGCGCCAGCAGAAAGCCCGGAACGATCTGGAAGGCGTCAACCACACGCATCAGTGTCTCGTCGACCAACCCGCCGGCAAAGCCCGCGGCCATGCCGACAAAGAGACCGAGCACCATGGCGGAGAGGGCGGCGGCAATACCGACAGCAAGCGAAGTCCGCGCGCCGTGGAGAAGGCCGGCGAGCACATCGCGGCCCAGTCGGTCCGTGCCGAGTGGCAGGCCCGGATCGGAGAAGGGCGTAAGCAACGCCCGGCCAGCAATACGCAGCGGATCCCCGGGGGATATTGTCGGGGCCAGCAGGCCGGCAATGAACAGAGCCGCCAGGATGAAGAGCCCGATCGTGCCTTCTGGGGTCCGCAGGAGACGCCTTAGCAAGGTCATACGCAGCCCTCCGACGCGCCGATGCGCGGATCGAGCGCCGCATAAACGAGATCGACGATGAAATTGACGCAGATGACGAGAACGGCGCTCGTGACGATGATACCCATCAGGAGAGGCGCATCGCGTCCGTTGACGGCCTCCTGTGCCAGCCTGCCGAACCCCGGAATGGCAAAGACGCTCTCGATGACCACGCTACCGCCGAGCATGGCGGCGGACTGCAGGCCGAGCATGGCGACAAGCGGCACGAGCGCATTGCGTGCCACGTGCCGAAGCACGATGCGGCTGCGCGATAGGCCTTTTGCCCGGGCAAACAGAATGAAATCGAGCTTCCACGCTACCGCCATGCCGGATCGCATGACGCGCAAGAACAGCGCGAGGTAGATAAAGGCGAGAGCTCCTACAGGCAGTGCAAGATGTTGCGCGATATCGAGAGCGCGTGAAAACCCGGTCTTTCCGGAGGCAATGGTTTCGATACCGGCGATCGGCAGCCAACGCAGCTCGACCGAAAAGAGGATGCTGAACACCAGCCCCAGCCAGAAGCTCGGGATGGCATAGACGATCAGCGAGCCGATCGAGAGAATACGATCCCGAAGGCTGCCTGGCTTCGCGCCGGCGAGGATGCCGAGCGTCGAACCCAACCCGAAGGACAGGGCCGTGGCACTGCCCATCAGGAGAAGCGTGTTCGGCAGCCTCTCGACGATGAGATCCCGGACGGGACGGTTGAAGGCCACTGACCAGCCGAGATCGAGGCGGCCGAGTGAAGACAGATAGAGCCAAAGGCGGGCAAAGACCGATTGGTCTAGGCCGTAACTCTCCCGCAGCGACTTGATGAGTGCGGCATCACCGCCACCGATCGAACCAAGATAGGCGTCGACGGCGTCGCCGGAGGCGGATTCCAGCAGGAAGAAGCTGAAGATCACGACGATCAACAGCACCGGGATGCTGCTGATGATCCTGCGTCTCAGGAGGAGAAGTGCACGTTTCACGCCGGACGAGGCCTCTGCCGCAATTGCGCCTTCGACACTATCACGACTGCAGCGCGGTATCCCCCCAGTTCGAAACTGCCCATCGCGGATTGTCCGAAACGTTCAGCACCGTGTCGCGGGCGACCGTGATGAAGCCCCATTCGGCGACATTGATCAGTGGCAGTTCGGCCACCACAAGCTGCTGGAACTTGTAGTAGAGGTCGGTGCGTGCAGCCGTATCAACGGTCTCGGACGCCTGCTTAATGATCTTGTCGAGCTCGGCGCTGACATAGCCGCCCTGGTTGGAGAAGGGCACGCCGTCAGGCGTTCCGGACTGGACAAGGATCGTCGTGGAGATGGCAGGATCACCGCGGAAGACCGGCGGGCCGACGGCGATGTCGAAATCGTGGTCGGTATAGACTGCCTTTTGATGAGCCGCCGCATCGGCATTGACGATAACGGCATCGATACCGACGGCCGCAAGCGCCTGGCGCAGATAATCGCCGAACTGGCGCGTCTCGTTGAAATAGGGTGCTGGACGCAGCTTGAGCTGGAATCGATTGCCGTCGGGGCCTTTGGTGTAGCCGCCCTGGTCCAGCAGCTCGTTTGCCGCCTTCACGTCGAAATTATAGTTGGCGACATCGGCGGTGTAGAATTCCTTCGAATTCTTCGGAACAGGGCCGGTGGATTCCGTCGCATAGCCGAGGAAGATCGTATCGACGACGAACTTCTTGTCGATCGCATGCGCAATCGCCTGACGGACCCTGAGATCGGAGAGTTCCTTGCGGCGATGATTGATCTCGATGACGAGCTGATAGGTGAGCGCCTCATAGCCCTTGGAGATCACCTTAATGCCCGTAACCTTGGAGATGCGGTCGAGATCGGCAAGCGGTACGGCCGAGAAGGCGGCGAGATGGATTTCCTCGGCTTCGAGTGCGGCTCCGGCCGAATCACGATCCGGCAGCACGCGGTAGATAATTTCGTTGAGCTTTGGCTCGCCCTTCTGCCAGTAATTCTCGTTGCGCGTCAGCCGGTAATATTCGCCCGGCTTGTATTCGGCGAACTTGAACGGGCCGGTGCCGACAAGCGTGTTGTTGGCCGGGTTCTTGGCGATATCGGTACCTTCAAAAATATGCTTGGGAACGACGCTGGTGACGGCTGGAAGCGCATTGCGGATGAGCTGGAAGGGCGTCGGCTTCGAGAAACGGAAGATCGCCGTGTGATCGTCGGGCGTATCGACTGCTTGCAGATTGGCGAAGACCAGGCGGCCGAGGTTCTGGAGCGGTTTCCAGACGTTGAGCGCCGAGAAGGCGACGTCGGCCGAGGTGAATGGTTTGCCGTCATGCCAGGTGGCGTTGTCGCGCAGCTTGAAGGTGACGGAGAGACCGTCGGCTGAGCCTTCCCAGGACGTGGCGAGACGCGGCGCAAGACCGTCCGAGCCTTGGTAGGAAGCCTCCGCGAGCGGCTCGATCACCTTGCTCGCGATGAAGAAGACGCCGTTCGAGGCGACGATTGCGGGGTTGAGGTTCTTCGGCTCGGAATCGGCTGCAACGATCAGGCGCCCGCCGGCCGGCACGTCCTGCGCCAGCGCAATACGCGACAACGCTGTCGTTCCGAGAAGCAACGCCGTGCCCTTCAGCAGGCCGCGCCGAGAGATATCTGCAATAGTCATGCCCGCTCCTGATATCCAAGAAATTCAATGATCTATATTCGAGTTGAAACGTTAATTGTGACAGGAATTAAATTCGAACAGGATGGCCAGGCGAGATATTTTTTGTCACCCAGCCATTATTTTTCAGCGGTTGCCAGCAACGAGCCGCGGCGCGTCAATGCCGAGGTTGCGATAGGACGCTCCCGGATGCGGCGCAACCAGCCGCGGTCCCGCGCCACCAAGCTTTTCGCGCAGCGTACCCTGCCGGTATTCGGTCTTGTAGACGCCGCGCTTCTGCAGTTCAGGCACCAACAGGTCGACGGTGTCTTCGAAGCTCTCGGGCGTCACCGCATAAGCGAGGTTGAAACCATCGACGTCGGTATCCTCGATCCATTCCTGCATCAGATCGGCGACTGTCGACGGTGAGCCGACGAAGACTGGGCCGAAGCCGCCGATGCCCACCCAATCGGCCATTTCGCGCACGGTCCATTCCTTATCCGGATCGATGGTCGTGAAGGTTTCGACAGCCGATTGCACGGCATTCGTATAGCGATGGCGCAGAACCTCGTCCGGGCCGAACTGGCCGAAATCGATACCGGTCCAGCCTGATATCAGCGTCAGCGCACCCTCGAAGGAGGCGTATTGGCGGTATTCGTTGAACTTGCGCTGCGCCTCGGCATCGGTCTCGCCAAGCACGACGGTCTGCAGGTTGAAGGCGAGGATTTCGCGCGGATTGCGTCCGAGCCGCTCGGCCGCCTGGCGGACATTGGCGACATAGCGCTTCAGTACTGCCTTGGAGGGAGCCGCAACAAAGATGCATTCGGCATGCGCGCCGGCAAAATCCTTGCCGCGGCTGGAGGCGCCGGCCTGATAGAGCACTGGCGTGCGCTGTGGAGAAGGCTCGCTCAGGTGAATGCCGGGAACGTTGAAATATTTGCCCGAATGGTTGATCGGGTGGACCCTTTCCGGATGCGTGAAGATGCCCGTCTCGCGGTCGCGCACCACGGCATCGTCCTCCCAGCTTCCTTCCCAGAGCTTGTAGCAGACCTCGAGATACTCGTCGGCCAGATCATAGCGGTCGTCATGGTTGGTCTGCGCGGCCTGGCCGATATTGAGCGCACCGCTGTTCAGATAGGAGGTGACGATGTTCCAGCCGACGCGGCCTTTGGTCAGATGATCGAGCGTGGAGATGCGCCGGGCGAATGTATAGGGGTGTTCGAAGGAGAGTGAGGCCGTCAGCCCGAAACCGAGATGTTCGGTCTCATACGCCATCGTCGGGATGAGCGGCAACGGGTCGTTGACGGGCACTTGCGCCGAATGGCGGAGCGCGGCATCGACATTGCCGTTCAAGACGTCATAGACGCCGAGTACGTCGGCGATGAAGAGACCGTCGAACTTGCCGCGCTCCAGCGTCTTTGCCAGATGCACCCAATAATCGAGATCCTTGTAGGTCCAGGATTTGTCGCGCGGATGCCGCCATAGCCCCGGCGACTGGTGTCCGACGCAATTCATGTCGAAGGCGTTGAGCCTGATTTCACGGGTCATGTCATTCTTCCTGCGTTGTCGGCGAGGCGCGGTTCAGGCGCCGACGGTTTTTCTGTTGATGAAGCTGAGGGCGAGCACGGCAAAGATGAGCGTGCCGGTGCCGACCTGCTGCCAGTAGAAGTTCAGGCCGGTCAGCAGCAGGCCGTTGGCGACGATGCTGAGGAGCAGGACGCCGAGAACGGTGCCAAGCACATTGGGCCGGCCGAGCGGTGACAGCGTCGTGCCGATGAAGGTGGCGCCGATGGCGTTGAGCAGGAACGCATTGCCGGAGGAGGGGATGTAGACGGTCACCGTCGCCGTCAGGATGAGACCGGCAACGGCGGCAATCAGCCCTGCGAAAATGAAGGTGGCGGCAACAGGCGCGCCGAGACCGATGCCGGAATAGCGCACCACGCTCGGCTGGATGCCGATCGAGACTACCACGCGCCCGAAACGGGTCCGAGCGAAGACTGCGGCTGCGCCCGCGATGACGATGGCAGCGATCACCAGTGGCACCGGAACGTTGGCAATCGTGCCGTGGCCGAGAAAGCGAAAGGCTTCCGGCACTCCCGAGGGCGGAAGATAAACCGGGTTGCCGCCATTGGTCAGCAATTGCTGGACACTGCGGCCGATAAAGAGGGTGCCGAGAGTCGCAAGGAACGGTGCGACGCCGATCACGGATATGAGGACAGCGTTGAACGCGCCGACCAGCGCGCCGGCTGCAAGCCCGGCGATGAGCGCGAGCGGCACCGGCTGTCCGGTGAGAACGAGGGAGACGAAGGCAAAGCTTGCAAAATCGACGGCGGTGCCGACCGAGAGATCGATGCCGCCTGCGGAGACGGCGAAGGTCATGGCGATCGAGACGATGGCGAGCAGGGTGAAATTGTTGACGAGAATGCTCTGCAGATTGCCAGGCGTCAGGAATGTCGGCGCCAGGATCGAGAAGACAGAGAAAACCACGATGAGCGCCATGATCAGGCCAAAGCGCGCGAGGCCGGCGAGCGATCGTCCGGCTGAAGTCGAGGCGGACATGTCAGATCTCCCGCTTGCGCAGCAATGTCGTGGCCGAAACGACCATCAGGATAAGAAGGCCCTGCACGCCGCTGACGAGCGTGCTCGGCAGGTTCAGGAGCTGGAAGCCGTTGGTGAGGAAGCCGATGAACAGCGCTGATACCAGCGTTCCCGTAACGGTCGGAACCAGACGGCGGGAAAAGACCGAGCCGAGCAGCGCGATGACGACGACAGGGAGCAGCGCTTCGCCCGAACCGGTCGTGCTGCCGCTGAGATAGGAAACCGAGAGAATGCCGGCAAAACCACCGCAGAGCCCGCTGGCAATGAAGGCGCCGGCAAGCAACCGCCTGAGCGGTAGGCCAGCGGCGCGTGCCGCATCCGGAAACTCGCCGACAGCATAAAGCCTGAGCCCGATCGGCGTATATTGCACGATCGCCGTGGCAATTGCCGTGAAGCCGAGCAGCACGTAGGCGAGAATGGGGATGCCGAAACTATCGGAGGCCGAAACAGCCGTCAGAAAATCGGTCGAGGCAGGTACGACAGTGTTCTGCGTCAGGACAAGTTCGAGGCCGGCGACGACATTCATCACTGCGAGCGTTGCTAACAGCGGGACGACGCCCGCGAGTACGATGGCGACAGCGTTGACCGCGCCGATCGCAACACCGGTCAGCAAAGCAGCTGCCGTCGCTATTGCGTCCCCGTAGCCAAGCTGGATCAGGGTCGCATAGACTGCAGCGCTCAGACCCATATTGGCCGCCAGGGACAGGTCGATGCCGCCGGTGACGACATTCGAGCCTCCGGCGATCAGCACGACTGTCAGGCCGATCGCCAATACGCCCGAAATGGCGGACTGGCCGAGAACATTGCCGATATTGCCGACAGACAGAAAATAAGGCGCGGTCAAAGAGAACACGACAAGGATGGCCGCGAAGGCAAGCAGCGAGCCGAAGCGGAGCACCGCGACGGTTGCTGTGCCCTTCGATTGTGGTACGGGCTCCGAGTGAGTGGCAGGAAGGGGCGCGAAATGAACGTCAGCCGACATGGCGCAGTCCTTCCGAAGCGCCGGTCGAGATCGACAGGACTTCATCTGTTGTGGTTTTGGAGGAGTCGAGCTCCCGGATCAGCCGGCCGCGGAAGAACACCAGGATCCGATCTGTGATGCCGACGAGCTCCGACAGGTCGGAGGAGAGAACGATAATGCCGGCCCCACGTGCGGCCAGTTCGCCGATCAGCGCATAAATTTCGACCTTCGAGCCGACGTCGACGCCGACGGTCGGTTCATCCAGCAGATAGATTTCCGATTGGCGGCTCAGCCATTTGGCGATCGCCACCTTCTGCTGGTTGCCGCCCGAGAGTGTGCGGACCAGCGCATCGCGCCCGGCCGTCTTGATCTGCAGCCGCTTGATCAGATCCTCGGTATCGGAGCGTTCACGCTTGCGATTGAGGAAGCCGAAACGACTGTAGCGGGCAAGGCTCGGGAGCGTGATATTTTCGGTCACGCTGAGATCGAGACCGACGCCGTGCCCGCGCCGATCCTCGGGAACAAGCGCGAGCCGGCGGTTGACGGCCTTTGCCGGACTGCGCGGCTGCGCTGCTCGGCCGTCGATTTCAATCTCGCCGCTTGCGGAGTGTTCCAGTCCGAAGAGCGTGCGGATCAGATCTTTGGCGCCGGAGCCGAGGAGACCGGTGATCCCGAGCACTTCGCCGCGACGGAGACTGAAATTGACATTCTCAAACTGGTTGGGCGCTGAAAGCCGGCGGATATCAAGGATCGCTTCGCCGAGATCGACCCGGCGCTTGGGGAACATTTCGGCGATGTCACGCTCGATCATCAGGCTGGCGATCGCCTTGGCTGAGGTTTCGCCTATCGGCAACGACGCCACATCCCGGCCGTTGCGCAGCACGGTAACGTGATCGCACAGTTCCTCGATCTCATTGAGGTAATGCGAGATGTAGATGATGGTGACCCCTTCGCCACGAAGGCGGCGGATCAGGCGGAAGAGGATTTCAGCCTCACGCCGCACGAGGGCAGCGGTCGGCTCGTCGAAGACGAGAACTTTCGGCTGATGGAGTAAAGCCCTGGTGATCTGGACGATCTGCCTTTCGGCGGTCGATAACTCACTTATAAGAGCGTTCTTCGGCAGAGTGATCCCGAAATAATTGGCAAGCAGCTCGCCGGCGCGCTTCTGCATCGCCCGGCGATCGAGGAAGGGCGTTTTCGCAAGCCGCGTCTCGCGGCCGAGAAACAGTGCCTCGCCGACGGTGAATGTCGGAACCAGCAGCCTGTCCTGATGGATGAAATGAATGCCGAGCTCTTCGTTCAGATGCGGTGTCAGCCGATCATAGGCTTTGCCTTCGATTTCGATCGTGCCTTCGTCTGCGACATGCAGCCCGGCAAGCAGCTTGATCAGCGTCGACTTGCCGGCTCCGTTCTGGCCGACGAGGCCGTGTACGGTGCCACGACGTATGGCGAGTGATGCGCCGGCCAGTGCCTGGGCGCCGCCGAAGCGCTTGACGATATGATCGAAGCGAATGATGACATTATCGTCGGCTGTCGCTTGCGTCGGGACGGGTACAGTCATGATGCTGCTTTCCGGGGACATGCGGGACCCTGTGGCATCAGCCGCAAGGTCCGCCTTGATATCAGCCGATACCGAGCTTCTTGATGATTTCGGAGACGTTATCCTTGTTGGCGAGCAGCGCCGGGACGTAGGTCTCGCGCGGCAGCGTCTGGCCGGCGAGCAGCCTGGCGACGTTGCGGACTGCGACACGGCCGATCTCCGCCGGCTGCTGGGCAGCATCGGCGCCGGCCGGTGAATTCTTGTCGGCAACGAGCTGGAGAACCTCCGGGCTGCCATCGACGCCATAGGTGCGGATTTCGTTGCGGCCGGCGGCGGCGATCGCCTGCGTTGCGCCGAGCTGCGGAATATCCCAAGCCGACCAGACGGCCTTGATCGAGTCCTTGTCCGGATATTTGTTGAGGATCGCAGTGATCTGCGTGAAGGCATCCTGGACCGTATTCGGGATGACGTCGCGCAATTCCGGCTGGAGGATCTTCACCTTCGGGAAATACTTGACGACGTTGACGAGCTGGTCGTAGCGGATGGCGCAGGGCGTGACACCGTAGAAGCCGTTGAAGACGACGATATTGCCTTCTCCGCCGATATCGGAAACGAGCTGCAGGGCGAGGTCCTTGCCGATGCCCCAATTGTCCGACGTCGTGTTGTTGATCGAATTGGTCGAGCCGACATCGACGGTCAGTACCGGAATGCCGGCGTCACGAGCCTTCTTCAGCCAGGGATCGATGACGCTGAGCGTGCCGAGGATCTGTACCAGCGCATCCGGCTTCTGGGCGACGAGCGTCTGCAACTGGGCGATCAGCTTGCCGTCGTTACGGCCGGCATCGACTGCGATCGGTTCGCCGCCGAGCCGCTTCACCTCTTCGATCTGGGCATTATAGACCTGCAGATCGAAATAGTGGTCCGTGCCGGTAGCGCTGATGGCGATCCGCTTGCCTTTCAGGGAAAGCCCTTCGTCGTCGGCCCTTACAGCCGGTGCGGTCAGCATGCTGGCGCCTGCAAAGGTGGCACTTGCGACGGCCGCAAGTTTCAAGATTTCACGGCGTCCGAAGCCGCCTCCAAGTCCTTCATTCATCACGATACCCTCTCAATTGGATAGGCTATAAATTATATAGATTTAAGGCGCATAAGAGGTACGTTATTCCAAAAGCATGCGGTCACAGGAAATTTTCTGAAGCTAAAGCTGGCTTCAGCGATCGCTGTTGCGACCGAGCCCATAGGTCAGGGCGAGGGCTCCGACGAGCACGGCGCCTTTGACGAAATCCTGCGTGTAGTAGGGAGCGTTCAGCATCGTCAGGCCATTCAGTAGCACGCCGACGAAGACGGCGCCGGCAATGGTGCCAAGCACGTTGGGTCGGCGCAGGTTGAGGACGGCAAAGCCGATGAGGGCGGCAGCAACCGAGTCCATTAGCAGCGATCCGCCGGAGGAGACATCGCCGCGGCCCACACGGGCCGCGATCACGATACCGCCAAGGGACGCCAGGGTCCCAGAGATAACATAGGCGAGCGTCTTCAACCGTGTGGTGGAGGCGCCGGCAAGCCGTGTCGCCACCTCGTTGCCGCCGGTGGCAAAGAGCAGCCGCCCAATGCGAGTGCGCTCGGTCAACACGAACAGGACGATGGCAACGATGGCCATCAGCACCACGGAGACGGGCAGGGTGGCAAAGAGGCTGTAGCGGCCGATCAGCAGGAAAGCCGGATCATAGGCGCCGGTCGCCTTGGAACCGTCTGGCAGGACAAGGCCTGCCGAGATCGACCGGCCGGCCGTCGGAATAAGCTGCAGGCCCGAGAGCAGGAACATCATGGCAAGCGTGGCCAGCAGGTCGGGTACGCGAAGCCGCACGATAAGCAAGGCGTTGACGAGCCCGACCGCCGCGCCGAAGGCAAGGACGACCGGCACTGTGGCGAAGACATCGAGATGCCAGACGATCATCGCATAGCTCGCGGCCATGACGCTGGAGGCGGCGACCGCTCCGATTGAGAGATCAAAACCGCCGACGGCCAGCGTCACCGTCACACCGGCGCCGAGGATCGCGACAACAGATACGGCCTGGAGGATGCTCATCAGGTTGCCGATATTGACGAAGGCCGGTTGCGCGATCGTGAAGCCGACCATCATCAGTCCGAGCAGGATGAACACCGCGCCGGCGCGCAGAAAGCCGCCGAGCGCTGGGACGCCGGCCCCCTGGCCGTGGTTCTGTGCGGTCGAGCCTGCCTTTGGCAAGGCCTCTTCATCGATGGTTGTCATGCGGAAAGTTCCTGTCGGGATGAAGAAGAGGCATCGTCGATAAAATCGGGCAGCAAGGTGTGGTGCTCGATTGTCAGGATGCGGTCAGCGACCTCGTAGGCCTCTTCGGGATCGGATGTCGCGATCAGCGTCGCGCGGTCGGTGCGCGCCCGGATTGCCTGGATGATGTCGTGGCGGGCGCCGACATCGACGCCCTGGAACGGCTCGTCGAGCAGCAGCAGCCGGCTTGGCTCCGCCTCCCAGCGAGCGATGACAGTCTTCTGCTGATTACCGCCCGACAGTGACCAGATCGAAGCGAGCGGACCGGCGGCCTTGATGCCCAGCCGGGAAATGGCCTGTTCCGCCTCGCGCCGCTCGCGACCGCCGAAAAGCAGGCCGCTCGGATACCATTTAACAAGATGCGGAAGGCTGATGGTGGCTGCGAGCGAATTGCCGGGCCACGCCGCCGGCATCAGCGAGGAGCGATGGCGATCCTCGGCTGCCATAGCGACGCCTGCAGCAATTGCCTCAGCCGGCGATTTCGGCCGATAAGGCTTGCCGTCGAGTTGCATCGCGCCGTCAGCCATGTCTCGAATGCCGAAGATCGACGACAACAGGCGGCTTTTGCCGGCCCCCAGCACGCCTGTGATGGCAACGACCTCGCCTTCATGCAGGGTCAGGTCGAAGGGCTTGCTTGACGGCAGAAGGCGAATGCCATGCATTTCGAAAATGGCTGAGCCCGTCGCCGGGCGGGCGTCTGGCCGCGCTGCTTCAAGCCTGCGACCGATCATCGTTTCGATGGCGCTGGAAAAGTCGATCGGCCGGTTGAAGCTGCCGACGATGCGGCCGCCACGCATGACAAGCGCCCGGTCGGCGATTGCCTCCAAGTCGGCGGTCCGGTGAGAAATATAGAGGATCGCAAGACCCTGCGCCTTGAGGCCAAGCAGGATGTCGAACAGGCGCCGGCTTTCTTCTGCCGAAAGACTTGCGGTCGGCTCGTCGAGGATCAGCAGCTCGGCCTTGTTGGCAAGCGCCCGGGCGATAGCGACGAGCTGCCGGTCGGCGGCACTCAGATCGCCGAAATCCCTGTCGAGCGGCAGCGAAAAGCCGGCGGCGTCGAGCATGGCAAGCGCTTCGCGGCGCACGCTTGCCCGGGAGAGAAAGAAGGGCGTGCTGCCCTCCGCAAAGCGATGCAGCAACAAAGCGTCGGCAATGGTCAGTCCTGCCGCTCCGACAAGATCCGTCGATTGGTGCACGGTGACGACACCGGCCTTTGCCGCCTCGGATGGCGTCTTGGGTGAGAAAGACCGGCCATTCAGGCTGATTATGCCCGCGTCTGCAGCAAGTACGCCCGAGACTATTTTCACCAGCGTTGATTTGCCGGCACCATTTGCGCCCATGAGCGCGACGATCTCGCCCCGCTCGATAGAGAAACAGGCGCCGGAAAGCGCACGGGTGGACCCGAAACTGCGGGTAATATTGTCAACGTGAAGGAGCGGCATCGGGCATATCCGGGTCTGCTTTTGAGCCGCGATATTGGCCTGACCGATGCCCGAACTGCGAGGCAAGCCTTGCCCCGGTCGCGCGGCGATGGGAACAAAGAATCTCCTGAACCCGCAAAAATCGGATCATTAAATCTACTAAAAACATAGAGTTTATATCTAATAATTTCATGCGTCGCAGGGAGCTGCCAACCTGTCAGACGACGCTCCCGATCGACCGGAAGGACCGCGACGATGAAATCCCTCGCACGGCTGGCGCTCTCTGCAGCCGCAGTTTCGTTCACTCTCTATCAGCCGTCCTTTGCGGGTGGTCTCAATGGCGCTCCGGCCCCCTTTGACAAGGGCGGTGTCAAGGTGGCGCTGATCAGCTATATCTCGGCCGGTGACTTCTTTCAGGCCTATCAGGCCGGTGCGGAAGCCCAGGCCAAGGCGCTCGATATCGATCTGCGTGTGTTTCCCGGCCGGCAGGATGCCGCCGAGCAGCGTGAGCAGATCTTGCAGGCGATCAATCTCGGCGTAGCAGGTATCGTCGTCGATCACGGCCTGCCGGAATCGCTCGGCGATGTCGTCCAGCAGGCGCTGGACAAGGGCATCAAGGTCGTTGCCTTCGACGTCAACCTCAACAATCCCAAGGTGCCGCAGGTGGAGCAGAGCGATCATGAACTCGCTCAGCTCGGGCTCGAACAGGTAGTCAAGGACAATGGCAAGAGCTTCAAGGCCGGTTATGTCTATGTCGCAGGCTTCGCGCCGCTCGACCGTCGTAACGAGGTCTGGGAGAAGTTCAAGTCGGAGAATTCCGGCGTCGTCGAGAAGGCCCGTTTCGGCAATGTGAGCGATACGACGGCGACCTCGACGGCCGATCAGGCGAAAGCCGCGCTGACCGCCAACCCCGATATCAGTGTCGTCTTCGCTCCCTATGACGAGTTTGCTCGTGGCGTGAAGCTCGCCGCCAATGACCTTGGCATCGCGAGCAAGGTGAAGATCTATTCGGCAGATGTCTCCACTGCCGACATTCAGGAGATCACTGAAGAGGGCAGCCCCTGGGTTGCGACCGTCGCCACCAATCCGGCCGTCGTCGGTGCCGTCTCCGTTCGTGCCGCCGCTCTCCAGATCGCCGGGCAGGAAATCCCGCATCAGATCACAGTCAAGCCGACGCTCCTGACGCAGGAAAGCCTGCGTGCCGCCGGCGTCAAGACGATCGAGGATTTGGCACAGAAAATCTCGGCCTTCAGCACAAGCGACGCGGCAACCGCGAGCTGGATCCCGGACAAGCTTTTCTAAGCTGCCTGCCTCGATCTTCCGGCGGGGGTTGTGCGGCCCCCGCCGGCCCATTTTCCAGGAAATCGGAGTTTCGACCCATGAGCCAGTCCAATGTCGTCTTCGCAACCAATCGCAGCACGACGCGAGAGGACTTCTTTGCCCGCGCCGAAGACATCTCGGCCGATCTTTCCAGGCGCGCCGCTGAACTCGACCGCGAAGGCCGCCCGCCGCTTGCCGAGATCATCAAGTTGAAGAATGCCGGGCTACTGAACGCACTGCATGACCAGAAGATCGGCGGCGGTGGCCTTGATTGGGTGGATGGCCTGCGGCTCGTGCGCATCCTGGCGCGCGGCGAAAGCTCGATCGGCCAGCTGCTCGGCTATCACTTCGTCAACAGCCAGTATGTCTACTGGGCGCTCAAGGAAGCGCGCGCTCATGCGCTGGGTTCCGAGACCGTCGCGAAAAACCTCTATTGGGGCGCTGCTGTCAATCCGCGCGATCCCGGTCTTGTGCTGACTCGTCGTGGCAACGGCTATGTGCTGAACGGGCGCAAATCCTTTTCCACCGCCGCCCATGTATCTGACTACATCAATGCCAACGCCGCGCTCGACGACAAGATCGTCGGTTTCGCGGTGCCGACCAACCGGCCCGGCTATCAGGCGAATGACGACTGGGACAATTTTGGTCAGCGGCTCTCCGACAGCGGCAGCGTCGAGTTTCACGATTTCCCTGTTCATGAGGAGGATTTCGTTAGCGCTCCGGCTGCTCCCGATGCCGCCCCGCCGGTGCTTTCCACCTTCAACACGCCGCTCATCCAGCTCGTCTTCGTCAACTTCTATCTCGGCAGCGCCGAAGGCGCGCTCCAGGCCGCTGTCGACTATGTGCGGACGACGACGCGTCCCTGGGTCACTTCGGGCGTCGAGCGGGCTGCGGACGATCCCTATATCCTAGAGCGGGTCGGTGAGTTCACCGCCGCGCTGAAAGCCTCCGCCGCCCTGGCCGATGCGGCAGCGGCAGCTGTCCAGGCAGGACTTGCAAAGGGCCATGCTGTCACCGCCCGTGAGCGCGGCGAGGCGGCGGCGGAAGCCTATGCCTCCAAGGTGAACGCCACCCATGTCTCGCTCGATATCACGTCTCGCGTCTTCGAATTGACTGGCGCGCGCTCCACGGCGGAGAAATATCGCTTCGACCGTTTCTGGCGCAATGTGCGCACCCACACGCTGCACGATCCGGTGTTCTACAAGGCCAAGGAAGTCGGGGAGTTCGTTTTGAACAACAAGATCCCCGACGTCAGCCTTTACAGCTGAGCCTAGGAACATAGGCGAAAAAGAACCCCATTTCCGGTGACGGAAATGGGGTTTTTTGTTGAGGAGTGGGTTCAGAGTGCGCCGTTCTTCGGCGGGATCACGCCGTTCAGGTGATAATTGCCGATGACGTGATACTTCCAGCGCACGGGATCGTGCAGCGTGTGGGTGCGTGCATTGCGCCAGTGTCGGTCGAGATTGAGTTCGGCCTTCACAGCGGAGGTGCCTGCGAGCTCGAAGAGCGTGTTGGTCGCTTCGATGGCGATCTCGGTCGTCAGCACCTTGGCAGCGGCGACAGCAAGCGTGGCTTCAACGACGGTTGCTTCCGTCGTCTCGATCTGAGCCGCATCGACTTTCTGGCCGGCACGTTCGAGGAGTGCTGCGGCAGCTTCCAGCCGGATGGCGATCTGTCCGACCTTCGCGATCGTCAGTGGATCTTCGGCGGCGCGCTCTGCGCCGCTGTCCATCCAGGGGCGGGATTTGGTCCGCACGAATTCCAGTGTCTCCGCAAAAGCGGCCCGCGCGATGCCGAGATCGATGCCTGCATGAACGATCTGCCCGACCGAGCCGATTGTCGTCGGCCGCTCGAAACCCTTGTGGTGGCGAACGATGGAATCGGCGTGGACATAGACATTGTTGAGGATGGTCGTGCCGCTGCCCGTTGTGCGTTGGCCGAAACCGTCCCAGTCGTCGATGATCTCGACGCCCTCGGTGCCCTTCGGCACGAAGGCCATGACAAGCCGGTCTTCCTCATCGAGCGCGAACACGGTGACCCAGTCAGCGAACAAGACGCCCGTCGAGTAGTATTTCTGGCCGTTGATGCGATAGCCCGGTCCGTCCCTGACAATGCGGGTATTGTAGTGGCCGACGGTTTTCGTGCCGCGCTCCGAAAGCGCATTACCGAAACGGTCACCGGCAAGCGCCCTGCCGAAGAAATACCGCTTCTGCTCGTCGCTGCCATCCACCCGCAAAGCTTCCAGAATGTAGAAATGGTTCTGCGGGATCTGGCCGATCGAGCCGTCTGCTTCCGCCAGGATCGCGGTCACTTCGGCCAGAACGGCATTCGAGACATCAAGCCCGCCATATTGCGCGGGAACGGCAATCGCCAGCAGGCCGGATTGTGCGAGCGCGTCGAGCTCGGCGAAAGGTAACCGGCGTTCAGAATCGCGCCCGGCGGCGGTGGCGGCGAATTGGGTGGCAAGGCTGCGGGCCGTCTCAAGTGCCTCCTCGTCACTGGCAATGCGGGCGGCCACGGGCCGAATCTGGTCTTGTTGCCTGAGTACGGTCGTCATCGATTTCTCCAGTTCTGACCGTCGTATGGGTGAAAGAAATCGGCATGATAGGTAAGACTATAAATTCTATAGATGGGATAGAAAATAAAAAGTGCTTGCTTATTTGGAACTCGCGTCAGCGGCTAGCCTATGTCTTCCTCCATCTCACTGGGAATTGACCGTTTTGCCGATGAAATCACCGCCGGAAAAACGCAGACCAATCTCGAATAACGGCGCGCGAACCCCTAGGTAACGGCACATACGTCATTCCGGCGTCCGCGTTCAGCAGAGGGCAGGCGGTCGCTTCGCCCCGATCCACGAGGAAAAACATGACCCGTTCACGGCAGTTGCGCCTCGGCGCCTTCATGCGTCCCGTCAGCCTTCATACAGGCGCATGGCGCTATCCGGGTTCCTATCCAGACGCCAATTTCAATTTCGCTCATATCAAATCCTTCGCGCAGAAGCTGGAAGCCGCGAAATTTGACGCCTTCTTCATGGCAGATCACCTTGCAGTGCTCAACATGCCGGTTGAGGCGCTGAAGCGCAGCCATACCGTCACCTCTTTCGAGCCCTTCACACTGCTTTCGGCGCTCGCTGCCGTTACCGAGAGGATCGGGCTTGCGGCAACGGCATCCACCACTTTCGACGAGCCCTATCATGTCGCCCGCCGCTTCGCTTCGCTGGATCACATCAGCAACGGCCGCGCAGCCTGGAATATCGTCACCACGTCCAACCCAGACGCTGCCCTTAATTTCGGTCTCGACGAGCATGTGGAACATGGCGAGCGCTACAAGCGGGCGCGCGAATTCTACGATGTCGTCACCGGCCTCTGGGACAGCTTTGCCGACAACGCCTTTATCCGTGACCGCGAGAGCGGAATTTATTTTGATCCCGAAAAAATGCACGTGCTCAACCACAAGGGCGACGAACTGAGCGTGCGCGGGCCGCTGAATATCGCCCGCCCGGTCCAGGGCTGGCCCGTCATCGTGCAGGCTGGCCAGTCTGATCCCGGTCGTCAGCTTGCTGCCGAAACGGCCGAAGTGGTCTTCTGTTCGCCGCGCGATCTCGACGGCGGCAAAGCACTCTATGCGGATATCAAGGGGCGGATGCAGGCTATAGGCCGCAACCCTGACCACCTGAAAATGTTGCCCGCCGCTTTCGTCGTCATCGGGGACAGTATTGAGGAGGCACGGACTAAACGGCTGTCGCTCGATAGCCTCGTCCACTACGATAGCGCCATCGCGTCGCTTTCGATCGCGCTCGGCCACGATGCTTCCGCTTTCGATCCGGATGCGGCGCTGCCCAAAGATATTCCTGAGACCAACGCCAGCAAGACCGGTCGCGCCCAGGTCATCAAGCTGGCGCAGGAGGAAAACCTCACCGTCCGCCAGCTTGCCCAGCGTTATGGCGGCTACTCGGGCCTCGCTTTCGTCGGTACGCCCAGGAGCATCGCCGACGAGATGGAGCGCTGGCTGGACGAGGAAGGATCCGATGGATTCAACGTCGTCTTCCCCTACCTGCCGCAAGGGCTCGACGACGTGACGACACGCCTCGTGCCTGAACTGCAGCGGCGTGGCATATTCCGGAATGAATATGAGGGCATGACATTACGTGAGCATCTCGGCCTGCCGCGGCCGAAAAATCGTTTCTTCTCCGATTAAGGCCGTTTCTGAAGTCTTCGCATGCCACCGCGTTGTTTGCTGAACGGGCACCATCGTGTCGACACAAACCGGCTAGTTGCTTCTACTTCCTGACGATGCCCACCCGCGCCAGCACTTCGCCAGGGATGCCATAGCGCTGGATAATATCCTTGTTGTTGCGCAGGCCGCAGATCTCACGCTGAACAAACAGGCCCCAGACGGCGTCGGATGCTTCGTTGATAAGCGTTTCCCGCTGCTCAGTGCTATGGCGATCGGGGTTCCACGCCTTTAACGCAGCGAGCGCCGACTCGACTTTCAGCCCGTTGCGTCCAAGCGAGCTCGCCCGCTCCGACATCATCTCGTATTCGAGCACATTCACCCCGCCTTCGGCCGAAAACGACTGCCTGAAGGATTGCGGCGGGCGAAGGCTCATCGGGCTATCCCTCGCTGGTTATGGCGCCGGCGCGCCCGTGACCTGGAAATAGGCCCAGGCGGCGGCAAAGACGATGATCACGATTGCGATAATCATCAGCTTGCGAAGCATGGGGTTGGGTGCTTTGCGCGGGGGCTTCGGCTTGCGAAACTTGATAACGTTGTCGCTCATCGTCTTGCTGTTCGGTTCGTTCTTCCCACAGCAGTAACGCATATCGACGGGCTTTGGCACCCGTGTCCCATCCAAATATACGCTTTTATGTGAGAGCTGCCGGCGGACACCGGCAGCTTCGAAACCCAATCAGCGGGCAGCCCAGTTGGCGCCGCGGCGGAAGATCGTCTTCATCTGCGGCACGTCGAATTCCTTGGCGACATGGCCGAGCGAGGAGTAGAAGACGCGACCCTTGCCATATTTCCGCTTCCAGACGACCGGCATGGTCACGCCGTCGATCCAGTAGGCATGTTCGCCGGTGAAGGTCGTCGTCGCGAGCACCTCGTTCGAGGGATCGACATGCATGTAATACTGCTCGGAATTATAGGGGAAATCGGTGATCCCCTCCATCAGCGGGTCGTCCGGCCGGGTGATGTTGACGGTATAGTCGATGATATTGCCGGGATGAGCAACCCATTGGCCGCCGATGATGAACTGGTATTCCGTCGATTCGCGGAAGCTGTCGCCGGCACCGCCGTGATAGCCGGCAATGCCGACGCCGCCTTCGATCGCAGCGGCGAGGTTCTTCACCTCTTCCTTCTCGATCTTCGACATGGTGACGACGGGAACGATGAGGCTCAGATCATGGATCGACGGGTCAGCGAAGGCCTCCGTGCTGTGCTCTACATAGACTTTGAAGCCGTCCTCCTCGAGCATGTCCTTGATGATCGCGGCGCATTGTTCCGGTTCGTGGCCTGCCCAGCCGCCCCAGACGATCAGTGCTTCACGCATGTATTCCTCCTGAATGTTACTTGCCGAGCATTCCGTCGACGAGGGATTGAGATAGCGGAGCAGGGCGCTCCGTTGTCGTGGTGAGTGTCACCGTGCTGCCCGTGTCAGACGCCTTTTGAAAGGCTTCCATCACTTCGAGCACGTGCAGCGCCAGGTCGCCGTTTGCGCGATGCGGCCGGTTCGACCGGATGGCGTGGGCTAGATCGGCGACACCGAGTGAACGATAATTGCCGTCGGCATAGGGCAGGGTTACGGGCTGGTCCTCGAACTGGCCGCCCTTCTTCAGATATTCGACTGCCCCGCCGAAATGGTTCGGGTCGGGCACGATCAGCGTGCCTTCGGTACCGTAGACCTCGAGCGGCACGTGCTTGTGGCCGGCGACATCGAAGCTCATGCCGATCTGCACGACAGCACCGTTGGCGAAAGCCATGACGCCGGTCACGTGGGTCGGGATATGCACGGAAATGCGCTCACCGTTGCGCGGCTCGCTGGTGATGATGCGCTCATTGCGCGGCGTGACCGCAAAGCCGGCGACCTTGGCGACCGGCCCCAAAAGATTGACGAGGTCGGTGATGTAATAGGGGCCCATATCGAGCATCGGGCCACCGCCGACTTCGTAATAAAAGGCCGGATTGGGATGCCAGCGCTCGTGGCCAGGGCACATGAAGGTGGCGGTACCGCCGACCGGAATGCCGATGACGCCCCCGTCCATCAAGGCGCGGGCGGTCTGATGGCCGCCGCCGAGGAAGGTGTCGGGTGCTGCGCCGATGCGAAGGCCCTTGGCCTTGGCGGCATCCGCCAATTTTTTCCCTTCCTCGAAATTAATCCCGAGCGGTTTTTCCGAATAGGTGTGCTTACCAGCGTCCAGCGCCTGCAAGCCGACGGCGACGTGAGCCTTCGGAATGGTCAGGTTGACGATGATCTCGACCTTGGGATCGGCGAAAAGTTCTTCGGCCGTCCTGGCCTGAAGGTTGAATTCGGTCGCCTTTGCCTCTGCAAGATCACGATTGAGGTCGGCCAGTCCGCGGATGTCGAGGATCGGGAATGCCGATGTCATCGCCTTCAAGTAGGCGCCCGAAATATTGCCGCAGCCAATAATGCCGATGCCGACTTTTTCCATCATATCCTCCGATAAATGTTGGGGTTTTGCGCGTCAGAGCGCCGGTCCCGTCGTACTCCAGGGCGATTCGTAGAGTTCGTAAAGGGCAACAGCGGCGGCGCCCCGCGCCCAGAAGTCGTCGGTCGAGTCGTCGAAAACGAATTCACTGACGCCTTTCAGGGATGGCGGGATAGCGAGTTCATAGGCCTCCCGCAGGCTGTTGAGGAAGGGCTCGCCCAGCGCAAGCGAGGAGCCGACGAGAATGACGCGCGGCGGCGCAAACAGCGTGACAATATTGGCAACGGTCAGCCCTACCGCCTCGCCGGCGCGCACCGCCGCAGCGATCAGCCGGTCGTCGTCAGCCTGAATCAGCGCCTTCACATGCGTCATGCCTCGGCCGAGGCGTACTGCTTCGGCAAAGCGCCCATCGGCCTGCTGTTCGCCGAGAATGGCGCTTTCGCCGGCTTGGCTGGAAAGGCGCACCACGCCCTGTTGTCCCATGCCGAGGACGAGATCGCCGAGATTGTGGCTGAGGCCGCCGGCACCGCGGAAAAGGTGATTGTCATGCAGCACGCCGAGGCCGAGCGTCTGCTCCAGCGCGATCAGAACCATGTCTTCCAGATCACGGGCCTTTCCGAACCAGTGATGGCCAAGCGTGATAGCGTGGGCGTCGCTTTCGATAATCGTCGGCGTCGACAGGCGGCCCGACATTTCCATAGCGAAATCAATGTTGACTTCGCGGAATATCGGGCTCGAACGGATATGCCCAGTACGGTGCTCGATGACGCCGGGAAGCGCCAGGCATATGCTGTCGATATCGTCGAGCGATAGGCCGATATCGACGACACAGCGCCGCACGCCATCCTCGATGAGATCGGCAATAACGGCGATCGGCTGGCGATCGATGCGGATTGGCAGCGTCAGCTTGGAGAGCACGTCCCCGCGGAAATTGGTGACGGCGAAAACCATACGGCTGGCCGCGATCTTGGCGCCAACCACACGGGCGGCATCCGGATTGAGCTCCAGCATTACGCGCGGCCTTCCGCGTACGGCCTCATTGCGGATATCGCCTTCATGACGCGGCAGGATCAGCCCATCATCGAGCAACGAGGCGGTGATGGCGGAAACCGTCGTCGTCGAGAGCTCCGTACGCTCACTGATCTGGATACGGGAGATCGGACCGTGACGCCGGATCGTGTCGAGCACATTCAAGCGATTGATCGCACGCATTAATTCGGGATCTGCAGTCTTCATGAAAACGAGCCAGGCAATCGTTATTGGGCAAAAGGACCCAATATTTTTAACGGGTTACGAAATAAATAGCAGCCAATTGCGGCACGCTGTCAAGCCAATTAGGTGAAAAATACAGCAGTTGGGTTGACAATAGGCAAAAGCTCCGCTGAATTAATCCGCATAGGGGAAAAATTGTGAGGATAGGTCCCCTGGGAGGAAATCATGAATTTCATACAAAAGCATGCCGCCCTCCGTGGCCGGCACATCGCATCTATGGCCGCGGCAGTCGGCATTTCGCTGCTGTTGGGCGCAAGTGCTGCCTCGGCGACGACGGTGGTCAAGTGGCTGCATCTCGAGACCGATCCGAAAAATGTCGCGGCCTGGGAAGATATCGTCAAGAAATACGAAGCCCAGCATCCCGACGTTGATATCCAGATGCAGTTCCTCGAAAACGAGGCTTTCAAGGCCAAGCTTCCGACATTGCTGCAGTCTGACGACGTACCGGATTTCTTTTTCAGCTGGGGCGGCGGGGTCCTAAAGCAGCAGTCAGAGACGGGTGCGCTACAGGATGTGACGGCAGCCCTCGACGCCGATGGCGGTAAACTGCGCAATTCCTATACCCCCGCTTCGGTCGATGGTCTGACCTTCGACGGCAAGACCTGGGCCATCCCCTACAAGGTCGGCCTGGTCAGCTTCTTTTATAACAAGGCGCTGTTTGCCAAGGCCGGCGTCAAAGCCGAGGACATCAAGAACTGGTCCGATTTTCTCGACGCGGTGAAGAAGATCAAGGCAGCCGGCATCGTGCCGATTGCCGGAGGCGGCGGCGAGAAATGGCCGATCCATTTCTACTGGAGCTATCTCGTCATGCGCGAGGGCGGCCAGAAGGTCTTCGAAGCGGCCAAGAACGGCGAAGGCGAAGGTTTCCTAGACCCCGCGATCATCAAGGCCGGCGATGACCTCGCCGAGCTCGGCAAGCTCGAGCCTTTCCAGCCAGGCTATCTCGGCGCAACCTGGCCGCAGACGCTCGGTGTCTTCGGCGACGGTAAGGCGGCGATGATCCTCGGCTTTGAAGCGACCGAGGCCAACCAGCGCAAGAATGCCGGTGACGGCAAAGGCCTTGCACCCGACAATATCGGCCGTTTCGATTTTCCCGCGGTCGACGGCGGCGCCGGCAAGCCGACCGATACACTCGGCGGGTTGAACGGCTGGGCCGTCACCAAGAAGGCATCCAAGGAAGCGATCGATTTCCTCGCCTTCCTGACGAGCGCCGAGAATGAGCGGGCGATGGCCAAGTTGGGCATGCTTCTGCCCGTTGCTGTCGGCGCCGATGACGGCGTCGTCAACCCGCTGCTCGCTGAATCAGCAAAAGAGCTTGCTGCGTCGACCTGGCATCAGAACTTTTTCGACCAGGATCTCGGTGCGGCCGTCGGTCGTGTCGTCAACGACGTGGCGGTGGAGATCGTCTCCGGCCAGATGAATTCCAAGGACGGCGCTCAGATGATCCAGGATGCTTTCGAGCTGGAGCAATAACCAGCGCCTGCAGAACCTTCCCCGGCGCTCCCGAAAGCGGAGCGTCGGCACCGCTGCCGACGAGATACGAAAGCAGGAATCATGGCCAATATTTCAGTCCCCTCGATGTCAGCCACGGCAAGTCCGGCAAGACGAGCACGAGCCGCACAGCGGAAAAGTTCGGTCGCCCACGACCGGCTGACCGTGCTCTTACTCTTTCTGCCGCCGGCGCTGCTGCTCTTCACGCTGTTCGTCATCATGCCGATGGGGGAGGCCGCCTGGTACAGCCTCTACAAGTGGAACGGCTACGGCACGCCGACCGACTTCATCGGCCTGCGCAATTTCGAGGTCCTGTTTCGAAACGCCGCTTTCACGCAGGCGCTGGTCAATAACGGCCTGATCATCGTGATCTCGATCTGCATCCAGGTGCCGCTCGCCATCTGGCTGGCGACCATGCTTGCCCATCGCATTCCAGGCGTCGTCGGCTTCCGCCTGATTTTCTTCCTGCCTTATGTGCTTGCCGACGTTGCGGCGGGACTCATCTGGCGCTTCGTCTATGACGGAGACTACGGCCTATTTGCCGCCGTCTCGAATTTCTTCGGCTTCGCCAATCCCTATGTGCTCGCCGACAAGGATGTGGCGATCTATGCCGTACTCGGCGTCATCGTCTGGAAATATTTCGGCTTTCACATGATGCTGTTCATCGCCGGCCTGCAATCGGTCGACAAGAACGTGCTGGAGGCCGCCGAAATCGACGGCGCCACTGGTTGGCAGAAATTTCGTTACGTCACCCTGCCGCTGCTCGGCTCGACCCTGCGTCTTTCGATTTTCTTCGCCGTCGTCGGCTCGCTGCAGCTCTTCGACATGATCATGCCGCTGACGGGCGGCGGCCCGTCCAATTCCACGCAGACGATGGTCACCTTCCTCTACACCTATGGCGTCATGCGCATGCAGGTGGGCCTGGGCAGCGCCGTCGGCGTCGTGCTCTTCATCATCTGCGTAACGCTCGCCTTCGGTTACAAAAGGATATTCATGCGTCATGACTGATATCAGCTCTTCCATCCGCGTGAGCGCGTCCACACGCATCTATCTCTACGTGTCGCTGAGCCTGATTGCCGCGATCGTGCTCGTGCCGCTGGTGACGACGGCGCTCGGCGGCTTCAAGACGCTGGGGGACCTGCGCATCAATCCCTTCGGTCTGCCGACGGAATGGCAGTGGGCGAACTATACGGACATCCTCTTCGGCGAACGCTATTGGCTGCAGATCGGCAATTCACTTGTCATCGCAGCCCTCACCGTGCTCCTGACGCTGATCGTCTCGTCCATGGCGGCTTTCGCCTTTGCCCATGTCCGCTTCTTCGGCTCGTCCTTCCTGCTCAATTATTTTCTGCTGGGTCTGATGTTTCCGGCGGCGACTGCGATCCTGCCGCTCTTCATCCGCATTCGCGATCTCGGCCTGTTGAACACCTATTGGGGCGTGGTGCTGCCGCAGGTGGCCTTCGGTCTCGGCATGAGCATCCTGCTGTTCAGGAACTATTTCCGCAACCTCCCGGAAGAACTGTTCCAGGCCGCTTTCGTCGATGGTTGCGGTTATCTGCGCTTCTTCTGGCATATCTCGCTGCCGCTCTCCCGCCCGATCGTCGCCACCGTCAGCATCGTTTCCTTCGTCGGCAGCTGGAATAGCTACATCCTGCCGCTGATCATGCTGAACTCGGAATCCAAATACCCGTGGCCGCTCGGCATCATGGTCTATCGTGGCGAATACGGCACCGAGTGGCAATTGGTGCTGGCCTTCATCACGCTCACCATCCTGCCGACCATCATCGTCTTTTTCGCTGCCCAGAGGCACATCATCGCCGGACTGACCGCCGGCGCCGTGAAGTCCTGAGCCGAACCATTGGAGGTGCAATCATGGCATCCGTTTCACTGAACGATATTCGTAAGGCCTATGGCGCCGTTGGCGTCATCCACGGCATTTCGCTTGATATCGAGGATGGGGAATTCGTCGCCCTCGTCGGGCCGTCCGGCTGCGGAAAATCGACGCTGCTGCGGATGATCGCCGGCCTCGAGGAGATTACTGACGGCGAGATCGCGATCGGCGGGGCTGTCGTCAACGGCATGACGCCGCGCGAACGCAACATCGCCATGGTCTTCCAGTCCTACGCGCTCTATCCGCATATGACGGTCGCGGAAAACATGGGTTTCAATCTGAAGCTCGCCGGTGTCGGCAAACCGCAAATCGAGGCCCGCGTTGCCGAGGCCGCCCGCATGCTCGATCTTGCCCAGCTTCTCGACCGCAAGCCGGCCCAGCTTTCCGGCGGTCAACGCCAGCGTGTCGCCATGGGCCGTGCTATCGTGCGAAATCCCGCCGTCTTCCTGTTCGACGAGCCGCTGTCCAATCTCGATGCCAAGTTGCGTGTGCAGATGCGCTCCGAAATCAAGACGTTGCACCAGAAGGTCAGGACCACCTCGATCTATGTCACGCACGACCAGATCGAGGCGATGACGCTTGCCGACCGCGTCGTCGTGCTCAACCAGGGCAGGGTGGAGCAGCAGGGTACGCCGCTCGAACTTTACAGGAAACCGGCCAATCTCTTTGTCGCCGCCTTCATCGGATCGCCGGCGATGAATATGCTTGACGGCACGGTGGACGGCGAAAACGGTGAGCCGGCAGCGCGCCTTTCGGACGGCACTGCAATCCGTATCGCTGCCGATCGCAAGGTTCGTCCTGGCCAGGCGGTGACTATCGGCCTGCGCCCCGAGCATCTGACGCCGGGTGGCAAAGATGGAAGTGCGCTTGCCGGGCAGACCCTGCTCGTCGAACCGACCGGCGCTCAGACGCATGTCGTCTTCGATCTAGCCGGCCAGCCTGTAACGGCCGTCGTGGATGGAAATTATGCGGCCCGTTACGGCGCCCGTTTCGAGGCCAACATCGCCAGCGAGCAGATCCATGTCTTTGACCGCGGCACCGGTCTCGCTCTTTAAGCGTGAGGCATTGCGGACGGGCCGGCGTGTTTCGGCACTGCCGAAATCACATAAATGCGCCGCCGATCGTATGACCGGCGGCGCATTTGCCTTGTCAGCGCTTATTCGGCCGGCTGTGCGGCGGAACCGAGCAGATCGCTGTCGTCCCGCGGGTTGCCGGCCATTGCGGCGGTAAAACGGGTCTGGTCGAGTTCGTTTTCCCAACGGGCGACGACGATTGTGGCAACCGCATTGCCGACGAGGTTCGTCAGTGCCCGGCACTCCGACATGAAGCGGTCGATGCCGAGGATGAGCGCCATGCCGGCGATCGGAACCGAGGGAACGACAGAGAGTGTCGCGGCAAGTGTGATGAAGCCGGCCCCGGTGATGCCTGCGGCACCCTTGGAGCTCAGCATGGCCACCAGAAGCAGTAGGATCTGGTCGCCGAAGCTCAGATGCGTATCCGTCGCCTGCGCGATGAAGAGCGCTGCGAGCGTCATATAAATGTTGGTGCCGTCGAGGTTGAAGGAATAGCCGGTCGGGATGACGAGCCCGACGACCGAGCGCTTGCAGCCGGCACGTTCCATCTTGTTCATCAGGCCGGGCAGGGCAGCTTCCGATGACGAGGTGCCGAGCACCAGCAGCAATTCTTCCTTGATATAGCGCAGCAGCGCCAGGATGGAGAAGCCGTTGTAGCGGGCGACCGCGCCGAGCACGACCAGTACGAAGAGCAGCGACGTCAGGTAGAAGGTGCCGATCAGGAAAGCGAGGTTGGCGATCGCGCCAATACCATATTTGCCGATCGTGAAGGCCATTGCGCCAAAGGCGCCGATCGGCGCGAACTTCATCAGGATCGCGACAAGACGGAAGACCGGGGCTGTCAGGACCTGAAAGAAGTCGAGGACGGGCTTGCCGCGCTCGCCGACGGAGCCGAGCGCAATGCCGAAGACGACGGAGAAGAACAGCACCTGCAGGATGTCGCCCTTGGCGAAGGCGCCGACGATCGTGTCCGGAATGATGTTCATCAGGAAGCCGACGATCGTAGCGTCATGGGCTTGGGCGGCATAATTGTTGACGGCCTTTGTATCGAGCGTTGCCGGGTCGATGTGCATGCCGGCGCCGGGCTGCAGCACGTTGGAGACGACAAGGCCGACAACGAGCGCCAGTGTCGAGAAGACGAGGAAGTAGCCGAGCGCCTTGCCGACCACGCGGCCGAACTTCTTGAGGTCGGCCATGCCGGCAATGCCGGTCGTGACCGTCAGGAAGATGACGGGCGCGATCACCATGCGCACGAGCTTGATGAAGGCATCGCCTAGCGGCTGCAGCGAAGCGCCAAGAGAAGGGTAGAAATGGCCGAGCAGAATGCCTGCGGCGATGGCGGCGAGAACCTGCACATAGAGGTGCCGGTAAAAGGGCGTTTTGCCGCGCTCTGCGGCGGCGTTCATTGCAATATCCATTGGTGTCCTCCGCTGTGCCGGACGCCGACGCGCCGGCGGCAAATCATGATGGTCAAACAGCCTCCCGACTGATGAGGAGTGGTTTGCAATGCGCGTGCCAGTTTCTTCCGCTTGTCTAATTCATTGATATTCTTGGATGCACATGCTTGTCGCAGGCTTGATAGTGCGATTTTCCGCACAAAGTGATTTGCCGTCCGTGCGAAAACATGCACAACTGCGCCATGCTCCAGAAGACAGCGAACGAAGGTTTCCTGACGCCTGAACAGCTCGGCCGGCGCTCCCGGTCGGTCTGGCTGATCTTTGCGGCGCTCGCTGCGGTCCTCATCGGAACAGCCCTTTACGGCGCCGGCATCTATGGCCGCCTGCAGGCAATTGCAGCGCTGGAAGATCAGGGGCAGACCGACGCCAATCTCAAGGTGGCGCTGCTGCGTGCCGTGCTCGAAGGGCCGCGGGCTCTGCCGCTGCTCCTTGCCGATGACCAGCAGGTGCGAGACGCTTTGGCCTCGGGGCAGGGAGAGGCCGTCATGGGGCTTGACCGCAAGCTCCAGAGCCTTGTCGCCGGCACCCGCGCCTCGGTTCTCTATGTAACCGGCAAGAACGGCATCGCGATCGCTTCCAGCAACTGGCAGGAGCCCCTGAGTTTTGTCGGCAACGACTATTCCTTCCGCGATTATTTCCGCCGCGCGATGGAAACGGGCACGGCTGAGCATTTCGCGCTTGGCAATGTCAGCAACCGGCCGGGCCTCTATATTTCCCGGCGGGTCGGGGATGCCGAGGCTCCGCTTGGCGTCGTCGTCGTCAAGATGGAGTTCGATCAGCTGGAATCCGACTGGCGCGATGCGGTCCGGCCGGCCTATGTCATCGATGAGCACGGCGTCGTGCTCATCACCAGCCTCCCGTCTTGGCGTTTCATGACGACGAAGCCTCTGCCGCAGGAAAGCCTTGCGGCCATCAGAAGCAGCCTGCAATTCGGTGAGGCGCCATTGCTGCCCTTGCCGATCGAGGAGCGACAGACGCTGAAGCCAGGCGCCGCCATCGTCCATGCCATCATGCCGGGCGCCGGGGAGGGCGAGTTCCTGCGATTGCGCACCGAGGTGCCGTCGACATCCTGGCAACTCGAATATCTCGTGCCGACCGAAGCGCCGATCGCCTCTTCGGTGCGCGAATGGCGGCTGCTGACATTGGCCGCCCTCATTCCCGTGCTGGCGATCATGACCTTTCTGCTGCGCCGCCGCCAGATCGTTGTCATGCGCATCGCGACCGAGCGGGCCGCCCGCGAGGAGCTGGAGCGCCGGGTGCTGGAGCGCACGCAGGACCTCAGCCGCGCCCGTGACCGGCTGCAGGAGGAGATATCGGACCACCGGTCGACCGAGGCGCGGCTGCAAGTCGTGCAGCAGGAGCTCGTGCAGGCGAACCGCCTGGCGATCTTGGGGCAGGTCGCCGCGGGAGTGGCGCATGAAATCAACCAGCCGGTCGCGACCATCCGCGCCTATGCCGACAATGCCCGCACTTTCCTCAAACGTCAGCAGCCGGAATCAGCCGACGATAATCTCGATGCGATTGCCAGCCTGACGGAGCGCATCGGCACCATCACCGAGGAGTTGAAGGCCTTTGCCCGCAAGGGCCGCACTGCGGCGGAACCGATAGAACTGCGCGCCGTCATCGAAGGCGCGGTCGTTCTGCTGCGAAGCCGGTTTGCCGGCCGCTTGGATGCGCTCGATATCAGGTTGCCTTCGGCCGATCTGAAAGTGAGCGGCAATCGCATCCGGCTTGAGCAGGTGCTGATCAATCTCTTTCAGAATGCACTGGAAGCCTTGGATGGTAGGGAAGGCGCAAAAGTTGAGGTCTTCTGCGATGAGAAGGACGGCGAGGTGGCGGTAACCGTCGTCGATAACGGCCCGGGCATATCGGAGGACATCCTCGGCTCTCTCTTTTCGCCGTTTAACACCTCGAAGGAAAAAGGCCTGGGCCTCGGGCTCGTCATCTCCAAGGATATCGTTGCTGATTATGGCGGCCGTATCGAGGTCGAAAGCAACGGGAGCGGCACTCGCTTTACCGTTTATCTGCAGAAGGCACAGACATGAGCGAAGCAATCCCGGTCTTCCTTATCGATGACGACAAGGATCTCCTTAAGGCGACGAAACAGACACTGGAGCTCGCCGGCTTTTCTGTTTCGACCTTTTCCGCCGCCACGGAAGCGCTGAAGGATCTGAGCGCGGAGTTCCCGGGTGTCGTCGTTTCGGATATCCGCATGCCGCATGTCGACGGATTGCAGCTCTTCGACCGCATCCGCCGGCTCGACGAAGACCTGCCCGTGATCCTGATCACAGGACACGGTGACATCCCGATGGCCGTCAAGGCGATCCAGGATGGAGCCTATGACTTCATTACCAAGCCTTTTGCCGCCGACAGGCTGGTGCAGAGCGTGCATCGTGCCGCCGAAAAGCGCCGGCTCGTACTCGACAACCGGTCGCTGCGCGAAGCGGCCGAGCAGGCGCAGGGCGATCTGCCGCTGCTCGGCCAGACGCCGGCCATCGAGCGCTTGCGGGCAACGCTCCGGCAGATCGCCGACACCGATGTTGATGTGCTGGTGACCGGGGAGACCGGCAGCGGCAAGGAAGTGGTCGCAAGCCTGTTGCATCGCTGGAGCCGTCGCTCGAAGGGAAACTTCGTTGCGCTGAATTGCGGCGCCCTGCCGGAAACGGTGATCGAAAGCGAGCTCTTCGGCCACGAGGCCGGGGCCTTCACCGGTGCCCAGAAGAAACGCATCGGCCGCATCGAACACGCAAGCGGCGGAACGCTGTTCCTCGATGAAATCGAAAGCATGCCGGCTTCCGCGCAGGTGCAGATGCTGCGCGTCTTGGAAATGCGCGAAGTCACGCCGCTCGGCACCAACGAGGTGCGGCCCGTCGATCTGCGTGTCGTCGCCGCCGCCAAGATCGATCTCGGCGATCCGCGTGAGCGCGGCGATTTCCGTGAGGACCTTTTTTATCGCCTCAATGTCGTGACGATCAGCATTCCGCCACTGCGCGACCGGCGCGACGACATCCCGCTGCTCTTTGCCCATTTCACCGAGCGGGCTGCCAGCCGTTTCAAACGTCCCGTTCCCGCGGCTTCGCCCGAGCTGCTCCGCCACCTGAAAAGCCATGACTGGCCGGGCAACGTGCGCGAGCTCTCGCATTTCGCCGAGCGCTTCGTACTCGGCCTTGAAGCGATACCGGCGGAAACGCCGCAAAACGGGATGGAGGACAAAGAGGCTTCCCTGCCTCTGCCGGCGAGGATCGACCGCTATGAGGCCGATATCATCCGCGAAACGCTGACTCGGAACGACGGCGACGTGCGCCGGACGATCGAAACACTCGGCATTCCGCGCAAGACCTTTTATGACAAGCTCCAGCGCCACGGCATTGAGCGGGCCGCGTTCACCTCTTCAAAGCCTGAGAACTGACATGTGGATTAGCCGGCGGTGACGAGGCGGAACCCATATAAAGTGCGAGACCGTGACAAGACGTCAGGCCGCGCTAGATCGATCAGTGCCTCGCTCTCGGGGTGAGATGCGAACGAACCTCCATGCCGTCGCGCTGACAGTCGATCACTCCCGGAAAATTGCCCCCGTGCTCAATATCCGCATCCGGGCCAAAGAGGTCGCAGCAGAGATCGCTACCTCAAGGGAGATGCGGGCGCAAATCCTGTAGTTGCATTCATGGGTGAATTTCTATCTAGGCTGGGTGCCTTCGGCAGAATCCTGTGACGCGCGCAATCCGATTGCGGTGACAGAAAGCCGCTTGTGGCGAATCAGATTGGGCTTGTTCAGCGGCGACACATGTTCACGTCATTGGAATGACTGTGGATTAGCATCCTTTCGAAACCGCGCGCGAATAATACTCCTGGCGCAGTTTCAAAGCTATAGAGCCGGTAAATTTTCAGAGATCAAATTGCCGCGCTGTTCGCACTTTTTTGTGTAGCGATGCTGGAATGCCGGCCATGTCTTATTTCCGACGATGAGGACCTTGATCTTTCGAAACATTGGCGCACCATCTTAGTTAGCGAAGGCGAAAATCGCTGAGGCAGACCTTTATAGGAGGGCCTATGCTGAACAACTCCCTATTTGATGCGTTTACCCGTAACTACGAGTCCCGCCGGGAGACGGATATGTCCATCGCGGACTATCTGTCCTTGTGCAAAGAGGATCCGATGGCCTATGCCAATGCCACCGAGCGGCTGCTTTCGGCAATCGGCGAACCCGAGATCATCGATACAGCGAAAGATCCGCGGCTCGGTCGGATTTTCATGAACAGAACCATCCGAACCTACCCCGCCTTTGACGGGTTTTTCGGCATGGAGGAGACGATTGAGCGGATCGTTTCTTTCTTCAGACATGCTGCCCAAGGCTTGGAGGAGCGCAAACAGATCCTTTACCTGCTCGGCCCGGTCGGCGGCGGCAAGTCTTCGCTCGCCGAGCGCCTGAAGCAGCTGATGGAGGTCAATCCCATCTATGTGCTGAAAGCCGGTGACGACCTAAGCCCGGTCTTTGAAAGCCCCCTCAATCTTTTTGATCCCCTGACCATGGGTCCCTTGCTGCTTGAAGAATACGGCATCCCGACTCGTCGTCTCAGCGGCCTGATGAGCCCGTGGTGCCTGAAACGGCTTGATGAGTTCGATGGTGACATCTCCCGCTTCCGGGTCGTCAGAATCCAGCCGTCGAGGCTGCGGCAGATCGCGATTGCCAAGACAGAGCCGGGCGACGAGAACAATCAGGATGTCTCATCGCTGGTGGGCAAGGTCGATATTCGCAAGCTCGAGCACTATTCGCAGAACGATCCTGATGCCTACAGCTATTCCGGCGGCCTCAACCGCGCCAATCAGGGCGTGCTGGAATTCGTCGAGATGTTCAAGGCGCCGATCAAGATGCTGCATCCGTTGCTGACGGCGACGCAGGAAGGCAATTACATGGGCACCGAGAACATCGGTGCGATTCCCTTCTCCGGCATCATCCTTGCGCATTCGAACGAAGCGGAGTGGCAGACCTTCAAGGCCAACAAGAACAACGAGGCCTTCATTGACCGCATCTGCGTCATCAAGGTTCCCTATTGCCTGAGAGTGATGGAGGAACAGAAGATCTACGAAAAGCTGATCGAAGGATCGGAGCTTGCGGATGCGGCTTGCGCGCCGGCGACATTGGAGATGCTGGCTCGTTTCTCCGTCCTGTCACGGCTTCGCAAGCATGAGAATTCCAATCTCTTCTCAAAAATGCGCGCCTATGACGGCGAAAGTCTGAAGGAAACCGATCCGCGTGCCAGGAGCGTGCAGGAATATCGGGATGCCGCCGGCGTCGATGAGGGCATGGACGGAATATCGACACGTTTCGCGTTCAAAGTTCTTGCGTCGACGTTCAACCACGACACGACGGATATCGGCGCCGATCCTGTGCATCTGATGTATGTCCTGGAACAAGCCATCCGTCGCGAGCAGTATGGCGAGGAAACGGAAAAGCGTTACATGGAGTTCATCAAGGCCGAATTGGCGCCGCGTTATGCGGAATTCATCGGCAACGAGATCCAGAAGGCCTATCTGGAATCCTATTCCGACTACGGTCAAAACCTGTTCGACCGCTATGTGGATTACGCGGATGCATGGATCGAGGACGTCGATTTCAAGGACCCGGATACTGGTCAGTTGCTCGACCGTGAACTTCTGAATCAGGAACTGACGAAGATCGAAAAACCTGCGGGCATCGCCAACCCCAAGGATTTCCGCAACGAGATCGTAAAGTTCTCCTTGAGGTCGCGCGCGGCCAATGGCGGCAAGAATCCTTCCTGGACGAGCTATGAAAAAATCCGGGAAGTCATCGAAAAGCGGATGTTCTCACAGGTCGAGGATCTGCTGCCGGTCATCTCCTTCGGATCGAAGAAGGACAGCGAGACCGAAAAGAAACATAGCGAATTCGTCTCGCGCATGGTGGCGCGGGGCTACACGGAACGGCAGGTTCGCCGGCTGGTGGAATGGTACATGCGCGTCAAGCAGGCGAGTTAGGTAGGCTGTCCGAGCGAGTACCCAGGTAGGAGCAAACATGCACATCATAGACCGGCGGCTTAACCCGCGCGGTAAAAGTTTAGAAAATCGACAAAGGTTTCTCCGGCGTGCCAAGGACGCCGTAGAGCAGGCGGTTAAACGATCTTTGCAAGACCGCAGCATCCGCGATGTGCTTGATGGCGGTGAAGTCACTCTTCCGATCGGCGGCATGGCCGAACCCGGCCTTCACCGGGGGGGAGGAGGAATTCAAGATCGCGTCCTTCCCGGCAACCAAAAATTCGTCGAGGGCGATTTCATCAAGCGCCCGCCGGCATCGGGCGGCGGGCGTTCGTCCGAGGCGGGGGAGGGCGATGGCGAAGACGGTTTCCGCTTCATACTAACCCGAGAGGAATTCCTCAACATCTTCCTCGAAGATCTGGAGTTGCCTGATCTCGCCAAGCGCCGGCTGAGCGAAACCGAGGAGGTGACGCCGCAAAGAGCCGGCTTTTCTGTCTCCGGCTCCCCCTCAAACATCGCCGTCGGGCGCACGACACGCCTTGCCATGATGCGGCGCCTTGCGCTTCATCGCCCTACGGCAGAGGAGATCGAAGCGCTCCAGAAGCAGATTGACGAATGCGACAATGCGAAAGAGCGCCTCGTTCTCGAAGACAGGCTGAGGACACTGACGCTCAAGAGCAAGCGCATTCCCTATATCGACCCGCTCGATGTCCGCTACCGGCGCTTTGAAAACACGCCAAAGCCTGTCGTAAAGGCGGTGATGTTCTGCCTCATGGACGTTTCCGGTTCCATGAGCGAGCATATGAAGGATCTCGCAAAGCGCTTCTACCTGCTCCTCTACCTCTTCTTGTCGCAGCGTTACGAAAAAGTGGAGATCGTATTTATCCGCCATACGGAAAAGGCGGAGGAGGTCGATGAGGAGACTTTCTTCTATAGCCCGGCGACGGGCGGCACGCTGGTCTCCAGTGCGTTGGCGGTCATGCGCTCGATCGTTGCTGCGCGTTTTGATCCGACGGAGTGGAATATCTATGCGGCGCAGGCCTCCGACGGCGACAATTCCTATTCAGACGGAGCTTTGACCGGCCAGCTGCTGCAGCAAGAAATCTTGCCGGTCTGCCAGTACTTCGCCTATATCGAGGTCGGTGAGGAAGACGGAGATTCTTCGATGTCGAGGTCACCGCTTTGGACGCTTTACCAGGAAATCCGCTCTGCAACACGGCCTCTTGCCATGCGCAAGGTCTGCCGCAAGAACGAGATATTCCCTGTTTTTCATGATCTGTTTCAGAAGAAGGCTGCCACGGCAGGGGCTACGCCATGAAGACCGGCACGCGGCAAAAGGAAGGGCTTCTGTTCGAAGGGGCTGACTGGGATTTTCCGATTTTGCAGCGCATTCACGACGCCTGCGAAGAGATTGCGCTTGGAGAACTGGGGCTCGATGTCTATCCGAACCAGATCGAGGTCATCACGTCGGAACAGATGCTCGATGCCTATTCCTCGACAGGCATGCCGCTCTTCTATCGCCACTGGTCCTTCGGCAAGCATTTTGCCCATCACGAGGCCTTCTACCGCCGTGGGATGCGCGACCTCGCCTACGAGATCGTCATCAACAGCTCGCCCTGCATCTCCTATCTCATGGAGGAGAACACGGCGACCATGCAGACGCTGGTCATTGCGCACGCCGCCTTCGGCCATAACCACTTCTTCAAGAACAACTATCTGTTCAAGCTCTGGACCGATGCCGAAGGTATTCTCGATTATCTCGATTTCGCCAAGAGCTACATCTCCCGCTGCGAGGAACGATATGGGGAAGTGGCTGTGGAGCGTACGTTGGATGCTGCACACGCATTGATGTCACACGGTGTGCACCGCTACGCCGGCAAAACCCAGGTTGATCTCCGGCAGGAAGAAAAGCGGCTGCAGGAGCGCCGCGCCCACGAGGAGAAGATCTTCAACGATCTGTGGCGCACCGTGCCGACCAGCCTCAAACGCAACAAGTCGGATCGCGATCTCGAGCGTAGACGTGCCGCTCTCGGTTTGCCTCAGGACAATATCCTGTACTTCCTCGAAAAGTCGGCGCCCCGGCTGCATCCCTGGCAGCGCGAGATATTGCGCATCGTCCGCCACGTCGCCCAATATTTCCATCCTCAGCGCCAGACCAAGGTGATGAACGAGGGGACTGCCACCTACGTCCATTACAACATTATGCAACGCCTGCATGAGCGCGGGCAGATCAGCGACGGCAACTTTTTCGAGTTTTTGAAATCGCACACGAATGTCGTTTTCCAGCCGATGTATGATGATCGGCGTTTCTCCGGCTTCAATCCCTATGCGCTTGGCTTTGCGATGATGCAGGATATCGAGCGCATCGTGACGAAGCCCACGGGCGAAGATCGTGAGTGGTTTCCGGATATTGCCGGGCGGGGCGACTCTATGGCGGTTCTGCGCGATATTTGGGCCAATTATCGCGACGAGAGTTTCGTCAGCCAATTCCTGAGCCCAAGCCTCATGCGCCGGTGGCGCATGTTCCAACTCCACGATGATCCGGACATTAAGGAAGGCATTCTGGTTTCAGCGATCCACGACGAGCGCGGCTATCGGCGCATTCGCCGGCAACTCTCGCGTAGTTACGACATAGGCCACACCGATCCGGCGATTGAGATCGTCGACGTCGATCTGGCCGGCGACCGCAGACTGCTTTTACAGCACCGGGCCAGCAATGACGAATTCCTGGAAGAGGAGGACCTGAAGCTCGTCCTGCAGCACCTTGCCGATCTCTGGAGCTATGACGTACTCCTAGAAGAGCTCGACAGTAAGGACAGTGTCGTCCGGAAGCACGTCGCCCATCCGCGGGCTTTTGCGAGACAAAGCGAATTCGCCTGATTGGGCGGAATTCTGCCATTGAAGAGACGCGATTCTTCAAACGTGATTGGACAGGCCGCGCAGTTGGGATCAACGTTGTCGATGGGGGCGTGCAGTCTATTTTTCCAAATAGGAGGCCGTCATGGAACAATACGCAGTCGATCAGCTCAAGGCTATAGCCAAGGTTAGCCGCACCACGCCACAACTGTCTCGCGCCGAGCGGTTGAACCGGTGGGCGGAGCTTCTGGAAAGCGATCCTGCGCGTTCGCTCGTTACCCTTCGGGAGACCGAATATCTGCCCCGTGACCAGCGGATAAAGATGAGAATCACCGGGTCACCCATATCCGTAGCCTATGCCGATCCGGTTCTGCGTGCCGCCGGTCTTGAGGGCGATACTTATGGAGATGCCCTGAGTTTCTTCGACCTTAACGATCGGCAACTGCATGGTCTCGTTTGCTCCTGCCATTTCGGAGCACGGGTTGATTCAGGTGTCGTCGCCCGCCATCTGAGAGCCGCCTCCATATCGGGTATGAAGGGCATTCTGGCGCGTATGCGGCTGATGTTTACGCGATAAGCCGGCTGCCTAGCCGAAATCATTGACTAGGCGTCCGCTGCAGCAGAACCCGGCCGATGAAGTGCGGCACGTCATAGCCGCGCTTCGCCTGCGGCTGGGCAGCAAATACAGATCTCAGAGTGGCGGCATCTGCCTATGTCGCCTGTTTGGGACGGCCCTTTGCAAATGCGCCGCTCTTCATAGCAAGCGGTTGCATCTTCTTGTCACAGTTCATTCCCCCGCTGTCGTCGCCCCAACGCTGCGGCCTATCAGAAGGCCAGCGTCGAAACCTTTTATTATTTCCGGCATGCCCCTCCTTGAGGAAGCCTATCGTTTCGGCGAAAAGGTTCTGCCGCGTCTCGATGTCAGCAGGAAAATATAAAAAGGCGCGCAACTCACCTGGTCGACACTCTTCGATCGTGACCTTTCCACCGCCGAGAGCGCCTGAGGACACGGCAAGAAAGCAAATTCTGTGGCAGCAAGCGAATTCCACCCAGCCGAACAGGAGACAGATGGCGGATTTGCAGCCCGCATCCTGAAGGCGATCGAAGCCGTACTTGGCGTTGCTGCCGCGTCGGTGCTTGCCGCGCTGCTCTTCATGGTGCTGGTCACTGTCTGCATGCGCTATTTCTTCGCGACCGGTTTTCTCGGCGCCGAGGATCTCGGCATTTGGCTGCATGTGCTGCTGATAGCGCTTGGTGCGCCGCTTAGCCTCAACAGTGCGCTCGCCATGCGTCTTGATGTCTTCGTCAAGATGATGCCTGAGCGGCTGCATTCGGCAACACAGGTCGCTGCCGATGTTTTCACCGTGCTATCGGGGCTCATCTTGAGCTTCGGCGGCAGCGAGATTATGACCATGCTCGGAGGCATTTCCCCGACGCTCGGCGTACCGGAATGGCTCCGCTTCGGCTTTCTCGGCGCCGCCGGCGTGCTGATCCTCGTCGTACTTCTGCTGCAACGTATCGTCGAAGGAAAGGTTTGGCCGGTCCTTCTTTCCATCGCTATCGGAGGCGCGCTCTATGCCGGCATCCCCTTCGTCTCCGTCGAGCTCGACTGGCCGCCGAGCATCTTTCTCGGCCTGATCGCCGCGATCGGCCTGATGCTCGCAGCACCCCTGCCACACGCCTTCCTGGCCGCCGCCTATGTCGTGATCGCCTTCGGCAGCAGCCTGCCGGAACCAGCGATCGTCTCTTCGACAGTGACTGGCATTTCGAAATTTCTGCTGCTTGCGATCCCCTTCTTCCTGCTTGCCGGCGGACTGCTGACGGCATCCGGCGTCGCCAACCAGCTCGTGCGATTTGCCGCCGCGATGGTCGGTCATCGCCGTGCCGGCCTCGCCCAGACGACACTGCTCACCAGTGTGCTTTTTTCCGGTGCCTCCGGTTCCTCGGTTGCCAATGCCGCTTTCGGTGCGTCCACCTTCCAACCGGAGCTCGTCCGCCACGGTTATCCGCCCGCCAAGGCCGCAGCGATCATTGCAGCGACTTCGGTACTCGACAATGTCATTCCGCCGTCGATCGCCTTTCTGATCCTGGCGACCGCCACCAATCTTTCGGTCGGCTCCCTGCTGGTCAGCGGTTTCTTTGCGGGTGGTCTGATGGCCAGCTGCCTTGCGGTCGCGATCCATCTGACGGTTCGCGACCAGGCGCCTCTGGCGCGGGCCACATCTGCACAGCGCTGGCAGTCGGCTGTCCAGGCAATCCCTGCCTTCGGCCTCGGCGTCATCGTCGTGGTCGGCATCCGCATCGGTATCGTCACGACTACGGAGGCCGCCGCCCTCGCCGCCTTCTACACCTTTCTGCTCGGCATCGGTGCACGGCTTGGCGTCCTCTCACTTTACACCGCCTTCCGGCAGGCAGCTGTCGAGGCCGCCGCGATCGGCTTGCTGATCGGCACGGCTGGCCCCTTTGCCTTCCTGCTTGCGGTCGACGATGTCTCAGGCCTGATCTCACACCTGACGACGGCGCTCGGCGGCAGTGCGCTCGCTGTCATCCTGCTGTCCAACATCATACTGCTGGTCGTTGGCCTCGTCCTCGATATCGGCGCTGCGATCCTGCTCTTCGGGCCGATCCTGCTGCCGGCCGCCGTTGCCGCTGGCATCGATCCCATTCATTTCGGCGTCATCATCGTCGTCAATCTGATGATCCACGGACTGACGCCGCCGCTCGGCATGCTGATCTTCGTCGTCAGTGGCGTGACCCGCATACCCGCTTCCGCCCTTTTTAAGGCGGTTGTCCCCTATCTGCTTGCCCTTCTCGTCTCCCTCGCAATCCTTTGCGCCTGGGCGATCATCTTCTAACGGACAGGACTTATTCATGGACAATCTCAACCGACGCAATTTCCTGAAGACTACCGCGATTGCCGGAACAGCCCTTGCCGCCCCGGCCTTCGTTCGCACGGCGGCTGCCCGCACGACAACGATCACCATCGCCTCGCTGCTTGGCGACGACAAGCCGGAGAGCAAGATCTGGGTGAGGATCAGCGAGCTGGTCGAAGCCAAGCTGCCCGGCCAGTTCAAGTTCAACATCGTCAAGAACGGTGCGCTCGGCGGCGAAAAGGAAGTGGCGGAAGGCGTTCGCCTCGGCTCCATTCAGGCAAGCCTTTCGACGGTCTCCTCGCTTTCCGGCTGGGTGCCGGAACTGCAGATTCTCGATCTTCCCTTCCTGTTTCGCGATGCCGATCATGTGCGCCGCATCGTCGGCGGCGATGTCGGCACCGACCTTAAGGGCAAGCTGCAGGCGCAGAATTTTGTCGTCGGCGATTTCATCAATTACGGCGCCCGCCATCTGCTGACCAAGGAACCTGTGACACGACCGGAACAGCTCAAAGGCAAACGCATCCGCGTCATCCAGAGCCCGCTGCACACCAAGCTCTGGAACTCCTTCGGCACGGTGCCGATCGGTATTCCGATCACCGAGACCTATAATGCGCTGGCAACCGGTGTTGCCGACGCCATGGACCTCACCAAATCGGCCTATGCCGGCTTTAAGCTCTATGAGGTCGTGCCCTACATGACCGAGACCGGCCACATCTGGGCCTCTGGCGTCGTCTATTATTCCTCGACCTTCTGGGGCGGCCTGAATGACGAGCAGAAGGCCGTCTTCCGGCAGGCATCGACCGAAGGTGCAGCCTACTTCAACCAGCTCATCGTCGATGATGAGGTGGCATCGGTCGAAATCTCGCTGAAAAACGGCGGCAAACTCCTGAAGCCGGAAGCCTTTGACGAATGGCAGAAGGGCGCTCAGGGCGTCTGGAGCGATTTCGCCTCTATCGTCGGTGGCCTCGACCGCATCAAGGCTATCCAATCGGCCTGAAAAAGGCCTGAACGCGAGGCTGGCCTGTCAGCCAGCCTTGCTCAGTCGTTGAATTGGCGAAGCAGGTACTGTCGAATTTACGCTGCTTCCTCTTCCAATATTTTTACCGGCCGGTCCCACTGGATCAGCACGACACAACCGGTATCGCTCCAGACCGAATGTTCGGTACCGGGTGCATTGACGATGTAGCTGCCGCGGCCGTAGTCGCCCGCCTCGTCGGATTGCACTCCATCGAGGACGAAAATGGTTTCAAGCCCTTCGTGCCGATGGCGGGGGACGGACGCGCCGGCCTCATATTTCAGCAGCGCCACGCCCGGCTGATCGCCTTCGAAAGGCCTAATCCAGTGGATGGTCACCTCATCGCGGAAAGGGCCGAATTTCAGCTCCTTCCAACCGCCCGAGGTGAGCAGTTCGCGGGTGGTTTCAGGCATGGGCGATGCTCTCCAGGATATCGTCGACACGGGCCGTCCAGCCGACGATCGCGCCTTGGGCGCGGATCATGGCGATGGCGGCCGCCTTGAATTCGGGGAAGTAGCTTTCCGTTGCCTCCTCGGCGAGCAGGCATTCGTAACCGCGGTCGTTCGCCTCGCGCATGGTTGTTTGGACGCAGACTTCTGTCGTCACGCCTGCGAATACGAGCTGCTTGATACCCTTGTCTTGCAGAACTTCGCCAAGTTCGGTGGCATAAAAGGCGCCTTTGCCGGGCTTTTCTATCACCACTTCGCCCTTCAGCGGCGCAAGTTCCGGCAGGATTGCGGTGCCGGGCTCGCCAGAAATCAGAATCCGGCCCATGGGGCCTTCATCGCCGATCCTGAGTGCGGGGTTGCCACGGTCCCTTTTTGCCGGCGGCAGATCCGAGAGGTCGGGCCTGTGACATTCCATCGTGTGGATGACCGGCAGACCGGCATTGCGGAAGCCCTGAATGAGACGTTTGACATCTGGCACGATCTTGGTGATGCGGCTGACATCGTTGCCGAGGCTGGCGCCGAAACCGCCCGGTTCGGCGAAATCGCGCTGCATGTCGATGACGACAAGGGCAAGCTGGTCGTGCTTCACCGGAAAGGCGAAAGGCTCTGCCTTGATCTCCGCCATCAGTGATGCCCCGCCATATGCGCGCCGATGACGCCGATATCGGCGGACCGCGCCGGGGTCTCGTAGACCAGCTTGCCTTCGGAAATCACCATGATGCGGTCGGACATTTCGAGCAACTCGTCGAGGTCTTCGGAAAGCAGCAAAACGGCCGTACCGGAATTGCGCGCTTTCATGATGCGGGCGCGGATCTCCGCAACGGCCGAGAAGTCGAGGCCGAAACAGGGGTTCGAGACGATCAGCAGGTCCACCTCGCCAGTCAGTTCGCGGGCGAGCACAGCGCGTTGTACATTGCCGCCCGAAAGCGCTGCGATCGGGGACGAAGAGGATGTCGTCTTGACCTTGAAATCGGAGATCAGATCTGTTGCGCGCTTCTTCATCTTGCCCTTGTTCAGCCAGATCGCATCCTTGCCGTCTGCCTTCAGATCGAAGGTGCGGAAGGCGAGGTTTTCACTGACCGTCATGCGTGGCGCACAGGCATTCTGCAGAGGCTCTTCCGGGATGAAGCGAACATTGTTCTTGCGGGTTTCCGGACGCGTTGCGCCGTAAATCTCGCCCTTGACGCTGACGCGGCCAGTATCGGTCGGCCGTTGGCCGGCAAGGATCTCAGTCAGTTCCTTCTGGCCGTTGCCCGATATGCCGGCAATGCCAACGATCTCGCCCGAGCGGACGGTGAGATTGTCGATCTCGATGGTCTTGAGACCGGAGCGATCCGGTGCCTTGACCTGCTCGACTGTGAGGACCGGCTTGGCGCCTTCGGAAATCGGAACGCGGGTATCGAGTTCGGCAAGCTTGACGTCGCCGATCATCATCGCCGCCATGTCGGCCGTGGAAAGCTCACCCACCTTGCCGCTACCGACGAGCTTGCCGCGCCGCAAGATGGAGACGGCATCGGCGAATTTCGTGACCTCGTGGAATTTGTGGGAGATCATCAATACGGTCAGCTCGCCGCGCTCGGTCATGCCGCGCACGAGGCCAAGCATCTCGTCAGCTTCGGCAGGCGTGAGCACCGAGGTGGGCTCGTCGAGCACCAGGAAGGAGCGGCCGAGATAGAGCTGCTTGACGATCTCAAGCTTCTGCTTTTCGCCGGCGGCAAGCTCGCACACCGGCCGGTCGAGCGGGATCTTGAAGGGCATGCGCTCCATGAATCCGGCGAGATCCTTGCGTTCCTTCGCCCAATTGATGATGGCGGGTACTTCGGCGCGGCTGATGACGAGGTTTTCAGCGCCGGTGAGCGAAGGAACGAGCGTGAAGTGTTGATAGACCATGCCAAGCCCATAGGTCGCGGCGTCCTTCGGTGACGCGATTGCCACTTCGCGACCATCGACGGAAAGCGCACCCGATGTCGCGTGGTAGAAGCCCATGATGCATTTGACGAGCGTCGATTTGCCGGCGCCGTTTTCGCCGAGCAGCGCGTGGAAGCTGCCGGCGGGTATCTTGATCGACACGTGATCGAGGGCGGTGAAGCTGCCGAAGCGCATCGTCATGTCGATCGTGTCAATGCCAACGGCCTTTCCGGCTTGCGGAAGAGGGGTGTCGCGGACTGTGCTCATAGCAGCTGGCTCACGAGGGTTTGAGAGTTGGAGACGGAGCCGAAGACGCCGCCCTGCATCTTGACCATCTTGATCGCGGCAAGGTGGTTGCCGTAGTCGGTCGCGCCGCAGCAATCTTCCAAGAGCAGGCATTCATAGCCGCGGTCGTTCGCCTCGCGCATGGTGGTGGAAACGCAGACGTCGGTGGTGATGCCGGTCAGGATTATATTTTCGATACGCTTCTGGTTGAGGATCAGTTCGAGATCGGTAGCGCAGAACGAACCCTTGCCGGGCTTGTCGATGATCGTTTCGCCTTCAATCGGGTAGAGTTCGGGAATGATGTCCCAACCGGGTTCGCCGCGTGTGAGGATGCGCCCGCAAGGCCCGGGATCGCCGATACCAGCGCCGATGCGCAGCGAACGCCAACGCTTGTTGGCCGGCAGGTCGGCAAGATCGGGCCGGTGGCCCTCGCGCGTGTGGATGATGTGATAGCCCTTGGCCCGCATGGCGGCCAAGACCTTCTTGATCGGCTCGATCGGGGCTTGCACCAGCGACAGGTCGTAACCCATGTGATCTACATAACCGCCCTTGCCGCAGAAATCCGTCTGCATGTCGATGATAATGAGGGCGGTATTATCGGGCCGCAGCGCGCCATTATAGGGCCAGGCATAGGGATCGGCGTCGATATAATGTCCTTTGGTTTCGACCATGGCGTCCATCGTCTTTTCTCCTATTCACCCGCGAGTTTGAATGTTTCGCCGTAGCGACGCGCCGGCTTGTCGAAGCCGCACGATGTACCATCCGTGACCTTCACCTGATCTTCCCAGGGGAGGCGGTATTTGCCGGCGATGAGATCGTGCATGTAGGTATAGGGCGCATCATCAGCGCCGCCGGCAACGGCGACATAGCCGCGATGGCCAAACTGGTAGATGTTGTTTTCGACGCCCCAGCCAAGGCGGGCTTCGCGTACGAGATCGGGGCGGACTTCCGCGGTGATGATCTCGTTGACGCGGCCCGATGTGCCGTGAGCGATGATCGAGCCGTCAAAATTGCAGATCATGCCTTCGCCCATCGAGTCGAACGTGCCGTCAGAGCCGCACATGCAGACGCTTGCGGTGACCATAAGATTGCAGAAGGCGTTCGACTGGTTGGTGAATTTCCAGCTCTCGCGGATCGGCGCCGTGTAGCCGGCCGTGCGGATCATGATTTCTGCACCCTTATAGGCGCATTCACGCGCCATTTCCGGGAACATGCCGTCATGGCAGATGATCAGTGCGAGTTTCGCGCCCTTGGGGCCATCGATGACGGGAATGCCGAAATTGCCGGGCTCCCAAGGCTCGACCGGCACCCAGGGGTGCATCTTGCGGTAATAGAGCTTCAGGTCGCCCTTGTCGTCGATGACGATGCCGGAATTATAGGGCATGCCCTCCGGGTTCAGCTCCATGATCGAGAAGCAGCCCCAGATTACGTTCTCCTTGCAGGCCTTCTTGAAGGCTGCGACCTCCGGCCCGTCGAGCGTGCACATGATCTCCGGGTTGATATCCATCGACAGGCCGTGCAGGGCATATTCCGGAAAGACGACCAGATCCATGCCGGGCTGATTGCGTCGCGCCTTGGCAACGAGATCGATGATGACCTGAGTCTGGCGCACAAGGTCTTCCCGTGTCACGGTGACAGGAAGCTGAAGCTGGACGAGGCCGATTCCGACGCCATGTTCCGACTTGTTCAATCCGCCGAGGCCATTCATGGCTTTGCTCCTTTCATGCTATTTCGTCAGGGAAAGCGCGCCGGGCGCACCAGCGAGCGAACGTGTGGGCGAGGAGGTCGCGATCATGATGACCAGCGTCAGCACGTAGGGAACTGCGTAGAAGAGGTAGTAGCCCTGCGTGAGGCCGACCGATTGCAGCGCCGGACCGAGCGCGCCGGAACCGCCGAAAAGCAGGGCGGCGAGGAAGCAGCCAATTGGGTTCCAGCGGGCGAAGATGACGAGCGCCACGGCCATCAAGCCCTGGCCGGAAGAAATGCCCTCGTTCCAGGAGCCGGGATAATAGAGTGACAGATAGGCGCCGCCGATGGCCGCCAATGAACCGCCGACGGCGGTGGCGAGCAGACGCACGCGATCGGGATCGATACCCATGGCGCGGGCGGCATCGGTGCTGTCGCCGACGACGCGCAGGATCAGGCCGACGCGGGTATTCCTGAAAGCCCACCAGAGGATGAAGGCGAGGGCTGCGCCAAGCAGGAAGAGCACGTTGATGTTCAGCGCCGCCTGGATCTGGGGCATGCTGGACCAGAAGCCGAGCTGTATTGCCGGCAGATGCGGCGCTGCCGGCTGGATGAAGGGCTTGCCGAGGAAGAAGGCAAGGCCGAGCCCGAACTGCATCATGGCGATGCCGATGGCGATATCGTTGACCTTCGGCCACTTACAGATCCAGCCGTGGACGAGGCCGAAGACTGCGCCCGTTGCCATGGCCGTCAGCACGCCGAGCCACGGCGAATTGGTCATGACGGCGACCGCGTAAGCCGTCATCGCGCCGAAGACCAGCGTGCCTTCAAGCCCGAGATTGATGCGGCCGGACCGCTCGGTGATCGTCTCGCCGAGGCTGACGAAGATGAAGGGCGTGGAAACGCGGATGGCGCCTGCGAGGATGGCAAGGGGAACGCCCCATATGCCGATTCCGGTCTCTTCCATCAGAGGCTCCTTTTCCAGAGATCGGGATTGAAGGTCTTGAAGCGGCCGTAAAAGGTCTCGCAGAAGAGGATGACGATGAAGAGCGTGCCCTGCAGCACCAGAACGGTAGCATCAGGCAAGCCCATACGGCGCTGGATGAGGCCGCCAGAAGCATCGATGCCGCCAAGCAGGATCGCGACCGGTATGATCGCCAGCGGATTGTGACGGGCGAGGAAGGCGACGAGGATGCCGGTATAGCCATAACCCGCGGCAAGCGAGGCATTGGCACTACCTTGCACGGCGGCAACTTCGATCATGCCGGCAAGCCCCGCAAAACTGCCGGCAATAGCCGTAAAGCCTGCAATAAGCTTGCCGACCGGCAGGCCCTGAATCTGGGCGGCGCGCACATTGCCGCCGGCTATGCGGGCGGCAAAACCGAAGCTCGTTACCTCGATGAGGATCCAGGAGAGGATGCAGGCGACAATGCCGATGACAAGGCCCCAATGCACGTCCATGCCGGGAATATTGCCGAGCATATATTCTGGGGGCAGCGGCTTTGTGGAAGGCTTGTTGAGACTGGCGGGATCACGCAATGGCCCTTCGACGAACTGGTTCATCAGGGCGATGGCGATATAGGAGAGCAACAACGAGGAGATCGTTTCATTGACGCCGCGATAGTGGCGGAGGAAACCGGCAAGGCCGATCCAGATGCCGCCGACCACCATGGCGGCAATGCCCATGAGAACGAGGGTCAGGAAAACAGGCGCAGTGCCGGCAAGCGGCATGGCCATCGCCGCGGCGGCAACGCCGCCCAACACGACCGCTCCTTCCCCGCCGATGATGACGAGGCCGAGGCGGGCGGGCAGGGCGACGCAGAGTGCCGTCAGGAGAAGGGGTGCGGCACGGCTTAAGCTGTTTTGCACCGAAAACCAGCTGCCGAGGCCGCCGGTATACATAAGCTGGAAAAGCATCGCTGGCGATTTCCCGATCGCCAGGATGAAAAGGGAAAAGAGCGCAAGACCGATCAGGATGGCCGCAAGGCCGATGACAAGAGGTTCGGCGTGTCGCGCGATCCATTCGAGGAAGGGGCGCAGCGACGCCGGTTTTTCCGAAACGACTGATATTGTGGGATCATTGGCCTGGACAGTCATGGCGCTTCTCCCTTGTCGGTTTACGCGGTAGACCCGACGACACCCTCGACCAGATAATTCATGCTCTCGAGCTCGATCGCGTCTTCGGCATAGCTCTTGTCGGCGGTCACCACTGAATTGCCCTTGTTATCCTTCAGCGGTCCCTTAAAGACCGAGAAGCCGCCCTTCATCATCTCTGCATGGGTTGCTTCGAAGGCCTTGCGGCCCGCCTCGGAAACGCCCGGTCCAAGTGCGCTCATCTTGACGAAACCGTCCTTCAGGCCGCCGCGCACGAAATTGCCGAGCTTTTCGCCGGCCTGTGCCTTCTTGACGAAATCGCTGTAGACATTGCCCCAGGCCCATTCCGCACCAGTGAGGTACTTTTCGGGAGCAAGCGGGCTCTGGTTGGCGTGATAGCCGCAGACAAAGGCGCCGCGGCCGGCGGCCGTCTCGACGACGACCTTCGGGCTGTCGACATGGCAGGTGATGACATCGGCGCCCTGATCGACGAGCGCATTGGTGGCTTCGGCTTCCTTGACGGCGAGCGACCACTCTCCGGTGAAGATCACCTGGCAAGTGATGGTCGGATCGACCGTGCGGGCGCCGAGCAGGAAGGCATTGATATTCTGCAGAACCTGCGGGATTGGCTTGGCGGCGACGAAGCCGAGCTTCTTGCTCTTCGTCGCATGGCCGGCGGCGATGCCGTTCAGATACTGGCCCTGGAAGATATAGCCGAAATAGGAGCCGGTATTGGCCGGGTTCTTGCCCTCCTGCCAGAGGCCGCCGCAGTGGCGGAACTGGATATCGGGATATTTGGCGGCCATGGCCAGCATGTGGGGATCGAAGTAGCCGAAGGAGGTGGGGAAGATGAGCGTCGCACCGTCCAGATTGATCATCGATTCCATCGTCTTCTGAACGTCGACGGTCTCGGGTACGTTCTCTTCTTCGACGACGGTGATGCCAGGCAGCGCCTTGACGGCAGCCGCGCCCTCGGCGTGCGACTGGTTGTAGCCATAGTCATCCTTTGGGCCGACATAGATGAAGCCGACGGTCAGCGCAGTCTGCGCAAGAGCGCGCGAGGAGAGGAAGCCGGGGGTTGCGCCGATCAGGGCAGTGGCAGCAGAAGCCTGAAGGAAACGGCGGCGGTTCATGGAAAGGAGTTTGGTCATCGGAATGCTCCCCTTGCGGCGGTTTTGCCGGTTCAATTGGTTACGGAAAAGTGTATGCAATGGCCGTGCCAGATTTTATTCTATTGAATTCATTGGATGTATTCAGGGGCCCGCAAGACATTGTAAAAAGTGTATGCAAATCTTTGCCGCGTAAGATTAAAAACTATGCAGAGGCTATAAAATCAGCTAATTTCAGCGTCATATGTCTCTGTCCTGTATATATAAATATAGTTCGCTGTCATTTTATGTGTTAAAACAAAGGCTTGTTTCTATATTTGACTTTGCGGCGCCAGCAATGCATGTGTATGCAGGCAGTTAAAGGACAGAATCATTCCTTGAAGCAGGTCAGGCGCAGAGAGATCATCCGGGCAGGAACGACCGTCGAACAGATGGTGCGGGCTGTTGCTGATATGATCGTGACCGGGCGGATTCTGCCAGGCGACAAGCTTGACGAGATCTCACTAGCGACCCGGTTCAACGTGTCGCGCACCCCGGTGCGCGAGGCGCTTCGCGAACTCGGCGCAATGGGGCTCGTCGATCGCGAGCCGAACCGCAGCGCTGTCGTCACCAACGTAACCGAGACCTATCTGCACTCGATGTTCGAGGCGATGGCGGAACTCGAAGGCGTGTGCGCGCGTCTAGCCGCCGAGCGGATGACTGTTGATGAGCGGCGCATACTGGAAACGGAACATCGTGCTTCCGCTCGCCTCGTGCATCAGGGTGCGGAAGAAGACTATGCTGCTCACAATACCGAGTTCCACACGCGCCTCTATCGCGGTGCGCATAACGAGCATATCTATGAACTGGTAACTCAGAGCCGGGCTCGGCTTGCGCCTTTCCGCCGCGCGCAGTTCCGGCTGCCGGGTCGGCTTGCGAAATCCTATGACGAGCATGACATGATCGTGACCGCGATCATGCGGGCAGATGGCGCAGCCGCTGCAAAGGCTGCCTATTCGCATGTGGAAATCGTCAGCGATGCCAGCGTCGTCTTTGTTTCGTCGAGAGAGAAATAGCTTCCGCGGGTGTGCCGCCGACCGCATAGTGCAGCAAGCCCGACCCGTACCGTTTGGAATTGCAAGCGAGACCAGACGCGGACGGCCAAATCCCGATTGCGAGGTCGCTGCCGATTGACGATATCCAGGCGACATTATAGTCCGGGTTATGGCCGGCAATTGAAAAGGCAGTGATAATGTTGATTTGGATCGGGCGAATTCTGTCAGCGGTGGTCGTTGTTCTTCTCCTCGCCGATGCGGGCACCAATCTTCTTGCGCCTGGTTTCATACGGACGGAAATGGAAGCGACCGGTTTTCCCATCAATCTCGCCCCGGTGCTCGGCATTATTATAGCGATCTGCACGATCTTTTATGCCGTTCCGAAGACAGCCTTCCTTGGTGCGATATTGATAACCGGTTTTCTCGGTGGCGCTATCTGCACGCCCTTTCGCCTGGGTGAGTATTTTATCCCTCCCCAGATCGTCAGCCTGCTTCTCGGCATCGCCGCCTGGGTGGCCTGTATCTGCGCGACCCGAGACTGCGCCAGTTGATGCCGCTGAATATGGTTTGAGCGCGTCGCGATCCCGCCCTGGAGTGAAAGCGGCAGGCTGTCGCTGCCACCTTTTCGAAGGCAGACGCGCTAACTCGATCTGCGGCCAGGGCGACCATCACGTTTGTCGGTTGCAATTTTTCTCGATGGAAGTCGACGATTGGGTTCTTCAGGCTGTCGGACGCCAATACAGTCCTGCCAACCAAAAGCTCGCCCTCGGGTGAGGGCGAGCCATACCATCTACAGGAGTGGAGTTCTGTATCGATGGGTGAGGCCGATCCAGCAGGGAACCGGACCGACCTCTTTCTTCTGAATTGGAGGTCACCAAACCAGAAGCTCGTGATGAAAAACCCCGAGATGTGATCCCGGGGTCTTCAGTGTCTAAATTAGAACGAGCGCTGCAGACGGAAGTAACCGGTGGTTACGTCGTCGCCATCTTCCGGATCCAGGTACTGGACGGAAGCCTTGGCGTAGAAGT
>NZ_JACIAC010000005.1:0-472903 GCF_014193935.1 Rhizobium sp. BK377
TCTCTTTCAAAGAACCCAATCTCTTGAGTTCCGCAAGCTCCGCCGCCCACGTTTCTCTTTCTTCTCATCTTCAATTGTCAAATAACAGACGACACACAAAGCCGTCACAAAATCAACGCCCCTAACTTCCGCCAAGAGCAACAAACCAGCATTCCGCCAATCCGCTTGATTTCTTTAGAACGAGAGACTTCGTCGCCAGCAGCGCCGCCGCCCTCGTCAGTGAGTGGGCTTATAATCCCACACCCTCGAAACAGTCAACAGGCCTTTTTCAAAAAAATCATCTTTCTCGTATCCTGTTGTTTTCTCACGATATTTTATAGAGGCCATTGGAATTCGTCGATTTCCCGGATTCTGATCACGCTGGAAAGCCTGAAAAACATGACTGTTTGTCGGTTTTGTTGTGGAAGATGCGATTTTGCTCCTCTTCGCCCCGACATCATCACATTCTGCTGGTGAGAGGAAACACGTAGGATTCACGCAGGCATGCGCACGTAAGGTGCCATTCCCGGTGTGATTTGACTTCAGTGCCCAAAATATGCACATCTTTCGCCCCAGCCAGGATGGCCCGCGGATGCTCAGAACGACATCGAATGTAAGGATGCGAACTCCACTGCCATGATGACGGAGAAAATGATGATCCGCTCGCTCGGCAGCGAGCCTCCGCTTCTGGCAGACGGGCGACGCGCGCCCGACCGACGCGAAGTTTCGCTTCGCTGGCTTTCGGGCACGTTCCTCACCGGCATTACCTCTTCCATCCTCATGGGTGTCGCACTCTTTGCTGCGCTCGACGGCAGGCAGCAGCTGGCAATCCCGGCCGAAGCCTATGCAAGCGCATCGGCAGACGCACATCAGGATACATCTGTTACCCGCGGCGGTCGTCTGATCGCCCCAGTCATCGCCGCCAAACCATCCGACCGTGCCATCATGGAGGTCTCGACCGTTGTCCATGACGGCGAGAAGGAAGTCGTTCGCCGCCAGCCCTTCTCTCATGTGAAGATGATGCTGGCTGCCAATCACGTGGCAACTGAGGATTATCCGGACTTCGATCCGCTGGCGATCTTCTCAGCCGACGAGCCCCAGCCGGCACCGCAAAGCCGTACCGGCGCAATCTACGGCTCCGACGTCGAATCCGAAGTGGCATTGAAGACCGTTCCCTTCCCCACCGGCAAATCCGATCTCAACATGGCCCCTGGCCTGTCGCTTGACGAGGTTGAGGAAAACGTCCGCTCCAACGGATCCGTTCTGACGGATGGAAATGCCCAGCTAGCGGCCCTTTACTATGTGGATCCGCGCCGCTTCTCGGCCGAGGACAATGACGTCGATTTGACGGCCGGCCTTGCCGCACGCGTGCTCGAACAGAACATGACAGTCTCGGCACCGGAATCCATTACGCCGCAGACCGAGGAATTCGCCGACGACATCCTGCCTGTGCGCCAGGATACGACAATCGCCAAGGCGCTTGCCGATTCCGGCTATCCGCAGTTACAGGCAGACGGCATGTCCGGCTATATCGCCCCGCTGTTCGGCACGGATACGCTCTCGAAGGGCGACGTCCTGCGCATCGGCATCATTCAGAAGGGCGAGCAGGCGAAGATCATCCGCGCCAGCATCTATCGCGGGACACGCCATCTCATCACGGTCGCCCTCGACGACAAGGGCCGTTTCGTGGCCGGCAGCGAACCACCGATGCTGGATGCGATCGCCACCGCTTTCGAAGACAATTCCTTCGCTCCGCCCGCCGGCCAGAATCTGCCGCGCGTCTATGACGGCATTTACCGCGCAGCCCTTTCCTATGGCATGACCAAGGATATGACGGCGCTGATCATCAAGCTGCTTGCAGCCAACGTCGACTTCCAGGCGCAGTTGAAGCCGACGGATTACCTCGAAGCCTTCTTCTCGGTGGCTGACAGCAACGGCCAGGCGACCGAGGATTCCGACCTTCTCTATGTCAACGCCCGTTTTGGCGACACGTTGACGCGCTTCTACCGCTTTCAGGACCCGGAAGACGGCACGATCGACTACTTCGATCAGGAGGGCAAGAGCATCCGGCAGTTCCTGCTGCGCAACCCTGTCCCGAACGGCATTTTCAAATCCGGCTTCGGCATGCGCCGCCATCCGATCCTCGGCTTCGCGCGCATGCATACGGGTGTAGACTGGGCAGCGCCGCGCGGAACGGCAATCATCGCAGCCGGTAATGGTACGGTCGAAAAGGCCGGCTGGGATTCCGGCGGCTACGGCAACCAGACGATCGTCCGCCATGCCAATGGCTATGAATCCTCCTATAACCACCAGAGCGCCATCGCCAAGGGCATCGTGCCGGGAGCAAAGGTGCGACAGGGTCAGGTCATCGGCTGGGTGGGCACGACGGGTGAATCCACCGGCCCGCATCTGCATTACGAACTGATCGTCAATGGCACCAAGGTCGACCCACTGCGCATCCGCCTGCCGGGCGGCAAGTCGCTCCAGGGCGATGCACTCGCCAAGTTCGAGGACGAGCGCAAACGCATCGACACGCTGCTGAACAACCAGCCCGCCTCGGACCAGGTCGCCAGCAAGTAATCCTCCGTCTGCAGAAACAAAAACGGCGGCCCGAAGGCCGCCGTTTTCAATTCTCGCCAACGCGGCCTTACGCCGCTTCGCTCACCGACTGTTTCGACCGGAACAGCAAGCGATCCGAGCCGCCGGTGATCGTCACCGTCGACCCGTCCGGTACTTGGCCCGAGAGGATCTGCTCGGCGAGTGGATCCTGGACGAATTTCTGGATCACTCGCTTCAGCGGACGAGCGCCGTAGACAGGATCGTATCCCTTGTTCGCCAGCCAGTTGCGGGCGTCCTCATCGAGGTCGAGCACGATCTTGCGCTCGGACAACAACGAAACCAGCCGCTTCAGCTGGATATCGACGATCGCGCCCATTTCCTCACGCTTCAGGCGATGGAAGAGGATGATCTCATCGATACGGTTCAGGAACTCCGGCCGGAAATGACCGCGAACGACATCCATCACCTGCTCGCGAACGGTCTCGCTGTCCTCGCCCTCGCGCAACTGCGTCAGGTATTCGGCACCGAGATTCGAGGTCATGATGATCATCGTGTTGCGGAAATCGACCGTCCGGCCCTGACCATCGGTCAGACGACCGTCGTCAAGCACCTGCAACAGGACGTTGAAGACGTCAGGATGCGCCTTCTCGATCTCATCGAACAGCACGACCTGATAAGGCCTGCGGCGGACGGCTTCCGTCAGCGCACCACCTTCATCATAACCGACATAGCCGGGAGGCGCGCCGATCAGCCGGGCGACGGAGTGCTTTTCCATGTACTCGGACATATCCATGCGCACCATCGCCGTCTCGTCATCGAAGAGGAAGCGGGCGAGCGCCTTGGTGAGCTCGGTCTTGCCGACACCCGTCGGGCCGAGGAAGATGAACGAGCCAATCGGCCGGTTGGGATCCTGAAGGCCTGCGCGGGCACGGCGCACCGCACGCGAAACGGCCTGAACCGCATCGCCCTGGCCGATCACCGACTTCGCCAGCTCGTCTTCCATCCGAAGCAGTTTGTCGCGTTCGCCTTCCAGCATCTTGTCGACAGGAATGCCGGTCCAGCGGGAGACGACATGGGCGATATTGTCGGGGGTCACGACCTCCTGCACCATCGCGTTGCGGCTGTTGTCTTCCTGGTTTTCGGCATCGGCAAGCTGCTTTTCGAGACCCGGAATTACGCCATAGGCGAGCTCGCCGGCGCGCTGGAATTCACCCTTGCGTTGGGCAATCGCCAACTCGTTGCGGGCATCATCGAGCTGCTTTTTCAGGTCAGCGGCGAGACCGAGCTTCTGTTTTTCCGCCTGCCAGCGGGCCGTCAGCGCGTCTGCCTCTTCCTCAAGGGAAGTCAACTCGCCTTCCAGCCGCTTCAGCCGGTCGGCGGAGGCGACATCGGTTTCCTTCTTCAGCGCCTCGCGTTCGATCTTAAGCTGGATGATGCGGCGGTCGAGCTCATCGAGTTCTTCCGGTTTTGAATCCACCTGCATACGCAGGCGGGCGGCCGCCTCGTCCATTAAGTCGATCGCCTTGTCTGGCAGGAAACGGTCGGTAATATAGCGGTTCGACAGGGTTGCGGCGGCAACCAGCGCGGCATCGGCAATGCGCACCTTGTGATGCTGCTCGTACTTTTCCTTCAGACCGCGCAGGATCGAGATCGTGTCCTCCACCGTCGGCTCCTCGACCATGACCGGTTGGAAACGGCGGGCAAGGGCCGGATCCTTCTCGACATGCTTGCGATATTCATCCAGCGTCGTTGCGCCGACGCAATGCAGCTCGCCGCGGGCAAGGGCAGGCTTCAGCAGGTTGGAGGCGTCCATCGCTCCGTCCGCCTTGCCGGCGCCGACCAGCGTGTGCATTTCATCGATGAAGAGGATGATCTCGCCGTTTTCCGACTGAACCTCGTTCAGCACAGCCTTCAGGCGCTCCTCGAACTCGCCGCGGTACTTCGCACCGGCAATCAACGCTCCCATGTCGAGCGCCATCAGCTTCTTGTCCTTCAGGCTCTCCGGCACATCGCCATTGACGATGCGCAGTGCAAGGCCTTCGACGATGGCAGTTTTACCGACACCCGGCTCACCGATCAGGACGGGATTGTTCTTGGTGCGGCGCGAGAGGACCTGGATCGTGCGGCGGATTTCGTCGTCGCGGCCGATAACCGGATCGAGCTTACCTTCGCGGGCTTCGCCCGTCAGATCGCGCGCATATTTTTTCAGGCTGTCGAAGCCTTGCTCGGCACTCGCCGTATCTGCCGTACGGCCCTTGCGGATTTCGTTGATGACCTGATTGAGTGCCTGCGCGGTCACGCCGGCATTTTTCAGCGACTGATAGGTCGAGGCAGAGGTTTCGATCGCCAGCGCCTGCAGCAGACGCTCGACCGTAACGAAGCTGTCGCCGCCTTTCTTCGCAGCCTCCTCGGCCGTGGAGAAGACTTTTGCGAGCGGCTGGGCGAGATAGATATTGCCGTTGCCGCCGGAAATTTTCGGCAGTTTGGCAAGTGCGGCATCATTGGCAAGCCGTGCCGCCTTTGCGTCGCCGCCGGCGCGCTCAATCAGCGAAGCAGCCATGCCCTGATCGTCATCGAGCAGGACTTTCAGCACATGTTCTGCGGTGAATTGCTGGTGCCCTTGCGCCAGCGCATAGGTCTGGGCGGACTGAACGAAACCGCGCACCCGCTCGGAGTATTTCTCGATATTCATATGTTACCTCCATGAATCGCCCTGCCCTTCATAAGGCACAGACCGATGATTGAGATTGAGCTCCCTCAAAGGCAAGCCCCTGTTTGTCGCCATTAGGATTTGCGGCAAACAATCTGGTCAGGATATGGTGGAGAATCCGGAGAGTTTAAAGGGGTAAGACACTGGAAAACTGACGCCTGCGAGCACCTCCTTCGCAGACGCTATTTGCCCACCGACACGACGCCTGACAGCACCTATTCCTTGCTGAAGTCGCCTTTGGTCGCACCCTAGGCAAGGAACCCCATGACGCTCCTGGCCCCGCAGCGGCAAGGGCAACGCGACTGCGCAAAAAAGAAAGGCCGCCCGAGAGGGCAGCCTTTCAAGTTACGCGTATGAATCGAGCTTATTCGGAAGCAGCTTCAGCCAGAACCGGCGCTTCGGCGGAAGCACCTTCCTCGCCGGCGGCCTCACCTTCAGCGCCGCGGCGCGGACGGCGCGGGCGGCTTCCGGCATTGCGGCGGCGAGGCTGGCGTTCGCGCTGCGGCGCAGCAGAGCCTTCCTCTTCCATCGCAACTTCGGCAGGGATGCCTTCGATGTCAGGCTGCGGGCCGGTACCGTCGATCACTTCCGCCTGAGACTGTGCGGGCACCGGTGCGGCGGCAGCTGGCCGCTGCTGTTCGCGCTGTTGCTGGTGGGGCGGCTGAACGATGACGACGTCGTCACTATCCGCCGTGTCCAGTTCGTCGCCGTCACGGTCCGCATTATCGCGATCGTTAAAGTCGTGGCGATCATCGCGCTGGAAACGTTCCTGCATCTGCGCCTGTGCGGCAGCAATGATGCGGTTGTAGTGTTCAGCATGCTGCAGATAGTTCTCAGCTATGACGCGGTCGCCGGAACTTTGGGCGTCACGAGCGAGCTGCGCATATTTCTCGGCAATGTGCTGGGCAGTGCCGCGGATTTTCACATCGGGACCGGAACTGTCATAGGTCCGGGTCAGCGGATTGCCGCCCTTGCGGTTGAAATTGTTGTTATTGTTATTTCCACCGCCGCCATTATTATTGTTGTTATTGCCACGCCCTCGACCGCGCTTGTTCTGCTGTCCTGGCCTCATCGATCGTTCACCTGAATTCTCTGTTTGTGATTGGATACATGGCACCAACCGCCAAGACCGGTCCATCCGGATCAGGGCCTTCGTGCCGCAAGCATAGTGCGCCTTCGCGCCGACCTGCCGCTTGTCTTCAAGTCAGTTTGACTGATTCACGCATTGGGTCGTGTTCAACCTTTGAAACTCTCGTTTAAAAGAGCAGACCCCCGAAGCTGAGCAAGTACCGAACGAATCCCGTTCATTCCTATGCGCCCAACGCGTGAAGGCAACCTATATTGCTTCCTCGGGAAATCCAAGCCTTTTCTTCGCAATAGCAACAATGTCCAGTTCGATGCTGCAATTTGTCGCCGGTCATGCCAGCGTAAACACGAGCACTCTGTCGTTCTGACCATAATCCTTCACGGATTTGAGGCACTTGAAGCCTTCCGCTTCAAAGATCGCCGTCACATCGTTTCGCTGATCGTAGCCGATTTCCAGTCCGACGATCCCATTGGATCGCATGAACCTAGCCGAATCCTTTGCTATGGCTTTGTAAGCGTCAAGCCCATCCGGGCCGCCGTCCAGAGCTGCAGCCGGATCAAATTTCGTCACTTCGGGAGCGAGATCATCAATGACATTGGAAGCAATATAGGGCGGATTTGAGACAACCGCATGAAACGTCCCGTGGATGTTCTCGAACCAGTTCGATCGAATGGTCGTGAATCGATCCTGCAATCCGTTTCTTTCTGCGTTTGATCTTGCCGTCTCAAGTGCATCGGTCGAAATGTCACTGCCGATGCCTGATGCTTCCGGACATTCACTCAGGAGCGCAAGGCAAATCGCTCCGGTCCCGGTTCCTATGTCCAGAATGTGGAGATTGCCTTCCGTTTTTGCAAGGTCACGCAGATAAGGAATAATCGTATCGACAAGAATTTCCGTATCTGGCCGCGGCTCCAGCGTGCTGGCGGACAGCGAAAGCGGCAGGCCGTAAAATTCCCGCTCTCCGAGAATGCGATGCACCGGCTCGTGCTTCAGCCGCCTTTCGATCGCGCGGCCGATAGTGCCTGCCTGTTCCTCCGAAACCGACTGGCGACCTGCCGTCAGCATCTCGGTCGGCGAAAGCTTCAGCAGTCCCGAAATCAGTAACCGCGCATCGGTCTGTGGATCGGCTATGCCCGCCTCCGTGAAACGGCGCCTAGCCTCGGCAAGCATCTCGGAAACCATCGGCCCCGACACGGTCATTGTTGTTCACCAAGCTGTGCGAGCTGGCTCGCTTGATAGTCCGCCAGCAAGGCGTCCACCACTTCGTCGATTTCACCTTCCATCATTCGGTCGAGCTTATAGAGCGTCAGGTTGATGCGATGGTCGGTGATGCGGCCCTGCGGGAAATTATAGGTGCGGATACGTTCGGAACGGTCGCCGGAACCGACCTGGCTCTTACGGTCGGCGGAGCGTTCGCTATCGGCCCTCTGCCGCTCGGCATCATAAAGACGCGAGCGCAGCACCTGCATGGCCTTGGCGCGGTTCTGGTGCTGGGACTTTTCTGAGCTGGTCACGACAATGCCCGTCGGCAGGTGGGTGATGCGCACGGCAGAGTCCGTGGTATTGACGTGCTGTCCGCCTGCACCCGAGGAGCGCATCGTATCGATGCGGATATCTTCCGGCCGAATCTCGATATCGATCTCCTCGGCCTCGGGCAGAACGGCGACCGTTGCCGCCGAGGTGTGAATGCGTCCGCCCGCTTCCGTCTCAGGCACGCGCTGCACGCGGTGCACGCCGGATTCGAACTTCAGCTTGGCGAACACGCCCTTGCCGGTGATCGTTGCGATGATTTCCTTGAACCCTCCGGCTTCGCCCTCGCTCGACGAAAGTACGTCGACCTTCCAGCCATGCGTTGCCGCATAGCGCTCATACATGCGGAAGAGGTCACCGGCAAAAAGGGCCGCCTCGTTGCCGCCGGTACCGGCGCGAATTTCCAGGATCGCGCTCTTCTCGTCGGCAGCGTCCTTCGGCAAGAGCAGGATCTGGATTTCGTTCTCCAACGCCTCGATCTGCTCCTTCACATCAGGAAGTTCGAGTTCGGCAAGCTCGCGCATATCACGGTCGACAGACTTGTCCTCGAGCAGCACCTCCAGATCGGCAAGCTCCCCGACGGCCTTTTGATAGGCGCGGATCTTGGTGACGACCGGCTGCAATTCGGAATATTCGGATGCGAGCTTTACATAAACATCAGCCGAGGGGCCGGCCGACATGCGGGCTTCGATCTCGCCGAAGCGGCGCTCAAGCTCGCGCATCTTTTCAATGGGAAGCTTCGCCACCCCTTACTCCAATTCTTCTTATATATGTCTAAAGGGGAATATTGTGGCTCTCGGCGAAGTGGGCAAGCACCTCGCGCATCGGCACAGTCGCATTCCGGTCGTCCAGCGCCTCATCGACGGCCTTCGTCAGAGCCTCGGCGTTAAGGCCGAGCAGCATCGCCTTAACCGGTCCGATCGAGGCCGGCGACATGGAGATCGAACGGAACCCGACACCGAGCAACGCCATGGCCGAAAGCGGCTTGCCCGCCAGTTCGCCGCAGAGTGTCACCGGTGTTTTATTGCGACCCGCGCCACGTACGATATCACGAAGGATCCGCAGGAACGGCCGCTCCAACGGATCGAAACGCTCGGAAACCCGTGCGTTGCCGCGATCGACCGCCATGGCGAACTGGAAGAGGTCATTGGAACCGACGGAGACGAAGTCGACCGCGTCCATCAGCTCATCGAGCTGCCAAAGAAGTGCCGGCACTTCCAGCATCGCGCCAAATTGGAGCTTGCGCGGCAGCCCGTGACCGAAACGCGAAAGATGCTGCACTTCCTTCTGCAGGAGTTCGCGCACCTGCCTGATTTCCGAAACCTCGGTCACCATCGGCACCATCAGCTTCAGCTCGGCGCCGGCAGCCGCCTTGAGCATGGCGCGCAACTGCGTGCGCAACAGTCCCGGCCGGTCGAGCGACAGGCGGATTGCCCGCCAGCCTAGCGCCGGATTCTCTTCCTCATGACCGCGGAAATAAGGAACAACCTTGTCTCCGCCGATATCGAGTGTGCGGAAGGTCACGACACGCCCGCCTGCCTGCTTCAGCACATTGCGGTAGAACATCTCCTGCTCTTCCGCCTTCGGCATGGTCGAGGCGATCATGAATTGCAGCTCAGTGCGGAACAGACCAATACCCTCCGCTCCGGATTCCGCCAGCTGCGGCAGATCGACCAGCAGGCCGGCATTCATCAGAAGCTGGATGCGCTGCCCATCCCGGGTCACCGGCTCAACGGAACGCAGCGCCCGGAATTGCTCTTGCCGCCTGGCGCGGAAGCGTACCTTTTCTTCATAGGAGCGCTGATGCTCCGGCATCGGCCGGATATGCACATGCCCTTCGTCGCCATCGATAATGACGGCATCACCGTTTTCGGCAAGCGCCACGACACCCGCCGCCTGGCCGATAACAGGAATGCCCATGGCGCGTGCGACGATCACCACATGGCTGGTCACCGCGCCTTCTTCCAGCACCAGCCCGCGTACATTGGCACGCGGATAGTCGAGGAGTTCCGCCGCACCCATGGCGCGCGCCAGGATGATCGCGTCGTTCGGAAAACCCTCGGCCGTCGTGCGGCCCGTATAACCGGTCAATACGCGCAGCAGCCGGTTTGCCAGATCTTCGAAATCGTGCATGCGTTCGCGCAGATAGGGATCGGTCAGGCGTATCATGCGCGCCTTGGTGTCGCTCTGGACCTTCTCGACAGCCGCCTCCGCCGTCAGGCCGTTGCGGATCGCCTCTTCCAGCTTGCGCACCCAGCCCTGGTCGTGGGCGAACATGCGATAGGTCTCGAGCACTTCGCGGTGCTCGCCTTCCATGGAAACATCGCGGCGCGACAGCATGTCGTCGATGGAGATCCTAAGCGAGCCCATGGCTTCCGCCAGCCGCCGGATTTCCTTCTCCGCATCTTCGTTGAGCAGATTGGTGACGACGATGCGCGGCTCGTGGAGGACGACGTAACCAAGGCCGATCCCGTCATTATAGGTATCGCCATCGACTGTAACCGAACGGGTAAGATCGAGTTCGAGACCCGGCTTGGTGATCTTCTTCAGTTCGCCGGTCGCGATCATCTCGGCAAGAACCATCGCCGTCGTCTCGAGCGCCTCCAGCTCTTCATCGCGATAATTGCGGCTTGCCTTGTTCTGCACGACGAGAACCCCAAGGGAGCGCCCCGTCCGTAGGATCGGCACGCCCAGGAAGGAATGGTAGATCTCTTCACCCGTTTCCGGCAGGTAGCGGAAGGCCGGATGCGACTGCGCGTCGGAAAGATTGAGCGGCTGGGCCGAGGCGGCAATCGTGCCGACGAGACCCTGTCCCATCTTCAGCTGCGAGAGATGGACGGCTTCCTTGTTGAGACCTTCGGTAGCATAAAGCTCGAGAACACCGTCGGCGCGCAGAACGTAAACGGAGCAAACCTCCGCTACCATGTTGCTGGCGATCTGACGCACGATCCGGTCGAGTCGCTCCTGCGGCTCCAGTGGCTCCGCCATCAATTCGCGCAGCCGCTTGAGCAATACGCGCGGACCGCCGGAAAGGTCTCTCATTGCGTCTCAAGCTCCCTGAAACAAACACCTTATGCGGCCACGAGAACTGGCCGCATCTTCAACCTGAAGGGGCAGGCCGCCCGCTGGAATCAATTCTTATCCAGACCGTAGCAGGAATGCAAAGTTCTGACAGCGAGTTCTGCATAAGGACCGTCGATCAGGATCGAAATCTTGATCTCCGAGGTTGTAATTGCCTTGATGTTGATGCCTTTTTCAGCAAGTGCCCGGAAGGCAGTCGCCGCAACGCCTGCATGGCTGCGCATGCCGATGCCGATGACGGAGACTTTCACCAGACCCGATTCGCTCTGCGCAACGTCATAGCCGATCTTCTCCTTGTTGTCGGAGAGAACCTTGATGGCCTTCTCGACATCGCCCGAGGGCACGGTGAAGGTCATATCCGTCTTCGAACCATCTTCAGAAATGTTCTGGACGATCATATCGACGTTGATGTGGCTTTCTGCGAGCGGACCGAAGATCGCGGCAGAAACGCCCGGCCGGTCGGCAAGACGGCGAAGCGAAATCTGAGCCTCATCTTTAGCATAGGCAATGCCGGTGACTACTTCCTGTTCCACGATTTCATCCTCGTCACAAATCAACGTTCCGGGCGGGTTCAAGAGGTCGCCCATGCCCGGAGCATCGGGATCCTCGAAAGAAGAACGCACGAAAGTGCGCACCTTGTGCACCATGGCAAGCTCGACCGAACGCACCTGAAGAACCTTGGCGCCGAGCGACGCCATTTCCAGCATTTCTTCGAAAGCGATCTTCTTCAGGCGCCGTGCCTTGGGTTCGATGCGTGGATCCGTCGTGTAGACGCCATCGACATCGGTATAGATGTCACAGCGATCGGCTTTGACAGCAGCCGCGATCGCTACAGCCGAAGTGTCCGATCCGCCGCGTCCAAGCGTCGAGATACGATTATCCGGACCGAGACCCTGGAAACCGGCGACGACGGCAACCTGCCCCTCACCCATACGCTTAATGATGTCGGCCCCGTCAATCTCCATGATGCGAGCCGCTCCATGCGCATTGTCCGTGCGGATCGGAATCTGCCAGCCCTGCCAGGAACGGGCATTGATGCCCATACTCTGCAATGCAATCGCAAGAAGACCTGACGTCACTTGTTCGCCGGAGGCAACGACAGCATCGTATTCACGCGCGTCATAGAAAGGCGAGTTGGCGCCAATCACCTTGGGCGCGTTTTGCACCCAGCCGACAAGTTCGTTGGTCTTGCCGGACATGGCGGAGACGACGACTGCCACTTCATGGCCGGCATCGACTTCACGTTTAACATGGCGGGCAACGTTCTTGATGCGGTCCAGATCCGCGACGGAGGTTCCGCCGAATTTCATAACGATGCGTGCCATAAGCCTCTACCATGACCCGCGCGAGATTGCCGGAAAACGGATTTGCTTCCGGTACGTCACGCGCATTCGTAAACTGCCCGGAAACGCAGCGCCCTCCCGGACATCAAAAAACCCGGCTGTCCAACGGCCGAAGAGCCCGGAAATAGTGGTTTCTGGAACGCTTCTAAAGCCCCGCCAACCAAGGACGAAAGTTGGCGCGTCTCTTAGCGAGTTTGGCAGGGGGTGGCAAGGGCGGGGAAAATGTGAAGTGGAAGCGGCAGGATTTCGTCAAAAAATGGTCACTGCGACTACTGCAAAGCGCCCTGGTCCATGCCGGTGAAAGAGGCGTGGAAGCGATTGAAACTTAATGGCCTCGAATGCGTTTAAACCGCAATAGATGTGTCCAGAAAGCTGGTGAGTAGAATGAGAAGATTAGCGATAATTGCACTGTCGATAACGACTGCATTCTCCGGAATGCCCGCCTGGGCAGGACCGATCTATACGGCAACCCCGGTTCAGTCGGCAGCGCAATCGCAAACCGCCAGCAGCCAAGCCGACCTTCTTCAGGTGGGCTGCAATAACTTCACGAACTGCCCTCGTTACGACTACGGAGGCCGAGGATGGGGCAATTATCGCTACTCGGACCGTTATCGGTACGACCGCAGATGGGATCGCCGCTATTATGGGGACCGCTACCGCGACCGCTATTATCGCCGCCATGACAATACCGGCGCCATTATCGGCGGCCTGGCTGCCGGCGCGATCATCGGCAGTATCATAGCCTCGCAGCCACGCGTGCGTGCGGGCAGCTCGCATGCCGACTATTGCTACAGCCGTTATCGCTCGTACCGGGCATACGACAATACGTATCAGCCCACGTACGGCCCGCGCCGTCAGTGCCGCTAAATCGGCATCACCAGTATCCGCAACCCCGCGACGACGCGGGGTTTTAACCGCCGTCAGACGTCCTCCATTTTTACGGTCCTTTCCAAGCCTCCGGCGCGACCTGACCGCTCTTGACTTATCGCCTCGATCGTCCGACTTCACTGACAGGGACATTAAGGAGCGGCAGATGAACGAAGCGGCCAAAACCACCATCGACCAGAGCGAAGTCGATCGCTTTTCCGCCATGGCGGCCGAATGGTGGAGTCCGGCGGGCAAGTTCAAGCCGCTACACAAGTTCAATCCTGTTCGCCTGGCCTATATCCGCGACAAGGCGGCGGAGAATTTTTCACGCAATCCGAAGAGTGCCAGGCCGCTTGAAGGCCTGCGCGTGCTCGATATCGGCTGTGGTGGCGGCCTCCTATCGGAGCCGGTTGCCCGTATGGGCGCTGAAGTCGTCGGTGCCGATCCCTCGGAAAAGAACATCGGCATCGCCTCAACCCACGCCAAGGCATCGGGTGTTGCGGTCGACTATCGTGCCGTGACGGCCGAGCAGCTTGCCGAGGCAGGCGAGACCTTCGATATCGTGCTTAACATGGAAGTGGTGGAGCATGTGGCCGATGTCGAGCTTTTCATGAATACCTGCGCCAGGATGGTCAGGCCGGGCGGCCTGATGTTCGTCGCCACGATCAACCGCACCATGAAGGCCGCCGCGCTTGCCATTTTCGCTGCCGAAAACGTCCTGCGCTGGCTGCCGCGCGGCACGCATCAGTATGAGAAACTGGTGCGCCCGGAAGAACTGGAAAAGCCGCTTGCCGCAAGCGGTCTCGATATTATCGACCGCACGGGCGTCTTCTTCAATCCGCTGGCAAACCAGTGGAACCTGTCGAAGGATATGGATGTGAACTATATGCTGCTGGCAAAACGGCCGACCTGATCGCGCCGCCCGAGGATCAAAATCATATTAACCCACCCGCCCGCAAATCAGTTCACGTCTTCGGGCAGAACCGGCAGGGCCGCGATCTCGATGCCTTCTTCCACCAGCGCCTCGGCTTCGTCGGGCGTTGCCTGGCCGATGATACCGCGGGCATCCGCCTCACCGTAGTGGATCTTGCGAGCTTCCTCGGGAAAGCGGGTTCCAACATCCTCGGAAGTCGCCTTGATTGCGGCGACAGCTTCCTTGAGCTTCAGGAAGGCTTCGCGGCGGGCCGTGTCCATCGCGACCGTCTGCATCTCTTCCTTCTTGCGCGCGGTTGAGACGGAGGGAGCCATGAGCGACTTGGAGATGGAAGCGGAATTGCAGACGGGACAGGTCAGAAAGCCGCTTGCGACCTGCCGGTCAAAATCGGCGCTTTCAGAAAACCAGCCTTCAAATTCGTGAGCATTTTCGCAAATAAGGGAATAGCGGATCAAGCTGCAACGCCTCCTGAAATTCCCCCCGCAATCCTCTCGATGGAAAACTCCCGGCCGTTCTTAAGGTTCGGAATCTTGTCATGCGCAGCCTTCACCGCCGCCGGATCGATCTCCGCCAAAATGACGGCCTCGCCGGTCGGACCGGCTGATGCCAGCACCTTGCCCCAGGGATCGATGATCATCGAATGGCCGAATGTTTCGCGTCCATCTTCATGCAGGCCGGCCTGCGCTGCGGCGATGACGAAGACACCGTTTTCAATGGCGCGCGCCCGCAGCAGGATTTCCCAATGTGCCTCGCCGGTCTGCTTCGTGAAAGCGGCCGGAACGGTCATCACTTCAGCACCGGCAACAGCCTGCGCGCGGAAAAGCTGCGGGAAACGCACGTCGTAACAGATCGTGAAACCCATCTCGGCAAACGGCAACGACAGAACGCGCGCTTCCGACCCCGGCCTGTAAGCGGCACTTTCGCGCCAGCTCTCGCCATTGTCGAGATCGACGTCGAACATGTGAATCTTGTCGTAGCGATTCAGGACCTTGCCGTCGGGGCCGAACAAGAAACCGCGGTTGGCCATCTTGCCGTCATCGAGCGCAATCGCCGTTGAGCCGACATGCACGAAGATGCCGAGCTCGGCCGCAAGCGCCGAGCCGGTTTCGACGATAATGTCGTTGCTCTCATCACGCAGAACTTCCTTTGCCGCCGCGCGGTTACGCTGCAGCATGCCGGTCATTTCAGGCGTCTGCACGTAAGTTGCGCCCTTTGCAGCAGCCTCTCGGACGAGGCGCCTCATCGAATCGGCATTCCGCTCCGGATCGACACCGGAACACATCTGGATGGCGGCGGCCATGAAGCTCATCGCTCTTCCTCAGGCTGCCAGCAACGGATCGAGCTTGCCTGCCCGATCTAGCGCATAGAGATCGTCACAACCGCCGACATGCGTGCTGCCGATGAAAATCTGCGGAAAGGTGGTGCGGCCGTTCGATTTGCCAAGCATTTCCTGGCGAAGCTCTGGTGAGAAGGTCGCATCATATTCGACATAGTCAACGCCCTTCTCTTCAAGAAGAGATTTGGCGCGTGCACAATAGCCGCAGAACTGACGGGTATAGATGGCAACAGGTACCATGACGTCTCCAGACCGTGCTGTTTTCTTTCTGTCATATAGTTTCTGCAAGTGCCCTTGCAAAGGTTAAAACCGTTATATCGGCAGCTCCCGCCTTGCGCAGCGCGCGCGTTGCCGCACCAACTGTCGCCCCTGTTGTAAAGACGTCGTCGACAAGCACGATGCGTTTGCCGAAGACATCGCTTTCCCTGCCTGCGGCGACCGCAAAAGCGCCACGGACATTGTCCTCGCGCGCCCGCACGCCAAGACCGACCTGCTGGCTGGTACGCTTCACACGTAGAAGCGTTGCCGGCAGCAGCGGTTTTCCCGCAAGCTTCGCCAAATGCCGGGCAAGTTCCGCGGCTTGATTGAATTTGCGCGAGACCATGCGGGTACGATGAAGTGGAACCGGAATGACAGCGTCGCAGCGCTCGACCATGCCGTCCGAGGCGCGCAGCATCCAGCCGGCCATCATCGGCGCGAGATCCGTGCGATCCCGGTATTTGAGGCCATGCACCAGATTGCGAACGGCATGGTCGTGGGTGGCTGCTGAACGCAGCCGATCAAAGGGCGGCGGATTGGCGATCGCCTCGGCGCTCAGGATGCCGGCCCCGAGATCATGGGAAAAGGGAAGGCCCAGCACCTCGCAATAAGGCCGCTCTATGAAGCGGATCTCGGACCAGCATTCGGCACAAAGCCCGCGATGACCGGCTGTCGAAATACCGCAAGCCGCGCATGCAGGCGGATAGACAAGATCGGCAAGCATCGAAAAAGGTCGCAAAAGCTGCGCCCATATCCGCCTCGTCTCACTTTTCATCTCGATCGTCCCCATATGAGGCAGACTAAAGCATGTCGCGCAAAAGTGTGTAGCGGTTTTGCGATAACGACATGCGTAAAAACAAAGACCGAAAGCGCGGCTAGCGGATGAAGATCGCAACGCGCTTTGGCGCGTCGCGAGCCAAAGGAAAATCGCCTTGCCGCCTGCTGGACGGGGGAATATGGACATCGCCATGGATATCATCTTTGACAAGACGCAGATCGCCACAAATCGTCGGCGCGCACTCGCAAATAATGACCCGAAAGCAGCCTTCCTGCTCGATATAGCCGCCGAGGAACTGGCAGACCGTTTGGCCGTCGTCGAGCGCAGCTTTGAACATGCGGTGGAACTGCACGGCACTACAGGTGCCGTCGCCCGTGCGGCGGTCGCGACCGGCAAGGTCGGTAACCTCATCCGCGTGGAAAGCGACATACACTATGTCGCGCCGGGCGAATCTTTTCTCGAAGCGCCACTCGAAGACGTGCCGCTCGCGCCCCAATCGGCCAATCTGGTGATTGCACCGCTCAGTCTGCACCTGACCAACGACACACCCGGCGTCTTCATCCAGATCCGGCGCGCATTGAAGCCGGACGGCCTGTTCCTGGCCGCCATTCCGGGCGCCGGTACGCTGCAAGAACTGCGCGAGGTACTGCTTGCGACCGAGATCGAGATGACCGGCGGTGCAAGCCCGCGCGTCATCCCTTTCGCCGATGTCCGCGATGTCGGCGGTCTGCTGCAGCGCGCAGGCTTTGCCCTGCCCGTCATCGACGCGGAGAATTATACGGTACGCTATGATTCAATTTTTCCGCTGATGCGGGACCTGAGAGCGATGGGCATGGCCAATCCTCTCGCTGCCCGCAGCCGCAAGCCGCTGACGCGCGCCTTCTTCCTGCGCGCCGCTGAAATCTATGCCGAGCGCTATTCGGATCCGGACGGCCGTATCCGCGCGACATTTTCAGTGATCTATGTGTCTGGCTGGGCACCGCATGAAAGCCAGCAGCAGCCGCTGAAACCAGGAACGGCCAAGGCGCGGCTTGCTGACGCACTGAAGGTGGAGGAGCAGAAGCTCAGGCAGTGAGATCTTTAGCATTGGCCCAAAATCGGAATCGATTTCCGGAAAGCCTGATGCGTGGATTCAAAGAGTTGGAGCGTCCTTAATGCGTCCGAATGGCCGCACGGCGCTCTAACAGATAGCTCAGTTGATGGTCAGGTTATTCTCGACGGTGTTGAACACGCCGCGCAGGCCGTTGGTGAACACACCCAGCCCTCCAATGAGGGCAACCGACATCAGCGCTGCGATCAATCCATATTCGATCGCCGTCGCACCGCTTCTGTCCGCCACAAATTTCCTTAGCAAATTCATCAACCCGACCTTTTGCGCTCAAGACAGCAATGAAATTCATGGCTCCCTGGGATGGAGCTTCATTTCCTCAGCAGCCGGCGCCGACGCCGTAGCCCTGGACGACGCAGACGGAACCAGGCGTATCCTGGAGCACGCTGCGGCGGATTGTATAGCGCTTGCCGCTCTCGCTCTTCGGACCATTCTCGGTCTTCGGGATGGAGCCGGTGGTAATCGTGTCGAAATCTGCCGGCGCGCTGGCGAGCACGCTCTTCTTCGAAGAATCCGCCAGCATCGGCGTCAGGATGAGAGTCAGCGCCACTACGGCCGTACCGAAGAGAAGGGCAATATTCAGCGCTCCTGTCCTGCGCGAAGCAGACGAAGAAGCGCGTTCCTTCTCGCGCACAGCTTTCCAGAAATCGTCGTCCATGACGTCAAGCCCTTAAATACACACACGCCAGTTGCTTGAGTGAGGCCGATCATTGCCAGAAGGTGCTAAATGATCGATTAATATCCACAGGCGAAATCGACGTTTCGCCCCAATAATCAGCAAAAGCTAAAGTAAATCCTGCAGTACCGGGATGAGCGGCTCGTCGGCCGGCGGCATCGGGTAATCGCGCAGCGCCTGCGGGCGCACCCATTTGATTGCCTGGCCCTCGCGGCCCTGCGGAATGCCTTCATAGCGGCGGCAGACATAAAGCGGCATCAGCAGGTGGAACGTATCATAGCTGTGGCTGGCGAAAGTCAGCGGCGCAAGGCACGGGACCTTTGTCATAATGCCGAGCTCTTCGTTCAGTTCGCGCACCAGCGTTTCCTCCGGCGTCTCGCCGGGTTCGACCTTGCCGCCGGGGAATTCCCACAGGCCGGCAAGGGACTTTCCTTCCGGCCGCTGTGCCAGAAGGATACGCCCGTCCGTATCGATCAGCGCGCAGGCCGCGACCAGGAGCAGCTTCCTTCCGGCTTCGCTCATTCGCAGCGTTCCTGCCAATAGCAATAGTGATAGGCATCACGGAAACCAAGACGCTCATAAAGAGCGATCGCCGGCGCATTGGAGAGTTTCACCTGCAGCCAAGCCGTTCGGGCGCTGCGCATCCGCGCCCAGCGCAAGGCCGAGGTCAGAATCTCGATACCGAGACCTCTGCGGCGATGGCTACCCGCGACCGACAGCGACATGATGCCGGCAAGATCGTTGTCCTGCACGCAGAGGACCGTTGCCAGCGACCCATGGATGGCATCTTCGATCATGAACAGCCCGGATGGCGGCTTAATCGCAGAAATAATCTCGGCAAGCGCCGGCTTCAGAGAAAGCTGCGCCTGATCGACGGAGAGATTGGCATCGACGAACCGGCCGACATCGTGGGTAGGAAGATGATCGAGCGTATCGGGCAGATCGGCCTGCGAGAGATCGCAGACCATGACGGCCGTTTCATCAAAACGCATCCATCCCCGTTCCTTGATCAGGTCCATCAAAACAGGCGAGGCAAGCGGCGTCTCACGCACGATGGCGGGACGGCCGTATGCCTCGAATTTACGGCTCGCCTTCTCCAGCCTGATCTCGACATCTCGATGGTCGGAGGGATCGAGCGGCACGATGGAGTTCAGTCGGTTGGAGGGATGGCCTGCCGTCAGGCGAATTTGCCAGCTTCCGTCATATTGCAAGGAGGCGGCCGGCCAGGCGCGAAAGCCCACGGCTTCCAGCCGCCGGACCAGCGGCAGGTTTTGCTTCGGAAGGGATGCCTGCATCAGCGAACGATCAGCTCCGGTAGTCGCCATTGATCGCAACATATTCCTTCGTGAGGTCGCAGGTCCAGACCGTAGCTTTGCCGGAGCCGAGGCCAATATCGACTTTCACAGGTATATCCTGCTTTTTCATCACGGCTGAGGCCGCATCCTCGGAATAGGAAGGGTCGCGCTCGCCGTTGACGGCGACGCGCACATCGCCGAACCAGATGGCGAGCCGGTCGCGGTCGGCCATTTCACCGGCCTTGCCGACGGCCATGACAATACGGCCCCAATTGGCATCCTCGCCCGCAGCCGCAGTCTTGACCAGCGGCGAATTGGCGATGGAAAGGGCGATCGTCTTGGCAGCGGCATCGCTCTCGGCACCGGTCACGGTGATTTCGAGCATCTTCGTGGCGCCCTCGCCGTCGCGGGCGACCTGGATCGCCAGATCCTTGAGAAGGTCGTTCAGCGCCGAACGAAACGTGTCGAGCCGTGGGTCGTCCGCGCTCGTGATACGCGCCTGCCCATCAGCTGCAGCAGCACCAGTCGCAAACAGCATCAGCGTATCCGACGTCGAAGTATCGCTATCGACGGTCATGGAGTTGAAGCTCGGCTCGACGCCGGCAGACAGCAGAGACTGCAGGGTGGAAGACGCGATATCGGCATCCGTGACGACGAAGGAAAGCATGGTCGCCATGTCGGGCGCGATCATGCCGGCGCCCTTGGCGATTCCGTTGATCGTCACCTTGACGCCACCGATTTCGGCAGTGCGGGTCGCAACCTTCGGATAGGTGTCGGTGGTCATGATGGCCTTGGCGGCCTCGAACCAGTAATCGCCGGTAGCATCGGCATGCATCTTGTCCAGCACACCGGCAAATTTGGTAGCGTCCAGCGGTTCGCCGATGACACCCGTCGACGCGAGAAAGATCTCATTTTCGCCGCAGCCGACGGCGGCGGCGGCCGACTTCGCGGTGAGCTCAGTCGCAGCACGGCCCTTCAAGCCGGTAAAGGCATTGGCATTGCCGGAATTGACGACGACGGCACGTGCCGTACCGTGCGGCAAGTTGGCCCGGCAGAAATCGACGGGCGCCGAGGGACATTTCGACTTGGTAAAGACACCGGCAACGGTAGCCGGCGCATCAAAGACCATCATCAGCACGTCCGTCCGGTTCTTGTATTTGATGCCGGCGGAAGCGGTTGCCATGCGCACGCCGCGAAGGGCCGGCAGCGAAGCAAAGGTTTTCGGGGCAAGGGGAGAAACGGTAGCGGACATCGGATGTGACCTGTCTATCATAGTAAAGGACCCGGAAGAACCGGGTCCAGATGCTGATGATTACTGCTGCGGCGCCGGTGCCGGCGCGGGTTCGGCGCCCGGCTCAGGCTGCTTGTTCGCGTCTTCGTAACCCTTGCGGAGCGTTTCGTCCATGATATCGACCTTGGCCGAAGCCTTGGCCTGGTTCAGGAGCGCAAGATACTTGTCGCGCATGACAAGCTGACGAACTTGATCTTTTACCTGGTCGAACGGCGGCGGCGGAGCGTCGCGCTTATCCTCGACCAGGATGACGTGATAACCGAAATCGGTCTTCACAGGGGTCTTGGAATAGCTGCCCTTTTCGAGAGCGAAAGCGGCATCCTCGAATTCCTTGACCATGCGGCCACGGCTGAAATAGCCGAGGTCGCCGCCGTCGTCCTTGTTCGGATCGGTGGACTTTTCCTTCGCGAGTTCGGCAAAATTCTTGCCGGCGTCAAGCTGCTTGATAACGTCCTTGGCCTCGTCCTCGGTCTTGACGAGGATGTGGCGGGCGTGAACTTCTTCCTGCTTCGGGAGGGCGGCGACTTCCTTGTCGTAGCGTGCCTTCACGTCGGCATCGGTGACGGTGTCGACAACATGCTTCTTGAAGTAGGCGTTGTGAAGCTCACGGTCGGTCAGATACTGCATGCGCTTCTTGAAATCATCAGTCTGGTCGAGCTTCTCGGCTGTGGCGTCGGCAGCAAGCAGCTTCACATCGATGGCGGCAGAGAGGGCGGCAACCTTCTTCTGGTCGTCCGGGAGCTGCGCAAGCTGCGGGTCGAGATTGGCCACAGCCAGATCGAGTTCCGACTGGTGAATCTCCAGATTGCCGACCTTAGCGACGACGGCATCATCGGCATGGGCCGGAACCTGGAAGGCAACGAAGGCCGTAAACGCCAGCGCAGCAAGTTTGTTGGTGCTCAACATTAAATAACCCTTCACAATCATACCGCCGGCTTCCGCTTTCGTGAATCCAGCCGAAACAGGCTTCAACACCGGAATGTGGCCTTTCTATATCAGCCAAATCCGTTGACATCATTTGCCCCCCCTCTTATCTGTCACGCAACCTCGCGTCCAGAACAGTTTCCGGGCGTTTTCAAGCGTGCGCCTGTTTTTCGGCTGGGTAGCGAATAAGAAACGTCGGGGAAGAATATTCAGAAAGGACCAGTCATATGGTCAGCTTTGGCGGTATTGCCCGCAAGTTATTTGGCTCTGCCAACGATCGCCGCGTGCGGTCCTTCCAGCCGAACGTCGCCGCAATCAACTCTATTGAAGAGAAGACCAAGGCGCTGACGGATGAGCAGCTTGCCGCAAAGACGCTGGAGTTCCGCGCACTCCTCGCAGAAGGCAAGACGCTGGACGACATCCTCATTCCGGCCTTTGCGGTCGTGCGCGAAGCCTCGCGCCGCGTCCTTGGCATGCGACCTTTTGACGTACAGCTTGTCGGCGGCATGATCCTGCATTCCAACGCCATTGCCGAAATGAAGACCGGCGAAGGTAAGACGCTGGTCGCGACCCTGCCGGTCTATCTGAACGCCCTTGCCGGCAAGGGCGTGCATGTCGTCACCGTCAACGACTATCTCGCTCAGCGTGATGCCGCGACCATGGGCCGTCTCTACGGCTTCCTCGGCCTGACCACGGGCGTCATCGTCCACGGCCTTTCCGACGAAGAGCGCCGCGACGCCTACAATTGCGACATCACCTACGCGACCAACAACGAGCTCGGCTTCGATTATCTGCGCGATAATATGAAGTACGAGAAGAACCAGATGGTCCAGCGCGGCCACAACTTCGCAATCGTCGACGAAGTGGACTCGATCCTCGTCGACGAGGCGCGCACGCCGCTGATCATCTCTGGTCCGCTCGACGACCGCTCCGACCTCTACAACACCATCGACACCTACATTCCGCTGCTGACGCCGGAAGACTATGAGATCGATGAAAAGCAGCGTTCGGCGAACTTCTCCGAAGTCGGCACCGAAAAGCTCGAGAACCTGTTGAAGCAGGCCGGCCTCCTGAAGGGCGCCTCGCTCTACGACATCGAGAACGTCGCGATCGTTCATCACATCAACAATGCGCTGAAGGCCCACAAGCTGTTCCAGCGCGACAAGGACTACATCGTCCGCAACGGCGAGATCGTCATCATCGACGAATTCACCGGCCGCATGATGCCGGGCCGTCGTTATTCGGAAGGCCAGCATCAGGCGCTGGAAGCCAAGGAAAAGGTGCAGATCCAGCCGGAAAACCAGACGCTGGCCTCGATCACCTTCCAGAACTACTTCCGCATGTACGGCAAGCTCGCCGGCATGACCGGTACGGCCCAGACGGAAGCGGAAGAATTCGGCAACATCTACAACCTCGATGTCATCGAGGTGCCGACAAATCTGCCGATCAAGCGTATCGACGAGGACGACGAGGTCTACCGGACGGTCGAAGAGAAATACAAGGCGATCATCGCAGAGATCCTGGATGCCCACCAGCGCGGCCAGCCGGTGCTCGTCGGCACCACCTCGATCGAAAAGTCGGAATTCCTGGCCGAGCTGATGCGCAAGCAGGGCTTCTCGAACTTCCAGGTTCTGAACGCCCGCTATCATGAACAGGAAGCCTATATCGTCGCCCAGGCCGGCGTGCCGGGCGCGGTCACGATCGCGACCAATATGGCCGGCCGCGGTACCGACATCCAGCTCGGTGGCAACCTCGATATGCGTGTCGAGCGCGAGCTCGGAGAAATCGAGCCGGGTTCGGAACGCGACGCGAAGATCGAGGCAATCCGAGAAGAGATCAAGCAGCTCAAGGAAAAGGCGCTCGCCGCCGGCGGTCTTTACGTCATCGCCACCGAGCGCCACGAAAGCCGGCGCATCGACAACCAGCTGCGCGGCCGCTCGGGCCGTCAGGGTGACCCGGGCCGTTCCAAGTTCTATCTTTCGCTTCAGGACGACCTGATGCGCATCTTCGGCTCCGACCGTATGGACAGCATGCTGCAGAAGCTCGGTCTCAAGGAGGGCGAAGCGATCGTCCATCCTTGGATCAACAAGGCTCTGGAACGTGCGCAGAAGAAGGTCGAAGCCCGCAACTTCGATATCCGCAAGAACCTTCTGAAGTACGACGACGTTCTGAACGATCAGCGCAAGGTCATCTTCGAACAACGCGTCGAGATGATGGAAGCGCCGAATATTTCCGAGACCGTTTCCGATATGCGCCGCGAAGCCATCGATGATCTGGTCACAACGCATATTCCGGAACGCGCTTATGCCGAACAGTGGGATGCGGTCGGTCTGAAGGCACAGGTTGCCAATATCTTGAATCTCGATCTGCCGATCGAGGACTGGGTAAAGGAAGAGGGCATTGGCGAAGACGATATCCGCGAACGCCTGACGGAAGCCGCCAATGCCGCCTTCAATGAGAAGATCGAGCGCTTCGGCCCCGACATCATGCACTATGTCGAGCGCCAGGTCGTCATGCAGACGCTCGACCATCTGTGGCGCGAGCACATCGTCAACCTCGACCACTTGCGTTCCGTCATCGGCTTCCGCGGTTACGCCCAGCGCGATCCGCTGCAGGAATACAAGTCGGAAGCCTTCGAGCTCTTCCAGGCGCTGCTCAACAACCTGCGTCAGGCCGTCACCGCGCAGCTGATGCGCGTCGAGCTGGTGCAGCAGGCTCCGCCGCAGCCGGAACCGCCGGTCATGCAGGCCCATCACCTCGATCCTATGACCGGCGAGGATGAGTTCACCAACACGACCTATCAGGCGCTTGAAGTCACGGTGCCGCCGGAGAACCGCGACCCCAACGATCCATCGACTTGGGGCAAGGTCGGCCGCAACGAGGCCTGCCCCTGCGGCTCGGGCAAGAAATACAAGCACTGCCACGGTGCTTTCGAACAGGTTTGAGAATGGCGCCTTCGGGCGCCATTTTTCTTGGGTAATTTCCGTCCAATTATGGATCGGCGCGGCGGGCAATGCCGCCTCGTTGGGCATACCGTTTCTTAACTCTGATCTGGCAAGACTTGGCCGTGCGAATGCCCTGCCCTTAGAGTTTTGCGTGTTAAAATGGCGGTCATAGAAACAGCGGAAAAAATGCTGCCCGCGGGGCTGCGGCCGATCGCCGGCCGCGTGCTGCGCATGCTTACCGCAGTTCTGACGGAACGGGGCGACAAGGCCGCGGCCCAGCGTATGGCACTCATCGCGTTTTCAATCCGTATTCTCAGTGCAGCCCTCGCCTTCCTGTCGCAGATCGTGCTCGCCCGGCTGATGGGCGAATATGAATACGGCATCTTCGTTTTCGTGTGGGTGCTGGTCGTCCTCTGCGGCGATCTTTCCTGCCTCGGTTTCCACACCGCGATTGTCCGCTTCCTGCCGCAATATCGCGCTGCCGGCGCCTTCGCCGAAATCCGCGGCCTGACCGGCTCCGCGCGTGTTTTCGCGCTGCTCTCGGGGACGACCGTTCTCATCGCCGGCATGCTTGGCCTCCATTTCTTCGGCAACAGGATCGAGAGCTATTATCTGGTGCCGATCTTCCTCGGCCTCATGGCCATGCCGATGATCGCGCTTGGCGATATTCTCGAAGGCACGTCGCGGGCCAATCATTGGCCCGTCATGGCGCTCAGTCCGGTCTATATTGTCAGGCCGATCCTCATCATCCTCTTCATGCTGACTGCGATCTTCTTCGGCGCACCGCACACGGCAGTCACCGCCATGCAGGCAGCACTCGCGGCAACCTTCGTCACCGCACTCGGCCAATATGCCGCCACGCTCTACCGGATGCGCAGGCATTACGATGCCGGCCCGCGCAAGGTGGACTTCCTGGAATGGCTGGGCGTTGCTTTCCCGATCTTCCTCATCGAGGGCGTGAGCTTCCTGCTGACCAACTCCGATGTCGTCGTCGTGGGCATCTTCCTGGAGCCGCATGACGTCGCAATTTATTTCGCAGCGGCCAAGACGATGGCGCTGGTGCATTTCATCAATTTCTCAGTGAAGGCGGCCGCCGGCCCGCGCTTCTCCTCGATTATCGCCGAAGGCAACCGGGCCGATCTCGCGGTTGCGGCTGCCGATGCCGCCCGCTGGACCTTTTGGCCTGCGCTTGGAGCCGGTCTCGCGGTGTTGGCGGCCGGGCATCTGCTGCTGTCGCTTTTCGGCGGCGCCTTTACGGCCGGTTACATCCTGATGGCGATCCTGCTGGGCGGTATCCTTGCCAAGGCGCTGGTCGGCCCCGCCGAGACGCTGCTGATGATGGCAGGCAAGCAGAACCTCTGCGTCGCCCTTTATGCTGGAGCGCTCGCCGCCAATGTCGGCCTCAATCTCCTGCTGATCCCGCGTTACGGCATCGCCGGCACGGCGATCGCCACGGCCTCCGCCATGGCCGTGGAAGCGATCCTGCTGCATGTCTTTGTGCGCCGCGCACTCGGCTTTACGCTTTTTGCCTTTACAACCCCTTCCGCTGCAACGCCAGACATGAGAGCCCGATAGATGGTGCGTTTACCACCCATCACCGAGAGCACCGACAGCAACGCAAACCGCATGGTTCACGATCTTGCCGCACTCAAGTTCGAAGCCCCGCAGGCTGAAGCACGGATCGAAATCGGCCGGCTGGGGCGCGAGCTCTGCCTTTACCCCGGCAAGCTGGGTTACGATCTGCAGGAAGAATTGGACTTCCTTTCCAACCGCGCGATGGAGCCGAACGTCTTCTTCAGCGGCCGTTTCCTGGCGCCCGCCATGCCGCGGCTGGAAGACCGGCAGGTCAATTTCGCGATCATCCGCGACGAAAACGAACATCGCAGCCGCATGCGTCTGCTCATGCCCTTCTCGATCGACAAACCCGGTTTCGCCGTCGGCCCGTCGATCATCCGCGGCTGGGCAAACAGTTTCGGTCCGCTTGGCACCCCCTTGGTTGATGCGGAGGACGCGGCCGAGACGCTGGACAATCTCTTCGAAGGCCTTGTCACGCCAGATCTCGGCCTCCCGGGCACTCTGGTGCTGCCGGACGTCCGGCTGAACGGCATCTTCGTGCGCATGGCGAAGGCCGTGGCGCTTAGCCGCAACCTGCCGCTGACCGTCGCCAATCCTTACGAACGGCCGATGCTGCAGAGCAATGACGACGCCATGGTCTATCTCGGCCGCACGGTATCTTCCTCTCACCAGCGCGAGATGCGCCGCCAGTGGCGACTGCTCGATGAGCTCGGCACGGTCGTCCACACCGTTGCCCGCCAGCCGCGTGAGATTCACATGCGTTTCGAGGAATTCCTGGCGCTGGAGGCCGGCGGCTGGAAAGGCAAGCGCCGCAGCGCGCTGGTGACCGACCGTTATCACACCGCCTTTGCCCGCGAGGCTGTCTCCAATCTGGCGGAAGTCGATGCCGTGCGCATCCACACAATCGACGTTAATGGCAAGGCAATCGCTGCCGTGGTCGTGCTGATGATGGGCGGCGAGGCCTATACCTGGAAGACTGCCTATGACGAAAATTACTCCCGCTATTCGCCGGGCAAGCTTTTGATGAGCGAACTGACCGAGTGGCATCTCGATGATGCCAATGTCGTACGTTCGGATTCCTGCGCCGTCTCAGATCATCCGATCATGAGTCGCTTCTGGCAGGAACGCGAGGAGATGGGCACGCTGGTGATCGGCCTCACCCAGAACGGTGACCGCGACATGCGCCAGGTCGCAGCCCAGCTTCACATGTACCGCAGCACCCGCAATATGGCGAAGATGCTCCGCGAAAAGATCATGTCGCTTGCCGGCCGCGGCTAGTTTTTCGCTTCCACCACAGCCTTTTCCCGCAGCAGTCGGCGAATGACCTTGCCCGTGGTCGTCAGCGGCAGCGCATCGACGAATTCGACCTCGCGCGGATATTCGTGCATCGAAAGCCGGGTTTTCACCCAGTCCCGGATTTCCGCTGCCAGCTCCGCGCTTGGGTTGTAGCCTGGCGAAAGCACGATATAGGCCTTGACGATCTCCGTACGCAGAACATCTGGCTTGCCGACGGCAGCGGCAAGCTGCACGGCCGGATGGCCGACGAGACAGTCCTCGATCTCCGCCGGCCCTATGCGGTACCCGGACGAGGTGATGACGTCGTCGTCACGGCCGGCAAAGATGACATAGCCCTCCGCGTCCTGCCGGCCGATATCGCCGGTCAGCAGCCAACCCCCAGCATATTTCCTCTCCGTCGCATCGGGGTCATTCCAGTAGCCGAGGAACATCACCGGATCGGGGCTGGCGATAGCTATCTGCCCCTGTTCGCCGGCCGGCAGTTCGACGCCCTCGTCGCTGACAACAGCCACCCTGTGGCCGGGCGAAGCGCGCCCGATTGCGCCGGCCTTCGTTACCCCGAAGGCAGCGCTCGAAGACAGTACGAAATTGCACTCCGTCTGCCCGTAGAATTCATTGACGGTAATGCCGAACGTGCGGCGCGCCCACTCGTAGGTTTCGCGCCCCAGGGATTCACCTGCCGAACCGATGGTGCGCAGCACGAGACCGTATTTCGAGCGCGGCTCCTCGACGGATTTCAGAAGCCGGAGCGCCGTCGGCGGAATGAACGCATTCCGCACCTTCATCTCGGCCATGATGCGATAGGCCATATCGGCATCGAACTTCTGTGCCGGCGAGGAAACAACAGGCACGCCGAGCATCAGGCTCGGCAGCAGCGCATTGAGCAGTCCGCCGGCCCATGCCCAGTCGGATGGCGTCCAGACCTTGTCTCCCGCCTGGGGGAAACCCTCATGGACAAACTGCATGCCGGGAATGTGGCCGGCGAGAACCCGGTGGCCATGCAGCGCTCCCTTCGGCGGCCCCGTCGTGCCTGACGTGAAGATCATCAGCGCTGGCTCGTCCGGGCCTGACTGGGTAATTTCAAAAGTTGAGGAATAGGCAGAAACCAGATCGGCAAAGCCGAGCGTCCTTGCGGAGGCTCCATCGACGCTGATGACGTGTCTGACATCAGGCAATCGTTCGCGAATCTGGTTGATGCGCGCTAGCCCGAAACCATTCGTGACGACAGCTGTCGCACCTGCAGCCTTCAGCCGGTACTCCAGCGCATCGACACCGAAAAGCAACGCGAGCGGCAGGGCAATCGCGCCCATCTTGTAGATCGCCACATGCGAAATGACCGTCTCGAAGGATTGCGGCAGGAGCAGCGCCACACGATCCCCCTTGCTGATACCAAGTGCCGAAAGCGCATTGGCGAAGGATGAGGAACGGGTGGCAAGCTCGCCATAGGTCAACGACAGATGGTTGCTGTCGGGACTAAAATGTTCGAGGCAGACGCGATCAGGATCACGCGCGGCCCAGTCGTCGCAGACGGCGCGGCCGATATTGAAATCCTCGGGGACCTGCCAGGAAAAATCGCGGTAGAGCGTGTCATATCGATCGCCGGGCGGCAGTTTCATGGGCATGATCCAGTAAAATGCTGCACCAGCTAACACCTCACCGACCGAATGCGCAAGCGGTGTAACCCGCAATGATAAGACGACATTCCGCCCGCTCATCGGGTATTATTGCGCTAACTGCACAACACATTCTCTGTCAGGCTCGCTGAGACTTCGGCGATTTCTGCGCTACATCATGCGCATGCGCCTGGGAGTCGCTGAAATTCATTGCGGAGCACTTTCATGGAATATGTAAAACTAGGAAAGACCGGTCTCGAAGTTTCGAAGATCTGCCTCGGCTGCATGACCTATGGCGATCCCAACCGCGGAAACCACGCCTGGAGCTTGCCGGAAGTGGAAAGCCGTGCGCTCCTCAAACAGGCGATCGATCTCGGCATCAATTTCCTCGACACGGCCAACACCTATTCCAATGGTTCCTCCGAGGAGATCGTCGGACGCGCCATCAAGGATTTCGCCAAGCGCGAGGATATTGTTCTCGCGACCAAGGTCTTCAACCGCATGCGCCCCGGCCCGAACGGCGCCGGCCTGTCGCGCAAGGCGATCTTCGATGAGATCGACAACAGCCTGCGCCGCCTCGGCACCGATTATGTCGACCTCTACCAGATCCACCGCTGGGACTATACGACACCAATCGAGGAAACGCTGGAAGCTCTCCATGATGTCGTGAAAGCCGGAAAGGCGCGTTATATCGGCGCTTCCTCCATGTATTCGTGGCAGTTCGCCAAGGCGCTCTACACCTCACGTTTGAATGGCTGGACGGAATTCGTCAGCATGCAGAACCACGTGAACCTGCTCTATCGTGAGGAAGAGCGGGAAATGCTGCCCTTCTGCGAGGACCAGAAGATCGGCGTCATACCCTGGAGCCCGCTTGCCCGCGGCCGCCTGACCCGCGACTGGAATGAGATGACCAACCGCAGCGAGACCGATGAATTCGGCAAGACGCTCTATAAGCAGGCCGAAGATGCCGATCGCAAGATCGTCGAGAAGGTTGCCGAAGTCGCCAAGGCCCATGGCGTTTCCAGAGCGCAGGTTGCCACCGCCTGGATCTTGCAGAAGAGCGCCGTCACTGCCCCGATCATCGGCGCATCCAAGGCGCAACATCTGATGGACGCCGTCGGCGCACTGACGGTGAAACTCAGCGCCGATGATATAGCCGCACTCGAAGCACCCTACATTCCGCACAACGTCGCCGGCTTCAAGTAAAGCGCCGTCTCGCGCTTTCGCGACGACATCCGTCAAAGACCGCTGGCGTAGCGAGCGAATCCGAAACAGCGCGGTTTAAGATTGCCGTGCCGGGTCGAGCTTGCGGCGCATTGTGACTAGAAACTGCTCGGCGAGCGCCCGATCCTCCACCGCACGGGCAAGAATGACGGCCCCCATCATCGATGAAAGCGTCGATGTCGCATTGGCGCGGCGCTCTTCCTCGGTCGCACCCGGCACCACCTCCTTCAGGACATCGACCAACGTGGACAACCCTTCGCTGAAGGTCGCACGAACCGCGCCTTCGCTGCGGCTGACTTCCTGGATCAGAGAGGCAAACACGCAGCTTCCGCCGGGATCGTCGACCGTGCGCCAATGGATGTAGTGATCGAGCAGTGCCTGAAGCGGCTTGTCTGGTTCAGCGGCGATTAGCTCACGCCAGCGTTCTTCCACGCGCTCGATCAGCTTACGGCTGACCTCCAGCGCGAGGTCGTCTTTCGATTCGAAATGGCCGTAAAACCCGCCATGTGTAAGACCCGCCGCCCTCATGATGTCGGCAACACCGACGCCATCGAACCCATTCTCGCGAAAGAGCACGCTGGCGGCCGTCAGGATCTTCTCGCGGTTTTCTGCAAATTTCTCGCGGCTGACCCGCATTCTTCGTCTCCGGAAATGGTCGCTTGACAATTTATATGATGTCCATCATCAATACGCAACAAATATGATGACCGTCATGTAAAGCGGTCTTGTATATGGTCCTCACGTCATAACGGAATTTGCCCATGGTCTCTGCAGTCCTTGCGTCATCCCTTGCCCGGCGAAACATTCACTATGGATGGGTTGTCGTCGCCGCCACCTTTCTGACCATGCTGGTAACCGCCGGCGCAATGGGCGCACCGGGCGTCCTCATCAAACCGCTGCAGGACGAATTCGGCTGGGAAACCTCGCAAATTTCCTCTGCCCTCGCCATCCGCCTGATCCTCTTCGGCCTGATGGGTCCCTTCGCAGCTGCCTTCATGAACTATTTCGGTGTCCGCAAGGTCATCGTCTTCGCCCTTGCCTTGATCGGCGCAGGCTTCGTCGGTTCGCTGTTCATGACCAAGCTTTGGCATCTGCTGGCGCTCTGGGGCATCGTCGTCGGTTTCGGCACCGGCCTGACCGCCATGGTGCTGGCAGCCACGGTTTCCACGCGCTGGTTCGTCAAGCATCGCGGTCTTGTCGTCGGCATGCTCTCGGCAAGCTCAGCAACCGGCCAGCTCGTTTTCCTGCCGCTGATGGCGGAACTCACGGAACGCTACGGCTGGCGCGCCACCGTCTTCTTCGTCTGCGCGATGATCATGGTCGCGGCCCTTCTCGTGCTGCTCTTCATGCGTGACCGCCCCTCGGACGTAAACCTGCCTTCGGTCGGCGAAACCCAGGTGACGCCGGCCCCTGCCCGCGGCACGCTCGCCGCAGCGCTTGCAACACCGATCACAGTTCTCAGAGACATTTCGACGACCTCGACCTTCTGGATCCTGTTTGCCACCTTCTTCATCTGCGGCCTCAGCACCAACGGCCTTATCCAGACCCATTTCGTGACGCTCTGCGGCGATTTCGGCATTATGCCGGTCGCAGCCGCCAGCGTTCTCGCCGTCATGGGCATCTTCGATTTCTTCGGCACGATCGGCTCCGGCTGGCTCTCAGACCGCTTCGACAATCGCTGGCTGCTCTTCTGGTATTACGGCCTGCGCGGTCTCTCGCTGCTCTTCCTGCCTTTCAGCGATTTCAGCTTCTACGGCCTCTCGATCTTCGCCGTCTTCTATGGTCTGGACTGGATCGCCACCGTGCCGCCGACAGTCAAGATTGCCGCCGACCGCTTCGGCCGTGAAAAAGCCGGCCTCGTCTTCGGCTGGGTCTTCGCCGGTCATCAGCTTGGTGCTGCCACCGCAGCTTATGGTGCCGGCCTGTCGCGCACGGCGCTGGAAAGCTACCTGCCGGCCTTCTTCATCGCCGGCGCCTTCTGCCTGCTGGCCTCGGTCCTGGCGATCACGCTGAAGAAATCCGGCCTCACTGCCTCAAGTGAGGCAGTCGCCCACTAAACCCGGATTTCTAAGCGCCAAAACTTCGCCCGCCGTCTTGCACGCGCGGGCGAACGCATGTTAGACAGCCGCCTCGTATTTCGCTGCCCCATTGGCGGAATTGGTAGACGCGCTCGACTCAAAATCGAGTTTCGAAAGAAGTGCTGGTTCGACCCCGGCATGGGGCACCAAATATCTCCAATAACAGATTTCTTTTGTGTTTGCCCACGCCCCGAAGGGCGAGGGCGCTATCCGTGGCGGACGATGCTGTAGTTCCGCAAAATGCAGGACTCAGCCTGCTGCTTAGTCGCACCGCCTTACTGTTTTTGTGACAGTGCCTTCATCGGTCTGGCGCGTCACGCTACGCGTGTAGCAACGGTCACGGTCCCGATCGCGCCAGCGATCACGTTCGCGCACCGCGCCGAACGTAATGCCGCGATCACTGATGGTAACGCCGGGTCGGACCCGGTCGCGGTCATAACGGTCATATCCGTCATATCCATCATAGGAACGCTCGCGTGTGACCGTAACGCTGTCTGCCATTGCAGGTGCTGCAGCCGAGCCCAGGGCAAGGGCAGCGATTGCGCAGTTGATGATGATCTTTCGCATCTCTCTTCTCCTTGTCTTCATATATAAGCAACGACACGGGAGCTTAGTGGTTCCGCTAAAAAAGCCGGCCATCTAGGTCTAATCCATCCAAATCAACTCTTTAACTTTGCCGGCGCTTCATCCTAAAGTGCCGGCCGCGGGGCATTGTGAGAGGGCGGATGCATCAGGAAACGGGATTGATTGCGACGGTAGCTGTAAGTTTCGTCTTTGCGGCGGTTCTTGGCTATTGCGCCGACAGGCTGCGACTGCCGCCGCTGGTCGGCTATCTCTTCGCCGGCATTCTCATGGGACCGTTCACACCGGGCTTTGTCGCCGATACGGAGCTTGCGAGCCAGCTCGCCGAAATGGGCGTGATCCTGCTGATGTTCGGCGTCGGTCTGCACTTCTCCGCATCCGATCTTTTGGCTGTGCGCGGCATCGCCGTGCCGGGCGCGATTGGCCAGATCCTGCTTGCCACCCTGCTCGGCGTCGGCCTTGGCGAATTTTGGGGTTGGAGCCTCGGCGCCGGTATCGTCTTCGGCCTCAGCCTTTCGGTTGCCAGTACGGTCGTGCTCCTGAAAGCGCTGGAAGACCGCAACCTCGTCAATACAGCCGGCGGGCGCGTAGCCGTCGGCTGGTTGATCGTCGAGGATCTCGCCATGGTACTGGCGCTCGTGCTGCTGCCGGCCCTCGCCGAACTTCTGGGCGGACATGCGAACGACACCGCCTCGCATGGTCTCGACCTGCCGCTTTCGGCCACGATCGCGCTCACCTTGCTGAAGGTCGGAGCCTTTGCCGCCATGGCGATCTTCCTCGGGCCGCGTATCGTGCCCTGGCTTTTGACTTTGATCGCCCGCACCGGCTCGCGTGAACTCTTCACGCTCACCGTGCTCGCCATTGCGCTCGGCATCGCCTTCGGCTCGGCGGCGATCTTCGGCGTTTCCTTTGCGCTGGGTGCCTTCTTCGCCGGCGTGGTCATGAGCGAATCCCACCTCAGCCATCGCGCCGCCGCCGACTCCCTGCCGCTGCAGAATGCCTTCTCGGTGCTCTTTTTCGTCTCGGTCGGCATGCTCTTCGATCCATCGATCATCGTGCGTCAGCCTTTGGCTGTCATCGGGGCGTTGGCGCTGATTATCGTCGGCAAGGCAATTATCTCTTTCGGGATCGTCGCCCTGTTGCGCTATCCGATCGGCATGGGCCTGACGGCTGCCGGCGGCCTTGCGCAGATCGGGGAATTCTCCTTCATCCTTGCCGGCCTCGGCGTCTCGCTCGGGCTCCTGCCGCATGAAGGACAGGATCTGATCCTCGCCGCAGCAATCCTCTCCATCACGCTGAACCCGCTCGTCATCTTCGTGGCGGAGAAGCTGAATCGCCAGATCAAGGTGAACTGGCCGCGCATCTACGAAAGTTACGGCCGGAAAAATCAGGACGCCTTGGCGCGGGAACTAGAAAAAATCAGGGCACTAGGCGAGGAGCGCGCGCGTCAGCATTATCTGCGGATCCAGCAGTTGGTCGAGACTTTCCCGCTCTTCTCCGAAGTTGGCGAGGACGCGCTGGAAGAACTGCTCCTGCTGTTCAACCCCAAACTCGCCTCGCCCGGCGAACGCGTCATCCGCCGCGGCGACCGCGGCGACAGCATGTATTTCATCTCCTCTGGCGCGGTAGAGGTGCGGCTGGCAAGCGGCGCTGTGCGGCTCGAGCCCGGTGCCTTTTTTGGCGAAATGGCGCTGCTCAGTGGCGGACGCCGCACGGCCGATGTCATCGCTGTCGATTTCTGCCAGTTCGAAGTACTGGAGCGGCGTGACTTCAACATGTTCATGTCTCGCCACCCGAACCTTCGCGTCATCGTCAGCGAAATGGCGCAGAAGCGCACCGAGATGAACGTCATGCGCCAGCAGTGGGAAAAATCCATGGACCTGTCATAGGCGCTCGGAAACCCGATCACGCCGTCGCAGCGTCATCCAGCTTCGGCCAGTAAAGATCAGAACGAAAATCGGCCGGGATGGGATCGAGCCGGCAGATGGCATCTGCAGCGAAATCGATCTGCATGGCGAAATATTGGAACGCCGGCGGCATCGGCACGCCGGCTGCTTCCATGATGCGGGAACGGTGATAGCCGCTGGCGCTCAAACGACGAGCCGCCTCGCGCCTGATATCCTCGCGCTCCGGCCCACGACCGCTCGCTTGCCTATTTCGCTCCCCTGCGGAACTCAGCCCGCCCTCTATGACCCTGAATTTCATGACATGCCCGGATTCGTCGAACGCAACCCAGCCTGACGTAGTTTGGCGTCTTTGCCATCCCGCAAGATCTTGGGAGGGAGTGCCTGCATCAGATCACGAAAATTTTCAGCGGGAATGCCCGGAAGCCGTAGACCGAGCATTTACAGCACCATGATCGCCCCCTAATGCTTTGTGCGATGCAACAAGGAAGGGAACCGGATGCTCCGCAGACTTTACGACTGGACCATGTCTCTGGCCTCGAAGAAATCGGCCGAAGTCTGGCTCGCCGTCATCGCCTTCGTCGAAAGCTCCGTCTTTCTGGTCCCCGCTGACGTGCTCTTCCTGCCGATGGCACTTGCCAAGCCCGAACGCTCCTATCGCTACGCAATCGTCGCCACCGTCGCATCGGTGCTGGGCGGCATCGCCGGCTGGGCGCTCGGCTATTATGCCTACGAGGCTGTCGCGCGCCCGGTGCTGGAATTCTATGGCAAGCTCGATCAGTTCGAGCAGATGAAGTCCTACGTCACCTACGAGACGATCCTGCTGCTCCTCGTCACCTCGGGTCTGGCGCACCTGCCGCCAATCAAGATCGTGACGATTCTATCAGGCGTCATCCACGTCAGCCTGCCGCTCTTCATCGTTTCGGCTATCATCGCCCGCGGCGCCCGCTTCCTTTTCCTTGCCTGGCTGCTGCGCCGTTATGGCGAGCCGATCCGCCACTTCATCGAGAAGCGCCTCGGCCAGATCGTCGGCGTCGGCGCGGCGGTCGTGATCGTGCTATATCTAGCCTACCGATATTTTGCCCACTGAGCCAACTTCGCGGAGTTCCGCCATGAATGCCACCACCTCGCCGCTTGTCCGCCCGGCCTTCGTCCTCTCGCTGCTGCTCGCCATTGCTATGGCAGTAGTCGTCGGCACGGCTCTCGGCTTCCAGTATATCGGCGGCTATATTCCCTGTGCGCTCTGCCTGCTGCAGCGCCAGCCCTACTACTATGGCATTCCGATCGCGATCGTTGGCGCGGTTGCCGCTCTCCTCGGCCTGCCGAACTGGATGACGCGCGCCATCATTCTTGCGGTCGGTATCCTGATGCTCGTGGGCGCCGGCATGGGCGTCTATCACGCAGGCGTGGAGTGGCACTTCTGGCCAGGCCCAGCCACCTGCTCGACGACGGCAAGCAGCATGACCACCAACGCCGGCGATCTCCTGGGCGAACTGAACACGATCAAAGGCCCGTCCTGCACGGACGCAGCACTGCGCGTTCTCGGCCTGTCCTTTGCGGGCTGGAATGTGATCGCAAGCCTCATCCTCGCAGCCTTCGCCTTCTGGAGCGTGAAGAAGACTGCGTAGTCAATTCGATCAGGGCTGCAGCTCGGTATCCCAGTAGAGGTAGTCGAGCCAGCTGTCATGCAGATAGTTCGGCGGGAAGAGCCGACCGTTATTGTGCAGATCCTGCACGGTCGGCTGGTACGGCTTCTGCGCCGGGAACATGCTTGCCTGCTTCGGAAGCTTGCTGCCCTTACGCAGATTGCAGGGCGAACAGGCCGCCACGACATTCTCCCAGGTCGTCTCGCCGCCATGGGCACGTGGAATGACGTGGTCGAAAGTCAAATCGTCATGAGCGCCGCAATACTGGCACTCGAACCGGTCGCGCAGGAAGACATTGAAGCGGGTGAAGGCGGGATTGCGTGACGGCTGAACGTAAGTTTTTAAGCACACGACGCTCGGCAGCCGCATCGAGAAGCTCGGTGAGGAAACCTCGTGCTCGTATTCCGCGATAATGTTCACACGGTCGAGAAATACCGCCTTGATCGCGTCCTGCCAGGACCAGAGCGACAAGGGGTAATAACTCAGTGGCCGGTAGTCAGCGTTCAGGACGAGCGCTGGCAGGGCCTGTGGTGAGACTGCAATCGTCAAGGAGCCCTCCTGGATCGATTCGGCATCTGCACTTGTATATTAGGCCGGTTGTTACAGGATTGTGAAGTCCAATAAATTCAGGGGATAAAGGCAAATTGAGGGACGGCATCCGTTAGCCGACCGGCAGCACGTCGCGACGCATTTTTGCGGCGTAATAAGCCCAGAAGAGCCGGGCTGCGACTGAGCGCCAGGGCGACCAGATTTCCGCAAGCCCTGCAAGTACCTTGGCTTGCGGGCGTTCAGCGAGACCGAATGCCGCAGCGACCGCCGCCTGAAGCGCCACGTCACCCGCTGGAAAAACATCCGCATGCCCGCCGCAGAACATCAAATAGACTTCTGCCGTCCACGGCCCGATTCCCTTCTGCGCAGTCAGTTCTGCCAGTGCTTCGGCAGGTGGCTTTTGAACCAGCCCTTGCAGATCGATTCGCCCGGAAGCGACGGCTTGCGCAATCCGCGTCAGCGCGTCGGCCTTGGCACGGGAAAGCCCGAATTCGCGCCAGGCCTCCGGATGAAACAAGAGATACGTCTCCGCGCTCAGCAGTCCGCTCGCCGGCTGCATCCGCCGCCAGATCGCCTCGGCGCTGGCGCGAGATACCATCTGCGAAACGATGATATGGGCAAGGCCGGCAAAGCCCGGCTCGCGCAGCCTGAGCGGAACAGGACCAGCTTCCCTGGCAATCGCTACGAGCCGTGGATCGAGAGCAACAAGAGCGGCAAGCCCCTCTTCAATATCCTTTTCATTGACGATGACCCGCACCTTGCCTCGCGATCGCTTCAAATCCATGCCAAAAGAAAGCATGATCACGACTCCGCGTCAAAAACCCGTCTTCCGTTTCGCGCCGAGCCCCAATGGGCCGCTGCATCTCGGTCACGCGCTGTCGGCTTTCCTGAACGATGACATGGCCAAGGCCGCAGACGGCCGGCTGCTGCTGCGTATCGAAGACATCGATCTGACGCGTTGTACACCCGAATTCGAATCCGGCGTCTACACCGATCTCGAATGGCTAGGCATTGAGTGGGAACAGCCGGTCCGTCGCCAGCAGGAACATTTTTCCGAATATCAGGCGGCCCTTCATTCACTGATCGAACGCGGACTGATTTATCCTTCCTTCCTAACGCGCGGTGAAGTCAAAACACGCGTCGCCGCCTATGAGAGAATGGACGAAACCTGGCCGCGCGATCCAGACGGCACGCCGCACTACCCAGCCGACGACCGTGACCGCAGCGAGGAAGAACGCGATGCGATGCTGGTCTCCGGTCTCAAACATGCATGGCGGCTCGACATGAACAGGGCATTGGATGTGATCGGCGAACCGCTGTTCTGGACGGAGACCGGCGATGAACGAAAGGGCGAAATCCTGGCCGAGCCCGCCGCCTGGGGCGACGTCGTTCTATCACGCTCGGATGCGCCCTCGAGCTACCATCTCTCCGTCGTCATCGATGATGCGCTGCAGGGCGTGACCCATGTCGTGCGCGGCCTCGACCTCTTCCACGCCACCTCGGTGCACAGGCTGCTGCAGAACCTGCTCAACCTGCCGCAGCCCGTCTACCACCATCATCGCCTCGTCGTGGATGCAGACGGCCGCAAGCTTTCAAAGAGTGAGGGCGATACCGGCCTTGCGGAACTGCGTGCCAAAGGGCTGTCAGCTGCCGATATTCGCCGTCTTGTCGGACTTTGAACCAGCAGCGTGGTCACGTCCGACCACCGAGAAAGTTCGCGAGAAATTGCGCAGCACCCGGAACTTCATGAGCGCTGCATTGATCTCCGCGCCGACGATGAAGATGACGCCCACCATGTAGAGGAAGATCAGTACGATCATCACGGATGCTAGACCGGCATAGGTGGCAGTGTAATTGGCAAAGGTCGCCAGATAATAGGCAAAGATCAAGGCACCGGCGAGCCAGAGCAGCAAGGTGAGAAGTACGCCGGGAACAACGTCGAAGACGCGGCGCTTGCCTGCGGGTAGCCAGAGGTGCACGACCAGTAGGCCAAGTGTCAGCAGCACTAAAGTTCCGTAAATTCGCCAACCGAAGACAATTTCGAGCGTGTCGACAGCCGTCGGCAGCCATTGCCTAATGATTTCCGGAAGCAGCTCGAGGGTGTCGTTGTGCAACAGCCAATCGCGCGCATAATCGAGCCCGACGGGAACGGCAACCAGCAGGATGCTGATGGTCGCAACAATAATGACTGCGACAAGGACATAACCGAGACTGAAAAGGCGTGTCAGGTACCATGGCCTGGTTTCCTGAACTCGATAGGCACGGTTGAGCGAGATGCGCAGCGCCTCTACCCCGTTCGAGGCAAAATAGGCGGCCGCCAGCACAGAGATGGTAAGAAGACCGCCACGCGGAATTGTCAGAACCTCGACGAGTTGATCCGAAAGAGGTTTGGCGATGGCCGGCGGCCAAGTGTCGAAGATAAAATGGATCGCATAACTCGAGAATTGATCGGCGCCAAGGAAATTGGCGAGCGCCGTGCCAAAGATCAAAAAAGGAAAGACCGCGAGCAGGCTTGAAAGCGCCACATGGCTTGCCATAGCAAAACCATCATCGTCAATGAGGTGGCAGATGGCGTCGTAGACCACATCATAGAGCGTGCGCAGGAATTTCGGCATTCGGCTTCCCAATTGTATCCATCCGGCAAATATGGGAAACGAGTCCCATTTTGTACAGGAATCATTGAATGGCCGACCAGCGCACCATCGTCGTGACCGGATGCTCTTCCGGCATCGGCGCCTATTGCGTGCGCGCCCTGAAAGCGGATGGTTGGCGTGTCTTCGCCACGGTACGCAAGGTGGAGGATCTGCAGGCCCTCGAAGCGGACGGCATCGAAGCCTTTCTGATGGACTACACTCAGCCCGAAACGATTTCGGCACTCGTGGCGGCAGTCTGTGAGCGCAGCGGCGACAGGATCGATGCGCTGTTCAACAATGGCGCCTATGGACAGCCGGGCGCGGTTGAGGATCTCCCGACACAGGCATTGCGCGACCAGTTCGAAGCAAACTTCTTCGGCTGGCACGAAGTGACGCGGCAGGTCATTCCCTTCATGCGCCAGCGCGGCCAAGGCCGCATCGTGCAATGTTCCTCAATCCTGGGCCTCGTGCCCTACCGCTATCGCGGCGCCTATACCGCCTCGAAATTCGCGCTCGAAGGCCTGAGCATCACCCTGCGCATGGAGCTGCAGGGAAGCGGCATTCATGTGAGCCTGATCGAACCGGGGCCGATCGCCACGCGCTTTACGGCCAACGCCCTGACGAAGTTCAAGGAGCATATCGACCTCGAAAACTCGCCGCACGCGGTCGAGTACCGCCGGCAGCTTGCCCGCCTTGAAGGCTCGGGCCCGGTCAACCGCCACAAGCTTGGCCCCGAGGCGGTCTATGCGGTATTGACGCATGCATTGAACTCGAGAAATCCGAAGCCACATTATCCCGTAACCACTCCGGCTAAACAGGGCATATTGTTGAAGAGACTGCTTCCGGCCAATCTCTTCTACCGCCTGATGCGCTGGACGGACTGAAAAAGAAAAGAGACTGCCATGTCCACAGTCACCTACGTCATCGCGATCATCGTCATGGGCCTCGTCGCCCTCGTGCTGATCCGCGGCCTGTTCAACATGATGAAGGGTGGCGATGCGAACCTTTCCAACAAACTGATGCAGCTGCGCGTGCTGCTGCAGGCGATCGCCGTCATCCTCATTATGCTGACGCTCTGGCTGACCGGCGGCGGACGCCCGAGCTGATCTGCGAGCCGGCGATGGTAAAACTCAACAAAATCTACACCAGAACCGGCGACGACGGCACGACCGCGCTGGTCTCCGGTCCGCGCCGCGCCAAACACGACCTGCGCGTCGAGGCCTACGGAACCATCGACGAAACCAATTCGGCAATCGGCGTCGCAAGGCTGCATACGGCAGACCTGGGCGAACTCGAAGCCATGCTGGCGCTGATCCAGAACGACCTCTTCGATCTCGGCGCCGATCTCGCCACGCCTGAAACAGCTGAGCCGCCGGCCTACGAACCGCTGCGCATCATCAAAAGCCAGGTCACACGGCTGGAGCAGGATATCGACAGTCTGAATGCGGAGCTGCAGCCACTGAAATCATTCGTTTTGCCTGGCGGCAGCGCTGCGGCCGCCCACCTGCACCTCGCCCGCACGATCGCGCGCCGGGCCGAACGGCTGATGGTGGCGCTCGCCAGAAGCGACGGAGAAATGGTAAGTGCCGCGGCCCTCCAGTATGTGAACCGCCTTTCCGATTTCCTGTTCGTTGCTGCCCGTCATGCAAATAATGGTGGCAAGGCAGATGTGCTTTGGGTTCCCGGGAAAAACAGGTAGGTTCGCAACGCCACGATCGCTGGGGGCGGGCCTTCATGTTCATACCACTGCACGATGCCAATACGCTGAAACACATTAGGGTTCAGTGGGTCACGCTCGGCCTGATGGCGGTAAATATAGCCGCCTGGATCTTCACGGCAGTCGAAAGCGATCAAATCGCACAGGCGGCAACCGTCGGCCTCGGCTATATCCCGGCTATCATCTTCGGCCATGCCATGCTGGCGCCGGGACTGGAGATGGTGCCGGAAGCCGCTACCTACATCACCTATTCCTTCATCCATACGAGCTTCTGGCATCTTGCCGGCAACATGATCTTCCTCTGGGTCTTCGGCGATAATGTCGAGGATGCAATGGGACATTTGCGTTTCCTCGTCTTCTACCTCGCCTGCGCTGCCGCCGGTGCCCTTTGCCACGGCCTGCTGTCGACGACGTCGGAAGCGCCCCTTGTCGGTGCATCGGGCGCAATCTCCGGCGTGGTGGCGGCCTATTTGATGCTGCATCCGCGCGTGCGGGTCTGGGTGCTGGTCTTCTTCCGCGTGCCACTACCGCTGCCGGCCTTCATCCCGCTCCTGTTCTGGGTCGGTCAGCAGTTTTTCATGCTGTTGGTCGATCCTGATGGTAACGTCTCGTGGGGCGCACATGTCGGCGGAATCATCGCGGGTACCCTGCTCATTCTCATCCTGCGCCGGCCGGGCGTGCCGCTATTCGACCGGCAGATCATCATGCCGCGCGCCGTCAAGGATCGGCCAACTCCCATTCGTGTCACCGCCTCGGGCATGCCTGTGCCGCCGCGCCTGCCCTGGGGTCGAGATAAGCTTTGATATTGACGTGAACGTAAACGTTAATATATTGCCATTCAAATCGACCGGCTGCGTCACGGAAGCGTTGTATTTGGAGGAAAAACGCGTATCCATGTCGCCATTCGACAATCGGAGCGGCGCCCGAGCGCGCATTTTCCCAGACGTCCCTGTTGAAGGCCCATCTCTGTTCGAAGGAAGGACCCCATGAAAATTCTCGTCCCAGTCAAGCGCGTTGTCGATTACAACGTGAAGATCCGCGTCAAGCCGGATGGCTCGGGCGTCGACCTTGCCAACGTCAAGATGTCGATGAACCCGTTCGACGAGATTTCGGTCGAGGAAGCCCTTCGCCTGAAGGAAGCCGGCAAGGCCGAGGAAGTGGTCGTCGTCTCGATCGGCCCGGCCAAGGCAGAGGAAACTTTACGCACCGCGCTCGCCATGGGCGCCGACCGCGCCATTCTCGTTGAGACTGATGACGCCGTCGAGCCGCTCACTGTGGCAAAGATCCTCAAGGGTATTGCAGACGCCGAAAAGCCGGGCCTTGTTATCGTCGGCAAGCAGGCGATCGATGACGATTCCAATCAGACCGGCCAGATGCTGGCAGCCCTCCTCGGCTCCGCACAGGCGACCTTTGCCTCCAAGATCGCGATCGAGGGCGACAGCGCCACTGTCACCCGCGAGATCGACGGCGGCCTGCAGACGATCAAGGTCAAGCTTCCAGCCGTCGTCACGACCGACCTGCGTTTGAACGAGCCGCGCTACGCCACGCTGCCGAACATCATGAAGGCGAAGAAGAAGCCGCTCGACAAGAAGACCCCTGCCGATTTCGGCGTTTCCACTGCGCCGCGCCTTAAGGTGCTGAAGACGGAAGAACCGTCCGGGCGCAAGGCGGGCGTGAAGGTGAAGTCGGTCGCCGAGCTTGTCGACAAGCTCAAGAACGAAGCCGGCGTCCTCTAAGGTTCGAGAAAGGAATTACGACCATGGCCATTCTTCTTCTGGCTGACCACGACAACGCAACCCTTTCCGACCAGACCGCCAAGGCCCTGACGGCCGCCGCACAGATCGGCGGAGATGTTCACGTTCTCGTTGCCGGCAAAGGCGCGAAGACAGCTGCGGACGCGGCTGCGAAGCTTTCCGGCGTTTCCAAAGTATTGCTCGCCGAGAGCGACGAACTCGCCAACAACCTCGCCGAGCCGCTCGCCGACCTGATCATTTCGCTGGCCGGCAGCTATGACACGATCATCGCCGCGGCGACCTCGACCGGCAAGAATGTCATGCCGCGCGTCGCCGCTCTCCTCGATGTCGCCCAGATCTCCGAAATCATCGAGGTTGTCTCGGCCGATACATTCAAGCGTCCGATCTATGCCGGCAATGCGATCCAGACGGTGCAGGCGACCGACACCAAGAAGGTCATCACAGTACGTACCGCCTCCTTCGCCTCTGCTGGCGAGGGCGGTTCGGCTGCCGTCGATGCAATCCCGGCCGTTTCCGATCCGGGCCTTTCGAACTTCGTATCCGACGCGCTGTCGGCATCCGAGCGTCCGGAACTGACCTCCGCCAAGATCATCATTTCCGGCGGTCGTGCGCTCGGTTCGGCGGAAAAGTTCAAGGAAGTCATTCTGCCGGTCGCCGACAAGCTCGGTGCAGCCGTCGGCGCCTCGCGTGCCGCCGTCGATGCCGGTTACGCCCCTAACGACTGGCAGGTCGGCCAGACCGGCAAGGTCGTTGCCCCGCAGCTCTACATCGCCTGCGGCATCTCCGGTGCAATCCAGCATCTCGCCGGCATGAAGGACTCCAAGGTCATCGTCGCGATCAACAAGGACGAGGAAGCTCCGATCTTCCAGATTGCCGACTATGGACTTGTCGCCGATCTCTTCGACGTCCTGCCGGAACTCGAAAAAGCCCTCTGATCGGGCACAATGCCTTCTTTTCGCACTTGCGAATGACTGGAAAATTGTCTTCTATCGGTCTACTACTTTTGCCGGGCGATCTTTCGTCCGGCAATTTCATATAAGAATACCGGCAGCGCGGGGCGTATGCCGGGCGGGGGTGGAGATGAGTGCGGTGTTGAAGAATATTGGTATCATCGGTGCGGGCCAGATGGGCTGCGGCATCGCGCATGTTTCGGCCGCCGCAGGATACAAGGTTCACATCTACGATCTGTCGCAGGATCGTATCGAGTCCGGCCTTGCCACCATCAACGGTAATTTTGCGCGCCAGGTGACGAACGGCAAGATGACCGATGAAGAGCGCAGCGCAGCGCTTGCGCGGATCACCGGCTCAGCCGATGTCAACGATCTTGCCCCCTCCGATCTTCTGATCGAGGCGGCGACCGAGGATGAAAGCGTCAAGCGCAGGATTTACGCGCAGGTCTGTCCGGTATTGAAGCCGGAAGCGATCCTTGCCACCAACACCTCCTCGTTGTCGATCACGCGTCTTGCGGCCGCAACGGACCGCCCCGAGCGCTTCATGGGCATCCACTTCATGAACCCGGTTCCGGTCATGAAGCTCGTGGAGCTGGTGCGCGGCATTGCGACCGAGGAAGCGACTTTCTCTGCCGCCAGGGAATTCGTCGCATCGCTGGAAAAGACGGTGACGGTGGCTGAAGATTTCCCAGCCTTCATCGTCAACCGCATCCTGCTGCCGATGATCAACGAAGCGATCTATACGCTGTACGAAGGCGTCGGCACGGTCGATGCCATCGACACCGCCATGAAGCTCGGCGCCAACCATCCGATGGGGCCGCTGCAGCTTGCCGATTTTATTGGCCTCGATACCTGCCTGTCGATCATGCAGGTTCTGCATGACGGCCTCGCCGACAGCAAATACCGCCCTTGCCCGCTGCTGGTGAAATATGTCGAAGCCGGCTGGCTCGGCCGCAAATCCGGCCGCGGCTTCTACGACTATCGCGGCGAGACACCTGTTCCGACCCGCTAAGCCGGGCCATCGCCCGAACGGGCGAATGGAACAAGCGCCCGCGAAATGCTTTCCTTGCCGTGAACGGAAGGAAATATCATGTCGAGCGAATTGCCGATGTTTCTGCTGCAGTGCTGCGTCCTCATCGGGCTTGCCGGCGTCTTCTTCATTCGCGGCGCCGGCGATCCCTGACGATCATTTATGATCCGACTGCGCCCTTGATCAGTGCCTTGGCGTCTTCGCTGTCCCAGGCGGCCGGTCCATTCATCGCCGAGATCAGGCAACCCTTGTCATCGAGCAGCAGCGTGACCGGAAGACCGAAGGCAAGTCCTTCCTTTTTCAGGCTATTGAAAACACCGATCGTATTGTCACGGTAGAGCTGCAAAGCATCCACACCGATTTCGCTGAGAAACGCCTTCGGCTTTTCATCGTCACCGGTGTCGATATTGACGGGCACGACCTGGAACTTGTCGCTGCCCATCTCCTTTTCAAGCGCATTCAGCGCCGGCATCTCCTCGCGACAGGGCACGCACCATGTGGCCCAGAGATTGAGAAGCACGGTCTTGCCGGCGAAATGATCGAGCGTCATCGGCTTGCCGTCGGGACCGTTGAAGGCCACCGTCTCGAGTTTTTTCGGCTGGTTGGCGGCGACCATCGCGGCGACCTGACCCTTCATGAGCGGCGTCAGGTTGGCAGCATGTTCCTTCGTCAGCGGGCATTCGGCCGAGGCCGTATCGCCGATACCATTGCCAATGCCCGCCTCCTTCACGTATACCGCTGCCGCACCGGCAACGATGCCAGCAACGGCAGCGATTGCGATCAGTTTCACGGACGGCAGGCCGAAGGGTTTTTTCGTCGTCATTTCATTCTCCAGGACGGGCATCTTCCATGGCCGAGGACAACACGGACACCAAATCCTCCAACCAGATGTGGGGCGGACGTTTCGCCTCCGGCCCCGATGCGATCATGGAGGAGATAAATGCCTCGATCGGTTTCGACAAGAAGCTGTTTGCCCAGGATATCCGCGGATCGATCGCCCACGCGACGATGCTCGCCCATCAGGGCATTATTTCCGCCGACGATAAGGACAAGATCGTTCACGGGCTAAACACGATCCTGTCAGAAATCGAAAGCGGCAATTTCGAATTTTCGCGTCAGCTCGAAGACATTCACATGAACGTCGAGGCCCGGCTTGCGACCCTGATCGGCCCAGCGGCCGGCCGCCTTCACACGGCCCGTTCGCGCAATGACCAGGTGGCGCTCGACTTTCGCCTCTGGGTGAAGGAAGAATTGCAAAAAACCGAGGCCATGCTGACCGATTTGATCGCAGCCTTCCTCGATCGCGCCGAGGAACATGCAGACAGCGTCATGCCTGGCTTCACGCATTTGCAGACAGCCCAGCCGGTGACCTTCGGCCACCATTGCATGGCCTATGTGGAAATGTTCGGCCGCGACCGCTCCCGCGTTCGCCACGCGATCGAACATCTGGATGAGAGCCCGATCGGTGCGGCGGCACTTGCCGGCACCGGCTACGCGATCGACCGCCACATGACGGCCAAGGCCCTCGGCTTCCGCGAACCGACCCGCAACTCGATCGATACGGTCTCCGATCGTGACTTCGCCATCGAATTCCTGGCAATTGCCGCTATCTGCGCCGTGCATCTGTCGCGCCTTGCCGAGGAAATCGTCATCTGGTCGACGCCGCAATTCGGCTTCGTGCGCCTCTCCGACGCCTTCTCAACCGGCTCCTCGATCATGCCGCAGAAGAAGAACCCGGATGCGGCCGAGCTGGTGCGCGCCAAGACCGGTCGTATCAACGGCTCGCTTATCGCCTTGCTGACGATCATGAAGGGCCTGCCGCTTGCCTATTCCAAGGACATGCAGGAAGACAAGGAACAGGTCTTCGACGCCGCCGAAAGCCTGGAACTCGCGATTGCCGCCATGACTGGCATGGTGCGCGACATGACGATCAACACGATCAGAATGAAAGCGGCTGCCGGATCCGGTTATTCGACCGCGACGGATCTCGCCGACTGGCTGGTGCGTGAGGCGGGCCTTCCCTTCCGCGACGCCCACCATGTTACCGGCCGCGCCGTTGCACTTGCCGAAAGCAAGGGCTGCGATCTCTCGGAGCTTCCGCTCGCCGATTTGCAGGCAATCAATCCCGCCATCACCGACAAGGTCTACGACGTGCTGACGGTCGAAGCTTCGGTCGCCAGCCGCAAAAGCTTCGGAGGTACGGCACCGTCCGAAGTGAGGAAGCAGATCGCCTATTGGCGCACCCGTAACTAACGCATTTCCCGGCGGAGCGGAAAACGGTTCGTCCGGAATGCGCACAGCACGAAGCTTCAACAATCAGGGTGCACAAGGCTGATAAACTTCGCTATGAAGATGCCAGCCAGTGCCGATATGAGGATCTCCATGCAGACGAGCTTGCCGCATTTCATCCGCCTTACGGTGGTTTTTGCCGTCATCGGCCTTGCCGTTGCCGGATGCGGCCGCAAAGGTGATCTCGATCCGCCGAGCGCGAACGCCTCGAAGGGCGGCGATATCTCCAAGCCGACGAAACAGCCCGGTACCGTCGATAAGCCTTTCCTCCTCGATCCCCTTCTTTAAGGCCCGACTCCCGTGAACCATTTCCAGCACCGCGACGGCATTCTCTACGCCGAGAACGTTCCCGTTCCCGAGATCGCCAAAGCGGTCGGTACGCCCTTTTATGTCTATTCGACAGCAACGCTCGAGCGCCATTACCGGGTTTTCTCCGAGGCTTTCGGCGATGTCGACTCCATGGTCTGCTATGCGATGAAGGCCAATTCGAACCAGGCCGTACTGAAGACGCTCGGCCGGCTCGGCGCCGGCATCGATGTGGTTTCCGAAGGCGAGCTGCGCCGCGCGCTTGCGGCCGGAATTCCCGCCGATCGCATCATGTTCTCCGGCGTCGGCAAGACGCCGAATGAGATGGATTACGCGCTGGAAGCCGGCATCTACTGCTTCAATGTCGAATCCGAACCGGAACTCGAAGTGCTGAACCAGCGTGCCGTGCGCGCCGGCAAACAAGCGCCCGTTTCCTTCCGCATCAATCCCGATGTCGATGCCCGCACCCATGCGAAGATTTCGACGGGCAAGAAGGAAAACAAGTTCGGCATCTCCTGGGAGCGCGCCCGGGCCATCTATGCCCGCGCCGCCAGCCTGCCCGGCATCGAAGTAACCGGCATCGACATGCATATCGGCAGCCAGATCACTGAGCTGCAGCCCTTCGATGACGCCTTCAAGCTATTGCACGATCTGGTCAACACGCTGCGCGCCGATGGCCACAATATCCACCACGTCGATATCGGCGGCGGTCTCGGCATTCCCTATAAGGACGATAACAACCCGCCGCCCTTGCCGGATGCCTATGCCGCTGTTGTCAAGAACCAGCTTCGCGCTCTGAACTGCAAGATCATTACCGAGCCGGGCCGGCTGATCGTCGGCAATGCCGGTATCCTGGTGACCGAGGTCATCTATGTGAAGGATGGCGGCGAGAAGACCTTTGTGATCGTCGACGGCGCGATGAACGACCTCATCCGTCCGACACTCTACGAGGCCTATCATGAGATCCGCCCCGTGGTGATTTCGGCCGCCAACGCGCCGCGCATCCGCGCCGATATCGTGGGCCCCGTCTGCGAGACCGGCGATTACCTCGCGCTCGACCGGGAAATGGCGACCCCGAAGCCGGGCGATCTCCTCGCCGTCGGCACGGCCGGCGCCTATGGCGCAGTTCAGGCAGGCACCTATAATAGCCGCCTTCTGGTGCCCGAAGTCCTGGTCAAGGGTGATGAATTCCATGTGGTTCGCCCCCGCCGTACCTATTCGGAGCTGATCGGTCTCGATTCCGTTCCAGCCTGGCTGGACTAAAAGCCGCAATCACTTTTTGGCGACCACACGCGAAATACCGGTATTGACGGGTGCTCGCCCTCGCCTTCGCCACAAAGAGTGTTATCCTTTTCTTTCGTGAGCGTATTGCCCAGCAATCGCCGGAAGCGCCCTCTGTTCCCTGAACACCAGATCGCGGAGACCGGATTGATGACAAGCCCCGCAAGGCAGAAGAAAGGCGCATTCGCGCTTCAACCCTCTCTTGCGCGGCTGGTGGCGGCAAAACGTTTCCTGGCCCGGCTCGTGCTTTTCGCCGAGCAGGTCCTTCCGTCGCTGGTGCCAGCTCTTTCCGTCATCGCGATTTATCTTTCGGTCTCCTGGTTTGGCTTCTTCCGCATCCTACCAGACTGGCTGCGGGTCCTCCTTCTGATCGCCTTTGCTGCCGGCTTCTTTGTTTCTCTGCTGCCGTTCCGCAATCTTCGCTGGCCGCGGATTGTCGATGCCGACCGCATGCTGGAAGAGCGCAACGGCCTGCCGCATCAGCCAGTCATGGTGCAGGAGGATGAACCCGCCTTCGATACACCCTTCTCCCGCACCCTGTGGCGTGAACACCAGACGCGCATGGCGCGGAAGATCGCGACATTGGACGCCGGCCTGCCGCGACCCGATATCGCCCGACACGACCGCTTCGCGTTGCGTGCCATTCCGGCGCTGCTGGTCGTCACCGCATTCGGTTTTTCGCTGTCGATCAACGGCGGCTCCGTCGCCGACGCATTCCAGCCTGCACCCGCGCACGTAACGAGCAATCCGGCCGTGCGTATCGATGCATGGGTGACCCCTCCCTCCTATACCGGCCGCGCACCGATCTATCTGACGACTGACGGCAGTGAGCAGGCGCCGATCAGTGTTCCGCAGTTTTCCAGCCTGACGGTGCGCGTCAGTGGCGGCCAATCGACCGAAAAGGTGCTGTTCAGAAAGGCCGATGGCGAAAGCCAGGAAATCGCCGTTCAGGAAGACACCCGGCCGCAGCAGCCGGCCACAAATGCCAATACCGAACAGGCGTCGGGTACTCCAGTTACACCTCAGTTGATGGCGCAGACGCACGTCATGAAGCTCGAGGAAAATGGCGCGCTGCAGGCAAACGGCCGCACCTGGAATTTCGACGTGCTGCCCGACAAGGCGCCGGAAATCGGCTTCGACGGCATGCCGCGCCGCACTGTCAACGGCGCGCTGGAAATCGGCTTTATGGTGAAGGACGATTACGGCGTGCAGGAAGCCCGTGCCGAGATCGGGCCGGTCGAATCCGATCCGTCTGCAACACCGCTCTTTCCGCTGCCGGAATTCCGGCTGGACATTCCCCGCCGCAATGCACGTGACGGCAAGGGCTTGACCAGCAAGAACCTGACCGAACACCCGCTGGCCGGCAAACGCGTGCGCATCACCCTCGTCGCCAAGGATGCCGCCGGGCAGACCGGTCGCAGCCCGCCCTATGAGATGATCATGCCGTCGCGTCCGTTTAGCGAGCCGCTGGCTGCCGCCGTCGCCGAAGAGCGCCAGACCTTCGCTCTCGATACCCGCAAGATGCCCGAGGCGATCGCCCTCAACGAAGCCCTGACGATCCGGCCCGAGGAGACGATCCCGAACACCACCCATTACCTGCTGATCGAGTCCGCACTGACCCGCATGAAGCTCGCCAAGGGTGATGAGCAGCTCAAGGATACGGCTCAATATCTCTGGGACATCGCGCTTGGAATCGAGGAAGGCGATCTTTCGCTTGCCGAACGGCGGCTGCGCGACGCCCAGCAGAACCTTGCCGACGCGCTGAACCGCAATGCGCCAGACGCCGAAATCAAGAAGCTGATGGACGAGCTTCGGAAAGCGATGCAGGACTATATGAGCGAGCTCGCCCAGCGCCTGCAAAACATGCCGATGCAGCCGAACCAGAATGCCCAGAATTTCCTGCGCCAGCAGGATTTGCAGCGCATGATGGACCAGATTGAAAATCTGGCACGTTCTGGCAATCGCGATGCCGCCCAGCAGATGCTCTCCGATCTGCAGCGTCTGATGAACAACCTGCAGACGGCGCGCCCGCAGCGCGGTCAGCAGCAGGAAAACAGCCAGCTGACTCAGCAGATGAATAAACTCGGCCAAATCCTGCGCGACCAGCAGAAGCTGATGGATGAGACCTTCCGCCTCGACCAGCGGTTACGCGACCGCATGCAGCGCGGCGATCCCAACATGGACGACATGATGCCCGACGAGGAAGGCCAGCAGCAACAGCAGCAGGGTCAACAGCAGCAGCAAGGCCAGCAGCCCGGTGACCAGATGTCGGCCGAGCAACTGCGCGAAGCGTTAAAACAACTCCGTACCCAGCAGGATGCGCTCGGCAAGCAGTTGCAGGAACTGCAGAAGGGCCTTGGCGATATGGGTATGAAGCCGGGCGAAGGCTTCGGTCAGGCGCAGCGCGAAATGGAAGGCGCCGGTCGTGACCTCGGCCAAGGCAACGGCAGCAGCGCCGTGGAAGGCCAGGGACGGGCGCTTGAAGCCCTGCGGCAAGGCGCCCGTGACATGATGAGCCAGATGATGCAGGCGCAGCAAGGTCAACAAGGACAGCAGGGTCCGAACGGCCAGCTCGGCCAAGGCAACCAGAACGGCCGCGATCCGCTCGGCCGCCCCCGCCAGACCGATCTCGGGCCGGATATGAACAACGATGTGAAGATACCCGACGAGATCGATGTTCAGCGTGCCCGAGAGATTCTCGACGCTATTCGCGAAAAGCTAGGCAACAATCCGACCCAGGCGATCGAACGTCAATATCTCGAGCGTCTGCTGGATATTCAGTGATGCTTGAAGATGTGGGAGCTGTTGGCGTGCCTTAAAGCACGCCCACCCCACAAAATGTTAAGCCACCAGCGCCCGCGCTACGGCCTTGCGGATGTCAGGCAGGGCGAACGGCTTCGGCACGACATCGATGATCTTTTCGGCGAGATCGTCGGCCCGTTCGCGCTGCTCGGCATAACCCGTCATCAGCAGGATTTTCAGCGCGGGAAAGGCGTCCTTAGCCTGATGCGCAAGTTCGATGCCGTCCATGACCGGCATGCGAATATCGGAGAGCAGCAGATCGTAACTGCCGCCCTTCAGCTTTTCCAGCCCTTCCGCCCCATCGGCGGCTTCATCGGTCTCATGACCGTCAAGGCGTAGTGCCCGGGCTACGAAAATACGAAGGGAATCTTCGTCTTCCGTGATCAGAATTTTTGCCATCTGTGCATTGCTCCGTCGTCATGCCCCGCGACGGAGATCGCATGCGGTTCCCTAGCGATCGGTAAACATATCAGGCCGATCGACGGAATGGTTAACAAGCCGTCTTGAAGGAGGACGCTTACGCGTCGCCGGTAACCACGCCGACAAAGGGCAGCTCGCGGAAGGCATAAGCGACATCCATGCCGTAACCGACGACGAAATAGTCAGGGCACTCGAAACCGACATAATCAGCTTCCAGCTTTTCCTTGCGCTTCACACTCTTGTCTAGCAGCACGGCGATGGTGACGTTGCGCGCCCCACGCTCATAGAGTAGTTCCTTGGCGAACAGCAGCGTGCGGCCGGATTCGAGTATATCGTCGATCAGCAGGACGTCACGATCCTTCACGTCACTGTCGATATCCTTCACGATACGCACCCCCTGCGACACCGTACCGGTGCCATAGCTCGAGAGCGTGACGAATTCGACTTCGGGAGCAAGGCCGGTATCGTGCAGGGCGCGCAGCAGATCGGCTGCGAAAATGAAAGAACCCTTGAGTATAGCGATGACCAGGAGGTCCTTCGTTGGACCGGCGGCGATCTCCTGCGCCATGGAGTGATTGCGCTCGGCTATCTGCTCGGCGGTGAAGAGCGGCTCGATGTTTTTTCCGCGCACGACAGGCATAAAGGCTTGCTCCATAAAATGAAGGGTAAGCCGTTAGCACATTAATTTCGGCGACACACCCCGCAAGGAAAGGTTTTCCTCTCAATCAGGCTAAAAGCGCCTGCCGGCGATCACGGCATGAAGGAAAGCCGGACCTCCGGCAGCTTGCCGCCGGCATGCTGCACGCGGGTCGAAAAACCCCGGCTCTGCCCGGCATAGATGGCGTCCGTCGGCGGCTCAATGACGATGCTGGCAGTCAGCCGCTCGTCTGCGACGAGGTCGGCACGGATCGGTTTGACCTGTTGTGTCACACCGCTTGCGTTCTCAATGATGCCATTGATCAGCAGAATGCGCATGCCGTTGGCGTCGCGCGGGGTAATCGTCACATGTGAGAAGTGGAGTGCAGCAGCGGGCGACGCTCCGCTGTTCGAAAGACCGGAAAATCCGCCGGCAAATCCGAAGACCAGTACGAAGAGCGAGATCACCAGTGCCGCAAAGCCCGGTCGCGACGCCCGTTGCAGCCAGACCTCCATACCGCGCACGACTGCGGCAGCGGTGGCAAGCAAGATTGGAGGCCGAGCCTTGGATGGGACGTGACGGCGATTGTCGTTATGGGTCGCATCACGGGCTCTGACAGATGCACCTTGCTGCCGCACTTTGCCGACGACAATGAATTCGGCATCGGCAACGTCATCCCTGCGCGGCATGCGGCGGGGTTGGCGGATAACAGGCTCCGGCGGCAGAAAATCATAGGCCCGGCCTGCGGCCTGTCGTCTGAAGAAGGATGCTTCCATGGTGGCGGCCTCTCGGATGTCCACATGGTTTCACTGCCTGAGACAATCTTGGCATTGAAACGAATCCAGCCCAGTCGTAAATTTAAATGGTTAATGCTTCGCAAAGATCGCCATCAAACGGGCGTCTTTCCGGCAAAATTTACCGGCTGTTAACGGTGTTGGTTAACAAGTCATGCGGTGAAACCACGAAAGACTGAGCTGCCCGTTGATCCACTTCGAGAATGTCGGTTTGCGATATGGTATGGGTCCGGAAATCCTCCGGGACCTGACCTTCGACATCCCGAAAAAGTCGTTTCAGTTTCTGACTGGCCCCTCCGGCGCCGGAAAGACGACGCTTCTGCGCCTGCTCTTCATGTCACTGCAGCCGACCCGCGGCCTGATCCGCATGTTCGGACGCGACATCTCCGAAATCCCGCGTCCTGAACTGCCGCTGCTGCGTCGCCGCGTTGGCCTTGTCTTTCAGGATTTTCGTCTTCTCGACCATCTGACGACCTATGAAAATGTGGCCCTGCCGCTTCGCGTGCGCGGCAAGGATGAAAGTACTTACAAGACTGACGTGCTGGAACTTTTGAAATGGGTCGGTCTCGGCGAACGCATCAACGTGCTGCCGCCCGTGCTCTCAGGTGGCGAGAAACAGCGCGCTGCAATCGCCCGCGCATTGATGGATCGACCGGAAGTGTTGCTTGCCGACGAGCCGACCGGCAATGTCGATCCGCCTATGGCCAAGCGCCTGCTGAACCTTTTCATGGAACTCAATCGTCTGGGCACCGCCGTGGTGATCGCCACTCACGATCTCTCGCTGATGGACCAGGTAGAAGCCCGCCGCATGATCCTCTCGGAAGGGCATCTCGATATTTATGACTAAAACGCCGACCAGGACCCGAGCAAAAACGCCCGCCGCTGCTCCTGCCCAGCAGCCCAAGCGCCCGGAGATGCGCGTGCGCCCGACGGCGCCGATCCTGCCGCCATCAAACATTCAAGGCAATGCGCTGATGGTCGTCATCGCCATCATGGCTTTCCTCGCCTGCCTGACGCTCGGGGGCGTCAGCATGGTTCGCTCGACGGCAGCGAGCTGGGAAAGCCAGATCTCCCGCGAAATCACCATTCAGATCAAGCCAGACGACAATCTGGATATGGAAAAAACTCTCGTTCAAGCCCGCGATATCGCGCTGACCTTCGTCGGCACGAAGAGTGGGCAGATCGTCGATGAAGCCGCCACCGCGCGCCTTCTGGAGCCCTGGCTCGGCAGCGGCCTCGACATCAGGGAACTCCCCGTGCCGCGACTGGTGATCATCACCATCGACGAGAACCATCCGCCCGACTTTGCGGCAATGCGGGATCTCCTGAAGGAAAGCGTTCCGCAAGCCTTCCTCGACGATCACCGCACCTGGGTCGACCGGCTGGTAGCGATGGCTCGCACCACGGTCATGATCGGTACTGGCATCCTGCTGCTTGTTTTTGCCGCCATGGTGCTGACGGTGGTCTTTGCCACGCGCGGCGTGCTCTCGGGCAACCGCCACATCGTCGAAGTGTTGCATTTCGTCGGTGCCGAGAGCTCCTTCGTCGCAACGGAATTCCAGAAGCATTTCCTGAAGATCAGCCTCAAGGGTTCGGCAATCGGCAGTGCACTGGCCGCCCTCTTTTTCGCCGGCGCCGGCTTCTTGCAGAGCAAGACACTGGCCACGCCAGAAACCGATCAGGCAACGGCCCTCTTCGGTACTTTTTCGGTCGGTGTCCTCGGCTATCTCGGCATCTTCGCGACGATGATCGTCATCGCACTGCTGACGACGCTCACGGCGCGGCTCACCGTCATGCGCACGATCTATGAAATCGACACATTGCGTTCCGATCCAACACGCGCGGACGGCATCGTGAATTAGCCGCAGGCATGCCTTTTTGCCATGAAAGCGTCTGTTCCGCGCCGCAATCAGCGTATAATCACGACTCATGACGATGGGCCATACGACACGCAATCCGATTCGCCCGGACCCGGAGCTTGAACGCCCCGAGAGCGTTTCGCCGCGGCGTGGCCCGGTCCGTCGCGTATTGCGCTGGATGGGCTTCTCCTGCGTGTTGCTCGCAGCGCTAATCTTTGGCGGCTTTTTGCGCTTCGCAGATTCGGTGACGACGCTGAAGCCTCCCGCCGAGCCGCGGGCAGACGCAATCATCGTGCTGACCGGCGGTTATCAGCGCATCGACCAGGCCGTCGAGCTCCTGCAGAAAGGCGCCGGCAAGCGGCTGCTTATCTCGGGGGCGCATCCGTCCACGACGCCGACGCAGATCCGGAAAATGACTCAAGGGCCGGCCGATCTTTTCTCCTGCTGTGTCGACATCGGCTACGACGCTCTCGATACGATCGGCAATGCGGAGGAGGCGTCGAACTGGATCCACGACAGAGGCTACAAGAGCATACTCGTCGTCACCAATAACTACCACATGCCGCGCAGCCTCGCCGAACTCGCATATGTGGATCCCGACATCGAATTCATCCCCTATCCTGTCGTCAATTCCGATCTGAAGACACGCGATTGGTTTACCGATCCGAATGCGTTGCGCGTCATGCTGGCCGAATACGCGAAGTTGCTGCTGGCAGGCGCGCGCAATATCCTCGGCCTGCGCCATACCGGCCTGCGTTCCGCCAGCCTGGCCAGCCAGAGCTGAGGCTTTTACGCGCTATAGCACCGGCCTGAAAATCGGAATCGATTTTCAGAAAGCCTGATGCGTAGATTCTAAGAGTTAGAGCGTCCTTTGTGCGTCCGAATGGACGCACGGCCCTCTAGCGGCAATCAGGCGCTTTTTCTGATAGACAATATCGTGTAGGCCGGTCGGCGTGACCGTGCTTCGGGAAAGTTTCATGATCGCTCTGCGTTCCGTTCTGTTCAACACGATCTTCTATGCCAACCTCATCGTCAGGATGATCGTGCTCTCCCCCTTCTACTTCATCGCGCCGCGCAAGCTCGCCTACAACGTCCCCAAGAACTGGGCGCGCTCCAACCACTGGCTGATGCGGGTGATCGTAGGCACCACCTTCGAGATCGAGGGCTTGGAGAACCTGCCTGACGGCAGCTACATCATCGCGCCAAAGCATCAGTCCTTCTGGGACACCTATGCGCTGCTGCCAAACCTCAAGGACCCGGTCTATATCCTCAAGCGCGAGCTTATGTGGATTCCGTTGTTTGGCTGGTACGCCAAGAGGCAGCGCATGATCCCGGTCGATCGCGGCGCGCGCGGCAAGGTGATGGTGGAGGTGCTGAAGCGCACCAAGGAAGAGCTCGCCACCGGCCGCCAGCTCATTATCTATCCCGAGGGCACGCGCCGCCCACCGGGTGCCGAGCCGATGTACAAATACGGCATCGCCCGCATGTATCGCGATCTGCAGCTTCCGGTCGTGCCCATCGTTATGCATCCCGGCCTGTTCTGGCCGCGCCGCAGCACCATGCGTTATCCCGGTCATTTCAAGGTACAGATCCTGCCGCCCATCATGCCCGGCATGGATCCCGACGCCTTCTTCGCCCATCTGATCGACGTTACGGAAAGCGCCAGCGATCAGCTTCTGATCGATACGGTCGAACGCAACCCGCATGTGCCGCTGCCGCCGACGGCGGTAGAACGGCTGGCTGAACTGCGCAAAAAAAGGGCTGTTACTGCTTAAGCTGTGTTACGCAGCCGCGTAACTTCCTGGACCACCTGCTCCAGCCACTGGTCGCGGATACCCATCTCCTTGAGATGTGCCAGCGTGTTGAAGACATAGGCATCGTTCGGTCCCGACTGGCCGACCGAAACGTTGACGATCCGCGCGGCGGCAAGCGCATCCAGCGCGCCGGCATATTGCTCATGGGCACGATCGACCACATAGGCGACGGCCCGCACGTTGCGACCATCGGAAAGCTGCAGCGGCAGGTGCCGTTCGAGATAGACATTGGTGACGAGTTCGCGCGCGCGTAAATAGTCGATCACCTCGTCCCAATTGTCAGGCGCGACCTGGAAGGCCATGCCGCGGCAAGCACCGCCCCGGTCGAGGCCGAGAACGAGACCGGGATTTTCACGGTTGCCGCGATGGACGAAGGAGCGGACACAGAGCGAGCGCCTATAGCCATAAACCAGGGCTTGCGATCGCTCGACGAATTCGAAGCCCGGATTCCACATCAACGAGCCGTAGCCAAATACCCAAAATTCGTCCATATCGCACGCCAGATCAAATCAGATTTCGCTCTCACCATTGGAGAACATCATGGCAGCGTCAAGCCAATCCGGCAGCGGCCAATACAGCAGCGGCAGGAAATTCTGGTTGTTGGGCGGCGCCATTCTTCTGGTGATCGCTCTTTATACGGGCGGCTGGCTTTATGCGGCCTCCGCGCTGAAACAGACCGTACTGACCGCGATCGCGCCCCGCGCCGATGTCGGCGTGAGCGGCGAGTGCTCCGATATCGAATTCCGCGGCTTTCCTTTCCGCATCGGACTTTTTTGCTCCAAGGTGGATGTGGACGACAATGTAAATGGTATTTCCGCCACCTTCGGCGCGCTTCGCTCCGCCGCTCAGGTCTATGCCCCCGGCCATATCGTCTGGGAACTCGACGCCCCGGCAGAAATCCGTACCGCGCAAGGCCTGACCGTCAATGCCCAATGGGACAATCTGCAATCGAGCCTCGTCACCAAGGCACAGGGCATCGGCCGTACCTCGACGGTCATCGACGGACTGAAGGCCGTGGCCATCTCCTCCTTTACCGGCCAGACCGTCAATTTCGATGCCGCCCGCACCGAAATCCACCTGCGGCAGAACGGAGCGGATCTTGACGGCGCAATCTCCGTGGAAAACGCCGATGCTGTAATCAAGGACTGGCCGCAGGTCTTCCCGAAATTCTCCGCCAGCGCCGACCTGACCTTGATTGGCAAAGCCGGAATGATCGACGGCACCGACGAACAGGGCATCCACGGCTCTCAGGGCGAGCTTCGCCGCATCGTCGCCGATATCGGCGATGGCAAGGTGATGACCGTCTCCGGCCCCTTCTCCTTCGACGAGCAGGGCTTCCTATCCGGCAAGTTCAAGCTGGAGATCGAACAGCTCGGTCCCTGGGGCAAAAGCATCAAGGAGGCCTTCCCCGATATCGCCTCGACCGTCGATACCGCGACCAAGCTGTTGAAGGCGCTTGCCGGCGGCGGCGACAAGGTTTCCGTCGATCTCGTCGTCGATCACGGCAATGCAACGGTGAGCGGCTTCATCCCGCTCGGCAAGATCCCGCCGGTTTAATCGAGTTTTTTAAGGAAAAAGACTTCCGGCACCATCTGGATGCCGGGCAGTTCGATCGACCCCGTTTCGGAAAAGCCGTTGCGGCGATGCCAATCCTGCGGATGGCTTTCATCACACTCGCTCGACGTCATCAAAAGACGCGCGCCGCTCTCGCGCATCTCGGTTTCCCAGGCGAGAAACAGCGCCGTGCCGATGCCGGACCGACGATGGCCATCCAGCACCAGGATCATTTCCATATAGGGAATCCGGCCCCAGAAACGGGAGAAGCGCAGGAAGCCTACGATTTCATCTTGCTCGCGGGCGATCAGGTATTCGCCGAGATCGATGCAGCGGGAAACCCAGGCTTCGCCGACATGATGATCTTCGCGAAGCAGCCATTCCTTCTCCGTCCGGCCCGGCTTCGCGATCTCGATCATGACTATTTCTTTTCCAGCGGATGCGGGCGGCCGAAATCCGGCGCATCCACATCCTGCCCTGCCTGGACGATCGAGCGGCGGATGGCACGGGTACGCGTGAAGAGTTCGAAGATCTTGTCGCCCTCGCCCCAGCGGATCGCCCTCTGCAGATAGGCGAGATCTTCCGAGAAACGCGCCAGCATTTCCAAGATCGCGTCACGATTGTGCAGGCAGACATCCCGCCACATCGTCGGATCTGATGCAGCAAGACGGGTGAAGTCGCGGAAGCCGGAGGCGGAATATTTGATGACCTCCGATTCCGTGACGGTTTCCAGATCGTCGGCAGTGCCGACGATATTGTAAGCTATGAGATGCGGCAGATGAGAGACGATGGCGAGCACCTTGTCATGATGCTGGGCGTCCATCTCGTCGACTCGGGAGCCGAGTGCTTCCCAGAAGCTGCGCAGCGTCTTCAGCGCCGTCGGGTCCGTTCCTTCGAGCGGCGTCAGGATGCACCAGCGCCCTTGGAACAGGCCGGGGAAGCCTGCATCCGGGCCGGACTTTTCCGTGCCCGCGATCGGATGGCCGGCAATGAAATGCACATGGCTGGGCATGTGCGGCTGCATCTGCGCGATCACGGAAGCCTTGGTGGAACCGACATCCGTGACGATCGCGCCGGGTTTCAGGCTGCCGGCGATCTCTTTCGCCACGCTTTCGGAGGCGCCGACCGGCACCGACACGATAACCAGATCGGCATCCTTTACCGCCTCGGCCGAGGAGGTCGTATAGTGATCGCCAAGCTTCAGCTCTTCAGCGCGCTTCAGCGTCTCGGCGCTGCGCGTGGCGACGATGACTTCTTTGGCAAGTCCGAGCCGCTTGATATCATGAGCAAGGGAGGAGCCGATCAGGCCGATACCGATCAGGGTAATGCGATCGAACTGCGCCGTCATGCCTTGCGCCCCATGAATTCGCCGAGCGCCTCGATGACACCGTGATTGGCCTCTTCCGGACCGACGCTCATGCGCAGCGAATTCGGAAAGCCATAGCTGCGTACTGCGCGCAGGATATAGCCGCGGCTCGTCAGGAATTCATCGGCATCTGCCGCACGCTTACCGTCGGTTTCGGGGAAATGAATGAGAACGAAGTTGGCGACCGAGGGCGTGACCTTGAGGCCAATGGCCTCTAATGCGTTCGTCAGCTTCTCGATCCACATCTGGTTGAAGGACACGGCTTCCTGAATGAAGGACTGGTCGCGAATGGCTGCCGCACCCGCCGCGATTGCCGGCGCATTCATATTAAACGGACCCCGCACACGGTTCAGCGCATCGATGATCTCGACGGGGGCATACATCCACCCGACGCGTAGAGCTGCAAGACCGTAAGCCTTCGAAAAAGTACGGGTCATGACAACGTTGGCGTTCGAGGAGACGACCTCGATGCCGGATTCGTAGTCATTCCGGCGGACATACTCCGCGTAGGCTGCATCGAGCACGAGGACGACGTGCTTCGGCAGGCCGGCCTGCAGGCGGCGGATCTCGCTGACCGGAATATAAGTGCCGGTCGGATTGCCGGGATTGGCGATAAAGACGATTTTCGTCTTGTCCGTCACCGCGGCAAGGATCGCATCGACATCGACCGTATGGTTCTTTTCCTTGACCACGACAGGTGTTGCGCCCGCGCCCATGATCTGGATCTTATAGACGAGGAAGCCGTGCTCGGTGATAATGCCTTCGTCACCGGGGCCGAGGTAGACGTGGCAGAGCAAGCCCAGCAATTCGTCGGAGCCGTTGCCGCACAGGATGTTTGCCGGGTTGAGCCCATGTACCGAAGCGATAGCCTCGCGCAACTCAAGCGCCTGTCCATCAGGATACCGCTCAAGATTGCCTGCGGCCGCCTTGAATGCTTCGATCGCCTTGGGGCTCGCGCCAAGCGGGGTCTCGTTGGAGGAGAGCTTGTAGACGCGGGTAACACCCGCTGCATGCTCCTTGCCCGGCACATAGGCTGCGATATCGAGAATGCCGGGACGCGGAACGGGTTTGCTCATCTCAACGCTCATGGATCGACCTTGGAAACTGCCGGAAAGCCGGCGAAAGACTTGAGTGCAATTAAAGCGGAACGACGATTTTGTCGAGTGCTGCAAGCCTAGAGCATTTCCTGGTCAGATTGCAGCATTCTGACCAGGAAATGCTCTAGCGGCTGCGCGTCGTCGGCACGCCGTGCGGCGCAAGCACAGGCACAAAGACGCGGCGGGAGGCGCGGGCGGCGACCGGCAGGCCCTGGTAAAGCCGCTTCTGTGCCTCAACGATGATCACGCCGGAAAAAGCCGGCCAGAGCATGCGGCCGATCCGCTCGAAGCCGCGACGCAAGCGCAGCACGGCGCGCAGTTTCGATGGCGGGAAGAACAGAGCCTCGGCTGTGGCACCCGGCGTGAAATTGGTCTCCCGCAGCAGATGGGTCAGCTGGCCGCGGGAATATGGCCGACCGGAGCCGAAGGGCGTATGCTCCATGCGTGCCCAGACACCGCGGCGGTTCGGCACGACGATGATGAGCCGGCCGCCCGGCGCCAGTACCCGCCAGAGTTCCTTCAGCGTCTCGCGTGGACTTTCCGCAAATTCCAGCGAATGCACCATCAGGACGCGATCGATCGAAGAATCCGGCAGCGGCAGTTCCTCGTCAAAAATCAGCGCGGTGGAGGAAAGCGAGCCGACAGGCCAGTTAACCGCCCCCTGGCCGGCCGGCATAAAGGCGAAGGTGCGCTCCGTATCGGCCTGGAACCGGTCGAGGAAAGGCACGGAATAGCCGATGCCCACAAGCCGCTCCTGCGGCAATCGGACCCAAAGCGACGACAACGCCATGGCGATCGACTGCTCGGCCATGCGCCCCAGTTCGGAATGATAGAATTGGCGAAGATCGACGATATCGGCGTGCATTATTTCAAATGTTATCAGCGACCGGTTGGACTTCAAGGCCGGAACCTCTACATTCCCGGTCAGTTCGAGGGATAAGGGATTATTTGAGCGATGAAACCTTTGGAATTAGAAGTTTTTCTTTGCCGCAGCGACAATTTCGGCGTTCTGGTCCATGATACGGAGACTGGGCAGACTGCCTCGATCGATGCGCCCGATGCGGCAGCCGTCGAAGCCGCTGCTGCACGCCGCGGCTGGAACGTCACTCATATCTTCACGACCCACCACCACATCGACCACGTGGAAGGCAATCTGTCGTTGAAGGAACAGTATGGCCTTGAGATCATCGGCCCAGTTAATGAAGCCGTGGCAATCCCCGGCCTCGACAAGACGATGAGCGACGGCGACAGCTTCCTCTTCGGCGACCATACGGTGAACGTCATCGAAACGCCGGGCCATACTGCAGGCCATATCTGCTACCACTTTGCCGACGATAAGCTGCTTTTTGCCGCCGACACGCTCTTTGCGCTCGGCTGCGGCCGCTTGTTCGAACGACCTGCCGCCGACATGTGGCATTCGCTGCAGAAGCTTGCGGTCCTGCCGGATGAGACCGCTGTTTATTTCGGCCACGAATACACGCTCTCCAACGCCCGCTTCGCAGTCACCATCGACCCGGACAATGAGCGTCTGAAAAGCCGCGCTGCGGAAATCGAGGCACTACGCGCCGAAGGCAAGTTCACCATTCCGACAACGCTGGCGCTCGAAAAAGAAACCAATCCCTTTCTGCGCGCGGCCGATCCCGCTATCCGCCGCAACCTGCTGATGGAAGGCAAGACGAACGAAGAGGTCTTCGCTGAGATCCGTAAGCGCAAGGACAATTTTTAGGCATGGCCGGAAAAGAACTCACTTCCGAGGAGATCATTCGCGAACTCAGCATGCAGCCGCACCCCGAAGGCGGCTGGTATGTCCAGACCTTCCGCGACACGAATGGCGGGGAGCGCGGCCATTCGACGGCGATCTATTATCTGTTGGCCAAGGGCCAGCGCTCGCATTGGCATCGTGTACACGACGCGGCAGAGGTCTGGCACTACTATGCCGGCGCGCCGCTGGCTCTCCATCGCTCCGAAGATGGTGGCAGCAGCGAGACGCTGAAACTCGGGATGGATATTGCGGGCGGCGAGCGGCCGCAGGCGATCATCCCCGCCAACTGGTGGCAATCGGCTGAGACGCTGGGCGACTATACGCTGGTCGGTTGTACGGTGGCCCCTGGCTTTGAATTTTCCAAATTCGAGATGGCGCCACCGGGCTGGAAGCCCGGTATTAGCTAAGCCCGCTCAGCCTCGACCGTCTGCATCTGCGGCTTGCGGCGGAACATCTCCTGCGCTGCCAGCACTGCACCTCCAGTGATCAGGAGGCAGGCAAGCGCGATACGCCAGCTCGGCTCGGCAATGCCGAAAACGGTCAGGATTAGTGTCGACAGTAGCGGCGCGGCGTAACTTGCGGCACCCAGGATCTGGATGTCGCCGTTCTTGACCCCATGGTCCCACGCATAGAAGGCCGCGCCGACCGGAAAGAGACCGAGGCTGACCACGGCAAGCCATTCGAAGCCGGTCTCCGGCCAGACAGTCGTCTCCAGTCCCAGATGGCAGATCAGCGAAAGCACTGAGGTCGCAAGGCAAAAGCCAGTGACCACATCGGTCGAGACGGCATCGAAACGCCGCGTCAGCAGTGAATAGCCGGACCAGGTGAAGGCACAGAGGAAGGCCGCCCCATAACCGACGGCATAAGCGCCGTCGAAGTCGATTCCGTTGCGCCCGACAATCAGGGAGGTGCCGCAAAGACCCGCCAGTGCACCGATGATATGATACCAGCGCAGTCTCTCGCCGGGCAGCAGTGCCGAACCGACCACGATCAGCAGCGGCCACAGATAGGCAATCAAGCCCGCCTCGACGGCCGGTGCGTTTCTCAGCGCCGTGAAATAGAGGAAATGGTAGCCGAACAGGCCGGCAATACCGGTGATCCAGACTTTTGCCGGCTGCCTCAGGAGGGCGATGCGCGATGGGTTGAGGATAAGCACGAGAATGCCGGGAAGACTGCCAATGGCAAAGCAGATGGCCGAAAGCTGGAATGGCGGCATCTTGCCTGACGCAGCCGTAAAGAGCGCCAGGAACGACCACATCACAATGGCCGTAAAGCCGATCAACGTTGCCCGAAGTTTCACGCCGTCCCCCCTCGCGGAGACTGCGCAAGCTCCGTCAGCTGTTCACGCGGCCGTATTTCACAGCCGTGATCGTCACCGTACCGTATTCCGTGGGAATGCGGACGTAGACCGGAGCATATACATTTGCCGCCTCCGCCTTGGCAAACCAAATTTCCATGCGATTGCTCTTGCTGAGGTAGACGAGATCCTTGCGACCCTTCTTGTAACCGGAGCGCGGAATGAAGCGCACGCCGCAGACGATCGCCTTGCCCTTGAATCCATCGGTCGAAAAATCCTCATCGCCCTTCGGCGAAAGAACCAAGTCCATGCGCGTCTCGCCGTCGAAGATCGGGAGCTTCTGTGAGCAGACATTCGTATCACCGGTAAAGATGAGGCCCGAGATCGGGTCAAGCACGGAGCGCATATCGCCCTCTGTTACCGGAATCCACTCCTTCGGCCGGCGCGGCTCAGGCGTCGTGGTAGCCGACACGATGTTGCCGTTGCGGTAGCTCACCTCGTAAGTCCGCACCTTCTTGCCGGTCTTGTAATAGAGAACGTATTTCGCAGCTTGCAGCCGGTCGTTGCGCACCACGCCTGTGACACTGGTCTTGGCCAGGATATCGGTCACCAGATCGGCAAGACCGGCCGACTTGATATCTCCGTCAATATTGTAGCTACGATCGTCTTCGATCTTTGTCACGAAGGCTGCCCGCGCAATCGTCAGGCCGGCAAGGGCCACCTTATATTCGGTACGGTGCTGTACTTCACTCGCACCGGCCGGCAGGGCCAGAAGTGCCGCGAATGCCGAAACTAAAATCCGTCTGCCCAGATGAGCCATGGTGAGAGCCTTGTCTTGCCGGGCCGATTGCGCCCTTGCACTGCGGTCTATACTCCTGCAGCATTGCGAAGAAAACAGCAGCTTTTTGACAGAATTGCGGGAAAGGCCAAGGTTTGGCTTGACGCGCGCGACCGGTCTGACTATAGAACCGCAACTTTCCAATCATGGCCTGATGGATTGCGCAGCCGGTTGTTGCCGGATTGTCATTCAATGGCCCGAGAAAAACAAGAATAGGTGTTCCATGTCCCGCATGTGCGAATTGACCGGCAAGGCAGTCCTGACTGGTAACAATGTCAGCCATGCCAACAACAAGACCAAGCGCCGGTTCCTCCCGAACCTGTGCCAGGTTACGCTGATCTCCGACGCGCTCGGCCAGCGTTACCGTCTTCGCGTTTCGGCTGCTGCTCTTCGTTCCGTCGAGCATCGTGGCGGCCTCGATGCCTTCCTGCTGAAGGCAAACGAAGGCGAACTTTCGATGCGCGCCCGTCTGCTGCGTCGTCAGATCGTCAAGAAGACCGCTGAAGCCGCTGCTGCTTAAGCTTCGGCCTACGTTCTTCTGCAGCTTTGAAAGGCTTGCACGGATAACATCCGGTCAAGCCTTTTGCTTTGCCAGGCTGGCCCTCATTCCAGTCTGAAATTTTGCTCGAACTGGTGGCATCACCCAGGATAAAAAAATGCTGAAGACCCGCTATACGCTTGCCTATGTCGCCCTGATGACGCTCGTCGTCGTCGCCTCCAACTTCCTCGTCCAGTTTCCGCTGAACGCGACAGTTGCCGGCATCAATCTCGCCGACATTCTCACCTGGGGCGCCTTTTCCTATCCGATTGCCTTCCTGATCACCGACCTGACGAACCGCCAGTTCGGCCCGCAGGCTGCGCGTAAGGTGGTTTTCGCCGGCTTCGTCGTTGGTGTCGCCCTTTCCTTCTTTACCTCGGTTCCGCGTATCGCGATCGCCTCCGGCTCCGCCTATCTCGCCGGCCAGCTTCTCGATATCGCTGTCTTCAACCGCCTGCGCCGTCAGGCCTGGTGGCGCGCGCCGCTCGTAGGCTCGCTGATCGGCTCGGCGCTGGATACGGTGATGTTCTTCTCGCTCTCTTTCGCCGCCTTCTTCGTCTTCCTCGGCCCGAACGAACCCTTCGCACTGGAAAACGCGCCGATCTTCGGTGTCCTCTCGACGGAAGCTCCGCGCTGGATCTCCTGGGCACTCGGCGATTTCGCGGTAAAGATGCTTGTCGGCCTGGTGATGCTGCTGCCCTATGGCGCGCTCATGAACGTGCTGCGCCCCATGCAGTCGGCCGCTGCGCGGTAAAGACCATCTTACAATCCACCTCGGATCGGAATCTCTGAATTCCCCACCTTGCTCCTCACTTTGGATGGGATCATTTCTGGCTGAGCGACCCAGGAAAACGCTCTGACCATGAATGCTGGACGGACTGGCTGTAGACTTGCTGCAGCCAGTCCGCACAAGCCGTTGCGCACCGGCCGGAGATCTCACGACACCTGCGGGCGCCTTGCAATGACCGCCGGATGGCTCAGCACCTCCGCAACGAGTTCTCCTACAGGCCGTGATGAATCGAGCCGCAGGATTGGCTTCGTCAGCGTCTTCAGCCACTCCTCATGTCCAACGAGACTTCGGCGTTCCGGTCCCGCCGTATCGTAACTCTCTGCCCATTCCATGAATTCGCGGCTTTTCACCGCCATGTCGCCACCAGGCCTGATCCTGTGGCCGTATCGCTCTTCCTCGCGCCTGCGGATGCGCTCCATACGCGCGACGGGATCGATCCTCAGAAAGACCACCAGATCGTAAAGCGGCTCGAATTCCGAGCCCCATTTCATTGCCGAGCCAGAAAGCACCCAACCGGCATGGGGCAACGCTTCCTGCCTGAGCATCGCGATACGCGCCCCAACCTCGCGCTGCGTCGTGAAGGGCGGATCAGTCGGCATCCAGAAGAAATGATCGGTATCGAGATGACGGATGCCGAGCAACTCGGCCAGGGCCAGGCCAAGCGTGGTCGTGCCGGAGCCCGACGCTCCCGTGATGTGGATGTGCATGAGACGCTCTCAAAGGCTTATGTCGAAAGGGACGGTCCGCATAGCGCAGAGTTATGACACCCGTTCGACGGCCGCTCAATCGAGCAGCCGGAACTCCAGCATCAGATTGCGCTGCAGGATGGAGTGATTGTCGTCAGACACCAGGATGACATGCGTCGTGCCATCGGCCGCCTGGAAGGCATCGAACCCTTCCATATTGTCGATATTGTAATTGAAATTACCCTCGACGAGCAGTTCCCCATTCACAACGGCGCCAGGTTTGATATCCGCCTCTTTGATACGGCGGATGCGCAAGCCGATGCCTTCGGCCATATTGAAGCGTCGCTCTAGCAGCAGCAGGTCGCCATCCGGCAGGAAGGCACCGTCAGTCACATCGAAGCTGCCATCCTTCTCGACCGTGAACTGCCCCTTCAGCGGCCCATCCAGTATAGCCGCAAGCCGGTTGCCGTCCTCGTCGAGGCTGCGCTCCGCCACGATTACGGGCGCGCCTTTCAACGGGCTCGAGGCGGGGGCCACAACAACGGTTTCAATTCCACGGTTTGACCGCATCTCGTCACGTGGAATCAGGATCCCGACCGTCGACAGGGATCGCGAGTCGAGAAAACCGGGATCCGGATAGACGTCGACGCGATGATACTGTTCGAAAGAGACAAGAATCCGGTCGCCATCCAGCGCGAGGCCTTCGGCATCCATATGCCCCTTACCCTCATAGGTCCGGCCAACCCGATCCCGCATCGGGGTAATTTCGACACCGGAAAGACTGGACAGCCTGCCCTTGGCATCGCGCTCGATGCTGCCCGTCAGCCAGTGCCCGGTATCGAGAACGCCGACGAAATTCTTGCCGTCAGGGCGCATGCGGATGGAGGAAAGCGAGCCAAAGAGCGAATTGCTCGATACCATCTCCAGCCCACCGATAAACTCCAGCGGGCCGAAACGGGTTTCGTCCCGACCGATATGGAAATCCGAAATCTTGCGGCTGATGATCTTCGCAGGCTCGCCCGCATGAGCGCTTGAGAACCCTGTCGCAAGGCCGAGAGCGACCAGAGCGGCGCGAGACAGGTTTTCAAACGCCATATGGAGCTTCTCCAGGACGGTATCAGCCAGCGCGGCGCAGACGGCCACCGCGCGGCTGTGCGGCATGATCCTCAAACAATTCGGCAAGCTGCTCGGTCATGGCGCCGGCGAGCTCATCCGCATCGACGATCGTCACGGCGCGGCGATAGTAACGCGTCACGTCATGGCCAATTCCGATTGCCAGAAGCTCGACCGGAGAACGCGTCTCGATCTGCTCGATCACGGCACGCAAATGCCGCTCCAGATAATTGCCCGGATTGACCGACAGCGTGGAATCATCGACCGGCGCACCATCCGAAATCATCATCAGGATACGACGCTGCTCACGGCGCGCCAGCAGGCGATTATGCGCCCAGATCAGCGCCTCGCCATCGATGTTTTCTTTCAGCAGGCCTTCGCGCATCATCAGGCCGAGATTGGTGCGCGCGCGCCGCCATGGAGCATCGGCCGACTTGTAGACGATGTGGCGCAGGTCGTTGAGACGGCCGGGTGTCTGTGGCTTGCCATTCGCAAGCCAGTTCTCGCGTGCCTGACCGCCCTTCCAGGCCTTCGTCGTGAAGCCGAGGATTTCCACCTTGACGCCGCAGCGCTCCAGCGTGCGCGCCAGAATATCGGCGCAGGTCGCGGCAACAGTGATCGGCCGGCCCCGCATGGAGCCGGAATTGTCGATCAGCAATGTCACGACCGTATCGCGGAACTGCGTGTCGCGCTCCATCTTGAAGGAGAGAGGCTGCGTCGGATCGATGATAATGCGCTGCAGGCGGGCCGTATCGAGATAACCTTCCTCGAGATCGAAATCCCAGGAACGGTTCTGCTGTGCCATCAGCTTGCGCTGCAGACGGTTGGCAAGACGACCGACAGCGCCCTGCAGGTGCGCCAGCTGCTTGTCGAGGAAGGCACGCAGGCGCTCCAGTTCGGCGGCATCGCACAGCTCTTCGGCCGTGATGATTTCGTCGAATTCCTCCGTATAGACGTGGTAATCGACCTTCTCGTTGAAATCGGCAAACGGCGTGTTCGGACGGCGGGTTTCGCCAGGCGTCTCGGAATCGTCCTCGCCTTCTTCCATCATGTCGTCGTCGGAGATCTCGGCGCCTTCGGTTTCGCCGTCCTCCATCTGCTCGTCAGCGACTTCGCTGTCTTCGACCGGTGCGGCATCGCTGCCGGCATCCTCGTCGATCTCGTCCTCGTTCTGCTCGTCGCCTGTCGGCTGATCATCATCGCTGGACTGGTCGTCGTCATCCGGATTGCTGTCGTCGTCTCCATATTCCTCGGCCATTTCCATGGCCGACAGCATATTGCGGATGACCTTCGAGAAAGCCTGCTGGTCGTTGATGACACCGGAGAGATTATCGAGCTCGCTGCCGGCCTTGTCTTCGATGAAGGAACGCCACAGGTCGAGAACTTTTCCGGCCGACGCCGGCGGCTTCTGACCGGTGAGCTTCTCGCGCACCATCATCGCAACGGCTTCGCCGATCGGCGCATCTTCCTGCCGTTCGATAACGGTAAAATTCGCCTTGGCGTATTTCTCCTCGGTCATGGAACGCAGGTTGGCAGCCATGCCTTCCATGCGCAGCGAACCGATCGATTCCACCCGCGCCTGCTCGACGGCGTCGAAGATCGCCCGGGCATCCGAGCCTTGCGGCGCCATACTGGAATGGACCTTCTCGTCGTGGCAGGCGATACGCAGTGCCATGGAATCGCCAAGACCGCGCGTCACCGCCAGCTCATGCGCCGTCGGGCGCTTGGAAAGCTCCGGCAGACGAATGCGCTCGCCCGTCATGCCGGGACGCTCATTGGCGAAAGCTACCTCGACTTGGTCATCGCCCGCGATTGCGCGCACGCAGCCGGTTATCGCCCGCCGCAACGGCTCGACATCGACGGGCGCACCGGGCTTTGCTTTCGAATTGTCACCACGAGATGCCATGATCGACTGGCCTTAAGCCCCCAGAACGATGTTGGCAGCGCTTTCCTTGAGTTCCACGCCGAAGGCGCGCTGATAGTGCTCGGCCACCAGAGGACGCTCCAGCTCATCGCACTTGTTGAGGAAGGTGACGCGGAAGGCGAAGGCGATATCGCCGAAAATCTCGGCATTCTCGGCCCAGGTGATGACGGTACGCGGGCTCATGACGGTCGAAAGATCGCCATTCATGAACGAAGCGCGCGTCAGATCGGCAACGCGGACCATCTTGGAAACTGTATCGCGGCCTTCCTTGTCCTTGCCGAAGCTCTTCACCTTGGCAGCGACGATATTCACTTCGTGGTCGTGCGGCAGATAGTTCAGCGTCGAGACGATCGACCAGCGGTCCATCTGTGCCTGGTTGATCTGCTGCGTGCCGTGATAGAGGCCTGTCGTATCTCCAAGACCGATGGTGTTGGCGGTTGCAAACAGGCGGAAGGCCGGGTGAGGACGGATGACACGGCTCTGGTCGAGCAGCGTTAGCCGGCCGGAGGATTCCAGAACGCGCTGGATGACGAACATCACGTCCGGGCGGCCGGCATCATATTCGTCGAAGACAAGCGCGACATTGTGCTGATAGGCCCAGGGCAGGATGCCGTCCTTGAATTCGGTGACCTGCAGCCCGTCCTTGACGACGATCGCATCCTTGCCGACGAGATCGATACGGCTGACATGGCTGTCGAGGTTGATACGCACGCAAGGCCAGTTGAGGCGCGCGGCAACCTGCTCGATATGCGAAGACTTACCCGTGCCGTGGTAGCCGGAGATCATCACACGTCGATTATGGGCAAAGCCGGCGAGGATCGCGAGCGTCGTCTCGCGGTCGAAGAGATAGTCGGGATCGAGATCCGGAACATAGGCGTCGCCCTTGCTGTAAGCGGGCACACGAATGTCGGAATCGATGCCGAAGACCTCCCGGACCGAAACGGTGGTGTCGGGCAGTTCGGAAATATCAAGGTCAATCTTGCTCATCATGTCTCCAAGGCGGGTGACGGCCACCCGACCACACTATCTCAGCCATTGCGCGACCATGGCGCCGCAGTATCGTTTCCGCGTTCTCCAAGGGTCGGAACGTCGGCGATACTTCTCCGGGACTGAAACGAAACCTCGGCGGGATAATGACCGCTGGCGAGCATTCTTGAAAGAGTCCCGGACAAGAAACGCAGCGTCCGGAAGGTCGGCAGAGGCGATGTCGGGAAAACGCACAAATATATATGCCGCGGTTGCCTGCGGCCTCAGCCGATGTGGACCATACCCGATTGAAGCTTAAGAGCAAGGACGGGAATTAACAAAAACCGTTCTGCTTCAATAATTGATAGGCCTGGATGACGGCGCGGAAACGCTCTTCCGAGCCGCGATCGCCGCCATTCGCATCGGGGTGATGCTTCTTGACCAGTTCCTTGTACTTGCTCTTGATCTCCGCCGAAGTGGCGTTCGCTGCAAGTCCCATCGTATCGAAAGCCTTGGCCTCCAGCGATTTCAGCTTGCGGGCCTGCGGAAAGCGCGGGCCGCTGCCCTTGCCGCCACCTTCCTTCACGAAACCGAACGGATCACGCACGCGCGAATAGGCGCCGGAGCGGACCTCGGCATGCAGCGGGCTATTTTTGGCATCCTTGTTGACGCCGACCGTCCAGGTGGGGCGATGACCGGTGATCGCCTCCTTCTGGTAGCGTGCAATTTCGCCGTCCGAGAGGCCGGAGAAATAATTATATCCCTTGTTGTAGTCCTTGACGTGCTCGAAACAGAACAAGAAGAACTGGCCTTCCGCATTACGTCCGACAGGAGCGCGATGCGTGCCTTTTTTGTCGCAGCCGTCCCACTGACAGCTTGGAGGCGCCTGTTCGGGCTCCTGCTCTCGCCTGCGGCGCGTTCGGATGCGATCGAAATATTTGGAATCAAGTCTCATGGCGGCGCTAATTATGGGGCTGCTGACTGACGACAACAAGAATTGACAAACGGGAATGTTGCTGGCTTGGTGGAAACCTTTTTCGTGAATTCAAAAGACCCGGTGATGACACTCCAGAGCAGCATCGAAGAGAAGCTCAAAGAGGCATTTGCGCCCGAACGCCTCTCCGTGATCAACGAGAGCCATCTGCACGCCGGTCACCAGCCGGACATCACGGGCACCGGCGAGACGCATATGCGCGTTCGTATCGTCTCTGCAAAATTCGTCGGCATGTCGCGGCTGCAACGGCATAAGGCGATCACCGACCTCTTGAAGCCCGAGTTGGACGCCGGGCTTCACGCACTGGCCGTCGAGCCGTCAGCGCCGGACGAACCGACGCGCTGGTAGCGCTTGCTTTTGATGCAATTCCGGGCGCAAATCGCCGCGCGCTTTTGCTGGAATTGCTCTAGCGGATAATGAGCGCCGTTGCGTAAAGCCCGAAGCCGAAGACGGTATGGGCGAGCAGATTGAGCACACGGGCCTTCGTGGGATTCGGCGTCTTCGATGCCGCCCAGCCGAGGCCGAGGCCCGGTTGCATCAGAAACCAACCCGCGCCGACGGTGACGATGCCTAGGATCCAGGCCGGCAGGAAAGTCGGCGCAGCAAACCAGGCCGGGCCGACGAAGATCGCCAGCAGGATGCCGTAGAGGATTCCGACCGCATAGTGGCCGATCCAGCCGAGCGCCAGCTCGCTGGCGTAGGGCGCGGCATCAGCGATATTATCATGAAAGACCTTGCCCTTGCCGAGGTGCCAGAACCAGCGTCCGGCCGGCGCCCAGTTTGGCGACGGCGTCACGCCGAGCTTTGCGAGCAGGATCGCCCAGATATCCATGAGGACTGTCGCCCCGATGCCGATGGCGACGGATCGCCAGAGAATGTCGAACATGTCAGTTCCTCTAGGATGAGCCGGCGCACGGAAATGGTGCCGGTAACGGAAATCTTGTTCAGGCGGGTTTAGTCTCGTCTTCCTCAGCGGGACGGATGCGCAGCTTGGTGATGCGGTTTTTCTCCCGCTTCATGACGACGAAGCGCTTGCCGTAGAAGGTGAAGGCCTGCCGCTCTTCGGGAATGGTCATCGATTCATGGATGACGAGACCGGCGATCGTCGTCGCTTCTTCATCCGGCAGGTTCCAGTCGAGCGCACGATTGAGATCGCGGATCGGCACGCCGCCATCGACGACGATGGAACCGTCGGCCTCCTGTCGTACGCCCTGCATGTCGATATCATGCTCGTCCGAGATGTCGCCGACGATCTCTTCGAGAATATCCTCGAGCGTAACGATGCCCTGCACCTCACCATATTCGTCTACGACAACGGCGAAATGCTGTTTGCGGCGCAGAAAGGCATTGAGCTGATCTTCGAGTTTGGTGCTGTCGGGCACGAACCAGGGCTTCTGGGCGATCTTCACGATATCGAGCTGCTGTGGCTCCATGTTCGGCTCGGCGAGCGCCCTGAGCAGATCCTTGGCGTGCACGACACCGATGATGTTGTCGATCGTACCGCGCCACAGCGGCATACGCGTATAGGGACTTTCGAGGATCGCCCGAACCACTGACTCCGGCGGATCGTCGGCATTGATCGCGCGCATCGCCGTCCGGTGGACCATGATATCGGAAAGCTCGAGCTCACCCAGATCGAGCACACCGCCGAGGCGGTCGCGGTCCGCCTTCACCACCGAGCCTTCGCGATGCAACAGGTCGACAGCGCCTCGCAACTCTTCGTGTGCCGACAGCATCGAAACTTCGCGCGACAGATTGATTCCGAAAAGGCCGAGGATCCGGCGAACGATACCATTGACGAAGGAAGAAATCGGACCGACCACGGCGACGAATATCCGCGTCGGTATCGCAACGGTGAGGGCAAAACGCTCCGGCGTCGAGATCGCCCAACTTTTCGGCAGGACTTCCGCGAAGATGACCAGGATAATGGTCATGGCAAGAGTTGCCAGCGCCACACCGGAATTGCCGAAGATTCCCAGAAACACGCTTGTAGCCAGCGACGACGACAGGATGTTGGCGAGATTGTTGCCGATCAGCAGCGCACCGATCAGCCTGTCACGACGCTCGATGAGGGTTCTGACGAGACCGGCACGCTCATCGCCATTGGCTTCCAGCGTATGGATCCGGCTTCTCGAAACAGCGGTCAGCGCGGTTTCGGATCCCGAAAAGAAGGCAGACATCAATACCAGGGCCGCGATCGAAATGATCTCCGGCCAGTAGACCGATAAAAACGCCAGGGTGCCCTCGACTGACATCAGGGATGTTTTTCCTTGAGAAAGCTGATCACTTCGGAAGCCGGCACGTCATCGGCGACGAAAGACTGGCCGATGCCACGGGTGAGAATGAAGGTGAGCTTGCCGCCCTTGACCTTCTTGTCCTGCGCGATCGCATCCATCAGCACTTCGGCCGGCGGGAGGATCCCTGGGATCTCCGACATGCGTGTCGGCAGGCCGACGGCCTTCAGGTGCGCCTCGACACGGCGGGCGTCGTCGGGGCTTGCAAGGTTCATACGCGCCGAAAATTCATGCGCCAGCACCATGCCGATCGAAACGCCTTCACCATGGACCAGCCGGCTGCTGTCATAGGCGGTCGCGGCCTCCAGCGCATGGCCGAAGGTGTGGCCGAGATTGAGCAGCGCCCGCTGGCCGTTTTCCCGCTCGTCGGCAACCACGACATCTGCCTTGGCTTGGCAACTCACCGCAATCGCTTCGATACGAGCCGAGCCACCGGCAAAGACCGCCTGCCAGTTGTTCTCCAGCCAGGCGAAGAAATCCGGCTTGTCGATCAGGCCATACTTGGCGACTTCGGCATAACCGGCGCGGAATTCGCGTTCGCTCAGGGAATTCAGGACATCGGTATCGGCAAGAACCAGATCCGGCTGATGGAACACACCGATGAGATTCTTGCCGTGGCGGCTATTGATGCCGGTCTTGCCGCCGACGGAGGAATCAACCTGGGAGAGCAGCGAGGTCGGCACCTGTACGAAACGCACACCACGCCTGACGATGCCGGCGGCAAAACCCGAGAGGTCGCCCATGACGCCGCCACCGAGCGCGATGACGTAGTCGTTGCGTTCAACGCGGGCTTCCAGAACCTTATCACAGACATTGATCAAATGCTCGAAACTCTTGGTCTTCTCGCCGGCCGGCAAGACGACTGACGCCGAGGCGATGCCTGCAGCATCCAGACTTGCCTTCAAGGCATCGAGATAAAGCGGTGCCACATGCTCGTCGGTGACGATCGCGGCCTTGCGGCCCTTGATCCGCGAGGCGATCTCACTGCCGGCACGTGCGATCAGCCCCGGCCCGATCATAATATCATAGGCTCGCTCGCCAAGCGGCACATGCACCTTGCGGACGGCGGAAGCTGACGTGATCGTGTTCATGATACTGCACTTTCTTTCTGAGCCTCGACCACGGCTCTCAGCACTTCATCGGCCATGACTTCCTTACGCACATCGCGCGAAAGCACCGTGAGATCGGCCTCCGCATAAACGGGGTAGCGGGCATTCATCAGATTTTCGAGCGTCTGCTTCGGGTTTTCGGTCTTCAGCAGCGGACGTGTATCGCGCTTATTGACCCGATCCCAGAGCACGTCGAGATCTGCCTTCAGCCAGACCGAAAGGCCGCCCTTCTTGATATGCTTGCGCGTGCGGGCATTGATGAAGGCGCCGCCACCGGTAGAGACGACACGCGGGCCGCCCTTCAGCAGACGCTTCATCACCCGAGCTTCGAGCGCCCGAAACTCTTCTTCCCCATAAGCGGCGAAAAGCTCGGTGATCGTCATGCGCGAGACGCGCTCGATTTCTATATCGCTGTCGATGAAGGGAATGCCGAGCTGGTGCGCAACGAGGCGACCGACCGAGGATTTTCCGGCTCCCATGAGGCCGACGAGGATGAGATTGCGTGAACCGAGCGCGGCGCGAGCTCTATCTCTCAGGCTGTCTGCAACGGAAACTGGGGGTTCACTCATCGGTCCATTCACACTTTGTTTGCAAACGGTATCGACAAATGCGGGTGTAGCGTCAAGTCGCGGGCAAGGGAATCATGGTCTCACTGCGCCTTCTTGCACTTGCAAACATGCTTCTTATAACAGAAGCAGTTCTAAGGAGTAGCCGGATGCCGAGCCTGATCCGTTTCCTGTCCGTCCTGGCGGTCATTGCCGGATTGATCTATGGAGCGATGTGGGCGCTCGTCACCTTCGTCGAGCCGCAGGAGCGGGATGTGACGATCCGCATCCCTTCCGAGCGGGTAAACCCGCCCTCGACAGGCACCATCAACACCACGAAGAAGTGACGCGATGAAGGACCTCGGCCGCGTCCATGTGGAGTCATTCCTGGAAATGATGAGTGCCGAGCGGGGTGCTGCAGTCAATACGCTGCAATCCTACGAACGCGATCTGGACGACCTGCGCTCCTTCCTGCACGGCCGCAGCATCCGCCTGACAGAGGCGGCATCCGGCGATCTCGGCGCTTATCTTGGCTCGCTGTCCGCGCAGGGTTTCAAGCCTTCCTCGCAGGCCCGCCGCCTTGCCGCCATGCGCCAGTTCTACAAGTTCCTCTATGCCGAGGGCCTACGCACCGACGATCCGACCAGCATTCTCGACGCACCGAAGAAGGGCCGCTCCCTGCCGAAGACGATGGGCGTCAATGAAGTGACCAAGCTGCTTACTCAGGCAGAAACCGAGGCCGCTGACCCTGCCGCCGGCCAGCTTTACCGCATGCGCATGCTGGCACTGCTGGAACTGCTCTATGCCACGGGTATGCGTGTCAGCGAGCTCGTCTCGCTTCCCGCCCGCGTTCTCGATCAGGAAGGCCGTTTCCTGATGATCCGCGGCAAGGGCAACAAGGAGCGGCTGGTACCGCTTTCCCAATCGGCAATTGCCGCGCTGAAAGCCTACGGCCGTATGCTGGCGGCCGAAAACGCCGCATCAAAACAGCCCCAGGACAGCCCCTGGCTATTCCCCGCTGCCTCGAAGGAAGGCTACCTCCCGCGACAGGTCTTCGCCCGAGATCTCAAGACTTTGGCGATCCGCGCAGGCCTGACGCCTTCCATGATTTCTCCGCATGTCATGCGACACGCCTTCGCGAGCCACCTTCTGGCTAATGGCGCGGACCTGCGCGTGGTTCAGGAACTTCTCGGCCATCAGGACATTTCGACGACACAAATCTATACGCATGTTCTGGAAGAACGGCTCCTGCAACTCGTCCATACGCACCACCCCCTTGCAAAACAGGCGAAAAAGCACGAATAGGACCGGCGACAAGGGACGGAACCAGGAAACTGCCCCGCGCACAAGGAACGGAAACGCACCTCATGCACAACTATCTCGACTTCGAAAAGCCGATCTCCGACCTCGAAGGTAAGATCATCGAGCTTAAGAAGCTGGCGACGGAAGACGAAAGCATCGACACCTCCGACGAAGTCGGCAGGCTCGAAGTCCGCGTCCGCGAGGCAATCGTCGAGATCTATTCGAAGCTCAACGCCTGGCAGAAGACGCAGGTCGCGCGCCACCCGCAGCGTCCGCATTTCGTCGATTATGCCAAGACGCTCTTCCAGGAATTCACGCCGCTTGCCGGCGACCGCAAGTTTTCCGAGGATGCCGCCATCCAGGCTGGTCTTGCCCGCTTCCGCGGCCAGCCGGTCGCCGTCATCGGCCAGGAAAAGGGCAACGACACCAAGAGCCGCCTGAAGCACAATTTCGGCAGCGCCCGTCCCGAAGGCTACCGCAAGGCGATCCGCATCCTCGAAATGGCCGATCGTTTCCAGCTTCCGGTCATCACGCTCGTCGATACCGCAGGCGCCTATCCGGGTGTCGGCGCCGAAGAACGCGGTCAGGCCGAGGCCATCGCCCGTTCGACCGAAATGTGCCTCGCCGTCAAGGTGCCGCTGATCTCGATCGTCATTGGCGAAGGCGGCTCGGGCGGCGCGATCGCGATCGCCACCGGCAACCGCGTCTACATGCTCGAACATTCGATCTACAGCGTCATCTCGCCGGAAGGTGCCGCCTCGATTCTCTGGCGCGATTCCACCCGCGCCAAGGAAGCGGCGACCAACATGAAGATCACTGCCGAAGACCTGAAGGGGCTCGGCGTCATCGACGGCATCATCCCCGAACCGCTCGGCGGCGCACACCGTGATCCCGACAGCGTCATCGCCGCGACGGGCGACGTCATCGCCAATGCGCTGGCCGAAATGGCTTCCCGCTCCGGCGAACAGTTGCGCAACGACCGCCGCCAGAAATTCCTCGCCATGGGCCGCAATCTGTAAGTTCCACAAACCGGCGCAGCCGATTGGGGCCAAATCTTGGCCACAATAATGTTATCTGTAACATTGCGCTTGCAGGACACGTCCGCGCAAGTCATAGGCTGGTAAGGATTTATCAAGTATAAGCCGCCTATGATTCCGCGCTACGCCGGTTTCCATAAGCGGGTTGGGTCGCATTTTTGATGGGCTGATTGAATGCGCATACGTCATTTTGCCTATGTTTCACTCATGGCGCTGGCTCTGACCGGCTGCAATGACGCATTGGAATCGGCTCAAGGCATCGACCTTTCGACCGTCAAGAACAAGGTGGAACAGCCGCTTCCCGCCCATATCCTTGCCGACATGTCGGCCAAGGGCATGGACCGCAACTCGCCGATCATGATCCGCATCTTCAAGGAAGAAGGTGCGCTGGAAGTCTGGAAGGCGAAGACGGACAACCGGTTTGAGAAGATCGCCGGCTACAAGATCTGCGCCTGGTCCGGCAAGCTCGGTCCGAAGGTCAAGACCGGCGATCGGCAGGCGCCGGAAGGCTTCTACAACCTGAGCCGCGCCAACCTGAATCCCAATTCCAAATATTATCTGGCAATCAATACCGGTTTTCCGAACCGCTATGACGCCGTCAACGGCCGCACTGGCAGCGATCTGATGATCCACGGTGCCTGCTCATCCTCCGGCTGCTATTCCATGACCGATCAGCAGGTTCTGGAAATCTACGCCTTTGCCCGTGACGCCTTCAAGGGCGGCCAGGAGAGCGTCCAGCTTCAGGCCTTCCCCTTCCGCATGACGGCCGAGAACATGGTCAAGCACCGCCTCGACCCAAACTATGATTTCTGGAAGATGCTGAAGGTCGGCTACGACAATTTCGAAGTCACCAAGCGCCCGCCGGAAGTGAACGTCTGCGAGAAGAAATACGTCTTCAACCAGCAGGCCATCAACGGCGGCAGCTTCAATCCGGCCGGCGCGTGCCCGGCCATGTCGACGCCGCCAGCGCTGACAGCCGCTCTCGCTTCGTACGGCAAGACCTATGATGCCGAATACCAGGCGGCCCTGAAAAAATATGACGGGCTTGCCTGGTACGACCCGACGGAAGCAGAACGTAAGGCTGTCGTCGCCAAGCTGCGCAAGGGCCGCGAACTCGCCTATGCTCCAACCGGCACGTCGCTTGAGGCCGGCCGCATGGTCAAGGTTGCCGAACTCGAAGACATGCTGGCCAATCAGGCCGCAAAGAGCGTGACTGCAAAGACCGCAGCTGCCGCTACGCCGACGACGCAGGCTCAGGCTGCGACCGTTGCCGCAGCGCTGCCAGCCAATATTCCGGTGCCGATGCAAAACCCGCTGGCCTATGCCGCGCCTGAACCCGCGCCGCAGGAAACCGCCGACGCCACCAAGAAGCCGTTCTGGAAGTTTTGGGCCAGGAACTGATCGGCTTGGACGCCGTTCTCTATGATCTGCGCGGGCTGAAATGCCCACTTCCCGTCATCAAGACGCGCAAGAAGCTGAGGTCTATGCCGAGCGGCGCAACGATCCTCGTCGATACCAGCGATCCGCTTGCCGTCATCGACATCCCGCATTTCTGCAATGAAGACGGCCACGAGCTTATCAGCACCGAAAAGACCGAGCGCGGCCACCGTTTCCTGATCCGCAAGGGATGATCGTCAGATCCGCATGCCCGGAATGGCGAGCGGATTGTCGCTGAGGGCTGCCCGATCCGGCGCATCGATCCGCGGCTTGCCCACGAACGCGTCGAAAAGATCCTTCACGAAAGCCTCAGGCAGATCCTTGGTGATCAGCACCATGCGCGTGCGCCGGTCCTCGGAATCCGGCCAGGCTGGAAGCCGAACCGGCGGATGAAAGATGCTCTGAACGCCATGTAACACCAGCGGTCGCTCCGGCCGGTCGGACGTCGCGATGATCGCCTTCATGCGCAAGAGCTTTTCCCCATGCGCCGAACGCAGGAGATCGATGAACATTTCGAGCGCCACGGGATCGATAGGCTTCTCTTCGATGATCGAGAAGGAGCGGATCGAAGCATCGTGACGGTTGACGTCGTGCGGGTCCTGATGTTCGTGGCCGTGATGGTGGTGATGCCCATGATCATGATCGTGGCCATGCTGGTGATGATGGTGCCCCTTGTGCTCTTCCTCATCATGCAGCCAACGGCGGACATCGGCGATTTTTGTACCGGGATCATAAAGCCCGTTGACGAAAATACGCGCCGAGCCTGCCGCATCGCTGTCGGCATCCATGATGGCGGCGCGCGGATTGAGGCCATGCAGACGTGCCATCAGTGCATCCGTATCGCCGGCTATGTTCCGTTTCGAAACGATCAGCCGATCGGCAACAGCCGCCTGCTTGCGCGCCTCCTCATGATTGTCGAGTGTCTGCAGGCCATTCACGGCATCGACAACAGTGACCACACCATCCAGCTCGAAATTCTGCGCGATGACAGGATTGCCCATGATCGCCTGCATGACAGGAGCCGGGTCGGCAAGGCCGGTGGTTTCGATGACCACGCGCTTAACCGGCTTCACGCGGCCCGTCTGCACCGCATCCATGAGGTTTGCCAGCGTGTCGACCAGTTCTCCGCGCACGGTGCAGCAGAGGCAGCCATCGGAGAGCTCGATGATGGAATCGCCTGAGCTTTCGACCAGCAGATGGTCGATACCAACATCGCCGAATTCATTGATGATGACGGCTGCATCCTTCATGGCGGGATCTTTGAGGATGCGATTCAGCAGCGTCGACTTTCCGGCGCCGAGAAAGCCGGTCAGGATGGTGACCGGAATCTTGTCGCTAAACGTGCTCATGGTTTTTCCTTAGAAGGATGTCGGCCGCGGAAGCGGAACCGGTACGTTGGCGAGTGCTTCGACTGCATCGCCCTTGGCAGACTTGTCGTTCTGGGCGACCGGCTGCGCATCCTGGCCCGGAATGAGGCCCGCGAACACGAATTGCGGCTCATGATCCATCTCGTGGATATAGGGTGACTGCACCTTCATGCGGCCAACCTCGTCGCGCGTTTCGCTACGCACTTTTGCGCCCTTTGCGCTGCAGATATCGGCCGTGATGTCATTCACCTGGTCCTGCCCGGGACCGTAAGGCTTCAGCGAGCCCAGCGTATCGTTCGCCGCAAATTGCGTGGTAAAGCCCTTCTGGAGCAGATTTGCGGTGGCGTCGGCGCGGGCCGCCAGGCTGTCGGTACCGAGAACGACCGACACCAGCGTACGACCGTTACGTGTCGCAGAACCGATCTGATTGAAGCCAGACGCGCAGATGAAGCCGGTCTTCATGCCATCGGCGCCAGCAAAGCGGCCGATCAGCATGTTGATGTTCGGAACGTTCTGCTTGCCGGTCGTAAAACCTTCCAGCGAGAAATAGCCGGCATATTGCGGGAAGTCGCGGCGCAGCGCCACCGTCAGAATCGCAAGGTCGCGGGCCGTTGTATATTGCCCGTTGCCCGGCAGGCCGTTCGGATTGACAAAATGCGAATCCGTCATGCCGAGCTTCGCCGCCTCGGAATTCATACGCACGACGAAAGCTTCCTGGGTGCCGCCGACCGCTTCCGCAACGGCAACGGCGATGTCATTGGCCGACTTCACCATCAGGATCTTCAACGCGCTGTCGAGCGTGAATTTCTGGCCCGGCTTGAAACCCATCTTTGCCGGCGGCGCAGACGCGGCCCGCTTGCTCATGACAACGGGGGTGTCGAGACTGATCTGGCCGGATCGGATCGCATCGAAAACCGTATAGACAGTCATCAGTTTGGTGAGCGAAGCCGGATACCACTTGCGGAAGGCTTCTTCATGCTCCAGCACGCGGCCGGTCTGCACGTCGACGAGAATATGCGGATTGGCGTGAGCAAGTGTAACGGACGAGACAAGAACCGCCGTTGCTGTCGCTATAAAAGAAAAGGGCCGCAAAGCGGCGAACAAACGATCGTGGCGCGTCGACAAGTGCTCGTCCTTCAGGGAATTATCTCGAAACCTTCCCCTATTTACCCTATATGGCTATGACATGGCAAAGGTCATTGACTAAGTTATTTCCAAGGCATCACGCCCCGTGATGCTTTCAGACAGGCCCCACGCATTTCACTCACAGGAAGCCAAGAATGCCGATTCTGAATAGAGCCGCCGAACTTCAGGACGAAGTCGCAGAGTGGCGCCGCCATATCCATGCACGGCCGGAACTTCTTTTCGCAGTCGAAAATACGGCCGCCTTCGTTGCTGAAAAGCTTAAAGAATTCGGCGTCGACGAAATCGTCACCGGCATCGGCCGCACCGGCGTTGTCGGTCTCATCAAGGGCAAAGGCGACGGCAGCCGCACGGTGGGCCTGCGCGCCGATATGGATGCCCTGCCGCTCACCGAAATCACCGGCAAACCCTGGGCATCGAAAACACCTGGCAAGATGCATGCCTGCGGTCATGATGGCCATACGGCCATGCTGCTGGGTGCAGCGAAATATCTCGCAGAGACCCGCAACTTCAATGGCAATGTCGCTGTGATCTTTCAGCCCGCCGAAGAAGGCGGCGGCGGCGGCAACCTGATGGTCAAGGACGGCATGATGGAGCGCTTCGGCATTGAAGAGGTTTACGGCATGCACAATCTCCCGGGTCTGCCCGTCGGCCAGTTCGCCACCCGCAAAGGCCCTATCATGGCGGCGACCGACGAGTTCACCGTCACCATCAAGGGCCGCGGCGGCCATGCGGCCCAGCCGCACCGTACGATCGATCCTATCGCCATCGGCGCACAGATTGTCACAAACCTGCAACTGATCGCCTCGCGCAGCGTCAACCCGCTGCGCTCGGTCGTGGTCTCCGTCACCAAGTTCAATGCCGGCTTCGCCCATAACGTCATACCCAATGACGCAACCTTCGCCGGCACGATCCGCACGCTGGATGACAAGGTGCGCGCCCAAGCCGAAGCACGCCTGCGCCAAGTGGTCGATGGCATCTGCCTCGCCCATGGCGCGGAAGCCGATATCAACTTCCACCGCAACTACCCCGTCACCTTCAACCATGCGGATGAAACGGAGCACGCCGTCGCCATCGCCGGCGACATAGCCGGCGAAGCCAACGTCAATCCTGAGGTCGATCCGATGATGGGCGGCGAGGATTTCTCCTACATGCTGAACGCTCGCCCCGGCGCCTTCATCTTCATCGGCAATGGCGACACTGCCGGTCTGCATAACCCCGCCTACGACTTCAACGACGATGCAATCGCCCACGGTATTTCTTATTGGGTGCGCCTCGCCGAACAGCGCCTCGGCGCCTGAAGCGAAACGACATTGGATATACTGAAAGGGCTTGGCTTAACGCCAAGCCTTTTGTATGCATGGCATCCAAGTGGTCCCGTAGCTCAGCAGGATAGAGCACCAGATTCCTAATCTGGGGGTCGCGCGTTCGAATCGCGCCGGGATCACCATTAATTTCAAGCGCCTAGCCCAGATCATCTGCCCCAGTATCGCATTAACGTTGCAGTTAGGTTGCCTGCATTTCCCGGTGATTCCCTGCAATATCGGCGATATCCATGCGACACAGAGAAAAATTCTGGCGCGCAGCTGCGATGATGAACAGAATCCGCGTCAGTCAAGCCGATTCGCCGCGGTTGATCTTTGCCGCAAAATCAACTGAGAGCCTATAAAAAGCCATGCTGGAGATTATCAAAGGATCAAGAGATTACCTGGAAGCGGCCTACTTTCTTTCACAAGTGGCCCTTTTTGTCGTGGCAATTGCGGCGGCTCGCTTCGCCTATAATCAAGTGAAAACAGCCGGCAACCTGGAGCTCGTTAAGCTCTTGCAGGAACCAAGGATTCAAGCAGCTAGAACGCGCGTCATCCTCGATTTAGCCGACAAGTCATTTGAAGAATGGAATGGGGATGATTGGGCTGCGGCAAGAGATGTTGCGGCCAGCTACGATATCGCCGGATTGCTGCTTCAAAGACGCTTCGCGCTCCGGCAGATGTTCATTCCAAGTTACGCAAGTAGCATTCAGAAGTGCTATCAGATCTTGGAGCCATACCGAAAAGAGATTTTGAAGCGAACGAATGGAGATGAGGGCTATTTCCGAGGCTTTGACTGGTTGAACGCTAAAGCCGAGAAAATCCATCTCCTTCCTCCTCACAAGCCGCCGGTGACTTCGGAAGAAACTGCGCGATAGTTCCGCGCGAGAGCCTCTTACCGATAAGCAGGTTGCCATCGGGCCGCGTGCTTTACGCCCTTCCCAAACAGCGCCGCGACGATCCACCCGCCACAGAAGCCGATCGCTGCCCAGACGAGGCCGGCGAAGCTTACGGGGACCCCGGGCACGAAGTCACGCCATGTATTGGCAAGTATCCCTTCATCAGCGCTGCCCATGAGAATGAGGGGCTTGGCGACCGGCGTCGCGCTGCCTAGATCCGATTGCTGGGTGACGAGACGCTCATAGCGCTCCAGCGTACCGCGCATCGAAAGGCCGCGATCGCGTAGGAAGTCGTCGGTAGAACGGGCATAGACCTCGAGTGCTTGCTGACGATCGAGATGATGGTCGGCCGCCTGTTTCGTGAAGTCGTCGACGATGATTTTGAGCTCATCGATTGCCCCACCGATGCGCTGGCGATATTGCTGGGCGAATTCCGGCGCCTGCGAGAAAAGCGTGCCGCCGGCAAGTCCGACGGCCAGTGTGACGGCCCTTCCGATTTGTCCCATGACGATGTCTCCGGCTTCTTCGACACGAGAACGATTTCGGGCGGGCAAAGGTTGCCATCGACATAATTGGTAACGCTATGTGATTGAACTGACTGCGCTTCGTTCGAGTTCATCTCCCGACCAACTTAGAAAGAGAGGCTAGTCATGAAGAATATCGCCATCGCTTCCGCATGTGTTGCGGCTACCATTCTCGCAGGTGCTCTTCCTACCCAGGCTGCCAGTGTAACCATCACAACCGACAACGACGGATACGGATATGACCGCATGATGGAGCGTCCCTACTACCGCCGCCACCTGCCGCCGCGCCGCGTCTCGCATGATTGTTTTACCCGCACGGAACGCTTCCATAGGCACGGCCATATCGTGATCGAAAAGACCCGGGTCTGCCGCTAAGGCATGAAAACCCTGGCTGGAGACCAGCCAGGGTTTGCTGTTCTGAAACACGAGGAACTTCGGAATTTCCCCCGCGTTTTAACGGAAAAACAGGAGTGTCCGTCATGCGTATTCGAATGACCCTCCTTGCAATTGGCTGTGCAATCGCCGGCAGCCTGCTGCTAGCCATCAGCTACCAGCCTCATGGCTCGGTCACGACGCCGAAGACCGATCGGCTTGTCGGTGAAAAAGCCCCCGCCGATTTCCTGACCGAGCGCTTCGGCTGATCAGCTGAGCCATGGCTTGAAGTGGGGAGCCGGATGCGCAGCTCCATCGGAGGATTACAGCAATGGAATGGGCGCGGTTTTCGCCAGACCATCAGTGGCGATTGAGCGTCGAAAGACAAATGCGCCGTCTGCCTCATAAGGACCGATCTGCAGCCCCAACATCGAGGAGCCGATGCCGTTATACTGAATAGCGGAAGTCGAATGTTTGTTTAATGGCTAATGCCGAACGTCGCTCATCGAACCCGCAAGCAAAATGCGGTTTCGAACCGTGTGCACGCCCTCAACTGCTCTGGCGATGACAGTTGCCCGCTCGATTTCATCGACTGTACCGACACTGCCGCTCAAAACGATCTCGTCGCCTTCGGCCGTAACCTCGACATCGGCGGCATCTATACCACCGGCGACAGCCAGCGCATTTGCAACCGCAGCTTCCAACGTCGCGCGATTGGCATATTCGGCCTCAGCTTCTGGCTGATGGCCATGAAATGTCTGTTCCTTGAAGACCATCGTTCTGTCCTCCTTGCTGGTGGGAAGAAACGCATCTGACGGGGCTTTGGTTTCGCTTACCAGTGAAGCTGATAATTCAAATTCACATTTCCCGTCCGCCCCGTCGAAAGCGGATCGGACACGGACGCGCTGAGTCCGAGATTAGGCAGGATATTCTGGTTGACGCCAACGGTGCTGGAAAAATCGCCATTGGTATCACTGATGCTGCTGCCGGCAGAGATAGATGTGCCGGTCCACGGATAGATCAGCTTGACCGCCTGCGAAGCCGACACCGTCGCCTGCCGCGCATCGACCGCGTTGTAACCGAGGCTTACCGTGCGCGTCGTCTGCATGTCGAGCGAGTCGGAGAGTATCCAACTGCGCGAGCGGCTAAGCATAAGCGCACCGCTGCCGCGCAACGTGTCGACCTGCAGCGTCACATCCTGCTGCGCACGGCTGGCCGGCGTAACGCTAACCTTCTGCAGCTTGCCCCAGAGCATCGCCTGGCCGGAATCCGGCAGAGGTGTCCCGTTCTTGTTCGAGGCCAGCGCGAGATCTGCGCCGGCGCTCGTCTCCCATTCCATCGGCAGGCGGAACCCCACCGTTGTTTTGTAGGAGCGGGCGGACACCTTCACCGGCGACCAGATCACCAGATCATCCGCAAATACCGGATTGGCCAGAGGCAGAAGGGCAAAAACAAAGCATGCAATCTTTATTTTCGTCATAATGTCGCACCGTTTGAACTTCACATCGATCGCGCACCGACAAGCACAGAGCGGACGTGGAAGCGCTCGCGTCGAACGCAATGAAGGACGGCGCATGCACGCAATCCCGGTTCCGTCTTCGATTTGTTATGGCCCGCGGCCGGTGGCGCAAATTGCCGGTTGCTCGTCGGACGCATCAGCGCCCAGCGGATTTGCCTTTCGACCGTAACCGGCCTCAGCAAATGATCATCCCCGTGAGGAACGTTATCAGGATCACACCGTGGCGAAGCTATGTAAACCCCTCTGGAGCTGAAATTTGCTGCATCGCACACTTGCTGCCACTTCCGATCCCCTGTAGAGCCGATGCCGGATATGCAATTTTTTGCGAAATCGACTATGATGACGAGCATGATTGCGCCTCGGCGCCTTAGTATCTTCGGTTCGACCGGCTCGATCGGCCAAAATACGCTCAATGTCGTCGATCATCTGGGCGCCCGAGAAAGTTTCGAAATCTCCGTCCTGACCGGCAACGGCAATGTCGAATTGCTGGCGCAGCAAGCAAGATCATCAGGCGCGCGCCTTGCCGTCATCGCCGATGACCGCCACTACGAATCACTGAAGAGCGAACTGTCGGGCAGCGGCATCGCGGTCGCTGCCGGCAAATCCGGCATGATGGAGGCAGCAGACTGCGAGGCCGACTGGGTGATGGCAGCTATCGTCGGCACGGCTGGTCTTGCTCCTACGCTTGCCGCGGCGCGCCGCGGTGCCGATATCGCGCTCGCCAACAAGGAATGTCTCGTTTCGGCAGGCGATCTTTTCATCGAGTCGGTGAAAAAAGGCGGCGGCAAGCTCTTGCCAGTCGACAGCGAACACAATGCGATCTTTCAGGTGCTGGAGGAAAACCAGCGCCATGCCGTTGAACGTATCATTCTGACGGCATCGGGCGGTCCGTTCCGCACATCCTCGCTGGAGGAAATGGCCGATGTCACGGTGGAAACCGCACGCGCCCATCCGAGGTGGTCGATGGGCCTGAAGATTTCCATCGATAGTGCGTCGCTGTTCAACAAGGCGCTGGAGATGATCGAGGCGAAGCACCTTTTCGGCCTGCGCCCCGAGCAGGTGGAGGTGATTGTCCATCCGCAATCGGTCATCCATTCGATGGTCGGCTATACGGATGGCTCCGTGCTGGCCCAGCTCGGCGCACCGGATATGCGCACCGCAATCGGCTATGCCCTTTCCCACCCGCGCCGGGCGAACCTGCCGATCGAGCGGCTGGATTTCGCCAAGCTCGCGCGGCTGGATTTCGAGGCGCCCGATGAAAAACGTTTCCCAGCTTTGCGGCTTGCCCGGCTGGCCATGACGCGCGGCGGCGTGCAGGGCGCGGTGCTCAACGGCGCCAAGGAAGTCGCGCTCGAAGCCTTTATCGAGGGCCGCCTGCCCTTCCTCGCCATGGCCGAGATTACTGAGAAAGTGATGGACGATCTCATTGATCTGCCGGCGGCCGCGACGATGGACGATGTCTTCGCCGCAGATAAGGAAGCCCGGCAGCGGGCTGCCGGGCTCATCCGATAAAGAAATTTTCCTGAAAAATCAGGCGACGTGACTTCAGGCGACGTGACGGGCAAGCGCGCAGCGCGACCAGAGCGAATGCAGCGCGCCGACGAGATGCTCGATATCGGCATCCGAATGCAGCGGCGTCGGCGTGATGCGCAGGCGCTCGGTTTTCTTCGGTACCGTCGGGTAATTGATCGGCTGCACATAGACGCCGCAATTGTCGAGCAGCAGATCTGAGATCCACTTGCATTTCGAGGCATCGCCGACCATGACCGGTACGATATGGCTTGGGTTGGGCATATGCGGAATACCCTGCTGGTCAAGCAGCGTGCGCAACTTTCGCACGCGGTCTTGATGACGAGCCCGCTCGAAGGGGCTTGCCTTGAGATGCCGGATCGACGCGACCGAGCCGGCAGCGAGGGCCGGCGGCAGCGACGTCGTGAAGATGAAGCCCGATGCAAAAGAGCGGATGAAATCGCAGAGCGCCGCGGAAGCTGCGATGTAACCGCCCATGACGCCAAAACCCTTGGCAAGCGTGCCTTCGATGACGGTGACGCGGTCCATCAGGCCTTCACGCTCGGCAATGCCGCCACCGCGCGGACCGTACATGCCGACGGCATGCACTTCATCGAGATAAGTCATGGCGCCATACTTGTCGGCAAGATCGCAGATTTCCTTGATTGGAGCGATATCCCCGTCCATCGAATAGACGGATTCGAAGGCGATGAGCTTCGGCGCTTTAGGATCGGCAGCGGCCAGCTTGGCCTCGAGGTCGGCCACGTCATTGTGCTTCCAGATGACCTTCTCGCACTTGGCGTAGCGAATACCCTCGATCATCGAGGCATGGTTGAAAGCATCGGAGAAAATGATGAGGCCAGGGATCCTGGCACCGAGCGTGCCAAGCGCTGCCCAGTTGGAAACATAGCCTGACGTGAAAGTCAGCGCGGCTTCCTTGCCGTGCAGATCGGCGAGCTCCTGCTCGAGCAGAACATGGTAGTGGTTGGTGCCAGAGATATTCCGGGTGCCTCCCGCACCCGCGCCACAGTGATCGATGGCCTCCTTCATCGCCTCGATCACCTTGGGGTGCTGGCCCATCCCGAGATAATCGTTGGAGCACCAGACGGTCACTTCCTGTTCGCCGTTCGCCGTGTGGCGCGTCGCACGCGGAAAGTTACCGCGATGGCGTTCCAGATCGGCAAAAACGCGGTAACGGCCTTCAGTGTGAAGCCCATCCAGCTCGTTTTTGAAAAACGCTTCGAAATCCATCATATGCTCCAGTTCGTACGGCTGTTTCTTGCTGAGACGACAACCGGACGTCAACCCTTACGTCTCTGATTTAACATCAACTGCGGCAAAAGGCGCCGACTTTTGAATGATTCCAGATAAAAAATATACGAGCCGTGATCGGGGAAATTGATCGACGTCAATTCCGGCGGAAAATCCGCTTTTAATCGTGGAAAGAAACCCGCGCCTTACGAAAAAAGCTCCGCGGTAGTGGACAAGCCTTTCTTGCGACATAGTTTCCGGGCTAGCCTGACAAAAAACAGGTTAGGGACGACATCCGCCCACTGGGGCGCCAAAAAACCTCGGAGAGAAGAGATGAAAAAAATCCTCGTACTCGCATTGGTCGGCCTTTCGATCGCAAGCTGCACGCCCACACAACAAGGTGCCGGTATCGGCGCGGCGTCGGGCGCCATCATCGGCGGCGCAGTCACCGGCAATGTGCGCGGCGCGGCGGTCGGTGCGGCGATCGGTGGCGTTTCGGGTGCGTTGATAGGCAGGGTCGCAGAGCAGCCCGGCCAATGCTATTACCGAGACCAGTATGGTCGCCGCTACATCGACGATTGCCGCTGATATCTGCAATCAGAATGGAAAAGATGGAAATCCCGGACCACGTCCGGGATTTTTTTGTACTAAATTAGTGCGCCAGCAGATTAAATTGGTACACGTGGCGCGATTTTGTCGCTAAGCTTGCTATCGGCTGGGCAACGCAGAGCTTGATTTTAATATAACCCAAAAGCGGCGGATGCGGATTAGAGGGACGGGCCTGAAAACTGGTATTGCGTATCGAGCAGGCGCCGTGATGGTGGTCGCAGCTGCGGCTGCGTTTTCACCCGTCCTCGCGGGCAACGCTTACGCATTCAAGCTTTTTGGCATCACCATATTCGGCAAGGACGAGGACGAGAACCTGCAGGTGCCCGATCCTGTGCGCTATGACGTCGACCTCGAAACTGGAACGGCAGATAGCGACCTCAAAGAGGCGCTGGAGAACAGCTCTCGTCTTGTCGGCGATAAGAACCGTCCGGTTTCGGGGGATCTAGGCGTCGTCGTGAAAGCCCGCGACGACCGCGACAGGCTGATCGCCACACTCTACGAAAAGGCGCGCTACGGCGGCGTGGTGACGATCACCATCGACGGCCGCAACATAGACGATCTGCCGCCGAACCCGACTTTTGACCGCTCAAAGCCCGTCCCAGTGAAAGTGGATGTAGCCCCTGGCCCGATCTTCACCGTGAATGAAGTGCAATTCGGCGGCGATGCTGCGCACCGCAATCCCGCCGATTACGATCTGGCTCCCGGCGAGCAGGCTGGTTCACTGGCCATCATCAAGGCCGGCGATACGATCGTCGACCAGTTGAAAAGCGAAGGAAGGCCCTTTGCCAAACTGACCGAACGACGCGTGGTCGCCGACCATAGCAAGAATACCGTCGATATCGTTCTCGCTGCCGAAGGTGGTCCGGTTGCACCGATCGGCGACGTCGGCGTGACTGGCGAGGAAAGGGTCAAGCCGGAATTCATCCAGCGCTACTCCCGCCTGCGGAAGGGCGAAGCCTATTCGCCCGTAGCGCTGAGGAAGGCGGGCGAGCGCCTGCGGGCGCTTGGCGTGTTCTCCAGCGTGACGATCCACGAGGGTGACGCACTGGCCTCCGATGGTACCTTGCCCATGACGATTGAAGTTTCCGAAGGTAAGCGGCGCTACCTCGGCATCGGCGCACAATATTCGACGATCGACGGTTTCGGCGTCAACGGCTACTGGGGCCATCGCAACCTGTTCGGGGGGGCAGAATCGCTGCGCATCGAAGGCGCCGTTTCGCGGCTCGGCGAAGCGTCCGACCTCGGCGATCTCGATTACTCCGCCGGAATCCTCTTCACGAAACCGGCTTTCATCCATCCGTCCGCCACCTTGAAGGCCGGCATCGTCGCGAAGACGGAAAATCCGGACGCCTATAATGCAAAGCTTGTCACTGCCTCGCTCGGCCTCTCCTACGAATTGACGGATCAGGACACTATTTCCGCAGCCGGCGAGGTGAGCTTCGAGAACGACGACGATGCGTTCGGCAACAACAATTATCTGACCTTCACGCTGCCGATCACCTACGATCGCGACGCCCGCGACGACAAATACAATCCGACCGGGGGCTACCACGCCACGCTGTCCGCAAAACCGGGCTATGAGTTCATGAACGGCACGGTCTATTCGGCTTTCGAGGGCTCGATATCAGGTTATCTCGGTCTCGGTGCCGAAGACGGCGTCGTCCTGGCTGGCAAGCTCGCAGCCGGCACGCTGATCGGCGGCGGCGGTGTCGAGAATATTCCCGCCACCCAGCGTTTCTTTGCCGGCGGCGGCGGCTCTGTGCGCGGCTACGGTTATCAGGAGATTTCGCCCTATAACGAAAACAATGACGCGACCGGCGGCCGCTCCTACGTGACCGGCTCCTTCGAGGCGCGCATCAAGATCACCGACACGATCGGCATCGTTCCTTTCATCGATGTGGGCACGGTTTCGGACGGCATCGCGCCTGATTTTTCCGATATCAGAGCCGGTGCGGGCGCTGGTGTCCGCTATGCAACCCCTTTCGGCCCACTCCGGCTTGATTTTGCCGTACCGCTGAACAAGTACGATGGTGGGACGGATTATGGAATTTATGCCGGCATAGGCCAGTCGTTCTAGGCCAGTTATCAGCAATGCCGATTTCGCAGTGTTTTCCGACCTGTGAGCTGTCATGAAAACGGGATAGTGTCCGCTCTTATGCAAATGTTGGCGAAAATCATGAACTGGATGATGCGGCTCATCGGCTACGGCCTCGGCGCGGCGACCATCCTTGCCGTCATTGCTTTGGCGATCTTCGGCTTCACCTCCTTCGGTGCCCGCATCATCACTGAAAATGTCGCTTCAGCACTTTCCAACCGCGATATGACGATATCGGTGCGCGAACCCGAGGGCCTGCTGACCGGCGGCTTACGCGCAGCCGAGATCACCCTGTCGGACACGCGTGGCACATTTGCAGAAATCCGCGGCATCTCCGTCGACTGGAATCCCCTGGCGCTGTTGACCGGCACCTTCCACGCCAGACAGGTCTCGATCGCCTCCATCGACGTGCGCCGCCGGCCGGTCCGCACTCTGCCTTCGAGGCCAGCTAATCCGGAGGAAGAAAGCGGCGGGGGCTTCCGGCTGCCGCTGAAGATCGATATCGAGCATATTGCCCTGCCGGATATCGCGCTTGGGGCACCTCTGACCGGCCGCGCGTTCTCGCTTGCCGCTACCGGCAACCTCAGAGCCGATGGTGATGGCGGTGAAGGGGTTGTTAACGTCAACCGCCACCAGGTTCCGGACGCAAAACTCTCCGCCGATGTCGCCTTTACCCCGGCAAACAGCCGCCTGCGGCTGAACGCCCAGCTTGCCGAACCGCAGGGCGGCCTCCTCGCTGGCTTTCTCGGCCTGCCCGGTAGCCCGGCCGTCAATATCGCGCTCAACGGCGAAGGTCCGATTTCAGACTGGAACGGCAAGCTGCAGGCTGCCCTCAATGGCCAGCAACGCGCCTCCCTGGAAGGCAAGCACGCGATCACGCCTGACGGCCTGCATCATCTCGATCTCAAGGGCGGCGGCGATGTGAGCTCCCTGCTTCCCATGGCATTCCGGCCGCTTTTTGCGGGCCAGACGAATATCGATGTATCCGCAACCTTCAACGATCACGGCAAAATCGATATTCAGACCGGCAATCTGGCGACCGGCAGCGTCGTCATCGCCGCGTCCGGTACGCTCGATCCTGCCGGCAATAACAGCCTGAATGCCAATGTGCTCGGCACCTCGGGTCCAGTCGATTTCCGCTGGCCGCTTGCCGATGGCGAAGCGCGCTTCATGATTTCAGGTCTCAATCTGGCGATGACCGGACAGGCGCAGGCTGTACGCATTAATGCCAGCGGATCGCTGGATTCAGCCACGATGCCGCAGGCCGATATCGGCAACGTCAAGCTCACGGCCAAGAGCGATGCTTTCAATCTCACCAACAGTGCCGGCGATATCCAGTTGCGCCTCGTCGCGGGTGACGCGACATTCACCGAGCCCAACCTCAGCCGCGCGGTTCAGGGACCGATTACGCTTGTCGCTCCGCTTCAGATTTCACGCAACGGCATCGGCTTCAACGGTACGACGATCGAAAGCGCTAATATCGGCGCCGATCTCAACGGCTCCTATCGCCTGGCTGACAACGCATTGACCGGCAATGCCAAATTGACCGTCCAGTCCGCCGCCCTGCCGATGGCTATCGCCGGAAAGTTCGACGCGCCGATCGACCTCGAAACCCAGGTTGCCGGCACGATCCCCTCCAAGGTGACGCTGTCGAACATCACGATCAAATCCCCGACCATCGAGGCAGGCGGCAACGTCGCGCTCGATGATGACGTGCTGACGGCCGATCTCGCCGGCAAGCTTCCCGATATCGGCAAGCTGTTGTCAGGCACGAGCGGGGAAGCGGCTTACAGCGTCAAGGCAAGCGGCACGCTTCCAGCCCTTGCACTTACCGCCAATGTGAAGGCCGCCAGCCTGCAGATGGCCGATCGCAAGGTCGGCGATCTCAACATCGACCTGACTGGCTTCGCCGATCCCGCCGCTCCGCAGGCGAAAATTGCCGCGACCGGCACGATCGACGGCCAGCCGATCGGCATCAATGGCGACGTCAAATCCGAGAACGGAACGATTTCCGTCCCCGCGCTGACAGCCGATGTCGGCCGCAATCGCCTGGCGGGCAACCTCACGCTTTCATCAGGCATGACGCCGGCGGGTGCACTGACCTTCGACTTCCCCGATATCAGCCTGCTTGCCGCTCTCGGCGGCCAGAAGGCGGAAGGCGACCTCAAGGGTTCAGTCGACATTACCGGCACTGAAGGCAAGATTGCGCTCAAGGTCGCCGCCAGCGGCAGTGGCATCCGCCGCGACACGCTGACGATCGCCAGGCCGACGATCGACGTGACCGTCAGCGATATCAAGGCTTTTGCAGCCAGCGGAACAATAAGGGCCGACGAGTTCGGCGTCGGGACCAATAAGCTCACCGGCATTGCGCTCGATTTCGTCCAGCAGCAGACCCGCACCGACTTCAATCTGGATGCGGGCTATGACGGCAATCCGCTGCAGGCCGCCGGCAACGTGCAGTCGGCAGGCGGCATGATCGATCTCAGTCTCGACCGTTTCGCCGCCAAGCCGCACAACATTCCGGTCGAGCTGGCGTCACCCGCACAGGTCAACATCACCAAGGGAGTTGCCAGCTTGAACGGTCTGACCGTCAAGACCGGCAGCGGCTCGGTATCGGTCACCGGTTCGGCTGGTGAGACCCTGAAGCTCGATGCCGTCATCACTGACCTGCCGGCAAGCCTTGCCAATAGCTTCGTTCCTAATCTTGCCGCCGACGGCACGATTTCCGGTACGGTGAACGTAACCGGGACACCGGCCACCCCCGTCGTCAATTTCAAGCTCGACTGGAAGGATGCGGCCACTAGCCATACAAGGGGGGCCGGCATCGCTCCTCTCGGCATCTCGACATCTGGCACGTTCGCCGACAACCAGCTGAACTTCGATGGCGACATTAGCGGCCCTGACGGTCTTTCCCTGAAGGCGGCGGGCGACGTCGGTCTTGCGGATTCGAACAGCCCGACCCTCAACATCAACGCCGACATCGTCAGCCTGCCGGCGAAGGTCGCCAATGGCTTTGTTCCCGATCTTGCTGCCGAAGGTACGGTTTCGGGTGCGGTCACTGCAACGGGCACGCCCGCAGCACCAGCGGCCGATTTCAGGCTGAACTGGAAAGGCGCCGCGACAAGCCAGACAAAGGCAGCCAGGCTTGCTGGTCTGTCGCTCAATGCATCCGGCAGGTTTGCGGATAACAAGCTCGATTTCGATACGGCGCTCACCGGCAAGGGCGGGCTATCGCTGAAAGCGCTCGGTAATGTCGCTATTACCGGAACCACGATCGGCAACATCAAGGTCGATGCCGAACTTGCGAATGTTCCGGCTAATATCGCCAACGGTTTCGTGAAGGATCTCGATGCCGGCGGTGTGATTTCCGGCACTGCCTCGGCATCAGGGACGCCTGCCGCACCGGCTGCGAATTTCAAGCTCAGCTGGCAGGACGCCACGACGCGGCACACCAAGACGGCCGGCCTGACTGGACTGGACCTTGCGGCAACCGGCCATTTTGCCGACCAGAAACTCGATTTCGATGCCAACCTCATCGGACCGAAGGCCCTGTCGCTGAAGGCGACGGGCAATGTCGAGCTTGCTGGGACGGCAGTGCGCAATCTGAAGGTCGATGCCGATCTCGCAAACCTTCCAGCCGGCCTTGCCAACGGCTTCGTTCCCGATCTGGGCGCTGAAGGCACGATTTCCGGCAAGGCGTCAGCCTCCGGCTCGCTGCCCACACCGGCAGTCACCTTCGATCTGGCCTGGGCGAATGCGGCAACCCGCCAGACAAGGAGCAACGGCCTTACCGATCTCTCCGCCAAGGCCACCGGCAAATATGAAAATAACAGGGTCGATTTCAATGCCAATCTCGGCAGCGGCAATGGCGCGCTGTTGAAGGCGAACGGCGGCGTGACGATCGATGGCGCCGCCATTCGCGACCTCGCCGTCAACGCCGACATTGCCGGCCTGCCCGCAAACCTCGCCAATGGCTTCATGCCTGGTCTTGGCGCCGAGGGCATAATCTCCGGCACTGCCATCACCTCGGGCACGCCGACAGAACCGGTGGTCGATTTCAAGCTCGACTGGGCAAACGCAGCAACAAACCAGACGAAGACCGCCGGTCTCTCTGGCCTGGCGCTTGCCGCCTCGGGCAAATACGTCAGCGACCGACTGGATTTCGATGCCAATCTCAATGGCAAGGGCGGCGTCTCGCTGAAGGCCTCCGGTAATCTTGCGCTGGCTGGCACCACGATCCAGGGCATCGATGCAAAGGCCGATATTGCCAATCTGCCGGCTGCCATCGCCAATGGCTTCGTTCAGGATCTTGGAGCAGAAGGCACCATCACGGCAACGGCCACGGCCTCAGGATCGCTGACCGCTCCCTCCGCCGATTTCAGCATCGACTGGAAAAACGCGGAGACGAAACAGACGAGAACCGCCGGCCTCTCCGGTCTGACGCTCGCCGCTTCGGGCAAACTCAGTAAGGACCGGCTGGATTTCGATGCCAATCTCAACGGCAATGGCAGTGTGTCGCTGAAGGCATCGGGCAATCTCGATATAGCCGGAACGACCATAAAGGGCGTCAATGCCAAGGCCGATGTCACTAATCTGCCGGCGGCCGTCGCCAATGGCTTTGTTCCGAACCTGGGTGCAGCCGGCGCCATCTCGGCAACGGCAACCGCCTCGGGATCGCTTCCCCTTCCGTCGGTCGATTTCAAGGTCGACTGGAAAAATGCCGAAACGAGCCAAACGAAAGGCGCCGGCCTTGCGCCGCTCACCCTCGGCGCCAACGGCAAGCTGGCCGACAACAAGCTGACGGTCGATACCAGCCTTGCCGGCGACGGCGGATTGTCGCTGAAAGGCGGCGGCACTCTTACAATGACAGGCAACCGCGCCATGTCGATGCGCTTCAACGGAAGCCTCCCCTTCGCCGTTCTCGGCGCACAGCTCGCCCAGCAGGGTCTCGTTGCCGAAGGCGTCGCCAATGTGAACCTGGAAGTCAGCGGCACGACGGCTGCCCCTGTCATCAACGGAACGGTCACCACTGATGGCGCAAAGCTGATCGACGTGCGCCGCAACCTCGCCCTCGAAGGCCTCGGCGCGACCATCACGTTCAACGGCCAGCAGGCTGTCATTTCGCGGCTGAACGGCAGGCTCGCAAGCGGCGGCTCGATCTCGGCGAGCGGCTCGGTTGGTATCAGCGGTACCTTCCCCGCCGATCTTTCCATCCGCCTGGACCGAGCGGTCTATGTCGACGGCACGCTGGTAGTCGCAACGGTCGACGGCACGCTCGGCCTTAAGGGACCGCTGCTTTCCAATCCCACGTTGAACGGCCGGCTTCACATCGACAAGGCTTCGATCACCGTGCCGGAGAGGCTGCCGACATCGCTGCGTGAAATCGATATCCGCCATATCCACGCGCCGCCCGCCGTGCTCGCCCAGCTCAGAGACAATGCTCAACAGCAGCCCCGGGAAAAATCCTCGACCATCATGCTGGATATCGAGCTCGATGCACCCTCGCAGATTTTCGTGCGCGGCCGTGGCATCGATGCGGAAGTCGGCGGTAACATCACGATCCACGGCTCGGCTGCCGCGCCCGAAGTTGCTGGTGCCTTCACCATGCGCCGCGGCCGTCTGACGATCCTCAATCGCCGTCTCAATTTCTCCGATCGCAGCCGCATCACATTTGCCGGCGACCTGACACCCGCCCTCGACTTGGAGGCCACGTCCACGTCAGGTACGACGACGCTCACGGTGGATGTCGCAGGCCTCGTGACCGACCCCGCCATAACCTTCTCCTCGTCGCCTGCCCTGCCGCAGGACGAAGTGTTGGCCCAGCTCATCTTCGGTCAATCCATGTCCCGGCTGTCGCCGGTGCAGATCGCCCAGCTTGCCGATGCTGTCAGCCAGCTCGCCGGCAATCGCTCAACCTCACTCTTCGAGGGGCTCCGCAACCAGCTCGGCGTCGACGACCTCGACATCAGCACGGACGAAAAGGGCCGGACCAGCGTCAGTGTCGGCCGTTATCTCAACGAACGGACCTATTTCGAGCTGCAGCAAGGCGGAGAAGCCGGCGCCAAGGCCATCATCAATCTGGATGTCGGCCGCGGAGTGAAGCTGCGGGGTGCTGCCGGTGGCAACGGCGCAGGCGAAGCCGGCATCGTCTACGAGCATGAATATTGAGGCCAGCCTGGAAGACAGAAGCCTAAAAGCTCGTCTTGCTGGTCTTCAGCAGAATGCTGGTTTCGGTAGTATTGATTCCGTCGATGAGGCGTATCCGGCGCAGCGTCTCATCGAAGGAGACGAGGTCACGGTCTTCGAGCTCGGCGACGAAATCCCATTTGCCATTGGTGCTGTGCAGCGCGCGCACCTGCGGCAAGCCGCGCAGTTGGGTAGCGACCTTGTCGGCAAGCTTGCCGTGCACTTCGATCATGACGATCGCCCGGACACCGGCCGAACGCGTCTCGTGACCGGTGCGGATCGTGAAGCCGGCGATCGTGCCGTTTTCGACCAGTCGGTCGATGCGCGTGGCCACTGTGGCCCGTGAAGCACCAGTCATGGCGGCAAGCGAGGAGACGGAGATTCGTGCATTGTGCCGAAGCGCACTCAAAAGCTCGTTGTCGAGGTCGTCCATGTTTTCACTTTGTCAAATTAGCTTTATCAATCTGCGCAATCATAATCCATTTCTGACCTTTTTCCATCTATTTGTCGCCGCCACTTTATCCCACTATTGGCCGAAACAGGCCTCACAACGGAGCCCGAGGAATGGAAGTACAAACTCAATCTGTCGCCCTTATCGGTGTTCCCCTTGAAGAGGGTTCCGGCCGCAGAGGCGCGGGAATGGGGCCGACAGCATTGCGCATCGCGGGTATCGACAAGGCGCTTGCCGACCTCGGCCACACCGTTGTTGATACCGGCGATCTCAGCATCGTCCCGGCCAGGGACCTTCCCAATCATCCGAAGGCACATAATCTGCGCGTCGTCGGCGCCTATACGCGTGCGCTCGAAGCAGCCACCTATGATGCAGCGAAAGCCGGCCACTTCCCGCTGATCCTCGGTGGCGACCACAGCCTTTCCATGGGCAGCGTCTCGGGCATGGCGCGTTATGCCGCCGAAGAGGATCGCCCGCTCTTCGTGCTGTGGCTCGACGCCCATTCGGATTTCAATACGCCGGAGACCTCGCCGTCAGGTAATATTCACGGCATGCCCGTCGCCTTCTTCTGCGGCCTGGCGGATTTCGCCGAAATCCTGCCGAAGGACCGCGCACTCATCGATCCCCAGAAGATCTTCCAGGTGGGTATCCGCTCGGTCGATGCCTCCGAGCGCGTCGAAATCCGCAAGCACGGCGTCAACGTCTTCGACATGCGCTCGCTCGATGAACAGGGCGTGGCTGTAATCCTCCGCCAGATCCTGGAAACGATCGAGAAGGCAAACGGCCTGCTGCATGTCAGCTTCGACGTCGATTTCCTCGATCCCGATTTTGCGCCCGGCGTCGGCACCACCGTGCCCGGCGGCGCCACCTTCCGCGAAGCCCACCTGATCATGGAGATGCTGTCCGACAGCGGCCTCGTCTCCTCGCTCGACCTCGTCGAGCTTAATCCCTTCCTTGATGACCGCGGCAAGAGCGCCCGCATCATGGTAGAGATGACGGCAAGCCTCTTTGGTCGCCGTATCTTCGATCGCCCCACACGTGCCGCTTAAGGGAGCACCGGCCATGAACATCTCGTCGAACCTCATCGCCACCGAACAGCGTCTTGGAGCCAATAACTACAAGCCGCTCGATGTCGTGCTGACGCGGGGTGAAGGTGTTCATGTCTGGGATACGGATGGCAAGCGCTATCTCGATTGCCTGTCGGCCTATTCGGCCGTCAACCAGGGCCATTGCCATCCGAAGATCCTTGCCGCCATGGTCGAGCAGGCCGGCCGCCTGACGCTCACCTCGCGCGCCTTCCGCAACGACCAGCTCGCCTATCTCTATGAGGAGTTGGCGGCACTGACCGGCTCCCACAAGATCCTGCCGATGAACTCGGGTGCCGAAGCCGTCGAGACCGCCATCAAGGCGGTTCGCAAATGGGGCTACGAGGTGAAGGGCGTCCCGGAGGGCAAGGCGGAGATCATCGTCTGCGCCAACAATTTCCACGGTCGCACGCTGAGCATCATCAGCTTCTCGACTGACCCTGACGCCCGTACCGGCTTCGGCCCTTACACGCCGGGCTTCCGCATCGTTCCCTTCGGTGATGTCGAGGCCTTCGAAGCCGCCATCAATGCCAACACCGTCGCAACACTGATCGAGCCGATCCAGGGCGAGGCTGGCGTCATCATTCCGCCGGCCGGTTACTTCACCCGCGTGCGCGAACTCTGCACAGCAAACAACGTCACGCTCATCCTCGACGAAATTCAGACCGGCCTTGGCCGCACCGGCAAGCTGCTCGCCGAAGAACATGAAGGTATCGAGGCCGACGTGACGCTCATCGGCAAGGCGCTTTCCGGCGGCTTTTATCCGGTCTCGGCAGTGCTTTCGAATTCGGAAGTCCTTGGCGTGCTCAAGCCCGGCCAGCATGGCTCGACCTTCGGCGGCAACCCGCTGGCTTGTGCGGTCGCCCGCGCGGCGCTGAAGGTATTGACCGAAGAAGGAATGATCCAGAACGCCGAGACGATGGGCGACTATTTCCTCGAAGGTCTGCGCTCCATTCGCTCCAACATCGTCAAAGATGTGCGCGGCCGTGGCCTGATGCTCGCGGTCGAATTGGAGCCGGAGGCCGGTGGTGCCCGGCAATATTGCTATGCGTTGAAGGATCGCGGTCTTCTCGCCAAGGATACGCACGACCACACGATTCGCTTTGCACCACCACTCGTCATCAATAAGGAACAGGTGGATTGGGCGGTAGAGCAGATCGAAAAAACCCTCACCTGAAGTAAAGCAGAATATATTACGGCAATCGTCAAATCCTCGTGCGAACAATCCACTGGGATTGTCGAAAATCTAATAGGGCCGTCGACGTTCTGGATCAGAGCACACAGCAGAATGCCGCCATGGGTGGAGGAGGCGACGGCGGCAGCGCCCCACTTTCATCCGAGGCAGAAAACCTTCGCGATCTCGTCTTACAGTTTAGATTTGGGCAACACTCTTCCGTTAATGTCTTCGATAACCGTAACGATGCTTCGCTAAGTGCAAAGCCATCGCGTGGGGTGAAGGCAAAGCTCGTCCGCGCCAATGGTGGCGCATCCGCTTCTGCCCTGGCTTACGACAGTTGGGAAGAATTCTAATGGCCACAATCAATTCCACTAGCTTCAGCGGCGATACGCTCGAAATCATTGCCTTCCGCCTGCATGATCAGGAATTCTGCGTCAAGACCACGACCATCCGCGAAATCCGTGGCTGGGCGCCGTCGACGCCGATCCCGCACTCTCCGGCCGACGTCATCGGTGTCATGAATCTGCGCGGTTCGGTCATCCCGATCATCGACCTCGCCTATAAGCTCGGCATGAAGAGCACTGTCGCCAATGAGCGCAGCGCCATTGTCGTCGCCGAAGTGCACAATATGGTCATCGGCATGCTGGTCGACCGCGTATCCGACATTCTGACGATTTCTTCCAGCCAGGTACAACCCGTTCCGGAAGTAACTGCTTCCTTCGACCGTGCTTTCTGCGAAGGTATCATCGCTTCCGAAAACGGCATGATCTGCTTCCTGAACCTCGCAAAGATGTTCAAGGAAAACGAGACCGACGAACTGGCCGCTTGATCGCTTTGCGATATACATGAACGAGGAACCGCCCACGAGGGCGGTTTTTGTTGTTCAAGCTCTCTTGTGTGCCGGAGGTTCGCTCTCGCAATGTCGTTGGAGACAAGCAGTTTCGACGCCAACCTCGTCAAGCTTTGCAAGATCGTTCCTGCAAATGATCCTCCTAAAAACCGGGCGGGAAGCAGGCCTCCCGCCCGGTCTCCTCCAACTCCAATCTCCCCGCAGCTCCCGCAAGGGAGCTGTTAGCCGAACAATGCCAGGGTCGCCTTCAGTGTGACCCAGACGCCCCAGAGCAGCGGAATGCCGACCACAGCCCAGGCAAGCGCCGCCTTGGCGTCGAGGCCGCCCGTGCCAATGCCGAAAGAGCCTGTGGGGCCTGCGTTGGCCGCAGCGCTCCTCGCCTGAAATGCAGCGACTTCATCATCCGACATGAACCATTTGTCGGAGAGCGGCCGGACGAACGCATTCGCGATCAGGCCGAGCGCCAGCATGCAGGCGAGAATGTACATCGTGCCCGTATAGAGCGCCGGTCCGGGCTCCACGCCAGCAGCGATCTGTGCTTCGCGGATATAGTTGACGACGACAGGCCCGACGATCCCCGCTGTTGCCCAGGCCGTTAACAGGCGGCCGTGAATAGCGCCGACGAACTGCGTGCCGAAGATATCGGCGAGATAGGCGGGGATAGTTGCGAAGCCACCGCCATACATCGACAGGATGATGCCGAAGGCAAGCACGAAGAGGGCCTTGTTGCCCATATCTGCCAGTGTCGGAGCCGCGGCGTAAAGCACGATGCCGAGGATGAAGAAAGTATAATAGGTATTCTTGCGGCCGATCTTATCGGACAGCGAAGCCCAGAAGAACCGGCCGCCGATATTGAAGAGCGAGAGCAGACCGGCAAAGCCGGCAGCAATCGTCGCAATTGACGCCTTCTGACCGGCATCAAGCTGCGCAAAGCCGATATCCGGCAACCCAATCAGCGAACCGGCGAAGATTTCCTGCAGCATCGGCGAAGCCATGCCGATAACGCCGATACCAGCCGATACATTGAGGCAGAGCACCGCCCAGATCAACCAGAACTGCTTCGTCTTGTGGGCATCGCGCAGATGCACGTGCTTGGTCGTGATCATCGTGCTTTTGGCGGCAGGTGGTGTCCAGCCTTCCGGACGCCAGCCGGCCGGCGGAATGCGATAGCCGAAGGCACCGCCGATCATGAAGACGAAATAGATGGCCGCCATGACGAGGAAAGTCTGCCAGACGCCGACGGACGTATCCGTCTTGAAGCTGTTCATCAGCAGGTTGGCCAGCGGAGCGCCGATCATCGCGCCACCACCGAAGCCCATGATCGCCATGCCGGTTGCCATACCGCGTCGGTCCGGAAACCATTTGATAAGCGTCGAAACCGGTGAAATGTAGCCGAGACCGAGGCCGATGCCGCCGATCACACCGGCACCGATCCACATGATCCAGAGCTGATGCGAAATGACGCCGAAAGCTGCGATGATGATGCCGCCGCACCAGCAGCAGGCCGAGACGACACCCGCCTTGCGCGGACCGACCCGTTCCAGCCAGCCGCCCCAGATGGCAGCGGACGAACCGAGCAGTACAAAGAAGAGCGTATAGATCCAGCCGAGGTCGGCAACGCGCCAGTCGCAGGTCGTGGTGAAGAGCGCCGATACCAGCGTCAGATCCGGGCAGGCCGTCGAAGCGGTAATGCCGAGGGATTTTGACAGCGGCAGCCAGAATACGCTGAAGCCATAGGCCATGCCGATGCAAAGATGGATGGCGAGCGCGGCCGGCGGTACGAGCCACCGGTTGAAGCCGGGCCTTGCGATGATCCTTTCGCGATCCAGCAGGCCCGCGCCTGCCGGAATTCCGCCTGAACTTGTATCCGCTGCAGTCATGAACAACTCCTCCTTGATTCAGACCTTGCTGTCACAAGCGCACATGCAAGCGGGCTTATCCGGCCTCGCCTCTTTCATGCGCCGATGTTGGTTTATCGAAGCGGTTGTTCTGCCGGCTCCGGTTTGCGGATCAGAGGAACGGCCTGCAGCACGAGCGCGTCGAGGCCATTGTCTTGCTTTTCCAGGATTTCGAAGAGTTGTCGCCGCATACGCGGCTCCCAAAATTTGTTGATATGCGTCGCCACCCCCTGCGCAGCCTCGCTTTCGGGCTGGGTCTTGAAGAAGGTTGCGATCTGGTTTGCCATATAGACAAGCTTGGTCTTGGTATCATGCGACATCGGCGATGCTTCCGGGCGACAGGCGATGTGGGTGGGTGAAAATCTCGAAATCCTCGCCGCGCACGAGGGCGACAAGCGTCATGCCGGCTTCCTCGGCAGTGCGGATGGCAAGTGCCGTCGGCGCGGAAATGGCGATCAGGACGGGCGCGCCGAGGATCGCCGTCTTCTGGACCATTTCGACGGAGAGGCGGCTGGTAACGGCGACAGCGCCTGACGCGCCCGTACCGCCGGCTCTGATGACGGCTCCGCAGAGCTTGTCGAGCGCATTGTGCCGGCCGACATCCTCACGCACGGCGATCAATCCCTTACCGGGAACATAGAAGCCAGCCCCATGAACTGCCCGCGTCTCGCGATGCAGCGGCTGGGAATCGTTGAGCAGCGCGATCGCCTGCACAATATCGGCATGCGACAATGACAGCCCGACCTTGGAAACGTCAGGCACTTTGCGGACTGCCTGCTCGATCGATTCGATACCGCAGAGGCCGCAACCGACGGGGCCGGCCATGCTCCGCCTGCGCCTTCTCAGCGCATCCTCGACGTCGTCGAGAAGCGTCACCTGGACGTCGATACCTTTCTCGTCTTCGAGGAGTTCGATACCGGCGACCTGACTGCGATCAGTGATAATGCCTTCCGTCAGGCTGAAACCGACAGCAAAATCCTCGAGATCGGCAGGCGTGCCCATCATGACCGCATGCGAGCTGCCGCCATAGGAAAATGCGATCGGTACTTCCTCGGGCACGATGCGCTCGCCCCGCACCATGATGCCGTCCCTTCGGGCGATCTCCGTCACGCCTATGCGGGTCGGCCTTTGCGTCATTATTCCGCCGCCTCCATCTTGCTGGCGATGCGGCGGGACTGACGGGCCTGCTCGTCATACTCGACCTGCCACTCGGACGGACCATTGGAGGGCGAGACCTGCACCGCCGTCACCTTGTATTCCGGGCAGTTGGTTGCCCAGTCGGAGAAGTCGGTTGTGATGACGTTTGCCTGCGTATCCGGATGATGGAAGGTCGTATAGACGACTCCCGGTGCTACGCGATCGGTGATCAATGCGCGAAGCGTCGTATCGCCCGAGCGGCTGCCAAGTTTTACCCAGTCGCCATCGCGGATGCCGCGCTGCTCGGCATCATGCGGGTGTATCTCCAGCCTGTCTTCGGAATGCCAGACGACATTATCGGTGCGCCGTGTCTGCGCCCCGACATTATACTGGCTGAGAATACGCCCGGTGGTGAGAAGCAGCGGGAAGCGCGGACCGGTGCGCTCGTCGGTCGCGACGTATTCCGTACGGATGAACTTGCCCTTGCCGCGCACGAACCCGTCCACATGCATGATCGGCGAACCGAGCGGATGCGCCTCGTTGCAAGGCCATTGAACCGAGCCCATCTTTTCGAGATAGTTGTAAGAGACCGAAGCGAAGCTCGGCGTCGTCGCGGCAATCTCGTCCATGATCTCGGACGGATGCGCATAGTGCCAGTCGAGGCCCATGGCCTGAGCGAGCTTCTGCGTCACTTCCCAGTCGGCATAGCCGTTGCGCGGCGTCATGACCTTGCGCACGCGGTTGATGCGGCGCTCGGCATTCGTGAAGGTGCCGTCCTTTTCCAGGAAAGTCGAACCCGGCAGGAAGACATGGGCATAATTCGCCGTCTCGTTCAGGAAGAGATCCTGCACGACGACGCATTCCATCGCGGCAAGACCGGCGGCGACATGTTTGGTGTCCGGATCGGACTGCAGGATATCTTCGCCCTGGATATAGATACCCTTGAAGGAGCCGTCGACGGCAGCGTCCAGCATATTCGGAATACGCAGGCCCGGCTCGTTGTTGAGCTTCACGCCCCAGAGCTTTTCAAAAATATCGCGCGTCGCATCGTCTGAGATGTGGCGATACCCCGGCAGCTCATGCGGGAAGGATCCCATGTCGCAGGAGCCCTGCACATTGTTCTGGCCGCGCAGCGGATTCACGCCGACGCCGGGACGGCCGATATTGCCGGTCGCCATGGCAAGATTGGCGATCGCCATGACCGTCGTCGAACCCTGGCTATGTTCGGTCACGCCGAGACCGTAATAGATGGCGCCATTGCCGCCGGTCGCATAAACCCGGGCGGCACCACGCACGTCTTCCGGCTTGACGCCGGTGAATTTCTCGACGGCTTCAGGGCTATGCTGCGGGTCGGCCACGAAAGCTGCCCAGTCCTCAAACTCCGACCAGTCGCAACGCTCGCGGATGAATTTTTCGTCGTAGAGACCTTCGGTCACGATCACATGCGCAAGCGCCGTCATGATTGCCACATTGGTGCCGGGCTTCAGCGGCAGATGGAAAGATGCCTCCACATGCGGCGAGCGAATAATATCGATACGACGCGGATCGATGACAATAAGCTTGGCACCCTGCCGCAGCCGCTTCTTCAGACGCGAAGCGAAGACGGGATGGCCATCGGTCGGATTAGCACCGATGATGACGACCACATCGGACTGCTCGACGCTGTCGAAATTCTGCGTGCCGGCCGAGGTGCCGAAAGCCTGGCCGAGACCATAACCTGTCGGCGAATGGCAGACGCGGGCGCAGGTATCGACATTATTGTTGCCGAAGCCGGCGCGAACCAGCTTCTGGACAAGATAAGTCTCTTCATTGGTGCAGCGGGACGATGTGATACCGCCGATCGCTTCGCGGCCATATTGATACTGGATGCGGCGGAATTCGGAGGCGACATGCGCATAGGCCTCATCCCACATCACCTCACGCCAGGGATCAGTCACTTTCTCGCGGATCATCGGATTGAGGATGCGGTCTTTGTGAGTCGAGTAGCCATAGGCGAAGCGGCCTTTGACGCAGGAATGGCCGCGATTGGCCTGCCCGTCCTTCCACGGCACCATGCGCACCAGCTCCTCGCCGCGCATTTCCGCCTTGAAGGAGCAGCCGACGCCGCAATAGGCGCAGGTGGTAACAACCGAATGTTCCGGCTGGCCGATGCGGATGACTGATTTTTCCGTCAGCGTCGCCGTCGGGCAGGCCTGCACGCAGGCGCCGCAGGATACGCATTCGGAATCCACAAAATGCTCGTGCATACCAGGCGAAACGCTCGAACTGAAACCGCGCCCTTCGATCGTCAGTGCAAAGGTACCCTGCACCTCCTCGCACGCGCGCACACAGCGGGAGCAGACGATGCACTTCGACGGATCAAAGGTGAAGTACGGATTGGACTCGTCCTTCGGCATCCATTTCAGATTGATCTCGCCATTATTGCGGGCCTTGACGTGATTGTCGCCGTCATAGCCGTAACGCACGTCGCGAAGACCAACGGCGCCTGCCATGTCCTGCAGCTCGCAGTCACCGTTGGCAGCGCAGGTCAGACAGTCGAGCGGATGGTCGGAGATATAAAGCTCCATCACGCCGCGGCGGATATTCTTCAGCCGCTCCGTCTGCGTATGGACGACGATGCCCGAAGCCACCGGCGTGGTGCAGGAGGCCGGCGTTCCGTTGCGGCCGTCGATCTCGATCAGACAGAGGCGGCAGGAACCGAAGGCATCGACCATGTCGGTCGCGCAGAGCTTCGGCACCTCGATGCCGGCCTCCATCGAGGCGCGCATGATCGAAGTCCCCTCGGGAACCGTCACCTGACGGCCGTCGATGGTCAGCGTCACCATCGTTTCGGATTTCGAGGCCGGCGTTCCGTAGTCGATTTCGTGAACAAGAGACATGGTCTATTCGGCCGCTTCTATCAGAGGAGTCGGAGCAAAATCTTCGGGAAAGTGCGTCATGGCGCTCATGACGGGATAGGGCGTGAAGCCGCCGAGCGCGCAGAGCGAACCGAATTTCATCGTATTGCAGAGATCGGCCAACAGCTCGCGGTTCTTTTCCGGATCGATGCCTTGCGCGATCTTGTCGGCCGTTTCGACGCCGCGTGTCGAGCCGATGCGGCAGGGCGTGCACTTGCCGCAGCTTTCCACCGCGCAGAATTCCATTGCGAAACGCGCCTGCTTCAGCATATCGGCAGTATCGTCGAAGACGACGAGACCGGCATGGCCGATTAGGCCGTCCTTGGCTGCAAAGGCCTCGTAGTCGAACGGCGTGTCGAAGAGCGCGCGCGGGAAATAAGCTCCGAGCGGCCCGCCCACCTGCACCGCTTTCACCGGCCGGCCGGACGCCGTACCTCCGCCGATCTTCTCGACGATATCGCCGAGCGACAGGCCGAAGGCGGTTTCATAGAGACCGCGATATTTCACATTGCCGGCGATCTGCAGCGGAATGGTGCCGCGCGACCGGCCCATGCCGAAATCGCGATAGAAGACAGCCCCCTTTTCCATGATCACAGGCACAGAGGCGAGCGAGATGACGTTATTGATGACGGTCGGACAGTCAAACAGGCCTTTATGCGCCGGCAGCGGCGGCTTGGCGCGTACGACGCCCCGCTTGCCTTCAAGGCTGTTGAGCAGCGCCGTCTCCTCGCCGCAGACGTAGGCGCCCGCACCGGTGCGGATCTCCATGTCGAAGGTCTTGCCGGAGCCGAGCACCGAGGTGCCGAGAATGCCGGCCTTGCGGGCAATCTTCACCGCCTCCGTCATCGTGGCGATCGCATGCGGATATTCCGAGCGCGTATAGACGAAGCCTTTCGCAGCACCCGTCGCAAGCCCGGCAATTGCCATGCCTTCGATGAGCACGAAGGGGTCACCTTCCATGATCATCCTGTCGGCGAAGGTGCCGCTGTCGCCCTCATCTGCATTGCAGACGATATATTTGCGCGTACCCGCCGCATCGAGCACCGTCTTCCACTTGATGCCGGTCGGAAAGCCTGCGCCGCCGCGGCCGCGAAGGCCGGAACCGGTGACTTCCTTGACGATATCGGCAGGCTGCATCGACACTGCGCGGCGAAGACCGGCAAGCCCCCCATGCGCTTCGTAATCCTCAAGCGAAAGCGGATCGGTAATGCCGCAGCGGGCAAAGGTGAGACGCGTCTGGCCTTTTAGGAAAGGCAGGTCCTCGACCTCCTCAAGACAGAGCGCATGCGCCCCGCCGTCCAGCAGTCCTGCATCGAACAGCCCTGCGACATCCTTCGCCTTGACTGGCCCATAGCCGATTCGTTTCCCGGAAATCTCAACCTCGACCAACGGCTCCAGCCAGAACATTCCGCGCGAGCCATTGCGCACGACGGTCGCATCGAGGCCGCGGGCGGCGATCTCCTGGGTAATCGCCTTTGCCACCTTGTCGGCCCCGAGCGAGAGCGCTGCGGCATCGCGCGGAACATAAATCTTCACAGTCATCGGCGCGCTTCCTCGACGAACTCGGCCGCCAATTCGTCATCGACGCGGCCATGCACTTCGCCATCGAACATGGCGGCGGGCGCGCAGGCACAGAGACCGAGACAGTAGACAGGCTCCAGCGTGACGCTGCCGTCGAGTGTCGTCTGATGAAAATCGATGCCGAGCAGGGTCTTGATACGCTCGGCCAGTGCATCGCCACCCATAGACTGGCAGGCTTCGGCGCGACAGAGCTTCAGCACGTGTCGACCGGCAGGATGATCACGATAATCATGATAGAAGGTGACGACACCGTGGACCTCGGCGCGGGAAAGATTGAGCTCGTCAGCGATGATCGGCAGAGCCTCCTGCGGCACGTAACCGAACTGGTCCTGAACCTCATGCAGAATGGGGAGCAGTGGTCCTTCAAGGGATCGAAGATCAGCAACGATCGAGCGGATACGTTCGGCGATATCGCCCTGACCGATATGTATGTTCATCAGCAGCCCTCCCTTCGGCTTGCGCATTCGGTGAAACCGCAAACTCCCCATGCCATTGCGAATTCAATGGAACTGTCTCAGGGAAGCAGACTGCAATCAATAAAGCAGTCTTGTTGCTTGATAGCTTTTTCCTATCAAAGTTCCGCGTCTTCGACGAGTGTTCTTGCTTCATGCAACAAGGCGGAAACAAGCGGCGTGAAAGGCTCCCGATAGGGAGCGACAAGGCCGACGAGGTGGTGTGCCTCCGGCTCGACGATCGGGATCATCCGGATCTCGACAGGAAAACCGAACGATTTCGCGACGTTATGCGGCATGATGCTCGCCCAGCGGCCGGTCCGCACGTGCGAAAAAAGCACGATCATCGAGTTCGATTCGAGTGTCGGATGGACTGTCGCGCCTGCTTCGGCCAAATGTCGGTTGATGATACGCCGGTTCTGCATGTCGGCCGTCAATAGGCAAAGCCGAAGATCACCCACTTCACGCCATGTCACACTATCGCGATCCGAGAGCGGACTGCCGGCGGCGGTGATGAGATTATAGCGTTCCGCATAGAGCGGCACCGAAGTGACGCGCCCGAGCGGCTCGTTTTCCAGATAGGTGATGCCGGCATCGATCTCGAGATTTTCGAGCATGCTCAGCACCTGCAGTGAATTGCGCGAGACGATGGAGAAGGTGACGTCGGGATGCCGTTCCTGGAAGGGCGTCGTGATTCGCGACAGCATGGCGAGCGCGGTCGGAATGGAGGCCAGGCGCAGATGGCCGGAGAGACCCTTGCGGGCGGCGCGCATTTCCTCGCGCATTGTGCGCGTATCGCCGACGATGCGCCGCGCCCATTCGAGCACGCGCTGCCCTTCCGGCGTCAATCCTTGAAAGCGGGAGCCGCGCTGCACCAGCATCACGCCCAGCTGATCTTCGAGCTGGCGAATGGCGGCCGAGAGCGTAGGTTGGGAAACGCCGCATTCCTCTGCCGCACGACCGAAATGTTTCTCGTTGGCGAGTGCGATGAAGAATTCCAGCTTGTCGATCATCCGGCCTCCCCGCCGAATTCGGGATAAGGCCTATCTTTGCGGGTTGACGACCGCTTCGCAAGAGCCAGCAGGCTCAGCTCGCCTCGGCAACCGGAAAGAGACTGAAAAGCGATTCGAGGAAAGCCATAATGCTTTCATTGCCCATGCTGTAATAGACGAGCCGTCCTTCGCGCCGCGTATTGACGAGACCTTCGAGCCTCAGCCGCGCAAGCTGCTGAGACACCATAGCTTGCTGTATACCAAGGATATCCTCGATCTCGCCAACCGTTTTTTCCCCTTCCGACAGGATACACAGGATGAGCAACCGGGTCTGATGGGCTAGCGCCTTCAGGAGATCGCTCGCCTCGTGGGCTTTATCAGCAAGCTTCTGCAAGTCCTGGCTGGTCAGGCCCAGCTTCGGTTTAGGCAATGGCATTTGCTTCTCGGAAGGAGGTAATAGGGTAGATCAGTACAATATCATATTCGCAGAAACGAATTGGTCAAATGTTGTGAAACACCAAAAAAAGTCCAACTAAATCAGCAGATAAGCTGGCCGCCATTGATCTCCAGGACTTGACCTGTGATGTAACCGGAGAGCGACGGAGCCGCCAGGAAGAGATAGGCGGGAGCACAATCTTCCGACGTTCCAAGCCGCTGCAGCGGGATCGACTTGCGGGCCTGTTCCAGTTTTTCGCGGGATGAATAGCGTGCATGGAAATCGGTATCGATCGTACCGGGCGAGACGCAGTTGACCCTGATATTGTCGGGCGCGAGCTCACGGGCGAGCGCCTTCGAATAGGTTGCGACGAAGGCCTTTGATGCGGAATAGATCGCCGAACCCGGGCTTCCCCCCGTTAGCGCTGAAATCGAAACCGTGTTGACGATGGCGGCACCGTGCGCTGCCCGGAGCGCGGGAAGCAAGGCCCTCGTGAGCTCTACCACCGATGTCTGGTTGAGGCGTACGATGGTCTCATAATCGGCATCAGTCAGCTCGCCTGCGGGAAAACGGCCATGCATGGTGCCGGCATTGTTGATCAACACATGCACCCTGTCGAAGAAATCGAGTGCCTCTCCTGCAAACTTTGCAGCTCCGCCCGCCTGCAGGAAATCTGCCGACAACAGCAGGGCCCGGCGTTCCGATTCGGCGGTCAGGAGAAAATCCGGCAGTTCGCGCTCCCCATCGCGCCCGGTATGGACAAGCACGCGCGCACCGCAATCCAGAAACTGTCGGGCAACTTCGAGGCCGATACCGCGGCCAGCACCCGTCACGACGACATTGCGGTTTTCGAACAATTTGGGATGAAACACGAAGCTCTCCTCCTTGCGGGGCCGACCCCGCTGCGTGCGCTATCAGGCCTAACATATGCGGCCATCAGCCAAAAGAAAGTCCGAAGGTCTAGGCACCAGGGTCGAGAAGCCGCGCGCCGGCGCCTTGCCTGCCGAGCACGTCGAAGGGATTACGCAGCGGACAGGCGTCGATCGAGAGGCAACCACAGCCGATGCAGCTCGTCAGATGGTCGCGCAGCAGACTGAGCTGCTTGATGCGTGCATCGAGATCATCCTTCCAGAGCGCCGACAGTTTCTGCCAGTCCTCGACTGTCGGCGTCCGGCTCTGCGGCAGGGTTTCGAAAGCGGTCTGGATTTCGGCAAGCGGGATGCCGACGCGTTGCGCCACCTTGATGATGCCGAGGCGCCGTAGCACATCGCGGCCATAGCGGCGCTGGTTGCCGCGGGTGCGGATGCTGGAGATCAGCCCCTTCGCCTCGTAGAAATGCAGCGCAGAAACCGCAAGTCCGCTGCGCTCCGCCACCTCGCCCACCGTCAGGAGCCTGCTCAAGGAGAATGCCGGTTTCTGCTGCATAGCCTATTGACCTCAATATTAGTTGAGGTTTTATAGACTGCGCTCCCGAGGCCGTAAAGCCGACATAAGAAGGAGCAATGCATGCAGAAACCCATGAGGCTTGCCATCATCTATGGCAGCACGCGCGAAGGGCGCACCTGCGACAGGGTGGTGAAATGGCTCGAAAGAGAACTCGCCCGCTTTCCGCAATTCGAGATCGACATCATCGACCCGCTGACATTTTCGCTGCCGCGAGAGCATGTACCGCATCATCCGGAGGCAACACGGCTTGCGGACAGGCTTCATCAAGCCGATGGTTTCATCCTCGTCACGCCGGAATACAACCACAGCTTCACCGCCTCCTTGAAATTCCTCATCGATCTGTTCGCTGAACCCTGGCACGGAAAGCCCATCGCCTTCGTCTGCTATGGCGGCATCTCCGGGGGATTGAGGGCCGTCGAACAGCTCCGCCTCGTCTTCGCGGAGCTTCACGCCGTCACGATCTGCGATGCCGTCAGCTTCACTTCCCCCTGGCGCCGTTTCGACAATGAAGGCTGGCTACAGGATTCGGAGGATGCGTTGCGCCGGCTTTCCCGAATGATGGCCCAGTTGCAATGGTGGACTGAAGCGCTGATCGCAGCCCGCAGCGACACGCCCTACGCCGGCATCGCCGCCTGAGACAACGACATCCGATTCCGTTTCTGGCAGGTACGGAACCGGCTGGACACCCGGACAGGACCTCCGTCCGGGTGTTTTCCTCCCAGCACCTGGTGCGTCCGAACCCTTACCGACCGTGCAGCCGGCTAGGAATTTTACGGTTGCGATATCGCAGGCCCGGTGATAGCTTCCGCCACAATTCACGGGGGAGCTCCGAATTGCCGGGGCTGAGATGTGAGGCGCATGCCTCCGGACCCTTCAAAGCTGATCTGGGTAATGCCAGCGGAGCGAGGTCCAAGTGTTTTCCGGCGCACAAGTGTCTCTATATCCGATGTCCGGCAATTTCGTCGGCATCATCCTTGAAGCGATCAAAGCTCTCGATCCCTATCGCGATCGTCTTCGCATCGAAACCGACGATATTTCCACGCTGATGGTCGGTCCGCCCGACGTGCTGTTTGCCGCCATGCGCGACCTCTTCGTCTCGGCTGCCGCAAGCGGCGAGCATTGCGTATTGTCCGCTGCGATCTCGCGGGGCTGCCCCGGCGAACCGGATGATGCAATCTGCGGCGCCGGCCTGTCCTCCAGCCGATCAGAGCCGCTCGCCGAGCGGATGGAAGCCGCGATCGCGGCAGTCAGGGATACGACCGAAACCGGTCAGCCAACGGCCGCCCAATTCTCTCTCTATGTCATGGGAACGGGCACTCATATGGACGAGATCTACGGCTGCATCGATTTTCTGAAGCGCTCGGGCACATTCGACCGCTCTAAGAATTTCTGCACCAAGCTGCGCGGTGATGCCGGTGCGATCTTCGCCACTATCCATGAAGCTTTCTATCGCTTTGGCGATCCCGAAGGTCATGTGACACTGGATATCACGGTCTCCGCGAACAGCCCGAGCAAAGCCTGAGACGCCGGACGGCAATGACCTTATCGAAACCGGATTCGACATTTGCGCCATTGAGGCGGGCCCTGCCCGCAATTCTTGCCGTGTTTGCCTTCCTGGCTGTCTGGGAGCTGTATGTCGATCTCTCCGGCATCAAGCCCTCCATCCTGCCCTCGCCTTCGCGGATCCTGACACAGGGCTGGCTGAACAGGCAGGCGCTGCTCGACAATACCTGGCCGACGCTTGGCGCGACGCTCGGCGGTTTCGCTTTGTCGCTGGTCTTCGCCTTCGCCTCGTCGGTCCTGATGGATTTCGTGCCCTTCATGCGCCGCGCCCTGCTGCCGCTCTTCATCGTCAGCCAGACATTGCCGCTAGTGGCAATCGCACCCCTGGTCGTACTCTGGTTCGGTTTCGGGATATTGCCAAAACTTCTGCTCGTCGCCCTCGTCACCTTCTTTCCGTTGCTGGTCGCCCTGCTGCAGGGTTATGAAGCGACGGACCGGGATATCGCCGAGCTTATGAGCTCCATGAAAGCGAGCCGCTGGCGCATCTTCTGCCTGGCGAGGCTCCCCTCCGCCATGCCCTTCTTCTTTGCCGGCCTACGCATTTCGATCACCTATGCTGTGGTCGGGGCCATCTTCGCCGAATATGCAGGCGCCGCACGTGGCCTCGGTATCTATATCCTCAATGCCAAGAACAATTTCCGGCCGGATCTCGTGCTTGCCGCCGTCATTGTTAGCGCCCTCCTGACCCTTTGCCTCTTCGGTCTCACGCTGGCGGTGCAGCGTTTCGTCATGCCCTGGCAATCTGCTGCGGAGAAACGCCCATGAGAGGAATGCTTGAGCTGAAGAACGTCTCGAAGTCCTTCGATGGCATGGAAGTGCTGAAGGACATTTCTCTTCATATCGCCAGAGGTGAATTCGTCTCGATCGTCGGCCCCTCCGGCTCCGGCAAGTCGACGATCCTGCGGCTGCTGACACAGGCGCTGCAGGCCGATAGAGGCGACATCCTTTTTGACGGCATGCCGCTCTTGCAAGCGCAGCACGTCTTCGCCTTCATGCCCCAGCGCGATGCGCTGATGCCGTGGCGAAGCGTCATCGACAATGCGATCCTTGGTCTCGAAGTGCACGGCATGCGCCGCAGCCAGGCGCGCGCCGTTGCAGCCCCTCTCTTTGAACGCTTCGGCCTTGCCGGTTTCGAAAATCACTATCCCGTGGCCCTCTCAGGCGGCATGCGCCAGCGGGCGGCCCTGCTGCGCACGGTGATCCAGCGGCAGGACATGCTGCTGCTCGATGAGCCCTTCGGGGCACTCGACGCGCTGACCCGCACCCAGATGCAGGAATGGCTGCAGGGCATGTGGACCGATCATCGCTGGACGGCCCTGCTGATCACCCATGATGTGCGGGAAGCCGTTTTCCTGTCTGACCGTATCTATGTGCTTTCCGCCCGCCCGGCGGCCGTGATCAGGGAATTCGAAGTGCCGCTCGCAAGACCGCGCACGCTTGCCGATCTCGGCTCCCCGGCCGCCCAGGCGATTGAAACCGAAATTCTTCAAACATTGCTGCATCCGCAAAGAACCTGAGGAGGTTATGATGCTTCTCACCCGCCGACAGACCCTTTTTGCCGCCATGGCCGCAAGCCTCGCCGGCCGCACTGCCTTTGCCCAATCCGCCGCCAAGGTGCGTATCGCGCTCGACTGGACGCCGAACACCAATCACATCGGCATCTATGTCGCTAAGGCGAAGGGCTTCTATGAGGCCGCCGGCCTCGACGTCGAAATCCTGCCCTACGCCGATACCAGCGCTGGCACGCTGGTCGCGAACGGTGTTGCCGATTTCGGCATTTGCGGAGAGATCGAGGCCTTTACCCAGCGTGCCGCCGGCGCTGATGTGAAACTCGTCTATGCCGTCGTGCAGACGGAAACCGGCAGGCTGATCTTCAAGGGCGGCCGCAACGATATCAAAAGCCCGAAAGATCTTGACGGCAAGACCTATGGCGGCTTCGGCGGCGCCTGGGAGGAAGCCCTCGTCTCCGCGATGATCCGTAACGACGGCGGCAAGGGCACCTTCCAGAACGTCACGCTAGGCACCTCGGCCTATGAGGCTCTCGATAACGGCGCCGTGGACTTCACACTGGAAATTTACACCTGGGAAGGTATCGCCGCCCAACTGGAGAATCGGCAGGTCGGCCGCTGGCGCTACAGCGATTACGGCATTCCTGACGAACAGACGACCGCGATCGCGTCCAGCGACGCCTATCTGTCGGCCAATCCGCAAAATGCCCGCGCCTTCATCCAGGCAACGCTCAAGGGCTACGCCTATTCGGTCGACAATCCGGACGAGGCCTGTGACCTGCTGATTGCCGGCAGTAACGGCGCGTTGCTGAATACCGAACTGGTCAAGGCATCGCAAAAGGCATTGGTCGAAGGTCATTTCTTCAAGGGCGGCAATGGCACGATCGGCGTCGTCGATCCGGCCAAGGCAGAAGCGATCGGCACTTTTCTGTTCGATCATGGCATCCTGCTCGATGCCAATGGTGCAGCGCTGAAGGAAAAGCCCGACTTTTCCAGCTATTACACCAACGATCTGCTTGGCTGAGACGACCCTGCCCTTGCCGGCAGCAGCTTTCCGCTGCAAAGTCCGGCAAGGAGCGAGGGAGTGACATGCAACAGCAGGACCGGATGGCCGGAGCGGATTTCTTGCGTGCAGCCGCCTGCCTGCTGGTTCTCATCCATCATCTCATTCTGCGCGTCGATCTCAACAAGACCGAGGGATGGCAGCCGATGCTGACCGCCCTGCGTTTCGGCAATTTCGGCGTCGCCATCTTCTTCATCCTGAGCGGCTTCCTGCTGGCCCTGCCGTTCTGGCGCTCCCTCGATCCCGGTTGCGCCATGCCTGACCTGCGCACCTATGTGCTGCGTCGCGCGGCCCGCATCATACCCGGTTATTGGGTAGCTTTGACGGCGGGCTTCATCCTCAGCGTCACACTGCTTGGGCATGCACTGACGCCGGAACTCGTTATGCGCTATATCAGCGGGCTCTTCTTCATGAATCAATGGCAGTGGCGCACTTTCTTTCCTGTCGAAGGCAACGGCCCGCTCTGGTCCATATCTTTCGAGGTAACGAGCTATATCCTGCTGCCGCTTGGTTTCCTCTGGCTTTTCGCTATCCCGGAAAAACACCGTTCTCCGCTCCTCACGCGCCTTGCCTGGCTCGGCATCATTGCCGCGACCCTGCTTGCCCACGAGGCCTTCCGCACGCTTGTTCCCCCCAATGAGATAGACCGCGGCTGGCAATATGGCATGCAGGGCGGCGCGAAGGAGTGGATGCCCAACTACAATCCCATCGGCTTTTTCGCCATTTTTGCGCTCGGTTCATTCGCAGCCGGCATTCAGATTCTGCTGCCGCGAAAGCCTCGCATCTGGTTCGACATCATCGCATTCGCCTGCCTGGCCGCTGCCGCCCTACACTTTCCGCTTTCGACAGGTGGACCTTGGGAAGCCTATGGACGGCTCGGAATCCCCTACGCCTTTCCGCTGTTTCCGGTTCTGATCGCTGTCGCGCTTGTGGCCCTCTCGCGCTCCGTGCTGCTCGCGGCATTGCTCGACAATACTTTCATACGCTTCACGGCAACCGTCTCATTCGGCATCTATATCTGGCAGGACATCGTTCTGACGTCGATTCAAACGATCGCTCCGGCCGTATTCGGGATCGGCAAAGACGACCCGCTGCGAGACTGGTTTATTGGTTGCGCATTTGCGAGCGCGATCATTTTTCTTCTCGCAAGCCTCAGTTATTTCGCTCTCGAACGACAGGTAATACGTCATGCCGCACGCATAACGCGTAAAGATTCAGTCGTTACTCAATATAGTTAGTACAAACTCACAAAAAAATGTCGGGGACATATTTCGAAATACTCCCAAATTTGGCTCGATTATGGTTACGAAAACAATAAGGAAGCTCGTGACAAATTGATCTAGCCCATGTATTTGTGCCGGCGCGGTGCATAATGTGAGTATTTCTACGGACGTTACTTAATGAATGTGTTTACGCCGAACAAGTTTCAAGACACGGCTTTCTCTGCAAAAGCAGTGAGGATGAAGGCTTTCGATGCAGCGAATTCCAATATTCGCCAGCCCCAAAGCTTTGCCTCGTTAAGTGGCCGGAGCAGGCTTCAGTTTGGCTTGAAGAGGGCTTTCGACATTTTCGGTGCCACAAGCGCGCTGGTCATCCTATTTCCCGTTCTTCTGACGATCGCTCTTTTTATCGTGATCGACGACGGCGGGCCGGTGTTTTTCCGGCAGATTCGCTGGGGTCTGAAGGGTAGCAAAATCACAGTCTACAAGTTCCGCTCCATGCGGGTGGATCTCTGCGATCCCACCGGCGTCGAACAGACCGTCAAGGGTGATCGGCGCGTAACGCGGATCGGCGCCTTCCTGCGCAAGACCAACATCGATGAGCTGCCGCAGCTTCTCAACGTCATCAAAGGCGATATGTCGCTTATCGGCCCCCGCTGCCACGCTATAAACATGCGCGCTGCCGGCATGCTCTACGAGGAACTGGTTCCCGACTATCATTACCGCCATCTGATGCGGCCGGGCATTACCGGCCTCGCCCAGACGCGCGGCTGGCGCGGCCCGACAGAGCGCCCGACGGAGGCCCGCGCCCGCATCGCTAGCGATATCTATTACATCAGAAATTTCAGCCTCTGGCTGGATCTGAAGATCCTGTTCCGCACATTGCTGTCCGAACTGCGCGGGGGAACCGGCTTCTAAAGCAGTTCCAGCAAAAGTGCATAGGGGCTTTGCCCCTGGAAATGCATAAAAAATAAAGAGATGGAGCTTTCCCTGACTCGGAGGAAAAACGGAAATGCCATGAGAATTTCCTTTAAGGAACGCTCCGGGTACAGGCGGTCAAAACCCACCCTTTCGTTTCTGTGATCTCCACGCGGATGCCGCAGCCTCCGCGATGAAAGCCCGCTCCGGTATCAATAAACTCTCGGGGATGCCTTTCGTCACTTCGATGTGGCTCCTATACAGCCGGTGATGCGTGGCGAACGGCCGAATTCTGTTGTGGCAAAAAGAAAAGCGGCCTTGAAAGGCCGCTTTTCTCATTCTGCCTGTTGCCGGCCGTGCCGATCAATCCTGCTGGACGACGCCACGCAGGTGGGTCAATTCCATGATGAAATGCTCGAGCTTCGACTTGTGCTCGTGATGCTCGGCATCTTCGAGTTCCTTCTTTGCAGCTTCGATGCGACGGGTCAGTTCATCCTTGTTGAGTTCTTCAACCGGAACAGCCGATTCTGCGAGCAGCGTGCAGCCGGTCGGCAGAATATCGGCAAAGCCGCCGAATACGACATAGTTCTGCTTCGAACCGGAAGCGGAGCGAACGCTTACAATGCCCGGCTTGACGGTCGTCATCGTCGGGGCATGGTTGGCCATAACAGTCATTTCGCCTTCGGTCGCGGGAATGACGACCTCGGTCACCATCTGCGACAGCAGCAAACGCTCCGGCGAAACGAGCTCAAAGTTGAAATTGTCAGCCATCAGTGACTTACCTTCTCGGCTATGGCTTTTGCATCTTGCAATTTGGTCCCGCAGAACGGGCAGTGCAGTATCGCATGGTCGAGATAACCAAGGCCTTCCTCGGTCTGGGCCAGCCCAACAACCATCATCATCACGCCGTTGTCGGCACGGTAGATGATCGGCGCAGCCGGTTCAGGAAGCTCTGCCACGACACTTTTAAGGGTGTCGCAACAGAATATCTCGTCCTGAGCGTCGCTCATCAAGCGGCTGCGAGCTTCTTGGCCTTCTCGATAGCTTCTTCCATCGAGCCAACCATGTAGAAGGCAGCCTCCGGCAGGTGATCGTACTCGCCGTTGACGAGGCCCTTGAAGCCCTTGATCGTGTCTTCGAGAGCAACCAGCTTGCCCGGCGAACCGGTGAAGACTTCGGCAACGAAGAACGGCTGCGACAGGAAGCGTTCGATCTTGCGGGCGCGGGCAACCGACAGCTTGTCTTCTTCAGACAGTTCGTCCATGCCCAGGATGGCGATGATGTCCTGCAGGGCCTTGTAGCGCTGCAGCGTCGACTGAACCTTACGAGCAACTTCATAGTGCTCTTCGCCGACGACCATCGGGTCGAGCATGCGCGAGGTGGAGTCGAGCGGGTCGACGGCCGGGTAGATGCCCTTTTCAGCGATCGAACGCGACAGAACCGTCGTTGCATCCAAGTGGGCGAACGAGGTTGCCGGTGCCGGGTCGGTCAAGTCGTCGGCCGGAACGTAAATGGCCTGAACCGAGGTGATCGAGCCCGTCGTCGTCGTGGTGATGCGTTCCTGCATCTGGCCCATGTCGGTGGCGAGCGTCGGCTGATAACCAACGGCCGAAGGAATACGGCCGAGCAGAGCCGACACTTCCGAGCCAGCCTGCGTGAAGCGGAAGATGTTGTCCACGAAGAACAGAACGTCCTGGCCCTGGTCGCGGAAATGTTCAGCAACCGTGAGGCCCGTCAGAGCGACGCGAGCGCGAGCGCCCGGCGGTTCGTTCATCTGGCCGTAAACGAGCGCAGCCTTGGAGCCTTCGCCGCCGCCATGCTTGTTGACGCCCGATTCGATCATTTCGTGGTACAGGTCGTTGCCTTCGCGGGTACGTTCACCCACGCCTGCGAAGACCGAGTAACCACCGTGCGCCTTGGCGACGTTGTTGATCAGTTCCATGATGAGAACGGTCTTGCCGACGCCTGCACCGCCGAACAGACCGATCTTGCCGCCCTTTGCGTAGGGAGCGAGAAGGTCGACGACCTTGATGCCGGTGACGAGGATCTGCGCTTCCGTGGACTGCTCGACGTAAGCCGGAGCGTCCTGGTGAATGGCGCGCTTGTGAGCGGTGTTCAGCGGACCAGCTTCGTCGACCGGCTCGCCGATGACGTTCATGATACGGCCGAGCGTTTCGTCACCAACCGGAACCGAGATCGGAGCGCCGGTATCGGTAACCTGCTGACCGCGAACGAGACCTTCGGACGAGTCCATGGCAATCGTGCGGACTTCGTTTTCGCCCAGATGTTGAGCGACTTCGAGAACCAGACGGTTGCCGTTGTTGTCGGTTTCGAGCGCGTTCAAAATCGCCGGCAGTTCGCCTTCGAAAGCAACGTCGACGACGGCGCCGATAACCTGGGTGACTTTGCCGACAGAGCGGGTAGCTGCCTCAGCCATTTTCTTACCCTCTTTCCCTAACTCAGAGCGCTTCCGCGCCCGAAATGATTTCAATCAGTTCCTTGGTGATCTGAGCCTGACGCTGACGGTTGTAGCTCAACGTCAGCTTATTGATCATCTCACCAGCATTGCGCGTCGCATTGTCCATCGCGCTCATCTTGGCACCCATCTCACCCGCGACGTTCTCAAGGAGAGCGCGGAAGATCTGGACGGAGATGTTGCGCGGGATCAGATCGTCGAGGATCGACGCCGGATCCGGCTCGTATTCATAGACAGCGCTGGCATGGGCTGCATCTTCAGCAACGGCTTCAGGAGCCTTGGCTGGGATGAGCTGCTGCGCCGTCGGGATCTGACTGATCACCGACTTGAATTCCGAGTAGAACAACGTGCAGACGTCGAATTCACCGGCTTCGAACATCTCGATGATGCGCTTGCCGATCTGATCGGCATTCTCGAAACCGATCTTCTTGACTTCGCGCAGTTCCTTGCGCTCGACGATCATCGACGCGAATTCGCGACGCAGGATGTCATAGCCCTTTTTGCCGACAGTGAAGATCTTCACCGTCTTGCCTTCGGCAACCAGCTTGCGAACGTGATCGCGAGCAAAGCGGGCAATCTGCGAGTTGAAACCGCCGCAAAGGCCGCGTTCGGCCGTGCAGACGACGAGCAGGTGCACCTGGTCCTTGCCCGTGCCGGTCATCAGGACCGGCGCGCCGTCCGCATCGGTAACAGCCTTGGCGATGTTCGCCAGGACCGCACCCATACGCTGCGAGTAAGGCCGGGCGGCCTCGGCCGCCTCCTGCGCACGCCGAAGCTTCGCCGCGGCGACCATCTTCATCGCCTTGGTGATCTTCTGCGTCGCCTTGACGGAGGCGATCCGGTTTTTCAGATCCTTAAGTGAAGGCATCCGTTATCGTCCTAACCTAGGGTCCGATTACTGGAAAGACTTGGCGAAGCTGTCGAGAGCAGCAACGAGCTTGCCCTTCGTATCGTCGCTGATAGCCTTTTCCGTGCGGATCGCATCCAGGATAGCAGAGCCTTCTGAACGCAGGTAGGACAACAGGCCCTGTTCGAACTTGCCGACCTGAGCGACCGGCAGCTTGTCGAGGTAGCCATTGACGCCCGCGAAGATCACGGCAACCTGCTCTTCCGTCTTCAGCGGCGAGAACTGCGGCTGCTTCAGGAGTTCGGTCAGGCGCGCACCGCGGTTCAGCAGGCGCTGCGTAGCAGCGTCAAGGTCCGAGCCGAACTGTGCGAAGGCGGCCATTTCGCGATACTGGGCGAGTTCGCCCTTGATCGAGCCGGCAACCTGCTTCATCGCCTTGATCTGGGCCGAAGAACCGACGCGGGAAACCGACAGACCGACGTTAACGGCCGGACGGATACCCTGGTAGAACAGGTCGGTTTCGAGGAAGATCTGGCCGTCGGTGATCGAGATCACGTTGGTCGGAATGAAGGCCGAAACGTCGTTGCCCTGAGTTTCGATGACCGGCAGAGCGGTGAGCGAACCAGCGCCCTTGTCGTCGTTCATCTTTGCAGCGCGCTCGAGGAGGCGCGAGTGCAGGTAGAAAACGTCACCCGGATAAGCTTCGCGGCCCGGCGGGCGGCGCAGCAGCAGCGACATCTGGCGATAAGCAACGGCCTGCTTGGACAGGTCGTCATAGCCGATCAGCGCGTGCTGGGCGTTGTCACGGAAATATTCGCCCATAGCGCAGCCTGCAAATGGAGCGAGGAACTGCATCGGGGCCGGATCGGAAGCGGTCGCGGCAACGACGATCGAATACTTCAGTGCGCCGCGCTCTTCGAGAACCTTGACGAACTGGGCAACGGTGGAGCGCTTCTGGCCAACGGCGACGTAGACGCAGAAAAGCTTGTCCTGATCCGGGCCGTTGTCATGGATCGGCTTCTGGTTCAGGAACGTGTCGAGAATGATGGCGGTCTTGCCGGTCTGGCGGTCACCGATGACAAGCTCGCGCTGGCCGCGACCAACCGGGATGAGCGCATCGATAGCCTTGAGGCCGGTCGACATCGGCTCATGAACCGACTTGCGCGGAATGATGCCCGGAGCCTTGACGTCGACGCGCGCACGGCGGGTCGCGTTGATCGGGCCCTTCCCGTCGATCGGGTTGCCGAGAGCGTCGACAACGCGGCCGAGCAGTTCCGGACCAACCGGGACGTCAACGATCGCGCCGGTACGCTTGACAGTGTCGCCTTCCTTGATGTCGCGGTCGGAGCCGAAAATAACGACACCGACATTGTCGGATTCAAGGTTGAGCGCCATGCCGCGGATGCCGCCGGGGAACTCGACCATTTCACCAGCCTGGACGTTGTCCAGGCCGTAAACGCGAGCGATACCGTCACCAACGGAGAGAACCTGGCCGACTTCCGAGACTTCTGCCTCTTTGCCGAAGTTCTTGATCTGGTCTTTAAGAATTGCGGAAATTTCCGCAGCGCGGATATCCATCAGCCGACCTCTTTCAATGCAAGCTTAAGGGTAGAGAGTTTGGTACGAAGAGACGTATCAATCTGACGGGACCCGACCTTGACGATCAGACCACCAAGAATTGACGGATCAACCGTGACAGCAATTGCCACGTCTTTGCCGGTGACGCCCTTCAGCGCCGCCTTCAATTCATTTTCCTGCTCTGCGGAGAGAGCATGGGCCGAAGTGACTTCGGCAGAAATTTCGCCGCGATGATTGGCAGCAATGATGCGGAAGGCCTTGATCATGCCCGGCAGGGCAAAGAGGCGGCGGTTACGCGCCACGACCTTGAGGAAATTGGCAAAGAAGCCCGAGAGACCAGCCTTTTCGCTGATTGCAACGATGCCCTTGAGCTGATCTTCTGCGGAGAAAACCGGGCTCTGGACAAAGCGCTTCAGGTCGTCGCTTTCGTCCAGCATGGCCTGGAAACGGTCGAGATCGGCGGTAACGCTGTCGACTGCGCCTTCGTCGAGCGCCAGCTCGAAAAGCGATGAGGCATAGCGCTCTGCAACACCAGAAGTAAGCTGGGACGTGTCTGCCACGGGCACAAATTTCCCTGATTTCAATTCAAAATCCGACTTCCGGCGGGCGCCGAACCTATGACTTTGAATTCGTTTTGATTTCCCCCAGAAATCGCAAGAGAAGCCTCTTGCTTCTTCCGAAATTCGGGGTCCGTCTAACATAGGATGTTCGGACTCGCAACACGCGTAACGTCCGAATACGTGTTTCGCATGATTTTCTGTCTGCAAAATTACGCAAACGCCGGAAAGCGGCCCGCGAAACGCTTGAATTTCTGCTTTGGATCAGCCCTGCAGGAAGCCGAATACGTGTAGCAACGGCAATGCGGCTATCGCCACCTGCACAACCAGAAGTAAATAATTGAGGAGCGTGCTCCCCCTATCTGACAGGATTGAAATGATCCGTGCGAACGCTGCCATCGCGAAGGCCGCTCCGAGCGCCAGATAGGTCCAATCCTGCGCCAGCATGATCGCGGCGACGCCGAGACCGAGATAGAGGCCGCCCATCGACCGGACTTCGCTGAAGCCTTCACGCCGTTCGCCCCGTGGCGCCAGACCGAAGGCCTGCATGGCAAGACCGGGCGCGAACATGATGACGAAGCCGGCAAGCGCGGTGAAGGCCGCTGCGCCAAAGGCGAGCTGCTCGCCAAATTCCGTCGGAAAGTAGAATTCCATGCCTCACCCCAAATCGCCTGCTGATTCTGCGTTTATGCCATGATCAGCAACATACGGAAACGCCGGGTGGAAATGATCTACAGGAAGCTCTGAGGATCGATATCGAGCTGCACTTGAACCGTGCCCCGCTCCTTCGGCGCTTGCGACAGCATCGCGCGCAGATAGGCCTGCATGTCGGAATTCCGGCGTCCATGCACCAGCAGGCGGAAGCGATGGCGGCCGCGCACCAATGCCAACGGCGCTTCCGCCGGGCCGAGAACGGAAATACCCGAAACCTGCGGTGCGGCGTTACGCATGCCCCGAGCATAGTTTTCCGCGTCGTGCCGCGTGTCGGCCGAAACGATGATGGAGGCAAGCCTGCCGAAGGGCGGCAGGATCGCTCGCTCCCGCTCGCTGATTTCGCGCTCGTAAAAGGCCCGCGCATCCCCGGAGACGATGGCCTGCATGACCGGATGCTGCGGCTGATACGTTTGCAGCAGACCATGGCTTTTGAGGCCGGTTCGGCCGGCGCGGCCAGTCACTTGCGAGAGAAGCTGGAAAGTTCGCTCCGCCGCACGCGGATCGCCGTTGGCAAGGCCAAGATCCGAGTCGACAATGCCAACCAGTGTCATCAGCGGAAAATTGTGCCCCTTGGCGACAAGCTGCGTGCCGATGACGATATCCGCCTCGCCCTTGGCGATGGCATCAAGCTCCAGCCGTAGCCGCTTCACCCCACCCGTGATGTCGGAGGAGAGTACGATGGTGCGCGCATCCGGAAAATGCCGTTCCACCTCTTCGGCAATACGTTCCACGCCCGGCCCGCAGGCCACGAGATGGTCGAGCGTCCCGCATTCCGGACAGGCCTCCGGCGTAGGCTCGGAATGACCACACTGATGGCATTGCAGCTGCCGGCGAAAGCGATGCTCCACCAGCCAGCTTGAACATTGCGGGCACTGGAAACGATGGCCGCACACACGGCACAGCGTCAGCGGCGCGTAGCCGCGGCGATTGAGGAAGAGCAGCGCCTGCTCGCCCTTTTCCACCGTCCTGCCGATCGCCCGGATCAGGACCGGCGACAGAAAACCACCGCGCTCCGGCGCATGGCGCCGCATGTCGACAAGATGCAGGTCCGGCAATGCCGCATCGCCGAACCGTGTCGGCAGATGGATCGTGCTGTAGCGTCCGCTCTGGCCGTTGACCTGGCTTTCGACGGAAGGCGTCGCCGAAACGAGAACGATGGGAAAATCGCCGACCCGCGCCCGTACGACCGCCATGTCACGCGCGTTGTAGTAGACCCGGTCTTCCTGCTTATAGGCAGGATCGTGCTCTTCATCGACGATGATGAGGCCGAGATCTTCGAAAGGCAGGAACAGCGCCGAACGCGCGCCGGCCACCACCCGTACCTCACCCGTCACCGCCTGGCGCCAGACCTTTTCGCGCATGCGCGGGGCAAGGTCGGAATGCCACTCGGCAGGCTTCGCGCCGAACCGGTCCTGGAAGCGTTCGAGAAAACTTGCAGTGAGCGCGATCTCCGGCAGCAGGATCAGCACCTGTTTGCCGCGCCTCAAAGTCTCAGCAATCGCTTCGAAATAGACTTCGGTCTTGCCGGAACCGGTCACGCCGTCGATCAGCGAGACCGCGAATTCGCCTTTGCGCACCTCATCCAGAATTTCTTCGGCAGCTTCCTTCTGCGGACCCTCGAGGCGGGAACCGATGAAGTCCGGATCGGGCCTGGCGACGACAGGTGGCGGCGGCAGGAAGATCGTTTCGAAGATACCCTGTGCGATTAAACCGTCGACGACGCTGGTGGAAACACCCGCTGCATGCGCAAGGCCGGTCCGTGTCCAGGACAGCCCGTCCGCGGCGGTATCGAGCACGCGGGCGCGCGCCGGCGTCATCCGCTCGGGATCACCGCCGATGAAGCGCAACCCTTCCACCATCGGCTCCGGCTCGAAGGCATTCGGCGCCCTCAGCGCCATGCGCGCCACCAATCCCGGCGGAGAAAGCGTATAGGCGGCGACCCAGTCGATAAAATCCCGCATTTCCTTGTTGAGCGGCGGGCAATCGAAAACATGGGTTATGGGCCGGAGCTTCTTGGGATCGACGCCATCCTCGCCACTATCCCAGACGACGCCGATTACCTGGCGGGGGCCGAGCGGCACCTGTACGACCGAGCCGGGCTCCACTGCCATGCCTTCAGGCACCGAGTAGGAATAGGGTTTTGGCGCCGGCATCGGTACCAGGACCGGAACCGTGCGGTTCACCGGCGGGACTTCGAAAAGCGCACCAAAAAGATCGGACGAATCTGTGCTCATCGCGGCAGACCATGCCCGCAACAGCTGAAAAATGAAACCCGCCGAAAATGACGCTTAATCGTCGTCATCGTCTTCACCGGCGATCGTTCCCGTCAGCCGCATACCTTCGATCCACGTGGCGCCGTTCTCTCTGATAACTTTTCGCGGACGAATGCCGCAACGTTCGCGCACCGCTTCGGCCAGTTGCACCGAATGGGTAACGATCCAGACCTGGCTGCCCTTAGACGCTTCAGCGATCATGTCGGCGAGCGGCACCAGCATGTCGGGATGCAGGCTCGCCTCCGGCTCATTCAGGGCGATGAGCGGCGGCAGCCTGTAGGAGAGCAATGCGGCGGCAAGACCGAGGAAGCGAATCTGCCCGTCAGACAGTTCACGCGGATGGAAGACGCGGTGCGGGAAGTCCGGCAGCATTAAGCCAAATTCTGCTGTCTCGCCCGGTTCCGGCACGACCAGCCGTGCGCCGCCCAGCGCCGATGCCAGGATCCGATCGAGCTCGACTGTATCCTGCCGCGTATGGGCGAGCGTCGCAAAGACGGCCGCGAGATTGGCACCATCCTCGTCCAGCATAGGGCTGGTGACGGCAAGGCAGGGATGGCGAAGCGGCGAAGCCCTGTCCGTGCGAAAGCCGTGGAAGAAGCGCCAGTTGCTGACGATACGGCGGAAGGCGGCTATCTCCGGAAAATGACCGGCATCGCCGAGCAGAGCGATTGCAGTCTCCGATGTCAGTGCCTCGTCAGGATAGTCCTGCATCCGCCCTGCCGCATCGCGAACGGAAATGCCGGGACCGGCGCGCTTCATCATCGTCACGGCGCGCCGACCGGCTTCGACGGAAAGTTCCTCGGCCTTGATCTGCGGCTCCAGCGCAAAACCTGCCGCATCTATCGGCGGACGCAGCCCAGCCTCGACATAATATCGAAATGTGATTGCCCGCTCTTCGTCGACAATCTCTACCTCCAGACGAATGCGGGCAGGACCGTCGGATTTACGACGTGTCCCCGCCCAGAGGGCCGAGAGCATTCCACCCTCAGAGGCAAGCTCATAGGCCAGCCGGCCGCGAACCGCCGCCTGCACAAGCTGCAGCGCACGATAGAGATTGGACTTGCCGGCGCCGTTCTCGCCGAGAAATAACGTCGTGTCAGCCAGATCCATGCGGATCGAGCGCAGTGACCGATAATTCTTGGCAAACATGGAGCGAAGACGCATGCTTCCGCTTTAGCGCAAAGCAACGCTAAAAAGAATGGGCCGCAATGGGCTCCGGCAACAGTTGCCGAGACACAGGCACGAAGCGTGAGTCGCCATCAACAGCCATATCATGGACCGTGTGCCTTTCCAGCGCCTTCGTCACCTCGTTCAGATCGCCGTCGAGCTCTTCTGCGGGAATGAGATTGCCGATGACGAAATCGAAACGATCACCCTTCTTGTTCAGAAGTTCATAGAAAACCGTCATGTCGCGCAGTTCGGTCGACCATTTGGCAAACCAGTAGAAGAGCCCGGAATTGCGGGCCGTCATGTGAATAGGGAGGATCGGCAGACCGTATTTGCGGGCAAGGCCGACGGCGGAGGTTTTCCATGGCCGCTCGTTCAATCGCCCGTTCGCCCAATAGGCGATGCGGCCCGAAGGGAAGAGCACGGTCGCCTTGCCCTCCTTCACCGCATGGTTGGTGAGCTGCAGCGTCTCGCGCGCCTTGATTTTGCTCTTGAATTCCTCACGCCATTCGACCGGGATGATCATTTCTGCAAAGCGCGGATTGACACGTACCGCATCGCGGTTGGCGAAGAACATCATGTCCGGCCGACGCGTCTTCAGAAGATCGAACACTGCCACGCCATCGGCAATGCCGGTCGGATGATTGCTGACGAGAATGAAACCGCCGGATGCCGGAATGCGCTCGGCATTGGTGACGTTGATGTCCAGCTTCAGCAGGTTGCTCATATATTCGAACGACTGGAAGCCCGGCATGTTGGTGACATCATTGGCGAATTCGATCGCCTTATTGTAGCGCAACAGCGTATAGAGAAACGGTCGCATGAGCGGCCACAGAGGATGGCGGACGATCTTCTGTCCGCGCTCGGCAATCAGAGTATCGACGATATGGCCGGGCTTTCCGTGTGAAACCAGGGCAATCGCTTCCGCGAGCTGTCCAAAGGCCGTCATGGAATCGCGCCGTGCCATGAAAATTCCTGTCTTACGGAAGCTATAAGCTATCTCAGTGAATTATGATCGATACATGACAAGGGCTTGGCAAGCATTAGCAATTCCATAACGCCACTGTTTCAGAATTGGCGTCACGGAAATCAAATTCAAGAGCCATGAACGTGAATGAACTCCTGATCATCGCCGATCCGCACCTGATGGCGGAACGCAGCGCCTGGCTCGAGAACCTCGCCCGGGAACGCCGCCTTTCCGGACATACGCTTGATGCCTATGAGCGCGACACGCGTCAGTTCCTGACCTTCATGACCGGTCATCTCGGCGGCCCGACGACGTTGCGCGATATCGAAACGCTGCGGCCGGCAGACTTCCGCGCCTTTCTGGCGGCTCGGCGCAAGGAGGGCTCCGGCGCTCGCTCGGTAGCCCGCAATCTCGCCGGCATTCGCTCCCTTCTGCGTTACCTTGAAAAGAAGGGCCTCGTGAATGCGGCAGGTGCCGGCGCCGTGCGATCTCCGAAACAACCGAAATCTCTTCCAAAGCCTTTGTCGGACAGACAGGCCATCACCGTAGTCAGCAACGAAGCCCAGCTCCATGACGAGCCGTGGATTGCCGCGCGCGATGCCGCCGTCATGACGCTTCTTTATGGTTGCGGCCTGCGCATTTCCGAAGCACTCGACGTGACGCCTCCTGACATCAGGGGCGATACCACCACGCTGCGCATCACCGGCAAAGGCAACAAGACGCGCCTCGTGCCGTTGTTGCCCATTGTTTTCGAAGCCGTCGAGAAATACCGAGCACTCTGCCCCTTTCATCTTGACGAAGGCGAGCCGCTCTTTCGCGGCGCCCGCGGCGGCAAGTTGCAGCCTGCCATTATTCAGCGCGCCATGCAGAAATTGCGCAGTGCCTTCGGCCTGCCGGAAACGGCGACGCCGCATGCACTGCGCCACTCCTTCGCCACGCATCTGCTGGCCGGCGGCGGCGACCTGCGCACCATTCAGGAGTTGCTCGGCCATGCCAGCCTTTCCACCACGCAGGTCTACACCGGCGTCGATGCATCAAGGCTTCTGGAAGTGTATGATAAGGCGCATCCGCGCGCGTAAGCCTTCGTTAACACTGTCTCTTAAAGGAATATGCGCAAGCCCGGCGTAGAGCATGAGGCTTGAAGCACATGTGACCGGATTACCATCATGACGATCTCTATCGGCCACCGCACTTTGCGTATCGCGCAGCCGGGCAATGTCCTGCTCTGGCTGATCGCCAGCTTTCACATGCTGCTTGCCGTCGCATTGCTCGCTGTCGTCTTTTCCGTCACGCCGGCCAATGCCGCCGAGGACAGTTGCACCGGAAAGAACCTGCTCACGGAGCTGCAGCAGAACGAACCGGACCGATATGCCGAAGCGGTGAAAGAGGCAGATGCCACACCGAACGGCAAAGGCATCTTCTGGAAGATAGAAAAACCGGGCTTCAAAACCTCCTGGCTGCTCGGCACCATGCACGTCACCGATCCGCGCGTCTTGAACCTCCCGCCCCGCGCGCAGGAAGCCCGTGACGGTGCCGACACGATCATCATAGAATCAGACGAGATCCTCGATGAGAAGAAGGCCACTGCGTCGCTTCTGATGCGACCGGACCTGATGATGTTCACGGACGGCACGACTATCGAAAAGCTTCTTTCGCCTGAGGACTATACCCGCCTCGAAACCGGACTGAAGCAGCGCGGCATCCCGCTCTCGGCCGTTTCCCGCATGCGCCCCTGGATGATCGCGAGCGCCGTGGCACTTCCCGCCTGCGAGATCGCCCGCAAGGCCAGGGGCGCGCAGTTCCTCGACCAGAAGATCGCTACCGATGCAGCCTCCGAAGGCAAGCAGGTCAAGGGGCTGGAAACGCTTGCCGAGCAGCTGCAGGCCATGGCCGAGCTGCCGATCGAATTTCATCTGAAGTCGCTGATCGAGACCTTGGAACTCGGGACCAAGATGAATGACGTGGTCGAGACCATGACCGATATCTATCTCTCCGGCGATATCGGCATGACCATGCCGATGCTGAAGACCGTCACGTCCGAAGGCAGCGACGAGGACAGCGACTACGCCGCCTTCGAACAGCGCATCATCCTCGACCGCAACGAGGTGATGGCTGAGCGCGCCGCCCCCCTCCTCGCCAGCGGCAACGTCTTCATGGCCGTCGGAGCCCTGCACCTGCCGGGCAAGGAAGGCGTCATCGAACTGCTACGCCAGCAGGGCTTTACGGTCACGGCCGTTAACTGACCGCCTTATCGCTTAACCGACAGTCATCCGCCGCAACACATCGGTCTTCCAATAGAACTGGTGGACCAACGCACCAAAGACATGCGCGACAATGACGATCCAGAGGATGAGCTTCAGGACGTCGGCATGCAGCGAGCCCAATGCTTGCGCACCAAAATAATAGACCGCAATGCCTGACGCCGGCAGGGCGAGCAGCAGCAGATAGAGGCTCGCATGCGCCAGCCGTGCAGCGAACCGAAAGATTGCCGGTTCGTCTGAGGCTTCGAGCGGAACGCCCTGCACGAAGCGCAGGCCGAGCCTCAGGACCGTCATAAGCAGGATTGCGATACCGACATAGGCGTGGATATTGGCCGAAGCGATCTGTTCCGGCGATGGCGTGCCGCCATGGCGGACAAGCCGCTGCCAGGCATTCATGCCATCAGGCAAAAGAAGATTGAAAAGGACCAGGAGCACGGTCGCCCAGTGAAGGAACCGTTGCGAAAGGCTGTAGCCGACAACGACGCGGTCATTCATTTTCTTGGCTTTCGTCAAATAGTTAGCGAAGCTTGCCTGTTAAATAAAAATGCCGCCTGCCCGAAGGCAAGCGGCATTATGAATAATTGCTGATATTTAAGCTTACATATGGATCGGCTTGAAGAAGGCGGCGAGCGCTGCTTCCTTCACGGCTTCCGACATGGTCGGATGCGCATGGCAGGTGCGGCCGAGATCCTCTGCCGAACCGCCGAATTCCATCAGCACGGTAATCTCGTGGATCATCTCGCCCGCGCCGAAGCCGACGATATGGCCGCCGAGCACGCGGTCGGTTTCCTTGTCGGACAGAATCTTCACGAAACCTTCGGTCGCCAGCATCGCGCGGGCGCGGCCGTTTGCCGTGAACGGGAACTTGCCGACCTTGTAAGCGACACCGGCAGCCTTCAACTCTTCCTCGGTCTTGCCAACGGAGGCGACTTCCGGCTGCGTGTAGACGACGCTCGGGATGACGTCGTAGTTCACATGCCCGTGCTGGCCCGCGAGGATTTCGGCGAGCGCGACACCCTCGTCTTCGGCCTTGTGCGCCAGCATCGGGCCCTGCACGACGTCGCCGATCGCATAGATGCCCTCGACATTGGTCTTGAAGTGACCGTCGATTTCGACGCGGCCGCGATTGTCGAGCTTGACGCCCGCTTCTTCGAGACCAAGACCAGCCGTGTAGGGAATGCGGCCCGTGGAGATCAGGACGACATCGGCTTCAAGCGTCTGGGCTGCACCGCCGGCGACAGGCTCAAACGCCACCTTGGCGCCCTTGTCACCCTTCTCGACGCCGGTCACCTTGGAGCTCAGCTTGATATCGATGCCCTGCTTGCCGAGCATGCGCTGGAACTGCTTGGAAACATCGGCATCCATCGCACCGAGGATCTTGTCGAGAAATTCGATGACGGTGACCTTCGCACCGAGGCGCGACCAGACCGAACCAAGCTCGAGGCCGATGACGCCGCCGCCGACGACGATCATCGTTTCCGGCACCTTTTCCAGTGCAATGGCGCCTGTAGAGGACAGGATAATCTTCTCATCGATATCGACCTTGACGCCCGGAATGCCGGCAACGTCGGAACCCGTGGCGACGACGATGTTCTTGCCTTCGATTTCCTGCACCGTGCCGTCTTCGGCAGTCACGGAAACCTTGCCGGCAGAAACGATCTTGCCAGTGCCATGGAAGGCTTCAATCTTGTTCTTCTTGAACAGGAAGGCCACGCCGTCAACATTGGACTTTACCGTCGCATCCTTATGCGCCAGCATCTTTTCCAGATTGAGCTTCGGAGCAGCGACCTCGATGCCGAGTTCATCCATGTGATGCGTTGCATGGAACATTTCGGAAGCGTGCAGCAGCGCCTTGGAGGGGATGCAGCCGACATTCAGGCAGGTGCCGCCATAGGTGGCGCGCTTCTCGACGACAGCGACCTTGAGGCCGAGTTGGGCGGCCTTGATTGCCGCGACATAGCCGCCGGGGCCGGTTCCGATAACAATCACATCATAGGACATTGCTTTTCCCTTTACGTTATTGACTAGCGCCCGCCGCTCACATTGAGGATCGCGCCTGTTATGTAGGATGCCGAAGGCGAGAGCAGATAGACGATCGCATCGGCTACTTCTTCCGCTTGTCCGGCTCGCTTCATCGGGATCGATGAAGCCATTTCTTTTGGCCTGTCCGGTTGTCCGCCGGAGGCATGAATATCCGTTTCGATGATGCCGGGGCGGATCGCATTCACTCTGACGCCTTCAGCCGCGACTTCTTTGGAAAGCCCGACCGTAAAAGCATCGATTGCTCCCTTGGAGGCGGCATAGTCGACATATTGCGCAGATCCGCCGAGCACTGCGGCCATGGAGGAGATGTTGACGATCGCACCGCCCTGCCCGCCACGCGCGGTTGACATGCGCCGCACTGCCTCACCGGCGCAGAGAATGGAACCGGTCACATTGATCCGCATCATCCGTTCGAGACGATCGACGGACATTTCATCAACACGCGCGGTGTGATCGACGATACCGGCATTGTTCACCAGCCCGTCCAGCCGCCCGAAATATCTATCGACCGCCTCGAACATTGAGACGATATCGGCGGCATTGCCGACATCACCCTTGATGGCGATCGCATCGCCGCCAGCCTTCTTGATCTCGGAAACGACGGCATTTCCCGCAACCTCGTTCGAAGTGTAGTTCACCGCAACGCGCCAGCCATGGCGGGCGGCAACCAGGCAAGCGGCAGCACCAATGCCGCGGCTGCCGCCGGTCACGAGCAGAACGGGACCATCAGTCATTGTGCGCATCCTTTGAAATCGAGGACATCCCACGGCGCGATCTTTGCCTTGCCGTCACCCCAAGCCGAAGACTGGCGGATTGCCGGGCCGAGGCCGGGAAAGACGATCCTTTCCGCCGCCGGACTGTCACCGGACTGCAAATTATCGAGCCCGCCACTGGCGCTTGCGCGATAAACGAAGCCCTGCCAGACCATGCAGGCATCGAGATCGGCGCCGGTGACATCGCCATCCGGGCAGTTGAACATCACCATGCCCATGGTCCGCTCCGGATCGTCGGATGGCATCACATAGCCATTCATGACGACAGGGCTCTTCAACGCGCTGAGCTTGAATTGATGGGTCGAGGTCATGGCCTCGGAGGTAATCGGCGAGAAGCGCAGTTCATAGGCACCGTCACGATCTCCATAGATCGCGCTGGCCTGCTTGCACTCGACAGCGATGGCGGAAGCCGGCGTCCAGGACAGTGCGGCGATAACGATCGCTGCCAGACCCTTCCGTTTTGTAGCCATTTGCTCTCCACCCATTAGAGGCTCGGCTTTCTGCGCCCGTCGGCGTTTTTGATGACCTGGAAATCCGTCAGCAGCACCAGTGGATGCTCGTCCTTGTCCATGCCCCAAAACACGGGATAGAAGCCGTCGCCCGAGCCGCTCCAGAAGATTGCGACATTGCCCTTCTTGCCGGCCATTGGCCGGTGCAGGGCATAGACACCCTTGTTGGCATCGAGCTCCGGAGCGAGCACGTCGTCATAGTAATTCGCGTCGGAATCGGGCTTCTGACCCTGCACCTGTTGCTCGCGCTCCCCGATCAGGTCGAGCGTATCGGCATCCATGTAGCTGCCGAGGCCTGCATCGACGGGGTAGCCGAAGATCTCGTCATCCTTGAGCGTCGCGATATCCTGACCGGGAACGGTCGCAAGCTCCCAATGATCGGGCTTGCCTTCGCCGAAACGCATGCTGGCGGCGGCAACACGCCCGAAAGCCTCATAGAGTCGCACCGGATAGTCGCCTGCAGGAACCGTTCTTGCGAAGGCCGGCCGGTCCGGCTGCGCCAGCGGATCAGCGGCGACGATATGGCCGGAAGTGAGCTCGACATTGCCCATATCGACCGTCTTGAGGGAGCGTGCGGAAAGCTCCGCATCGCTGAGCGACACGAGGTCGAAATTGCTGCTCGCCTTGTTCACGTCGAAAGCGAGAGCCGAGACCGGCATGAACGCAACCATGGCACAGAATACTGCGCCTGCCGCTCGCATGACCCGGTCTCGCATGGCAGATCGCTCCGCTTAGAGGTCCAGAACCAGACGTTCCGGATCTTCCAGGCTTTCCTTGACGCGCACGAGGAAGGTCACGGCTTCCTTGCCGTCGACGATGCGGTGGTCGTAGGAGAGCGCCAGATACATCATCGGACGGATGACGACCTGACCGCCGATGGCGACCGGACGCTCCTGGATCTTGTGCATCCCGAGAATGCCCGACTGCGGTGCATTGAGGATCGGTGAAGACATCAACGAGCCGTAGACACCACCATTGGTGATGGTGAAGGTGCCGCCCTGCATTTCGGCCATCGAGAGCGAACCGTCACGAGCCGCCTTGGCAAGACGCCCAAGTTCCTTTTCGATTTCGGCGATCGACATCTGGTCGGCGTCGCGGATGACCGGGACGACGAGGCCTTTGTCGGTGCCGACGGCCATGCCGACATGGCAGTAGTTCTTGTAGATGATGTCGGTGCCGTCGATCTCGGCGTTGACGGCCGGCAACTCCTTGAGCGCATGCGTGACCGCCTTGGTGAAGAAGCCCATGAAGCCGAGCTTCACACCGTGCTTCTTCTCGAAGACATCCTTGTATTTGTTGCGCAGGTCCATGACGGCCTTCATGTCCACCTCGTTGTAGGTGGTCAGCATCGCAGCCGTGTTCTGTGCATCCTTCAGGCGCTTGGCGATCGTCTGGCGCAGGCGCGTCATCTTCACGCGCTCTTCGCGGGCGGCGTCTTCGACCGTCGACGGGCCGCGCGCTGCAACGGGTGCCGCCGGAGCAGCAGCGGCCGGAGCCGCCGCAGCCTTGGCGACGGCGGCGATGACGTCACCCTTCAGAACCTGGCCGCGCTTGCCGCTGCCATCGACCTGCTCGGCAGACAGATTGTTTTCTGCGAGCATCTTTGCCGCGGCCGGAGCCGGCGGCACGGACGATACCGACGTGGCGGGAGCAGCGGCAGTTGCTGCCGGAGCAGCCGGCGTCGGGGCCGGAGCCGCAGGTGCGGCCGCCGGGGCGGCGGCAGCGGGCGCAGCGGCGGCTGCCGCACCTTCTGCGATCTGGCCGAGAAGCGCGCCGAGACCAACCGTCTCGCCAGCCTGGGCGACGATTTCTGAGAGCGTGCCTGATGCCGGCGCCGGAACTTCGATGGTCACCTTGTCGGTTTCAAGCTCGAGAATGGGCTCGTCAGCCTTGACGGCGTCGCCGACCTTCTTGAACCAGGTGCCGACGGTTGCCTCGCTGACGGATTCACCGAGTGTTGGAACGCGGATTTCTGTGGCCATTGTTCAAATCCTGATTGTGCTTGTTATCGTGTTAGATAGCGGTCTCGGCCTGCGGCCGGAGAATGATTGAGGGCATTGGCGAGACATCGAAACGGAAACCGAGGCCGGAAGAGACGATCGGGTCCGCATCGGCAAGCGCCTGCGCTGCCGCCTGGTCCGCAACCTCGACGACCGCGATGCCGAATGCCCCTTCGCCCGCGAAGACGGGGCCGACGGCAATCGCCGATCCCGCAAGAGCGTTCTGGTGCCAATATTCGGCATGGCGCTTCATCGCAGCCATCTCCTCCCCGGTCCCGTCATGCGGGAACGTGGAGCGCGGCGGCACAAGTTTCATGAAGAAATATGCCATCGCGCTTCCCCCTTTTTGTTAGCCGCCCAGCGCATCCTCGAGGAACGCGGCGAGCTGCGACAGATGCTTGGACATCAGGCCAGTTGCCGGCGAAGCGGCGGCCGGCCGGCCCGTGTAGCGAACACGCTGATACTTCGCATCAATATGAGCGAGCACCCACTCGAGATACGGGTCGATGAACGACCAGGCGCCCATGTTCTTCGGCTCTTCCTGGCACCAAACCATCTCGGCGTTGCGGAAGCGGGACAGCTCGTTGATGAGCGCCTTGGCCGGGAACGGATAGAGCTGTTCGATGCGCAGCAGGTAGATGTCGTCGATGCCGCGCTTTTCCCGCTCTTCCAGGAGGTCGTAATAGACCTTGCCGGTGCAGATGACGACCCGACGGATCTTTGCGTCCTTCTGCAGCTTGATGGGACCATCCTTGATAACTTCCGCATCGTCCCACAGGAGACGGTGGAAGGAGGATTCGCCGGCCATTTCGGCAAGCGTCGAGACCGCGCGCTTGTGGCGCAGCAGCGACTTCGGCGTCATCAGGATCAGCGGCTTGCGGAAGTCACGCTTCAGCTGGCGGCGCAGGATGTGGAAGTAGTTCGCCGGGGTCGTAACGTTGGCGACCTGCATGTTGTCTTCCGCGCACAGCTGGAGAAAGCGCTCCAGACGGGCGGACGAGTGTTCCGGCCCCTGGCCTTCATAGCCATGCGGCAGCAGGCAGACGAGACCTGACATGCGCAACCACTTGCGTTCGCCAGACGAGATGAACTGGTCGAACACGACCTGTGCACCGTTTGCGAAGTCGCCGAACTGAGCTTCCCAGAGCGTCAGCGCATTCGGGCGGGCCAGCGAGTAGCCATACTCGAAGCCGAGAACGGCTTCTTCCGAAAGCATTGAGTTGATGACTTCGTAACGGGCCTGCGTCGGCGACAGGTTCGCCAGCGGAATGTAGCGCTCTTCGGTTTCCTGATCGTAGAGAACCGAATGGCGCTGCGAGAAGGTGCCGCGTTCGCAATCCTGGCCGGATAGGCGGATCTTGTGGCCCTCAACGACGAGCGCACCGAAAGCCAGCGCTTCGGCCATCGCCCAGTCGAGGCCTTCACCGCTCTGGATCATGTTGGCGCGGTTTTCCATGAAGCGCTGGATCGTGCGATGCGCATTGAAGCCTTCAGGAATTTCCGACAGCTTGCGGCCGATATCCTTGAGTGTCTTCATCGGCACGGCGGTCTTGCCGCGGCGCTGTTCGTCGGCATTGTCTGCCGTGCGCAGACCGGACCATTCGCCGTCCAGCCAGTCGGCCTTGTTCGGCTTGTAGTGCTGACCGGCTTCGAACTCCTGCTCGAGATGGGCGCGCCAGTCGGCCTTCATCTTTTCGACTTCGCCGTCGGTGAGCAGGCCTTCGCGGACGAGACGATCTGCATAGAGCTGCAGAACCGTCTTGTGGCCACGGATGACCTTGTACATCTTCGGCTGCGTGAAGGACGGCTCATCGCCTTCATTGTGGCCGTAGCGGCGGTAGCAGAACATGTCGAGCACGACCGGCTTGTGGAACTTCATACGGAATTCGGTCGCAACCTTGGCCGCATAGACGACAGCTTCCGGATCGTCGCCGTTAACGTGCAGGATCGGCGCTTCGATCATCTTGGCGACATCGGACGGATAAGGCGACGAGCGCGAGAAGGCCGGGTTCGTCGTGAAGCCGATCTGATTGTTGATGATGACGTGCATCGTGCCGGCGACGCGATGGCCGCGAAGACCGGACAGGCCGAGGATTTCGGCAATGACGCCCTGGCCGGCGAAAGCTGCGTCACCGTGGATGAGAAGCGGCAGAACCTTGGAGCGTTCGGACAGCGGAATGATGTCGCCGTCCCAGACAGTAGCGCTCATGTCCTGCTTGGCGCGAGCCTTGCCCATGACGACAGGGTCGACGATTTCGAGATGCGACGGGTTTGCCGTCAGCGAAACGTGCACTTTATTGCCGTCGAATTCGCGGTCGGAGGAAGCGCCGAGATGGTACTTCACGTCGCCGGAACCTTCGACTTCGTCAGGCGCGTAGGAACCGCCCTTGAATTCGTGGAAAATGGCGCGGTGCGGCTTGCCCATGACCTGGGAGAGCACATTCAGGCGGCCGCGATGGGCCATGCCGAATACGGCTTCCTTGAGGCCGAGAGAACCGCCACGCTTCAGGATCTGTTCGAGCGCCGGAATGAGCGATTCACCGCCGTCGAGGCCGAAGCGCTTGGTGCCCTTGAACTTGACGTCGAGGAACTGTTCGTAGCCTTCGGCTTCGACGAGCTTGGCGAGGATCGCCTTCTTGCCTTCGGCCGAGAAGGCAACGCCCTTGTCCGGACCTTCGATACGTTCCTGAATCCAGGCCTTTTCTTCCGGATTGGAAATATGCATGAATTCGACGCCGAGCGTCGAGCAATAGGTGCGCTCAAGAATCTCGATCATCTCGCGAATGGTCGCGTATTCGAGACCGAGCACGTTGTCGATAAAGATCTTGCGATCGTAGTCTGCAGCCGTGAAACCGTAATTTTCAGGCGCAAGCTCGTGATAATCATCCACCGGGGCGGCGATGCCGAGCGGATCGAGCTTGGCATGCAGATGGCCGCGCATGCGATAGGCGCGGATCATCATGATGGCGCGGACGGAATCGCGCGTCGCCTGCAGCACATCGGCGGCATTTGCCGGCTGGCCAGCGGCTTCGGCCTTCGCCTTAACCTTGGTTTCGATGACCTTTTCGACGATGCCCCAGTCGCCATCCAGTGCCGAGACGAGATCGCCGCTTGCCTGCAGCGGCCAGTTCTTCTTGCGCCAAGATGCTCCCTTGGCCGCCTTCTTCACATCAGCAGGATCGTCTTCCAGCGCCTTGAAGAAGGACCGCCACTGGTCGTCTACCGAGTTGGGGTCGTCTTCATAACGGGCGTAGAGCTGCTCGATATAGGCAGCGTTGGCGCCATCCAAAAACGAGGTGATCTGAAATTGCTCGTTGGCTTCTTGCCGTGCCATGGTGTTACGCGGACGCTTCCGTCCGCCTCCTGACTTAGATGAATTTGCCGGCTTCATCGCCGGCTGCCGCATTCCGATTGCCGCCTGTCCGCGGCGCATCCGCATTGAGTAAGTGGAGAGCCGGGCGGAGGCCAGGATGCCGTTCCTCCGCCCGAGGTATATAAGTTGGATTAGCCCTTGAGGACTTCAACCAGCGTCTTGCCGAGGCGAGCCGGAGATGGCGACACCTTGATGCCCGCCGATTCCATTGCTGCGATCTTCGATTCCGCGTCGCCCTTGCCGCCGGAAACGACAGCACCGGCATGGCCCATGGTGCGGCCCTTCGGCGCGGTACGGCCTGCGATGAAGCCGGCCATCGGCTTCTTGCGGCCCTTCTTGGCTTCGTCCTTGAGGAACTGAGCTGCGTCTTCTTCAGCCGAGCCGCCGATTTCGCCGATCATGATGATCGAGGTCGTGGCTTCGTCGGCCAGGAACATTTCGAGCACGTCGATGAATTCGGTGCCCTTGACCGGGTCGCCGCCGATGCCGACAGCCGTCGTCTGGCCGAGACCTTCATTGGAGGTCTGGAAGACGGCTTCGTAGGTCAGCGTGCCCGAGCGGGAGACGATACCAACGGAACCCTTGCGGAAGATCGAACCCGGCATGATGCCGATCTTGCATTCTTCCGGCGTCAGGATGCCCGGGCAGTTCGGTCCGAGCAGGCGCGAGTTGGAACGGTCGAGGCGGGCCTTGACACGAACCATGTCCATGACCGGGATGCCTTCGGTGATGCAGGTGATGAACGGGATCTCGGCGTCGATCGCTTCGATGATCGCATCGGCGGCACCTGCCGGCGGAACATAGATGACGGACGCGTTGGCGCCGGTCTTTTCCTTGCCCTCGGCAACGGTTGCGAAGATCGGCAGGCTTTCGCCCTTGGAGCCGGTCCAGGTTTCGCCACCCTTCTTCGGGTGAATACCACCGACCATCTGCGTGCCGTAGTAAGCGAGCGCCTGTTCGGTATGGAACGTGCCGGTCTTGCCGGTTAGGCCCTGAACCAGAACCTTGGTGTCTTTGTTGACGAGAATGGACATGCGAGGCCTTTGTTTAGGAGAGGTTGGAAGACGTGAGGGACGCGCGACGATAGGTGCCGCTGACGACCTCCTGCCAAGTATCGCTGCCTGCAGGCGAAAAGCTGACGCCCATCCGGTAGCAGTCTTCATTTTCAAATGTGAATACGGTGCGCTGTCTGCCGCGCGGTGAAGCCTTCATCAGCACCAATTCATTGCCATTCCACGCACCGGAAGCCGGTGAGGGCGGAGCAAAACCGACGCTGTCGAACTGGTAGAGCTTGTAGCTCTGGTCCGAACCGTCGAAGCCAAAAATATTACGGGCTTCGAAGGAAACTTCTCCGTCACGCATCTGGCGGTAAGATTGCTCGACGAAGAACCCGCCGAACAGCGCCTCGCCGGAGAGCGAAGCGCTGGCCTTGCCTTCCTTCGTCCAGGCCGAAGCCGCGACATGCTCTTCCCCTTCCCAGAGGCCGGCAAAGACCTCCAGACGGAAATGAGCAGCACTGGGCGTGGACTGGGAAGCCATGACCGTTCTCAACCGTTGATCGCAGTGACGATCTTCTTGGCCGCATCATCCAGATCGTCAGCAGCCGTAATGGCCAGACCCGATTCGTTCAGGATCTTCTTGCCGAGCTCGACATTGGTGCCTTCAAGGCGAACCACGAGCGGAACCTTGAGACCGACTTCCTTGACCGCGGCAATGACGCCCTCGGCAATGACATCGCACTTCATGATGCCGCCGAAGATGTTGACGAGAATACCTTCGACCTTGGGGTCGGCGGTGATGATCTTGAAGGCTGCAGCAACCTTCTCCTTACCGGCGCCACCACCGACGTCGCAGAAGTTTGCCGGCTCCTTGCCGTAGAGCTTGATGATGTCCATCGTCGCCATGGCAAGGCCGGCGCCGTTGACCATGCAGCCGATGTTGCCATCGAGCGCCACGTAGGCGAGGTCCCACTTCGAGGCCTCGATTTCCTTGGCGTCTTCTTCCGTCTCGTCGCGCAGCGCCTTGACGTCATCGTGACGGAACAGAGCATTACCGTCGAAAGACATCTTGGCATCGAGAACGCGCAGATGGCCGTCCTTCATGACGATCAGCGGGTTGACCTCAAGAAGGGCCATGTCCTTCTCGCCGAACGCCTTGTAGAGCGCCGGGAAGAGCGTCTTGGCATCTTCTGCGGCTGCACCGTCGAGCTGCAGCGCCTTCGAGATTGCGGCAACGTCGGCAGCCGTAACGCCTGCTTCCGGATCGATCGCGATCGTGTGGATCTTCTCAGGCGTGTCGTGGGCGACCGCTTCGATATCCATGCCGCCTTCGGTCGACACGACGAAGGCTACCTTGCCGACCGAACGGTCGACCAGGAGCGAGCAATAGAGTTCGCGGGCAATGTCGGCGCCATCTTCGATATAGAGGCGATTGACCTGCTTGCCGGCTTCACCGGTCTGTGCGGTCACCAGCGTATTGCCGAGCATTTCCTTGGCATGAGCAACGACTTCGTCGATCGACTTGGCGAGACGAACGCCGCCCTTGGCATCCGGACCAAGTTCCTTGAACTTGCCCTTGCCGCGGCCGCCCGCATGGATCTGGCTCTTGACCACATAAAGCGGACCGGGAAGCGACTTGGCGGCAGCCTCGGCTTCTTCAACCTTGAGGATAGCCACACCCTGCGCGACCGGCGCGCCATAGGTCTTCAGCAGAGCCTTGGCCTGATATTCATGAATGTTCATGGGTTTATCCCTATTTCGATAACGTCAGCGCACCGATTACTTGAGGGCGGGCGCGATGTTGATGCAGGCTTCGCAGAGACCGGCGACGGCGCCGACGGACTTGTCGAAGGCTTCCTTCTCGGTCTTGTTGAGATCGATCTCGATGATGCGTTCGACGCCGCCGGCACCGATGACGGTGGGAACACCGACATACATGTCCTTGACGCCGTACTGGCCGGTGAGGTGGGCAGCGCAGGGCAGGACGCGCTTCTTGTCCTTGAGATAGGATTCAGCCATTTCGATCGCAGAAGCGGCTGGAGCGTAATAGGCCGAACCGGTCTTCAAGAGGCCGACGATTTCGGCGCCGCCGTCACGGGTGCGCTGGATGATTTCTTCGAGGCGTTCCTTGGTGACCCAGCCCATCGTGACGAGGTCGGTCAGCGGAATGCCGCCGACGGTCGAATAACGGGCAAGCGGCACCATCGTGTCGCCGTGACCGCCGAGAACGAAGGCCGTGACGTCCTGAACGGAAACGTTGAATTCCTTGGCGAGGAAAAGACGGAAACGCGAGGAGTCGAGAACGCCGGCCATGCCGACGACCTTGTTGGCCGGAAGGCCGGAGAACTTCTGCAGCGCCCAGACCATGGCGTCGAGCGGGTTGGTGATGCAGATGACGAAAGCGTTCGGGGCATATTTCTTGATGCCGGCGCCGACCTGCTCCATGACCTTGAGGTTGATGCCGAGAAGGTCGTCGCGGCTCATGCCCGGCTTGCGCGGAACACCGGCAGTGACGATGCAGACGTCAGCACCTTCGATGGCGGAATAGTCGCTGGCGCCAGTCAGGTTGGCATCGAAGCCCTCGACCGGGGAGGACTGTGCGATATCGAGACCCTTGCCCTGGGGAATGCCGTCGGCAATGTCGAAGAGGACGATATCGCCCAGTTCCTTCAGGCCGGCGAGATGCGCCAGCGTGCCACCAATCATGCCAGAACCGATGAGTGCGATCTTGTTACGCGCCATTTCGCTTTTCCTTTGCGATCAAAATCCGTCGGGCGACGCGCGGGCATCGCCCAATGCCGCAATCGCATAGACCTAAAGCCAAAAAATGGCAATGCATTATTTTTGGTGCAATAATTTCAATCGTTTAGATATTAAAATTCTTACGTAAACGTAAGATCGTTTGTCACTAAAGTGTTACTCGGCAGCCCGCCGTTCATGGTGCGCTGCGAGATATTCCGCGCTTCTCATCTCAAAAAGGCGAGATGCCGTACGATCGAATTCAAAGCCTTCAGTGCCGCGTCTTTCAATGAGCAGATCTTCGGGCATGGCGGCGGCGGAAGCATAGAGGCGGGTGCCATGATCGTAGAGCGTATCGATCAGAATGATGAAGCGTTTGATCTGGTTCCGCTTTTCAGGGCCGAGCAAGGGAATGTGATCGAGGAAGATCGTGTCGAAGCGTTCGGCGATAGCCAGGAAATCGGCAGCACCCAGCGGTTTTTCGCAGAGAGCAGAGAAGGAGAAGCGCGCCATGCGGTCGACAGCAAGCGGCACATGGATTGTCCGCCCCTTCATGGCAATTTCCGTTGGCTGCGCCTTGCGGCCGTGCAGCGCCTGCGTCCACGACGCATCCATCGCCATGTCGGTGCGCTCATCGATCGGGACGAGATAGACCGGCTGGCTGTTCAGCTTCTCCATCCGGTAGTCGGTCGGCGAATCGAGCGAGACGATCTCGACATGTTTCTTGAGGAGACTGACGAAAGGCAGGAAAAGCCCGCGATTGAGGCCATCCTTGTAGAGATTGTCGGGCTCGACATTCGAAGTCGCCACCAGCACGCAGCCGCGCTCGAAAAGCTCGGAAAACAGCCGCGACAGGATCATCGCATCGGCGATATCGGTTACGGTGAATTCGTCGAAGCAGAGCAGTTCCGCTTCCGCGAAAAGGGCAGCGGCGACCGGCGGCATCGGATCGGCCTGCTTCGTCTCGCCGTTCTTCAGCTTTTGCCGATGGACGGCGATGCGATTGTGCACATCCGCCATGAATTCGTGGAAATGCGCGCGCCGCTTTTTCCGGCAGGGCGCCATTTGGAAGAACATATCCATGAGCATAGTCTTGCCGCGCCCGACGCTGCCATGGATGTAGAGGCCTCTAATACCGGCCTCGGTCTTCTTCTTGGGAGCAAACAACCAGCCGAGCGCGCTACTCTTGGCAGCAGGCTGCTTCCGCTTGAGAGCGGCAAGCACCCGGTCGAGGCACTTGGCCACATCCATCTGGGCAGAATCAACCTGCAACGTCCCCGATGCGGTCAGCGATTTGAGCTGCTCGGTGACGCTGAGCGAATAGTCTGGCATTGGCTGCATGAGGGCTTGTCCGCCTATGCGTAACCGGCGGAACCCCGCCGGACTGTCTTACCGGCTGAGGGTGATCGGCTGCCCGGTCGAGGTCTGGCCATTGAAGCTGTTGTCGGCGACCTTGTAGACGGAACCGATCTGGTTGCCGCTGCGATCCTTGAGCAGAACCTGCTTGCCGGACACTTCCCAGGAGCCCATGGCTGTCAGCTCACCAACGCAACCGCGCGTACCGCCGCGCGATCCGCTGCCGAGATTGGTGAGCGTCAGGAACATGTCGCAGGTGCCGTTGACACGCCAGCTGCCGACCATCGATTCCTTGGTGACATCAAGCGAAGTCGCTGGTGCAGCACCGCCCGGCTGGACACCCGCCGTCGGCGCCGTCGAAGTCGGAGCGGCGGGAAACTGTCCGGTCGGAGGAGGCAGCTGGCCGCCCTGTACGGAAGGTACCGGCTGCGCGGTCAGCGGCGGAGGTGCGCTGTTACTGCTGTAATCGTATGAGGTGCGTTGGCATCCCGCCAAGGCCAGAGCGGCCGTTAGACCCGTCACCACATATCGCAACTGCATCATCAAGCTCCCGAATGTCCGCCTCAACCGCAGAGATATTTCAATTCTGGGTTCGAATTACCGTATTTCACTTTGGTTAATCAAGTCAGCACAATACAAATCAGCCTTCGAGACACCTATGGCGAAGCCGGCACAATTCAACCAACCGCTCGCCGGACTTCTTGCTGGTAAAATATGTCAGCAAGGTGTTGTGCCCGGGCGTCTCGTTCTTGATTAAGTTTGATCCGTTCGGCGAAGTCGAGATAACGCTCAATTGAATTCGATGGAGGCGTCGGCGCTCACACGCGACGCTCGACCATCATCTTCTTGATTTCGGCGATTGCCTTGGCCGGATTCAAACCCTTCGGGCAGGTCTGCGCACAGTTCATAATCGTGTGGCAACGATAAAGGCGGAAAGGATCCTCGAGATTGTCGAGGCGCTCGCCGGTCGCTTCGTCTCTGGAGTCGATCAACCAGCGATAGGCTTGCAGCAGGACGGCCGGGCCGAGATAACGGTCGCCGTTCCACCAGTAGCTCGGACAGGAAGTCGAGCAGCAGGCACATAGGATGCACTCATAGAGACCGTCGAGCTTCTGACGATCTTCATGGCTCTGCTTCCATTCCTTGGCGGGCGTCGGCGAAACCGTCTTCAGCCAGGGCTCGATCGAGCGATGCTGGGCGTAGAAATTGCTGAGATCCGGAACCAGATCCTTGACCACGGGCATATGCGGCAGCGGGTAGATCTTCACCGTGCCCTTGATGTCGTCCATGCCCTTGGTGCAGGCGAGCGTATTCGTGCCGTCGATATTCATCGCGCAGGAACCGCAAATGCCTTCACGACAGGAACGGCGCAACGTCAGCGTCGGATCGATCTTGTTCTTGATGTAGAGAAGCGCGTCGAGAACCATCGGCCCGCAATCGTCGACATCGACATAGAACGTGTCGATCGACGGGTTCTGGCCATCATCGGGGCTCCAGCGATAGACGCGGAACTCGCGGGTGTTCTTGGCACCCGCCGGCTTGGGCCACACCTTGCCTTCGCGCATCTGGGAGTTCTTGGGAAGAGCGAGTTCAACCATGTCAGGTTCCTCTGATCAGTATACGCGGGCCTTCGGCTCGATCTTATGGGGATCGATTCCGTCTGCGATGAGGTCGGTGTGGACAGGCCGGTAATCGAGCTTCACGTCGCCCGACTCGCTCACCCAGGCCAGCGTGTGCTTGCGCCAGTTGACGTCGTCACGGCCTGCGAAGGCACCTGACGTGTAGTCTTCGCGGGCATGCGAACCGCGGCTTTCCTTGCGAGCCTCGGCGCCGTAGATCGTCGTGATGGCGTTTGCCATCAGGTTCTGCAGCTCAAGAGTTTCGACGAGGTCGGAGTTCCAGATCATCGAGCGGTCGGTGACCTTGATATCCTTAAGCTCGCCCCAGATTTCCGAAAGGCGGCGGCAACCGGATTCCAGCGATTCCTGGGTGCGGAACACGGCTGCGTCTTCCTGCATGGCGCGCTGCATCTTCTCGCGCAGCACCGCCGTCGGCGTGCCGCCATTGGCGTAACGCAGGCCGTCGAAACGGTCCATGATCTTGTCGCAGGCAGCCTTGTTCAGCGCCGGTACCGGCTCGTTGCGGTCAATGATCTCGCCCGCACGGATGGCGGCGGCGCGACCGAAGACCACGAGGTCGATCAGCGAGTTGGAGCCAAGGCGATTTGCCCCGTGAACCGAGGCACAGCCGGCTTCACCGACGGCCATCAGGCCGGGAATGATGCGTTCCGGGTTGGAACTGTCGGCATTCAGCACCTCGCCCCAATAGTTGGTCGGAATGCCGCCCATATTGTAGTGGACGGTCGGCAGGACCGGGATCGGTTCGCGGGTCACATCGACGCCTGCGAAGATCTTGGCGCTCTCGGAAATGCCCGGCAGGCGCTCGTGCAGCACGGCCGGATCGAGATGGTCGAGATGCAGGAAGATGTGGTCCTTGTTCTTGCCCACACCGCGGCCTTCGCGGATTTCCAGCGTCATGCAGCGCGAAACGACGTCGCGCGAGGCGAGGTCCTTGGCCGACGGCGCATAGCGCTCCATGAAGCGCTCGCCTTCGGAATTGACGAGATAGCCGCCTTCGCCGCGCGCGCCTTCGGTGATGAGACAGCCGGAACCATAGATCCCGGTCGGGTGGAACTGCACGAATTCCATATCCTGCAGCGGCAGACCCGCGCGCGCGATCATACCGCCGCCGTCGCCGGTGCAGGTATGAGCAGAGGTCGCCGAGAAATAGGCGCGGCCGTAACCGCCGGTTGCCAGCACTACCATCTTGGCAGCGAAGCGATGGATCGTGCCGTCGTCGAGGCACCAGGCGACGACGCCGGTGCAGCGGCTGCCGTCATCGGACATGATCAGGTCGAGCGCAAAATATTCGACGAAGAATTCAGCATTGTTGCGCAGCGACTGGCCGTAGAGCGTATGCAGGATAGCATGGCCGGTACGGTCGGCAACGGCGCAGGTGCGCTGCACCGGCGGGCCTTCGCCGAAATTCTGCATGTGGCCGCCGAACGGGCGCTGGTAGATTTTGCCTTCCTCGTTGCGCGAGAAGGGCACGCCGTAATGTTCCAGCTCATAGACCGCCTTCGGCGCTTCCATGGTGAGATACTGCATGGCATCGACGTCGCCGAGCCAGTCGGAACCCTTGACGGTGTCGTAGAGGTGCCACTGCCAGCTATCGGGCGTCATGTTCTGCAGCGAGGCGGCAATACCGCCCTGGGCGGCAACCGTGTGCGAGCGGGTCGGGAATACCTTGGTGATGCAGGCCGTGCGGAAACCCTGTTCGGCCATACCGAGCGTGGCGCGCAGGCCGGCGCCGCCGGCGCCGACGACGATCACATCATAGGAGTGATCGACATAGGTATAGGCCTTCCCATTCTGAGCGGGTGAAGACGTTGCCATGATACGGTTATCCTACGAATGCGATTTTCAGAATGGCGAAGAGACAGAGGCCGGCGACCAAAACCGCGAAGAAGGTGTTCAGCATCAGGAGCAGCAGCTTGCCGATCTCGCCGTGAACATAGTCTTCGATGATGGCCTGCATCCCGAGCTTCATATGGATGGTGCCGGAGATGACCATCAAGCCCATGATGACGGCAACGAACGGATTCGACAGCGCGCGAACCACGTCAGGATAGGGCGCGCCGGCATAGACGATCATGAAGATGGCGAAGAAAATGATGAGCGGGATGTTGGAGACAGCCGTCAGGCGCTGGCGCCAGAAATGATCGGTGCCTTCCTTGGCGGAGCCGAGACCGCGAACCTTGCCCAGAGGAGTGCGCATATCCATGAGTGCGACCTTCAGAAGCGAATGATGAAACCGATCACCCAGACCAGCACGGTCAGACAGAGCGATCCAATGACGTTGGCGATGGCGAGCTTGGTGGAGAATTCCTTCTCGAATCCGTGTCCGAGATCCCACATCAGGTGACGGAAGCCGCCGAGCATATGGTGCAGCAAGGCCCAGGTATAACCGAGCAGGACGAGCTTGCCGATAATGCTGCCAAGCACCCAGTTGGCCCAGTCGTAATATGCCTGGCCGGTGGCCGCCGCGATGAGCCACCAGGCAATCAGCAGCGTGCCGAAATAAAGAGCGCCACCGGTAATGCGGTGAACGATCGACATGGCCATAGTGGGGATAAGCTTGTAAACTTGCAGATGCGGCGACAGGGGCCGGTTTGTCACATTCGCCATCAGAACCTCGCGGCGTCTTCCATTTGCCCTTGATGTCAGGGGCATTCTCAGTCAACCACACGAATGACAAAATTCTGTGTGCGTTGCATCATTCTCGACGTTTAATCACCGAAACCCCTGACGACAAGCATAATTGCTGCCTGCTTTTAATTTAATCGATTCGCGTTACCGGGAAGTTTTCAACACCGCGAAACTCGTCTCTTTCGCTCATTTTTTAAGCCGCCCTTATGCCGCGTGGACAAGATCAGCCTTTAGGCGCAATCTGGCGTTAACGATTTGTTAGCGTTTCGGAGTTTGGTCCATGTTTCGCAGTCTGTCCAAGACCACCCTTGCTCTCCTTGCGGTGCTGACAGCGCTACCAGCAGCAGCAGGAGAGCGCAACTTCGATCATCGCTTTCCGCGCCATAACGGTTTCAGTGACGGCGTCTTCCTCGGCAGGCGCACTCATTGGGATAGTGGCCTGCACTTCAGACGCGACAACGTTATCCGCTATCGTCCTCGTACCCCGTTTCTGAAGCAGTTCAGCTATCCGGGGACAAGCCGCTATGGCCGCAGCAACATCGTTATCATTGCGGCCCAGCCCCAGAGCTATGATCAGAATTACGGGAGCAACGGCATCTACGCTGGATCGTCCTATGCCTATCAGACCGATGGCGGGACCTATGTCGGCGGCGACGGGTACTATCGTCTGGCTGCGCCGGAACGTAACCTTGCCCCGAAGGCCAAGGTCATCGATGTCGGCATCGCTGATGATCCCTGCTCCTATGAGACCAATGTCTGTGTCATCCGACCTTAAGTATGTCGCGCAAAAGTGCGCAGCGGTTTTGCGACAACGACATGCTAAAACAAGAGCTTAAAGCGTAGCAGGCGAATCTGAAAGATCGCGATACGCTTTAGGGCCTGAACCGCCAGACAGTCGTCTTCTTGACCTCGCTGTCTTCAAGCGCCCGGGTCACGGGCACCTCATAAACGGCACAAAACTCCAACCTGTCTTTTGGCAGATAGGCCCGCCCCGGATCGCCGACCAGGACATCCTTGCCCTCGGCAGAGAGAGTTTCGAACCAGGGCACCAGCGCACAGGCGAAGGATTTGTCATAGAAAACGTCGCCTGCAAGAACCACATCCGCATCGACATTCTGCCCAATGAGATCGGCTCCGGTGAAATCCAGTGAGACGGAATTGACGGCCGCATTCAGCCGCACCGCCGTCTGCGACCACGGATCGATATCGGCGGCCGTCACCTTGGCCGCACCAGCCTGGCTTGCGGCAATTCCCACCAATCCGGAACCGCTCGCGAAATCGAGGACGCACTTTCTTTTGACCGTTTCGGGATGATCGAGAACATAGCGCGCCAACCCCTGCCCGCCCGCCCAGGCAAACGCCCAGAAAGGCGGCGGCAGGCCGATTGCCTCAAGCTCCTCTTCCGTCTTCAGCCAGAGTTCATGAGCTTCGCTCGCCAGATTGAGCCGGATCTCCGGCACATGCGGCGGAGCAAGCAGGCTGGTATTGGCGCGGATGAAGGTTTCCGGGTCGGTTTTCAAAACGGCTCAGCGCGGCGGGTTGTCAAAACCGCCCATGCGGCAAACCTCGGCCCATTCGTCATCCGTCACCGGCTGCACGGAAAGCCGCATCGAGGTGACCAGCGACATCTTGGACAGTTTCTCATTTGCCTTGATATCCTTCAGCGTCACCGGCTTCGGCACATCCATGACCGCGCGGATATCGACACAATCCCAGCGATCGTCGCCCTTCGCCGTCGAATCCGGATGCGAGAGCGCACAGACCTCGACGATACCGACGATCTCCAGCCCGTCGTTGGAATGGTAGAAGAAACCCTTGTCGCCTATCTGCATGGCCCGCATGTTGTTGCGCGCGAGGTAGTTGCGCACACCGGTCCATTCGGTGCCCTTCTCTCCGGCGGCCTTTTGCTGCTCCCAGGACCAGGCCGCAGGCTCGGATTTATAAAGCCAGTACGCCATCCCGCTTAAGCCTCCGGCTTATTGAAGACCCAGTTGAAGGGCTTGACTTCGACGTTTTCGAAGAGACCGGCCAGCGCGTAAGGGTCGGCAGCGCCGAGCGCGTTGGCTTCTTCCAGTGTTTCTGCATGAACAATGACGAGACTGCCATTCGACTTGCCTTCAGCATCGAGGAATGGGCCAGCCATGGCAAGCTTGCCTTCAGCATTCAGCTTGTTGAGATAATCGAGATGGGTCGAGCGCGTTTCCATGCGCACGTTGAGATGGCCGGGCTTGTCCTTGCAGAGAAGGGCGAAAAGCATGTCTGTCTCCTATTCGGTCGTAATCGGACGCGTCATCAATTGTTCGATGGCTTCGGATATGCCGAGCTTGCCTTCGATGATCGCAGAAACCGCATCGGTGATCGGCATCTCGACACCGAGTTCTTCGGCAAGCCGCGAGGCAACCGCCGCCGCAAAGGCGCCTTCCACCAGTTCGCCGCGCGAAGGGTCGACCTTTTCGCCGCGCCCGAGCGCGATGCCGAAACGCAGGTTGCGCGACTGATGGCTGGTTGCCGTCAGTACCAGGTCACCTAGGCCGGAAAGTCCCCGCGCCGTATCGGCATTGCCGCCCTTGGCGACGATGAAGCGCGACATCTCGGCAAGCCCGCGGGCAATCAGTGCCGCACGCGCCGAATCGCCGATACCGCGGCCTTCGACAATGCCGCAGGCAATCGCCAATACATTCTTCAATGCTCCGCCAAGCTGCACGCCGATGCGGTCTGCTGAGGCATAGAGCCGGAAGGTGCGCCCGGAAATCGCCTGCGCCAGCCGTTCGGCAATCTGCATGTCAGCCGCGGCGATCGCCATGGCCGTCGGCAGCCCCTTGGCGATGTCGGCGGCAAAGCCTGGACCGGAGAGCACGCCGACCGGGTGATCGGGCAATTCCCGTTCCAGCATGTCGGTCAGAAGCGCACCGGTCTGCCGTTCGATGCCCTTCGCGCAGGTGACCACGACAGCGTCCTTAGCCAGGTAAGGACCATACTGCCGCGCGGCATCCCCCTGTGCCTGCGAGGGCATGGCAAAGAGCACGATGCCCGCGTCGCCGATTGCATCTGCCTCAGCGGAAAATTCCAGCGCTTCAGGCAGTGGGATGCCAGGCAGAACAGCGTCATGAAGCCGTTCGGACCTGAGATCTTCGATCAGCGCGGGATCGCGGCCGACGAGTACAGCCGAATTGCGCCCTGTGAGCGCGATGACGGATGCAAGCGCCGTACCGAAAGCTCCCGATCCGACCACAGCGATCCGTTCGCTCATGCCTTGGCTCCCCGCTTTCCGGATCCGAGCACGGTCCCGGTCCTGGAATCGAGCGGCCAGCGCGAACGGGGCTGCACATCGAGATCGTCTGGTGCGACGCCCTTCGCCATGCGCTCAAGTCCGGCCCAGGCAATCATCACGGCGTTGTCGGTGCAGAGGTGGAGCGGCGGCGCGATGAAACGGAAGCCATTCTTGTCGCAGAGCGCCTGCAGCGTGCTGCGGATCTCCTGGTTCGCTGCGACACCGCCGGCCACCACCAGCGCCGGCTTTTCGGGAAGGTCCGGAAATTCCACCTTGAACCGCTGCAGGCCGCGGCCGATGCGATCTTTCATTGTGCGGGAAATCGCTTTCTGGAAGGAGGCACAGACATCGGCGACATCCTGATCCGTCAGCGGCGCGATCTCGGTCGCTGCCTGGCGCACGGCCGTTTTCAGCCCCGAGAAGGAAAAATCGAGCCTCGCTTCGCCGACGAGCGGCCGCGGGAAATTGAAGCGATCGGCATTGCCACCCTGCGCCATCTGCTCCACCGCCGGCCCGCCGGGGTAGGGAAGGCCGAGCAGTTTCGCCGTCTTGTCGAAAGCTTCGCCCAGCGCATCGTCGATCGTCGTGCCCCAGCGCTCGTACTCGCCGATGCCGCGCACGAGGATGAGCTGCGTATGGCCGCCGGAAACGAGCAACATCAGATAAGGAAAGCAAAGACCATCCGTCAGCCGCGCCGTCAGCGCATGGCCTTCCAGGTGGTTGACGGCATAAAGGGGTTTGCCGGTCGCCTTGGCGATCGCTTTGCCAGTCATCAGCCCGACAAGCAAACCGCCGATCAGGCCGGGGCCCGATGTCGCGGCAATCGCATCGACATCCGAGAGCGACACATTGGCGCGCTTCAGGGCCTCGTCGATCAACTCGTCGAGCGCTTCGACATGGGCGCGAGCGGCAATTTCTGGCACCACGCCGCCATAGGCACTATGCTCGTCCAGCTGGGAAAGAACGACATCCGACAGCACCTTGGAGCGGCCTTCGGCATCGCGCTCGACGACCGCAGCGGCGGTCTCGTCGCAGCTTGTCTCGATGCCCAGGATGCGCAGAAAGGGAGCCATGAAACCTGTTCGTTGATTGCGATAGGGTTTAAACCCGTTTACGAGAACTCCGGTAACAACGGATCAAAGCGGATGCAAACAAAACCTTTCCGGATCGGCACGCGGGGCAGCCCGTTGGCGCTCGCGCAGGCACACGAAGCCCGCGACAGGCTTATGGCGGCTCACAATCTGCCGGAGGAAATGTTCGAAATCGTCGTTCTGACGACCAAGGGCGACCGCATTACCGACCGTTCGCTGGCCGAGATCGGCGGCAAAGGACTTTTCACGGAAGAGCTCGAGCAGCAGCTCGCGGCCGGCGATCTCGATCTCGCCGTGCATTCGAGCAAAGACATGCCGACTGTACTACCGGAAGGTCTTTATCTCTCCGCGTACCTTCCGCGCGAAGATATCCGCGACGCCGTCGTCGGCCGCACCGCGCCGAAGCTGATCGACCTGCCGCACGGCGCAACTGTCGGTTCATCCTCGCTGCGCCGTCAGGCGCTCATCCGCCGCATGCGACCGGACATCAATGTCATCACCTTTCGCGGCCTCGTCGACACCCGCCTGCGCAAGCTTCAGGAAGGCCAGGTGGATGCGACCCTTCTGGCACTTGCCGGTCTCAAGCGCCTCGGCAAGGTCGAGGTGATCACCGATATTCTTGACCCTGACAGCTTCCCGCCGGCACCCGCCCAGGGCGCCATCTGCATCGAAAGCCGCATCGGCGACACAAGGATCGACGAGCTGCTGGCGCCGATCAATGATGCGCCCACATTCGACACGGTCTCCTGCGAGCGCGCCTTCCTGGCCGCCCTTGATGGCTCCTGTCGCACGCCGATCGGCGGCTACGCCGTCTGCGAGGGGGATCAGATCCGATTCTCGGGCCTTATTCTCACGCCTGACGGCCGCCACCAACATGCAATCACCATCGACGGCAACCGCCGCGACGCCGCAGCCCTTGGCACCCGCGCCGGACAGGACGTGCGCGCAAGGGCCGGCAGCAGCTTCTTCGAGGACTGGAGCTAGCCTGCATGCGCGTGCTCGTCACCCGTCCGGCGCATTCGGGCGAGCGCACCGCTCAACGTTTGCGCGAACTGGGTCACGAGCCACTATTGCTGCCGCTCACCCGTCCCGTCCACGACAAGGCCGCCGCTCGGCAGGCCCTGGAAACGACCACCGGGGCGATAGCCGTAACGAGCGCCGAAGCTGTGCGCACCTTGCAGTCACTGGGGGAGGCGCTGACGCCTCACCTTTCGCGCCGTCTCTTTGCCGTTGGTGAAACCACAGCCTACGAGGCCCGCAGGCTGGGATTCCATTCTGTCTCGGCATCGTCGGGCAGCGGCCGCGAGCTGGCGGAGCTGATCGCGGCAAGCAAGGTCGATAGGCTTCTCTATCTCGCCGGCAATCCGCGCGCCGAGACTTTCGAGAGGCGCCTGACGGAGCTCGGGCGGCATTTCTCGGTGGCCGAGTGTTACCGAATGGAGCCTGTCGCGCCCAGCCCCGAGGCCGTCGCAACCCTCCTGACGAACAACCCTCCCGATGCTGTTCTTTTCTATTCCCGCCAGACGGCCGGAAATTTCTTTGATATCCCGAGGGTAGAGTCCCTTTTGCTGCAGCTGCCGAAAATCCGTCTCATTTGCCTCAGCAACACTGTTGCGGAAGCTGTTCCATCCATTTTGAGGACAGTCCTGGAGATTTCACCGATGCCGGATGAAAAAAGCCTTTTGTCGCTGCTTAGAAGGCTTTAGCCGCCCAAATTTGATCTAACCTCTTCCCTTAATTGCCATCCCTGTCTAGTTTCGTTGCAATGCAGGATAATGAGGACCTCATGGTATCGGGAAATCCGCCACGCCACTCGAAGAGCTCCGATAAGCCGGTCACGATTGACCTGGACGCGCAGGACTTCACCCCGGCGGCCGATTCCGAAAAGCCTGCCGAAGAAGCCGCACAAGCAGCCAATGACACGCCTGTCGCCGAAGCCGCTGCGGAGGCCAGCGGTGAACCGCTGTCGGAACACGAGAGCGAACGCGCCGCCGGCTCGCAGGAAGAGCCCCTCTCCAAGGAGCTCCCGCCATCGGAACCGCTACAGCTGCCTCCACCACAAAAGGGCGTGGTCACGTCGGGCCTGATTGCCGCCGGCATCTTCGGCGGTCTTGTCGCGCTGATTGGCGCCGGCGCGATTCAATATGCCGGTTATCTGCCGGGCTCCTCCACCCGGCAGACGAACTCTGCCGAAATGGCCGACCTCTCCGGCGAGATCGAAGGCCTCAAGCAATCGGTTGCAAGCCTTGCCTCCAATCCGCCGCCGGCAGCCGATAATAGTGCCCTCGAAAAGCGCATCGCGGCTCTCGAAGCGGTGCCTCAGACGGGGGCATCCGATACATCGACCGGCTCCGCAGGTATCGAAGCACTCAACCAGAAGATTGCAGATCTGACAGCTCAGATTGCTCAGTTGAAAACGAGCATTGCGCAGACCACCGAACAGCAGGCCTCAAACGGTGCCGACATTACGAGCCGCCTTGCCGAAGCCGAAAAGAAGCTGAACGAACCGCGCGAGGATGTCGCCGTTGCCCGCGCCATCGCAGCCGCAGCTCTCAAGGCCGCGATCGACCGCGGCGGCCCCTTCATCGCCGAACTCGATACATTTGCGGGGGTAGCACCCGATGATCCGGCTGCAGCCGATCTGCGCGGCTTTGCCGAAACGGGCGTTCCCTCCCGTGCCGAACTGATTCGTCAGGTTCCCGATGTCGCCACCGCCATCATTGAATCCGTCAATCAGCCGGATCCTAATCAGAGCTGGTCGGACCGACTGATGTCGAGCGCCAAATCTTTGGTCTCGGTCCGTCCCGTCGGCAATGTCGAAGGCGAAAGCGTTGAAGCGATCGCCGCGCGCATCGAGGACAAGGTCAAGAACGGCGATCTGCCCGGTGCAGCTACCGAATGGAACAGCCTGCCTGCTGTCGCAAAACAGGCTTCTGCCGCCTTCAAGCAATCGCTCGAAGCTCGTATCCGCGTCGAGGATCTCGTCAGCGGTACTCTCTCCAAGGCCGTTTCCGGCACCGGCAAGGAAGGATGAGCATGGTCCGTCTGATTATCTTCGCGCTCCTCGTCCTCGTTCTCGCCTATGGTTTCTCCTGGCTTGCCGATCGCCCCGGCGACCTGTCGCTGCTCTGGGAAGGTCAGATCTACCAGACAAAACTGATTGTCGCGGCAAGCGCCATCATCGCGCTGATCGCCGCCGTCATGGTGGCCTGGTGGTTCGTCCGCCTGATATGGACATCGCCGCATTCGGTGACGCGCTACTTCCGCGCCCGCAAGCGCGATCGTGGCTACCAGGCCCTGTCGACTGGCCTCATCGCCGCCGGCGCAGGCAATGCCCTGCTCGCCCGCAAGATGGCCGCCCGCTCGCGCGGCCTTATCCGCGCCGATCAGGAACCGCTGATCAACCTTCTGGAAGCACAGGCCGCTCTCATTGAAGGCCGCTACGACGAGGCTCGTTCTAAATTCGAGACCATGGCCAACGACCCCGAGACGCGCGAACTCGGCTTGCGGGGTCTTTACCTGGAGGCCAAGCGCCTCGGTGCTAACGAGGCCGCCCGTCAATATGCGGAAAAGGCGGCCGACAATGCCCCTTACCTACCCTGGGCCGCGCAGGCGACGCTCGAATATCGCAGCCAGTCCGGCCGCTGGGACGACGCCATCCGTCTCCTGGAACAGCAGAAGGCAGCTAAGGTCGTCGAAAAGGCAGAGGCAAACCGCCTCCATGCCGTGCTGCTGACTGCCCGCGCCGATGACAAGCTGGAGAGCGATCCTGCCGGCGCACGCGACGATGCCCTCCAGGCGCTGAAACTGTCGGCTGATTTTGTACCCGCCGCACTGATTGCTGCAAAGGCGCTGTTCCGTGAAAACGGTATACGCAAAGCGGCCTCCATTCTCGAACAGGCGTGGAAGGCTGGACCACATCCCGAGATTGGCCGTGTCTACGTCCGCGCCCGCAGCGGCGATTCCACGCTCGATCGCCTGAAGCGCGCCGAGCGACTGGAGGGCATGCGGCCGAACAATGTCGAATCTCTCCTCGTCGTCGCTCAGGCTGCACTCGATGCGCAGGAATTCGCCAAGGCGCGCGCCAAGGCGGAAGCTGCCGCCCGTATCGAGCCCCGCGAGGCGGCCTTCCTGCTGCTTGCGGATATCGAGGAAGCAGAGACCGGCGATCAGGGTCGCGTGCGACATTGGCTGGCACAGGCACTGAAGGCGCCGCGCGATCCAGCCTGGGTTGCCGATGGTTTCGTTTCCGACAAATGGCTGCCGGTCTCGCCGGTGACCGGCCGTCTCGACGCCTTCGAGTGGAAGGCGCCTTTCGGCCAGCTCGAAGGACCAATCGAGGAAGGGTCGACCACCTCGATCGAAACGGCGCTGAAGACCTTGCCGCCGCTGCGCGATACCCGGCCGGAAAGCGTGGTGAACGACCACCGAATTATAGAACTGGAACGGGCCGCAACAATTGCGGAAGCCGTGCGGCCGGGAGCTCCGGCCCCCGCGTCGGCAAAAGTCAACGAACAGTCCGCTTCCCGATCGGCTCCTGCTGCGTCCGAACCAAGACCCTTCTTTGGCGGCCTGCCGGATGACCCTGGTGTCCGCGATCCCAAGATGGAACCGGAAACCAAGACACGGCTCCGCCTTTTCTGAATGGAACGAAAACCACATGTTCGAACGCTTTCAGGCATTCTTCCAGAATCTGACCGCCGACCGCCCGAAATCAGGCTTTGCCCCCGATGACCCGCGCATCGCGGTCGCCGCGCTCTGTATGCAGGTCATGGAGGCCGACGGCCAGATCAAAGACAGCGAGAAGAAGCGGCTGCGCAAGCTCCTGAAGGAGCAATACGCGCTCGATGGCAAACAGCTGGACGCCCTGATGGCCGCGGGGCTGGAAGCCGAAAGCACGGCAGTCGATTATTTCCGCTTCACCTCCGATCTCAAGAGACATCTCAATACCGAGCAGCGTCTGGAGCTGATCGGTATTCTCTGGGATATCGTCTATGCCGATGGCGAGCGCAGCGAGATGGAGGACCATGTGATCTGGCGGATCGCCGATCTCCTGGGTGTGTCTTCCCGTGAGCGTATTCAGAAGCGGCAGGAGGCGGCCGCAAGGGTTACGGACGCACAGGTGGTGCAGGATGACGCTGACTGACAGAAGCATCAGACGCGACAGGCGCCCTATTCTCATCATACTCCATCAGGAGCGCTCCAGCCCCGGTCGTGTCGGCCAGCTTCTCGTTCAGAAAGGCTATCATCTCGATATCCGTCGCCCCATCCTTGGCGACCCCTTGCCTTGCACCCTTGAAAACCATGGCGGTGCCGTAATCTTCGGCGGCCCGATGAGCGCCAACGATCCCGACGAATTCGTCAAGGCGGAGATCGACTGGCTGGAAATACCGCTCAAGGAAAACCGCCCCTATCTCGGCATCTGCCTTGGCGCGCAGATGTTGGCTCGCAATCTCGGCAGCAAGGTCGCCGCCAATAATGATGGGTCGACAGAGATCGGCTGGTATCCGCTGCATACGACCGAAAGGGGTCGGCGGCTGATGCGCTGGCCGAAGATGGTCTACCACTTCCATCGGGAAGGCTTTGAACTGCCGCATGGCGCCGAGCTGCTGGCATCCGGCGACGCCTATCCTAACCAGGCCTTCCGCTACAATGGCAACGCCTGGGGCCTGCAATTCCATGCGGAGCTGACGCGGGTGATGATGCATCGCTGGGTCGTGCACGGCGCCCATCGCTTCATCCTGCCGAATGCACAGCAGGGACGCGAGCATCTGGAAGGCCGCATGCTGTTCGACGCGCCGCTCAAAGCCTGGCTCGACGACTTCCTGGATATAGTCTTCGAAGGCAAGACGGCAGCAGCTGCTACGCGGCTTCTCGTATAGGCGCGTCGAGCGTATCGATCTTCCTGAGCTTCGGAAAGCCGCTTGCCCAGATTGCCGCGACTGCAAGCGTGCCGATGCCGCCGATAATGACAGCCGGAACAGCGCCGAAAACCGACGCCATAGTGCCCGCGCGGAATTCCCCGAGCTCGTTGGATGCGCCGACAAACACCGTATTGACCGCGTTGACGCGGCCACGCAGATGATCCGGCGTCCAGAGCGCAATCAGGCTCTCGCGAACATAGACGGAAATCATATCCGCAGCGCCCATGAGGGCGAGCGCTGCGATTGAAATCTCAGTATTGGTCGAGAAGCCGAATACGATCGTACCGAGGCCGAAAATCGCCACCCCGATAAACATGTACAGGCCGGCCTTATGCTTCAGCGGATAGGCGGCAAGGAAGATCGCCATGATGATGGCGCCGACACCTGGCGCCGAGCGTAGCAGGCCGAGGCCCCACGGCCCGAGCGTCAAGATATCTCGCGCAAAGATCGGCATCAGCGCGGTAGCGCCACCGAGGAGAACGGCGAAGAGATCGAGCGAGATGGCACCAAGCACCACCCTCTCTTCCCGAATATAACGGAAGCCGCCGAGGATCATATCCCAGCTCTTGGCCTCGCCAGCCGTTTTCTGCGGCGGTTTAGGGATCATATAGAGCAGAATCGCGCCGAGCACGGAAAAGATGACGGCGACCGTGTAGGCCGTCGATGCACTGACGCCGTAAAGCAGACCGCCAAGCACAGGGCCGGTAATGGCTGCCAGCTGCCAGGAAGACGAATTCCATGCGATCGCATTGGAGAGATCCTCTTCCGGGACGAGGTTTGGCGCAAGCGACTGCACCGCCGGCGTCATGAAGGCGCGCTCGATACCGAAGATTAAGAGCACGACGAAGACCGGGATCGGAGAAAAGCTGCCAGTAATCGTCATTCCCAGGAGCGCAAGCGTGCAGAGCGCGCTGACGAGCGAGCAGATCGAGGCGATGGCGCGACGATTGTGCCGATCGGCCACCGAGCCGGTGACGAGGATCAGGACGAGAGACGGCAGGAACTGCACGAGCCCGATCAGGCCGAGATAAATGGCGCTGCCGGTCTGGTCGTACATCTGCCAGCCGACGGCAACGCTGACGATCTGCTGCGAGAAGGAAAGCAGAAACCGCGCGAAGAAAAAACGGGTGTAGGACGGATGCCGGAAGGCGGCAAAACGGTCTCCGGTGGGTGAAAGCGACATGAAGCTTTTCCGAGGAAACGAGCGCCGAAAGCCATGCAGGAGCGGCCGCTAAATATGATTCACCGTACGTTTCCACACGGCACTTGCTCGTTTAGTCGCCAATGTCTACATGTCTGTCAACAACGAATTGGAGACGACGATGATTGCACTGTTTCAAACCATTGATTTGGCTTTGCAACTTTATACCTGGATCCTGATCGCCAGCGCTATCTTCTCTTGGCTCTACGCATTCAATGTCATCAATTCCAGCAATCACTTCGTTAATCAGGTTGGAACATTCCTCTACATCGTCACGGAACCGGCCCTGCGTCCGATTCGCCGCCTGCTGCCCAATCTCGGCGGCATCGATATTTCGCCGATCATCCTGCTGCTGATCATCTTCTTCCTGCGCTCCTTCCTCTGGACGACGATCTATCCGCTCGTCGTTTGAACCCGCCCTGGAAAAAACTTGATGATCACGTCCGCCTCGCCGTGCGGCTGACGCCGAATGGCGGGCGGGATGCCATCGGCGGCGTCGAACCCGATGGCGAAGGGGAGATGTTGCTGAAAGCGCGCGTCTCCACCGCCCCTGAAAAGGGTAAAGCGAACAAAGCACTCATAGCGCTCGTCGCCAAATCTCTCGGTATCGCCAAATCCTCCATCAGCATCGTGTCCGGCGACACGTCGCGTAAAAAAATCCTCCGGATCGACGGAGACCCGGAGGATTTGATCAAAAAGCTTGAAATGCTTGTCGCCTGAAGATCAGGCCTTTTCTTTCTTGGCGCGTTCGATCGCTTCGAGGATGAGACCACCGGCTTCCTTGGAATCGCCCCAGCCGTAGATCTTCACCCACTTGCCGGGTTCCAGATCCTTGTAGTGCTCGAAGAAGTGCTCGATCTGCTTCAGCGTGATTTCCGGAAGGTCGGTGTAGTCCTTGACCTTCTCGTAGCGCAGCGTCAGCTTCGGCGACGGAACGGCGATGATCTTCTCATCCTTGCCGGAATTGTCTTCCATCTTTAGAACGCCGATGGGACGGACGTTGATAACGCAGCCCGGAACCAGCGGACGGGTGCTGGCGATCAGCACGTCGATCGGGTCACCGTCTTCCGAGAGCGTATGCGGCACGAAGCCGTAGTTCCCCGGGTAGGTCATCGGCGTATAAAGGAAACGGTCGACGACCAGCGTGCCGGCTTCCTTGTCCATTTCATACTTGATCGGATGACCGCCGACCGGAACCTCGACGATAACGTTGACGTCTTCAGGTGGATTCTTACCGATTGAAACGGCGTCGATGCGCATAGGAAACTCCCGGGAGGTTGAATTGCTCGAAGCCAGTTAATCGGTTTCATCTCGCAACGCAACATGCCTCGCAAGCGATGTATAATATGCGAGGCCCCAGAATATAAAATTTCTCTAATGAAAGATGCAGCATCTTCGGCGCATGCAATCAGTTCCAAACGAAGCCGATCTTTTTAATCTGCTTATGGTCGAAATTTTCCATGCCCTCGCAGAAGTCCATACCACCGTGGTCGCGATAAAAGTTGGCGGCGGTCTCGTTTTCCTCCAGGCACCAGACGACGAGGCCGTTGCAGCCGAGAGATTTCAGCAGCCGCCGGGCTTCGCCGAAAAGCAGTTTTCCGAGACCGATCCCCTGATATTCCGGGCGCAGATAAAGCTCGTAGATTTCGCCTTCTTGAGGCAATGCGCGGGCGCGATTAAGGCCGAGGGTTGCGTAGCCCGCAACGGTGCCTGCTACATCCAGGACAAGCAAAGTTGCCGGACCGCGGGTCGCCTTGCGCCACCAGTTTTCTCCGCGACGTTCGATCATCTGGGTCAGAGCGCGATGAGGAATGATGCCGGCATAGGTATGCTGCCATGAAAGCCGGTGGGCTTCCGAAATGGCTCGGGCATCATGCGGTTCGGCCCGCCGGACATCGATCGACAACGTCTTCATAACGCTTACTCTGGTCCTGCCGGAGGCAATTAACCATATGCGGCGACCGCATCGTGATCGATTGCCCACAGACTTGATATGTGGACGACGGAGAAAATTTAACGCTTTTTTAACGATTGTCACAAGCCGGAATCGGCGCAGCGCACAATAAAAAACCCCGGCACGAAGGCCGGGGTTTGAAGCTGCAGCTTAGGCTCTTAGAGAGCGGCCTTCGACTTTTCGAAACGCTTACGGTCGTTGGCGTCGAGATACATCTTGCGCAGACGGATCGATTTCGGCGTCACTTCGACCAGTTCGTCCTCCTGGATCCAGGAAAGTGCACGTTCCAGCGTCATGCGGATCGGCGGAGTGAGCTTCACGGCTTCGTCCTTGCCGGCGGCGCGGATGTTGGTCAGCTTCTTGCCCTTCAGCACGTTGACTTCGAGGTCGTTGTCGCGCGTGTGGATGCCGATGATCATGCCCATATAGACCTTCTCGCCGGCGTCGATGATCATCGGGCCGCGGTCTTCCAGGTTGAACAGGGCATAGGCAACGGCCTCGCCGGCTTCGTTGGCGAGCAGTACGCCGTTGACGCGGCCGCCGATCTCACCCTTGTATGGCTGGTAGCTGTGGAACAGGCGGTTCATGATCGCGGTGCCGCGCGTATCCGTCAGCAGTTCCGACTGGTAGCCGATGAGGCCGCGGGTCGGCGCGTAGAAAACGAGACGGACGCGGTTGCCACCCGACGGGCGAAGCTCGACCATTTCGGCCTTGCGCTCGGACATCTTCTGGACGACGACACCGGAATGCTCTTCGTCAACGTCGATGAGGACTTCTTCGATCGGCTCGAGAAGCTGACCGGCGTCATCCTTGTGCATGACGACGCGCGGACGCGAAACGGCAAGCTCGAAGCCTTCGCGGCGCATGTTCTCGATGAGAACGGCGAGCTGAAGTTCGCCACGGCCGGACACGAAGAACGAGTCCTTGTCGGCGCTTTCCTCGATCTTCAGCGCAACGTTACCTTCCGCTTCCTTCAACAGACGGTCACGGATGACGCGGCTCGTGACCTTGTCACCTTCGGTACCTGCAAGCGGCGAGTCGTTGACAATGAAGGACATGGTAACGGTCGGCGGATCAATCGGCTGGGCCTTCATGGCTTCCGTCACGGACGGATCGCAGAAGGTATCGGCTACGGTGCCCTTCGAGAGGCCAGCGATGGCAACGATGTCGCCGGCATGGGCTTCTTCAATCGGCTGGCGCTCGATGCCGCGGAAAGCGAGAATCTTGGAGATACGGCCCTGTTCGATAAGCTTGCCATCTTGGCCCAGAACCTTGACTGCCTGGTTCGGCTTGATCGAGCCAGAAGCGATACGGCCGGTGATGATGCGGCCGAGGAAGTTGTTGGCTTCGAGGATGGTGCCGATCATGCGGAACGGACCTTCTTCCACCTTCGGCGCCGGAACGTGCTTGACGACGAGGTCGAGCAGCGGCGCGAGACCTTCATCGGTCGGACCTGCCGGATCGTAGTTCATCCAGCCGGCACGGCCGGAACCGTAAAGGATCGGGAAGTCGAGCTGTTCGTCGGTCGCGTCGAGCGCGGCAAAAAGGTCGAAGACTTCGTTGACGACTTCCTCGGCGCGAGCGTCCGGGCGGTCGATCTTGTTGATGGCAACGATGGGGCGCAGGCCAACTTTCAGGGCCTTGCCAACGACGAACTTGGTCTGCGGCATCGGGCCTTCGGCAGCATCGACGAGAACGATAGCGCCATCCACCATCGACAGGATGCGCTCGACTTCACCGCCGAAGTCGGCGTGGCCGGGCGTGTCGACGATGTTGATGCGCGTGTCTTTCCACTCGATCGACGTCGCCTTGGCGAGAATGGTGATGCCGCGTTCTTTTTCGATATCGTTGGAGTCCATCACGCGTTCCATGACGCGCTGGTTCTCGCGGAACGAACCGGACTGTTTCAGAAGCTCGTCGACGAGGGTCGTTTTGCCATGGTCAACGTGCGCGATGATCGCGATGTTGCGAAGTGCCATATGTCATAATCTCTGAGGCTGGGGCGCTACGCCAAGTGGACGCGCCATTTATGTTGGCGCGCTCATACCGTTTTTTTCGCGATTGCGAAAGGGGGTGGCACGCGAAAGCTGCGGCATGGTTCTCACCATGCCGCTTTGCTCGATGTCATCAAACTGTCTTAAGCGTCGCTGCCTGTCAATTCCTCGAAGGTCGCAAGTCCCTTCTTGACCAGCATTGCGTCCGGGCTCGGCAGCTTGCCGCGGAAAGCCTTGTAGGCGTTTTCCGGATCGACGGAGCCGCCAGTGGAGTAGATGTTGTCCCGAAGCTTTGCGGCCATCTCGCCGTTGAAGGCATCGCCCGTCTCTTCGAAGGCGGCAAAAGCATCTGCATCCAGCACTTCCGACCACATGTAGGAATAATAGCCGGCCGAATAACCGCCGGAGAAGATATGCTGGAAGTGCGGCGTGGCGTGGCGCATGACGATCGATTTCGGCATGCCGATCTCCGCAAGCACCTCAGCCTGAACGGCCATCGGATCGTCCACCTTGTCGCGCGTATGGAAGGCCATGTCGACCAAGGCGGAAGAAGTGAACTCCACGGTGTTGAAGCCGGAATTGAAGGTGCGGGCGGCGAGCACCTTGTCGAGCAGAGCCTGGGGCATCGGCTCTCCGGTTTCGAAATGCACGGCATATTCCTTGAGGATGGCAGGAACCGTCAGCCAGTGCTCATAGAGCTGCGAGGGAAGCTCCACGAAATCGCGGGAGACGCCGGTACCCGATACCGAGGGATAGGTGACGTTGGAGAGCATGCCGTGCAGCGCGTGGCCGAACTCGTGGAATAGCGTGCGCGCGTCATCGAGCGAAAGCAGCGCCGGCTTGCCTTCTGCGGGCTTTGCGAAGTTGCAGACGTTGTAGATGATCGGTAGCTCGCCGTGATGGCCGTTCTTCAGCGTCAGCTTGTGCTGAGACTGGAAAGAGCTCATCCAGGCGCCCGAGCGCTTTGAACTGCGAGCGAAATAATCACCGAGAAAGAGTGCGACCAGCTTGTCGTCCCGGTCGCGGATCTCGAAGACCCGCACGTCGGGATGATAGGCAGCAATGCCCTTCTTCTCGACGGCGCGAATGCCGAACAGCCGGCCGGCAACGTCGAAGCAGGCATCGATGATCTTTTCGAGCTGCAGATAGGGCTTCAGCTCCGCTTCCGAGAAATTGAATCGCTGCGCGCGGATCTTCTCCGCATAATGGCGCCAGTCCCAAGGCATAACCTCATGGTTCTTGCCCTCGGCCGCAATCAATCCGGCGATATCGGCTTCTTCCTCACGGGCGCGTTTCACCGCTCTCGTCCATACGGCGCGCAACAGATCGTTCACGGCCTGGGGTGTCTTCGCCATCGTGTTATCGAGCTTCAATTCGGCGAAGTTGCCGTAACCGAGAAGCTTCGCCACCTCGTCACGCAGGGCAAGAGTCTCTCTGATAATGCCGCGATTGTCGGTCGCGCCGGCATTTTCGCCACGCGCCACCCAAGCCTTGAAGGCCTGTTCGCGCAGATCGCGGCGCTCCGAAAAAGTCAGGAACGGCTCGATGATCGAGCGCGACAGTGTTACGGCATATTTGCCATCCTCACCGCGTTCGCGGGCAGCCGCCGCCATCGCGTCGCGCAGGAAATCGGGAATGCCAATGAGGTCTTCTTCACCGGAGAGGATCAGCGACCAGCTCTTCTCGTCTGCGAGCACGTTCTGCCCGAAGCCGGTGCTGAGGCCCGCAAGTTTTTCATTGATCGCCGCAAGCTTCTCCTGCTCTGCCTTCGGCAGCTTTGCGCCCGATTTGACAAAGCCTTTCCAATGCCGCTCCAGCACGCGCGTCTGCTCCAGCGTCAGACCGAGGCTTTCGCGCTTTTCCCAGAGTGTATCAATGCGCTTGAAGAGATCCGCATTCATGCCGATCTTCGAATAGTGCCGTGACATTTTTGGCGAGATTTCCCGTTCCAGCGCCTGGATGACATCGTTGGTATGAGCACCTGCCCGGTTCCAGAAAAGTGCGGAAACCCGCGACAGCTCATCGCCGGCGAGCTCAAGCGCGACGACAGTATTATCGAAACTCGGTTCCTCCTTGTTGCCGGCGATCGCGTCGATCTCTCTTTCGTGCGAGGCGAGTGCGGACTCGAAGGCAGCAGCGAAATCACCGTCAGCGATCGCGTCAAAACGCGGCAGACCATGAAGGCCATTCCAGTTGACAAGTGCCTGATTGAATTGAGTGGGAGAAGACATATGAAAGTCCTTTATGCCGGCCGGTCGATCGATAATATAGAGAGGCCCCAACGGAATTGATATGTGGGCGGCTGGGGCTTTTGTCCGCCCGGCTAAATCTTGTGGGCAAGAATTGATACGTAAAAATTAACCAATCGTTAACGATTGACGCGAATCAGCCCGAGGCGCTAGTTTTCTTCGATCTTCAAGTAAGAGGACATGCGCATGGAAATTTTTTCCCTGCGGTCTTCTCAGAGTTTGCTATTCAAAAATAATACAAACAATAACGCAAAAAGTCCGAAGACCGCTGATATTGTAATTGAGCCCAAGCCGACCATAGGCCAGGGATCATTCCAGATCCAGGATTTTGACAGCCGGGAGGCGATTGATTTTACAGCCGTCAGTGCGGGTGAATTGCGCAGCTATGCCCGCCAGGGCTTCGACAGCGGCTTGATCGATCAAAATACTTTCGCCGCAATATCCGAACCATTGCCTATGCACGCGATCGATCCGCTCGGAAACGTTATCGACCTGTCCAATGTGACTGACGGCACGAGCTTTAACTACCTCGACTATTACAAAAATCAACTTCAGATCGCCATGTCGATCGGCGACCCGAATGAGGTTCAAACGCTGAAGTCGGTCGTCAGCTTTCTCGCCGGCGAAAACTGATCAGGCCTTCCTCCAACCCAGCAGGCCGGGCGTGGCATGCCATAGCGCCTGGACGGCAAAGCCTATGAAAAGCACTCCGGAGCAGCGGACGATTAGCCGCTCATGTGCGCGGTAGAAACGGCGCACCACGCCGGCGCCAATGATGCCGATCAGGATGATGTCAGCGGTGACGAAGCCGACGAAGGAAACGCTGAGCAGCATCGGCAGGGCCTGAAAATCGAGCGCATTTGCCGATCCCGCAACCAGCGCCGTGAACGTGGCAAGCGCCACCGGATAGCCCTTCGGATTGGTGACGCCGAAAATCAACCCGCGGCGGAATGGTCGCTCCACTACCATCAGCGCCTGCCCCTCGGCCTTCGGCTTGGCATTGACGGCACTCCAGCCGATCCAGGCGAGATAGAAACCGCAGGCAAGCCCCAGCAGGTCGAACACGAAGGTGCCGATCGTCTTGGCACCGACGATCGCGATCAGCGCCAGCCCCGACCAGATAATATCGCCAACGAGATGGCCCATCATGAAGAAAGCGCCTGCCTTGCGCCCCTGCCCAGCGCCAATGCCGAGAAGCTGCAGGAAGGCCGGACCGGGAATGAGCACATAAAAAAGCGCTGCCAGGAAGGCGCCGAGAAGCAGGGATTGCGGCATGGAAATGCTCCGGTGATGACGGCTCAGCTTAGGCGATAGCTTTGTCGCGTCAAGACGTTACAACCTGCAATAAGCGCAACAAAAAAAGGCCCGCGCGGCAGAACCGGCGAGCCTTTCAATATCGGTCCGGCGTGATTTATTTCTTCAGGTTACGCTTGCCGAGCGTGCGAAGACGCAACGCGTTGAGCTTGATGAAGCCGGCGGCATCCTTCTGGTCGTAAGCGCCCTGGTCGTCTTCGAAGGTGACGAGCTTGTCGGAATAGAGCGACTTTTCGCTCTCGCGGCCGATGACCATGACATTGCCCTTGTAGAGCTTAAGCGTCACTTCGCCTTCGACATGCTCCTGGCTCTTGTCGATGAGGGCCTGCAGCATTTCGCGCTCCGGCGAGAACCAGAAGCCGTAATAGATAAGCTCGGCATAACGCGGCATCAGCTCATCCTTGAGGTGAGCAGCGCCGCGGTCGAGCGTGATCGACTCGATGGCGCGATGCGCCGCGAGCAGGATCGTGCCGCCGGGAGTCTCGTAAACGCCGCGCGATTTCATGCCGACGTAGCGGTTCTCGACAAGGTCGAGGCGGCCGATGCCGTTGTCGCGGCCGTAATTGTTGAGGGTCGCGAGCAGCGTGGCCGGCGACATCTCGACGCCGTTGATCGAGACGGCGTCGCCCCTGCGGAATCCCACCTTGATGATGGTCGCCTTGTCGGGGGCAGCCTCCGGCGAGATGGTGCGCATATGCACGTATTCAGGAGCCTCCTGCGCCGGATCTTCCAGGACCTTGCCCTCGGAAGAGGAGTGCAGCAGGTTAGCGTCGACGGAGAAGGGAGCCTCACCCTTCTTGTCCTTGGCGACCGGGATCTGGTGCTTCTCGGCGAATTCGAGCAGATCGGTACGGCTCTTGAAGGCCCAGTCGCGCCACGGCGCGATGATCTTGATATCGGGGTTCAGCGCATAGGCCGAAAGCTCGAAACGAACCTGGTCATTGCCCTTGCCGGTGGCGCCGTGGGCAATCGCGTCGGCACCCGTCTTCCGGGCGATATCGATGAGGTGCTTGGAAATCAACGGACGGGCAATCGACGTGCCGAGCAGGTAGACGCCTTCGTAGACGGCATTGGCACGGAACATCGGGAAGACGAAATCGCGCACGAATTCCTCGCGCACGTCCTCGATATAGATCTCCTTGATGCCGAGCAGCTCGGCCTTCTTGCGCGCCGGCTCCAGCTCTTCCCCCTGGCCGAGATCGGCTGTGAAGGTGACGACTTCAGCGCCGAGTTCGGTCTGCAGCCACTTCAGGATGATCGAGGTATCGAGACCGCCCGAATAGGCGAGCACGACTTTCTTCACGTCTTTGTATGATGCCATGATGATGAGGTCCGTTGCATGAAGGCCGCGGCACACCCGCAAAGCCCGGTATCTCGGCACTTTTAGCGAGATTGGCGCGTGACGCAAGGGCAAGGAGGGCAGCAAACGGCGCCTGAGGGTTTGACAGCGCAAACCGTGAGCCCATATTCGGCAGCGTCCGAACAATGCTCCGAGGAGAGGCCAGTCCCGTGACAAATATTCAAGACATTTTCAAGCAATCCAATGTTGCCGTCATCACCGGCGGTGCTTCCGGCATCGGCCTCGCCGCTGCAAAGCGTTTTGCCAAGGCTGGCTTGAGCGTCGTCATCGCCGATCTCGGTGGCGAAAAGCTCGCGGAAGCGCGCGCCGAGCTGGAGGGGATCGTCGGCCAGGAACATGTGATGGCTGTCGAGACCGACGTCTCGCAGAAGGAGCAGATCGAGGCTCTCGAGCGCGCTGTCATCCAGCGTTTCGGCCGCGTGCACGTATTGATGAACAATGCCGGCATCGGCCCGGAAACCTCTATTTTCAGCTCTCAGGCCAATTGGGACAATATCCTCGCCGTCAATCTTCTCGGCGTCATCAATGGCGTCAGAACCTTCGGCCCAGGCATGATCGCCCATAGCGAACCCGGCCTCATCATCAATACCGGCTCAAAGCAGGGCATCACCACGCCGCCCGGCAATCCCGCCTACAACATCTCGAAAGCCGGCGTGAAGGTTTTCACCGAAGCGCTTGAGCATGAACTGCGCAACACTGCACGCGCAGGCATTTCCGCGCATCTGCTGATACCCGGCTTCGTCTTTACCGGCCTAACCAAGGGCGATCACCAGGAAAAGCCTGCTGGCGCCTGGACGCCGGAACAGACGGTCGATTTTATGGTTGAAAGCTTGGAGCGCGGCGATTTCTACATCCTCTGCCCGGACAACGACGTCGCCCGCCCGGTGGACGAGCGCCGCATGGCCTGGGCAATCGGCGACATCATCGAAAATCGTCCGCCGCTGTCGCGCTGGCACAAGGACTACGCCGACAAGTTCAAGGCCTTCCTTGAACAGAATTAATCGGCGCCATCAGAAGGTTTGATTGGTAATTTTCTGAAAGCCGGATAAGAGGTCGTCGGACCTTTCCGGCTTTCAGAGTACACCATGGATTTCCTGCCGAGCCTTCCGACGCTTCTTGCCTTTGCTGCCGCGACCCTGTTGCTTGCGGCAACCCCCGGCCCTGACATGACGCTGTCGATCAGCCGCGCGCTTGCGCAGGGCAAGAAGGCAGCGCTTTTCGTGGTTGTCGGCACCAGCCTTGGCATCGTCGCGCACACAATGCTGGTCGCCTTCGGCATCTCGGCGCTGATTACCGCCTCGCCGACCGCCTTCCTAATCCTGAAGACGGGTGGCGCCGCCTATCTGTTCTGGCTGGCGATTCAGGCAATCCGCTTCGGCTCGAAACTGACGGTCGCCAAGGTCGAAGGTCCTAAGGGGACGATCTTTTCGAACATTTCCACGGGTTTTTGGGTCAACCTCTTAAACCCCAAGGTCATCATCTTCTTCATGACCTTTCTGCCGCAGTTCGTTAGCGCCAACGACCCGGCTGTCACGCACAAGCTGCTTTTCCTTGGCTTTTGCTTCATCGTGATCGGCATGCCAGTCAATGCAACCGTCGTCATGGCAGCCGACTGGCTGTCGAGCTGGCTGCAGAATAACAGGAAAGTACTGCGCGGCATGGATTATACTTTCGCCGGCGTCTTCTCGGTCTTCGCCGCTAAGATCCTGCTCACTCAGGCACGCTGACCGTTCGATCAGCCGATCAGCAGGGCATCGTCGTCGAGCGTCTGGCCACGCATCTTGCGGAACATGGCGATCAGGTCTTCGACCTGCAGGTTTTTCCTGTTGTCGCCGGCGACATCGAGCACGATCTCGCCACCGTGCAGCATGATCGTGCGGTGGCCATAATCCAGCGCCTGCCGCATGGAGTGCGTTACCATCATCGTCGTGAGCCTGCGTTCAGAAACGATCTTCTGTGTGAGATTCATGACGAACTCGGCCATACCAGGATCGAGCGCAGCCGTGTGCTCGTCGAGCAGCAACACTTCGGAGCCGGCGAGCGTCGCCATCACGAGCGAAACCGCCTGCCGCTGCCCACCAGACAAAAGGTCCATGCGGTCCTTCAGCCGGTTTTCCAGCCCGAGGTTCAGCTCGGCGATCCGTTCCCGGAAATAATCGCGCCTGCTGCCGCCGAGCGCCGGGGCAAGCCCGCGCTTTTCGCCGCGGCGGCCGGCAAGTGCAAGGTTCTCCTCAATCGACAGCGCGCCGCAGCTTCCTGTCAGCGGGTCCTGGAAGACGCGTGCCACCAGACCGGCACGCCCTGCAGTCGACTTGCGAGTCACATCCGTCTCCCCGATCAGCACGGAACCCTCGCTCGGCAGGACATCGCCAGCGAGCACGCCGAGCAACGTCGACTTACCGGCGCCATTGGAGCCGATGACGGTGACGAATGAGCCTTGCTCGATAGTCAGGCTGACGCCGTTCAGCGCCTGTTTCTGCAACGGCGTGCCACGCCCGAAAACAACCTTGATATCCTTGACGCTGATCATGATGCTGCACCTCCGCGAAGGCGGGGAAGAACGAGCGCGACGGTCACGAGAACCGCCGTCACGAAATTGAGGTCGGAAGCCTGTAGGCCGATGACATCACTCGACAGTGCCAGCTGGATGGCGATGCGGTAGATGATCGAACCGAATACGCATCCGACGAGCGCAATCAGCAGCCCGCGGCGCCCGAGCAGGGTCTCGCCGATGATGACGGCGGCAAGGCCGACGACGATCGTGCCGACACCCGAGGTCACGTCGGCAAATCCGTTTGTTTGCGCAAAGAGTGCGCCGCCAAGCGCCACAAGTGCATTGGAAATCGCCATGCCCAGATAGATCTGCCGGCTGGTATCGACACCCTGGGCGCGGGCCATGCGGGCATTGGCGCCTGTCGCACGCATCGCCAGCCCGGCATCGCTTTCAAGGAAGCGCCAGACGACGATGACGGCGATAACAACGAGAGTGCCGACGAACAGCGGCCGGACGTAGAAATCCCTGAGCCCCTGGCCAAAGAAGGGACTGATCATCGTATCGGCATTGATAAGCGCGACATTCGGCTTTCCCATCACCCGCAGATTGACGGAGAAGAGCGCGATCATCGTCAGGATCGAGGCGAGCAGGTTCAGGATCTTGAAGCGCACATTGAGGAGCGCCGTCACCATTCCGGCTCCGGCCCCTGCTGCCATCGCGATCAGCGCTGCGAGCCACGCATTGACGCCGGCGATGATCAGCACTGCGGTCACGGCTGCACCAAGCGGAAACGAGCCGTCCACCGTCAGATCCGGAAAATCGAGAACGCGGAAGGCGAGATAGACGCCGAGCGCGACGAAGGAATAAACCAGGCCGAGCTCGACGGCCCCCCAGAATGCAATTTGGCTCAAGGCTTTCAGCCCCTTTTTGTTTCCATTCCGCCCGTCGCGAAACGGGAGCCTTTTAATATGATCAGCCGCCCCCGTGCAAACGGGAGCGGCTGATCATGACTAAGGCCTTGGGACGACAGTCGATTATTCAATGACCTTGTTGGCGCGCGAAACGACGCTTTCCGGCAGAGTCACGCCCATCTTGGCTGCGGCAGCCTTGTTGATGACGAGATCGCTGCCGGCCGCAGTCTTCACCGCGATATCGCCGGGATTCTCACCCTTCAGCACGCGCACGACGATCTCTCCCGTCTGCTTGCCAACATCATAGTAGTTGAAGCCAAGCGCTGCGATCGAACCACGCGAAACGGAATCCGTATCGGCGGTGAAGAGCGGCAGCTTGCTTTCTTCGGCAACGGCAACCGCACCTTCCAGCGCCGAGATGATCGTGTTGTCGGTCGGAATATAGATCGCATCGGCGCGGCCGACGAGCGCACGAGCAGCGCCCTGCACTTCGGCTGACTTCGTTGCAGCCGATTCAACGATGGTGATGCCGGCCTTCTCAGCTTCAGCCTTCAGTGCCGCCAGCAGCGAGACCGAATTCGCCTCGCCGGAATTGTAGAGGTAGCCGATCGTCTTCACATCAGGCAGGATTTCCTTAATGAGCGCGATATGCTCGCCGACCGGCGACATGTCGGAAAGGCCCGTCACGTTGCCACCCGGCTTGTCCATGTTCTTGACGAGCTGTGCGCCGAGCGGATCGGACACGGCAGTGAAGACAACAGGGATATCGCGTGTTGAGGAAACGACGGCCTGGGCCGACGGCGTGGAGATCGGCACGATGACATTGGGTCCGTCACCAGCGAACTGGCGAGCGATCTGGGCTGCCGTTGCCGGATTGCCCTGCGCGGATTCGAAGACGAACTTGAGGTTCTCGCCTTCCTTGTAGCCGGCAGCGGCCAGCGCGTCGCGCACGCCGTTGCGGGCTGCATCGAGCGCCGGATGTTCGACAATTGCGGTTACGGCAACGGTGACATCGTCGGCCTTCGCCGGCAGCGTCAGGGCCAGAGCTGCGGCAAAAGCCAGAAGAATTGAACGCATGGGTGTCCTCCAGGATGATTTTGGGGCACTTTTAGGAAAAGCGTCCCCTTTAATCAATCGCGGAGAATTGTAGTGAAGATCAAACTTGCTGATCAATCATCGGCGCCGTGGTTGGCGATCATCATCGCCTCGAAGGCAAGACGCTCAGTCTTGCGCATGCGCTCGGATTCCGACTTGAGCTGACCGCAGGCCGCGAGAATGTCGCGTCCGCGCGGCGTGCGGATCGGCGACGCGTAACCTGCCGAATTGATGAAATCGGCAAACTTCTCTATCTGCGCCCAGTCGGAACATTGATAATTGGTGCCCGGCCATGGGTTGAAGGGAATGAGATTGATCTTCGCCGGCACGCCCTTCAGCAGCTGGATCAGCCCCTTGGCGTCTTCCAGGCTATCGTTGACGTCCTTCAGCATCACATATTCGAAAGTGATGCGCCGCGCGTTCGAAAGCCCTGGATAATTCCTGCAGGCCTCGATCAGCTCCTTCAACGGATATTTTTTGTTGATCGGCACGAGGATATCGCGCAGGTCGTCGCGCACCGCGTGCAGCGAGATTGCCAGCATGACGCCGATCTCCTCGCCTGTGCGCAGGATCTCGGGCACGACGCCGGAGGTGGAAAGCGTCACGCGACGCTTGGACAGTGACAGGCCGTCACCGTCAGTGGCGATCAGCAGGGCCTGCTTGACGGCATCAAAGTTATAGAGCGGCTCGCCCATGCCCATCATCACGATATTGCTGACCTTGCGGCCTTCGGAAGGGACGACGGCGCCGACAGGCACGTCGCGATCGGGGAAGTCACCCAGCCGGTCGCGGGCCAACAGAAGCTGGGAGAGGATTTCTTCGGCTGTCAGGTTGCGTACCAGACGCTGCGTTCCGGTATGACAGAAGGAACAGGTGAGCGTGCAGCCGACCTGGCTGGAAATGCAGAGCGTGCCGCGCCCTTCCTCGGGGATGTAGACGGCCTCGATCTCGACCGGCCGGCCGGCACCGCGCGGCGGAAAACGCAGCAGCCACTTGCGCGTGCCGTCATTGGAAATCTGTTCTTCGACGATTTCTGGCCGGGTAATGGTGAAATGCTGCTTCAGCATCTCGCGCATGTCCTTGGCGACATTCGTCATGTGATCGAAATCGGAGACGCCGCGCACATAGATCCAGTTCCAGAGCTGCGAGACGCGCATCTTGATCTGCTTGTCCGGCACGCCCTTTTCGCGCAGCGCCGCACCCATTTCCTCGCGCGTCAGACCGATCAGCGAGGGTTTTGGCGAAAGCTCAGTGCCGAGAGGCGCCCTCACACCGGGGTTGGCAACGGTCATCGCATCCATAACGGACATAATCTTCTAATCCCGAACTCAACATGGCAACCATCCCGGAAAGACGGAAGACTTACGGGCCGCTGACGCATGATTGCAGAAATGAATGGGCGGAGCGGCGATAAATCGCCATCCTTCCGCAGTTGCGCGCCGCTTTAGCATCATTTTCCCCCCACGTCACTAGACATGGAAGCGTCACTGTAGATGGAAACGACAAAGGCCGGCGAAAGGCCGGCCTTTGAAACATTGCTCGAAGTGCAAGCTTACTTGCAGCTTTCGATCTGCTTCAGCGCAGCAGAAATGCCCGACAGCGAATAGCTGTACGAGGTGCCAGTACCCTTGCGCGAGGTGGCGTTGACGGTCATCGAATGACCGGTCTTCATGGCTGCGACAAGCGCCGGCTCCTGAGCCGCATTCTCGACCCATCCAGCCTTGTCCTTGGTGAACATTACGAAGGTTTTGTTGTCAATCGTAACATTGATCTTCGAATTCTCCTTCACCGTATAGCCCATCATCGCCTGAGGCTCATAGGAGATGTTCTGACCCGGACGCTGGGAGACGATAAAGAAGTTGTCACCATGGTCGACGCTGGCCGGCTGCTTTGTGGTCGGCACCGAAAGCACATAGCATACGGTCGCATTGCCGGACTTGTAAGAATAGGCTCCCCATGCCTGGAACTGCTGGATGCGGGTCGGAGCCGCCTGCTGTGCTTCCGCCACTCCAGCCATGACGATGGTGAGGGCGAGAGCGGATACGATACTTTTTACGAACATGGAATTCCTGCCGGTTCTTGCGGTTCAAGGCCCGAAGCGATCATTGCGGGCGGCGCATAATCACGATCTGCTTTATTTTGACTTAATTCAGGTTACCAAATGGTCAACAATGGCTACGAATTGTTTCTGCCTGTTTCATTTTCGCCAACTGTCAACCTTTCGAACCTGACAGCGGCGCCTGTGCCGCGCTCTGTCGGGATGGGCTGAGCCATCGGTTCGGGTGAATTTAAGACACAAAGATTCAGGCAAGAGTTTGACCTTTCTCAAATCCTTCGCACCCCGTTAAGATGTGGAAATTCAGGACGAAATTTTGCCGCAGGGACTGCGCGAAGAGATGTGGACGTCGAAGAAAGACAGCATTTCACTGCTCTCGCAAAAAGGTTGCTGATCAGCGCGAGGAGTCCGCATTCTCTCTTCCGTTCGGCTACTTCGCGCCGCGCCTGAACTCCTGGCTGATACGCGACCGCAATGCGCAGAAAAAGGCAAGCTGCCCTTTTCGACACGATCAAGTCGCGTATGCGGCCTCAGCAAGCTCCGAAACCGCTGGAGGGGGAAGAACCCTAGATCGTTTTCATGCCGTCTTCGGTACGCTCAGCAAGAACGCGATCGGCCGCCTCGTAATGGCTTGCCCGGATATTGCCTCGTACCATCGCAAAGGCTGCCGATAAGACGGCTATGTCATCCGAAAAGCCGATTACGGCAAAGATATCGGGAACTATGTCGACCGGCATCACGAAATAGGCAAGTGCCGCCAACAACACACCACGCACCTTGGTCGGTGTCTGCGGATCAAGTGCGCAATAGAAGCCAGCGACCACATCACGAGAAAACGGAATCTGCCGTACGGCGCGACGAAAGGTCGGCCAGAATTTCTGCCTCACCGTCTTTTCACGGCGATCCTGCGTGTCCTCGTCGCCCGGCAGCAGGATTTCCCCGTATTTGACCTCGTCCATCCCGATATCCTTTGTGGTCGCCCCGAAAATATGGTGACGGCGTGAGCCGTTTCAATCGCCTCGCCGCGCCGCAGCCTTCTCCATGGCCCTTGCGAGCTTGAAATCCAACTCCGTCAAACCGCCGGCATCGTGCGTGTTGAGCTTCACCTCAACGCGGGAATAGACGTTGAACCATTCAGGATGATGGTTGAGTTTTTCGGCCGCAAGCGCCGATTCCGTCATGAAACCGAAGGCTTCCACGAAATTCGCGAATTTGAATGTCTTCGAAATCGAACCTGCCGCATCGTCGAGCGCCCAGCCCGTGAGTTCGCCGAGCAACTGGTTAATCGCCGGCCTTTCCAGCTTTTCCATTTTCATGCCATGTTCCTTTCATCCTTCAGTCGGATCCTCAGATGAAACGTATCAGCATCCTCTTTGTTTGCATGGGCAATATCTGCCGCTCTCCGCTTGCCGAGGGAATATTCCGCCATGTTGCTGACGAGGCAGGCCTTGGTGAGGCTTTCCATATCGATTCCGCCGGTCTCGGCGGCTGGCATCAGGGAGAACTGCCCGACCGGCGCTCGATCACCACCGCAAGCACGCATGGCATCGACATTAAAGGGCAGCGTGCCCGGAGGATATTGCCTGAAGATTTTGACGATTTCGATCTGATCCTTACGATGGACCGCTCGAATATCGCGGAACTGCGCCGACGTTCACCGCACGCGGACAACATCCATCTCTTCGGCGATTTCGCACTCGGCACCGGGGAAGATATTCCCGATCCCTATCATGGCGACCGGGAAGATTTCGAGTTCGTTTATGCCAGACTCTTCAGCGGCTGCAGCACGTTGGTCGAAAGGCTTGGCACCGTCAGTGGCTCGTGGAGCGGGAAGACTTCCTCGGTAAGGTAAGGTCCGCCGCCGACCGATTCGCGCGACGACAGAAGCACGAAGCGCGGCACGGTGAAGGTCGAAGTCTGGAAGTTGCCGCGGCCGGCGAGATAGTGAACGACGTCATCGACGCGCGAATATTTCAGCCGGGCAAGCGTGACATGAGGCGTGAACTTGCGCGGGTCCGGCGGCAGGCCGATGCGCTGGCAGATCCGCTCGATCTCGCCCTGCAGGGCATTCATTTCAGGTGAAGGAGAAACGCCGGCCCAGATCGAGTGCGGCTTCTTGGAGCCGAAGGAGCCGATGCCTTCAAGCCGGAGCTGGAATTCCGGCCGGTCGATCCGGTCGAGACGCTCGACAATTTCATCTGCGGTCCGGCCATCGACATCGCCGATGAAGCGAAGCGTGATGTGGTAGTTCTCCACATCGATCCATCGTGCTCCGGGAAGACCACCGCGCAACAATGACAGGCTCATCGCCGCATTGCGCGGAATTTCGAGGGCGGTAAAAAGTCTCGGCATAACGAGCACTCCCCGAATCTTTTGCAGGTGCTCACACGGAATCACGCATTACAGACCTGTGCAAGCCCCTATTTCTTCACAGAAGAAATCGTCCCAACGAATTTCGTGACTGCCGGTTCCATCTTTTCCACCATCACATCGACTCCCTTGGCGTTTGGATGCATACCGTCATCGAGCTTCAGACCGGCATCCAGCACCACGCCGTCGAGGAAAAATGGGTAGAGGTCAACGCCATGTTTTTCCGCGAGTTTCTGATAGATCGGGTTGAAGCGTTCGGCATAGTCCGAACCCATGTTCGGTGGCGCCATCATGCCGACAAGCAGCACTGCTATGCCCCGCCCACTTAACCGGCTTATCATCTGATCGAGATTCTTTTCACTCTGTTCCGGCGGGATGCCGCGAAGCGCATCATTGGCGCCGAGTTCGAGAATCACCCCATCGGTGTCATCGGGAACCGACCAGTCAATTCGCGTCAATCCGCCGGTTGTCGTGTCGCCTGATACGCCGGCATTGGTGATCGAAACATCGACCCCCTTGGCCTTCAGGGCAGCCTGCAGCTTCTCGGGAAAGCCATCGCCCTGCGGCAGCTGATAGCCTGCCATCAGGCTGTCGCCGAAACCGACCAGATGGATGGTGCGGGCCTGCGCAACTGTCGAGAAAGTCAGCGAGAAGACGATGACAGCGAAGTGAAGGGCGGCAACTTTAAATCTCATAATGCTTTCCCTAGATTGGCTAGGAGCCGTTATGCGGCCATCGGTTACGGAACTATATAGGGCGATTTCTGTTGGCCAAAACCATCATCGATCTGAAACACGCCGATTTGACGCTCGGCACTGCTGCGGCCTCCGTCCATGTGCTGAAGGACATCGATCTGGAGGTCAGTGCCGGCGAATCCGTCGGCATCGTCGGCCCTTCGGGTTCCGGCAAGTCCACGCTGCTGATGGTGCTTGCGGGTCTGGAAAAACTCGACAGCGGCGAGATCAACATCAATGACACGCCCCTGCATACTCTGAGCGAGGATCAGGTCGCCGATTTCCGCGGCCGCAATATCGGCATTGTCTTCCAATCCTTCCATCTGATCGCCAATATGACGGCGCTGGAAAATGTCGCCGTCCCCCTCGAACTCGCCAATATTCCAGATCCGTTCGAGATCGCCCGACGCGAACTGGCATCGGTCGGGCTCGCCGAGCGCCTGAACCATTATCCCGGCCAGCTCTCCGGCGGCGAGCAGCAGCGTGTTGCAATCGCCCGTGCGCTTGCCCCGTCACCTGCCTTGCTGATCGCCGACGAGCCAACCGGCAATCTCGATACCGATACCGGCCGCCAGATCGCCGACCTCCTGTTTTCCAAACAGGCCGAGCGCGGCATGACCCTGCTGCTCGTGACCCACGATATCAGCCTCGCCAATCGCTGCTCGCGCCAGATCCGCGTCCGCTCGGGGCGCATCGAGGGCGATAGCGCCATCCGCCAATCGGAGGCCGCGATTGCATGACGATCGTCACTCCGCGTATTTCGCTGGCTTTCCGCCTGGCCCTGCGCGAGCTGCGCGGCGGCCTGAAGGGCTTCTACATCTTCCTCGCCTGTATCGCGCTCGGCACTGCCGCAATCGCTGCCGTCAACTCGGTCTCGCAGTCGATCACCGATACAATCGCTTCGCAGGGGCAGGAACTCCTGGCCGGCGACGTCCGCTTCGAACTTAACAATCGCGAGGCAACGCCGGAGGAAATGAATTTCCTGCGCGGCCTCGGCGAGGTCTCCGTCTCCACTGGTCTGCGCTCCATGGCCCGCAAGCCGGATGGATCGGATCAGGCATTGGTCGAGGTCAAGGCCGTCGACGATGCATATCCGCTCTACGGCACTTTTGAAGCTGCGCCGAACTATCCGCTCCCCTCCCTCCTATCAGGCGAAGGCGGCACTTATGGTGCAGTCGTTGCCCCGCTGTTGCTGGAGCGGTTGGGATTGCAGATCGGCGACGAATTGCTGCTCGGCAACGTCAAGCTCAGCATCACGGGCACGGTCAAGACCGAGCCGGATGCGCTCTCGGAAGGTTTCGGTTTCGCTCCCCGTATGCTCGTCAGCCGAAACGCGCTACAGGCGTCCGGCCTGATACAGACCGGCAGCCTTGTGGAACACGTCTACAAGATCAAGCTGGAAGACCGCAGCATGATGAGCGGCATCCAGGCCCGCGCCACCAGGGAATTCCCTTCGGCCGGTTGGTCGGTCCGCACGAGCGATCGCGCCGCCCCATCGCTGACGGAAAACATCACCCGCTTTTCGCAATTCCTTACGCTGGTCGGCCTGACCGCGCTGATCGTCGGCGGCGTCGGCGTCGCCAACGCGGTTCGCGCCTTCCTTGATGCCAAACGCACGACGATTGCGACCTTCAAATGCCTGGGCGCCCCGGCAGCCGTCGTGGTCTGGATCTATCTCTTCCAGATCGCCATTATCGCAGCAGTCGGCATCCTGATCGGTCTTGTGCTCGGTGCCTTGTCACCGATGCTGGCCGCACAGTTCCTTGCCCAGTTCCTGCCGGTCTCAACCGATCCGACGCTCTATCCCGGCGCTCTATTGCTTGCAGCCCTCTTCGGCATGCTGACGATGCTTGCCTTTGCCATCCTGCCGCTCGGCCATGCGCGCGAAGTGCCTGCCACCGCTCTCTTCCGTGAGCAGGGTTTCGAGGCACGCCGCCTGCCCTCCTGGCCCTATGTGCTGCTCGCCATGCTCTTCATCGCAGCCCTTGCAGGGCTTGCCATTCTGACCGCCTATGATCGCTTTATTGCCGTGGTCTTCGTCGCCGCTATCATTTTCGCCTTCGTCATCCTGCGCCTCGTCGCGGTTTTGATCGCCTGGCTGGCGCGTAGAAGCCCGCGCGTCAATTCGCCGGCGCTCCGGCTGGCGATCGGCAATATCCATCGCCCCGGAGCACTGACGCCCTCAGTCGTCCTCTCGCTCGGTCTCGGCCTTGCCCTGCTGGTGACCCTCACGCTGATCGACGGCAACCTGCGCCAGCAATTGACCGGGCGCATGAACGAGGGTGCGCCGAACTTCTTCTTCGTCGATATCCAGAGCGCCGAGGTCGATGCCTTCCGCAACCTGATCCACACTCAGTCACCGAATGGCAAACTAATGGAAGTGCCGATGTTGCGCGGCCGTATCATTGCCTTCAATGGCCAGGACGTAACCAAGATGAATGTCCCGGCGGCGGGCCGCTGGGTGCTGAATGGCGACCGCGGCATTACCTACGAGGAAAGCCTGCCGGAGAATTCTGCCCTTACCGAAGGCCAGTGGTGGGGCAAAGACTATAGCGGCGAGCCGCTTGTCTCCTTCTCGGCGGAGGAGGCACGCGAGCTCGGCCTCAAGATCGGCGATACCGTGACCGTCAATGTTCTCGGCCGCAACATCACCGCCAAAATTGCCAATCTGCGGCGAGTCGAATGGGAATCGCTGTCGATCAATTTCGTCATGGTCTTCTCACCGAACACTTTCCGTGGCGCTCCGCATGCATGGTTGGCGACACTGACGGATCCCGCATCGACCGAGACTGAAGACGCCGCGATCCTGAAATCGGTGACCAACGCCTATCCGACGATCACGAGCGTGCGCGTCAAGGACGCGATCGATATCGTCAATCAACTGGTCGGCGAGCTTGCGACCGCGATCCGCGCTGCAGCCTCCGTTGCCCTCATCGCATCCGTTCTCGTGCTGGCCGGCGCACTCGCCGCCGGAAATCGGGCGCGCACGCATGATGCGGTGGTACTGAAAACGCTTGGCGCGACGAGGATCATGCTGATCCGTGCCTTCAGCTATGAATATCTCATCCTCGGTGTCGCCACCGCCATTTTCGCGCTCTTTGCCGGCGGCGTGGCCGCCTGGTTCATCGTCAGCCGCATCATGCACCTGCCCTCCAGCTTCATGCCCGATGTCGCCGGTCTCACCCTCGCTACAGCCCTCGTACTGACCGTTGGCATTGGCCTCATTGGCACTTGGCGCATTTTGGGACAGAAGGCAGCACCCGTTTTACGCGAGCTATAAAAGGGCGAGAGGCTCAAATCCCTTCACCTTACGGCGATTTAACCGAATGGCTGATTGCAAGGGCCTTGTTTGAAAAGGGCGAAAGCCTCATATTGTCAGCAGGCATGCTGGAGCTCCGCAGCGGCGCCCGGGTCGTGAACCCGACACCGTATTTCCATCGGAGCTTGTAAGAGGAAACTATGGCTGACCTTCGTAACTACCAAAGCCGCGCACAAACCGGCGAAGTGATTGATCAAGGCCTCCGCGCTTATATGCTCAAGGTCTACAACCTGATGGCGCTGGGTCTGGCGATCACTGGTTTGGCCGCCTATTTCGCATTCACCTTCGCCGTCCAGGACGGCCAGCTCACCCAGTTCGGCCAAGTCCTGTACCAGTCGCCCCTGCGCTGGGTCGTGATCCTTGCGCCTCTTGCGGCGGTCTTCTTCCTGAGCTTCCGCATCAACCGCATGAGCGTGGCTGCGGCTCAGACAACCTTCTGGATCTATGCTGCACTGGTCGGTCTCTCGCTGTCGTCGATCTTCCTGATCTACACGCAATCGAGCATCACGCAGACTTTCTTCGTGACGGCCGCCTCCTTCGGCGCGCTGTCGCTCTTCGGCTACACGACCAAGCGTGATCTGTCGGCGATGGGTTCGTTCCTGATCATGGGTCTCTTCGGCCTGATCATCGCTTCGCTGGTCAACATCTTCCTGGCTTCGTCCGCCCTTCAGTTCGCGATCTCCGTGATCGGTGTGCTGATCTTCGCAGGCCTGACCGCCTACGATACCCAGCGGATCAAGGAAATGTATTATGAAGCAGACGGTTATGACGTCGCAGGCCGCAAGGCCATTATGGGCGCGTTGACGCTCTACCTCGACTTCATCAACCTCTTCATGTTCCTGCTGCAGTTCATTGGCAACCGCAAATAAGCAGTCTGTACTGAAACACGAAAGGCGGCTTCGGCCGCCTTTTTTGTTGCAGGCTGTTCGCCGGAGTGCTTCAACATAGACCTTCATCCAACCGTGCCGATCGATCTGAAATGCTCCCTCTCCTGCGCGACGCCGTTCCTTCCGATCTTCCCGCCATCACTGAAATCTATCGCGAATCCGTGCTGAACGGCACTTCGAGCTACGAGATCGTGCCGCCGGCCGAGACGGAAATGTCGGCTCGCTACTCCGCTATTTGCAAGCAGGGCTATCCCTACATCGCCGCAACAGCCGAAGACGGAACGCTGCTTGGCTATGCCTACGCATCGGCATTCCGGACCCGTCCGGCCTATCGCTGGCTGGTCGAGGATTCGATTTATCTGGGTACGGGCGCGCGAGGTAAGGGCATCGGCAAGCTGCTCCTTGGAGAACTGATTTCGCGCTGCACCGTCTCGGGCTTCCGCCAGATGACCGCTGTCATCGGCGGTGCAAGCTCTGCTTCGATTGCCCTCCACCGTTCGCTGGGTTTCGAAGAGATCGGTCTGATGAAAGGTGCCGGCTACAAGCATGGCCGCTGGTTGGATACGATGCTGATGCAGCGCGCACTCGGCCAAGGAACGGAAACCCATCCCGATCCTGATGGCTATCCAGGCACGCTGTTCAAGGGATGATTTTGCCTACTTGTCGACGAGCTTCAGCGTCTTATTGAAAACTTTCAGCACCGGACCGAGTTCGTGGCCGCGCTTCAGGATCATGCCATTGACGTTTACGACCGAATAAGCGCCCTGTTTGGCGGCAAGCTTTGGATTCTTCTCGATGCGGAAGAGCGGCATTTCGCCTGAGCGCTTGAAGACGGAGAACACCGCCTTCTCCTTGGTGTGGTCGATGGCATAGTCTTTCCACTCGCCCTCACCCACCATGCGACCGTAAATCCATAGAATCTGGTCGAGTTCCCGCCGGTGAAATGTCACCGGTACCGGGTCTTTATTCTGTTTGTATTCCTTGAGATCAACGACGGTTGAAGAGCTATTGTCGACGGAGCGGCTTTCGCCGCGTCGCAAATCCGGCGTATCTGTCATCAGAATCCCAAGGCCTCCACATGTGACAGGAGAGTGACAGTTTGCCCGAGCCGCGGCAAATTGCAAGGGAAAGGGCTGTCATTCTGGGGACGAAACCGCCTTTCTCCGCCGTGCCGCATTTCAGTCAAAACAGCGCCTCATTTCCAAGAGAACTATAGGCTCCAGTTTGGCGCCAGCGCGCCAAAGGGCCCGGCGGAGCGTATCGACCTTAACCCCAGCCCCGAATACGCTTGGCCGGGCCGCCTGGCGTTCTTCCGTAAGCGGCTGAAATCATTAAATATTTTTCCCTGCCATGACAACCGTTGCGCCGAGGATCGCTCCCGGATCGCCGTTATCGGTCACAGATTGCAAGAGAATCGCAGATCCCTCGAGATCCGGTTTTTCCATCACGCTGGCCGGCAGAGTGATGGTCGTAGCCTTTCCATCCCACATCCCGACGGTCTCCACATCGGTCACACTGTGCAGGTAGGAAATCTTCTGGCCGCTGTTTTCGCCCTTCTCGACATTGATCGTTTTTTCCTTGTCGAAATAGACGATGACCACATTGGCCTTGCCCTGGCCGGCGCCCAGCTTGATCTCCAACTCATCGCCGCGCATGCGGGCGCTGACAGGCACGACCAGGCCTTTGCCCTCATCGGCATAGCCGTTTATCTTGCCGTTGATGCCGGCGAGGTCGGCGCCTGCGAGATGGTCACGGCCATTGACGATTGCCTGCGGCGTATAGACGTTGCTGCGGCCCATCATGCGGGCATAGCCGTACTGCCGCGCGGTATTTTCCTTTGAGCTCAGCGTGTCGGCCCAGCCGAGATAATTCCAGTAATCGACATGATAGGCGAGCGCGATGACGTTGCCCTGGCTGACGAGCTTGCGAAATGCGGCATCGGCCGGCGGACAGGAGGAGCAGCCTTGCGATGTGAACAGCTCAACGACGCCTTTCGGCGTACCGTCTGCAGCCAAGAGCGGACCTGCGAAAGCAAGTCCGGCGATCAGCGGGATCATAAAACGCGGGGGCATTCACCAGCACCTCTTTTCCAGGACCGGCAGCGGTCCTGAACCGCCGGCTCCGAGATATGAACGTACGAATAATCGTTCCGGGTCCAAACGGAAAGTCACGAAGGGGTGAGACGGAGCCGGAGCAGGGGCGACCGAGACACATCATCGTGAGCAGTGAAACAGCGCCCGTTTTCCGCAAAGAAAAACCGCCGGGAAACTGCTTCCCGGCGGCCATTATCATCAGGCAAATATCTTAACAATCAGGCTGCGAGATCGCGCAGAACGGTCTGCAGGATGCCGCCATTGTTCAGGTAGACCACCTCATCGAGCGTATCCACGCGCGACAGCAGTGGAACGTCCTTCACCGTGCCGTCGGCATAGGTGATCTTGGCGATCTTCCTTTCGCGCGGCTTGATATTCTCAAGACCTTCGATGGTGACGAGTTCGTCGCCCTTCAGGTCGAGGCTCTGCCAGGTCGTGCCCTCTTCGAAGACGAAGGGAATGACGCCCATACCGACCAGGTTAGAACGATGAATACGCTCGAAGCTCTGGGCGATGACTGCCTTGACGCCGAGCAGGTTCGTGCCCTTCGCAGCCCAGTCACGCGAGGAGCCATTGCCATATTCCACGCCCGCGAAGATAACGAGTGGAACGCCCTCGGCCTTGTACTGCATGGCCGCATCGTAGATCGAGGTCTCTTCCTTGGACGGGTAGTGGATGGTGTAGCCACCTTCCTTGCCGTTCGCACCGAGCATGAAGTTACGGATGCGGATATTGGCGAAGGTGCCGCGCATCATGACTTCGTGGTTGCCGCGGCGCGTTCCGTACTGGTTGAAGTCGGCAACCGCAACATCATGGCCAAGCAGGTAGGCGCCTGCCGGCGACGCGGCCTTGATCGAACCGGCCGGAGAAATGTGGTCGGTGGTGATCTTGTCGCCGAAGAGACCGAGAACACGGGCGCCTTTGATATCGGAAACGCCGGTGCCCTTCTTGCCCATGCCGACGAAGTACGGGGGGTTCTGGACATAGGTTGACTCGTCGTCCCAGGCATAGGTCTGGCCGGGGGGAACCTGAACGGCCTGCCAGTTTTCGTCACCCTTGAAGACGTCAGCGTACTTTGTTTCGTAGAGTTCGCGGGTGACGTACTTCAGGATGAATTCCTGAACTTCCTTTGAAGTCGGCCAGATATCCTTGAGATAAACCGGCTTGCCATTCTGGTCTTCGCCAATCGGCTCCTTGGTCAGATCCTTCTGAACCGTACCGGCAAGAGCATAGGCGACGACGAGCGGCGGCGAAGCGAGATAGTTCGCCTGGACGTCCGGCGAGATACGGCCTTCGAAGTTGCGGTTGCCCGAGAGAACGCCGGAAACGATGAGACCCTTATCGTTGATCGTCTTGGAGATCGGCGCCGGCAACGGACCGGAATTGCCGATGCAGGTCGTGCAGCCGAAGCCGACGAGGTTGAAGCCGAGCTTGTCGAGGTCGGCCTGCAGGCCGGACTTGGCGAGATATTCGCCGACGACTTGCGATCCCGGAGCAAGGGAGGTCTTGACCCAAGGCTTGGTCTTCAAACCCTTGGCAACAGCGTTGCGGGCAAGAAGGCCGGCGGCGATCAGCACCGATGGGTTAGAGGTGTTGGTGCAGGAGGTGATGGCGGCAATCGCCACGTCACCATGGCCGAGATCGAAATCCGTGCCTTCGACCGCATAGCGGTTCGAAAGCTGGCCGGGCTTCTTGTAGTCGGCATCCATCGAGCCGGCGAAACCGGAGGCGATGTTTTCGAGCGCGATGCGGCCTTCCGGACGCTTCGGGCCGGCCATCGACGGGACGACGTCGCCGAGGTCGAGTTCCAGCGTGTCGGTGAAGACGAGGTCGGAACCGTCACCTTCGCGCCACATGCCCTGAGCCTTCGAATAGGCTTCGACGAGCGCGATCCGGTCATGTGTGCGGCCGGACATGGTCAGGTAGTTTATGGTTTCGCCGTCGACCGGGAAGAAGCCGCAGGTCGCGCCGTATTCCGGACCCATGTTGCCGATCGTCGCGCGGTCCGCGAGCGGCATGTTATCCATGCCCGGACCGAAGAATTCGACGAACTTGGAGACGACGCCCTTCTTGCGCAGCATCTGCACGACGGTCAGAACGAGATCGGTCGCGGTGACGCCTTCCTTCAGCTTGCCGGTCAACTTGAAGCCGATGACCTCAGGCAGAAGCATCGAAACCGGCTGGCCGAGCATGGCGGCTTCAGCTTCGATACCGCCAACGCCCCAACCGAGAACGCCGAGGCCGTTGATCATCGTCGTGTGCGAATCCGTCCCGACGCAGGTGTCCGGATAGGCGATCGTTTCGCCATCCTCTTCCTTCGTCCAGACGGTCTGGCCGAGATATTCGAGATTGACCTGGTGACAGATGCCGGTGCCCGGAGGAACGACGCGGAAGTTCTTGAATGCCTGCTGGCCCCACTTCAGGAAGCGGTAACGCTCACCGTTGCGCTGATATTCCAGCTCGACGTTCTTGGCGAAAGCCTGCGGCGTGCCGAATTCGTCGACGATGACGGAGTGGTCGATGACGAGGTCGACGGGAACGAGCGGGTTGATCTTTTCCGGATCGCCACCGAGGGAAACCATCGCGTCGCGCATTGCAGCAAGGTCAACGACGGCGGGAACGCCGGTGAAGTCCTGCATCAGCACGCGCGCCGGGCGATAGGCGATTTCGTTCTCGACGGCGCCCTTATTGTTCAGCCATTCGGCGACAGCAAGGATGTGCTCCTTGGTAACCGACTGACCATCTTCGAAGCGCAGCAGGTTTTCCAGCAGCACCTTCATCGAATAGGGGAGCTTCGACACGCCGGGCAGGCCGTTTGCCTCAGCCTTCGGCAGGCTGTAGTAGACGTAGTCCTTTCCACCGACGGAAAGCGTGGACCGACAATTGAAACTGTCAAGAGATTTAGACACGAGAGACCCCGTTTCTGATAGCCAACACAGTCGTGCGAACGCCTATGCACTTAATGCACATCAGGATGCGGGTACGGCCATTTCCGCTGTCCGCACGTGAGGAGAAAACCCCAAGTTCGGCGCAAGGATGAAATTCACGCCGACCGCTGGCGTGGTTGCAGGTCTTATAGATAATTTCGTAAAGACTTGCCATAGCGACAAAGGTCAAAATCGGACATTTTTTGAGCTTGCCGATGGTGCCAATGAAGAAAGAACCGATGCATGCATCTCACCGCTGAAAATCTGGCAGCCCGGCGCGGTGAGGATCTGATTTTCGTTAACGTTTCCTTTAGCTTGCAGGCCGGCGAAGCCCTGATTCTGACGGGTAAAAACGGATCGGGAAAGTCCACTTTATTGCGCGTTATCGCCGGTCTTTTGCGGCCGGAAAAAGGCTCTGTCACAGTCTCCGATTCGGTCGATGCCGAGAGGCATCCGGCAGCCGTAGCCAGCCACTACCTTGGCCATCGTAATGCCATGAAGACTGAACTTACAGTTGCGGAGAATTTGGATTTCTGGAGGTCCTTCCTTGGACCTGGAAAAGCCGGCCTGAGCACTGAGGAAGCCGCCGAAGCCGTCGGCCTGCCCGGCATCACCCACCTGCCCTTCGGCTACCTCTCGGCCGGCCAACAGCGGCGCTTCGCCTTCGCCAAGCTTCTGGTCGCGCATCGCCCGGTCTGGATCCTGGACGAACCGACTGCCGCGCTGGATGCAAGTGCGGACAGGTTGTTTACGGAATTGATCGAAATGCATCTCAGGGAAGGCGGGATTGTCGTCGCCGCGACGCATCAGCCTCTTGGGTTGAAAGAGACCAGGGAACTGAGAATGACCGGTTTCACCGGGGTGGAGCAGGGGGTGTGGGGATGATCGCCCTTTTCCTGCGCGACCTGAGACTCTCCATTCGCGCCGGCGGCGGCGCGCTGATCGGCATACTCTTCTTCCTGACGGTCGTCGCAGTCATTCCCTTCGGTGTCGGACCCGATCTTGCGCTTCTCTCACGCATCGGGCCGGCTATCGTCTGGATCGGCGCGCTGCTCGCTGCCCTGCTCGGGCTTGACCGCCTGTTCCAGGCGGAGCGTGACGACGGTTCGCTCGATTTGATGCTGATGCAGGAAACGCCGCTGGTGCTGACTGTGCTCATCAAATGTGCCGCGCACTGGACGGCGACCAGCCTGCCGCTCGTCATCGCCTCCCCATTGCTCGGCCTCTTCATGAATATGAACGAAACGGCGATCGGCGCGACCATGCTGACGCTCCTTGTCGGCTCGCCGGCGATCACCTTCATTGGCGCTGTCGGTGCAGCCGTTGCCGTAGCACTGCCGCGTGGCGGCCTGCTGGTCTCGGTACTCATCCTGCCGCTGACGATCCCGGTGCTGATCTTCGGCGTCAGCGCCACCTATGCAGCGGTCGTGGGACCGTCGCCCTTCCTGCCGCCATTTCTGATCCTCATTGCCCTGACGCTCTTCTTCGCCGTCATCGGTCCGGCGGCAGCAGCCCTTGCGCTGAGAAACACGGCGGATTGATCGGTGCTTCGATTGCGGCTCCGGGCAGATCAAGGTAAGGAAGCGGATATGAGCGAAACGAGCCTTGCCATCAGCAAATTCAGCGATCTCGCCAACCCGACGCGGTTTCTGGCACTGGCATCGCGCGTCATTCCATGGCTGGCCGGCATCACGGCCCTCTGTTTTATCATCGGCCTCTATCTGAGCTTCTCGACCGAGGGCGACTACCAGCAGGGCGAGACGGTTCGCATTATGTATGTGCATGTGCCCGCCGCCTGGCTCTCCATGATGTGCTATACGATCATGAGCATTTCGGCGATCGGTACGCTCGTCTGGCGCCATCCGCTGGCAGATGTTTCGGCCAAGGCTGCAGCTCCGCTCGGCGCCGCCTTCACCCTGCTTGCGCTCGTCACCGGCTCGCTCTGGGGCAAGCCTATGTGGGGCACATGGTGGGTCTGGGACGCGCGGCTTACTTCCGTCTTCATTCTCTTCCTGATGTATCTCGGCCTGATCGCGCTGAACCGCGCCATGGACGATCCATCCAGGGCTGCGCGCGTTACGGCCATCCTGATCCTTGTCGGCTTCGTCAATATCCCAATCATCAAGTTCTCAGTCGACTGGTGGAACACGCTGCATCAATCGGCAAGCGTCCTGCGCCTCGATGGACCGGCGATCGATCCGGAATTCCTGCGCCCGCTGCTGATCATGGCAATCGCCTTCACCCTGCTCTTCTTCACGCTGCATCTGATGGCGATGAGAAACGAGATCTGGCGCCGCCGTATCGCCTCCCAGCGCCGTATGGCCGCCCGCATGGCGAGCCGGGAAGAATAGCGATGGGCAATTACGCTTTCTATGTCTACGGCTCCTACGGTTTCGCCGCTCTGGTAACGATTGCGGCAACACTCTGGACCTGGTCTGACGGACGCGCGCGTCAAAAGGAATTGGCCGCGCTCGAAGCCGCCGGCATCAGACGCCGTTCCGCCCGGCTGAAGGATAGCGAATGACTGAAGCTCAGCAAGACAACAGGCCGAAAAGCCGCGGCTTCAGCCGCTATGTTTTTGCCCTGATCCCGCTTGTCGTCTTCGGTGGCATTGCCGCGACGGCAGCGAAAATGCTCTACGACCAGGATTTCCATGGCAAGAATATCGCCGAAATCCCCTCCGCCTTGATCGGCACCAAGGCGCCATCGCTGAACCTGCCGCCACTCGAAGGCTCCAATCTGCCGGCACTGACGGATGAAGCGGTCAAGGGCAAGCTCACCCTCGTCAATGTCTTCGCCTCCTGGTGCATTCCCTGCCGCGATGAACATCCCCTTCTCAAGCAGCTTGCCGAGGACGGGCGGCTGAACATCGTCGCGATCAACTATAAGGACAAGAACGAGAACGCCCTGCGTTTCCTCGGTGAGCTCGGCAATCCCTATCACGCCATCGGCGTCGATCCGGACGGCAAGGCGGCGATCGACTGGGGCGTCTACGGCATTCCGGAAAGCTATCTCGTCTCGTCCGATGGGACGATCATCTACAAGCGTGTTGGCCCCTTCGACGACACTAGCCTGAAGGAGGGTCTTTTTCCAGCAATGGAAAAAGCGCTCGGCAAGCCGGCTTCCTAAACTCCGCCCTGCCAGATCTTGATCGCCTCGACAGGCCAGATCAGCATCAGCACATTCAGCGTCAGATTGTCCCGGATAACGTAACCGGTGAAAATCTCGAAGAAGATGGCAATGGCAACCGTAACCGCCACGGGCGCTCTCGAGGCGAAGAAGAAGCCGACCGCCATGAAGATCGCGTCCATCGCCGAATTGATGATGCTGTCGCCGTAATAGTCGAGCGAGATCGTCGCCGTGCGGTAGCGATCGATGATCAGGGGAGAATTTTCCAGAAGCTCCCAGCCGGATTCGATGAGAACAGCCAACAGCAGGCGCGCCGCAAACGGCTTGCCGCGAAGCACGAGATGCGCCAGCCCGTAGAACAGGAAGCCGTGGATGATATGCGATGGCGTATACCAGTCGGACAGATGTTGGGAATTGCCGCTGGAATTGACCGTTCCTTCCCACAGCTTGATGTAGCCGCAAGTGCAGATCGGCACCCGGCCCATCAGATATTCGGCAACGATCTGGACGACCAGCACCGCAAGACAGGCAGAAAACCAGAAGATCTGATGCCGCGCTCGGTCGGCGCTCTCGATAGCAGTCACTTCTCGCTTTCAGCCTCGGTGGAAATGCTGTGCTTCAGCACCAGCGGCATCTGCGCCATGGTGAAGATAATGGTGATCGGCATCGTGCCCCAGACCTTGAAGGCGATCCAGAAATTATCCGAGAAATTGCGCCAGACCACCTCGTTCAGTACTGCGAGGAACAGGAAGAAGATGCCCCATCGGATCGTCAGCTTGCGCCAGCCTTCGGCATCGAGCTGGAAGGCGGCGTTGAAGACATAGCCGAGTAAAGACTTGCCGAAGGCGAGACCGCCAAGCAGGGTAAAGCCGAAAAGCGCGTTGACGATTGTCGGCTTCATTTTGATGAAGGTTTCATTCTGCAGCCAGATCGACAGCGAGCCGAAGATCAGCACGACGATCCCCGAAACGAACGGCATGATCGGCAGATGGCCAAGCATGATCTTGGAAACCACCAGCGAGAGAATGGTTGCGCCCATGAACAGCCCTGTCGCCACGAAGAGGGGACCGCCGAGCTCAGCCAACGCCGGAAAACGGGCGACGAGCCATTCACCACGCAGATTGGCAAAGAAAAAGACCAGAAGCGGCCCGAGTTCCAGCGCCAGTTTCAGAAGCGGATGATGCCGGTCTGCGGCGCTGGGAGTAATATCGCTTTCAGTCGTCATGCTTCTTCAAACCTGCTTTTTTTGCAATGCATGCAAGCCATCAACGGCTAATCTGTGGCATCATTGGCTGATACCGGCAATGGCCTGCGCAAAATCCTCGGCCTCGAACGGTTCGAGATCGTCGACCCCTTCCCCAACGCCAATGAAATAGACCGGCAGCTTATGCTTGGCGGAGATCGCCACCAGGATGCCGCCGCGCGCCGTGCCGTCAAGCTTGGTCATGATCAGCCCGCTGACGCCGGCAACATTGCGGAAGATCTCAACCTGATTGAGCGCATTCTGTCCGGTTGTTGCATCGAGTGTCTGGAGCACGGTATGCGGCGCATCGGGATCGAGCTTGCCGAGCACGCGCACGATCTTTTCCAGTTCGGCCATCAGCTCTGCCTTGTTCTGCAGTCGGCCGGCCGTATCGATGATCAGCACATCGCATTTCCTGGCCTTCGCCTGTTCGAAGGCGTCATAGGCAAGACCCGCCGCATCCGCACCCAGCTTAGTGCCGATGAATTCGGATTTGGTGCGATCGGCCCAGATCTTCAGCTGCTCGATGGCGGCTGCGCGGAATGTATCGCCGGCCGCCAGCATGACCTTGAGGCCGGAACCGGACAGCTTGGCCGCAAGCTTGCCGATAGTCGTTGTCTTGCCGGTACCGTTGACGCCGACGACGAGGATGACGTGCGGCTTGTGCGAGAGATCGAGCTGCAGCGGCTTGGCGACCGGCTTCAGCACCTTGGCGATTTCAGCCGCCATGATGCGGCTGACATCCTCACCGGTCACATCCTTGCCGTAACGTTCGGAAGCGAGCGTATCAGTCACGCGCATTGCCGTCTCGACGCCGAGATCGGCCTGAATGAGCAGATCTTCGAGATCCTGCAACGTCTCATCGTCGAGCTTGCGCTTGGTGAAGAGCGCAGCGATCTGGCCGGTGAGCTGCGAGGATGTGCGCGCCAGACCATTGCGCAGGCGCTGGAACCAGGAAAGTCTCGGCTGGGGCGCCACCATAGGTTCAGGTTCGGCTTGCGGTCCGGTGGCAAAGCCTCTGGGAAGGATGGGATTCGGCGGCGATTCGGCGGGGGTGACATCCCCCTCTGTCCTGCCGGACATCTCCCCCACAAGGGGGGAGATTGGGAAGGATTGAGAACCTTGCTCCACCTCCACCGGAATATTCTGCGCCTCCTCCGCCGGAATCTCCTCTGGAAATACTTCCGTAGGCTCGACTCTGCCTTCCTCTCTCACGGCAGCGTCATCCTCCAAACGATCTCCCCCCTTGTGGGGGAGATGTCCCGAAGGGACAGAGGGGGGTGCTACCGCAGCGTCATCTGCATTCGCTTCCGCCTCGGCTTCCAACAGCGACAGGGGAACCACGCCCATGTCGCCCAGATCATCGACGGTCGGGAGCAATTCCGGCTGAGCTTCAACCGGTTCTTGCTCGGCGAGAGCTTCATCGATATCCGCCGCCGGCCCGCCAGCCGTATCCATTTCCTCGGCAAGAACAGGATCGGCCGCAATTGGCAGATCTTCGTCGCGCGAGCGCGGCTCCAGCTCCCGTTCAGCAGCCTCTGGCACAGGCTCTTCCGCCGGCTTGCCGAAGGTGAAGACCTTTTTGATGAAACTGAGCGCCATGAGCTGTCCGTGAAGTCAGGCCGCCGCGGCAGCCGTCAATTGCATGTGGAGATGCTTGCCGTTGTGGCCTGATATCGTCGCTTCGACGATATCGCGCGGGCGAAGGCCGGGCACGGCAACAAGCGTGAAGTTTTCCGTGTGGGCAAGACCGTTATTTTCTACCAGCAGCCATTGCCGCGTTCCGACCATCTTGTCCAGATGGCGCTGGTACAGCATCTGTCCAGTGGCGCGGAGGCGAGCGGCACGTTCCTTGATGAGCAAGCGATCGAGCTGCGGCATGCGCGCGGCAGGCGTGCCGGGCCGTGGACTGTAGGGGAAGACGTGCAGATGCGCGATGTCGGCTTCCTCGGCAAGGCGCATTGCGTTCCCGAACATCTCTTCGGTCTCCGTCGGGAAGCCGGCGATCATGTCTGCACCAAAGCTGATCTCCGGCCGCAGCCGGCGCACGTCTTCGATGAAACGCAGAGCATCGGCACGCAAATGACGGCGTTTCATGCGCTTGAGAATCATATCGTCGCCGTGTTGCAGGGAAAGATGCAGATGCGGCATGAAGCGCGGTTCGTCCGCGATGAGGTCCATGAGATGGCGGTCGGCCTCGATACTGTCGATCGAAGATAGCCGCAGCCTGCGTATGTCGGGAATCTGCTTGAGCAGCGTCTTTGCGAGCAGCCCAAGCGTCGGCTCGCCGGGAAGATCTGAGCCATAGCTCGTAGCATCGACGCCGGTCAGCACGATTTCGCGATAGCCGCCTGCCACGAGACTGTGCGCCTGTTCGACCACCGCCCCCATCGGCACGGAACGCGAATTGCCGCGGCCATAGGGGATGATGCAGAAGGTGCAGCGGTGGTCGCAGCCGTTCTGCACCTGGATGAAGGCGCGCACGTGGCCATCGATATGCTTGACCATCTGCGGCGCGGTGTGGCGAACGCTCATGATGTCGTTGACACGCAGCTTCTCTTCCGCCGAAACGCCGAAATCGGGAAGCGCGCGATAGGAGGCGGCCTTCAGCTTCTCTTCATTGCCGAGCACGGCATCGACCTCGGCCATTTCTGCGAAGGTCTGCTTTTCCGTCTGGGCTGCACAGCCGGTGACGATGATGCGGGCATGCGGATTGTCGCGGCGCGCACGGCGGATCGCCTGCCGGGCCTGGCGCACGGCCTCGCCGGTCACGGCACAGGTATTGACCAGAATGGCATTGTTGAGCCCGGCCGCTTCGGCCTGCGATCTCATGACTTCGGATTCATAGGTATTGAGACGGCAGCCGAAGGTAATGACCTCGACGCCGCTCACCGCGCTTCCGCCCCACGTTCGGCATCGCGGGACCATGTGCCGGTCGAAGGATCGAGCGCACCGGACCATTCCCATTCGGCAGGGCCGGTCATGACGACATGGTCGTCTTCGCGCCAGTCGATGACCAGCGGCTGGCGGATCGGGCTGGAGGCGACATCGATCGTCACCTTGCGGCCGGTGCGGCCGGTGCGCGCGGCACTGACGGCAGAGGCGCAGGCGGCCGAACCGCAGGCAAGCGTCAGGCCTGCTCCGCGCTCCCAGGTGCGCGTCCGCAGCGCCGAATCCGAGATGACCTGCGCCAGCGTGATATTCGCCTTTTCCGGGAACATCGGATGGTTTTCGAGCAACGGCCCGAAACGTTCGAGATCGAAGCTCATCGGATCGCGGTCGACCCAGAAGATCGCATGCGGATTACCCATCGACATGGCCGAAGGCGAATGCAGCACCGGATTGTCGATCGGCCCGATCTGCAGCTCGATGCGGCTCGTATCGTGAAATTCTTCCGCAAGCGGAATACGGTTCCATTCGAAAACCGGTTGTCCCATATCGACGGAGATCGTGCCGTCCTCATGCTCGACTGCGTTCAGGATGCCGGCGACCGTCTGGAAGGTGAAGGCCTTCTTGCCGGTCTCGGCGGCAAGCGCCTGCACGACGCAGCGCGTACCATTGCCGCAGGCCTGTGCCTTCGAACCATCGGAATTGAGGATGTCGATGTAGGCGTCGGTTCCCTGCGCCTTCGGATCATGGATGGCCATGATCTGATCGAACTGCGTTTCTGCATCCGTATTGAGTGCGACCGCCGCCTGCGGCGTCACCTTGTCGGTCCGCCCGCGCATGTCGATAACCAGGATCTTGTTGCCAAGCCCGTTCATCTTCGCGAATTCGACCGTGTTACTCATCTGACTATTTCCGCTGCGTTTTGGCTGTATATGGCGGAAATGCTCGGGGATTACCAGTGGGTGAGCACCAAGCGAGCCTCGTCCTCTTTCTTACGCATAAAGGCTAGGCCCGCGAAATCAGAACGGGTACGGCACCGTCAGCCTTTGCAAACCAGGCGAAATACGGATCTACCGCACCGTGCCTTCAGAATTGAGAGACGCCGCGTGGGCTTCGACGATAGCAGCGGTAATGACCTTTCTGAGCTCATAGACCAGCAACCGAGACCGTTTGCGATCCAGGTCCTGTGCCGCCTTCGCCAAATTCAGGCCTTCGCGCAGAACTATATTATGGGCACGCGCCAGCGCCCAGCTTTCTATGTCTGGATTTATCATTTGATATCTCCGCCGATTCATTCGGCATCAAGGATATTCACGAATCATTTTACAGAATTTACTTAAGTGGAAAGTAGAATCAGAAGCGGAATATTTTGCAACTGGCATTTCGCGCGAATTCGGCTTACCGATCAAAATATTCAACTAAACATCGACGAATTTTAAAGCGATTATGTTAGTATGTATATATACTTCCGTCGCGCGACCGGCTGCATAGCGGAATATCCCCGCACCAGTCCTGCCGCACGACGTCGGAAAAGCCTGCCACGACGCCGTTGAACGCATTCGCCTTGACTTTCCCGCAGCTTTCCTGTTTATCGCGCCAAATCCGCGACGAGTAACAGACTCCGAGCCGCCGACTGGAACACTGGATTCCGGAGGTCAACACCCGACAGCGCGCTGCGCCCTCGGGTGCTTTTTGGCTTTGCGTCTTGTTTTCGTCAAGGAAAAGCACGACGTTTCGATCATTCCAAAACTCCCCGAAACGTAGCAAGGAAGAGCTGATGTTTGAGAACCTCCAGGACCGTCTTGGTTCCATCCTGAATGGACTGACAGGCCGTGGCGCGCTTTCGGAAAGTGATGTTTCCGCGGCGTTGCGGGAGGTTCGCCGTGCGCTTCTGGAAGCCGACGTTTCGCTTGAAGTCGTCCGCTCCTTTACCGACCGCGTCCGCGAAAAGGCCGTCGGCGCCGAGATCCTGAAGTCGATCAAGCCCGGCCAGATGGTCGTCAAGATCGTCCATGACGAGCTGATCGAAATGCTTGGGGGCGAAGGCGTCGGTGTCGACCTTCATGCAGCCGCCCCGGTCGTCATCATGATGGTCGGTCTGCAAGGCTCCGGCAAGACGACGACCACGGCAAAGATCGCCAACCGGCTGACGACGCGCGAGAAGAAAAAGGTGCTGATGGCATCGCTCGACACGCGCCGTCCGGCCGCGCAGGAGCAGCTTCGCCAGCTCGGCGCCCAGGCAAATATCGACACGCTACCGATCATCGCCGGCCAGTCTCCGACCGATATCGCCGCCCGCGCCGTCCAGGCCGCCAGGCTCGGCGGCCATGATGTCGTCATCCTCGATACCGCCGGCCGTACCCATATCGATGAACCCCTGATGGTCGAAATGGCCGACATCAAGAAGAAGTCGAACCCGCACGAAATCCTGTTGGTCGCCGATAGCTTGACCGGTCAGGACGCCGTCAACCTCGCCCGCAATTTCGATGAACGCGTCGGCATCACCGGCCTCGTGCTGACCCGTATGGACGGCGATGGCCGCGGTGGCGCTGCCCTTTCCATGCGCGCCGTCACCGGCAAGCCGATCAAGCTGATAGGCGTCGGCGAACGGATGGGCGAGCTGGAAGAATTCCACCCCCGCCGCATTGCAGACCGCATCCTCGGCATGGGTGACATCGTCTCGCTCGTCGAAAAGGCTGCCGAGAACATCGACGCCGAAAAAGCGGCCGCCATGGCCGCCAAAATGGCCAGGGGCAAGTTCGACCTGAACGACCTCGCCGACCAGTTGCGTCAGATGCAGAAGATGGGTGGCATGGGCGGCATTATGGGCCTGATGCCCGGCATGGCCGGCATGAAGGACAAGATGGCCGCCGCCGGCCTGGACGACAAGCTGTTCGGCCGCCAGATCGCCATCATCCAGTCGATGACCAAGGCCGAGCGCGCCAATCCTGATATGCTCAAGCATTCGCGCAAGAAGCGCATCGCCGCCGGCTCCGGCACCGATGCCGCTGCCATCAACAAGCTTCTGAAGATGCATCGGCAGATGGCCGACATGATGAAGATGATGGGCGGCAAGGGCAAAGGCGGCATGATGAAGCAGATGATGGGCGGCCTTGCCGGCAAGATGGGGTTGGGGGGCCTCGGCGGCATGGGCGGCATGCCTGACCTCTCGAATATCGACCCGAAGCAGCTGGAAGCCCTGCAGAAGCAGGCGGAAGCGGCAGGTCTCGGAAAGCCGGGTGGGGGTATGCCCGGTCTAGGCGGGGGCTTGCCGGGCGGATTGCCTGGTCTTGGCGGCGCAAAACTGCCGGGCCTCGGTGGTGGTTTCCCGGGCCTGCCCGGATTGCCCAAGAAGAAGTGAAAGGATCGCCTGCCCCATGATTGATCCAGACGTCAAAGCCCAGCTTTCGAGCTACCGCCAGTCGATCGACAATATCGATGCGGCGCTCGTCCACATTCTAGCCGAACGCTTTCGCTGCACCAAAGAGGTCGGCGTGCTGAAGGCTAAGTACAAGTTGCCGCCGGCCGATCCGGCGCGCGAGGAATACCAGATCGCTCGTCTTCGTCAGCTTGCCGAAGATGCGCATCTGGACCCGGATTTCGCCGAGAAGTTCTTGAACTTCGTCATCAAGGAAGTCATCCGGCATCATGAGCAGATCGCTGCGGACCACGCTGAACAGAGCGCCGCAGCCCGATAACCATACCGCCCCACGAAGCGGTCAAGAAAAGCCTAAGGAGTAAAGAACATGGCACTGAAAATTCGTCTCGCACGCGGTGGTTCCAAGAAGCGCCCGTATTACCACGTCGTTCTCGCCGATGCCCGCAGCCCGCGTGACGGCCGCTTCCTCGAGAATCTCGGTTCCTGGAACCCGATGCTCGCCAAGGGCGACGAGAAGCGCGTTCAGCTGAACGGCGAGCGCATCAAGCACTGGCTCGACCAGGGCGCTCTGCCGACCGACCGCGTCCTGCGCTTCCTCGACGAAGCCGGCATTTCCAAGCGCGAAACCCGCAACAATCCGGAAAAGGCAAAGCCGGGCAAGAAGGCTCAGGAACGCGCTGCCGAGAAGGCGCAGAAGGCTGCCGACGCCGCCGAAGCTGCTGCTTCCGCCGAATAATCAGTTTGACCCAATCCGGACGGGCGGCATGGCGACATGCCGCCCGTTTTCGTTTCCATTCCCGCGCACTTCGTTTATGAGAGGCGTGATCTCAGCTTCTTGCCTGCGTTCGAATGAAGGAACCCATGACCAAGCTTGAAAACCCGGTGCTGATGGCAACCATCGGCGGCGCGCAGGGCATTCGCGGCGAGGTGCGTGTAAAGGCCTATACGGCCGATCCGACCGCGCTCGGTGATTACGGCCATCTGCACAGCATGGATGGACGCGTTTTCGAAGTTCTCGAACTGCGCGAAATGAAGAATATGGTCGTCGTCCGCTTCCGCGGCGTCAACGACCGAAATGCCGCCGAGGCGTTGAACGGCCTGGAACTCTACATCGAACGCGACAACCTCTCGGATGAGGAGTTGGAGGACGACGAGTTCTTCTATGCCGATCTGGAAGGGCTCGAAGCCTTCGACGATCAGGGGATCAGTTACGGCACGGTGACCGGAGTCTTCGATTTCGGCGCCGGCGATCTTCTGGAACTCAAAGGCCCCGGCAAGCGTCCGGTGTTGATCCCCTTTTCGGAGGCCTCCGTGCTGGAAATCGATCTTGAAGCCGGCAAACTGCTCATTGATCCGCTTGCGGCCGGTCTCGTCGACAATCCCGATGACCTGAAGGGGCTCGCACCCGGCAAGCCTAAGAAAAAGAAGTAGGCGCCATGGCTTTCCGGGCGACGGTGCTGACACTCTACCCGGAAATGTTTCCGGGCCATCTGGATTTTTCGCTCGCTGGCAAGGCGGCGGAGCGTGGACAATGGTCGCTCGATACCGTGCAGATCCGTGATTTTGCGACGGATAAACACCGAACCGTCGATGATACGCCCGCCGGCGGCGGCGCCGGTATGGTGCTGAAACCCGATGTGCTCGCCCGGGCCATCGACAGCGCTTCTGAAAATGACAACCGCCCGCGCCTGCTGATGAGCCCGCGTGGCAAGCCGCTGACGCAGGAGCGCGTGCGGCAGCTTGCGGCCGGCGACGGAGTGATCATCGTCTGCGGCCGTTTCGAAGGAGTCGACCAGCGTGTGATCGAGGCACGTGAACTCGAGGAAGTCTCGATCGGCGATTACGTACTGTCAGGCGGCGAGCCGGCAGCGTTGATCCTGCTCGACGCGATCGTCCGCATCCTGCCGGGCGTCATGGGCAACGACCTCTCCGGTCTGCATGAAAGCTTCGAAGGCGGACTTCTGGAACATCCGCATTATACCCGCCCTCAGGAGTGGGAAGGCCGGGAGATTCCGGCGATCCTCACTTCGGGCAATCATGGCGCCATCGAGAAATGGCGCCATGATCAGGCCGTCTCCCTGACGAAGGAAAGGCGGCCAGACTTGATTGGGGCGCAGAAGCCCGAAAAAGCGGGCTGATTTCATAAATTTGTCGTCCAAGGGATGACAGGTGGAAGTCTTTCGTGTAATGGCCCACGCGGAAATGGGGTTTAACCCCGTCTGCCAGCAAACAAAGAATGGCGAACCCGCTCCCGCCCGCAAAGGCAAACTCCGGAGGCATCGACCGAAGGACAGTGTGAGCGCTCTGGCTGTTTCAGAAGAACCAAAGGTTAAGACGATGAACATCATTCAGCAGCTTGAGGCCGAACAGGCCGCCAAGATCGAAGCCAAGCGCACCCTTCCCGAGTTCTCTCCGGGCGACACCGTCCGCGTCAACGTGAAGGTTACGGAAGGCAACCGTACCCGCGTTCAGGCCTACGAAGGCGTCTGCATCGCCCGCTCCGGCGGCGGCCTGCAGGAGAACTTCACGGTCCGCAAGATCTCCTACGGCGAAGGCGTCGAGCGCGTATTCCCGGTTTACTCCCCGCTGATCGAAAGCGTTGAAGTCGTTCGCCGCGGTAAGGTCCGTCGCGCCAAGCTCTACTACCTGCGCGACCGTCGCGGCAAGTCGGCCCGTATCGTTGAAGATACCGGCGTCCGCGCCCGCAAGCTCAACGATGCCGAGCGTCAGGCCGTTGCCGAGGAAAAGGCACGTATCGAGGCTGAAAAGGTTGCAGCAGCGCAGGCTCTCGCCGCCGAAAAGGCAGCAGCGGAAGCCGCTGAAGCAAAGGCCGCCGCAGAAGCTGCAGCCGCTGCTGAAGGCTCGGCTGAATAAGCACCTCGCGAAAGCGAAATCATTGCAGGGGAAAGGCGGTCTTTGGGCCGCCTTTTCTTTTTTGCGCCGATCGGCGATGCCTGCAGCCTTGCCATATCGGCGTCTTCCATGACAATTCTGCCGTTCAAAGATTGGGGAGCCATATCATGTTCTTTCGCCGCACCGTACTTGCCGGCCTGACCGCCGCAATGCTTTCGCCTCTCGCAGCTTTCGCCGCCGGCCTGCCGGACCTGGGCGGCAAGACCGTCGTCGTGGTGACGGAAAACGCCTATCCGCCTCTGCAATTCGTCGATCCCAAATCCGGCAAGGCGATCGGCTGGGAATATGATGCTATGAACGAGATCGCCAAGCGGCTGAACTTCAAGGTCGAGTACCAGAACACCAGCTGGGACGCGATGATCCAGGCTGTATCCGATGGCCAGTACAACATCGGCATGACCGGCATCACCATCAAGGATGATCGGAAGCAGAAGGTCGACTTTTCCGACCCTTACATGCGCTCGCAGCAGTTCATGCTGGTTCGTGGCGATGAGAAGCGGTTCGCTGACGCCAAGAGTTTCAATGCCTTCAACGATGGCCTGATCGGCGCCCAGCCCGGCACCTCTCCTTTCTATACCGCTGTCTATGAAATACTCGATGGCAACGAGCAGAACCCGCGCATCAAACTCTTCGAGACCTTCGGCGCAACCGTGCAGGCCCTGAAGACCGGCGATGTCGATCTTGTCCTCACCGACAGCGTCGCTGCCAAGGGTTATGTCGATTCCTCCAATGGCGCGTTGAAGGTCGTCGGCGAACCGCTTGGCACAGAGGATTTCGGCTTCATCTTCCCGAAGGGTTCCGATCTCGTCGCTCCGGTCAATGCCGCCATAGCCGAGCTGAAGGCGGATGGCACCTTTGATGCGCTGAATAAGAAGTGGTTCCTCGACTACAAGATGGGCGAGTAACCCCTCGAGCGATCGCAGATGGCATTACCACCATCCCCGCGACACGAGAAGGACGACCGTCCCTGGTGGCTGGTCGTCCTTGTTCTGATCGGCATCCTTCTCGCCGTCGTCATCATCACCAACGACATCTACGCGCAGGTCTTCCGGACTGTCGTGAATGGTGCCGGCATTACCGTGTTCGTGACACTCGTCGCCTTTGTGCTGGCGACAGTGCTGGGCCTCGGCATCGCCCTGCTCGGCCTTTCCGACAGCATCGTGCTGCGACAGATCGCCCGTTTCTACATCGAGATCATCCGGGGCATTCCGATCCTCGTGCTGCTCTTCTATATCGCCTTCGTCGGCGCGCCGGGCGTTGTTGCAGCCTATAATTTCCTGATCACACCCCTGGTGAAGGCCGGTATTGCCGAGCCGATCCTCGTGCGAGACCTGTCGCTGATGTGGCGCGCCATCATCGCCCTGATGATCGGCTATTCCTCCTTCATCGCCGAAATCTTCCGCGCCGGTTTTCAGTCAGTCGATCTCGGCCAGATCGAGGCGGCCAAGTCGCTCGGCCTGTCGCGCTACCGCCGTTTCCGGCTCGTCGTCTTCCCGCAGGCGATCCGGGTCATCTTCCCGCCGCTCTCGAATGACTTCGTCTCCATGGTGAAGGATTCTTCCCTCGTCTCCGTCCTCGGCGTGGCCGACATCACGCAAATGGGCAAGGTTTACGCGTCCGGCTCCTTCCGCTTCTTCGAGACCTATTCGATCGTCACCTATATCTACCTGATTCTGACGATCGGCCTGTCGCTGGCGCTGCGGCGGATCGAGAAGAAGATGAAGCAGATGCCGCGGCGTTAGAGCTTTATGATTCGAATTGCCGTTTCGATCAAAAATCGCTATATCCAGCGCCATGGAATCCAAGTTCAGATGCACTGGCGCGCATATTTTCGTGCTGCAGGATCATTATCGCCTGCCAGCGCGGTTCTTCGCATGCGTCTCCGGTGCGCTCAACAGCCGACTTCGTTGACCGAATGACGGCCGGCGGAGCCTGATCCGCTATTTTCCCATTTTCCAAAGCTTCCAAAAACGGACTTACCGCCATGAGCGCACCGCGTACCCTCTACGACAAGATCTGGGACGACCACCTGGTCGACGAACAGGCAGACGGCACCTGTCTTCTCTATATTGACCGTCACCTGGTCCATGAAGTCACCTCGCCGCAGGCTTTCGAAGGCCTGCGCATGTCCGGCCGCAAAGTTCGCGCGCCGGAAAAAACGCTTGCCGTCGTCGACCACAACGTTCCGACCTCCGCTGACCGCCATCTTGGCATCAAGAACGAAGAAAGCCGCATCCAGGTCGAGCAGCTCGCCAAGAATGCCGCTGAGTTCAACGTCGAATATTATTCCGAGAACGACAAGCGTCAGGGCATCGTCCACATCATCGGGCCGGAACAGGGCTTCACCCTGCCCGGCATGACGATCGTTTGCGGCGACAGCCACACCTCCACACACGGCGCCTTCGGCTCGCTCGCCCACGGTATCGGCACTTCTGAGGTCGAGCACGTTCTCGCGACCCAGACGCTGATCCAGAAGAAGGCGAAGAACATGCTGGTGCAGGTCGACGGCCAGCTGCCGTCAGGCGTCACTGCCAAGGACATCGTTCTCGCCATCATCGGCGAGATCGGCACCGCCGGCGGTACCGGCTACGTCATCGAATATGCCGGTGAAGCCATTCGCTCGCTGTCGATGGAAGGCCGCATGACGATCTGTAACATGTCCATCGAAGGAGGTGCTCGCGCCGGTCTGATTGCGCCCGACGAGATCACGTTTGAATATATCAAGGGTAAGCCGCGCGCGCCGAAGGGCGAAGCGCTGGAACAGGCGATCGCCTACTGGAAGACGCTGAAATCCGACGAGGGCGCTCATTTCGACCGTATCGTCAAGCTGAACGCGGCCGAACTGCCGCCGATCGTCTCATGGGGTTCCTCGCCGGAAGACGTCGTCTCCGTTCAGGGTATCGTACCGAACCCGGATGAGATCCAGGACGAGACGAAGCGTGCCTCCAAGTGGCGTGCGCTCGACTATATGGGCCTGAAGCCGGGAACGAAGATGACCGACATTTCTGTCGATCGCGTCTTCATCGGTTCCTGCACCAACGGCCGTATCGAAGACCTGCGCGCCGCCGCCAAGGTCGTCGAGGGCAAGACCGTCGCCTCGACGGTAAATGCCATGATCGTACCGGGCTCCGGTCTCGTGAAGGAACAGGCGGAAGCTGAAGGCCTCGACAAGATCTTCAAGGCTGCCGGCTTCGACTGGCGCGAGCCAGGTTGCTCCATGTGCCTTGCCATGAACGACGACCGCCTGAAGCCGGGCGAGCGTTGCGCCTCGACCTCGAACCGCAACTTCGAGGGACGTCAGGGCTTCAAGGGCCGCACCCATCTCGTCTCGCCGGCCATGGCGGCCGCAGCCGCGATTGCCGGTCACTTCGTCGATATCCGCGAGTGGAACTGATCTTTCTCGGACATCCGAGATGATTAAAGCCCGGCGCGCGAGCGTCGGGCTTTTTAGTTGGGCAAATACTGAGAAGACGGCGCTTAGAACGTCGCCGTGTACGGATCCGGACCCATGCGAGCGTCGGCGCTATCGAGCTTGGCGATCGCGGCCATGTCTTCACCATCAAGCTTGAAATCGAAGACGTTGAAATTCTCCTCGATGCGCGAGGGCGTCACCGACTTCGGAATGACGACGAGGCCGGTATCGATGTGCCAGCGAATGATCACCTGCGCCGGCGTCTTGCCGTGCTTGGCAGCAATCTGACCGATGACCGGGTTGGAGATGAAACGGCCCTGACCGAGCGGGCTCCAGGATTCCGTGACGATGTTCAGCCTTTTATGCGCTTCCTGCGCCGCCTTCTGCTGAAAATCCGGATGCAACTCGATCTGGTTGATGACAGGAACCACACCCGTGTCGCCGATGATGTGGTCGAGATGGTCCGGATAGAAATTCGACACGCCGATGGAGCGCGCGCGCCCTTCTTCGCGCAGACGCACGAAAGCTTTCCATGTTTCACGATAGAGACCGCGATGCGGCGACGGCCAGTGGATGAGGTAAAGATCGATATAGTCACTGCCGAGCTTCTTCAGGCTGACCTCGAAGGCCCGCAATGCATTTTCATAGCCCTGGTCGGTGTTGCGTAGTTTTGTGGTGACGAAGATATCCTTTCGGTCGACGCCAGAGGAACGGATGCCTTCACCGACGCCCTCTTCATTGTCATAGCCTGACGCCGTGTCGATATGACGATAGCCGGCGGCAAGTGCGGTGCGCACGGTCGGAGCTGCGATATCCTGCGGCGTCTGCCAGACGCCGAGACCCACCTGGGGGATGGAATGTCCGTCATGGAAAGTGATGATGGGCTGAGTGGTCACAGTATATCTCCGGAAGTTCAGGGGATTGCCAAAGACGCGAATTGAACGGGGATGAATTGAAGCCGCCAAGCGGTTTTCCCCGGGACGCTTTGCCCCCCGCATGCCGGTCGAAAATCCATATAGGACACGTGGTCAGCAATACAATCAGGTAACTTGAACGATCGTTCCCTTTCTGAGGAAGGGCAGGATGCGGCGCATATCGCGAGCACTGATCGCGACACAGCCGGCGGTCGGTTCGTATTCCGGCAGAGCAAGATGGAAGAAGATCGCTGAGCCGCGATTACGTGCCCGGGACGTCACGTTCCAGTCGAGCACCAGGCAGATATCGTAGAGCCCGTCCTTACGCTTCATCTCCTCATGGCTTGGCTTGAACGGCGCCTTCACCAACCTGTTATAGTTTGGATCATCCGGTTGATCGCACCACATCATATCGGTGCGGATGCGCTTGATAAGCAGCTCCGAAGCGAGACGGCCGTTTCGCTCGCCGCGCCGGAAACCATAGAGCAGCCGCATGGCCGCAATCGGCGTAGCCCCGTCGCCTTCACGCTTGATCACGGTCCGGCCGTTGCGGCCAATGGCGGCGGGCAAGGTCAGGGGGCCAAAACGGATGATAGCCCTGCTCTTTTTGCCCGGCGCGGCACGCACAACGAGCGTCGGAAGCCTGCCATTCCCCTCTCGCCTTGCTTTTTCCATTTTTCTCGCATGTTCTTGAATTGCCTTGGGCTTCGATTGAAACCATATGAAACCCCGAGCGGCAACAGCAGACCGCCAATCCTTGCCAAATGTGGAATTTGGCGTAGGAGTATCTGACAAACGCAAGGACGCACCCGCATGACCGCACGCACCATTCTTCTGGTGGATGACGACGACGACCTTCGCCAGACGCTGACGGAGCAGTTGTCTTTGTATGAGGAATTCACGGTTCTGCAGGAAGCGACCGCGGCTAAGGGCGTCCAGTCCGCCCGCTCCAATCCGGTCGACCTGCTGATCATGGACGTCGGCCTGCCGGATATGGATGGCCGCGAGGCGGTAAAGCTGTTGCGCAAGGGTGGCTTCAAGGCGCCGATCATCATGCTGACCGGTCATGACACGGATTCGGACACGATCCTCGGCCTTGAGGCTGGCGCTAACGACTACGTGACAAAGCCTTTCCGCTTCGCCGTGCTCTTGGCTCGCATCCGCGTGCAGCTTCGCCAGCACGAGCAGAGCGAAGATGCCACTTTTACCGTCGGCCCCTATCTCTTCAAGCCGAGCCAGAAGCTGCTGACCACTGACAACGGCCAGAAGATCCGCCTTACCGAAAAGGAAGCGGCGATCATCCGCTATCTTTACCGCGCCGAACAGAAGGTCGTGACTCGCGACGTACTGCTGGAAGAGGTCTGGGGTTACAATTCCGGCGTGACCACTCACACGCTGGAAACACACGTTTACCGCCTGCGCCAGAAGATCGAGCGGGATCCGTCCAACGCCGAGATTCTCGTGACGGAGAACGGCGGCTACAAGATTATTCCGTAGAATGTCTCTTTCCGACGATATTCATCTGCTGTCGCAGCTTCCGCTCTTCAAGGACATGAACGACGACCAATTGCGCCTGATTGCCTTTGGCGCCGACCGTCGCGTGATTGCGGCCGGGCAGATCTTGTTCCGTCAGGGCTCGCCTGCTGAGAGCGCCTATGTAATCACCAGCGGCAGCCTCGAACTCAGCGTGACAGGCTCAGATGGCATCGGGCAGACTCAAGCCATTGCCGAATCCGGATCGCTGATATCGGAACTCGCATTGGTGACACAGGTGGAGCGTAAATTCACGGCGGTTGCGCGCGAGGATACCGGCATCCTCCGCATCACGCGAACCCTGTTCCATCGGCTGATCGAGGAATTTCCCTCGGCAGCGCGTATCATCGAAAATCGCATCCGCGACAACATCGCCGAACTGGCGGCGCAGGCTGCGAGTCAGTTTCACCGCTTCAACTGAACCTTCAGAAATTGAAATGTGCGGTTACGGGCACGTGGTCGGACGGCCGGTCCCAGCCACGCGCCTCCTTCAGCACCTCGATACGCTGCAGATGCGGACCAAGATCGGGCGACGACCAGATATGGTCGAGGCGCCGGCCCTTGTCGGCAGCTTCCCAATCCTTCGCCCGGTAGCTCCACCACGTATAGAGCTTCTCATTGGCGGGTACATGCTGACGCATGAGATCGTGCCAGCCGCCGCGCTTCATCACCTCGATAAGTCCGTCGGTTTCGACCGGCGTATGGCTGACGATCTTTAAAAGCTGCTTATGCGACCAGACATCATGCTCCAGCGGCGCGATATTGAGATCGCCGACGAGGATGGCTGAGGTGTCACGCTCGGCGCTCGCCTTGAGGCTCTTCATCTCCTCGATGAAATCGAGCTTGTGGCCGAATTTTGGATTGATCGTGCGGTCCGGCTCGTCACCGCCGGCAGGAACGTAGAAATTATGCAGGCGGATGCGCCGGTTGCCGCGCTCGAAGACCGCCGAAATGTGGCGTGCGTCGCCGACATTGCAGTAGTCCTGCCGGTGATCCTCAGTCAGCGGCACGCGGGATGCGATGGCAACCCCGTGATAGCCCTTCTGGCCGTGGATGATGATGTGCTCGTAGCCCATGGCGCGCAGCGGTGCCAGCGGGAAGAGGTCGTTCGGAACTTTGGTTTCCTGCAGGCAGAGGATATCCGGCCTGTGTTTCAACACGAGCTGCTCGACGATCGGCATGCGCAGCCGCACCGAATTGATATTCCAGGTGGTGATGGAGAAGCTCATGCCATGCCCTTTCAGATCCCTCTGAAAAGGCTTTAGAGCAAAGGCGTCAGCGAGAAAACCGGCCGCGGGCAAAAGCGGCCGGCGATCAACCGAAAAGCATCAGTCGCGGTTTGCCGACGTGCCCTTGATATCCTCGTAGGGCACACGGAAGACGCGCTCGTCGAAGGCAACGCCGGTCTTCACGTTGAAGATCATGACCGACGTGTCCTTGCCCTGATTGTCGGTGATCGTCCACTGGCGCAGATCATAAGTCTTCGGGTCGAACATCATTGTGATGGTCGAATTGCCGAACACCGTATTGTTGCCGAGCGAGATCGTTGTCAGATCGGACTCTTGCTTCACGCCCTTCACCATGCCGGCGGAAAGGTCGATACGCGGCGCAAGCAGCAGGCTGAGCGGCGTCTTGGAAAGCGGATAGAGATCCCAGGTCTTCAGCTTCACATTGCCGATCGCGACGTTTCTCCCGTCGGCAATGACGCGCATCGGCGACGGATCGTCATAGTTGAAGCGCAGCTTGCCAGGACGTTCGATGAAAAACTTGCCCCCGGTCTGTTCGCCACGGGGGCCAAACTGCACGAACTCGCCCTGCATGGTGGCGACGCCGGAGAAATGATCGGCAATCGCCTGTGCCGTAGCGTTGTTGCCAGCGGGCGCTGCCGCCTGTGCGACCTGAGCGAGAGCGGGAAACGGAACGGCGCTTGCAGCGGCCGCAGCGGCAAAGACACCGAGGACGGTGCGACGGCTTACCGGCAGGCCGGAAAAGATGGATGCGGAGTTGGTCATGTGAACCTCCTGTATGCGATCTGCATGCCGCTGAAAGGCGGCGTCTTCAAGGCGCCGCTATCGCCCGGTGAAAGGTAACGGATTACATGCCCCGAGGTTTCCATTGGTTGGGCCGCGCCATCAAATTTTCCTTGCTTAACGGTCGAGGATATCCCCGTCCGTCGGCACGAGAATTTCCCGTTTGCCGGCGTGGTTAGCCGGGCCGATGATGCCCTCCTGCTCCATGCGCTCGATCAGCGAAGCAGCACGGTTGTAGCCGATTCCGAGCCTGCGCTGGACATAAGAGGTCGATGCCTTGCCGTCTCGCAGAACGATGGCGACTGCCTGATCATAGGGATCCTCTGAATCGGCGAGATTTGCCGTGCCAGCCGGACCGCCACCATAATCACCATCCTCGTCGTCATCGGCAGTGATGGCATCGAGATATTGCGGCGAGCCCTGCGTCTTGAGATAGGAGACGATCTCTTCGACCTCAACGTCGGAAACGAAGGGGCCGTGGACGCGCTGAATGCGGCCGCCACCGGCCATATAAAGCATGTCGCCCATGCCGAGCAGTTGTTCAGCACCCTGCTCGCCGAGGATCGTGCGGCTGTCGATCTTGGACGTAACCTGGAAGGAAATGCGCGTCGGGAAATTCGCCTTGATCGTGCCGGTGATAACGTCGACCGATGGACGCTGCGTTGCCATGATGACATGGATGCCGGCCGCGCGCGCCATCTGTGCGAGACGCTGCACGGCGCCTTCGATGTCCTTGCCGGCGACCATCATCAGGTCGGCCATTTCGTCGATGATGACGACGATGTAAGGCATCGGCTGAAGATCGAATTCCTCGGTTTCGTAGACCGCTTCGCCCGTCTGCCGATCGAAGCCGGTCTGCACCGTGCGCGAGATCGTATCTCCCTTGGCAAGTGCCTGCTCGACGCGCGTATTGAAGCCGTCGATGTTGCGAACGCCGATCTTCGACATCTTCTTGTAGCGCTCTTCCATCTCGCGGACGGTCCATTTAAGCGCGACGACGGCCTTCTTCGGATCGGTGACGACAGGGGAGAGAAGATGCGGAATGCCATCATAGACGGAGAGTTCGAGCATCTTCGGATCGATCATGATCAAACGGCACTGCTCCGGCGTCATGCGGTAGAGCAGCGACAGGATCATGGTGTTGATGGCAACGGACTTACCCGAACCGGTGGTACCCGCGACGAGCAGATGCGGCATCTTCGCAAGATCGGCGATCACAGCCTCACCGCCGATCGTCTTGCCGAGTGCCATGGCAAGCTTCGCCTTGGAGCTTTCGAAATCACGTGAGGCGATGAGTTCGCGCAGATAGACGGTTTCGCGCGTCTGGTTTGGTAGCTCGATGCCGATCGCATTGCGGCCCGGCACGACGGCGACGCGGGCGGCAATCGCGCTCATCGAGCGGGCGATGTCGTCGGCAAGACCGATGACGCGGGATGACTTGATGCCGGGTGCCGGCTCCAGTTCATAGAGTGTGACGACAGGACCAGGGCGGACATGGATGATCTCGCCCTTGACGCCGAAATCCTCCAGCACGCCTTCCAGCATGCGGGCATTCTGCTCCAGCGCATCTGCCGAAAGCGTGGAATCGCGCACCACGTTCTTCGGTTCCGCAAGCAGATGCATGGAGGGAAGCTGGAAACCTTCCGGCCGGATGAACGAACCTTGCGCCTCGCGTTCGACGCGGGCGCCGGGCTTCGGACGAGCTGAAGCAGGAATGACGCGCGGCTCGGGTTTACCGGCCAATTTTGCTGGAGCGCGGATCATCCAGTCGTCATCATCGTCATCGGGTAGGATATCGGCCGGACGCGGCGGCATGTCCGTATCAAACGGCGGCTCGTCGTCCTCGTCCTCATCATCGTTGAGCGAGATGGAAGGCGCCGAAACGACCCGACGGCTCGATGGGCCACGCGGCTCCATGGAAGGATCCATGCGCTCGCCACGCGCTGCGGGCTTGGCGCGCACCGGCTCGTTCAGCGTACCGAATTCGTCATCGTTGAAGTCATAGGGCGATTCGAAATCGCTCTGACGGCGCTTGCGCGGCCCCATGCCGAAAAGCCGCCGGAAACGCGCCTGGTTCATATACCAGGCGTGTGTCATGGCGCCGCTAAAGGCCATCCAGCGGGACCCATCGTCCTCATCGTCCTCATCGCCGACGACACGCACCTTGCTGCGCGTATCGGCATAATCCTCTTCTTCGTTTTCCTCCTCATCGAGCTCGCTACGGCCGACAATGCCGGCTGCAAAGAGCATCATCCATGCGGTCGGGACAGCGAAGATGCAGCCGACGGCGGTCGCGAAAACACCAGTCGGATAGGCGCCGACAAAGAGTGCGGGAAAACGCAGGATCATGTCGCCGATAACACCGCCGATACCGTTCGGGATCGGCCACGTGAGCGGTGGCGGGAAACAGCCGATGACGGCGGAGGAGAGTATGGTGCCCACGAGCCAGGCGCCGGCGCGCGCCGGAATGCGGCTGATGCGACGGCCGGAAATCAAGGCCAGCGCCCAGGCGACGATCGGCAGCATCGAAACGACGCTTGCGAGCCCCAGGAACTGCATGGCGACGTCAGCAAAGGCAGCACCGCTATAACCGAGTATGTTGGTCGGCAGGTTACCAGTGGCGTAGGAATAGCTGGGATCGGTGACGTTCCATGTCGCAAGCGCCGCAACCGCGAGCGCCAAGAGCAGGAAGACCGCAAAGCCGGTAAGAGCCTGGATCTGCCGCAGCATGAATGCCGAGAAGGAGAACCGGTCAGGACGGCCGTCCATCGCCGGCGACGTGCTTCTTGCCATATGTCAAACCCGTCCAATGCCTGGGGGCACGCGAATCGCCAATGCTTCGCCGCGCCAAATGCGTCCGCTCTACCTAATCAAAGTAGGGTTAAAGCGATGTTAACCATGCATATGCCGGATCGCTAAAAAGAAAAGGGCCCGAACCTTGTGAGGTCCGGGCCAAGAGCGGCTTATGGTTAGATAGGCCGCGACGGGCCGTTCAGCGGCGCCCTTGTGCAAGGCGCCGCAAACCCTGTGATTAGGCGTGGTAGGCCGCTTCGCCGTGCGTTGCGAGGTCGAGACCTTCGCGCTCGGCTTCGACCGAAACGCGCAGGCCGATGATGACATCGACGATCTTGTAGAGGATTGCGGAGCCGATACCCGACCACAGGAGTGTCGTGAGCACGCCCTTGGCCTGGGCCAGGACCTGCGTTGCTGTGCCGGCATAGGAGGCAGCGAAATCAGCCGTCGAGTAGTCGACGATACCGGCGCCGCCGAGGGCCGGGTTGACGAGGATACCGGTGCCGATGGCGCCGAAGATACCGCCAACGCAATGGACGCCGAAGACATCGAGCGAGTCGTCATAATTGAACTTGTTCTTCACGACGTCGACGAAGAAGTAGCAGACTGGCGAGACGAGGAGACCGAGAACGATCGAACCCATCGGGCCGGCGAAACCGGCTGCCGGAGTGACGGCGACGAGACCGGCAACGGCACCAGAAGCAGCACCGAGCATGGAAGCCTTGCCGCGAGCGAAGCTTTCCACGATGCACCAGGAAACAGCAGCAGCAGCCGTTGCAACGAAGGTGTTGATCATGGCGAGCGATGCATAGCCGTTGGCTTCGAGGTTGGAGCCGGCGTTGAAGCCGAACCAGCCGACCCACAGGAGCGAGGCACCAACCATGGTCAGCGTCATGGAGTGCGGAGCCATGATTTCCTTCTTATAGCCCGTGCGCTTGCCGAGCATGATGGCGCCGATCAGGCCGGCGATACCGGCATTGATGTGAACGACCGTGCCGCCAGCGAAGTCGATCGCGCCATAGGAGAAGATCAGGCCTGCCGGAGACGTGTAGGAGCTCGGACCGCCCCAGAACCAGACCATGTGCGCCATCGGGAAGTAGACGAAGGTGACCCACAGCACGACGAAGAGCATGACGGCCGAGAACTTGATACGCTCGGCGAACGCGCCGACGATCAGGGCCGGCGTGATGCAGGCGAAGGTCATCTGGAAGCAGATGAAGGTGAGTTCCGGAATGGCTACACCCTTCGTGAAGGTTTCAGCCAGCGAAGACGGTGTGACGCCGGCGAGGAAAGCCTTGGAGAAGCCACCGACGAAGCTGTTCAACGAGCCGCCATCGGTGAAGGCGAGCGAATAGCCGTATGTGACCCAGATGATCATGACGACAGCCGTGATCATGAAGACCTGCATCAGAACCGACAGCATGTTCTTGGCGCGGACGAGACCACCGTAGAACAGCGCAAGGCCCGGGATGGTCATCAGCAGAACGAGCACCGTGGAGACGAGCATCCACGTATTGTCGCCCTTATCCATCGTCATGGCCGGAGCAGCAGCGGCTGCAGCATCGGCGGCGGCCGGGGCGGCTTCCTGCGCGAAAGCGACGACCGGCGCCAGGAGGGCGGCCGAAAGGGCGCCTATCCGTGCGATGTTAGAGGAAAACTTCGAAATTGACATTGGAAATGGCTCCTTGATCTGCCGTTCTTTACAGCGCTTCTGAATCGGTCTCGCCCGTACGGATGCGCACGGCATGGTCGATCGAGTAGACGAAGATTTTGCCGTCACCGATCTGGCCGGTCTTGGCAGATGCTGCGATGGCTTCGACCGCCTTGTCGACGATCTCGGATGCGACCGCGATTTCGATCTTGAGCTTCGGCAGGAAGCTGACCGCATATTCAGTGCCGCGATAGATTTCAGTGTGCCCCTTCTGACGACCGTAGCCCTTTACTTCGGTCACAGTCAGGCCCTGAATGCCGATCGCCGTGAGGGCTTCGCGGACCTCATCGAGCTTGAACGGCTTGATAATGGCCATCACAATTTTCATCTGGTTTCCCATCCTTCGTTATCCTCGGCGCGGAGCCGACTCTCCTTGCCGCTGACGGTTTCCTGACCAGCGACCGGCGATAGACATTCAAAGGACGTGCCAGATTCGTGCCAACTCTATAAGTTATTGAAATATAAGGACTATAATTGAAGGCGCCAATAAACAGGCAAATGATTGGTCAATAAGCGCACAAATAACGCGCAAATTTATAAATATGCACATTATTTATTCATTTGCCTTTTTCCGAATCAACCCCTCCTGCGCCACCGACGCGATCAGGACACCGGATCGACTAAACAGGCTACCGCGGGTCAATCCCCGGGCGCCTGAAGCCGACGGACTGTCCTGCGTATAGAGCAGCCAGTCGTCGAGCTTGTCGGAACGATGGAACCACATGGAGTGGTCGAGGCTTGCAACCTGCAGGTTCTGGTCGAAAATGGATGTTCCGTGGGCATGCAGCGATGCATCGAGCAGCGTCATGTCCGAGAGATAGGCAAGCACGGCGGCCTGATAAAGCCTGCTGTCCGGCACAGGACCGGCAGCACGAACCCAGACATCCTGCCGAGGTTCGAGCTTCTCACTCGTAAAATAGTGCTTGAGCGAGACCGGGCGGATCTCGATCGGCCGTTCGCGTTCCCAATATTTGCGCACCGCCTCCGGAGCATGGGCGAGATACTGCTCCTTGATCTGCTGTTCGCCGAGCAGCGTTTCCGGCATCGGCACGGGCGGCATGGGGACCTGATGGTCGAAGCCCGGCTCCTCGACCTGGAACGAGGCCGAGAGCGCGAAGATCGCCTTGCCGTGCTGGATCGCGACGGCCCGGCGTGTGTTGAAGCTCGATCCGTCTCGAATGCGCTCGACCTGATAGATGATTGGCACCGAGGGGTCGCCGGGGCGCATGAAATAGGCGTGCAGGGAGTGAATGAAGCGATCGTCCGTCACCGTGCGCTGCGCCGCCATCAACGCCTGAGCAATCACCTGCCCGCCGAATACGCGCTGCCAACCGGCCCGCGGACTGCGGCCGCGAAAGATATCGACCTCGATCGGCTCGATATCGAGCGTCGAAATCAATGTTTCCATGGCGGTCGGCTTATCCGTTTGTTCCGTCATTTGTTCAGCTCCCGGCGGTAGGAAGTGGTAATCTGATGCTCTATATAGATCGCATCTGATCATAGAAAGTAACAGGAGCGGACGATGCTGGACATGCTGATTGCAGGAGGAGGTTATGTCGGCCTGTCCGTGGCCGTGGCGGTCAAACAGGCTGCCCCGCATCTCAATATCGCCGTCGTCGAGGCAGCACCCGAGCAGGCCTGGAAAAAGGATATGCGCGCTTCCGCCATTATCGCGGCTGCGACGAAGATGCTCGAAGTCTTCGGCATCTGGGATGAGATCGAGCCGGAGGCCCAGCCGATCACCAAGATGATCGTGACCGATTCCAAGATGTCCGATCCTGTTCGCCCGATCTTCCTGACCTTCGACGGCGAAGTTGCCGATGGCCGGCCCTTTGCCCACATGATCCCGAATGTTGCTATGGTCGGCGCGCTGCGCGGCGCCTGCGAGCGGCTCGGTATCGATATCCGCCATGGCCTGAGCGCCGCTGGCCTGAAGACGGATGATACCTATATCGAAGTCAGCCTGTCCGACGGCAGCACGCTGCAATCGCGCCTGCTGGTTGCCTGCGATGGCGTGCGCTCCAGACTTCGCGATTTCGCCGGCATCAAGACTGTCACCTGGGATTACGGTCAGTCCGGCATCGTGACGACCGTCGAGCACGAGCGCCCGCACCACGGCTGCGCCGAAGAACATTTCCTGCCGTCCGGCCCCTTCGCCATCCTGCCGCTGCGCAACAACCGCTCGTCGCTCGTCTGGACCGAGCGGACGAATGACGCCAACCGTCTGGTTGCGGCTGACGATCTGGTTTTCGAGGAGGAACTTGAACGCCGCTTCGGCCACAAACTCGGCGCTCTCAAGCTGGTGGGCGACAAGCGCGCCTTCCCGCTCGGCCTCACACTTGCGCGTTCCTTCGTCGCCCCGCGCTTTGCGCTGGCCGGCGATGCCGCACACGGCATCCATCCGATTTCCGGCCAGGGCCTCAATCTCGGCTTCAAGGATGTGGCGGCACTTGCCGAAACCATCGTCGAGGCCGATCGCCTTGGGCTCGATATCGGCGCCATCAATATTCTGGAGCGCTACCAGAGCTGGCGTCGTTTCGATACCTTCCGCATGGGCGTCACGACAGATGTGCTGAACCGGCTGTTTTCCAACGACATGGCACCGATCCGCATCGCCCGCGATTTCGGCCTCGGCATCGTCGATCGCCTGCCCGGCCTAAAATCCTTCTTTATCGGCCAGGCGGCCGGAACGACCGCCAAGGACAATCCGCGGCTGCTCGCAGGCGAAACAATCTGAATTGCTCTTCAGTCTTCGAGGCTGCGCGCTTCCGAAACGAGCATGATCGGAATGCCGTCCCTGATCGGATAGGCAAGACGCGCCTTTTCCGAGACCAACTCGTTGTGCTCGCGGTCATATGAAAGCCGCCCTTTAGTGAGCGGGCAGACGAGAAGTTCGAGAAGCTTGGGATCGACGCGGCTCAGTTTTTCATCCATCGCGCCCTCTACTGCAATACGGTATCGGAATCGCCGAAAACGCGGGCAAGCACAATTTCGGTGATGGCGATCAGGGTTTCCGCCCTCGTCTTGAGGTCGGGCGCTTCGAGCAGCGCCTGTTTTTCGGCTGGACCGAAAGGCGACATCATCGCGAGCGAATTGACGAGGGTGAGATTGCTCGCCCGCTCCACGCTCTCCCAGTCTGCCTCGAGTTTGTTGGCGTCAAGATAGGCCTTGAAAGCTGTTAGCAACGCGCCGCGGTCGACGGCATCTTCCTCGTTCTCGGCGGAAAGATCGGAAATGAATGGCGCGATGCGAAAGCTGCGGAACGGCTGGCCATGCGATCTTTCTTCCAGCAGCCGGAAACGGCACACACCCGTAAGCGAGACGATATAACGTCCGTCACCGGTTTCGGCATAGGAGGTAATCCGGCCGAGGCAACCGACAGCCGCAAGCTCAGGAGCATGCGTCTTGTCTTCATGCTCGCCGTGCGCCGGCTGCACCATGCCGATCAGACGGTTTCCGCTCAGTGCAGCATCGAACATCGCTAGATAACGCGGCTCGAAGATATTGAGCGGCAACTGTCCGGCAGGCAGGAGAAGTGCACCTGTCAGGGGAAAAACTGCGATCTCATCCGGTAGATCCCCGGGCTTCAGATATCTCGCATTGCCGACTTGCATGAAGACTAGTCCCGCACTCTTTCGGCGGGCGCATCTATGGCGCCCGTCCTCACGACGAATGTGGTGCCCTTGCGTAAAAACGCAAGGGCGGATGCGGCAAACTCAGGAAAAGAGGATCGAGGAAAGCTTGCGGCGAGCCGAAACAGTCGCCGGATCCTTGAAGCCCCAGACCTCGAAGAATTGCAGGAGCTGGCGGCGCGCACCGTCATCATCGAAGGCACGATCCTTGCGCATGATGGTGAGCAGGTGTTCGGCTGCCTCCTCACGCTTGCCCTCGACATTGAGGATCTTGGCGAGCTTCAGGCGGGCTTCGTGATGATCGGGGTTCGATGCCAGCTCACGTTCCAGGGCGATGGGATCGCCGAGCTTGCGGGCTTCTTCGATCTGGTCGAGCTTCTTCAGGATCGCCTGGATGCCGGCATCCTTGGCAAGCTCTTCCGGCAGCTCGCTCAGCATCTGGCGGGCCTCACCGTGCTGATCGGCTGCGATCAAGCATTCAGCCATGCCGGCAAGCGCCTTGGCATTTTCCGGATCGGCCTGCATGATTGCGCCGTAAAGCTGGCCCGCTTCATTGGTATTGCCGGCAGCAAGAAGTTCGCCCGCTTCCGCCAGAACGGCCTCGATCTCGGCAGCCTGGTCGGCGCCGGCGGGACCTGCGAGGCGATCGACGAACTGGCGAACCTGGCTTTCCGGCACAGCACCCATGAAACCGTCAGCCGGACGCCCGTTGACGAAGGCGATGACGGCTGGAATGGACTGGATGCCGAGCTGGCCGGCGATCGAGGGATGATCGTCGATGTTCATCTTGACCAGCTTGACGCGGCCCTGACCTTCATTGACGACCTTTTCCAGAATCGGCGTCAGCTGCTTGCACGGGCCGCACCACGGCGCCCAGAAATCGACCAGAACCGGCTGATTGCGCGACTCCTCGAGGACGTCCTTCGCGAAATTTGCCGTCGTGGTGTCCTTGATATGACTGCCGCCCGCCGCAGGCTGGGATACTGCGCCATAGCTTGCCGTTGCCGACATCTGATTGCCGAAGGAACCGTTGTAAGGATTGTCGCTGCCGCTCATAGGTATCTCCCGCCGCGCCGATCTGCCGGCGTCTCTGATAGCGCTAAAATCGTATGTCAGGACGTCACTTTCAAGACAAGCGGCTTATGCCCGGTCGCTTCCATGAATCGTATCAGATCGGCGCTGGCGATTGAAGTCGTCGCATCGTTAGAAAGCGGATGGCAGTTGATGACGTCATCGCGCATCAGATCCGCATCGAGCACGAAGGTGACATTATTCCCGGTATCGTTGATCGCGCCGAGCGCGGTGACGGCTCCCGGAATGACCCCAAGATATTCCATCAGCTTCTCGGGCCTGCCGAAAGAGACGCGGCCGGAAGCGCCGATGAGAGTATGGACCTGCTTGAGGTCGACGAGGGCATTTTCCTCGACTGTCAGCAGGAAGTAACGATCTTTCTTGTCCTTCACGAACAGGTTCTTGGTATGCCCGCCTGGAATCTCGTCCCGCAACGCTACCGATTCGGCTACTGTGAAGACGGGCGCATGGTCCTTGGTACTGTGGGCGATGCCGATGCCATCGAGAAAGGCGAGAAGATCCTGGCGAGTCTTGGGCTTGTTTTCGGTCATCGTCATTCCATCAGACAAGAGAAAGGCAGATTGGACTGTCTGCTTACGTCCGCCTCGTGCGCTTGGCAATCGTCAGGACCGACGCCTTGCCCTGCATTCGCGGCGTTTCCGAAGCCGGTTTTCCACCGTCGGAACTTTTCTTCGTTTTTCCGTCATTTCCCTGTTGCATTTGAAAATCGTTTGGGCGATATAGCGCCCGTCGCCGCAAGGTGGCACCCACGGTCCGCTACTTACTACCCCGGACCGTTGCGGATTTGAGCGGGTGTAGCTCAGGGGTAGAGCACAACCTTGCCAAGGTTGGGGTCGAGGGTTCGAATCCCTTCGCCCGCTCCAGTTTCTCAATTGTCCAACCGATACGCGAAACACGCAGCAAGCTGCGCATCGCATCTCTTTTTATTTCCGCGGATCGCGCAGGCCGTCGCAGAAAATGTGAAGCCGAGCATGCTGACCATGATCGCGAGCCGCGGGAAGAGCGACATGTAGATAGTGAGGCCGAGATAATTGCGGCCATCGCTCCTCATTGCGCTCCATTGAGCGAAACCCACAACATGACCGTCAGCGAGGAAGCGAGGCCGAAAACGGCGGAAACAGCGTTCCGGAGACCGATTCTTGAAGTCGGCCTCCGGTCAGCTTTGATCAATTTTGCAATTTATTTCAGTTGATTGGTTCATTTTGTGAACTTATTGTCGGGTAGAACAGTACATCGGCAGATCAGGAACTTTGCATGTTCAATTCGTCGCAGCGCGAACTCCTGCGGGTCATAAGCGAGTCTGGCCCCTTAAGTCGGACCGATCTTGCTGCCGCGATCGGGCTCAGCAAAGCGGCGATGAGTGGCATTGCCCGCGAGCTGATCGATCGCGGCGTGCTGCACGAGACGGAGACCGTCTACGGCCAGGGTCGGCCCTCCGTGCTGCTCGACCTGAAGCCGGAATGCGCCTTCTTCATAGGTATCTCGCTTCTGGAAGATCCGGCACCGATGATCCTCAGCGATCTGAACGGCAATATCATCGCCCGTCAGCAACTGCCCTATTCCAGGGATCCCAAGGTCATTGCCAATGCCATTGCTTATGGCCTGCCGGAAATCTTGAAGGGCCATCCGCAGGCGAGCTCGAAGCTTGCCGGCATCGGCGTGGCATTGTCCGGCTTCGTCGATGAAAAACAGGCGACCTGCGTGCAGTCCACTCTGCTTGGCTGGCAGGATGTGCCGCTCGCCGAACTTATCCGTCAGGCAAGCGGCGTCGATACCTTCATCGAAAACGACGCCAAGGCCGTCGCCGTCAGCGAGAAGCTGTTCGGCATAGCTCGCGACACGCCCAATTTCTCGGTCGTTTCGTTGGGAGACGGTATCGGCTGCGCCCATGTCATCGACGGCAGGCTCTATCGCGGCAATCATGGCGGTGCGGGCGAAATCGCCCACGCGACGATTGAGCCGGGTGGGGCACCCTGCCGCTGCGGCAAGCGCGGCTGCCTGGATACCATCGCCTCCATGAAGGCGATCAAGGAGATGGCGCGGGCCGCCGGCCTGAAATGCACCTCGCTGCCCGAGCTGGAAGAGGAAGCTTCGCTCGGCACGGTCGAGGCCGTCGCCATCATCCACAAGGCCGGCGCAGCCCTCGGTCTTGCGATCTCGCACCTGATCCAAATGAACGACCCCGGCATGATCCTTGTCACTCATGTCGAAGGTTCCTTCGAAGGCTTGTTCGGCACGGTCGTGCAACAGGCGGTCGAAGCCAATGTTCTTCCGCGTTATGCCGGCCAAACCCCGATACGCACCCGCCGCGTCGATAGCGACGTCTGGGCGCGGGGCGCTGCCAGCATTGCCGCGCACAATTTTCTGATTGGTCCCAATATAAGCTGAGGTCTCCCATGCGCATCGCCGTCGGTGGCATTCACATCGAATGCAGCACGTACAATCCCATCCTGAACGAGGAGGCAGACTTCCGGGTAGTACGCGGCGAGGAACTGTTGGCAGCCCCCTATTTCGCCTTTCTGAAGGATTACGACGCCGAATTCCTGCCGACGATCCATGCCCGCGCCATTGCCGGCGGGCCGGTCGCGCGGCACACCTATGAGGCCTTCAAAGCCGAATTCCTGGAACGCCTGAAGCCATTGCTGCCGCTCGACGGCCTCTATCTCGCCATGCATGGCGCAATGTATGTCGAAGGCATGGAGGATGCGGAAGGCGACTGGATCGGTGCGGCCCGCGCGCTTATCGGTGATCACTGCATGGTCTCGGCCAGTTATGACCTGCATGGCAACGTCACCCAGCGCATCATCGATGCGCTAGACATGTACTCCACCTATCGCACGGCGCCGCATATCGATGTCGAGGAGACCATGCGCCGCTCTGTCTCCATGCTGGTGAAAAGCCTGAAGACTGGCGTGAAGCCAATCCTGCTCTGGGCGCCGATCCCGGTCGTCCTGCCGGGCGAACGTACCAGCACCGTCGATGAACCGGCAAAGAGCCTTTACGCCGAACTGCCCGGCATCGATGCGCTAGACGGCGTCTGGGATGCTTCGCTGATGGTCGGCTACGTCTGGGCTGACGAACCTCGCGCCACCGCTGCAGCCATCATGACCGGTACCGACCGCAGCGTACTGGAGCGTGAGGCAAAGCGTCTGGCGAAGGCCTATTGGGATGTGCGCGAAGAATTCGTCTTCGGCTGCGAGACCGGCTCGATCGAGGAATGCGTCGCCACGGCGATCGCCAGCTCCACCGGCCCCGTCGTACTCGCCGAATCCGGCGACAATCCGACTGGCGGCGGCGTGGGCGATCGTGCCGACATATTGGCCGAACTGATTGCAAAAGGCGCCACCGGCGTCGTCTTCGCCGGCATCGCCGATAAGGCGGCCACCCAGACCTGCTATGCTGCGGGCGTCGGCGCCACTCTGGAGCTGACGGTCGGCGCCTCGCTCGATACTAAGGGCAGCAAGCCGGTGACGGGACGCTTCCTGGTGAAATTCCTGCACGAAACCGCTGACGCGATCGATCGCCAGGCCGTCGTTTCCATCGGCGGCATCGATCTGGTGCTGTCCGCCAAACGCCGCCCCTATCACAAGATCGTCGATTTTACCCGCCTCGGTCTTGATCCGCGCACAGCAAAGATCGTCGTCGTCAAGTCGGGTTATCTCTCGCCGGAACTGGCACCGATCGCCAATCCGAACCTCATGGCGCTCTCGACCGGTGTCGTCGACCAGTTCGTCGAGCGCCTGCCGCGCCTGCGCAAAGAGCACCCGACCTATCCTTTCGACAAGGATTTCAGCTTCGAGCCGCAGGCTTTCCTTTCTGCGCGCTCCGCGAACCGCTGAGGCTTGAGAGGCGAACCAATTGATTTTTGGTACCGCGCGCCTGCCTGGCGTGCGGTTCGCATTGAAACGTGCGCCTGTCTCTGGATCTGCCGCAAATCCAAGCCATTCGACCAATAAATAGGCAGGTATCTATATGCACAAAAAAGCGCTTGACGATCGACAGGATTTGGTTTGCATTGAACCAATATTAAATTGGTTCAGCCGATCATGGACGAAACGCAAGGTAATTCGAACTACGCGCTGGAGAAGCTGAGGACTCTCCTGCAGTCGGATAGTCTCGATGCCGATGGCAAGCTGCCAACCGAACGTACGCTCTCCGAAATCCTCGGCGTCAGTCGCCGCTCCATCCGCCGCGCGCTGGAAGTGCTGGAAGCCGAAGGCCGCATCTGGCGCCGGCAAGGTTCCGGCACCTTTGCCGGTAAGAGGCCGGACGGTTGGAGCAACCATGTCGATTCCATCGTCGCCGATACCGATCTCATGGAAATCATGGAAGTGCGCCTGCGCGTCGAACCGCAGCTTGCCCAGCTTGCGGCCATGCGCGCCAAGGCCGCCGATGTCGAGCGCATGTATGATCTGGTGAAGAAGATCTACGAAAGCACCGATGCCGACGGCCGCGAACTCTGGGATGGGGCGCTGCATCGCCAGATCGCCCAATGCGCCGGCAACTCATTCTTCCTCACGATCTTCGACGTCATCAACCGCGTGCGCCAGGACGAAGCCTGGCAGACCATCCGCGAGCGCGCCCGCAGCGTCAGCCGCACGCGCGAAGTCACCCATGGGCAGCACACAGCCATCGTCGATGCTATCGCCGCCCGCGATCCAGGAAAGGCCGGCGAAGCCATGCGCCAGCACCTGCTGACGCTGCAGGAAAGCCTCATCCGCATTACCTCCTTCGACCACAGCGAAACGCAGGCCGAGAAGGAGCCCACCTGAGCGAGGAAAAAGCACGGCGGAGATAACCGCCGGCTCGGCACGACGAATGTGAAACAAAAACATAACAGAGGAGAATGAAATGAAACCCGCCAGATTGCTGACATCAGCCGCAGCGGCAGTGCTCTTTGCGCTTCCCGCTTTCGCAGTCGAATTGAAGATCGGCCTGCAGGATGATGCCGACGTGCTCGATCCCGCGCAGTCGCGCACCTTCGTCGGCCGTATCGTCTATACAGCGATGTGCGACAAGCTCGTCGACGTCTCGCCAGATCTAAAGATCGTGCCGCAGCTTGCGACCGAGTGGAGCTGGTCGGCCGACGGCAAGGCGCTCACCATGAAGCTTCGCCAAGGCGTGAAGTTCCAGGACGAAACGCCCTTCAACGCAGAAGCCGTCGTCGCCACGATTGAGCGTAACATGACCCTCCCGGAATCGCGTCGCAAGAGCGAGCTGAGTTCCGTCCAGAAGGTCGAGGCATCAGGCGAATACGAAGTCAAGTTCACGCTGAAGAGCCCCGACGTCACCCTGCTTGCCCAACTTTCCGACCGCGCCGGCATGATCGTCTCGCCGAGGGCCGCGACGGAACTCGGCGCGAAGTTCGGCGACCATCCGGTCTGCGCCGGCCCCTTCAAGTTCGTCGAACGCGTCCAGCAGGACCGTATCGTACTCGAAAAGTTCCAGGACTACTGGAACAAGGATAACGTCTTCATCGACAAGATCACCTATCTGCCAATCCCGGATTCGACCGTACGCCTGGCCAATCTGCGCTCCGGCGATCTCGACATGATCGAACGCCTGGCCGCAACCGACGCCGAGACGGTCAAGAGCGATCCGAACCTCGTCTACAAGGATGTCGTCAACACCGGCTGGCTCGGCATCTATGCCAATGTCGGCAACGGCGCGCGCGCGGACAATCCGATCGGCAAGGACAAGCGCCTGCGCCAGGCCTTCTCGCTGGCAATCGACCGCGATGCCGCCATGCAGATCGTCTTCGAAGGCACCGGCGTTGCCGGCAACCAGCCTTTCCCACCGAACAGCCCGTGGTTCGACAAGGATGTTCCGGTTCCGGCCCGCGACGTCGAAAAGGCCAAGGCTCTCGTCAAGGCGGCAGGCTTCGACCGCATTCCGGTTGAAATGCAGGTTTCCAACAGCCCCGTGGTCATGCAGATGATGCAGATCGTCCAGTCCATGGTCGCCGAAGCCGGCTTCGACCTGACCCTGAAGACAACGGAATTTGCGACCCTGCTCAATGAGCAGACCGCCGGCAATTACCAGCTCAGCCGCTCCGACTGGTCCGGCCGCGTCGATCCCGACGGCAATATCCAGCAATTCGTCACCTGTGGCGCTGGCCTGAACGACAGCAAATATTGCAATGCTGAGGTCGATAAGCTGCTGAACGAGGCTCGCCAGTCTCCCGACGATTCCGTGCGCAAGCAGAAATACGATGCCGCAACTGCAATCCTCAATGACGACTTGCCGATCATCTTCCTCGGCCACCAGTCCTGGATCTGGGCGCTGCACAAGAACATCGCCGGCTTCATTGCTTCGCCAGACGGCATGATCCGCCTCGTCGGCGTGAAGAAGGAAGGCTGATAGCCGCACGCTTCAGGAACGCGGCGACCTCGCCGCGTTCCGCTGATGGTATCGGAGCGCCCATGTACAGGTTCATCGCCAAGCGGCTGCTGGTCGCCATTCCAACTCTGCTGATCATTTCGGTCTTTGTCTTCTCGCTGCAGAAACTTCTGCCGGGCGATCCGGTTCTGGCCATGGCCGGCGAAGAGCGTGATCCGCAGGTGCTGGAATTCCTGCGGGAAAAATATCACCTCAACGATCCCGTTCTTTACCAGTATTTCTACTGGCTGGGCTCAGCCCTGAAGGGCGATCTCGGAATTTCATTGCGCACAAACCAGCCGGTTCTCGAGCTCGTTGCAGAAAAACTGCCGGTCACCATCCAGCTTGCGATCATGTCGATGATCTTCGCCTTTGTGATCGGCGTGCCGATGGGCATCCTGGCCGCCGTCAAGAAGAACACCATCATCGACTATTTCGCCAACATCATCGCTCTGTCGGGCCTGTCGATCCCGAACTTCTGGCTCGGCATCATGCTGATCCTGCTGATTTCGGTGAACCTCGGCTGGCTTCCGGCTTCGGGCTATGAGCCTTTCTTCTCCAATCCGCTACGCTCGATCCAGACCATGCTGATGCCCTCCTTCGTGCTCGGCAACGCGCTCGCCGCCACGCTGATGCGCCACACCCGTTCGGCCATGCTGAGCGTCTTGAGCGCCGACTACATTCGTACCGCCCGCGCCAAGGGGCTTCCGGAAAGCTCGGTGGTGCTGGAACACAGCTTCCGCAACGCGGTCCTGCCGATCGTCACACTGACCGCTCTGCTTTTCGGCGAACTTCTCGCCGGCGCGGTTCTCACGGAGCAGATTTTCACCATTCCAGGCTTCGGAAAACTCATCGTCGATGCCGTTTTCAACCGCGATTATGCTGTCGTCCAGGGCGTCGTCATCTGCACGGCGATCGGCTTTATCCTGATGAATCTCGTGGCCGATGTGCTCTATGTCCTTCTCAATCCGCGCATGAGAGCGTCGCTATGACCGCAATCGATCAAGTCGCAACCGCGCCCGTCACGTCCATCGAGCAGCGTGCGCCGAGCCGCGCCTGGCGCAAGCTCAAAGCCAACAAGGGCGCGCTCGTCGGCCTCGCCATCATCGCCTTCTTCGCAATCCTTGCCATCATCGCGCCGCTCCTGCCGCTCCCCGATCCGAACGCCACGAGCTGGTCGACGATTCGCAAGCCGCCGTCAGCGGCCCATTGGCTCGGCACCGATGATATCGGCCGCGATATTCTCTCGCGCATGATCTGGGGCGCGCAGGCCTCGCTGATGGCCGGCGTCTTCTCGGTGGCGATCGCCGTTTTCATCGGCGTGCCCTTCGGCCTGATCTCCGGCTATTTCGGCGGCTGGATCGACATGATCATCTCCCGCATCACCGAGGCCTTTCTGGCAATGCCCTTCCTCATCACCGCGATCGCGCTCGCCGCCTTCCTCGGCCCAAGCTTGAGCAATGCGATGATCGCGATCGGCCTTTCGGCCATGCCGATCTTCGTGCGGCTGACACGCGGCCAGGTGTTGGCAGTGAAGACCGAGGAATATATCGAAGGCGCGCGCTCCATAGGGCTGCGTCACTTCAGCATCATCATCCGCTACATCCTGCCAAATGTTTTCGCGCCGATCCTCGTACAGGCGACGCTGACGATCGCGACTGCCATCATCGCCGAAGCCAGTCTCTCCTTCCTCGGCCTCGGCCAGCAGCCGCCGGCACCAAGCTGGGGCTCGATGCTAAACGTTGCCAAGAATTTCCTCAGCCAGGCACCGTGGATGGCGATGTGGCCAGGCATTGCCATCTTCCTCGTCGTTATCGGTTTCAATCTTTTGGGCGACGGCCTGCGCGATGCGCTCGATCCGCGCGAAGCATGACCCTTCGAAAGGACATATGAAATGACCGCATTCACGACCCGCCCCGAAATTCTGGGTACATTCGGCGTCGTCACCTCAACGCACTGGATTGCTTCGGCCGTCGGCATGAGCATCCTGGAAAAGGGCGGCAATGCCTTCGATGCGGCGGTTGCTACCGGCTTCACCCTGCAGATTCTCGAGCCGCACCTCGTCGGCCCCGGCGGTGACATGCCGGCGATCATTTATTCGAAGAGGAAAGACAAGGTCGAGGTCATCTGTGCCCAGGGCCCCGCCCCGGCAGGCGCCACCATCGAACACTATACGTCCGAGGGCCTGAGACTGATCCCCGGCGACGGCCTGCTGGCAACCGTCATTCCCGGCTCCTTTGATGGCTGGATGCTGATGCTGCGCGACTACGGCAGGCTGAGCGTGCGCGACGTGCTGGAGCCGGCGATCTATTACGCCGAAAACGGCCATCCGCTGCTGCCGCGCGTCTCCGCAACCATCAAGGGGCTTGCCGAATTCTTCGAAAAGGAATGGCCGACCTCCTACGAAACCTGGGTGCCTGGCGGCTCGGTCCCCGAACCGCATTCCAGCTTCAAGAACCCGGTTCTCGCCGAAACCTGGAAACGCATCATTTCAGAAGCGGAAGCAAAGCAGGGCCGCGAGGCGCAGATCGAAGCTGCCCGCGACGCCTTCTATCGCGGCTTCGTCGCCGAGAAGATCGCAAACTACCTGAAGACGGCCGAAGTGATGGATGCCAGCGGCAGCCGCCACAAGGCAGTGTTGACGGCGGATGACATGGCAAACTGGTCGGCAACGATCGAAGAGCCGCAGACCTACGACTATCAGGGCTGGACCGTCGCCAAGATCGGTCCCTGGGGTCAGGGCCCTGTCTTCCTGCAGACCCTGTCGATCCTCAGGGATATGGATATCGCCTCGATGGAGCCTGATGGAGCCGACTTCGTCCATACCGTGACCGAAGCCATGAAACTCGCCTTCGCCGATCGAGAGATCTACTACGGTGATCCCAAATTCGCCGAGGTGCCGCTCGATCAGCTTCTCTCGGACACCTACGCCGCCGCCCGCCGCAAACTCATCACAGACGAAGCCTCCTTCGACCTGCGTCCCGGAAAGCTGTCCTGCTTCGAGCGGCAATATGACGCAACAATGGAGATGCTCGGCGCCGATTCCAAGACCGGCGCCGTCTACGAGCCGACCATGGCGCACCTGACGGAAAAGCGCGGCGACACCGTCCATATCGACGTTATCGACCGCGAAGGCAACATGGTCTCGGTCACCCCCTCGGGCGGTTGGCTGCAATCCTCGCCGATCATTCCAGGCCTCGGCTTCTGCCTGAATTCGCGCGCCCAGATGTTCTGGCTGAAGCCCGGACTGCCGACATCGCTCGCTCCCGGCAAGCGCCCGCGCACGACACTGACACCTTCGCTCGCCCTTTATGAAGGCCGCCCGACGCTCGCCTTCGGCACGCCCGGCGGCGACCAGCAGGAACAGTGGCAGCTCTCCTTCTTCCTGCGCTATGTGCACCACAAGATGAACCTGCAGGCGGCAATCGACCAGCCCCTCTTCCACACCTCGCATTTCCCCGGCTCCTTCTATCCGCGCACGCGTGAACCGGGCGGTCTGATGGTGGAAGGCAATTTCAGCGCTGCCGTACTCGACAGTCTGCGTGCCCGCGGCCACAAGCTCACCGTCGCCGAACCTTGGACCATTGGCCGCCTGACGGCAGCCCGCCGCGATGCCGACGGCCTGCTGCGTGCCGCCGCCACGCCGCGCCTCATGCAGGCCTATGCGATCGGGAGATAAGCATGACCTGGTCCATCGTCGCCCGCGATCCCGACACAGGCTATCTCGGCATTGACGTCGCCACCCGCTTCTTTGCGGTCGGCGGGCTGGTGCCGCATATCCGCGGCGGCATCGGCGCAGCCGCGACGCAGGCCTTCGTCAGCCCGCTCTACGGCACGGACGGGCTCGCTTTGCTTGCTACCGGCAAGGCGCCGGATGAGATCATCGCAGAACTGACCGCCCGTGATGCCGGCCGAGACCAGCGCCAGCTTCACCTGATCAATGCCGAAGGCCGCAACGCCGCCTTCACCGGCGCCAAATGCATCGATTGGGCCGGCCATCTGCTCAACGACAATGTTTCCGTCGCCGGCAATATACTGGCAGGTCCTCAAGTCGTCGCCGAGACGCTTGCCACCTATAAGCAGGCAATGGACAAGCCTTTCATCGAGCGCCTGCTCGAAGCCATGCAGGCCGGCGAGGATGCCGGCGGCGACAAGCGTGGCAAACAGTCTGCCGCCCTCCTCGTCCATCGTGATCAGGATTATCCCTGGCTCAGCATCAGGGCGGACGATCATCCTGACCCGCTCGCGGAATTGCGCCGGCTCTATGCTGTAGCGCAAGAACGCTACATGCACGTCGCCGAAACGATGGCGACGAAGGCCAATCCCAATGGAATGATCGACAGGCGCGAGATCGATGAAAGGATCGCGGCGCTCGAGGCCGCGCGCATTGCTGAAGGACGGCCGTCCGCCTCACTTGCCACGCCTTTGAAGACCTGAAATCCCAGCGCTCTGGCACAAAAAGAATAAGGGAACGATATGAGTGATCAGCCTGCAACATCCGTCTCTCCGGTTCTTTCCGTCCGGAACTTGACAACCTCCTTTCTCGCCGACGGCGAGTGGAGATCCGTCGTCCGCAATGTCTCCTTCGATGTCATGCCGGGGGGAACAGTCGCCATCGTCGGCGAGAGCGGGTCCGGCAAGAGCGTCACCTCGCTTTCCATCATGCGCCTGCTCGCCAAGGGCTCGAGCCGCATCGAAGGCAGCATCACGCTCAACGGGCGCGATATCCTTTCCCTCTCCGACAAGGAGATGCGTTCCGTGCGCGGCAAGGATGCCGCCATGATCTTTCAGGAACCGATGACCAGCCTGAATCCGATCTTCACCATCGGCAGGCAGATTTCCGAAGCGCTGACGTGCCATGGCGACATCAGCAAGGCCGACGCGCGAGCCGAAACGATCCGCCTCCTGGAAAAGGTGCGCATTCCCAATGCCGCATCCCGCTTCGATGAATATCCGCACCAGTTTTCCGGCGGCATGCGCCAGCGTGTCATGATTGCCATGGCACTTGCATCGAGGCCGAAGCTATTGATCGCCGACGAACCGACCACCGCACTCGACGTCACCATCCAGGGCCAGATCCTCGATCTCATCAAGGTGCTGCAGGAAGAGGAAGGCATGTCCGTTCTCTTCATCACCCATGACATGGGCGTCGTCGCCGAGATCGCTGACCGCACCATCGTCATGTATCGCGGCGAAGCGGTCGAAACGGGCACGACGGACGATATCTTCAATCGCGGCAAACATCCCTATACGCGCGCCCTGCTCTCTGCCGTGCCGCGGCTCGGCTCGATGGATGGTCGCAAATGGCCGCTGCGTTTCCCTGTCATCGACACGGCAACCGGCGAACGCCGCGAACCGGTGGAAGTGGCCGAAACCGTCGACCGCCGCAAAACGCCAATCCTTGAAGTGAAGAACCTCGTCACACGCTTCGATATTCGCGGCGGTCTCCTCGGCCGCAAGACTGGCGCCATTCATGCCGTCGAGGACGTTTCCTTCGAACTCTTCCAGGGCGAGACGCTGGCCCTCGTCGGCGAATCCGGCTGCGGCAAATCCACGACCGGACGCTCGATCACGCGCCTGGTGCAACCGAATGGAGGCTCTGTCAGCCTTGACGGCTATGACGTGCTGAACCTCGACCCGATCAGCCTGCGCCAGATGCGCCGCAGCATCCAGATGATCTTCCAGGACCCCTTCGCAAGCCTCAATCCGCGCATGACGATAGGGGCTGCCGTCGCCGAACCCATTGTCGAACACGGCCTCGGCACCCGCGCCCAGGCCCGCGACAAGGCCGCCGACCTGCTGGAACGCGTCGGCCTGAAGCCCGATATGATGAAGCGTTACCCACATGAATTTTCCGGCGGCCAGCGCCAGCGTATCTGCATCGCCCGCGCCCTTGCGCTCGATCCGAAGGTGATCGTCGCGGATGAAAGTGTGTCCGCCCTCGACGTTTCGATCAAGGCCCAGGTCTGCAATCTGCTGATGGACCTGCAGCAGAGCCTCAACCTTGCGTTCCTTTTCATCTCCCACGACATGGCCGTCGTCGAACGCGTCAGCCATCGCGTTGCGGTCATGTATCTCGGCGAGATCGTCGAAATCGGCCCACGTGAAGAGCTCTTCCGCAACCCGCAACACCCCTACACCAAGAAGCTGATGGCGGCTGTTCCGGTGCCCGATCCCGCCCGACGCGGCATCCGCCGCAACCTCGGCACCGACGAGCTGAAAAGCCCCGTCCGCCCCGCGGGTTACGTGCCTCCGAAGCGTCAGTTTCGTGAGGTCGTAGCAGGCCATATGGTGCGGATGGAGGAAGCCGCCTGAGTTAGTCGATCAGGCTCAACCGAAAGTTTACGCATGATAGATATTGCACGGGATGGACTACCTCGCGGGAGTGCAGTTTAATCCCTTTTGCTGCATCGCTTATATCATTTATCCCAGATATTATTTCACGGGGAAATTATTAACGCCAATCGCCGACGTTTGTGTTCTCTTATCCTTGCGAATCAAAAAGGTTTGATTTGCGTGGGGCAGCCACCATGTTGAAGCATGGGGCGATAGAACAGTTGGGCAGGAGCACATGCTGCAACGGATTGAAGACATTGATGCCGCGCTAGTCGACAGGCTGCAGCATTCAGCGTTCAAATATTTCCTGAAATATTCCAATCCTGAAAACGGCCTCGTGCCGGATACGTCTATCCCTGGCGTACCGGCGAGCATCGCCGCAGTCGGCTTCGGGCTTTCCTCCTATCCTGTTGGCGTCGAGCGCGGCTGGATAAGCCGCGCGGAAGCTGCCGAGCGCGTTTTCAACACGCTGCACTTTTTTGCCAACGCCAAGCAGGGTACGGAACGCCACGCGACTGGCCATCGCGGCTTCTTCTACCACTTTCTGCACGTGGATACGGGCAACCGCGCCTGGAACAGCGAGCTTTCGACCATCGATACCGCTCTGCTCGTCGCCGGCATCCTGACCGCCGCGCAATATTTCGACGGCGAGGATGAAACCGAAACCGAGATCCGTGCGCTCGCAAAATTCATCTACGAGCGCGTCGACTGGCGCTGGGCGCTGAACAAGGGCGATTGTATCTCGATGGGCTGGAAGCCGTCTTCGGGTTTCCTGCGCTGGCGCTACCATGGCTTCGATGAAGCGATTATCCTTTACACGCTGGCGCTGGCGTCACCGACCTACCCGATCCCGCAATCGAGCTACGACGCCTTCACGGCAAGCTATTCGTGGATGATCTTCAACGAGCAGCCCTATCTCTATGCCGGCCCGCTCTTCATCCATCTCTTCTCCCATGCCTGGATCGATTTCCGCGGCATCCAGGACAAGCCGATGCTTGAGCGGAACTGGGATTATTTCCGTAACACGCAGGTCGTCATCAATGTCCAGCGCGATTATGCGGAACGCAATCCCGGCCAGTTCGTCGGCTATAGCAAGGATATCTGGGGCTTCACCGCCTGCGATGGCCCCCCGCCGACGCGGCGCATGCGCGGTGGCCGCAATCCGAAAGTACTGGGTTATGCCGCCCGCGGTGCTCCGCTCGGCCCTGATGACGGCACGATCGCGCCCTGGGCAGCGCTCGGCTGCCTGCCCTACGACCGGCAGGCCGCCCTCGATGGCACCAAGGCTCTGCTGACCACCTATCCGAACCTGCTTCTGGAAGGCGGCTTCCCCGGCGGCTTCAACCCGACAGTTCAGACCAAGCGGCCGGAAGGCTGGGTCGACGACCGCACCGTGGCTATCGACCAGGGCCTCCTCGTTATGACGGTCGAGAACGACCGCTCCGATTTCATCTGGAAGCTGATGCGCAAGAATCCAGTCATCCGTCTCGGCCTCGAGCGCGCCGGCTTTACCGGTGGCTGGCTGGCAGGCGAAGAGCCGCAAGAGCTGGTTCTGAAGGCGGGTTAAGCAATTCCAGCAAAAGTGTGCAGCGGTTTTGCGTCCGGAATTGCGTTAAGGAGCATTTTCGGGTTTCGAAGAAAACGGAAATGCTCTGAACTTACCGCACGAAGACATGCGCCTTGCCGGCGATATCGAGGCGAACGAGATCGCCTCGCGTCGGCAATGCCACGCTTGATGTCTTGATCAAGATCGGCGGCAGGGCGACAGCCGCAAGCGACACCGCCACCGTGCAGGTTGCGCCGCCGAATTCCACATCCACGACGCGCCCGCCGTACTTCGCGTTGGCCTCGTCGACGACGACGCGGATCTGCTCCGGCCGCAACATGATTTCCGCTTTGCCCTGATGGCCCCCCTCAACCGGCACACTGCCAAGCGCGCAATCGGCAAAGCCGTTCTTGATGATAGCGGGCAGCATCACCGCATCGCCAAGGAAAAGCGCCGTCTCGCGATCCCGCGGTTTGAGATAAAGCGTCTGCGGCGTGCCGGCCTGCACCAACCGCCCTTCACGCAAGACCGCAACCTGATCGGCAAAGGACAGCGCCTCTCCCTGATCGTGTGTCACGAGAACGGCGGTGATGCCAGCCGTTTGCAGAACGCGGGCAACAGCCTTGCGCATGTTTTCCCGAAGGCCTGTATCCAGCGCAGAAAAGGGTTCATCAAGCAGCATGAGGCGCGGACGGCGACCGAGCGCGCGGGCAAGCGCCACACGCTGCTGCTGGCCGCCCGAAAGCTGGTGCGGGCGGCGATCCAGCATACTGTTTTCCAGCTCCACCATTTCCAGAAGGTCGCGAATACGCTTTTCGCGATCCGGCGCCCCGCGCTCGAAACCGAAACCGATATTTTCAGCGACACTCAGATGCGGAAAGAGAGCGCCATCCTGCGAGACAATGCCGATGCCGCGCTTGTGGGCGGGAACGCAGGCCGGTCCGTCAGCGAGCACCTCACCATCGAGCATCACCCGCCCGACATCAGGCTGTTCGAAGCCGGCGATGATGCGCAGAAGTGTCGTCTTGCCGGAACCGGAGGGACCGACGACCGCCGTGCGGCTGCCTGCCTGCACTTCGAGCGAGATATCCTTCAGGGCTTGAACCGGGCCGTAGCGCTTGCTGATAGTGTCGATCGTAAGCAGCGTCATTGGCCGGCAGTCCGTTTCGATTGGGTATAGAGCATGAGGGTAAGCGGCAGCGACAGCACGACCATCATGAAGGCGTAGGGTGCTGCAGAGACATAATCGATCTCGCTGGTCATCGACCAGAATTTCGTGGCGAGTGTATCGACACCGTTCGGCGAGAGCATCAGCGTCGCCGTCAGTTCATTGGTGATGCCGAGCGCGGCGAGTGCCACGCTGGCTGCGGCCCCCGGCGCTGCGAGCCGCATGGTGATCTGGCGCACTGCCTGTCCCGGCGTCCGGCCAAGCCCCATTGCCGCCCGCTCCAGTTCGACAGGCGCCTGCGCGATGCTGGCGCGCAGCCCGACCATGGCGCGCGGCAGGAACAGCAGCACGTAGGCAACGAGCAGCGTTGCAAAGGTCTGGTAGAGCGGCAGAATAAGCCGGACAGTGATGGAAACCAGCGCGAGCGCCACGACGACGCCGGGCAGCGAACCGACATAATAGTGGCAGGCTTCGAGAATACGCTGGAGGCGGCCCGGCGCGCGCACCGAGAGCCAGGCCATGGGGGCGGCGGCGATTGTCGTCAGCACGCCGCCGGCAATGGCGAGAACGATCGTCTGCACAAAGGCGCTCACGACCTCGAGACGCCAGATGCCGAGCCCACCGAGATAAAGCCAGCGACCGAGCGTAATCAGCGGCACGCCGAGCGTCAGCACTGCGAGAATGATCGGCAGTGCCAAGGCAGGCGCCACGAACCAGCCGAGCCGGCGGCGATCGGCAGGGCGAGCCGAACCGGAGCCGACGCGCGCATATCGCTCATTGCCGCGCAACAGGATCTCGAGCCCGAGCAGGAACAGGCAGCAGGCGACGAGCACGCCGCCGAGCATATTGGAAGCCGGGCTGTTATAGGAAGACTGGAACTGGTCGACGATCGCGGTCGCAAACGTGTCGAAGCGTATCATCACGAACAGACCGTATTCCGACATCAGGTGCAGCGCGATCAGCAGCGAGCCGCCGCAGATGGCAAGGCGCAGCTGCGGCAGGATCGTGCGGAAGAAGACGCGCCACGGATCAAGGCCAAGCGAGGCCGCAGCATCCTCGATCGCCGGGTCGAGCCGGCGAAGAGTGGCGGCAACCGGCAGGTAGAGGAAAGGGTAATAGGCCACCACCGAAACGAAAACGCCGCTCTGCAACCCGCGCATGCCTGGAAGCAGGCTCACCCAGGCATAGGAATGCACGAAGGCCGGCACGGCAAACGGGGCAATAGCGAGCCACGCCCAGAGCCGTGCGAACGGAATATCCGTCCGCTCCGTCAGCCAGGCGAGTGTTACGGCAAGCGCGATAGACAACGGAATGGTGATCGATTCCAGGAGAACCGTATTGACGAGAAGCTCGCCGACACGCGGGCGGAAGACCAGCGTCTTCACCGTTTCCCAGCCGACATCATAGGTCACCCAGGCAATGAAGCCGAGCGGCATAAGGCTGAAGATCGCCACGATCGATGCGAGGAGAACGACGGAAGCGTGCGGCATGGGCCCGCGCGGCAAACTCATTCGCGCGGCCCCTGGCGTCACCGGCGCCTTATTGCCGGATGCAAGCAATCTATTGTCCTGCAGCAAGGCCGATGCCTTCACACGCTGAAAAAGGAAGGCAACCGCTTTTGAAGAGCGGTTGCCGGATTTCGTCTTGCCCTAAGGTTTTCTTGAGCCAAAAGCAATAGTTTTGGCCGGAAGAAGCCTGCGGCAGAAAGGTTAGATGAGGCCGGCGGCTGTCATCAACTCCACGACCTTCTTGCTGTCGAGGGTCGAGGCTTCGACCTTCGGCGCGTCAAGGTCAGCAAGCGGAGTGAGCTTGTCGTTGGAAGCGGCGTCCTTGCCGACGGCATATTCATAGGAATCGCCATCCTTGAGAACGGCCTGGCCGGCCTTGCTGGTCAGATACTTGATGAAAGCCTGAGCCTCCTTCATGTGCTGCGTGGACTTCAGGACACCGCCGCCGGAAACGCTGACGAAAGCGCCCGGATCCTGGTTCTTGAAATAGTGGAGGCCGACATTTTTGCTGTTTTCGCCGGTCTTGGCCTGATCGCCGAACCAATAATAGTGATAGATGATCGCGCCCTCGACTTCACCGGCGTTGACGGCCTTCATCGCAACGCTGTTGCCCTTGTAGGGAGTGGCGTTGTCCTTGAGGCCTTTTAGCCATGCCTTGGTGGCTTCTTCACCCTTCAGCTGCAGGAAGGCCGCGACGATTGCCTGGAAATCAGCACCGGCGGGTGCGGCACCCCAGCGGCCCTTCCAGGCCGGATCCTGAAGTTCGGCCATCGACTTCGGCAGCTTGTCTTCCGTCAGCTTCGTCTTGTCATAGACAAAAACGGTGCTGCGGGCGGCGATGCCGGTCCACATGCCGTCAGCCGGTCGATACTGCTCGGGAACCTGATCCAGCGTGTCCTTCTCGATCGGCGCAAACAGGCCGGCACCATCGACCAGCGTCATCGCCGGCGAGTTTTCGGTGAGGAACACGTCGGCCGGCGATGCATCGCCTTCCTGGATGATCTGATTGGCGAACTGCATGTCGCTTCCCTGGCGCATGGTGACCTTGATGCCGGTCTCCTTGGTGAAGGCGTCGATCCATTCGCGGCCGAGGCTTTCGTGCTGGGCATTATAGACGACGATGCCTTCTGACTCCTGCGCATTGGCGCTGCCTGCGAGCGCAGGGGCGGCAAGAAGTGAAGCGGCAAGCGTGAACGCGCCGGACAAACGGTTAAAAGCAATTTTCATGATGGCCTCCGTGGCGATGTCACCCGAGTTCCCAAGGATGATGGGAGGCGTATATTTTTGTTGACTGATGACTTCAAGTTTCGAGGTCAAAAATAACATCAAATTATCTTGACTCGATCTTTCATCTTCGCAGGGAATAAATCCGGATGTTGTCAAAAAAAGCGACGCCAGTGAGGCGCCGCTTTTTAGATTCCAATGCGTTAACTTATTCGACGTCGAACTTGACGCCTTGCGCCAACGGCAGGGTCTTGCCGTAATTGACGGTGTTGGTGGAGCGTCGCATGTAAGCCTTCCAGGCATCTGAACCGGATTCACGGCCGCCGCCGGTCTCCTTCTCGCCGCCAAAGGCTCCGCCGATCTCAGCACCGGACGGACCAATATTGACATTGGCAATGCCGCAATCCGAACCCCGCGAGGACAGGAAGGTCTCCGCTTCGCGCATATTGTTGGTGAAGATCGAGGATGACAGGCCCTGCGGAACGGCGTTGTGCAACTCTAGCACGGCGTCGAAATCGCTGTACTTGATGACGTAGAGGATCGGAGCGAAGGTTTCCTGCTCGACCGGGCCGGTCTGCGCGGGCATTTCGACGAGTGCGGGGCGAACATAGAACGCTTCTGCCGAATCATTGTCGACACGCTCACCACCGACGACGGCGCCACCGGCAGCCTTTGCCTGGCCGAGGGCCGCCTGCATCTTCTCGAAGGCCTGCCCGTCGATCAGCGGGCCGACCAGAGTACCCGTGTCCAGCGGATTGCCGATCGTCACCGAGCCATAGGCCTTCTTCAGCCGCGGAACGAGCTGGTCATAGACGCTCTCATGCACGAAGAGACGGCGCAGCGTTGTGCAGCGCTGGCCAGCCGTACCCATCGCCGCGAAGGCAACGCCCCGCAGCGTCAGATCGAGGTCAGCCGTCGGGCAGACGATTGCGGCATTGTTGCCGCCGAGTTCCAGGATCGCGCGGGCAAAGCGCTGCGACAGACGCGGACCGACCGCGCGGCCCATGGCCGTTGAGCCGGTGGCCGAAACCAGCGGGATCTTCGGATGGTCGACCAGCACTTCTCCTACCTCGCGCCCGCCGATCAAGAGCGTCGAGAGATTTGCCGGCGCCTTGCCACCTTCAGCAGCAAAACGCTTCAGTGCCTTCTCGAACAGCGCCTGCACGGCAAGCGCCGTCAGCGGCGTCTTTTCCGAAGGCTTCCAGACGGTGGAATTGCCGCAGACGATGGCGAGTGCCGCATTCCACGACCAGACGGCCACAGGGAAATTGAACGCCGAGATGATGCCGATGGCGCCGAGCGGATGCCAGCTTTCCATCATCCGGTGCTCGGCACGTTCGGTGGCGATCGTCAGGCCGTAGAGCTGGCGGGAAAGGCCGACGGCGAAATCGCAGATATCGATCATTTCCTGCACCTCACCGAGGCCTTCGGAGGTGATCTTGCCGACTTCGATCGAGACGAGGCGGCCAAGCGCTACCTTGGAGGCACGCAACTCTTCGCCGAGCAGGCGGATCAGCTCGCCACGCTTGGGTGCCGGAACGCCACGCCATTCGAGGAAAGCCGTGTGCGCCGCATCGATCGCCGCCTTGGCGTCGGTAACAGAATGCTCCTTCAGCTTTCCGATTTCCTTGCCCGTGATCGGTGATGTCACCGAAAGCGTACCGCCGGTGTATCTGTTGGCATCGACGCCGAGATCGGCGAGCAGCTTGGCGGTTTCGGTGGCGAGATCGAGGACGGCGATGGTCATTGTCTTGGTTCCAGTCTTGTTGTTCTCAGAAACGGGCATCGGCGAAATGGGCGACCTGAGCGCCGGCTTCGTACCATAATTCCTTAAGGGCGCGGAAGCTCGGCTCACGAGGATCTGTCAGCGGCAAAGGCAGATCCGCTTCAGCCATCCGGCCAAGAATATGCTCCGCCAAAGTGCGGCCGAACACTGTCCCCGGCGCGATCCCGCGGCCATTATAGCCCGAAAAGCCGATGACATTGGGAGCGAATTTGTGGAAGCGTGGCAGCGCATTGTCGGTCATGCCGATCTGTCCGTACCATTCACATTCGAATTCGATATCGCCGATCTCGGGGAAGAGCCGCTTCAGCGAGCGCTTGGCCCAGCCTTTGTGCACGGAAAGGCCGGTGTTGCGCAGCGCCCCGACACTCCCGAAGACCAGGCGGCCAGCCTGATCCATCCGGAAGGAGGAGAGGATTTCCTTTGTATCCCACACACCCTCGCGATTGGGCAGGATCGAGCGGCGTAGGTTGTGGCCGAGCGGCACGGTGGCGAAATTGAAATAGGGCAGAAACACCTGCTCGCTGCGCACCTGCTCCCAGGGGCCGGTACTGTAGGCGTCGGTCGCCACGATAATCCAGTCGGCGCTCACCTGTCCGCGTGCCGTCTTGACCACCCAGCGGCTGCCCTGCCGGTCGGTTGCGATAACAGGGCTTGCCGTGTGCAACACGACACCCGCCTTCTGCGCCGCATGGGCAAGCCCGCGCGCATAGGCAAGCGGCTGTAGCGTGCCGGCCCGCATGTCGAACAGCGATCCGGCATAGGCATTCGTACCGATGCGTTTTGCCGTCTCATCCGCATTAAGCAACGCGACGGGTGCACCACGCGCCGACCATTGTTTGTAGCGTTCCTCGACTTCCTTCAGCCCATCGGGACCGACAGCGCAATGCAGCGTACCCTGCTTTTCGAGCTCGCAGGCGATACCATGCTTTTCGATCAGCGCCATCACCAGCTGCGGCGCATTGCCGAGCAGATCGAGCAGCCGCTCGCCATAAACAGGGCCGAGCACACCGGGCAGGTCATCGGGCATGACCCACATGCCGGCATTGATGAGGCCGACATTGCGGCCAGCGCCGCCGAAACCGATCTCCTTCGCCTCCAGGAGCACGACCCGCGATCCAGCCTCGGCCAGATGCAGGCCGGAGGAAAGGCCGGTATAGCCGCCGCCGACGATGACGACATTGGCCTCGGTGGCGCCTTCCAGCGCAGACGTGACGGGCGGCTGGGGAGCAGTCTTTTCCCACAGGCCGTGGGAGCGCGGATCATTGAGCATCGGACAGTCCAGTCTGGATCGAAATCGGTACTCTAGCGCCGCTCCCGCCTCTGCGGAAGCGGCGGATTGTCAGGCGACCGTCTTCAACTTCAGGCCGGAAAGGCCGAGCTTTTCCATGGCCATGTCGAGCGAGGCGGCCTGCCGCTCGTCGTAAAGCGCGAGCTCGTCCTGTACATCTGCGCCGAGCGCCTCTTCGAAGACATCCCGATTCGAGCGTGTCGCATAATTCTGCTGCTGATCCGTACCGAGGTTCGACTGAAAGATACCGGCCGCGCTGACCGGCAGGAAATCCTCGTAGATAATAGGATCGAACCGCAAATAGCCCTTGGCGATCAACGCGTCCAGATCGGAGGGTAGTTCTCCCCTGGCCGCAATACCTTCGGGCGTCGCCGAATAGTGGAAGAAGGCAAGTCGGCCGCGCCGCAACTCGTCCCAGCTGTCCGGCAGCGCTTTAAAACGCTCGGCAAGTTCGGCATCGTAGTCGCCGGCCTTGGCGCCGGATGCACCGACCTGCACTTCGCCTCGTACCGAGGCAAGCAGCCGATCATAGAGTGCCCGGCCCTTCGCCGTCAGCGCCACGCCGCGCTGTTCGATCTCGCCGAAGCGCGCCGTGTGCGTGCCTGATCTCGTCCCGGCCTCGCCGGTAAAAGCAATCGGCTCTTCCAGAGCCTTGAAGCTCGTCTGCCGCAGCAGGATATCGCAATTGCGTCGCGGCGGGCCTTCGATGACGGCCTTGGGCGTGATGCCGCGCTCTGGCATGCGCCGCTGCACCTCATCAATATCGAGGGTGCGCGGCGTCAGATGGTTGATATGCGGCCCCTTGAAACTGACGACATCGGCAATGAGGCGATGCGCATCATGCAGACGTTTGTAGGTCTCGGCGCTGACCGTCGCCTCGCCGTGCCAGCGGAAGGTTTCCAGGGCCTCGGCAACAAATTCTGCGGCTTCCGCTTCCGTCAGACCGCCGGCCTTCTCATTCTGTTCGATGAGGGCGATGGCACGCGGTGTGTAGACGCGCCGTCTGGCGAGGATTGCCGCGGCTTCAGCGCGCAACTCTTCGTCTTCGATCAATTCCAGCCGCAACAGAGAAGTAAAGACACGGAACGGATTGATGTTCAGCGCCTTTTCTTCGACAGGCCTGAAGCAGGTAGAATGCACGGGAACACCGGCGACCGAAAGATCGTAATAACCGACCGACTGCATACCCATGACGGCAAAGAGCCGTCGGATTGTGAAGAGTTCCTCAGCCGTTCCGAGACGGATCGCACCGTGGCGCTCGACATCGATGCGCTCGAGCTCACCTGCATGCCGAAGCCGCTCGCTGAGTTCCTGGTCTTTCGCGAGGACTTCGGCGTTGACCTCCCCCACAAGTTCGATCAGCGCCCCGTATTGCGGCACCTCCGTCCGGTACATCTGCGACATGGCTTCGGTGAAAAGCGAACGGATGCGATCCGTGGAGACGAAAGCGCCGGGCATGAGGAAACTCCGCGTTCATTCCGATTTTGCAGGATGAAGTTCTTTACAAGGGCTATCAAGCCGTGAATATCGACGTTTCGGAAATAGTTCATTCTGAGATGGAATGATCATGCTTTCAGCAAGACGTTTTTTGCCGTCGATTTCGCATCTCGCCGCCTTCGAGGCAGTGGCGCGAACCGGCAGCGTAACGGCAGCAGCACGCGAACTCGACCTGACGCAGAGCGCCGTCAGCCGCCAGATCAAGGCGCTGGAGGAGCAACTCGGCGTCGAGCTTTTCCTGCGCGAGCGCCAGACGGTGCGACTTACTCTTGCCGGAGACGCTTACGCGCGGGAGATCCGCGAGGCACTCCGCCGTATCTCCAGCGCCTCGCTGAACCTGCGTGCTAATCCGCATGGCGGTACTTTGAACCTCGCCATTCTGCCGACCTTCGGCACCCGTTGGCTGGCGCCGCGCCTCGGCCGCTTCCTTGCCGGCAATCCGGGCGTCACGATCAATCTCGTGACCCGGCTTTCCTCCTTCGATTTCCGGCTCGATTCCATTGATGCCGCCATCCACTTCGGTCATCCCCACTGGCCAGGCGCGGAACTCACCCTTCTGATGTCGGAACGCACGCTTCCTGCCTGCAGCCCGAATTTCCTCAAACGCAATGCGATCTCCCGCGCGGAAGACCTGCTGACGATGCCCCTTTTGCATCTGACGACGCGGCCTGATGCCTGGGAGCGCTGGTTTGCCGATAACGGCGTCACCTTCGAAAGCGTCCACGGCATGCTGTTCGACCAGTTTGCGACGGCAGCACAGGCGGCGATCGCCGGCCTCGGTGTCGCCCTGCTGCCGACTTTCCTCATCCAGGAAGAGCTGAAGCGCGGCGATCTGGTCGCAGCCGTCGACCGCGAGATGGAGAGCCGCGAGCGTTATTATCTCGCCTTTCCGCCGGAACGTGCCGATTACGCCCCGCTTGCCGCTTTCCGTGATTGGATCGTCGCCGAAGCCTGTTCAGGTTCAGACACGTAAGGAAGGCTTGCATCGCAGCCACGCTTTCGACCATTATGCGCGCCATCAGAATTCGATGCAGGAAATTCCCATGAAGCCGATTTTCGTCCAGCTCCAGTGCGCGCCCGGCAAGACCTACGAGGTTGCCGACGCCATCTACAAGACCGAGCTGGTCTCGGAGCTCTATTCGACATCAGGCAACTACGACCTGCTGCTCAAGGTCTACATCGAGGAAGGTCAGGATATCGGCAAGTTCATCAACGACAACATTGCCAACATCCCCGGCATCGTTCGCTCGCTGACGACATTGACCTTCAAGGCATTCTGAAGCGATTAACCATCCCACCAATAAAGCCGGAAGGATCACTTCCTCATATACCGCACCTTAAGGCTCGGTATGGCTGGTCATTCCCATAGAGAACAGGTGGGAAATGTCCCTCTCCGTGGTAGAGACCGTCGAGAACAGCCCGCAGCCGAAAGCTGCGCCCCTCATCGTGCACGTCGTACGGCAGTTTCTGCCCAACCGCGGCGGCCTTGAGGATGTGGTCGCCAATCTCGCCCGCCAGACCCTGAAACGCGGATACCGCGTCCGTGTCGTCACGCTCGATTCGCTCTTTACCGCTCCTGACGACAAGCTTCCGGCGCGCGAAACCATCGACGGCATCGAGGTTGTCCGCATCCCCTGGTCCGGCAGCAGCCGCTATCCGATAGCACCACAGGTCTTCCGCCATATCGGCGATGCCGATCTCATCCATGTCCATGCAATCGACTTCTTCTTCGATGCCCTCGCCTGGGGCAGATTCCTGCACCGCAAGCCCATGGTTGTCACGACCCACGGCGGTTTCTTTCACACGAAGAAATTCCTTGTCATCAAGAAAGTCTGGTTCAGAACGCTGACGCGGCTCTCGGCGATCGCCTATCGACGCGTCGTCTGCTGCAGCGCGTCGGATCTCAGCCAGTTCGTCCAGATCGTCCCCGATGGCATGACCATCGAGAATGGTGCCGATATCGGCAAATTCGCCGATGCCGCCTCGCGCACGCCCGAGCGGCGCATCGTCACGATCGGCCGCTTCTCCGTAAACAAACGGCTCGATCTTCTGCTGGACGCGATGGCCGCACTCCTAAAACGTCATGCCGACTGGCATCTCGACATTATCGGCGCCGAATCCGATCTTGATGCCGCTGACGTCAGGCGGGAGATTGCCGCAAGATCGTTGCAAGCATCCGTAACCCTGACCGTTTCGCCGGACAATCACGCGATCCGCGGCATCATTGCCAAGGCATCACTCATGGCTTCGGCATCGGAATATGAAGGTTTCGGAATCGTTGCGCTGGAAGCGATGAGCGCTGGCCTGCAACCGGTCCTCAACACCAACGAGGCCTATCGCGCGCTCGCCCGGCGGCATGAGGAAATCATCCTCGCCGACTTCACGAAGCCGGAACTGGCGGCGGATGCGGTCGAGAAAGCCTATCGCAACGTCACCGTCGAGGGTTCGTCCTTACGGAAGAGCCTCATGCAAGCCGCCCATGCCTATTCGTGGGATGCCGTTGCGGAACGGTATATGGACCTCTACCGCTCAATCGGCATTGCCACTTAAAAGATCAGGAAATTCTCAGGCTTTCGCCAGCCGGACGATCTCCTCCAGCACCAGCTTGCGCGATTCCGGCGGCGTCAGATTGTGATCGGCATCCTGCAGCATCACCAACCGCACATTCGGGTGCTTGGCAAACTTGTGGCCGCGCGGGCCGAAGTGGAAATACATGTGGTCGAGACCGACATCGCCTTCGCTGTAGATCAGCGTCAGCGGCACCTTGCGTTTGCCGAGTGCCGCAAAAGACTGACGCACCTGGCGTGCGATATGACGGCGGCCCGGAATGAGTTCCACGAGCGGCGCGATGCGCGGCGAAAGCCGGCGACCGATCGCGATGAAGATGTTCTGCAGGGCCGCAAAGACATCGACCTCGCCGCGCAACAGCCGCTTGACCGTGTCGAGCCGCATCATCCGCTGACCGTAATCGTCGACGCTGCGCGGAACTGAGACGACATGTTCGCGTCGCACCGGCATCTCGGGATCCCAGTAGTAGACGAAGGGATTGATGGAAACGATCGCCTTCAGCCGCTCATCCTCGATGCCGGCGCGCAGGGCTACATAACCGCCGCTGCAGCGACCCGCGACCATGATCGGTCCGGCAACGAAGCTTTCCAAAAGATCCAGCGAGGCGAGCGCGTCTTCCGTCTGTGTCGCGGAATAGAGAACCTGTTCCGGCGCATCCGGGCGGGGGACGCTGTCGCCGACGTTGGCGGAATCGAAGCGCAGCGAAACGACGCCCTGGCGAGCGAGCTCGCGCGCCATATCGACAGTCGTCCGGCCCCAGCCGGCATGCCGGTCATAGGCCGTCGACATGAAGAGCACGGCGTTACCCTTGATCTCGCCTTGAGGCCGGCTGACGACGCCGATCAGATGCTGGAACGCGCCGAAACGAACCGGAATCTCCTCAAAACCGTCACCTGCGAGCGGCCGGTTTTCGACCTCCTGCGAAGAGTGACCGACGGACCCAGCAGGCGCGGTTGTCTCGACAAGCCATTCGGCAAGCAGCTTGATGACTGCCATCGGCGTCTTGGCAAAGAGCGGGTTCGTGACCAGCTCGTCATAGCCTTCGAAAACCCGCTGCTCGACGTTACCGCCAAGTGCCTTCAGGGAGTCAGCGAAGGCCATATCATCAACCCGAACCGGGCGTTCGAGGATCAGGTAATTCGGCGCCGAAAGCTCCTGCGGTGAACTGATATTGAGCTTGCCGATTTCCGCAGCAATCGCGTCTGGCAGGGTCAGGCCGGCGATCTGAACCTGGGCGCTTGGTGCATGCTCCTTGCCGAGACCGAGGTCGGCATGGATGATCCGCGACCACATATTGATTTCACGCAGATGCCCCCTGCCGCTGAGGACAGGCGCAAGCAGCACGATACTGTCGACGCCCTCGATCGTGTGGCCGGTGAGATGAGCAAGCGTGCCGCCGAGACCCTGGCCGACAAGAATAATCTGCGAGCAACCGCTGAGCGTCTTCAATTTTGCAGCGGCTGCGCGGATGGAATTCTTCCAGATTTCCAGACTGGGTGTCTGATCGCCAAAATCGAGCGCATCACCCGTACCCGTGTAGTCGAAACGCAGGCTCGGCACGCCAACGTCGGAGAAATGCTCCGCCGCGACGCGATAGAATTTCCGCGTGCACATTTCCTCGAAACCCCAGGGGCTGACGAACAGGACAGCAGCCGAGCGTTTTGCAACGTCAGCCTTTTCCGGCATGAAAAGACCAATCGTGCCATCAAAGACAACGGGAAGAGCAGCGGAGCGGCCGGCGCCTTCCGCCGGTTCACGCGAGAACTCTTCGTTATCAGGCTTCTTCTCTTCTCCTTCTGGGGTCGGCGCAGTGATGAAACTGACCGCGCGTCTTGCCGGTCCCTGCAGCAATGCGGGCATCTTGTCGAGGATCGAGCGCAGCACCTGGATATCTTCGGCAGGAACGGCACGGAGGACTTTCAACGCAGCAAAATACGCAAATGTACCAGCGATGATCGCCGCGACAAGGCCGACAAGCCCCTGGACGAGCTCAAGTGCAGTAATCGCACCGCAGGCGCAAAATACCGCCGCGAGAGTAATCTTCGTAAGGCTGAGATAAAGACCCGAAAGCTGCGTTCCGAATCCCGTTTGTCTGACCATCATTACCGACATCGCAACGAATACGGCTATGCGCACAAGCGCGGCACCCTCGGCGGCCAGACTAGGTACGATGAGTAAACAACCTACTACCATAAGAAGGCCACCTATCACACTGATTTTCAACCGTACATTGGCTTTGTCGATTGAGAGCAGGTACAGGCTGAGAACCTGCATGAGAGTGTAGGCAGGCGCGACAAGCGCAAGCAGAGCGACCACTCCACCGCTTCGGTCGAAGGCTTCGCCGAAGACGACATGCACAAGTTCGGTAGAGATCGCGGCAAGCCCCAGACTCATAGGCAGCACGATATAGGCCATGCTGCGGATGACAGCGGCAAAGGCGTCGACCGGGAACTTCGAGTCGGCGCTGGTGTGCCGTCGTTCCGAATAATAGGGGAGCAGGCTACCGCTCATCTGGATCGGAAGCTGCAGCGCGATATTGGCGATCGACAGGCCGGCAGCGTAGAAGCCGACCATTTCCACCGACCAGAACTGCTGCAGGAAAAGCAGTTCGATACGGTTTAGGAAGATCGAATCGATGATGAATTGCATCGACAGGATGACCGACGACGACGCCAGATATTTGAGCGAGACACCGCAGCGGTCACGACGAGCAAAGAGGATCGGCAAGGTAGCGACGAAAAGCACGAGCTGGCCGAGCGCATAGCCGACAAGCACGCCCTGCACACCGTAAAAGACGGCACCGACCGCGACGCCCACAAGCTGGAAAACCGAGACGATCAGCGTCAGCTGGAAGAACGTGCCGAGCCGCTTTTCGCCAATGAGGTAAAATTTAACGAAAGAGCCGATCGCCTGGACGAAGAAGAGGATGCCTGTCACAAGCGCCACCGACGGTGCGGTGTCGGCCCAATGCATTTCCTCCGATGTCAGGAAGAACAGAGCATAAAGCCCCAGTAGCACCAACGTGGAGCAGACCATGAAGGTGACGAGGATCGAGGCAAATCCTCTGCGTTGCTCGAAGCTGTAGCCCTGCGCCGAAAGCTGCGGCAGTGTCTTCAGAAGCGTGATGCTGGAGCCGAGCTCAGCAATCGAGGCCCCTGTGACGACGAGCCAGAGTGAAAAGGCGACGATACCGTTGGCCTCGGGGCCGAGCAGGCGTGCAGTTATGATCGAGGACGCGAACCCCGTCACCAGAAGCAGCATACCCGCCGCCGCATTCATCACCGAATTTGCAATAATGCCCTTCGACATCCGTCCATCCGCCAGAAACCGCAGCGCGGCCGAAAACAAGTCATCTCTAAATTGGAAATGTTAAAATAAAGGGGAGTAAAGCGCTCAGCTTAGCTCGCCTGCATCGCAGAAAGCCGTGAAAGCGCCTTGTCGTAGCTGTGCTCGGCGAGATGACGCACGAGATAGGCCCGCGCCGCCTCTGCTTTCTGCTTCGCAGCCTCGGGATCGGAATAAATGCTCTTCAAATGCGCCGCCGCGGTCGCGGGTGAAGGATCGGCCCAGACGGCATTCGTGAGATCAGCAAATTCCGGATGGCTATCGACGACAGGAATAAGCGACGGCTCGACCAGCCAGGTATTGTCGGGATCGCAGAAGTCAGCCGTGCCCGACCATTCTGTCGAAACGACGGGCGTGCGATGCATGATGGCTTCAGCCACCGTCAGGCCGAAACCCTCCGAACGATGCAGCGAAAGATAGGCATTGGAATCGCGAATGATGCCGTTTATCTCCGAACTCGCCAGATTATCGGTAACGATCCTGATGTTGCGGTCGCCTTCCACGGACTGCATGAGCGCGCGAAGTGCCTCGTCCCGGACCGGATTGCCGCTCGCCTTCATCAGCAGGAAGGCATGGGGGCATTCGGCGCTGAAGAGCCTGAAGGCCTCGATCGCCGCCTGCGGGTTCTTGCGGTTGATCGAGGAACCGGCGCTGAAGACGAACGATACGAGGAAAGCATCCTCGGCAATTCCGAATTTCTGCCGGATACCGTCAGCCGCCGGCCGCTCGGTCACCGGGTGCGGCACGACAATGACAGGTGCAGTCGTATGTGGTGCGATTGCCCTCCTGGCGAATTCCGAGGGAACGAAGACGGCGTTCATATAGTGCATGGCATTGCGCCATTCCGCTGGCACTACTTCCAGCTCCCATGCCCAGTAACCGATATTGAAGGCACGGGTGAAATTGCCGAGACCTTTCTTCAGGATCGCGCGCGGCAGCATGGGCGGATTGAGATGCCATATGCGGCTTCCCGGCTGGCCGCCGGACATTTGCTCTGACGCCCATTCGACCAGCTTGCCTTCGTCCGGATGTGTGCTGACATCCGCAAGCATGATCTCACGGCCTGCCTGCGAAAGCGCGGCAGCGCAAAGCCGCGCCGATTCGCCCACACCTGCTGCCATCGACAGATAACCGACAATCTCGACCGGTCGGCGCGGATTGAAGGCAAGCCGTGATTTGACAATCAGCCGCTGCAGCAGATGCCCGCGCACGCTTCGATAAACGCCCCGCAAAGCCTCTTCCGCCTGCACCCTGATCGTCATGACCGCTCCCTGGTCCTTAAAGCGCGAAACGGCGCAAGGCGCCGACGCTCCTGATTTCGCCCGCCGGCAACGCATCGCCATCAATGCCCGCAGCAGCGATGAGCTTCACTCGCTTGGCAGGACCTGGTGCCAGATGGAACCAGTCCTCTTCAGCCCGGTAGCCTTCGACATCGATATGCACGGATTGAGCCAGCCTGTCGGCCGCAAGCGTGATGAACCAACCATCGCCCTCACGGATGAAGGACGCCTCGATCGTCGCGTCGTGGAAGGCTCTGGCTCGGCCGCGCGGGAAATGGAAAGCCTGCGCCAACAGCGCGCCGTCCATCGTCGACCGCAGCCAGGCAACGCTGACGTCATGCGATGGCGCACCGAAACGGAAGGCATAGGCCGCATCAAAGAAGCCGCCGAAGAGATCGGTGCAAGCGATACGCTCCACGCTTCTCGGGTCGAGATTGAAGGCCTTGCTGCCGCTCGCGACCTGCTGGCGCCCCTCGCGGAGGCAGGCGACATCGAGTTCGAGAGCCACCACTTTGTCGGTCTCGTTGATGACATGGACATGGAGGCCATTCGTCCCCTCGTCCGTAAAAACTGCCTGCACAGGACGGAAGGCGCGGCGCATCGCATGCCAGACAGGTTTGGGCTCGCCGGCGGAATCGATCACGCCCCAGCCGGGACCTGGCAACAGATCCTGCAAGGTCCAGACGAGCGCCCCATTGCAGGTCGACCCCTTGCGCCGCCATTCGGCAAAGGTTTCCTCCAGCACTTCACCCGTAACAGCGCGCGACAAGTCGAGATAACGTTCGGGGTCTTCACGGCGGAGCTTGGCGGGGTCGACGTCATAGAGAAGTCCGAGATAAAAGTCCCTGACATCCTCGAAATCCCAGGAAGCACCGCGGTCGCGCGGCACCCGCTCTTTCCAGAGCGGACTGTGAACTGAAGGCACGTCGAGATGCCGCTGTAGGGTCCTTTGCTGCGGTACATGTGCGAAGGCGAGGCTTTCCGCCGCAAAGCGTACCTCGGCGCGGCGCGCATCCTCGAGCGGCCGCATATAGGCACCGACGCCGTAATAATGCGTGACGCCAGCGTTGGGCGAAAAGGGCATCGCCCCGCCGTGGGGCGAATTCGGCACGTAAGGGACGTCAGGCCGCATGCGCTGGCAGATCGCCGGGATGATCTCGTCGGTGATCGGCCCGCTCCAGAAATCCGAGGGCAGGCCGAACATCGCCGCCTGCTGGTGGATTTCGCTGCCGCCGCAGAGCACGGCGAGCGACGGCGAAAGCTGTACGCCGTGCAGGAATTCCTCCACCTCGGCATGCACATGGCCGATAAAGGTCTTGTCGTTCTTCGGATAGTCGAAATTGGCGAACATGAAGTCCTGCCAGACCATCAGCCCAAGTTCGTCGCAGAGCGCGAAGAATTCCGGCGTTTCATACGCCATGGTTCCCCCGATGCGGATCATGTTCATGCCGGCCTCGGCAGCAAGCCGCAGGAACGGCTCGTAGTCAGCCCGCTCCCCCGGCAGTCGCGCGATGTCGGCTGTCGTCCAGACCGCGCCACGGCAGAAGACCCGTTCGCCATTGACGCAAAGCGTGAAATCACTGCCGTCAGCGCCGTGGTCAACCTCGACACGCCGAAATCCTGCCTTGCCGAGCGAATGTTCCTCGCCGTCAAGAACCAGCGTCACATCGTAGAGATGCGACGCGCCATGCGTATGTGGCCACCAGGCCTCGACCTCGGGCAGCTTGAGGATTACCGAATAATGCCTGTCGCCGATCTTCTCGAAACCCTGCTCGATACCGGCGCAGCGCAGAAGCATAACGGGCTCTTCGCCATCGGCATGAAGAGAAACGCTGAGCCGTCCCGCCCCGCTTTCCTCCAGAACAGCACGCACCGTGACATTGTCGACCGAGGCAACGCCCCGGCGCACGAGCGAGATCGGCCGCCACGGCCCGACGGCATGGATTTCAGGGCACCAGCCGGGCATATGTCCAAGCAGCGTCGTGCGGATATTCTTCAGCCCTTGCGGCGTGATCATCTGCGGGCGCCAGCGGGCTCGCGGTCCGGGTTCGCCAAGGCGGGGAGCGAGGGCCCGAAAGCAGAGCGCCAGTTCATCGCCGCCCGCGAGCGTCACCGGTATCTCATGAGCGGTGAACATGCTCTCGGAGAAAAGGATCTCAACGCCGTTCAGAAAAACATGGCAGATCGTCGCCAGCCCTTGAAAACGCAGAAGCGCCTCGCCTGGCTCCGCATCGAAGAGGCGGGTCAGATACCAGGCATCCTTGGTGTTCAGCGGCTGTGGATTTTCCCGGTCGAACAGCCCTGCTTTTTCGAGCGCCGCTGCGACAGTGCCCGGAACAGGTGCGGGAATGAACTGCGCCGAAAGATGGATATCGTGGGGTGTCGCGCAGGCGTCAGGCTCGGTCAGAACCAGATTCCAGCCTTCGGAAAGCAGGCTTTCCTCAGCCCCTATGCTTGCCAACCGCCCCCGCATGTCTGATCTCCGGCTTCAGGCTCGCTCCGCGAGCGATGCCATCATCGAATCCCATGCATCGGCAGCCGGATCAAGAGCCGCTTTCAACGGCTCGAACTTGCGGCGGGTGACAGCACGCGCCAGCTGGAACTGAACAGACTTCGCCACCTCCGAGATCCGGCGTGCTTCCTCGATCGCGACGCCGAACTCGTCGGCTGAAAGCCAGGCCAGATGATCGGCCGCGAGTTCGAAATTCGCACCCACCTGTCTGAGCGTGTTGAAGGCATACTTGTGGAAGAAGCCAAACGGCCGGTCGGCCACCCCTTCGACCTGCAGCGGGAAGACTTCCGCAAAGGCGCGGATCGGATTGGCACCCGGCCTGCGGGCGAAATGAAAGCCAAGGAGCCGGCGGGAAACTTCGCGCAGATGCGCCTCACCGACCGGGCGTTCCGGGAACTTGGCGAATTCCGTATAGGGCAGGAACGGCGCATCTTCATCCGTCAGATGGGATTGAAACAGCCCGTCGAAATCCTCGCCCTCGATGCGGAAATAACCGGCATTGTGGAAATAGTCGACGCGCTTGCCGGCAAAGTCCAGCCGGTTGATCGCCACTGTGGTCTTGCCGTGCTCCTGCCGGTAGGCGGTGCCGCGCGTATCCGGCATAAAGAAGGAATCCATCTCGATCAGGCAGAGCCGCCCGCGGGCGATCTGCACCTCGACATGCCGCTCGACGCGGTCGTAGATCGCAAGCTCGGTAGTGCGGATGCCATAGAGCGCTTCGAGATCTTCCAGCGGCATCTTGAAGAAGGTGAACTGGTCGCCCTCGAAATCCTGCGTCAGCGTAAAGCCGAGCATCGCTTCGGGTGCGACGCCGAAAGTCGAGAGCACCTCAATCCAGAGATCGATATAGCAATTGGTCTCCGGCCACATGCGCTCGCCGGAATGCAGCGCATGCGGCTTGTAGGTATCGGGATCGATACCCGCAAAAACCGAGGTCATGGAACCGCTCAGCCCCACAGGACTTTCCGCACGCTATCAGGCCATTCCTTAACGTCGAGGCCGTGGTGATGGAAGAGCGCGAGCGCGATTCGCTCGAGGCCGAAGCCGACGCAGGCGGTATGGGCCACGCTGCCGTCCTCGAGGTTCAGGCCCCATTTCACGCCGAAAGAGTCCTGATGGTAGTTGAAGCTCATGCAGGCCGTCGGGTTTGCCGACGAGGTGATCGGGATCAAGAGCTCGAACTTCAGGTTCTGGTCGCGCTGGTTGTTGACCATCATCTTGCCGGCACGGCCGAAGAACGGGTCGTTGGCAACATCGATCGTCACGTCGAGACCGACCTGCTTCATCATTTCGACGCCGCGGTCCATCCAGCTCTGACGGAAATCGGTCACATGCTGCTCGGTGCCCATGCAGACATATTCGCGCATGCGGAACAGCTGCTGGCGCGCCGGATCCTTGGAGGGCTCATGGCGGAAGCAGTAGGACTGCAGATCGAAGAGGCCGCCCTTGGCCGGCAGGTTGCCGCGTTTGGCAACTGTCGGATAAAGCGGGTAGCAGGCAGCCGGCGTCAGAACGATATCGGTTGCCTTCTGATCCTTGGTCCAGTCCTCGCCGACTTCCATGCATTGCAGCAGGCTCATATGGTCGAGCTCGCTGCCGCAGAAGCTGTGCACCGTGCCGGCGAGCTGCGGGAAGCTCTTCATATAGCCGCTCTTTTCGAAGAGCGCACGGTTCATGCCGGGCGGAAAGCGCATCGCTTCGGCGCCATCGGCGCCACCGAACCTGTCGATCAGCCGTTCAAAAGCGGCGATGACGTCTTCGAACTGGCCGCTGCGTCCGTAAAGACCGTCAACGCCGGTATCGATCAGCAGGCCGGACTCGAAGAGCCGGTCCAGAAACGAAGTCTGCATATCCATGGCTTTACCCCAGTAGGCTAGTGTCCTGCTTATGGACAAGGAGCATGCTCGACGTATTGCCGAGGATGCGGTCGTTCGAGATCATGAGCTGTGCGGAATGGGCATCGCGCAGATGGCGTCCGAGGCTGAAGGGGGTACCGTTCTTGTAGCCCATGATGCCGCAGATCAGCATGGCATGATTGACGATTTCCAGGATCGTCTCAGACGAGGCGATCTTCACATTGTTCATCGCCACGGCAAAGCCCATTGAGGAAAGCTTGTCGCCGTCAGCCTTGGCGTCCTCATAGGCCTTGAGGCCGGCAACGACATTCGACTTCACCATCTGCAGGAGGTTGGAAACCTCAGCGAGGCGAAGGGCGCCGGGCGGGGTAGCATCGGGAGACTTGCGGGCAGCGGCGCGCACGAAAGCCTGTGCGCGGGAAACGGCGTCAACCGCGATGCCGTACCACACGCCGCTCCAGAGCAGATGCGAAGAGGCAAGCATCGACTGCGCGGCAATCTCAGCGAATGGCTTCGGCAGGATCTGTGCGGCCGGTGCTTCACCCTTGAACAGAAAGCCGTCGGAGCAGGTCCCGCGCATGCCGAGCGTGTTCCAGGCATGCGTCTTTTCGAGCGTGTACTGATCTTTCAGGAATGCGGTCAGGACCTGATCGGAAGAGGCGGCTTGCGGATGGCTGCGCGAAGTGATGAGAATGGCATCGGCATGCGAGCCATAGGAAATGACGGTCGCATCCTTTTGCAGCCTGCAGATATCGCCATCGATTTCGATCGCGCAGATGCTGTTGCGCAGATTGCCCCCGATCCCACCTTCGGTGGTGGCGGAAGCGATCAGAAGCTGTTCGGCAGCGATACGGCGCATGAAGGCGCTATGCCATTCGCTGTCGACGCCGTGTTCGACGAGACTCGAAAGCTTGATATGGTGCATGGCAAAGACCATCGCGCTTGCCGCGCAGGCCTGGCCGAGCATCGAGCACAATTCGGCAATATCGGTCGTGGAAGCAGCCTCGCCACCAAGATGGCGGGGGATCTGGATACCGAGCAGCCGCTCGGCCTTCATCGCGTTGACGGCTTCCTGCGGGAACCGGCCTTCGAAATCGACGGCATCCGCATGTCTCGCCGCAATTTCGGAGACGCGGGCAGCCCTTGCGACCAAGCTGTCTTCCGTGATCTTGACCGGGAAATTCATCAGGCGACCTTTCGGCCATCCCGGATGAGATCGACCGTGTTGGCGATCGCCGAGATGCTCGCGAAGGACTTGCGGTTCAGGAGATTATCGGGAAACTCGATGTCGAAGGCCTCTTCGATGCCGAGCATGAGTTGCACGGAAGCGAAGGACGTCAGACCCGCGGCGTAGAGATCCGCATCGTCGGCAACCTGATCAACGGACACAGGAAGCTTACCGAACTTGGCTACGAGGTCGCGGATTGTCTTGTTCATCCCATTCACTCCAGATTTTCATGATCCTGAACCGGCATTCATCGCCTTTTCATGGAGTGCTTTTAGTACGGAAAACAGAACATTCCGCTAATATAATTAGTTAAATATGACTAAGACTCATACTTTGCATTTTACGGATCATGCTTAGCTGAGGCCTAATACTTCATTTCTATCAATAGTTTGATATAGCCCGAGAAAACCGGCAGCAAGTCGCTCGAGTCGTGCGAAGTGCAGAAATGGTACGCCAGGAGCCTGCTGGTACGCTAATCTGCGGGCGGATAGGAATGCTCGTTGCCACGATAATCCGAAATCGAATAACAACCTTCGCCGGTCGCTTGCGCGGCGGTTTCGCCGATCGCGGCCTTGCCGTAGCCGCCCGGAATATCGAGGATATAGGTGGGCTGGCAAAGGCCGGAGATACGGCCGCGAAGCGACGAGACGATCTTCTGCCCCTCCTCTATCGACAGCCGGAAATGACTGGTGCCGGGCGCAAGATCCGGATGGTGGAGATAATAGGGCTTCACGCGTGCCTCGACGAAGGCTCGCATCAGTTCCGCCAGAACATCGGGATCATCGTTGACACCTTTCAGAAGCACCGACTGGCTGACCATGACGACGCCGGCATCCACCAGGCGGGCACAGGCGGCGCGCGCTTCCGCCGTCAGCTCACGAGGATGATTGGCGTGGAGCGCGACATAAACTGTCTTGCCGCTCGCCTTCAGTGCCGCGATCAGTTCCGCATCGATCTTCTGCGGGTCGACAACCGGCACCCGTGTGTGGAATCGCACAATTTTCACATGCTGGATTGCCGCAAGCTCGCTTAGAATGTCGCCGAGACGACGTGGTGAAAGCACCAGCGGATCGCCACCGGTCAGGATCACCTCCCAGATCTCGCTGTGGCCGCGAATATAGTCGAAGGCTGCAGCCAGCGCGGCCGGCTCGAGAGTGCCGAGCCCCTGCGGTCCCACCATCTCGCGCCGGAAGCAGAAGCGGCAATAGACCGGGCAGACATGCACAGCTTTCAGCAACACGCGATCCGGATAGCGATGCACGATACCTTCCACCGGACTATGCGCATGATCGCCGATGGGATCGGCCCGCTCCTCCGGCGTGGTCACCAGTTCCGCCGCATCGGGCACGAACTGCCGGGCAATCGGATCGGCCGGATCGGTGTGATCGATCAACCTTGCCATGGCGGGTGTCATCGCAACGGCATAGCGTGCAGCAACCTCATCGAGCGCCAGTCGCTCAGCCTCCTCGATCAGGCCTGTTCTGACGAGATCGTCGACACTTTTGATCGGACGCATGACATTCATCGGCCATACTCCGCAACAGGCGCCCAGAGCACCTGATCGATCCGCGACGCTCCCGTCGCCAGCATCACAAGCCGATCGAAGCCGAGCGCGATGCCGCTCGCTTCCGGCATGATCGTCAGCGCCGCCAGAAAATCTTCGTCGAGCGGATAGGTCTCACCATAGACCCGCATTTTCTCGGTCATCTCGATCTCAAAACGCCGCCGCTGCTCTGCGGCATTGGTCAGTTCACCAAAGCCGTTGGCAAGCTCGACCCCGCAGGCATAGAGCTCGAAGCGCTCCGCCACCCGCGGATCGCGCGCCGAAGGCCGCGCGAGAGCCGCTTCAGAAACAGGATATTCGTCGAGAATGGTAACACGGCCGAAGCCGAGATGCGGCTCGACCTTTTCCACCAGCACCCGACTGAAGAGATCAGCCCAATGATCGTCATCGGCAACGCGCATGCCGACCCGCCGCATCTCGGCGGCGAGATGCGCGCCATCCGTCGAGCCGTCAGCGGAAACCGAAGCCAGAAGATCGATGCCGGCATGGCGATCGAACGCCTCTGCAACGCTGATACGCTCCGGCCCGGCGAAGGGATCGCACTCAGCGCCGCGATAGACGAGCATTTCGGTCTTAACCGTCTCGGCAGCGAGCGCCAGCATGCGCACGCAATCCATCATCAGGCTCTCATAGCTTTCGCCCGCCCGATACCATTCGAGCATCGTGAACTCAGGATGGTGCAGCGGCCCGCGCTCGCGGTTGCGATAGACATGCGCAAAGCAGGCAATGCGTTGTTCACCGGCGGCCAAAAGCTTTTTGCACGCAAATTCCGGCGATGTGTGCAGATAGAAGGGCGCGGCCTGTCCGTCCGTCGTCAGCGCCTGGGTGGCAAAGGCATGCAGGTGAGCCTCGTTGCCCGGAGAGACCTGCAGTGTGGCCGTATCAACCTCGATGAAATCCTCGCGCGCAAAGTAGCCGCGCAGCGCCGCCTGGATCGCGTTGCGTCCGATGAGGAACGGGCGGCGATCGGCATGCACGGGTGGTGTCCACCAGGGAGACGCTTTGGCGCTCGTGAGGGTCATTCAGCGTGTTCCTCGCCGGATTCAGCCGTGTTGGGGGTGGCTATTTCCGCGATTTTAGGTTAGTGCCGCCCCGAAGAAAAAACATTTTGCGTCTTCAGGACTATTCTGACTGTCCTCTACGACGCCGAAAGCCGACTTACAAGGAAGTCTTATGGTCAAGGTCATCGCCTCTTCGGTCCGCAAGGGCAACGTTCTCGATGTCGACGGCAAGCTCTACGTCGTTCTCACCGCACAGAATTTCCACCCAGGCAAGGGCACGCCGGTCACACAGGTCGACATGCGCCGCATCGTCGATGGCGTGAAGGTTTCCGAACGCTGGCGCACGACCGAGCAGGTCGAGCGCGCTTTCGTCGAAGACGTGAACTTCCAGTACCTCTATGAAGACGGCGAAGGCTTCCACTTCATGAACCCGGCCACCTACGACCAGGTGGTCGTCAGCGCCGAAACCATGGGTGACCAGAAGGCCTACCTTCAGGAAGGCATGACCTGCATTCTGTCGATCCACGAAGGCGTTCCGCTGGCGCTCGAACTGCCCCGCCACGTCACCCTCGAAATCGTCGAGACCGAACCGGTCGTCAAGGGTCAGACGGCTTCCTCCTCCTACAAGCCAGCAATGCTGTCGAACGGCATCCGTACGTCGGTCCCGCCGCATATCGATGCCGGTACCCGCGTGGTCATCGCAACGGAAGACAATTCCTACGTCGAGCGCGCCAAGGACTGATTGCGTCAGTTTTCGGAGTTCAAACGGCCCGAAGCACACGCTTCGGGCCGTTTTTATTTTGCCCGATGGCGAGACGGAAAATCGGCCGGCAACATGCCGGCCCATTTGCTCAGAGATGGGGATTACGCGGCCGGTACTTCTTCACCAGCTTCTGATTGATCTCGGCCGCACCCGGCATGTTGGCGCTGAGATAGACGGGCGCGTCACCGGATTTCGAAAGCTGCGAAGCAACTTCTGCGCAGATGGCGTTGATGACCGTCACCCCGACGGCCGTAGACACCGGACCGACACGAAGACCCGTGCCCTCGAGATCAAGGACGGCGTCACCCGGCGGCAGCCCGTTATCAAGCACCACATCGGCCACATCGGCAAGCCGCCGGCGGTCATTGGCAATTGCCGTCGAATAGGCGATCGAGGTGATGGCGATGACTTTTGCGCCAATCTCGCGCGCGTAGTCGGCCGCCTCGATCGGCGCAGCATTTACGCCCGAATTGGAGGCGATTATGATGACATCACCCGGCTGCATGCCGTAACGCTCCAGCATCGGCCGCACCAGACCCTGCGTGCGCTCATAGACCGAGCTGATGACCGCCCCCTCATGCAGCATGGCCGAGCCGACGAGAACGGGCACCGTGAAAGCAAGCCCGCCTGCCCGATAATGCACTTCTTCCGCCAGCATATGCGAATGGCCGGTGCCAAAGACGTAAACGCGCTTGTCGCCACGGGCGGCCTCGAGGATTACAGCGGCCGCCTGCGCCATCGGTGCGGCAAGCGCCTGCTTCAGCTCCTCAAGCCGGCCGATGAGATTGGAGAAATAGGCGTCCGTAATGTCAGTCATCGGCCACTCTCCTTCACACCGCTTCGCCGTTCAGCCAGGTCGCTGTCACTTCGATCGCATCGGTGAAATGGACGAGATCGGCGCGCGCGCCTGGCGAAAGGTGGCCGCGATCAGTAAACTTCAGGAAGCGCGCCGGATAGAGCGTCGCCATCCTCAGTGCCTCGGCAAGCGTCAGCTCCAGATAGGTGACGCCGTAACGGATCGTCGAAGCCATATCGACATCCGAACCCGCCAGCGTGCCATCCGACAGCACGAGTTTGGAGCAGAAGCCGCCCCTTTCGCGCCGCACGGTGCGGCCGTTCAGCGTGAACGTATCCATCTCGGAGCCGACCAGCGACATGGCGTCGGTCACAAAGAAAAGCTTGCCCTCGCCGCGCTTGGCACGCAGCGCCGTGCGCAACGCCTTCGGATCGACGTGATGGCCGTCGGCGATGATGCCGCACCAGACCGCCGGATGATCGATCGCCGCACCAACGAGGCCCGGCGCGCGGTGCGCCAGCTGGCTCATGGCGTTGAAAAGATGCGTCACACCCCGTGCACCTGCATCGAAACGCGCCTCGGCTGCCTCGCTCGTGCAGTCCGAATGGCCGATACTGACGATGACGCCGGCTTCGCTGAGTTCGCGCACCTGAGAAACCGTCACTTGCTCCGCCGCCATGGTGACGAGCAGTGTGCCGATTTCCTCGCGCGCGGCGATGAAGGATTTGACATCCCTGTCCTCGACCGGACGCATCAACTCGGCGAGATGGGCGCCCTTGCGGGCCGGGGCCAGATGCGGACCTTCGAGATGCAGGCCTGCGACGCCGCGGTTCGTCTTCACCGCAATCTTTGCCGCCTCGATCGCTGCAGCCGTCGCTTCTGCCGTATCGGTAATCAGCGTCGGCAGCAGCGCCGTCGTTCCGTACGGCCGATGTCCGTCGGCAATCATGTACATCGAGTCCGGTGACGGCTCGTCGTTCAGCATGCGGCCACCGCCGCCATTGACCTGCGCATCGATGAAGCCGGCAGACAGCACACCTCCGGCAAGAGTTACGACCTCGCCGTCGGGCAGATCATTCGTGCCGACGATTGCCTCGACATGTCCGCCCTTGACGATCAGCGCCCGCTCGTCATGAAAGCGCTCGCCGTCGAAAATCCGTGCGCCGGTGAAGATCTTGCGCGTCATCAGACAGTCTCCGTCACCTTGAGCAGATTTGCCGGCTTGTCCGGATCGAAACCCTTGCGGCGAGTGACGGACTCGATCAGTCGATAATAGACGAGCAGCGAAACCAGGGGATCGATAAGGCCATTGCCTGTTGTCGGAACCTGCAGATTGACGCCGGCAAGCGGCTTCGTCGAGAAGGGCACGGTCGTAGCGCCGAGCTTCTGAAGCCGGTCGAGTGCCTTCACGTTGTTGTCGAAGGCCGCATCTTCAGGCACGAAGCCGACGATCGGGAAGCCCGGCTGCACCAGACGCATCGGGCCGTGCATCAGTTCCGCAAGAGAGAAGGCTTCCGCATGGAGGCCGGCAGTCTCCTTGGCCTTCAGCGCAGCTTCGAGAGCAATGGCGAAAGCGGTGCCGCGGCCGCCGGTATAGAGCGAGGCGGCGTTGAACAGAACCTCCTCGGCAGCAGCCGTATCGATGCCCGATGTCGCAGCGAGTGCGGCCGGCAGTTTTTCGAGCGCCGCCTGCAGATCGGCCTTGCTGCCTATCGCAGCCGTCACGCCGGTGAGGGCGGCGACAGATGCAATGAAGGACTTGGTTGCTGCAACGCTCTTTTCGGCGCCGGCATTGAGGCCGAGGACGATATCGGCTTGTTTCGCAAGGGGGCTGTCTGTGACATTGACCACGGCAATCGTCGTTGCGCCGCCCTTCTTGGCCGCATCCTGCAGCGCCACGATGTCAGGGCTCGCGCCCGACTGGGAAACGGTGAAATGGATGCCGCCCTTCAGATGCAGGGGCGCGTTATAAACTGAGGCGATAGACGGGCCTATCGAAGCCACCGGCACGCCACAGGTGATCTCGAACAGATATTTGAAGAAGGTCGCGGCGTGATCGGACGAACCGCGCGCAGCCGTCGTCACAACGGACGGGCGGGCGGACGAGAACAGCCGGGCTATTTCTGCGAAGACCGGCTTTTCCTTTTCGAGCAGGGTAGCGACCACGTCGGGCGATTGGCCCGCCTCCTGCAGCATCAACGACTGGTTCTCACTCATAGGTCATCTCCAATTCTCAGTTCGGCGACGAAATCATAAGCGTCACCACGATAATGCGAGCGGGTGTATTCAACGACACGCTGGTCTTCCAGGCGTGAAACGCGTTCGATCAGAAGCGCCGGCGCACCGGCCTTGACGTCGAGGATAGCCGCCGATGAGGGATCGAGCGTGACGGCGGTCAGGCGCTGCATAGCGCGCACCGGCTTGTGGCCGCTCTGGGCAAGCGCGTCATACAGCGAGCCCTCGCCGCCGGCATCCTCGCCGAGAAACTTGACCGGCACGACGGCGCGTTCGATGGCGAGGGGCAGCCCGTCGGCCAGACGAAGGCGGTCGAGCCGGAGCACAGGCTCATCGACACCGAGACCGAGCAGGAAGGATTCTTCTGGAGACGGATTGTTGATGGTACGCGACAGGATCTTCGCCGCCGGCGAGCGGCCGCGTGAGCGCATGTCCGCCGAGAAGGAGGAAAGCCGCCATAGCGACTGCTCCATGCGCTCCACCCTGCTGGAAACGAAAGTGCCGCTGCCGTGGCGCGATTCCAGCGCCCCTGATGTCATGAGATTGCGATAGGCTGTCCGAACCGTCACGCGTCCAAGCTTCAGGGCCTCCGCCAGATCGCGTTCGCCGGGCAGCGCTGTTCCGGGCTTCAAGAGGCCCTCCTGAATGAGACCCGTGAGCGCAACAGCCAGCCGCTTGTAAAGCGGCCCCGTTGCCGCCTCATCGCGCAGCCCACGGCCATTCAGTTCCGCTATCAGACTGGTTCTATCCATGGACGCATAATAGAACCTATTTAGAACCAATCGGCAAGCCGGATTCGCTTCAACAAAAAGAAAACCCTCGCGATACGTTGCGAGGGTTTCATCGATCCTGACAGGATAGCTGAACTCAGTTCTTCATGAAGATGTAATCCGTTTCCTGCCGCAGTACCTCACCTGGACGCAGAACCGCGTTCGGAAAATCAGCGTGATTGATAGCATCGGGCCAGATCTGCGTTTCCAGGCAGAAGCCGGCGAACGGGCCATATTTGCGGCCGTCGAGACCCGGCACCGGCACAGCGAGCTTGAAGCCGGCGTAGAACTGTACGCCTGGCTCAGTCGTACGCACTTCCAGCGAGACGCCGGAATGCAGGCTGCGGGCAAGTATGACGGAGCGCTTGGCCGTGCGCTCATTCGAAAAGCAGAAATTGTGGTCGTAAAGCGCCTGCTCCTGCCCGGCGAAACGCTTCATCGGCGCCATCGCGCGGAAATCGAACGCGGTGCCCTCGACAGAGCGAATCTCGCCGGTCGGTATCTGCTTCTCATCCGTCGGCAGGTAGTGGTCGGCGGCGATCATGATGTCATGCGCCAGCGCGTCCTCCCGGCCATCGAGATTGAAATAGGAGTGCTGGCAGACATTGGCGATCGTCGGCTGGTCCGTCACCGTCTCGTAGTTGACGGATAGCTCGCCATTGCCATGCACCCGGTAGGTCGCCTGGATCGTGCAGTTGCCGGGATAACCGGCGCGGCCATCGGGATCGACGATCTTCAGTACGACACGGTCGGTCTCGTGCTCGACGATCGTCCAGACGAGCGTACCGATATTATTGCTGCCGCCGTGAAGATGCGTGACGCCCTTCTCGTTCAGTTCGAGCTGATAGTCCTTGCCGTCAAGCCTGAACTTGCCGTCGCCAATCCGGTTGGCACAGCGTCCCGGCGTCGCGCCGAAGAAAGGCGAATGAGCGAGGTAGCTCGCGAAATCCTCGAAACCGAGTACCAGCGGCGCATCATGCCCTTCGAGCCTGATATCCTGGATGACCGCGCCCCAGCTCAACACCTTGACCGTCAGTCCGCCTCCGCGGATGACGACGCGATGGACGGCCTCTCCATCCTTCGTCTGTCCGAAAACTTCCCGTTCCAATTTATCCGCCATGATCGACGCTCACTCCATCCCTAGAATTCAGGAACCGGAACCTGCCCCCATTCGCCGCAAACCGCAACCGGGCAGGGCCGGAAAACAAAATGCCGTCGCAGAAATGCGACGGCATCATTTCTAAACAGGACCGGCGACGCTCAGATGTCCTAGCCGATCTCTTCGATATCGTAGGGCGTTGTCTGGTAGATCTCGTTGATCCAGTTGCCGAAAAGCAGATGCGCGTGGCTTCGCCAGCGGTTCTGGGGCGCGAGCGCCGGATCGTTATGCGGGAAGTAGTTGTGCGGCATTTTGATCGGCACGCCGGCATTCACGTCGCGGAAATATTCGTCCGAAAGGGACGTGGAATCATATTCGACGTGATTAAAGATATAAAGCCGCCGGCCCTTCGGCTCGTGGACGAGGCAGACGCCCATCTCGCTCGATTCCATAAGGATCTCGAGGCCGTCGACCTTCTCTATGTCGGCCCGGCGAACCTCGGTCCAGCGCGACACCGGGACCTCGAAATTGTCGGAGAAACCGTTGAGATAAACGGAGGAGGGCTTGAGATTATTGTGCCGGTAAACGCCGAAAGCCTTTTCCTTCAGTTCATACTTCGGCACGCCGTGGAAGTGATAAATCCCCGCCATCGCGCCCCAGCAGACATTCATGGTCGAATGAACGTTTGTCTGCGTCCAGTCGAAAATCTGCTGCATTTCCTTCCAATAAGTGACGTCTTCGTAGGGCAGCGTCTCGATCGGCGCGCCCGTGATGATGAAGCCATCGAACTTGCGGTGCTTCACTTCCTCCCAGGTCTGGTAGAAGGCGAGCAGGTGTTCTTCAGACGTATTCTTGGCCTTGTGGTTGCCGACACGGACCAGCGAAAATTCCACCTGCAGCGGCGAAGCGCCCACCAGGCGCGCCATCTGCACTTCGGTCTTGATCTTGTTCGGCATGAGGTTGAGCAGCCCGATCTGCAGCGGTCGGATATCCTGACGGATCGCCACCGTTTCGGTCATCACCCGCACACCCTCGTTCACAAGGGTTTCGAAGGCAGGCAGCGTATCGGGGATCTTGATGGGCATTGCGGTCAACTCGATCAAAATAAAAAACCGGCGGCGAAAGAATCGCTACCGGTCCGCACGCGGCCCTTTAGCGACTTATTTAACGTGGCTGCAAGCCGGCCGGCCAAATCACCACGAGGCGTCTTAAATAGCGCCAGTCGCGCCGCGAATCAACTGTCAATAGAGGCAGCTGCACAAGTCATCACGCTTTCTTTATGGGTGGTGGAATCTGTTGATGGACCAGTAACGCCCCCATGTTATTAATGGTGCGATGGGCGGATTTGGAAAGTTGTAATGGCAAATAGCGTAAAAGGGGGGAAGGGTATCCAGGGTCAGGACCGCGTAGGGTATGATCTAAGCCTGACATATCGGCTTGGAGTGATGTTCTCCGCATTCTGGAATTCGCAGGTCCGCGGCAAGGTCGTGGGGCTTGCGATCCTGCTTGTCCTCATCATCCTGGCGACCGCCTACGGACAGGTGATCCTCAACGAATGGAACGCCCCCTTCTACGATTCCCTTGAGCGTCGTGATCTTGGCGAGTTCTTCCGCCAGCTCGAAGTCTTCGCGATGATCGCCGGCGCGCTGTTGCTGCTCAACGTGCTGCAGGCATGGCTGAACCAGATGACGGCCCTCTACATGCGCGAAGGTCTCTCGCGCGATCTCGTCGATCAGTGGTTCAAGCGCAAGCGTGCCCTCAAGCTCTCCACCATCGGTATCATCGGCGTCAATCCCGATCAGCGCCTGCATGAAGATTCCCGCAACCTCGCCGAAAGCACCACCAACCTTGCTCTCGGTCTGTTGCAGTCGACCATCCTTCTCGTCAGCTTCATCGGCGTTTTGTGGGAGCTTTCAAGCGGCTTCATCTTTCGTATCAGTGGCTATAACTTCACAATTCCCGGCTACATGGTTTGGGCGGCAATCTTCTATGCCGCATCAGCGTCGGTCTTGAGCCAGGTCGTCGGCCGCAAGCTCGTCAAGCTCAATGCAGATCGCTTCTCCCAGGAAGCAGAGCTGCGCTTCGCTCTGATGCACGCGAACGAAAATATGCCGGCAATAACAGTGGCGCACGGCGAAGAGAACGAGCGCAAACGCATCAATGAAAATATCAGCAATGTCCTTGCCGTCATCAAGCGGCTTGCCATGGCCAATACCAATCTGACCTGGGTCTCGGCGGGTTATGGCTGGCTGGTCATCGTCATCCCGATCATCGTTGCAGCGCCCGCATACTTCTCCGGCGGACTCACCTTCGGCCAGTTGATGATGTCGGTCGGCGCTTTCAACCAAGTCAACACGGCGCTGCGCTGGTATGTCGCCAACTTCGGGCCGATTGCCGAATGGCGCGCCACGCTGATGCGTGTGACCGACTTCCGCCAGGCGCTTCAGGAGATGGATGATGGCTTCAAGTTCGAAGATGGCATTGTCTATGAGGAAACGACGCCCGATACGCTGACGCTGAAGGATGTGGTGATTGTTGCCAAGCTCGGTGAGGACATTGAAGATTGCGGCGGCTTCCGCCTGCGCGAGACGGACGTGACGATCAAGGCCGGAGAAAAGGTCATGATAAACGGCGATCACAGCGTGAACCGCCGCCTGCTCTTCCGGGCCATGGCCGGCCTTTGGCCCTCGGGGCACGGCACGATGGGTCTGCCGCCGATCGACGACATGCTGTTCATCCCGCAGGTCGCCTATGTGCCGGGCGGAACTCTGCGCGAGGCGATCGCATTTCCCGAAAAACCCGAAGACTATGACACGGCGGCCATCGAAGCCGCGCTTGAGGCTGCCGGTTTGCATTCGCTGGTCGCCCGCCTCGATAGCCGCGCGCGTTGGGACAAGCTTCTCGATGCCGATGAACAGAAGGCGATCGGCTTTGCCCGTCTGCTTCTCGTCAAGCCGCGCTGGGTCGTCTTCGACGAAGTGCTCGAAGGCATGGAGCCGGAATGGCAGCGCACGATGACGAAGCTGCTCGCTACCATGCCGGACACCGGCATGATCTATATCGGCCGTTCGGAAACCTATCTGGAAGTGCTGCACCCGCGCACACTGCATCTGCAGGCGCTGCCCTCGAATTCAGACGAAGAACCGGCAGCTTCCGTTGCAGGATCGAGCGCCCAGGCAGCCCCGTCCCGGCACTCTAGGGCAATTGCAGCAAAAACCGTATAGCGGTTTTGCCCCCGGAATTGTGTGAGAACGAAACCCCGGAAAATCTTACATCGGCGGCATCACGCCGTTGATGCCGACGGCGACCTGCGCGGCCGAGATGCTGCCATCGGCTGCCTTTTCCGCCATGACGATCACGCCGGCACCCGGCTTCAGATCGTGCTTTGTTGCCGGCGCAAAAGTAACGATCGGAGTACCCTCTGCAATCGAGATGATCTTCTCCTTACCCTGATAGATGAGCGTAATCGTGTGGCCGTCGACGGCCTTGACGGCATTGCTGACGGTCGCATTCGTCATCGAGCTGTTCGGCTGCAGGTCCCATGGACGGCTGCCTTCGCCGGTGCCCTTCATTGCGGCCGGGAATATCAGCACCTCGATCGCGCCATCGGGACCTGTGTCTTTCGGCAAGGAGGCGACACCGACGAAATCGCCGACTTTGATATCATCGACGGAAGCATTCCCGATACCGGCGACCTTCCAGCCAGACTTGAGCGCCACTGTCGCATCCCTGCCCTCGCGGGTCTTGACGGTTAGCGTGTCGCCATTGAGGCTCTCGATCGTACCACGCACCCGCACGCGCTGGTTTTCCTGCGCACGCGCCGCCTGCGAAAGGCCGAGCACGACGAAGCTGCCGGCGGCAAGCGCGATGAATATTCTGGTATAGGATTTGCGAGGCATGTGACTCTTCCTTATTGCCATTGATCGGCAAGATCCCCCCGCTGCCGGAGTGGCACCCTATGCCTCATGACACGGCACGAGCGAATCAAGGAAAAGTGAGGAAAGCGAACTCCGACAATCCAATTCCGGGCGCCGGGAGTCCGCGAATGACCTTTAGAAAATTGGCTCAACCGGCAGCAGACATGTCCATGTACATGATTTCCCAGACATGACCGTCGAGGTCCTGGAAGCTACATCCATACATCGGCGCCATATCGAGGGTCGGCTTCCAGGGTTTGCCTCCGGCTGCCAGCGCCTTCTTCAGATAGTCGTCTACTTCGGCGCGGCTGCCTGCCGAAAGGCAGGTCAACACTTCCTTCCCTTTGGAAGTGTCGGCGATATCGCCCTCGATGAACTGCTGGAAGTGACTGTGGGACAGCAGCATCACGCAGATGTTTTCCTCGACGATCATGCAGGCGGCATCGTCGTTGGTGAAGGCGGGATTGTAAGAAAAGCCAAGCGCCGAGAAAAATTCCTTCGATTTGACGAGGTCTTTAACGGGCAGGTTTACGAAAATCATGCGCATGAAAAATCTCCGTTCTGACGTGGCGGCACCATGCCGTTGATCACGCTCGGCCCAAAGACGCAGAAAAACCACCCGATCCGACATTTCAGGAAATTTTTATAGGATCAACCTTCCAGCTCCTCACGCAGCATTTCGAGTTCCAGCCATTCCTCTTCCATCTTCGTCAGGCTTTCGCGCAGCTTCTCCATCTCGGATGCCAGCCGGTTGAAGCTCGCGGGGTCCCTAGTGAAGAGGTTCGGATCAGCCATCTTCTCCTCACGCTTGCCGATCTCCGCTTCCGCCTTGGCCATTTCCTTCGGCAGGTTTTCGAGTGCGAATTTCTGCTTGTAGGAGAGCTTGCCCTTCGAGGCGGAAGCAGTGGCCGCAGCCTCAGGCGCCTTAGGCTTTTCCGCCGCCTTCTCGGCCCTGCGGCGCTCCTCGGCCGCACCCTTGCGCTGCGCCAGCATGTCGGAATAGCCGCCGGCATATTCGATCCAGCGTCCATCAGGCGTTTCCGGATTGGCGGGCGCAATCGTCGAGGTCACCGTCCGGTCCAGGAAGTCGCGATCGTGGCTGACGAGGATGACGGTACCGGCAAAGCCTGTGACGATCTCCTGCAAGAGATCAAGCGTCTCGATGTCGAGATCGTTGGTCGGTTCGTCGAGAATGAGCAGGTTCGTCGGCCGCGACAGGATGCGCGCCAGTATCAGCCGGGCACGTTCGCCACCGGAAAGATTCTTGATCGGCGTGCGCGCCTGCTCCGGCTGGAACAGGAATTCCTTCATGTATCCGGTCACATGCCGCTGCTCGCCATTGACCAGGAGATTCTCACCGCGTCCATCCGTCAGATAATTGGCGAGCGTATCCTCGGGATTCAGATCCTCACGCTTCTGGTCGAGGGTCGCGATATCAAGATTGGTGCCGAGCTTCACCGTTCCGCTGTCGGGCGCAAGCTGGCCGGTCAGCATCTTCAGGAGCGTCGTCTTACCGGCGCCGTTCGGGCCGACGAGACCGATGCAATCGCCACGATGCACGCGGATCGAGAACGGGGCGACGATCGGCCGGTCGTCATAGCTCTTGGTGATCTTGTTGGCCTCGATCACCAGCTTGCCGGATTCCTGCGCATCGGAAGCGCTTGCCTGCACGGTTCCCTGCGGCCCTTTGTGGCCACGATACTGCGAACGCATCGTCTGCAGCTCGCCGAGTCGGCGCATATTGCGTTTGCGTCGTGCCGTCACGCCATAACGCAGCCAGTGCTCCTCACGCTCGATCGCCTTGCCGAGTTTGTGCTGTTCCAGCTCTTCCGCTTCCAGCACCTGATCGCGCCAGGCTTCGAAAAACGCAAAGCTCTTGTCGAGCCGACGGGACGTGCCTCGGTCGAGCCAGACGGTCGCCGTCGAGACCTTTTCGAGGAAGCGGCGGTCGTGCGAGATCAACACCAGCGCACTGCGCGTCTTCTGCAATTCGCCTTCCAGCCATTCGATGGTCGGCAGGTCGAGATGGTTGGTTGGCTCGTCGAGCAGCAGAATGTCGGGCTCCGGCGCCAGTACGCGCGCAAGCGCCGCGCGGCGCGCCTCGCCACCGGACAGGTTATTCGGATTCTCTTCGCCGGTGAGCCCCAGATGGGAGAGCAAGTAAGTGACGCGATAGGGATCGTCGCCCGGTCCGAGTCCGGCTTCCGCATAGGCCTGCACGGTCTCGAAGCCGGCAAAATCCGGCGCCTGCTCCAGATAGCGCACCGTGGACGCTGGATGGCGGAAGACCTCACCCGACTGCGCGTCGACGAGGCCGGCGGCGATCTTGAGAAGCGTCGATTTGCCCGAGCCGTTGCGGCCGACAAGACAGATCTTGTCGCCGGGCTCGACCTGCAGGGCAGCGCCTGCCAGGAGCGGCGTGCCGCCGAAGCTCAGGAAAATGTCGTCGAGTTTCAGAATGGGTGGCGCCAAGTATCAGACTCCGGAAAGATCATAGGGCCGCGCGAGCACGATGGCCCTGCCGCTGGCAAGCGAGAAGCGCACGGGGCCTTCCGCCACATTGGAAATGGTGCGCGACGAGCCGAAGGGCAAATCGAAGTCGGCGAGCGGATAGCGGGCATTTTCGATGAACAGGCCACGCAGCTCGCTTAAGCCTGGCACGGAAAACAGACTGCCCGGCGGAAGATCGATCTGCAGCGAGCCAGGGAGCAAGGGCACAGCCTCCTCTTTGCCCGAGGTCAGCAGCATGTCGAAGCCTTCTTCCGCCAGCTCCACGGCGTACAGCAAGTGCTGCAACGCGTGGTCGGACCGTTCGCCGCCCAGCGCACCCGCAAGGATCAAGCGCTTCGCACCACGCTCGATCGCCTCGTTAACGGCAATTTCACCATCCGTTGCAGCCTTTGCGGCTGGGTAGGGCTGACGCGGCACGTCAGGAAAAGCACCGTCGAGATGGGGTGGCGTCGAATCGAAATCGCCGACCCACAGTTCCGGCACCACGCCCAGCGCCGCGGCATGCCGCATGCCGCCGTCAGCCGCGATGAACCGGCTGTCCCGCACGGCGTCGCGCAGACGATCCGTCAGGCTGAGTGACCCGCCGAGCAGGATGGTGAAGGTGGATTGGCTCATGGGCATTGCCCATAGCGCAAACGGGGGGTGAAGGGGAAGAGGCGCCGCAGATGCTGCGCCTTCCCTCAAAGCAATTCCCGTAAAACTGTGCGGCGGTTTGCGACGGGAATTGCGTCAACCAAATGCTTTAGAAGCGATAGGTGATACCGGCACCGATCAGCCAGGGATCCAGTTTCGCCTTCCCGCTGACATCGGCACCGCCGACTGTCGCATCAAAATCCGGACGCAGGAAGATCTTCTTCACATCCATGTTCGCGCCCCAATGCTCATCGAACATGTAGTCGAAGCCGGCCTGCAGCGCGACGCCGAATGTGTTCTTCACATCGAGGCTGTCGGCGCTCTTGCCGGACTGGTTGTAGAAGACTGTATAGTTCACACCGGCACCGAGATAAGGCTGGAAGGCGCCGAAATCGGTGAAATGGTACTGCAGCGTCAGCGTCGGGGGCAGCAGCCAGGTCTTGCCGATTTCGCCAAGGCCGGCAATCGAGCCTTCGCCACGCACATTAGCATAGGTCGTGCCGAGAATGAGCTCCGCGGAAATATTGTCGGTGAAGAAATAGGAGATATCCGCTTCCGGAATCACCGTGTCCGAATAGGAAAGACCGGATTCTGAAATACCGTCGACCGAGCCGTTGTCGCGCGTGATCACGCCAAGCGCACGAAGGCGTACTTGCCATGGGCTTTGCGTGGCCATTGGCGAGCCTGCCGAAGGCGCCAGATCGGCCGAAAGCGCCGCATGCCCGAAGGATGCGAAAACGATAGCGGCAAAAATACCCTTCAGCCGAAGCGGATGATGTTTCATGCGAATCTCTCCTGATGTCGTCGAACGAGGAGAGACTTAGGCTTGCCTTGGACGGGTCGGCTTGAGCGAGATCAAACGCTCGGACTATTTTCTTAGCCCGGTGTATCCTTATCGCGGGAAAGGAAGATCGCCTCGTAGCCGCCGATAAATTTCTCGAACAGCAGCGAGAAAGTGTCGATCTCCTCCTGTGGCCAGTCCCGCACGACCTCGGAAACGAAGGCGAGTTTCTGGGCCCGGATTTCTGCCAGTAGATTCTTCCCGAGCGAAGTCATGACGACGACGATGCGCCGCGCATCCGCCTGCGAAGCCTCACGGCGCAGGACGTTGCGACCCACCATATCCGACACGACGCGGCTTGCCCTCGACGGGTCGATTCGCAGCATCTCGGCAATGGCGCCGACCGTTACCTCGCCGTTTTCCTGCGCGCGGCGCACGGCATCGAGTACGTCGAGATGGGAAAGCTCCAGATCCGGCGCCACGCTCTGGATCGCAAGGCGACCGATCAACCGGCGTCCTGTCATCATTCGCATTCGCGTCATCGCGCGGCCGATGCGGGGCACACTGTCCGAGGGATCATCAAGCTCGGTCGTTCTTGTCTTCGTCAAGGTCTCGTTCATGACGAAACCATAGCAGACCGACGCTGAAAATAAAATATGCCAATATCAGCAATGTGCCGTTGACAAATATATGACATTAGCACCTAATGTATGCATATACGAAATGGCCCATCCCATGGATATGCAACTTGCCCCCGCGCCGCTCGTGACGGATCCCCGTCGGCGGCTCATCCTCTTCTTCTTCCTGATGACCGCCATGTTCATGGCGACGCTGGATAACCAGATCGTCTCCACGGCCCTGCCGACCATCGTGGGTGAGTTTGGTCATCTCGACCGCTTCGGCTGGGTTGGTTCGGCCTATCTCTTGGCACTCAGCGCCGTCATGCCGCTTTACGGCAAGCTCGGCGATCTTTTCGGCCGCAAATATGTGATGATGACGGCGATCGCGATCTTCACGGTCGGTTCCACCGTCTGCGGTCTTGCGGTCTCAATGAACACGCTGATTGCCGCCCGTGTACTGCAGGGCTTCGGCGGCGGCGGCATCATGGTTTCGATCTTCGCCGTCAACGCCGATCTCTTCGAGCCGCGCGAACGCGCCCGCTATCAGAGTTATTCCAGTCTGGTGCTGATGGCCTCCGGTGCCATCGGCCCTGTCCTCGGCGGCACGATGAGCGATCTCTTCGGCTGGCGCTCGATCTTCCTCGTCAATGTGCCAATCGGCTTCATCGTACTTACCGGCCTCGCCTTCATGCTGCCGTACCGCAAGCCGCATCGCCGGCCGAAGATCGACTACGCCGGAGCACTCCTGCTGGCGCTGACGACAACCAGCATCGTGCTTGCTACCGACAGCAGCGAGCTTTTCGGTGCGCTGATCTCGCCGCAAAGCATTGGCATCGCCGCCGTCGGCGTGATTTGCGCCATCGCCTGGGCATTCGTCGAGCGCCGCGCGCCAGAGCCGATCGTGCCGCTGCCGCTTTTCCGCAATTCTACCTTCAGCCTGCTGCTGGTGATCTCGATCATGGGCGGTGCGATCGCTATCGGCATGGTCAATTATCTCGCACTCTTCCTGCAGACGACGACAGGTCTTTCGCCGTCGGGCGCCGGTCTGCTCTTCATTCTGCTGACAGGCGGTCTCGTCTGCGGCTCTCTGAATGCCGGCCGCATCATTTCGAAGACCGGCCGCTACAAGCCTTTTGCGATCGCCAGCATGACCTGCAGCGCCATCGCCTTTGCGCTGATCTCTCAGGTTCATGCCGGTACGCCGATAGCCTTCATCGGCGCGATCATGCTGCTGCACGGCATCGGCATCGGCCTTGCCCAGCAGGTTCCAGTCATCGGCGTTCAGAACGCCGCACCAGCCCGCGATGTGGGTGTTGCGACCGGCTCGGTGACGCTGTCGCGCATGGGCGGCGCATCGATTGCCATCTCCATCTACGGTGCGATCATCGCATCGCAGCTCGGCAGACTCGGCTCCTCCATATCGGGTGTAGCCAATCTCGAGGAACTGACGCCGAAAATGATGGCAGCACTTCCCGAAGCCAGCCGCCAGGCGGTGGCCAATGCTTACGCCTCCGCCTTCTCGCCGCTGTTCATGACCTCCTGCGGCATTGCTTTGATCGGTCTGGTCGCCGCCATCATGCTGAAGCCGGTGCAGCTCCCCCGCGCTGGCGAACAGAAGACCGGGCGGACCAACGTCGCCCCAGAGGCCGCGGAGTAAGTACGGATGCGCGCCCTCAGCGCCACCTCAATGTAGGTCACTCGACAACACTGCCATTAATTGCATTATTCGCGCGAATGTCACGCTTGCCCGCATCGGTCGCCGTTCTGACCGACTTTTTCCGCAGTGCCGTCGGAATCTGCACTCGCGATGGAACTTTCGCCATAATTTCATCGGAGCGAAAAGTGCCTCGACAGGCGAGGCATTGCCGAAATGCAACGGCGCCACATTTAGATGGAGTCTCGCTATGCAACCCATGCGGAAATCGGCTACAGCAAAGACTTGGAGCGGCCGATTGTGCAGCGCGAGAACCGAGGCGGAGCCTATTGAATTTCCCTGGCAACGGCCGGCCCGACGATGCGGCAGACCGGCGACTTAAAATGATGCGGAGAGACAGACTGGACAGCATGACGACGTGGAAATCGCCCGCGCTTTCCAGTGATGCCTTTTTTGCGCCGCGCCGCTGGGTGCGCCGTTTCCTGTTGCTGTCGGCCTGCGCCGTCGCGCTGAACGGCTGTGAGTCGTTGATTCAGCAATCTTATCAGCCGACTGTCGGCCCTTCGTCTAATCCGCAAATCGTCGACGAAGTACAAAAGAACGACCCGCGCGCCGCCATGGGCGCCCGTGAGCATCCGCGCATCGTCGCAAGCTATGGCGGCGAATACAAGGATGCCAAGACCGAGCGCCTCGTGGCCCGCATCGCCGGGGCGCTGACGGCCGTGTCGGAAAATCCGAGCCAGTCCTACCGCATTACCATCCTGAACTCGCCCGCCATCAACGCCTTCGCGCTGCCGGGCGGCTATCTCTATGTCACCCGCGGCCTGCTGGCGCTTGCCAATGACGCCTCGGAAGTTGCGGCCGTGCTGTCGCACGAGATGGGTCACGTCACCGCAAACCACGGCATCGAGCGACAGAAGCGCGAAGAGGCGGAAGTCATTGCCAGCCGCGTCGTCGCCGAAGTGCTGTCTAGCGACATAGCCGGCAAACAGGCGCTCGCCCGCGGCAAGCTGCGTCTTGCTGCCTTCTCCCGTCAGCAGGAACTACAGGCCGACGTCATCGGCGTGCGCATGCTCGGCGAAGCCGGCTATGATCCTTATGCAGCCGCCCGTTTCCTTGATTCCATGGCCGCGTACAGCCGCTTCATGTCGGTCGATCCCGAGGCCGACCAGAGCTTGGACTTCCTGTCGAGCCATCCGAATTCCGCCCAGCGCATCGAGCTTGCCCGCAGCCATGCCCGCGCCTTCGGCCAGGAAGGCGCGGTCGGCGACAAGGGCCGTGACTACTATCTCGATGGCATCGATGGCCTTCTCTACGGCGACAGTCCAGAAGAGGGCTATGTGCGCGGCCAGACCTTCCTGCACGGTGGCCTCGGCATACGCTTCGACGTGCCGCCCGACTTCAGCATCGACAACAAGGTCGAAGCCGTCATGGCAACCGGCCCGAACGATATCGCCGTCCGCTTCGACGGCGTGGCCGACAACCAGAACCAAAGCCTCACGAACTACATTTCCAGCGGCTGGGTTACCGGCCTCGATCCGGCGACCATCCAGCCAATCAACGTCAATGGCATGGAGGCTGCGACCGCGCGCGCCACTGCCGACCGCTGGGACTTCGACGTCACGGTCATTAGAAACAACAATCAGATCTTCCGCTTTCTGACAGCGGTGCCGAAAGGCAGCCCGTCGCTGGAGCCGACGGCAAACGTTCTGCGCGCAAGCTTCCGCCGTATGACGCCGGATGAAGCGGCTTCGCTGAAGCCGTTGCGTGTGCGGGTGGTCATTGTCCGCCCTGGCGACAACATCACCACGCTCGCCTCCCGCATGATGGGCACCGATCGCAAGCTGGATCTCTTCAAGCTTATCAACGCCTTGCCGACGGGTGCTGCCGTTTCTCCCGGCGACCGCGTGAAGATTATTTCCGAGTAAAAGAAGGCCCGGCTTATGCCGGGCCAGTCTGTGCTGCTGGGATAATTCCTGTCAGGCATAGGCTGCCATATGCGGATCGGCGCTGACGAGCGCCGTACGAAGCTTTTCCATCGCCCGGCTTTCGATCTGGCGTACGCGTTCTTTGGAAATGCCGAGGTCGGCGCCGAGCTCTTCGAGCGTCGCTCCGTCTTCGGCAAGGCGCCGCGCGCTGATAATCTTCATTTCGCGTTCGTTGAGATGCTTGAGGGCAGACGCAAGCCAGACGCGGCGTCGCTCCCCGTCGATCATGTTGGAGACCTGCTCATCCGGCAGCGGTTCGTCGCTGACGAGGAAATCCATCTTTTCCGCACTGTCGGCATCACCCGAGACGGAAGGCGCCTGCAACGAGGCATCGTTGCCGGAAAGGCGCGCATCCATGGTCTGCACGTCGGCAAGGCTGACACCGAGGGCAGCGGCGATTTCCTGATGAATGGATTGCAGTGTTAACTGCGTATCACCCTTTGCAAGCTTGGCTCGCAGGCGCCGCAGATTGAAGAATAGTGCCTTCTGGGCCGAACTCGTACCGCCGCGTACGATCGACCAGTTCCGCAGGATATAGTCCTGGATCGAGGCGCGGATCCACCAGCTTGCATAGGTGGAAAAGCGCACATCGCGCGCCGGTTCGAATCGAGCCGCGGCTTCCAGAAGCCCGACATAACCTTCCTGTACGAGATCGCTCATCGGCAGGCCGAAATTGCGGAACTTGCCTGCCATGGAAATGACGAGGCGCATATGCGCCATAGCGATCTGATTGCGGGCGCCTCGGTCTTCATGATCCTTCCAGCGAATGGCCAGATTATGCTCTTCTTCACGGGCTAGATAGGGAGCCGCCATTGCTATTTTGATCATGCGCCGATCTGCAGACATGTTCTTCATATTGCTCTCCTAAATGGGCCACGTCCCTGAAAATGAACAAGCAAACACCGTTTCCGGACACCCCTGCGCCGGAGCAAACTGGATCTTGAATGCATGAAGGCCCCCTCCTGGACTTTTCAGGAGGAGGCCCTATTTCTCATCGTGTGCCGGCAGGACGGCAGAGCTGGGTCTGTTCCTCGAGATTGCCCGAACGGCAAATTCTGGAAAACATGATCCGCTCCTCATCGAATTTGACAGCTTCGGCGGAAATCAAACCGAGCTCTATGGGCGCCGGTTGGAATCCGCATTACTGTCTATCAACGTCGTAATCGCGAAAAAGTTCCAATAAAAAACCCGGCACGAGGGCCGGGTTTTTTATCAGCATAAACAATGCGCTATTAAGCGGCTTCATCCTGCGAGTCATCTTCCTCGATTGCCTTGCCGCGCTTCGGACCCTTGTTCAGGTTGGTTTCGACGAGGCGAACGGCTTCGGTTTCAGACATCTTGTTGACAGCAGCGATTTCGCGAGCCATGCGGTCGAGCGCAGCTTCATAAAGCTGGCGTTCGGAGTAGGATTGCTCCGGCTGGTTCTCCGCACGGTAAAGATCGCGAACGACTTCTGCGATGGAAATCAGGTCGCCGGAATTGATCTTGGCATCATATTCCTGGGCGCGGCGGGACCACATGGTGCGCTTGACGCGGGCCTTGCCCTGCACGACCTTGAGAGCGCGCTCGACAAAGTCGGTCTCGGAAAGCTTGCGCATGCCGATGCTCATGGCCTTTGCCACCGGAACCTTCAGACGCATCTTGTCCTTTTCGAAATCGATGACGAAAAGTTCAAGCTTCATGCCGGCGACTTCTTGCTCTTCGATAGCCGTGATGGTACCGACACCGTGTGCAGGGTACACGATCGATTCACCGGTCTTGAAGCCGTGGCGTGCGGTAGAAGGTTTTTTCTGCTGGATGGTCATTCTAATCAAAAACTCCCTGTTACGCTTCCGGCGGCGGCCGGAGCCGGGTCAGTCAGGCCCGGATGAGACGGTTAAATCCGTCGGGTGACTTCACTCTGGTTCCACCAGACAGAAGCAAAAGATATCCCCGCGCGCGATCTTGGGATCCGACAGCTCAAGTTATTGATATGTCACGGAAACCGCGGTACGGTATTTGTTCTACTTTCGTGATGGTTTCGGGCATGCGTCATGCCACAAATGGAACAGTGTGGTGAAGCTATCACAAAAATATGAGGAAATCAATAATTTGCTTAACGTGAGTCATGTGGGCAACACATAGCCCCCATGTGACTCACGCTCAATCTGAAACGTTTAACCTGTCGCCGAACGCGGTTTCAACGGCGTTGCATGCCCGAGTTTCAGTCGCCGCTGCCGGGCTTTTCCGAAAAGTATTTTTCGAATTTTCCCGTCTCGCCGTCCAATTCCTTTGCCCCGGCCATCGGCTCTTTCTTGACTGTGATGTTCGGCCAGATGCCTGCATATTCAGCATTGATCTTCAGCCACTTGTCGAGACCCGGCTCGGTATCGGGTTTAATCGCCTCGGCCGGACATTCCGGCTCGCAAACGCCGCAGTCGATGCACTCATCGGGATGAATAACGAGGAAATTCTCGCCCTCATAGAAACAGTCGACGGGGCAGACTTCAACACAATCGGTATATTTGCAGCGAATGCAATTGTCGGTCACGACATAGGTCATGAAGAACTCCAGGATTTCCATGCGGGCGGGGCCGGGCAACCTGGAACGTCGCGCCTGTCCCCTAAGCCGGAGAGAAAGCGTGGACAGGCTTGGGAGGCAAGCACGCTACCCGGCAGGTTGTGTGTGACGTATCGGCTTTACGGCAGGATTTCAAGGACAAACGATCTGCGAAAAGCTGCCGGCGGGAAGAGTTTTCTAATCCTCGTCCGACATCAGCCTGTCGATTGCGCGCCGTTCCTTTTTCGTCGGTCTTCCGGAGCCCTGACCCCGGATAGCCTGCTCATAGGGAGTGAGGCGTTTTGCCTCATCAGCTGGCGGCGACAGATCCTCATAGAGCAGCTTCGCCTCGTCATAGGGCCCACGCCGCTCGCCGGGCAGCCGGACGACGAGAATGACGTCCCGTCGTTCCAGCGTCAGCTCGACGCGATCCCCCACCTTGACTGTTTGACTCGGCTGCGCACAACGCGTCCCGTTGATGCTGACGTGACCGGACTGGATATGGCTCTGTGCCAGCGAGCGCGATTTCACCATGCGTGCGAAGAACAGCCATTTATCGATGCGCTGGCGCGAACCGCTTCCTGGCTGTGTCTCTCCACCCATGATTACTTCTTCATCTGCTCCTTGAGCGCAGCAAGCTTGGCGAAGGGCGAATCCGGATCGATCGGCTTCTCCTTGCGGGGCGGCTTGGCCTCGAAGCGCAGCGGCTGTGAATTGCCGCGATTGTTGTTACGGTCGTTGCGATCGCCACGATCCTTGCGGTCACCGCGGTCCTGACGGTCGCCGCGCTGCTCGTTGCGGTCATTGCGCGCATGCTGAGGCCTGCCCCCATCACGATTGCCGCCGTCACGATTGCTGCCTTCCCGGTTGCCGTCGCGATTGCCGCCATCCCGGTTGCGATTGTTATTGCGATTGCCGTCCCTGCTCTCGCCGCCTTCACCACCGCCCTGACGGCGGTTGTTGCGCTCACCGCGATCCTGACCCTGGCCGCCACGGCGGTCGCCATGGCCGCGCGCCTGGCGCTGGTTTTCGTTGCGGCCACCGAGACGCCACAAGAGGACCGGCTTCGGTTCTGCAGTCTCGGCCTCGCCGGCTTCCGCCGAACCTTCGGCGGCTGCAGGCGTTTCCACAGACACAGGTGCGGCTTCGGCGGCGGGCGTTTCTTCTGAAGCGCCGTCCGCGTCATCATGGTCGGCCTTTTCAGCCGCTTCCTCCGCCACAGTTTCCGGCGCGGCAGATGGAGCTGGAGCGGACGCTGCATCCTGTGTCGCAAGGAATGCGGCTGCCTCTTCGGTCTTCACGGCGTCGGCCCGGTAGCCGAGCCCTTTGAGGATCTCTTCCATGTCTTCGAGCGTCGCGCCGAGAATGGATAGCATCGCCGTCGTCGTCGTGAAGCGGCGACCGTCATAGGCGCCTTCCGGACGCGTGCCCTGTCCTGGCTTCCACTGCAGGAGCGGACGGATGAGATCGGCCAGGCGCTCGAGAATGTCGATGCGCACGGCACGCTTACCAAGGAAACGGAAGCCCGCAAGCTTGTAGAACATTCGCTCGAAGCTCGGATCCGTGACCACAGAGGTGCGGCCGGCGGCGAGCACCGGAATAAGATCGCCGTAACCCGGCTTGTCGAGACCGTCATTCTTCAGCGCCCACAGCAGGGTGATGAGCTCCGCCGGCGCCGGCTTCAGAAGCGCCGGCACGAAGATATGATAGGCGCCGAAGCGGATGCCGTAGCGACGCATGGAGGCGCGCGCGTCCTGATCCAGCGACTTCACTTCTTCTGTCACGTCGCGGCGGAAGAGCACGCCGAGATTCTCGACAAGCTGGAAGGCGAGCCCCTTGGCAAGGCCCTGCAGGTCTTCAGCGCGCGACAGGTCCTCGAGCGACTTCAGAACCGTGCTGATATGATGATTGACGAAACGTTCGATACGAGCGGCAACATGGTCGCGCGCATTGCCAGCAAGCTGCTCGTCGGCGAGCAGGATGACGCGCGGACGCATTACATGGTCGCTGCCCGATAGGCGGCCGACGGGATCGCCGAGCCAACGGATGAGTCCATCAGAGCCAATCGCCAGATCGGCATTGCCTGCGGCATGCAAGCGTGCGGCCCTAGCTTCGAATTCGAGAGCGAGCGCCTTCTGCGACGCAGACTGAACCGCCTTGGCGTCAGGCCCGTCCGTTCCGCCCACAGGCGTAAAACGGAACCCGGTCAACTGCCCCACATGATGTCCTTCAACAAAGACATCGCCATTCACACTGATTTCAGCTTCCAGCATCGCATTCTCTCTCAGGCGCTTCATGAGCACAGATGTCCTGCGATCAACAAAGCGTTTCGTCAACCTTTCATGTAACGCGTCGGACAATCGATCTTCGATTTCCCGCGTCTTTTCCTGCCAGTGTGTCGGATCGGCAAGCCAGCCGGGCCGATTCGATACATAGGTCCAGGTCCTTATCTGCGCGATTCGCGCCGAAAGCGTGTCAATTTCTCCATCTGTACGATCCGAACGGTGAACCTGCTCTGCAAGAAATTGCTCGTTCACCGTGCCATAGCGCACCAGATCGGAAAAGAGGGTAGAAATAAGATCGGCATGTTGCGCAGGCGTTATGCGCCGATAGTCCGGTAGAGCGCAAGCCTCCCAGAGCTTTTCGACTCGCGCCGGAGTATTGGCGATATCAACAATTTCCGGATAACGCGACAAATGTTCGAGCGCCTGCTGGTCGACCGCCGGCAATGCCCGCGTCAGACCCGGTAAGCGCGGACCGGTGTCAAGGCTTGCCCGCAGGGATTGTATCGTCGAGAAATCGAGATCCTTGGTCCGCCATTGCAAAACCTTGACGTTGTCGAATTCGTGGCCTTCGATGCGCCGCACGAGCTCCTCGTCGAATGGTGAAACCTGACCGGTTACACCAAAGGTTCCGTCGCGCACATGGCGCCCGGCGCGGCCCGCTATCTGGCCGAGTTCACCGGGATTGAGATTGCGGAACTGATACCCGTCGAACTTCCGGTCCTGCGCGAAGGCCACATGGTCGACATCGAGGTTAAGCCCCATGCCGATCGCATCAGTTGCAACGAGATATTCGACATCGCCCTCCTGATAGAGCGCCACCTGCGCATTGCGGGTGCGAGGGCTAAGAGCCCCGAGCACGACTGCCGCACCGCCGCGCTGGCGCCGGATCAGTTCCGCGATCGCGTAGACTTCGTCAGCCGAGAAGGCAACGATCGCCGAGCGCTGCGGCAGCCGCGTGATTTTCTTCTGCCCAGCATAAAGAAGGTGAGAAAGCCGCGGCCGCTCCGTGACCGTTATCCCCGGCAGAAGCTGCTGCAGGATCGGCCGCATGGTGCCGGCGCCCAGCAGGAGCGTCTCGTCACGGCCGCGCAGATGCAGGATGCGGTCTGTAAAGATGTGGCCGCGCTCGAGATCTCCGGCGAGCTGCACCTCGTCGATGGCGACGAAGGCTGCCTTGGTTTCCCGCGGCATCGCTTCGACCGTGCAGACGGAAAAACGCGCGTTCGGCGGCGAGATCTTTTCTTCGCCGGTCACCAGCGCCACGTTGTGGGCGCCGACCTTTTCGACCACACGCGTATAGACTTCGCGTGCCAGCAACCGGAGCGGCAGGCCAATGACACCCGTGCCGTGTGCCACCATGCGCTCGATCGCGTAATGGGTTTTGCCGGTATTCGTCGGCCCGAGCACCGCGGTCACGGCGCGCCCGCTCGGTATTATCGGCTGCGAAGTCAGGGTCATATTCCATGCAAGTGAGGCGGTAACGCCCCAGGGTCAAGTCGGAGCTGCGGATGAGGCAGGAGAACACATGGACAGCCGAAGCTCCAAACGCAAGGGCAGATTTGAAATAGACTTTGCATCCCGCACGGAAGTTACAGCCCGCTAAGTCCTTGATTTAAGATTCGGAACAGCTTGAGAACGAATCGGAGACGAATCACTGACTCCGGCTGATTCAGCTTTTGTTCACGGCTAAGTATTGATTTTGAATCACTTTTTTCCACTAGATGCTGAATCGGCAAAGCCTGCGTGAAAACGAATGTCGGCAACCGCGATTAACGCTTCCTGCTATTTGCAAAAACGGCAAAGCGCGACCCCGAAATTAACGCTTCGATCAAAGCCGGAACGAATCGGAGACGAATCGCTGACCGCCAAGTTTTCCCTTTTCGTTCACGGCGAGATGTCGTGGGCGTTTTCACTACCGACCCAAGATACGGATCTGGGGTTTGCCGCAGCCGTTCCAACTGCCGGATCCCATTAATCCTCTGGATGCCGAATTTACGGAGTTTAAAGCATCCGGAATTGGTGAGCCGATGAAGGGTCGCGGCTGATCAAAGCCGGAACGAATCGCTGACGAATCGGAGACATTTTCATTTTCTTGATTTGTTCACGGCAACATATTGTATTCAAAGAGAATTTTAACCATATCACAAATGCCCGATATTATTTCGCCGCCTTGCTTTGTAGGGCACCGGCTAAAGTCGGCTCCTCCGCAGCGGCTGATAGCGCCACCGTAATATTCCAGGAGCTTAGCCGGGAACAAAAATCGCGGATACGTGTTTATAGTCCAGTTGAAATGAGGATGAGGCAGGACAACACCATGCTTGGCACGATACTTCTTATTATCCTTATTCTGTTATTGATCGGCGCCTTGCCGAATTGGGGTTATAGCCGCGGATGGGGCTATGGACCTTCCGGTGGTTTGGGGTTAGTTCTCGTCATCATTATCATTCTTGTATTGATGGGCCGAATTTAAAGGCCGATAACCTGGGGAGTTTAGACATGAAAAAGATCATCCTTAGCTGCGCTCTCATTGGCGCTCTCGCCTCCTGCACCCCGACGGAGCAGGGCACGGCGATTGGTGCGGGCACGGGCGCCATCATCGGCGGCGCTGTCTCCAACAGTTGGGGTGGCGCGGCAGTCGGCGCAGTCGCCGGCGGTCTGACTGGCGCTCTCATTGGCCATTCGGTCGAGCGCCAAGGCTACTGCATCTATCGCGATCGCTACGGCCGCCGTTACGAAGCACGTTGCCGCTGATCGATCCCGGCCCATCGGAAATTTTGAACGGGCGCTTCTGCGCCCGTTTTTCTTGCACGCTTTTGTTGTCAATGCCGCGTTGACGATCGGTCGTTAAAGTCAAATCTACCGCGACGCCAGGTCCAAGCCCATATTCCTTTCAATATCGCAAGGGCAGAGCATGTGCCGCCCGTGAATGAAAAGGAACGCTACCATGGCCCAGATTTTCCTGAATTTCGCCGTCGCCATCCTGATCGCCGCTTTCCTCACGACGGCAGTCGCTGCCCTCTACGGCCAGGACCGCGCCGTTCAGAAAGTGCCCGTCAAAGCCAATGGACGGCGTCGTCCAAACACCTGACAGCATCAATTACCAGCCGCGCGACAGCAATTATCCGAGCGCCCGTCCGCAGAGAGATATGACCATGAACAAGGTCGTGGCAATCGCCGCCCTGATGACCATTACCCTCGCAGCATATGGCGCCGCTGCCGACCCTTATGACGGTGCCGGCAGCTTCCCGAACAATTATGCCCACAGCCACAAGAAATAGGTTTAGACGAAGAACTGGCCGCCATTGGCCGTCAATGTCGAACCGGTAATGAAACCGGCATCGTCGGAAACGAGGAAAGTTACGCAGCGCGCAATTTCTTCGGGTTCACCGAGGCGTCCGACGGGGATTTGCGGAATGATTTTCTCATTCAGCACCTTTTCCGGCACCGCAAGAACCATCTCCGTCCCGATATAACCGGGGCAGATGGCATTGACGGTGATGTTCTTGACCGCACCTTCCTGGGCAAGCGCCTTGGTAAACCCGAGGTCGCCGGCTTTGGCGGCAGAATAATTCACCTGCCCCATCTGGCCCTTCTGGCCATTGATGGAGGAGATATTGACGATGCGGCCGAAGCTGCGGTCACGCATGCCACTCCAGACATGGTGTGTCATGTTGAAGAGGCCGGTGAGGTTGGTATTGATCACCTCATGCCATTGCTGGGCCGTCATCTTGTGAAACATCGCATCGCGCGTGATGCCGGCATTGTTGACGAGGATTTCGATCGGGCCGAGTTCGGCTTGGACCCTCGCAATACCTTCCCCGCAAGCAACATAGTCGGACACGTCCCACTTGAAGACCGGCACGCCGGTAACATCATGAAATGCCTTGGCCTTTTCATCATTGCCGGCATAGTTGGCAGCAACCTTATAGCCGGCGTTCTTGAGTGCCATCGAAATCGCCGCGCCAATACCGCGCGTACCCCCAGTGACCAGAGCCACTCTGCTCATGTTCCGCTCCCCTGTTGTTGTCAGCCCGCTTTAAGTTGGGTCTGATGAAACATGCATCGTACGCTATTTACATTGCCTCAAAACACATTGCGACACCCATGCCGCCGCCAATGCACAATGTCGCAAGGCCCTTCTTCGCGCCGCGGCGCTTCATCTCGAAGAGCAGTGTGTTGAGGACGCGTGCACCGGACGCGCCGATCGGATGACCGATCGCAATCGCGCCGCCGTTAACGTTGACGAGATCGGGATCCCAGCCGAGATCCTTGTTGACGGCGCAGGCCTGGGCCGCAAACGCCTCATTGGCCTCAACGAGATCGAGATCGCCGACGGACCATCCGGCCTTTTCCAGCGCTTTGCGTGAGGCGGGGATCGGGCCGGTGCCCATGACCTGCGGATCCACGCCGGCCGTTGCCCAGGACACGATGCGGGCAAGCGGCTGGATACCGCGTCGCGACGCTTCCGCTTCACTCATCAGCACCGCCGCGGCAGCGCCGTCATTGAGACCGGAAGCGTTCGCCGCCGTTACCGTGCCGTCCTTGTCGAAGGCAGGCCGCAGCTTGCCCATAGCCTCCAGCGTCGCACCATGACGGATATATTCGTCTGCATCGACGGTCACGTCACCCTTGCGGCCTTGAATGACGAAGGGAACAATTTCGTCCTTGAAACGGCCAGCCTTCTGCGCGGCTTCAGCCTTGTTCTGCGAGCCGACGGCGAATTGGTCCTGGTCATCACGGGAAAGCTGCCACTGACGCGCGATGTTTTCAGCGGTAACGCCCATGTGATAACCGTAAAAGGCGTCAGTGAGGCCGTCCTTGATCATGGTGTCGATCATCTTCATGTCGCCCATCTTGACGCCGCCGCGCAAATGCGCGGCGTGCGGCGCCATCGACATGGATTCCTGACCGCCGGCGACGATGATCTTCGCATCACCGAGCGCGATCTGCTGCATGCCGAGAGCGACGGCGCGCAGGCCAGAGCCGCAGAGCTGGTTGACGCTCCAGGCGGTCGCCTCCTTGGGAACACCGGCCTTCATCGCCGCCTGGCGAGCGGGGTTCTGGCCCTCGCCGGCCTGCAGGACTTGGCCAAGGATCACCTCGTCCACGTCTTCAGGAGAAACACCTGCCCGCTCCAGCGCGCCCTTGACGGCAGCCGCGCCGAGCTCGTGAGCGGGAATTGTGCCGAAAGCACCGTTAAAGGAACCGACAGCGGTGCGCGCTGCGCTGGCGATGACGACGGATGAACTGCTCATGGGGTGGTTTCCTCGTTTCTCGTCACACATATAAGCGGAAACTGACAAAGCTGTAGGCGCAAGTCAAATGCCAAGACCTATTCCACTATTTGCTGCAGCGCCCTCGAATGGATTTATCCGTACAGGGAAAGGGCTTGCCGCATCGCACAAAGAGATTGTCACCGCCCTTCTTTTGCGTCTACAGTCTCTGGTGGAGGAGTATCCATACAATCAGACGGGGTTCGGGAGACTGATATGGCGAAGACTGAGGGTCAGATCGTAATCAAGAAATATGCCAATCGCCGCCTCTACAATACGGGCACCAGCACCTATGTGACGCTGGAAGACCTGGCGGAGATGGTGAAGAAGGGGGAGGATTTTGTCGTCCAGGACGCCAAGAGCGGAGACGACATCACGCATTCGGTACTGACCCAGATTATTTTCGAGCAGGAATCGAAGACTGGTAACACGCTGCTTCCGATCTCCTTCCTGCGTCAGCTGATCACCTATTACGGCGACCAGATGCAGATGGTCGTTCCGAGCTTCCTGGAACATTCCATGCGCGCCTTCACGGAACAGCAGTCGCAAATCCGTGAGCAGGTAAACCGTGCCTTCGGCGAAACGCCGCTCGGCAAGAACCTGCAGCTTCCCATGCAGATGATCGAAGAGCAGGTCCGCCGGAATACCGAGATGTTCCAGCAGGCCATGCAGATGTTCTCACCCTTTATGACGCCGCCGCCAAAGGAAAGCCGCAAGGCGGAAGCCAAGGACATCGACGAGCTGAAGGAACAGCTTCGCGCGCTGCAGAACAAGCTCGACAGCCTATAGGCCGATCGAAACGTCCCGGCCGGCGCTGCGGATCGACACTGCAAAGCCGCCGATCACGTCGATCAGCGCAATGATCATCATGATGAAGAAGACCTGGGTCGCTGCATCCTGGACGAGCAGAAACTCGACCAGGAAAGCGATGAAGACCAGCATCGACAGCATATGATTGATGAGATTGCCGGAGCCATTCCGGGTTGCCTTCAGGATCTCGAAGAAAAGTACGACGAGCGCCACGACGATGAAGAGATCGCCGAGCGCCATGCTCCAGATTGCGCCAGAAAGCATGGATAGCACGATCACGTCGTGCTGGAGCGAGGGAATTCCGCCGCCACCCATCACGCCTAGCATCGCCAGATTGTAAAGAATAAATGGAATAACCATCAGCGGCATTGCGGTAATCATGCAGAAATATCTCCCGGATCTCTAGGGAATACTGCCTGACATCACCGCCTCACTTCAAGGCACTGAAGATTATAATATCTTGAAAACAAAAAAGGCCGGCGTCGAGCCGGCCTTCGAAGCCTCATCGGAAAAGCCGCATAAAAATTATGCGCTTTCCTTCGGCGTCAGAACCTGACGGCCACGGTACATACCGGTCTTCAGATCGATATGGTGCGGGCGGCGCAGTTCGCCGGAATTCTTGTCTTCGACATAGGTCGGAGCCTTCAGCGCATCAGCCGAACGGCGCATGCCGCGCTTGGACGGGCTCGTTTTTCTCTTCGGTACAGCCATTTCTCTTACTCCACTTGCGGGCAAAACATTCCCACGGCCAGACTGGCGGCCGAAACGGACATGTCGCGATTTCGGAATTTTGCGCGCTTATACATGCAAGGGGCGGCCTTGACCAGTCCCCATATGTATTTTTTGCGATGCCTCTGATTCTCCGCTCAGACCTCGTCTTCCGGGACGATCCACGCCTCGGCGCGGGCTGCTTCTTCCCACTTCCGCCAGGCTGGATGCGCCTTCATCGCGCTCATATAAGCCAGCATATCGGCGCTGCTGACGAGATCATAGATATCGAAGCGGTTGACGACGGGCGCAAACATCGCATCCGCTCCGCTGAATGCACCGAAGAGGAACGGTCCACCGGATTTCTGCAAAAGATCGCGCCAGATTGTCTCGATGCGACTAATATCTGCAGAGACGCCGTCAGGAAGCGCGATCTTGCCCTTTGGCCGGCGAATATTCATCGGGCAGGCGCTGCGCAGCGCCCGGAAGCTCGACATCATCTCCGCGGAGACCGAACGGGCGAGCGCCCGCTCGGCACGATCCTTCGGAAGCAACCCGGCATCGGGATAGAGTTCGGCCACATATTCGATGATCGCAAAGGATTCCCAGATCTTCAGCGCACCGTGCTGCAGCAAAGGCACGTGGCCGCTCGGCGAGACCGCCTTGATGTTGGGATTGCCGTTTGGATAATCGAAGGGGATCAACACCTCCTCAAAATCGATGCCGACGCCCGTCAGCGCCATCCATGGCCGGAACGACCAGGAAGAGTAGTTCTTGTTGGCGATATAGAGCGTCAGCTTGTCCATGGTGTCTTCCTGTCAAGGTTCGAAATCGAAGATCAGCAGTTCGTGGAAGTGGTTCATATCCTCGAACACGCAGAAGGCCGGCGGGCTGAGTTCCAGTACAGGCGCCCTGCTGCGGATATCCTCTGTCACCTCGTCAAGCATTGCCTGCCAACGCGGCAGCGCCTCGTCTTCCAACCGTTCGATCGCATAGGTGAAGGTCATATGAAACTTGTAATCGTCATGGTTCGGCTGACGATAGCCCAAGAGGTCAGCGAGCGCATCGCGCCAGGCGCGCATAACCTTGCGATCGTCTTCGGTCGCCCCTTCGACGAGCAGGCCGGACGGTCGGGCGTTGACGATCGCCACCTTGAAGGGCCGAAACATTGAGAAACCTTCGAGCCGAGCCGCCATAAGCTCTGTCATATCCTCAATCGGCGTTTCCAGCGGAATATCGCCCGGCCAATAATCTTGTTTGCGGCGACCTTCGATAACACCTTCAAAAAGCGTCATGTGGATGCTGGTGATCGGCGTAAAGAGGAACTGCGACGCCTCCGGCATCGCCAGATATTTCTCACGTGCCTCGATCAGCACCTGTTGCGTTTCCGATCCCTTGAGCGGATGGCAGACGACCGTATTGCCGGGTTCGGGCAGGAAACCGCCGACCTTGCGGTAACGGGTACCGAGATGCGCTGGCGGAATGGGATTATGGGTCTTCGAATACTGAAGGAGCTCGGGCGAAAGTGTCGTTGGCGTCATGGGCGACTCGGGTTTTGATGGCTGATGCATTCGCCCATATGGCAGTACCAAGAATGTCAGATGACGCTTGCCGCTTCCAACGACAAGTTCTGATATCAATCATAGATACACTTGATGTAATCGCCCGAGCCCTGCGCCCGCCGTTCGATGAGCGCCGCAAGCCTGCGCAGGCCTCGCCCGGGTTTTCCGGCATTGCGATCGATCGGGTTCGGCAGAGAAACCGCAAGCAACGATGCCTGCCGGCGCGTAAGCTTCGAGGCGGGCACCTTGAAGTGATACTGTGCCGCTGCCTCGATGCCGTAGATACCGGGCCCCCATTCGGCGATATTGAGATAGATCTCCATCAGCCGCCGCTTCGACCAGACGAAGTCGGAACCAACGGCCAGCGGTAGTTCCAACCCTTTGCGGATGAAGGAGCGGCTGTTCCAGAGGAAGAGGTTCTTCGCCGTCTGCATGGGAATCGTGCTGCCGCCGCGCGTCTCCTGGCCCTTCAGTGTGTCTTCGACCAGCATACGCATCTCGCTCCAATCGACACCGCCGTGGAAGCAATACTGCCCGTCTTCCGACATCATCACCGATTGCACGAGCACCGGTGCAACATCGTCAATCGACACCCACTGCCGGTCGTAACCGCGCAGAAGCACGAGATCGCGCAGCATCAGCGTCGAAACCGGATGGATGAAGGGCAGCAGATAGAGAAGGATCAGCACATAGGGCAAAAGCAGCATCGCCAGAACGGCAAGAACAATGCGCTTCAGCACTTGGCGGTCTCCAAGCCAACGCCGGTGAACCGGCGCCTCGACGCTTTCCTCTGTCTGCGGCGCTATATCCAATGTCCCAGTCCGATTTCGCCCTCGTCGTTGTCATACCGCCTGAAAACCCGCATTGCCAGAGTGCAGCGGAAATCTTGACGCGGTGATCGACAATTCCGTTGCCAGCAGCCGTTCTGCCGTGCCAAAGAGCGCGCATGGACGCAAAGCGGGGAACATTCGAGACACGGTTGAAAAGCAGTGCCGCCGAGATCGAGGCGCTACTCGATCTCCTGCTCTCTCCTACCGTGCTGTCCGACGAGATCGCTCGCCCCGACCTCTTGCGTAGCGCCATGCACTACGCCGTCCTGAACGGCGGCAAACGCCTGCGCCCCTTCCTTGTCGTGGAAAGCGCAGCACTTCTCGGGGGCAACAGGCAGGCAGCACTTCGCGTCGGTGCGGCACTCGAATGCATCCATTGCTATTCCCTTGTTCACGACGATCTGCCGGCTATGGACGACGACGACCTGCGCCGCGGCAAGCCGACCGTACACATCAAATTCGACGAAGCGACCGCCATTCTGGCCGGCGACAGCCTGCTGACCTATGCGTTCGATATCATCGCCGCGCCGGAAACCAACCTGCCGGACCGCAGCAAGACGGAACTTGTTCTGGCGATCGCCCGCGCCGCTGGCCTTGGCGGCATGGCCGGCGGACAGGCCCTTGATCTTGCAGCGGAAACGCAGGCGCCCAATGAGGCTGGCATCATTCGCCTGCAGGCGATGAAGACGGGCGCGCTGATCCGCTTCGCCTGCGAGGCCGGCGCCATCATTGCCGGCGCGTCTACCGAAGACCGGCAGCGCCTACGCCGCTTCGGCGAAAAGATCGGCCTCGCCTTCCAGCTTGCCGACGATATTCTCGACCTGACCTCCGATATCAAGACGATGGGCAAAGCGACCGGCAAGGATGCTGCCCGCGGCAAGGGAACGCTCGTGGGGCTTCACGGCATGGAATGGGCGGAGAAGCGGCTGCGTCGGCATGTCGAGGACGCAGAAGAGTTGCTCGCCCCCTATGGAGAGCGCGCCGCGGTGCTGATCGCCACGGCTCAGTTTGTGGCCGAACGCAAGAGCTGAGACAGAAGAAGGTCCATCCAGCCTGCCGCAGAAGGTCATCGAAAAGCCGAGTGATTACTCAGCTGCCGTCTTCTGGCCGAAACGCTTCTCGATATAGTCGATGACGAGCGCCTCGAAATCCGAGGCGATATTCGGGCCGCGCAGCGTCAGGGCCTTCTTGCCGTCGATGAAGACGGGAGCAGCCGGCGTCTCGCCGGTACCGGGAAGCGAAATGCCGATATCGGCATGCTTGCTCTCGCCCGGTCCATTGACGATACAGCCCATGACGGCGACATTGAGCGCTTCCACACCCGGATATTTCTCACGCCAGACCGGCATGTTCTTGCGAATGTCGTTCTGGATGTTCTGCGCGAGTTCCTGGAAGACCGTCGAGGTCGTGCGCCCACAGCCGGGACAGGCCGCCACGACGGGCACAAACTGGCGGAAACCCATGACCTGCAGCAGTTCCTGCGCCACCTGCACCTCGCGGGTGCGGTCACCATTCGGCTCCGGCGTCAGCGAAATGCGGATCGTATCGCCGATGCCGTTCTGCAGCACATAGCCCATGGCAGCCGAAGAGGCGACGATGCCTTTGGTACCCATGCCGGCTTCGGTCAAGCCGAGATGCAGCGCATGGTTGGAGCGCTCAGCGAGCATGGAATTGACGGCGATCAAATCCTGAACCTGGCTGACCTTGGCCGACAGGATGATACGATTGCGCGGCAGGCCGATCTCTTCGGCGAGCTGTGCCGACAGCAGCGCCGACTGCACGATCGCCTCGCGCGTCACCTGCCGGGCCGAAAGCGGCGATCCCTCGGCCTGGTTCTTGTCCATCAGCTGCGTCAGCAGCTCCTGATCCAGCGAACCCCAGTTGACGCCGATGCGCACCGGTTTGTTGTGACGGATCGCCATCTCGATGATTTCGGCGAACTGCTTGTCCTTCTTGTCCTTGAAGCCGACATTGCCTGGATTGATGCGATACTTCGCCAGCGCTTCGGCGCAGGCCGGATGATCGGCAAGCAGCTTGTGGCCGATATAGTGGAAGTCGCCGATCAGTGGCACATCCATGCCGAGGCGCAGCAGCCGCTCGCGGATTCTCGGCACGGCGGCAGCGCTTTCGTCGCGGTCGACGGTGATGCGCACCAGCTCCGAACCGGCGCGATGGAGTGCAGCCACCTGCGCAACCGTGGAATCCACGTCAGCCGTATCCGTGTTGGTCATGGATTGCACGACCACCGGCGCGCCCCCGCCGACGATGACACCGCCGACATCGACAGCAACGGAAGCGCGGCGCGGTTTCGGATCGAAATCGAAAGCAGACATAAAGAGCTCTTACACCCGGAAGACAGAGCCTTTCAGGTGGATCAAGCCCGCGAGCTTGTCAACCGCCCCGTATATCACTTTTGTTTGGAGGCGGCTCACCGGCCGCCGTCCGAGACTCCATCGGCATATTGCGCGAGCCGTGAGAATGCGAGAACCACGAGCAGCAGCACCGGCAGCGCCATGAAGACGGCGGCAAAGCCCACATGCTCGGCCACGAAGCCGATCACCGAAGGCGCCACCAGCATGCCGGAATAGCCCAGGGTCGTGACGACGGAGATGCCGATGCCGGGCTTCAGACCGGGAATGTTGCCCGCTGCCGAAAAGGCGATCGGCACCATGTTCGAAATACCGATACCGCAAAGCGCGAAGCCGATGATGGCGATTTCGGCATTCGGCGCAAGGCTCGTAAGCAGCATGCCGACGATGGCAAACAGCGTGCAGATGCGCAGCGTCTTGACCCCGCCGAGACGATCGCGGACCAGATCGCCGGCAAAGCGCATGATCGCCATGGCCGCCGAGAAAGCCGCAAAGCCGAGGCCGGAGAGGGCGACCGACGCCCCCATTTCCTGCCTGAGATAAAGCGCACCCCAGTCGAGGATCGCTCCCTCCGGCACCATGCAGAACAGCGCCATCAGACCGAGCAGCCACGGCAGCGGCACCATCGGCAGCTTCGTCTTCTCCTTCTTTGTATCGGGATGCGGCGGATCGGCCAGAACCATCGGCCAGGCGACGGCAAGGAAGACAGCAGCCAGTACGGTCGCCAGTTCCGCGTGCCCGAGAATGCCGAGCCTGGAGATCACTAGGCCGCCGAGGCCGGAGCCGATCAAGCCGCCGAGGCTCCAGAAGGCGTGGCAGGATGACATGATCGCGCGTCGCATGGATTTTTCCACCGCCACGGCATTGGCGTTCATTGCCACGTCCATCCCGCCAATGAAACCGCCGAACAGAAAGAGAGAGATCGCCCCTGTGATCACGTTGGGAGCCAGCGTCAGCGCCAGAAGCGTCGGCAGCAAGCAGACGGCGAGCACCCGCACGACAACGCGTGAACCATGTCTGGCGATCTGCGCTCCGGCGATTGGCATCATGACCAGCGAGCCGAAACCGAAGACGAGGATCATCAGTCCGAGCTCGAACTTGGTAAGTCCAAGCCGTTCGGCGAAATCAGGAATCTTCGGCGCCCAAGAGCCGATGACAAAACCGTTCATGAGGAATAGCAGCGAGACCGCCGCTCTGCTCCGGGTAATGAAGCCGCTCCGTACCCGCGGCGCTGCACTCACATTGTTATCCATTTCCTTGTCTTTCCTCTCGATCGGACTTGTCTGCCGATTCCCGTAAATGGCGGAACGGTCTCAAGCCGTTTTGCCCGCAATGATCGTCCGGCACCCGCGTGCACGGTATTGCTCGAGCATGGCAGCATCCGCATCGTGCTCGACGACAAGGCATTCACAATGCGCGACCGGCAGGACGCTATGTGGCGCAGCCGTCCCGAATTTTTCCGATGTCGCAGCGACCATGACCCGCTTGCTCCTGGATGTGGCGAACCTCTTGAACTCCGCGTCCTCGAAGCCGAATGTCGTCAATCCCGCCTCGATATCGACGCCACAAGCGCCCAGAATGCAGAGGTCAGGCGCCAGTTGCTCCATGTCCCGCAATGCTTTGGCACCAAGCGAACCGCCGGTTTGGCGGTCGACGAGACCGCCGATCAGGATGACATTGACACCGGGCTTTTCGATCAACGCGGCAGCAATCGCTGGAGCATTGGTTGCCGCCGTCAGCGCAAGATCGGCCGGTAAAGCGTTGGCAATCGCCAGATTGGTGCTGCCGGCATCGAAGAATACCGTCGTACCTGCAACGATTTCCTCTGCCGCGGCGCGGGCCAGCGCCTGTTTCCGCTCGGCAGCAAAGCTCATGCGCTGGGTCAGGCTTGCGCGCGCCGGCGAAATCGGCAATGCTCCGCCATATACCCTTTCGCAGAGCCCTGCCGCCGCCATCTCGCGCAGATCGCGCCGTACCGTATCTTCCGAGACGCCGAATTCGATTGCAAGTTCCGCAGCCAGCACGCGACCATGCGTCTTCAGTCGCTCGGAAATGACGGTCTGGCGTTCCCGCAATAGGAAATCTTGCATGTTTATACCGGATTAGCCCTTAAAAATCTAAAACAGGCATAAACACTGATTAGCGTGCACGCAACATGCACGATCACACGTTTTCTGACACTTTGAAACAAAGCTCCACGACCAGGGCGAAATCTTGCATATTGACCGACTCCGGGGGGCAGGACTATCGATTGGGCATCTCGTTTCCCGCTGGCACCGCCCGCCACTGGTACATCCCCGTGAAAAACTCCGTCAGCCTGGGCATTCTGCTCACGATCGCGGCCTACATGGCGTTCACTTTCCATGATGCGATCGTCAAACTTTTGACGGCGAGTATTCCCGTCTGGCAGATCCTGTTTTTCCGCAGCCTCACCATCCTTGTTGGCTGCCTCGCCTATGGCCGCGGCAAGCTCGTCCATCAGACGGTCACCTCACCGATCATCAAGCCGATGATTGCCCGCAGCATTCTTCTCCTCTGTGCCTGGCTTTCATATTACACTGCCGCAAGCCATCTTCCGCTCGCCGAGGTCACAACGCTCTACTACGCAGCTCCCGTCGTCGGCACGTTGCTCGCCTGGTTCATCCTGAAGGAAGAGGTCACCTCCGCCCGTTGGCTTGCGGTCGGCGTCGGGTTCGTCGGCGTGCTTATCTCCTGCAATCCCGTCGGGCTCACGATCTCCTGGCCGGTCTATCTGGCGCTGCAGGCAGCCGTGCTCTGGGCTTCCGCCATGGTCTTGCTGCGCAAGACCTCGCTGCATGAGAAGACGATCATCCAGCTTGCGGTCTCCAACGTCTTCTTCCTCATCATGACCGGTATTGCCGTGATCTACACCTGGCAGACCCCAACCCTCACGCAACTCGCCCTGCTCATCGGCACCGGTGTCGTCGCCGGCTGCGCCCAGTTCGCCCTTTTTGAAGGCATGCGTCAGGCTCCAGTATCGGTGCTCGCGCCCTTCGAATATACATCGCTCGTCTGGGCCTTCATTCTCGGCTATCTGATTTGGGCTGATATACCCACGCAGAATGTCGTCGTTGGTGCGATGATGATTCTTGGCGCGGGCTTGATCATCCTCGTCAGCGAAAGATTGCGTCGTCGGGCCGCGGCTTGATACCGGTTTCAGCCGGATTCGGGGTTAGCGCGGCAGCTTGAGAAAAATATTCGCAGTTGCCGCTTTTATTTGCAGTTTTCTACGCTTTCGATACCGCAATTTTCTGCGATGTATCGACCATCCGAACACAATCTTCCCAAGGATGGATAGAACAATGAACTGGTTGAAAACCGTCGCCGCCGCCGCGCTCATTCAGGCTGCAGCCCTGCTGCCCGCCCATGCCGGCGAAAACCTCAGCTCCATCAAGTCTGCCGGCATCTTCAAGATCGGCACGGAAGGCACCTATGCGCCCTTCACCTATCATGACGAAAGCGGCAAGCTCGTCGGCTTCGACGTCGAGATCGGCGAAGCAGTCGCAGCCAAGCTCGGCGTGAAGGCTCAGTTCATCGAAGGCAAGTGGGACGGCCTGATCGCCGGCCTCGACGCCAACCGCTATGACACCGTCATCAACCAGGTCGGTATCACTGATGCCCGCAAGCAGAAGTACGATTTCTCCGAGCCTTATATCGCTTCGAAGGCCGTTCTGATCGTTCGTGACGGCGACGACAGCATCAAATCCTTCGCCGACCTCAAGGGGAAGAAGGCCGCCCAGTCGCTGACGAGCAACTTCGGCAAGCTCGCCACGGAAGCAGGCGCCGAACTGGTCGGCACCGACGGCTTCGACCAGTCGATCCAGCTCGTCCTGACGAAGCGCGCCGATGCCACGATCAACGACAGCCTTTCCTTCCTGGACTTCAAGAAGCACAAGCCGGATGCTCCGGTGAAGATCGTCGCCCAGCAGGAAAATGCCGATTACTCCGGCATCATCATCCGCAAGGGCGAACCGGAGCTGCTCGAAGCGATCAACAAGGCGCTCGCCGATATCAAGGCTGACGGCACCTACAAGAAGATCGCCGACAAGTATTTCGGCCAGGACGTTTCCAAGTAAGTCCTGACCGGCGGTTTCGCGCTGCCCCCATATCCTTTATAGCTGCATGTGTAAGCGTCCGGTGAACACTCGCCGGACGCGTCTTTTCTTGAGGACACGCCCTTGCCGCACTGGCTCCAACTGATGGCGGAATCGCTTCCCTCGCTCCTCTTGGCGGGGTTGATCTTCACCATCCCATTGACCCTACTTTCCTTCGCCTTTGGGCTGATCCTGGGCCTGATCACCGCAATCGCCCGTCTTTTCGGGCCAGCACCTGTTGCAGCCATCGCACGCTTCTATGTCTGGGTCATCCGCGGCACGCCGCTGCTCGTCCAGCTCTTCGTGATCTTTTATGGCCTGCCGAGCATCGGCATCCTGCTCGACGCCTTCCCGGCAGCGCTCATCGGCTTCACGCTGAATATCGGCGCCTACAGCTCCGAGATTATCCGCGCCGTCATCTCCTCAGTGCCCAAGGGCCAATGGGAAGCGGCCTATTCGATCGGCATGAGCTGGCGCCAGGCGATGAGCCGCACCATCCTGCCGCAGGCCGCCCGCGTCGCAGTCCCGCCGCTGTCGAATACCTTCATTTCGCTGGTCAAGGATACTTCGCTCGCAGCGGCCATCACAGTGCCCGAACTCTTCCAGGCCGCGCAGCGCATCGTCGCGACAACCTACGAACCGTTGATCCTTTATATCGAGGCGGCGCTGATCTATCTCGCCTTGAGCTCCGTACTCTCGGCGCTGCAGCAGCGGCTGGAGCGCCGCTTCGCCCGTTATGGTGGGATGCTGGAGGCAAATGCATGATCGAGCTTTCCACTATCGAAAAGCGCTTCGGCGATGCGATCATCCTGAAGGATATCAGTATCCGCATCCCCGAAGGCAGTGTCACCGCCCTCGTCGGCCCCTCCGGCGGCGGCAAGAGCACCCTGCTTCGCTGCATCAATCTCCTGGAGATCCCGACCGCAGGCACCATCCGCCTCGGCGAAGAAACGCTCTCTTTCACGCCCGGCAAGCGTGTCGGCTGGCAGGCAATCCAGAAGATCCGTCGCCAGACCGGCATGGTCTTCCAGAACTTTCAGCTCTTTCCGCATCAGACGGCGATCGAAAATGTCATGGAAGGTCTGGTTACGGTCCTGAAATGGCCAAGGGAAAGGGCGCGCGAACGCGCCATGGAACTGCTGACCAAGGTCGGCATGGCGCACAAGACCGATGCCTGGCCCTCGACGCTCTCCGGCGGCCAGCAGCAGCGCGTGGCAATCGCCCGCGCTCTTGCGCCTTCGCCGCGTGTCCTGCTCTGCGACGAACCGACGTCTGCGCTTGATCCGGAACTTTCGGCCGAAGTGGTGGACGTGCTGGGCCAGCTTGCCCGCGAAGGGACGACCATGGTCATGGCAACCCATGATCTTCGCCTCGCCTCCAAGATCGCAAACGACGTGGTTTTTCTGGAGGCGGGCAGCGTGGTGGAAACCGGCAGCGCCAGAGCGATTTTCAACACGCCGGAGAAGGAGCGCACCAAACGCTTCATCTCGACCATCAATGCCGCGCATACCTATGATATCTGAGGCAATGCCGGGATGTGAACATCCCGGCATATAGAAATTCCGATCAGGCAGACGTGACGACGGCGCGCGCTGCCTTCAGCGCATTGCCCCACCAGGTCAGCTGATCGAGCAGATTCTTGGCAGCTTCGTTCAGATGCGCGTAATCGCCGAGGTTCTTGCCTTCCTTCAGAACGGCAAGATATTCGCTGAACGCGATGTGAACCCCCGTCCTGACGGACGCTGCACTCATTTCGACGAAGACCAGACGAAGCTGCTCAACGGCGCGTGCGCCGCCGACGCCGCCGTAACCGACGAAGCCGACCGGCTTCTGAATGAATTCGCCTAGATCGATCGCGTTCTTCAGAACAGCCGTCGGAGCATGGTTATATTCGGCGACTGTGAAGATGAAGCCGTCGAATTCGCGCAGCTTCTTCTTCCAGCGCTCGGCCGTTTCGCTTTCCGCGGTGGTGGCGCGCTCTTCGCCGAAGAAATGCATCGGGTAGTCGAGAAGATCGAGGACTTCGACTTCGAGATCGGAACGCTGGCCGGTGAGCCCCGCGATCCACTTGGCCGGATGCTCGGCGAAACGGCCAATACGCGTGCTGCCGATGATGACGGCAATCTTCAACTTGCTCATGAGATGATCCCTGATTGGTCTTGGGGCGGTGATGGGAGCTGAAGTCTATGAGAAAGCCTCCTCGCCCGGCAAGGCGAGAAGGCTGCCAACTCGTGGGAAAATCAGCTTTTTATCGGATCGATCGTACACAATCGGGTGATGTCGGAAAGACCGTCCGTCGTCTTTCTAACCGGCATAGACGACGAGCAGATCCTTTGCGTCGATCTGGTCGCCGGCCTTGACCAGGACTTCCGAGACCGTTCCGTCCTTTTCTGCATGCAGCGCCGTTTCCATCTTCATCGCCTCGATGGAGACGAGTACGTCACCGGCACTGACGACCTGGCCCGGCACAACGAAAACGCGCGAGATGACGCCCGGCATCGGCGCCCCGACATGGGTTGCATTGCCCGGCTCCGCCTTGCGGCGGGCCGCAGCGCCCGAAGCGCCATGCGCCCGATCCGGTACCTTGATGCGGCGCGGCTGGCCATTGAGCTCGAAGAAGACAGTAACCATGCCCTGGCTGTCGGTGCCGCTCATCGCCTGATTGACGATAACGAGCGTCTTGCCCTTCTCGATATCGGCAAACAGCTCCTCACCATCGGCAAGACCGTAGAAGTAAGCAGGCGTCGGCAGCACGGAAACCGGACCGTAGGTGTCAGAAGCCAGCGCGAAATCGGTGAAGACCTTCGGATACATGAGGTAGGAGGCGAATTCGAAATCGCTGACCTCACGCTCCAGCTTGGTCTCGATCGCCTTGCGCTCCGCATCGAGGTCGGCATCGTCAAGCAGCGAGCCGGGACGCACCGTATAGGGCTGCTCGCCCTTCAGAGCCTTCTTCTGCAGCGCTTCCGGCCATCCCGACGGAGGCTGGCCGAGATCGCCCTTCAGCATCGAGACGACCGATTCCGGGAAGGAGACTTCCTTCTCAGCGCTGACCACATCGGCAACCGTCAGGTCCTGGCTCACCATCATCAGCGCCATGTCGCCAACGACCTTGGACGACGGCGTCACCTTGACGATATCGCCGAACATCTGGTTGGCGTCGGCATAGGCCTGCGCCACTTGGTGCCAGCGGGTTTCCAAACCCAGCGAGCGGGCCTGTTCCTTGAGGTTGGTGAACTGGCCACCCGGCATTTCGTGCAGGTAGACTTCCGAAGCCGGTCCCTTGAGATCGCTCTCGAATGCCGCATACTGATTGCGAACCGCTTCCCAATAGAAGGAGATGCGGCGGATCCATTCCGGGTCGAGGCCCGGATCGCGCTCGGAGCCACGGAGCGCTTCGACGATGGAGCCGAGGCAGGGCTGCGAGGTATTGCCGGACAATGCGTCCATCGCCGCATCGACAGCATCGACGCCGGCATCCACGGCAGCAAGAACCGTGGCCGCGGCGATGCCCGACGTATCATGCGTGTGGAAGTGGATCGGCAGGCTGGTCGCTTCGCGCAGCGCCTTGAACAGCACCTTGGCCGCAGCCGGCTTCAACAGGCCCGCCATGTCCTTCAATGCGATGATATGCGCGCCGGCCTTTTCGAGCTCGACGGCAAGATCCGTATAATATTTCAGGTCATATTTCGGACGGGCCGAATTGAGGATATCGCCTGTGTAGCAGATCGCCGCCTCACAGAGCTTGTTCTCCTCTGCCACCGCATCCATCGACACACGCATGTTCTCCACCCAGTTCAGGCAGTCGAAGACGCGGAAAAGGTCGATGCCGCCCTTGGCGGCCTGACGGACGAAATATTTCACGACATTGTCAGGATAATTCTTGTAGCCGACGCCGTTCGCTCCGCGCAGCAACATCTGCAGGAGCAGGTTCGGAGCCGCCTCGCGGATCAGCCCCAGACGCTCCCACGGATCCTCGGTCAGAAAGCGCATGGAGACGTCGAAGGTCGCGCCACCCCAGCATTCCAGCGACAAAAGATTCGGCAACGCATGCGCATAGGTGCCGGCGATCCTGGCGATATCATAGGTGCGCATGCGAGTGGCGAGCAGCGACTGGTGACCGTCGCGCATCGTCGTATCGGTCAGCAGCACCTGCTTCTGCTCGCGCATCCACTCGCCGAATTTCTTCGGGCCGAGCTGATCGAGACGCTGCTTCGTACCATCGGGGACCTTACCGCCGTCCGCATAGGGTACCACCGGCTTGGCAGCATCCTCCGATGGCCGCGGGCGATCCTTTGCCTCGGGATGACCGTTGACGGTGACATCGGCGAGGTAGGTCAAAAGCTTGGTCGCGCGGTCCTGGCGCTTGACCTGCTGGAAAAGCTCCGGCGTGGTGTCGATGAAACGTGTCGTATAGGAATTATCCTGGAACTTCGGATGAGTGATGATCGCTTCGAGGAAAGTCAGGTTGGTGGCGACACCGCGGATACGGAATTCGCGCAGTGCGCGGTCCATGCGGGAAATGGCCTCCAGCGGGTTCGGTGCCCAGGCCGTCACCTTCACCAGCAGCGGATCGTAGTAACGGGTGATGATCGCGCCCGTGTAGGACGTGCCGCCATCGAGACGGATGCCGAAACCCGATGCAGAACGATAGGCGGTGATACGGCCGTAATCCGGAATGAAGTTGTGCTCGGGATCTTCCGTCGTGATACGGCACTGCAAGGCATGACCGTTGAGGCGGATGTCCGCCTGCTTCGGCACGCCGGATTCTTCGGTGCCAATTGCAAAGCCATCGAGGATATGGATCTGCGCCTTGACGATATCGATGCCGGTCACGACTTCGGTGACGGTATGCTCGACCTGGATGCGCGGATTGACTTCAATGAAGTAGAATTTGCCGGTATCGGCATCCATCAGATATTCGACGGTACCGGCGCCGACGTAGTTCGTCGCCTGCGCAATCTTGAGTGAATAGGCGGCAAGTTCCTGGCGTTGCGCGTCCGACAGATATGGGGCGGGCGCGCGCTCGACGACCTTCTGATTACGGCGCTGGATGGAGCAGTCGCGCTCGAAGAGATGAACGACATTGCCATGCGTATCGCCGAGGATCTGGCTTTCGACGTGGCGGGCGCGCTCGACGAGTTTTTCGAGATAGACTTCGTCCTTGCCGAAAGCGGCCATCGCCTCGCGCTTGGCTTCCGTCACCTCGCGGGCGAGATCGGCTTCCGAGCGGATGACGCGCATGCCGCGTCCGCCACCGCCCCATGAGGCCTTCAGCATCACGGGATATCCGATCGCGGCAGCCATCTTGGCAACTTCCGCCATGTCGTCGGGCAGCGGCTCTGTCGCCGGAACAACGGGAACGCCGACGGAAATGGCAAGGTTGCGTGCCGCCACCTTATTGCCGAGCTGACGCATAGTGTCGGCCCTGGGACCGATGAAGGTGATGCCTGCAGCATTGCAGGCATCAACGAATTCGGGGCTTTCCGAAAGCAGGCCGTAACCCGGATGAATGGCGTCGGCGCCGGAAAGCTTGGCGACGCGGATCACCTCGTCGATCGAAAGATAGCTTTCGATCGGTCCGAGATCGCGGGAAAGATGCGGGCCGCGGCCGACTTGATAGCTTTCGTCGGCCTTGAAGCGGTGCAGCGCCAGCTTGTCTTCCTCAGCCCATATCGCGACCGTTTTTATTCCGAGTTCATTGGCCGCGCGGAAGACGCGGATGGCGATTTCGGAACGGTTGGCGACAAGAATCTTCGATATGGGCAATGTACTCTCCTCAAAGCACGAAAAACGGGGCATGCTGCACCCGCGAAGAGAATTCTTAACGTGCTGTTACAGAAAGTTCAATTTCCCTCATCTCGACGAAATAGAATTTCTCCAGATCTCAGGTAATCAAACCATACCGGAAAGCAAGCGCCACTGCCTGCTGCCGGTTCTTGGCCCTTAGCTTATCCTGCAGTCCGTTCATGTACCAGTCGACCGTATGATTGGAGATCTTCAGATGCTTGCTGATTTCCATCGAGGTCATGCCCTCGGCAAGATAATGCAGGATTTCCATTTCGCGCCGGGTCAGCTGTGTGTCGGTCATCGGCACCGTTTCCAGCGCGATAGCTTCGCCCTGCAGATCGAGCAGCCGCCAGAAGGCCTTGCGGGCGATCGCCTCGAAAAGCGCGATTTCGGCCGGCGAGAGCTCAACGGGCCTGCCGCCGAGGCTGAGGCTGCCCAGGATGCCGTTTCGTCCATAGATCGGGAAGACATAGCCGTCTTCCAGTCCGTGGCCGAAGGCATCGACCATCATTTGCTCCATCCGACGCTGATGTGGGTCATTCCGAAAGGCGGACATGCTGTCACGCCAGCGGAAAGGCCGCTGCGCATGCGCAAGATACCGCACGGTCGGATCGACGAGCACGTATTTTTTCACGGCATAGACGTGTGACCATCCGTCCGGCCATCGACTGGCCATTGTCACACTCCATGGGTTGTCTCCTTGCTTGGGGTGGCGAAGCAGACCATAGAAATCGAATCCGTATACGCGGATCACCTTATCGAGTTCCTCGACCGCACTTTCGCTGTCGGAACGCTCGCCAAGAATAATAAGTAATTGAACTAGAGTATGAATTTGCACAAAATGCCCCTTGCCCGGACCAACGAGACCGCCGAAACAAGCCTGCTGAGCCGCCGCTGAATGGTCCCTATTAAAAATTGCAGTTCACAAACTGGATGGTGCGCTAGACGCTCCAGGGAATGCAAGCGCAAATTGTCGCGATATATGCCTAAGCAACAATTTCGAAACTATGGCCACTTATCGCATTCGGCGATCACGTGGGCGCACGAATTTTGAAGCCGGATTTCAGACCTGAATGTCCCGTTAATCGTCGGTTCAGGTAGATTTCTGTAGCATCCAACCCTCCTGTTCTTCGCAGATGCAAAAGAGGTCCCGACGTGTCGTTATTCAAGGTCTATGCAAGAGCTCTGCGCTATCTCGGCGCCTACAAGCTCCGCGTATCCCTCGTCGTTATCGCGAATATCGTATTGGCGGCCATCACCATCGCCGAGCCGATCCTGTTCGGCCGTATTATCGATGCGATTTCCGGCAAGGGCGAAGTCAAGCCGATTCTTATGATGTGGGCGGCATTTGCCGTCTTCAATACCATCGCCTTCGTTCTCGTGGCGCGCGAAGCGGACAGGCTGGCCCACGGCCGCCGCGCGACGCTTCTGACGGAGGCCTTCGGGCGCATTATCTCAATGCCGCTTTCCTGGCATCACCAGCGGGGCACGTCCAACGCGCTGCATACGCTGCTGCGTGCTTGCGAAACTCTGTTTGGGCTATGGCTCGAATTCATGCGCAACCATCTTTCGACGGCAATTGCGCTCGGTTTGCTTATCCCGACCGCGATCTCGATGGATTATCGTCTCTCCGCCGTCCTGATCGTGCTCGGCATCGCATACTGGCTCATCGGCCGCGTGGTCATGAGCCGCACGAAGGATGGCCAGGCTTCGGTCGAAAACCACTACCACACCGTCTTCGGCCATGTCAGCGATTCCATCAGCAATGTCTCAGTGCTGCATAGCTATAACCGTATCGAGGCTGAAACCCATGCGCTGAAGTCTTTTGCCGACCGTCTGCTGCAGGCGCAGTATCCGGTGCTCGACTGGTGGGCGCTTGCCAGTGCGCTGAACCGTATGGCCTCGACGATCGCCATGATGATCGTGCTTGTCATCGGCACCGTGCTCGTTCAGAACGGCGAATTGCGCGTTGGTGACGTCATCGCCTTCATCGGCTTTGCCAACCTGCTGATCGCTCGCCTGGACCTGATGCGCCAGTTCGCGACGCAGATCTTCGAAGCACGTTCGAAGCTGGAAGACTTCTACAATCTGGAAGATTCCGTTCGCGAGCGTGAAGAGCCGGCCGGCAACGGCGAAATCAAGGACGTCAAGGGCGATATCGAGTTCGACGACGTCTCCTTCGGCTTCGCCAACAGCTCCCAGGGCCTGCACAACGTGTCCTTCAAGGTGAAGGCCGGCCAGACTGTTGCGATCGTCGGCCCGACCGGCGCCGGCAAGACGACGCTCGTCAACCTGCTCCAGCGCGTCTACGACCCGCAGGGCGGCCGGATCCTCGTCGACGGTCATGATATCAGCAAGGTCACGCGCAAGTCGCTGCGCCGCTATATCGCCACCGTCTTCCAGGATGCAGGCCTGTTGAACCGCTCGATCAGCGACAACATCCGTCTTGGCCGCGAGAATGCTTCGGAAGAGGATATGCGCCGCGCCGCCGAAGCCGCTGCCGCTGCCGACTTCATCGAGAACCGCGACGAGCAGTACGATACCCATGTCGGTGAACGCGGCAACAAGCTGTCCGGCGGTGAGCGCCAGCGTATCGCGATCGCCCGCGCCATCCTCAAGGACGCGCCGATCCTGGTGCTGGACGAGGCAACGTCGGCGCTCGACGTCGAAACGGAAGCCCGCGTCAAGGCTGCAATCGACAACCTGCGCCAGAACCGTACCACTTTCATCATCGCCCACCGTCTTTCGACGGTCCGTGAGGCCGATATGGTGCTGTTCCTGGACAACGGTCGCATCGTCGAGAACGGTAGCTTCGATGAGCTCAGCCACTCGAACGGCCGCTTCGCCGCCCTGCTGCGCGCCAGCGGTATCCTGACGGACGACGAGGTCCGCAAGGCCCACGCGACCGAAGCCGCCTGATCGGCTTCGAACGAAAACAATCAAAAGCCGGAAGGGCACTCCCCTTCCGGCTTTTTTGTTGGATGAAATTCCAGGTGAAGCACTGGCAGCAGGCACTTGGCGTTTGCAGCATCGATCGCAACGCCGAACTGATCCAGGCAGCTTCCTCATAGACGAGATCGGGCGCGACGATCCACTTACCCTGCTTAAGCGAAAGGCATCCAGTCTGCCGCGGCCATCTCTGGCAGCGACACCTACGAAACGGTAGCGGCTGCCGCTCCGGTCAATAACCAGAGCGGAATCGGCTTGCCGCGAAGACGGCCGACCACAGAGCGTTCAGTCCTGATTGGCATCAAGCAGGAAATATTCGGCGGCACGTTACGACTGACCATCAGGTGCGGCCTCGCTTCGGACGACTCGAAGCACATCTTCGTGCTCCTTATGAATGGCATTGCCTTAGGGAACAAAATGGATCGAGGAGCGTAGCCGTTCCATTCGTGATGAACGGCTAGAAAATCAAGATCTCATGGTTATTCGCGAGGTCTTGTCCTTCCGGCTTTGGGCTGCACCTTCTTCCGGAGGGCCGCGAGATGCCGGGGATGGCGGACGCATAATTGAGTGGAGCGTCGATGAGCATTGTTGCCTCCTACCTGTACCGCGATGGTCAGCGAGCAGGGTCCTTCGACATTGACACCGGCACCGTGCCGACGGTGAAGAACGAGTTCGTCTGGATCGGCCTGCACGATCCGGACGAGCGAGAACTTTTTGCCCTGCAAAAAACCTTCCGCCTCCATCATCTTGCGGTGGAAGATGCTCTGAGCCCGATCCAGGTTCCCAAACTCGATATCTACGATGGACAACTCTTCCTCATTACCAAGACCGCCCATCTGGACGGTGACGTCATCGAGTACGGCGAGACGGCAATCTTCGTCGGCGACTATCACGTCGTCACTGTCAGACATGGTTCCGATCGCGGCCATGGCGCACTGCGCAAACAACTTGAAGCCGCGCCCGAGACCCTGAAGAACGGACCAGATTACGTCCTGCACGGCGTGCTGGATTTCATCGTCGATGGATACCTCCCCGTCGTGCAGGCCATAGAGGATCGCGTGCTGGAAATGGAGCAGCGAATGCTCGATGCCTTCCTGAGTCGAGAGCAGATCAAGCGGCTCTTCCGCTTGAGGCGCCAGATCATTCGCTTCCAGCGCGTCCTCGGCCCGATGTCGGAAGTGTGCGGAAAGCTGGTTCACCTCGATCTGCCCTGCATCGACAGCGAGGCACGCAAATACTTCAGGGATGTCAACGACCATATCAGGCGCGTCGAAACCACGACTGGCGGGCTTAAGGACGTCATCACGTCGGTCTTCGAAGCCAGCAACCTTCTGGAGCAGCAGCGCCAGGGCATGATCACCCGCCAGCTGGCAGCCTGGGCTGCGATCGCGGCGGTGCCGACAGCGATCGCCGGCATCTACGGCATGAACTTCGAGAGTATGCCGGAATTGAAAACGGAATACGGCTATTACGTCGTCATCGCCGTCATTCTGAGCCTCTGTGGCATTCTATTTTGGCGTTTTCGGAAATCGGGCTGGCTTTAAGGGAACGAGATCGATCTCCCCATGTCGGGATAGAAGAAAGAGCTGGCGGCCGGCTCTCCAATAAAGCCTCTGCCTATTTCAGTTTGCCGTGGCCGTAAGACTCCGCCGGCCGGTTGATACGGACCGGCACCGGGACGACACCGGCGAGAGGCCGGCCCTTTTCCTGTTCGCGCTTGTATTCGAGATGATAGGCATAGGCGAACTGGACGGCGATGCCGGCAAGCACGAAGATCGGGCCGATGATCTGGTCGCGGTTGGTAATGTAGAGCAGCACCTGTCCAACCATCGCAAGGATGGTGCCGGCGACGAAGATGTTCAGCGAATGCCGGCCGAGGACGGTCAGCGGATGATCGGCCGGGCGGCGGAAGGCCTTCGACACAACGGGAATATTGATCACCAGATAGGCGAGAGCCAACACGTGCAGAAGGCGCGGCAGCGACAGAAATGTCTTGTCGAAATCGGTCAGCACCGCCGGCAGGCCGAGGGCTGCAAGATAGTTCCCGAGATCCCAGAGACGCGCCGTCACCCAGATGAAGGAGAGCACGACATAGCTGAGTGCCAGCGCGAAAAGCAACGGATGACGAGGAAGCGTACCGCCGCGCTTGACATGCATCATCGAGACGACGCCGATCGTAAACAAGAACTGCCAGGAGAAGGGATTGAGGAACCAGTCTCCCTCGAACAACATGTTTTGCGGGGCAAGATGGTAGATGCCCGCAAGCAGCCAGACCGCACCGGAAACCGCTAATGCCAGCAGCGTGCTTTTCTCGTTCAGAAGCAGGATCAGCGGCACCATCAGCATCAGCGCGCCATACATCGGCAGGATGTTGTTGTAGCCGATCTGGTGGCCGAGCAAGAGCAGAGCCGGAATGCCTTCCTTCAGGTTCATCAGCACTGCCAGGATATTGATCTCGACCAATAGTCCCGGCCGGTGAAACAGCCAGGCGCCGCAGATGAAGAGCGCGAGCGTGACGAAGGTGGTGATCATATGGGCGAGGTAAAGCGTGAAGGCGCGCCTTGCCGCCTTGATCGCCATTTCCAGGCGCGCGCCCGGCTTGAAGCGGGCACCGTAGGCAAGGCCGACTGCGATGCCCGAGATCAGTACGAAGGCTTCGGCGGCATCGGAAAAGCCGAAATTTTTGGTCGTAATATATTCGAAGATTTGCCCCGGAACGTGATTGATGAAGATCGTGATGAGCGCAAGACCGCGAATCACATCAAGCCTCGTATCGCGCTTGGACGCCGCTACCGATGTGGAAGTTCGTTGGGCGCCAATGGCTTTGGTCGGCATACCTGCCATGGTGTCTCTCCTGTCATCCGTTTTGCAAACGCTACGCTGGCCAAAAGGGTTCCCCCTGTGGCCACACGAATCGCCGGAAAATCAGCTTGGAGATTGCTGCAATCCGACCGGATATCCCTCGTGGGGATTGGCGACTTCGCTGCCGTCTATCGATAGATTGTAGCCGTCAGCATTGGACGCTTTTGAGACCGAAATGCGGTATTTGCTTCCGCCGCATTCGATCTCTGCCGCAAACCCGTCCCAATTGGAAGGAAGCGACGGGTTCACAAAAAGTTGTCCACCCTTTAGCCGGATACCAAGTATACCCTCCACCACCGCCCGATAGAGCCAGCCGGCCGAGCCGGTGTACCAGGTCCAGCCACCACGCCCGACATAGGGTTCATGCCCATAGACATCGGCTGCCACGACGTAGGGCTCGACGCGATACCGTTCGGCCGCCGCCTTGTCCAGCGAATGGGTGATCGGGTTGAGGATCTGAAAGCAGCGCAGGGCATCGTCACCCCGCTTCAATTCCGCCAGCGCCATGACCACCCAGGTGGCGGCATGCGTATACTGGCCGCCATTCTCGCGAACGCCGGGCGGATAGGCCCCGATATAGCCTGGATCCTTCGGCGACCTTTCAAAAGGCGGGGTGAAAAGGCGGATGATCCGTGCATCCTCGTCAACCAGCCGGTCGAGCACCGCATCCATCGCCTTGACGGCCCGCTTCGGATCACCTTCGCCCGAGAGCACACTCCAGGACTGTGCAATCGAATCGATCTGGCATTCGAGGCTCTCCTTCGAGCCGAGTGGCGTGCCGTCGTCGAAAGTGCCGCGGCGGTAATAGCCGCCGTCCCAGGCAACGTTTTCGAGCGCCGTCTTGAGTTCGATGAGATGCGCCTTCCAATGCTGCGTACGGACTTTGTCGCCGCGGTCTTCGGCATACGGTATGAAAGAGCGCAGTGTTCCGGCAAGGAACCAGCCGAGCCAGACACTCGTGCCGCTGCCGTCGATGCCGACGCGATTCATCCCGTCATTCCAGTCGCCGCCAAGGAAGAGCGGCAGGCCGTTCGTTCCCTTGCGAGCAATGGCGAGGTCGAGCGCCAGAGCTGCATGTTCATAAATGGTTGCCGTATCCTCGGATATTTCCGGCTTGAAGAAAGAGTCATGCTGGCCTTCCAGCAGCGCAGGCCCATCGAGGAAGGCAACCTGCTCGTCGAGCACGCTTTTGTCGCCGCTGACGGTACAGTAATGATCGATCGCATAGGCGAGCCACACGACATCGTCGGAAATCATGGTGCGTACGCCCGCCCCCGTCTCCGGCAGCCACCAGTGCTGTACGTCCCCCTCGCGAAACTGGCGCGAGGCCGCGTTGATGATCTGCCCTCGCGCAAGCCCAGGCTCCTGCGGCACGAAGGCTAGTGTATCCTGCAATTGGTCGCGGAAGCCGAAGGCACCGCTCGCCTGGTAGAAGGCCGTCCGCGCCATGATGCGGCAGCCGAGGCTCTGATAGGGCAGCCAAGTATTGACAAGGTTGTTCATGCCCTGATCCGGCGTCGAGATCTGCAGCCTGCCGGTGAATTCCTGCCAGAAGCCCCGGTTTGCCTGCACCGCTTCATCGAACGAGGCCTTTCTGATATCGGCAAGCAGGACGCGCGCCTCCTCTTCGGTCGACGCATCACCCAGAAAGAGAGTGACGTCACGCTCTTCGCCGGCGCCCAGCTCGATATCGATCGCAAAGATCGCTGCCGGATCGCCGTCGAGCTCCGTGGAACCGGAGAGAGCAGCGGCTGAAGTGACGGCGACAGGCGCCACAATCGTCCCGCTCTTGCCGATGAACTCGCGACGACTTGCCGAGAAACTCGAAACCGTCTCGCTCGCGGCGAAGAAGGCGGTGCGACCCGAATAGTCGATGCTGTAGGGGTTCGCCGCAAACAGCGCCCCTGTCTCCTCGTCATGTTTCGACAGGACGAAAGAGGCGGTCTTCTGCGGATTATTCCCAAGGACCCATTCGACATAGGCGTAGAGCCTGAGCTTACGGCTTGCCGAGCCGGCGTTGCGCAGGCGCAGGCGCTGCAGCTTCACCGGCTTCTCGCGATGCACGGTCTGCGTCACTTCGAGCGCGATCTCGTGCTGCGTGCTGGAGAAGCTGGAATAGCCGAGGCCGTGGCGCGCTTCGAATCGAATGTCATTGCGCCGGGAAAGTCCTGCAAACGGCGTCATGACCGCACCGCTTTCGAGATCCGCTATGTAGAGGGCTTCGCCGGAACGGTTGATGACTGCGTCGTTCGACCAGGGGGTGAGCTGGTAGTCACGCGAATTGACGCTCCAGGTGAAACCGGCACCTTCCGCCGATACATGGAAACCGAAGCGGTCGTTCGAGATGACATTGATCCAAGGCTGCGGCGTCGCCTGCCCGCCCGGGAGACGCACGACATATTCGCTGCCGCCGCGGACAAAGCCGCCGATGCCATTCCAGAAGTCGAGATCGCCTTCTTCATCAATGACAACGGTCTTGATAGCCGGGGCCGGCAGAGGCGTTACACGCTTGATCGCCATCCTGGCGCGCTCGGTTTGTTCCGTGTTCTCAGGCTCTTCCTTATCGGGCGTAAACAGTATGCGGGCGCGATTCATCTGGTCGACAACCTTGCCGTTCTTGGCATGCAGTGTCACCCGCGAGGCGGCGATCAGCGCCTGATAGGTGCTCTCCTCCATCAAATCCTTGCGGACCGCGAAAATATGCTGTCGCAAGCCGTCGGCATGACCGAGGCGGCGCACGTTTTCGCACATGGCGTCGAGTGCGTGCTGCATATCCTGTGCATAGGACGAGGCGCGCTCGTTCATGATGACGAGATCGGCAGCCACCCCACGCGAGCGCAGATATTCCTGCGCCAGGAGCGCTTCGCGGGCGATTTCGAGGTCCATGTCGTCGTCGATGCGCAGTGTGAAGATTGGGAAATCCCCCGAAATCGCCAGCGGCCAGAGCGCCGACTGCGACTGCATGCCGGCTCGGACGGCGCCGTGGTCGCCGCGAAGTTGCATATCGGGATAGACAAGGTAGCGGCCAAGATGCTGGAACGCTGCCGCCTGCTGCGAGCTGACACCGACATGGCGCATCTGCACCTGTGTGCGCGTCCAGGCCTGGATGAGTTCGTGGTTGAAGGCATCCGGATGGCGATAGCGATCGATGGCCTTGTCCACCTCGGCACGGCTTGGTGCTGCAATCGTCCAGAAGATCACGCTCACCTTCTTGCCGGCTGGCACGCGCACCATCCGGCGCAACGACAGGATGGGATCCAAAGTGAAACCATCGGTGCCGGAAAGGGTAGCACCCGGATCGAAGGCAGCGGCACTCGAAAGAGTGCGGCCACGGCCGATAAACGTCCGCCGGTCGGTTTCGAATTCCGTGTGCCGCGTATCCCCGCCATTGTCGACTATCAGATGCGCGAGACTCATATCCGGTTCGTTCGGATCGCGCTTGTTACGCTCGGCACGGATGACATCGCCGCGATTGTCGATCTCTGTTTTCACGAACATGCGGGCGAAAGCCGGATGCGCGCTGTCCGTGTCGTCGGATGTAATGACCGGCTCGAGATAGGACGTCACTTCGATGAAGCGATCTTCCGTGCCCATGTTGAATAGCGTCAGGCGGCGGGCTTCCGCATCATGTTCGGTGGCAACGATGCATTCGATCTCGCTCGAAAGTTCGCCAAGAACTTTGCTGAACACGGCCTTCTCGTCAGCAAATTCCACTCGGACCGTTTCGCCCTCCACGCTCTTTGGCTCCGATGTGGCTGACCACCATTCATGGGTCTCCGTGTCGCGCAGGAAGATGAAATTGCCCCAGCGGTCTTCGGTCGGATCTGCTTTCCAGCGGGAGACGGATAGACCGTTCCAGCGGGCATAACCCGCACCCGTTGCCGTCAGCATCAGGGAATAGTGGCCGTTCGACAGGAAGACGAGCTCGCGTTCGCACGAAGCCGGATCGTCGATCTTGCGGATAACGGGCCGCATCAAATCGTCCTGGATGCTGGCGGGCGTACTGGATTCATCCTTGCCGCTCATGACGGAGATGTCGCGCGGGGCTTTTTCCTGCAGCAGCAGTTCAGCCGCCTCGATGACAGGATCGGAGTGGAAGAGCTCACGCAGCATGCCGTCGAAAGCGACGTTGGCCACGGCTGCGATCGACATGCCGTGATGGTGCGCATAGTAGTTGTAGACGACAGCGCATTGCCTGCCTTCAGGCACGCGTGTTGGCGTGAAGTCGACGGCGTCGTGAAAGCCGAACTTGCCGAGAGCGCCGAGCTTGCGAAGCCTCTGCAGGTTTTCAAGTGATGTCCCCGGATAATATTGGCTGGCGAGCAGCGAGGCATAGGGTGCGATGACGGCATTGTGGCCGAGACCGCGCTTCAGGCCGAGCGTCGGCACGCCGAAGTTCGTGTACTGATAGTTGAGGTTGTGGTCGCGAGCATTGAAGGCTGCTTCCGAGATGCCCCAGGGCGTGCCGAGCTTACGGGCATGGTTCATCTGTTCGACGATGACGAGATTGTTGGTCTGGTTGAGGATGCCTCCGCCGCGCTCCTGCATGACGAGCGGCGGCATTAGATATTCGAACATCGAGCCGGACCAGGAGACCAGCGCTCCGCGCGAGCCGACCGGAACGACCTGCCGGCCGAGCTTATACCAATGCTCCGTCGGCAGGTCGCCCTTGGCGATGCCGAAGAGCGAGGTGAGACGGCATTCCGAAGCCAGAAGGTCATAACAGGCCGCATCGAGCTCGCCGCTTTCCACGCGATAACCAATCGACAGCAGGCGACGCTCCGGACGGTATAGAAAGCCGAAATCCATCGAAAAGGCGAGATCGCGGGTCTTGTCGCGGAGCGCGACCAGGCGGGGGCGCAATGCATCGATATTGGAAAGGTCGAAGGTACTATCGGAGATGTGAGCCTCGCAGACCTCGACCAGCGAGGCCGCCCACAACGTGACCTCTTCCGTCTGCTTCGACTTCACCTCGTGATGCAGGTTGCCGGCAAGGTTCTGGATGTCGCGCGCCAGGACCGCAAGGTTGATGACACGGATCGAGGCAAACTCGTGCTCGCGCTTGACAGCGGCAAGTGCATTCTGAAAGCCGGAAATGCGTTCTTCCAGACGGCGGCGCAGTGGCCGCACGGTCTTGCGGTCATCGGGAAGATCGGCCAGCACTTCACCGAGGATGCCCGCCGTATCACCCACACCGTCGAGATTCCCCTGGACATGTGCCGAAGGTGCTTCCGCCCAGTCGCGGCAAGCCGCTGAAACGGCAATCAGGTGACCGGCCAGATTACCGCTGTCGACTGCCGAAACATAGCGAGGTCCAAGCGTCTGCAGCGTATCGGTGTGATACCAATTGAAGAGATGGCCGCGGAACTTTTCCATGCGGTCGATCGTGGCGATCGTATGCTCCAGGCGCTCGATCGTCTCCTCGAAGGAGAACCAGCCGAACTGGCGGCCGGAAATGACGGATAGGAGATAGACGCCGATATTTGTGGGCGAAGTGCGCGTCGCGACGATGACGTGGGGCGTTTCCTGTACGTTGTCGGGCGGCAGATGGTTCTGCTCTGCGGTCGTGAAGGTTTCGAAGTAACGCCAGGTGCGGCGCGCGATCTTGCGCAGTTCGCCGGAGACCGCGTCCGATATGTTGAGCCGGTCTTCCGTCTCGGCCGACTGGCTCACATACCAGGCGACGGCGGGCGAACAGATCCAGAGCAGCGCGAAGGGAATGCCGACCAAGAAAGAGTCGTTGCTCGACAATGCGGCGAAAACAACCGACAAAATCGCCAGAACCGGAGCATGCCACATCGCTCCATAGTAGGAGAGGATGGTGCCCTGCTTCCCGGCCCCGACACTGGCCGCGGTGCGCCATTGCAAGAGCAGCTTGCGGCTGACGAAGAGACGGTAGAGCGATCGTCCGATCGCGTCCGCCATCATGCAGACAGTGTCGGCGATAAAGATAATGCGCAGTGCCACCTGAGCATTGGCAGCCGCGACATCCGACCAGACAGTATAAAGATGGGCGCGGGCGACGACATCGCTGGTCCGCGGAATGATACCATTGATGAGCGAAAGGGTTGGCGCCACGAACAGGCAGAAGATCAACAGGATCTGCCAGATCAGCGCCCCAAATGGCTCCATCAGATACCAGCCGAGCACGGAAGCGAGGAACCAGGCGATCGGTGTCGCCGACCGGCGCAGATTGTCGAACATCTTCCAACGCCCGAGCGCCGTAACACCGCGTTTCGGGCTGAACATATAGGGCAAAAGCTGCCAATCGCCCCGCGCCCAGCGATGCTGGCGTGAGCTCTCGACCTCATAGCGAACCGGGAAGTCTTCGACGAGTTCGAGATCGGTAACGAGTGCGCAGCGCGCCATCGACCCCTCGAGAAGGTCATGGCTGAGCACCGAATTCTCTTCGATACGACCTTTGAGCGAAGCCTCGAAAGCATCGACATGATAAAGACCCTTGCCGGTAAACGTGCCTTCGCCGGCAAGGTCCTGATAAACATCCGAAACCGTGAAGACGTAGGGATCGAGGCCGCGATTGATCGAAAAGACACGCTGGAAGACCGAGGCATCCTTGCCGGTCGTCAGTGACGGTGTGACGCGCGGCTGCAAAATGCCGTAGCCGCTTTCGACACGCCCGCTTTTCAGGTTGATGGTCGGACGGTTGATCGGATGGTGGAGCTTGCCAACGAGTTTGGTGACGATATCGCGCATCAGCCGCGTGTCGGCATCGAGCGTCATGACATATTGAACGTCGGCCGGTAGGGTATTGGCGCCCGGCAGAAAGGTGGTGTCTCGATCGCCGCGCAGCAGCAGGTTCAGCTCGTGCAGCTTGCCACGTTTGCGCTCCCAGCCCATCCAGACGCCTTCAGATGGATTATGGAGCCGGCGGCGGTGCAGTAAATAGAAACGCGTCTTGCCGTCATGGGCGTAGCGAGCCGAAAGATTGGCGATCTCCCGGCGCGCATATTCCAGGACTTCCAGATCGGCGGAGGTTTCCTCCACATCGCTGTCCGGCCAGTCGCTGAGCAACGCGAAATAGATCTCGCCGCGCGGATTGGCGAGATAGTGAACCTCGAGGTTGCGCACCATCTCGTCGACGCTGTCACGATTGGAGATCAGGCATGGTACGACGAGCAGAGTGCGCGCATCCGCAGGAATGCCCTGCTTGAATTCATAACCGACGAGCCGCGCCGGCGTGACGAGGAAGGAAAGCGCTGTGTTGAAAAAGCCGGTTGCGCCTTCCGACGCGGGCAGCGAGAAGAGGATCAGCAGTAAGGCGATTTCAATTGGCCCCATGCCGGCCTCGACCATGAAGCTTCCAACTACAGCCATGGCGATGATGGTGATCATCACGACGGGAACGGCGATCGCCATCCAGTTGAACTTCCGCACCGAGCGAACGAAATGCTGCGCCAGTGTTGGACGATAGTTTGCCCGCGCTTCGAGTTTCGGGCGTTGAGTCCCCGTAATGAAATCGCCGATGTTGGGCTCGTGCCCCAGCGGCTCATCGGAAAGCCCGGCCTCTACCACCATGTCTATGGCAAGCTTGGCGATTTCCACCTCGCTCAGCGGCGAGTGCATGGCAAGCTTTTCGATCTGTCTGCGATAGGTATTGCGCGAGCCGGAATCGAGATTGCCATAATCAGAATGATCCCAGAGCAGTCTGTCGACACGGCTGACCTGCTCGACCCAGACGGACCAGTCCGCATCGTTTATTTCACGCAGGCTGCGGATGATATTACCCATCATCACGTTGCCGGAGGAGAGCCGGCCGTGTTCCGCCATCAGCGCTTCTTCGCTGTCACGACCGAGCTTCTCAAGCCGCTCGTCGAGCCAGGAAATGGCGAGGCTCGAACTCCGTGAGCCATCACGCATGCGGTAAAGAAATTGCGTCGAAAACGTATTGTCCTCGGCAAACTCTTCGAGCGTCTTCAGATAGGCAGCGGCCTTTGCCGTGTCGGCAAGGCGGACCAATTCGTCGGCAGCCTCGTTGGCACGGCGACGCAGGCGGCGGCTCCGTTCGACGCGGCTCGAAATACGGCGGAGATTTTCGACGAGCACGTAGCGCACCAGCGTCGGCAACGCCCAGAGCTCGCCGATCTTCAGCGTCTCGTGCTGCTGGAAGCCGTCGACCAGCGCCGTCAGGCTTTCCTGCGAGACGGTGCTGTGGGTATGGGCGACATAGAGCCAGGCGAGAACGAGCGTGCGCGGGATACCGACTCCCCCGACGTTCATAAGCGGCAGTTCGCGATAGAAACGGCGCGGGAAATCGCGGCGGATTTCCTGAATGGCCTCTTCGACGATGTAATGATTGTCGAGCAGCCATTCGGCCGCCGGCGTGATCGTCTCTCCGGCTTCGACATCGGCTGCGGTCGTGCGGTAGACTCGCAGGATCTCCTTCTCGTTTTCCCTGGTGCGCGAGAAGAAGTCGAAAGGCGTGAAGGCAGGCAACGCGCTGACTGCACCGCTGGCTACACCTTCGCCCATCGCCCTGATGTCTTCGTTGGATAAATAGGTCGAGCGGATCGAGTCGTTGTGGTCGATCTGCTTCTCGGACGCGCGCGACAGGCTCGGAGATGGATTGGAAATGTTCATGGCTTTCGGTTCTGGATCCAAACAGCTCTCTTATTCCGGCTAGGTCTGCACTGCTTGCGATGACTGTCGCATGAACGGGCTGGTCATCTTCGAGATCAGCAAAACCAGGATCGACAGGAGGCTTGCTCCCTTTCGGCGACAGGCCATCCGGATGATGGCATGACTTTACGGATGGCCGTGGCTTTCCAGCGCCCCTGCGAAGCCACTGGAGAAACTTGGACGCAATCGAAATAATTCAAGGCAAAGGACGATCCTGCAATTCCAGCCGCCGGCATGAAAAAAGGCGCATGGCAACGTCCATGCGCCTTACGGCGTCCTGACGCGATCAGCGCCTTACGCCTACTTTCGGATATGGACTAAACCGCATAGAACAGGAAAGAAAAAGGGTGATGGGCATCGGACTATCGAGCAACCATCGTGGAATGCCCTTCATGACCACTCTCCTGTGAGCACCAAAGTGTCAGGAGAATGCTGACGCACCCCAATTGTTCCAGATGGAAAATTACTCGATCAAATGAGCGCCATCAAATGGGCGCTCAAGGACGCGCCGGCGTCAGCCGACGACGCCACAAACCATAGCGACGACAAAAAGGAAAGCCGCCGTGAAAAGGGCTGCATGGATCGCGGTCTGGATTCTATGCCGCGTGGTGACCGGCTTCTTTGCCGGTACGGATCCGTACTGGTTCACATGAGTATGCGAGATACCCAGATTTGCCATGTGTCGCCTCCGTCTGTTTGTTTTGCGGCCGAATTGCCGGCTCGGTTTATATTCTTATACTCTATAATGTAGGTAGAGATAATTTTCCGTCCAGAGCGGACGAAAGAGAAAATCCGCCCGGGTCCGATTTCAGCAGAGCGCGCGCCATGCCCAGAGCCAGGAACGTTCGGCAGAGCTGTCGCTCTGAGGTGCGTTCGGGGATGTTTCGATCAACCGGCGATCCTTTTCCGCCGGGATAGTCGCGGAGGCGATTTCCCTCCGCTCGGCCTTAACAGGCGGATCGAGGTAACCCATGGTCATCCCACCGAGAAAGAACATGCCTCAACCTCCATCGATCACGAAAGCTAACGGTCGTTAACGAGATCATGACAGAACTAAGGCAGCTGTCAATAGTCTAGTCGAATGGTCGTGTTTTAGGGAAACATTATCCTTAACGCCCGCGGGCATGCCAGATTTTTCAAAGGCTTGAAACCATTGGCTTTCAAGCCTTCACGAAACCCTTGCTCGCGATCATCAAATTTCGCGTATACTCCTCGTGAACGCTGCCGGCAGCGAGTTCGGCCGATGTCAGCCGTTCAACGACGGCGCCGCCGCGCATCACCGCAAGCCTCTCGCACATATGGGTGACGACACCGAGATCGTGACTGACCATGACGAAGGTCAATTTCCGATCACGCCGGATCTGCTCCAGAAGATTGAGAACCTCGGCCTGTACGGAGGCATCCAACGCCGATGTCGGCTCATCGAGCAGCAGGATGGACGGTTCGACGATCAGTGCGCGGGCGATTGCCACACGCTGCCGCTGACCTCCGGAAAGCTGATGCGGGTAGCGGAACCGAAAACCATTGCCGAGCCCAACCTCGTCGAGCGCCCGGGCAATACGCTTTTCGCCATCGCCGATACCGTGGATGGCAAGCGGCTCCAGAAGCAACCGGTCGACAGTCTGGCGGGGGTGCAGCGAGCCATAGGGATCCTGGAAGACCATCTGGACGCTTCGATAGAAGCTTCTGCTGCGCTTCCAGCCTTTAAGCTCCTCGCCGTGAATGTGGATCGCTCCCTCACTGACAGGAGCGAGCCCGGCAACGGCGCGTAGCAACGTGGACTTGCCCGAGCCGGATTCACCAACGAGGCCGAAGGATTCGCCACTTTCAATGGAAATGCTCACGTCTTTCAGCGCATGGAAATGATCATAGACGACACCGAGATGGTCCGCGGACAGCGCCGTACTCATAAAGCCCACTCCGGCTTGCGGTCGAGAACCGGCAGCGGATGCCTGTCTTCACCGATCTGCGGCATGCAGTTCAGCAGGCCTTGCGTATAGGGATGCTTCGCGTTGCGAAGCTCGGATGCGGCAACCTCTTCGACGATACGGCCGGCATACATGACGATGACACGGTCGCAGAAAGAGGAAACGAGCCTTAGATCGTGGGAGACGAAAATCAGCCCCATGCCACGCTCGGACACCAGCCGGTCCATGATCCTCAAAACATCGAGCTGGACCGTTACGTCGAGGGCCGAGGTAGGCTCGTCGGCGATCAAGAGTTCCGGTCCGGCGATCAGCATCATGGCGATCATCGCGCGCTGGCCCATGCCACCCGAAACCTCGTGAGGATAGAGACCGAAGACACGGTTGGGATCGCGGATCTGCACCGCTTCCAGCATATCGAGCGCACGGTCTCGCGCCTCGCCTTTGCCGACCTTCTCATGCGTGCGCAATGTTTCGCAGATCTGCTTGCCGATGGTCATGACCGGATCGAGCGAATATTTCGGATCCTGCAGGATCATGGCGATGCGTTTGCCGCGCAGCTTGCGCCGCTCGGCGGCCGAAGCCTTGAGGAGATCGAGGCCGCTGAAATCCAGCGTGTCGGCGGTGACGAGGCCGTGCTTCGGCGTCAGCCCCATGATCGCACGGCCGGTCTGCGATTTGCCGGAGCCGGATTCGCCGACGATGCCGAGTCGCTCCTTGCCGAGCGTGAAGGACACGCCACGCACGGCCTCAATGACACCCGTGCGGGTTGGATAGCTGACACGCAGGTTTTTCACGGTCAGAAGCGAACTCATTGACCGGCCTCCTTCGGATCGAGCGCATCGCGCAAGCCATCCCCCAGAAGGTTGAAGCCGAGGCTGACGACGAGGATGGCGATACCGGGCATGGCTGCAACCCACCACTGATCGAGGATGAAACGGCGGCCGGAAGCGATCATCGCACCCCATTCCGGCAGCGGCGGCTGTGCGCCAAGACCGAGGAAGCCGAGGCCGGCGGCCGTCAGGATGATGCCCGCCATGTCGAGCGTCACGCGCACGATCAGCGAGGAAATACAGAGCGGCATGACATGCCTGATAATGATGCGCAGCGGCGAGGCGCCCATCAGCTTGACCGCCGAGATATAATCGGACCGCCGGACCGTCAGTGTCTCCGCGCGGGCAATGCGCGCATAAGGCGGCCAGGAGGTGATGGCGATGGCGATGATGGCGTTCTGGATGCCAGGCCCGAGGGCTGCGACGAAGGCAAGTGCCAGCACGAGCTTCGGGAAGGCAAGGAAGATATCGGTGATGCGCATCAGCGTCGCATCCACCCATCCGCCGGCATAACCCGATACCGTGCCGACGATGAGTCCAACAGGCGCGGAGATAACGGCGACAAGGACCACGACGAGCAGCGTCAGCCGCGAGCCGTAGATGAGACGCGAGAAGATATCGCGGCCCTGATCATCGGTGCCAAGCAGATAGCCGGCGCTGCCGGGCGGCAGCAGGCGAGCATTCTTGAGATCGCCGACAACGGGATTGTGGGTGGCGATCAGATTGGCAAAGGCAGCAATCAGCAACAGCGCCACGATGATCAGCAGACCGATGACGGCGAGCCGGTTGGCGGTGAACTGCCGCCAGGTAACGTAGGCGCGGCCAAGTCGAGCCTGCATGCGCGACTGCGGCCGGTCGGACAGCAACCAGTCACGGCGGCTCACGGGCGTGGAAGGCGTGGTCGGAACCGTCATCGGTCGCGCGTCCTCGGGTCGAGTATCCGATAGAGGAGATCGGAAATAAGGTTGATGCCGACGAACACCGTGCCAATGACGATCGTGCCGCCAAGCACGGCGTTCATGTCGGCGTTTTGCAGCGAGTTGGTGATATAGAGGCCGATGCCGGGCCAGGAGAAGACCGTCTCCGTCAGCACCGAGCCTTCAAGCAGACCTGCATAGGAAAGCGCTATGACGGTCACGAGCGGCACCGCAGCATTTCTCAGCGCATGACCCCAGATCACCCGCGTTTCCGATAAGCCCTTGGCGCGGGCTGCCACCACATATTCCTGCGACAGCTCGTTCAGCATGAAGCTGCGGGTCATGCGGCTGATATAGGCGAGCGAGAAATAACCGAGCAGCGAGGCCGGCAGGATGATGTGGCGGAAGACGTCATAAAAAACATCCCACTGCCCCTGCCAGGCACTATCGAGGAGATAGAAGCCGGTGACCGGTGTGAAGCTGTATTCGTAGACGATATCGATGCGGCCGGGGAAAGCCACCCAACGCAGCTGCGCATAGAAGATGACGAGCGAGATCAACGCCAGCCAGAAGATCGGCACCGAATAGCCGACAAGGCCGATGACGCGCACGACCTGGTCGGCAATGCTGCCGCGGCGCACGGCAGCCAGTACACCGAGCGGCACGCCAATGACAGAGCCGATGATCGTGCCGACGGTCGCAAGTTCCAGTGTGGCCGGGAAGACGCGGCGAATATCGACCATGACAGGATTGGTGGTCAGCACCGAATTGCCGAAATCACCGGAAAGTATGCCCTTGAGATAGATGTAGAACTGCTCGTAGAGCGGCAGGTCAAAGCCCATCTCGCGGCGCACGCGCTCTACGACATGGGTCGGCGCGCGGTCGCCAAGAATGGCGAGCACGGGATCGATCGGCACGACGCGGCCGATGAAGAAGGTGACAGCCAGAAGGCCGAGATAGGTGGTGACGGCGGCGAAGAGGAAACGCCCCAGCGCCTTCGCAAAGGAGAGTGCACGGCCCTTGCGGGGCCGCGCCTCCTGTCTCGTTTCGACGATACTCACTGGATCAGCCTAGCCGGCCCCATCACTTCGAGATCGGGCCTACATAGTTGGTGTCGAAGCTGGGACCCAGCTTGAAGTCTTTGAGGCTCTTGCGATAGCCAGCCACTTCGATTTGCTGGAAGATGATGACGAAGGGGCTGTTGGCCAGGAACTTCTTCTGAATGTCCTCATACATGGCCGCACGCTTGGCGGCGTCACGCTCGAGCAGGGCAGCCTTCGTCTCCTTGTCAAGCTCGGGCGCTTCCCACGTATTGCGCCATGCAAGCGTCTTCACCGTGCCCGCATCGGAATTGTCGGGGTTGGAGGTGAAAGTATCAGCATTGGAGTTCGGATCGAAATAGTCCGATCCCCACTGGCCGATATACATGTCGTGCGTGCGGGCGCGGTACTTGGTCAGCGTCTGCTTACCGTCACCGGGGATGATCTCCATCTTCACCCCGGCCTGGGCAAGCGTCTGCTGCATGGATTCGGCAATGCCGGTGACCGGCTGCGTGTTGCGAACATCCATGGTGACCGAGAAACCGTCCGGCACGCCTGCCTTGGCGAGCAGTTCCTTCGCCTTGGCAACGTCGAGCTTGTAGGGGTTCTCGTTCAGCGCTCCGAGCTGGCCAGTCGGCAGGAAGGTCTGGTGGATCTCACCGATGCCCTTGATGAGGGTCGCGCCAATCGCGTCATAGTCGACGAGATACTTGAAGGCTTCCTGGACCTCAGGCTTCTTCAGGTTCTCGTTCTTGCTGTTGAGGCTGACGTAATAGACGGTGCTTTTCGGCGCGTTGGTGGTCGCCAGATCCGCATTCTTGGAAACGGCGTCGAGATCATTGGGCTCGAGGTTGCGGGCGATATCGATATCACCAGCCTCGAGCGCCAGGCGCTGAGCCGAGCTTTCCTTCATGTAGCGATAAATGACGCGGTTGAGCTTCGCCTTCTCGCCGTAATAATTGTCGTTGCGCTCCATGACGACAACTTCGTTGGCGCGCCATTCACGCAGTTTGTAAGCGCCGGAACCGGCATAATTCGTCTTCAGCCAGTCATTGCCGAAATCGTTGTCGTACTTGTGGTCGGCATCGACGGTGACCGGTTTCACATGGTCCACCACCAGCTTCTTGTCGACGACCGAAGCAACCGTTGCCGTCAGGCAGTTCAGCACGAAGCTCGGCGCATAGGCCTTGTCGACAGTGAAGGTGAAGGTGGTCGGGTCGACAGCCTTGGCCTTCTCGGTGACGTTGTCGCCGGTCAAGCCGAATTGGGTGAGAATGAAGGCCGGGCTCTTGTCGAGCTTCACGGCGCGCTCGAAGGACCAGGCAACGTCTTCGGCGGTGATCGGATTGCCGGACGCAAACTTCAGATCCGGCTTCAGTTTGAAGGTGTAGGTCAGACCGTCATCGGAAACCGTCCAGCTGTCGGCGAGGTCACCCTTGATCTTCGAAGTGTCGTTCATGTCGAGACGAACGAGCAGGCTGTAGGTATTGCTGGTGACCTCAGCCGTCGAAAGCTCGAAAGCTTCGCCCGGATCCATCGTGATGATGTCGTCGATGGCAAAACCTTCGACGAGCGTGTCCTTCGGCGTCTCTGCGAAGGCAGCGGGCGCTGCTGCCATCAGGAGCGAAAGCGCAGCCCCTGCGGAAAGAAGGCGGAAGCTGCGGTTGAGTTTGGTAATCATCATGGCTTGTTCCCCTGTTTTGATTGATTACTAAGTATTATTTGGTCTCAGGCGTCCTCTTCCCTCCACGCCGAAGCCAGAATGCGAAGCCAGTTTTCGCTGGCCATTTTGGTCAAGTCCTCCGCACCATAGCCAGCTTGCCGGAGAGCGGCAATCAGCCTCTGGTTGCCCGAGGCATCACCGATTTCTTCCGGAATGGTAGCACCGTCAAAGTCCGAACCGAGCGCCACGCAATCGATTCCGACCCGGTTCACGAGGTAATCGATATGGCGGATCATGTCGGAAAGCGGCGTATCGGCATCGGAGCGGCCGTCAGGACGAAGCATCGCCGTCGCATAGTTCACGCCGACGAGGCCGCGCCGCTCACGGATCGCATCGAGCTGCCTGTCGGTGAGGTTGCGGGCGACCGGCGTCAGCGCATGGACGTTGGAATGGCTGGCGACGAGCGGCTGGTCACTCGTCTGCGCCACATCCCAGAAACCCTTCTCGGTGATGTGGGCGAGATCGATCAGGATGCCGAGGCGGTTGCACTCGCGCACCAGCGCAAAGCCGGCTTCCGTCAAACCCGGCGCCGTATCCGGTGAGCTCGGGAAGGCAAAGGGCACGCCGTGCCCAAAGATATTGTGCCGGCTCCATACCGGGCCGAGCGAACGCAGCCCGGCGGCATAAAAAACATCCAGAGCAGCGAGATCGGCGCCGATCGCCTCGCAGCCCTCCATATGCATGACAGCGGCAAAAACGCCCGACGCCATCGCCTTGCGGATATCCTGAACCGAGCGGCAAAGTCGCCAGGCACCGGCACGGTCGAGTCTGAGCGCGATCGCCGCCATCTCTGTGGCTATGGCAAGCGAGGGCAGGGGATCAAGCGGAGCGGCAAGCGGCGTCGCATAATGGCCATTCGCATCGGGATCGGCAAAAACCAGATCGCCCGAGGGAATGTAGATGGCACAAAGGCCGCCCGCCAGACCGCCGGCCTTTGAACGCGGAGCATCTATATGACCTGCCGTCGTGCCATCAGCAAATTCCGCGACCGGATCACTTCCGTCTTTCGCATGAGACCAGAGTCGAAGGAGAACGTCGTTATGACCGTCGAATACGAGTTGCATCTGCTTTCCTGCACTGCCCGAACGGGCGGATCGAAGCGGCAAGAATAGAAAAGCTGACGGAAAGCGCCACCTCTTTTTTTACAAAGGCGCGCTGTGGAAGCCATGCAATTTTGCGATGCAGAAGCAGAGCGACACAAGTACCGTCAATGGCGCAGCCCGCAGGCCCAATCGCCGTGGAATTCCTTTTGCCGGTGACCTGAAAGAACCCCATGAGCAAGGAAATTTTCCAAACGCTTATCCGACAATACCCGCGTGCCAGGCTGTCGACGGCCGATCAGCCCTTGCCGGAAGCTGATTTTGAGGCACAGAAACACAAGCACTTTTCCCGTCGGGCGTTGGGCGGAGCGATCGGCATCATTCATAATGCCAGAGGTCAAATCGTCCTGGCGAAGAGAAGCGGTATGCATGCAGGCTGGTCTCTGCCGGGTGGAACGGTCGAAGAAGGCGAGGATTTCTCCGCCGCATTTCGCCGGGAGATAATGGAAGAGATCGGCGTGTCTTTGGATCTGGTGGATCTGATCGAAGTCGAACGAAAAAGGTTTATCTCACCACAAGGCGAAACCTTCGATTTTCTGCTCACCGTCTTCACAGCACGGATGCGTGAGGAAGAGTTGCCGGGACCAACGGATGACGCTATCGCGAAGGGACTTGAAATCGCCCTCTTCTATCCCGCCGCTATTCCTTCCGAGATGATTTTGGGTGATCGCCAGAAACTCACGCACCATCTGAAGACATCGGGGGCCCTTGATCCTTCGTCGTGATCGCAGCCATTCCCCATGAAACGATGAAGGGGGCTCGAAGCCCCCTTTTCCGGTTCAGTGCTTGGTCCGTTTCTTCTGTCTGTAGACGTCGATAACGACGGCCGCAACGATGATGACACCCTTGACGATTTCCTGATAGTAGGCGTCGATCCTGAGAAAAGTGAAGCCTGACGTCATGACACCGAGGATGACGGTGCCGATGACGGTGCCGGTGATGCGCCCGACGCCGCCGGTCAGCGATGTGCCGCCGATCACGGTCGCAGCGATCGCGTCGAGTTCATATCCGACACCCATGCTCGCCTGCGCGGTTTCGGCGCGCGCTGCCGTGACGATACCGGCAAGACCGGCCAGCAGTCCCGCAATCACATAGACCTTGACGAGATGCGCCTCGATATTGATGCCGGAAACGCGTGCAGCCTGCGGATTGGCGCCGATCGCATAGGTGAACTTTCCGTAGCGCGTGTAACGCAACGCAATGTGGAAGATAAGCGCGACGACGAGGAAGACGACGACTGGCCATGCCTTGGTTCCGATGAAATGGAACTGTTCGGTGATCCCTGAAACCGGCTGCCCCTTCGTATACCACTTCGCGACGCCTCTGGCCGACACGAACATGCCGAGCGTCGCGATGAACGGCGGGATCTTCGTATAAGCGATGAGCGAGCCGTTTATGAGGCCGGCGACCGCCCCGATCAGCAGGCCGATCACGATCGGCACAAGAGCAGGCAGATCGGTCAGCGAAGGAAAAACAGCCCGCCCCCAGGTGGAGGACTGCGCGAAGCTCGTCGCGATCATCGCCGTCATGCCAACGACCGAGCCCGACGAAAGATCGATGCCACCCGTGATGATGACTTGGGTGACGCCGACGGCAATGATGCCGATCACAGAGACCTGCAGGATCATGATCGTCAGGCGCTGCGAATTCAGGAGGAAGCTCTGGCCGATGAACAGCCAGCCCAGCACTTCATAGACCAGCGCGATGCCAACAAGCACGAGGAAAATGCTGAGCTCCGGCGGCATGCGCCGCCGTCTCGGCCGAGTTGCGAGCGGAGCCGGACTCTCTGCTGCCGTGGTATTCATGTCAAACCTCCCTTGGGTGATCACAGGCGCGCATCACTGCGCAGCCAGCTCCATCACCTTGATCTGCGTTGCTTCATCGCGATTGAGGAAACCGGTCACGCGTCCTTCATGCATGACCATGATGCGGTCGCTCATTCCGAGGACTTCTGGCATCTCCGACGAGATCATGATGATCGCCACGCCGTTGCGCGCCATTTCCGTGACCAGCCGGTGAATTTCCGCCTTGGCGCCGACATCGATGCCGCGCGTCGGCTCATCGAGGATCAGAATCTTTGGGTGAGTAAGCAGCCAGCGCCCGATCAGCACCTTCTGCTGATTGCCACCGGAAAGATTTTCGACGCGCTCGTAAAGATTGGGCGTTTTCACCCGCAGCCTTTTTGCCATGTCTTCACAGGTCGCTTCGACTGCGCCCTGCTGCACGAAGCCAGCCTTGACAAACCTATCCTGCAGGACGGCGATCTGCATGTTCTCCAGAATATCGAGGATCAGCAGGCACCCCGTATCTTTCCGGTCCTCGGTCAGGAACGCCATCCGGTGGCGGATAGCCTCGGTCGGTGAGGAAATCGTCACCGGCTTGCCAAACAGCTCGATCGAGCCGGAGCTTGCCGGCGTCACCCCAAAAAGCGTTTCAGCCACATTCGACCGTCCGGAGCCGACGAGGCCCGCCACGCCGAGAATCTCGCCGGCTCTCACCTCGAAGGAAACGTTCTGGAAAACTCTGTTGAGACAGAGATCCCTGACGGAGAGGACGACCTCGCCGATCGGCACCTCTTCCTTGGGGAACATCTGGGTGATCTCGCGCCCGACCATCATGCGGATGATGTCGTCACGGGTGACCTGCGTCGACGCATGCGTGCCGATATAGCGACCGTCGCGGAAGACGGAAAACTCATCGGCGATCTCGAAAAGCTCGTTCATCTTGTGAGTGATGTAGACGATGCCGATGCCCTGGGCTCTCAGATCGCGGATAATACGGAAAAGATGCTCGACTTCGCGCTCCGTCAGCGCCGAGGTCGGCTCGTCCATGATGAGCACGTCGGAATTATAGGAAACCGCCTTGGCAATCTCGACCATCTGCCGGTTTGCGACCGAGAGGTAGCGGACCTCGATATCGGGGTCGATTGCGATGTTGAGCCGCGCAAACAGCTCCTCGGTCATGCGATGCATCACGCCGTGATCGACGAAACCGAAACGGTTCTTCGGCTCGCGGCGAATCCAGATATTTTCGGCGACCGTCATGAACGGCATCAGGTTCAGTTCCTGATGGATCATGGCGATGCCGTTTTCCAGCGCATCGAGCGGCGATTTCAACCGGATTTCGACCCCCTTCAGCCGGATATCGCCCTTGTCGGGCGTATAGATGCCGGCGAGGATCTTCATCAGCGTCGATTTGCCGGCGCCGTTTTCGCCCATCAGAGCATGCACGGAAGCGCGCTTCAGCCGGAACTGCACGTCGTCGAGCGCGACCACCCCGGGAAATTCCTTGCGCACGCCTTCTGCGCTCAAAAGATATTCCGCATTCGGAACTGCGCCACTTGCGCGCACGGCGGCCATGGTTGACGGGCTGACGGCCATATCATCTCCTCCGGATACGGACAGGCTGAAAGGATGCGGGCAGAGCCCGCATCCTGCTTGGCGTTTGCCTCAGTTCTTGGAGACAAAGTCCTTGACGTTGGCAGGCGTGACGAGCTGGAAGGGAATGTAGACCTTCTTCTCGACCTTTTCGCCCTTGGCAATCTTGAGTGCCGTATCGAGCGCGCCCTTACCCTGGCCGGCGGCATCCTGGAACACGGTGACGTCAAGGTCGCCGGCCTGCATTGCGGCAAGCGCGTCCTGCGTGGCGTCGACACCGCCGATAACGACCTTCTTCATATCCTTGCCGGCCGCTTTCAGCGCCTGGATGGCGCCGATCGCCATTTCGTCGTTGTTGGAGATCACGGCGTCGAACTCGATGCCGCTGGAGAGCCAGTTGGTCATCAGGTCGGCGCCCTGGGTGCGATCCCAGTTTGCCGTCTGCTCTTCCACGATCTCCAGTCCCTTGCATTCATCGGTCTTGACGACGTCGTGAACGTCCTGGGTGCGCATCCGCGCAGCCTGGTTGGAGAGTTCGCCCATGATGACGACGGCTTTGCCCTTGCCGCCGAGAATACGGCAGATTTCCTTGGTTTCCAGCGTGCCGGATTCCTGCTCGTTGGAAGCGACGAAAGCCTGCTTGTCCGGCAGCGTATCGACGTTAACCGGCTGACGGTTGACGTAAACCAGCGGAATGCCTGCATCGGCAGCAAGCTTCGACATTGCCGTCGTCGCATCGGTATCGACGGGGTTGACGATGATCGCGTCGACCTTAGAGGCGATGAAATTCTGGATCTGGCTCTGCTGCTTGGAAACGTCATTCTGTGCGTCTTCAACCTGCAGTGTGACCCCCTTAAGGGTCTTTGCATAATCGGTCATGCCGTTGCGCAGGACGGTCAGGAAGTTGTCGTCGAACTTGGCCATCGAAACGCCGACGGTTTCCGCGTGTGCGGCCGTCGACAGGACGAGCGCCATCGCAGTGCCCAGGATGAATTTTTTCATTGCATTTTCCTCCACAAAACGGTGCCCGGCTGCACCCTCCTCACGCCGGAGTCCCAGACATCCATCTGCGGACCTCAATCCCGCACCGCCTCTCCCGCGACGGCTCCGTCAAAACGGAACAAACAAACCGTAAAATTTGCTCTGCGGAATATTCATTCCATTTTATCGAAACGGCGTCAAGCCTCTTTGCCGATTTCGGACACCATTGCAGCGCAGGGACTGGGTACCGCGGTGAATTCTGGATGATCGGCCCGTTGCACTCCAGCCACGATGGACGGCAAACCGTCACAAACGCTTATTGTGATCGTCCTAGAAATCCCCATCTAGTCGAAGTCCATAGCGGCCCGCGCACACGGGCTGTTTGCTTGAAGATTTTTGGAGACAGGACAGATGTCCATTTCGATGTATCGCCTGACCGTGCCGATGTTCCTGCGCGGCATTGCCAGCCTGAAAACCTACCTCGACAAGGCAGAAGCGCTTGCCGAAGAAAAGAAGATCGATCCCACCATTCTCGTGAACGCGCGTCTCGCCCCGGACATGCTGCCGCTTTCCGGCCAGTATCAGCGTGCCAGCGACACCGCTAAATTTGCGCTCTCCCGACTGACTGCAACCGACGCACCGAAATTCGAGGACAATGAAACCACGATCGCAGAGCTGCGCGAGCGCATGGCGAAGACGGAAGCCTATCTCGCCAGCTTCTCGCCGGAGGCTTTGGAAGGCAGCGACGTCAGGGATATAACCATACCCGGCCGCAACGGTTCGGTCGTGCCGGGCATCGAATATGTCGCCCTCTTCGCATTGCCGAACTTCTACTTCCACGTGACAACGGCACATGCCATCCTGCGCAACCAGGGTGCGCCCGTCGGCAAGCGGGATTTCCTTGGAAATTTCTGACGCTTATCAGGGTCGGTACGTTACCGGCCCTTTTTCCGTCAGTTCGGTGTAGGCAAGCGTCTGATCCAGATGTCGTGCCCTGAGCGACAGCAGCCGTTCTGCGTAGGTGAGCCGCACCGAAGCATAGGCCGGATCATCGGCAAGATTGCGCAGTTCCATCGGATCCTCGGAAAGATCGAAGAGCAGCGCCGGCAATGCCGTGAAATGCACGTATTTGAACCTGTTGTCGCGGATGACGGCAAGATTCAGCTCGTTCGACCGAAGGCCGAAATGCCGCTCCGCCTCGCCATGCGCGATATCCCGGAAATCGAATTCCCAGAAAGCCGCATCCCGCCAGCCGGGCGCCACGCCGCCATCGAGGAAAGGCACAAGCGAGTGCCCGTCGATGCCATTGGCAGGTCTGATGCCCAGCCGATCGCAGAGCGTCGGGAATACATCGGCAGCACTGGTGAAATTCTGGACGACACCCCCGGAAGAAGCCGCGCCAGGATCGCGGATGACGAGCGGAATATGATAGCTGCCGTCGAAATAGCCGCCCTTGCCGAGCGTCCAGTGATCGCCCGCCATCTCGGCGTGATCGGACGTGAACACGACGATCGTGTCGTCCCAGGTGCCTGCGTCTTTCAGCGCTTGCCAGATACGACCGAGCTGGTCATCCACCTCTGCGATCATACCGTAGTAGATCGACCTGATGGCATCGAAATCGGTAGCGGTCCAGTCGCTGAGCGGCCCTTCCGCCCCCTGGATGAAACTGCCCTTGCCGGCACGCGGCATGGCATAGGCGAGATAGGGATGGCCTTGCTGTTCCATCTCGCGGTCTGTCGCGCGTGCAAAGGCCGGACCTTCACCCGGCTTGAACATGCGGTTGAACGGTTCAGGTACAGAGAAGGGCGGATGCGGCCGCAGGAAGGAAATATGCGCGAACCATGGTGAATCCTGCTCGCCCATCCAGCGGATGAATTCCCCCGCCAGGAAAGCGGTCTGCGTCTCCTCGCGTGAATAGGCTGGCGCTGCATCCGAGATCTCCCCTGCTGCAGCGCCGACCGCAATGTGGACATCACGGCTGACGGCATCAGCACGACCGCGCGATCGCAACCAGGAAAGCCACTGTCTTTCATGCTCGGGCAGCAGCTGGCGAACCGTAAACCCCGGCAGCACGCCTTCATAGGTCGTCAGATGCGGATCATTGGCATCCATCTCGCGTGGATCGGGCGCCGTGTCCGTGTAGCCGAACAGCGTCGGATCGTAGCCCGCCCGCCTTGCCGCCAGCGCCAGATTGTCGAAGCGCCGGTCGAGCGGCGAGCCGTTCCGGCAGACCCGGTGGTTCATCTGGTAGAGGCCGGTATAGAGCGTGGCGCGCGCCGGCGAACAGGGAGCAGCACCGGCATAATGGCGCCGGAAGAGCGTGCCCTCCTTCGCCAGGGCATCGACATTGGGCGTCCTGACGCAGGCGTGCCCCACAGAAGAGAGACAATCGCCGCGCCATTGATCCGCAGTGATGACGAGAACGTTGGGCCGTGACCCGCGTTCAGTGATGGTTTGATCTCGCATGCCAGTTCCAGGCCGACTGGATGATCTGCGAGAGATCATACTGCGGCACCCAGCCGAGCACGTCGCGCGCCTTGTCGTTATTGGCGACCAGAGTGTGCGAATCGCCTTCACGGCGACCGATATACTCCACCGGGAAGGGCTTCCTGGAAACGTCCTCGATGGCGCCGAGCAACTCCTTCACCGTGGTGCCGGTGCCCGTGCCGAGATTGAGCGCAACGGATTCGCCGCCATCAAGCAGATATTGGACGGCGCGCACATGTGCATCCGCAAGATCGAGAACGTGGATATAGTCGCGCACGCAGGTGCCGTCGCGCGTCTCATAGTCGCTGCCGAAGACCTTGAAGCCCTGGCGACGGCCGAGTGCTGCATCGATCGCCAGCGGGATCGCATGCGTTTCCGGCTGGTGCCATTCGCCGATGCGGCCCTCGAAATCGGCACCGGCGGCATTGAAATAGCGCAGCACGACGGAGCGAAGGCTCTTGTACTGGTCGTAATCGGCAAGCGCCTGCTCGACGATATATTTGGTGCGGCCATAGGGATTGATCGGCACCTGGCGGTGCGTCTCATCGAGCGGCACGCTCTGCGGCAGACCATAGGTCGCGCAGGTGGACGAGAAGACGAAGGCATTGATGCCCGCCGCCTGCGCCGCCGACAGCAGCGTCAATGTACCAATGACATTGTTCTCATAAAAAGAGACTGGATCCTTGACCGATTCGCCGACCTCGATCAGCGCCGCAAAATGCAGGATCGCCGACGGCTTATGCTTTGCCAGCACCTCATCGAGCCGGGCGCGATCGCGGATATCACCCTCTTCCGCCGGTCCCCATCTGACGAATTCGCGATGGCCGTTGGAAAAATTGTCGAAGACGACGGGCTTGTAGCCCTTGTTCGCCAGATCGAGACACGTATGCGAGCCAATATACCCAGCGCCGCCGACGACGAGTACCGTTTCACCTGCCATACATCTCACCTTTTGCAAGCCACAGATGCGCGGACCTTAGACAAGTTACGCGTCAGTAAAAAGTTATCTCGGTTACATATTTGCAAAAATAAGAAGATTAGAGATGCCTTTTATACGGAATATGCTTTTCGAAAGAGCGATTGGCTTGCCGGCTACATCGAAAGCCGGCCATGTCTCTAGTGTGCCGGCAACGACTTTCGCATCGAAGACATTCGTTATATCGCTAGCGACGTCGGCAATGAACCCATCGTCTCAGCGCTTTCACGGTCGAAGAGATCGAGCGACCTCTGGCCGGCGAACCGTTGCGCTATAGTGTTACCGTCGAAAGCCTGCTTAATCAGGCCTAGAGGAGGAAATATGAAAAAGGCGATCATCGTCTGGGGCGGCTGGCAGGGCCACGAGCCGGAGCCCTGCGCCAATATCGTTGGTGAATTGTTGCGCGAGGACGGCTTTGCAGTCGAAATCACCAATGACCTCGGCATCTTCGGCTGGCGGCTTCTCGCAAATGCCGATCTTCTGGTGCCGGTCATTACCGGCGAGAAGCTGGAAAAGCCGCACGCAGATGCCCTGACCCAAGCCGTTCGCGGCGGCCTCGGCCTTGGCGGCCATCACGGCTGCCTTGCCACCTCCTTCAAGGAAAGCGCAGCCTTCCGCTACGTCTCCGGCGTTACCTGGGTTGCCCATCCCGGCAATATCATTGACTTCAAGGTTGCCGTAACGCGGCAGGACGATCCGCTGATGGAAGGCATTCCGGACTTCGACTATCGCTCGGAGCAGTATTATCTGCACTACGATCCCTCAGTCGAAATTCTCGCCACAACGACCTTCACCGGCCAGTACGATCCCGCCGCCCGCAATGTCACGATGCCCGTCGTGTTCAAGCGGCATTTCGGCGAGGGTCGCGTCTTCTATTCCGCACTCGGCCATGTCGCTGCCGAATTCAGCCACCCCTACATGCCCCTCATTCTCCGGCGCGGTCTCAGCTGGGCCGCTCGCCAGTAATCGGGGGCCAGGACCGGAACGAGCTGCGATGCTTGGCTGGCGGCTTCGACGAATATACAGAGCCGTGGACCGTTCACACCATGTTTGCGAACAAGCCGGCCTGACGACAAAAAGCCGCCGGCACGACGGCTGGCGGCTTTTACCATTCAGCATATAAAAGCGCCTCTGCGATGCAGGCCTCAGCCGAGCCTAGCGGCCCGCCGCCTTGCACCGGCTGCTTTGATCGTCCTTTGCCTCGGCCTCATCATAGACTCGCATCAGGCGCCCGGCTGCCTTCAGCTTTTCGATCAGATCGCTCCCATCGGCGGAAGCCTTGGTAGCCTCGAGCTGTTCGAATTCCCTGAGCGCCTGCGCCCAGTGGCTTTCGCCCCGACCATGCGGCCGGCCTTCCTCTTCCCAGATAGCATATGCCCGCTGGCTGACCCAATCATCCCGATTACGACTCATTGCAAAACCCCAGCCAGTAAAAACGCATACGCAATGCCAATGAGAATAAAAGTGCCAGCCCGGACTTTAGGAGTCGTTACTGCGGGATGTAATTTTGCAGGATAAATTGCTTCGGTAAGAGTAGTTTTTCAATATCTATAGTTAAAAGGGCGGAAACGTTCATCTGCCCTGATATGTTCAAACGGCGATAGACTCTTCAGCCGCCTCCCTGGCTTCGCCGGTACCTCGTCCCATGAAGGTGAAAATGACGATTGCCGTCAGGATCGTGATGCCGGTCAAAAACCATAGAAGTAGCCCGAAGGCGCTATTATAGGCATGGATGAGTTCCAGTTCTCCCATGCCCGAAAGAGCCCGGCCCGCACCATTGAGATCTCCCGTCACCAATCGCTGTGCCGCCACCGTCGCTTCATGGCTTGTTCCAAGATAGGACTGCGTCAGCGCGGACAGGACTGCACTCACGATGGCGAGCGCCACCCCTTCGCCTGCGACGCGGGTCGTGCTGAGGATCCCGGTTGCCATGCCGGCACGCTCCTTCGGCACGACACTGACGGCAAGCCCGTCCATGAGGCCCCAGGGCAGGCTGATGCCGATACCAATCGTCAGCAGCGGTGCAATAAGCGCCACATGATCCGAACCGACGGGAATGTGTGCGAGCCAGAAAAGACCGGCGGCCGAAATGACGAGACCGACGCTGCAGATCGTGGCTGCCGGCAACCACCGGGTCAGCAGCCCGGCCGCGACCGGCAGGATGAGAAGCGGACCGGAAAGCGCGATCATCATCTGTCCGGCGGCAACCGCGCTCAAACGCTCGACGCCGACGAAGCGCACCGGCAGCAGGATCAGCAGGACAACGAAAGCATAAGCGGGAGCAGCCGCCAGAAGCTGCACACCGACAAAGCGAGGATAGCGGAAAAGCGTCAGATCGAGCATCGGCCGCCTTACGAGGTGCTCGATGAAGCAGAAGACGGCCATCAGCAGCCGAGCCCAAAATGAGCCCAAGCGTGAGAGCATCGCTCCAGCCGCTTTCCGGCGCCCGCAGCACGCCATAGGTAAAGAGCGACAGGGCCAACGTGAAGCTGATCGCGCCTGGCCAGTCGAGCCCTCTTGCCTCGGGGTCGCGGGTTTCCGTCAGGAATATCGACCCGAAGACGAAGGCGATGATAGCGAGGCCGACCACGAGCGCGAAAATCGCCCGCCACCCGTAGGCCTCGATCATCATGCCCGACGCCATCGGCCCAAACGCCAGGCCGATACCGAAACTTGCTCCGACCAGGCTGAAGGCGCGCATGCGTTCCTTTCCGTCGAACTCCTGTGCCAGCGATGCCATCCCGCCGGAAAAGGCCGCGGCCGAGCCGAAGCCCTGAAGCGCGCGAAGGCTGTCGAACCAGACGATGTCAGGCGAAAAGGCAAGCCCGCCGGAAAACAGGATGAAGGCGGCAAGGCCGCACAGGAAGACGCGCTTGCGGCCATAGCTGTCTGCCAGCGCGCCGGCCGCCATCAATGTGCTGCCAAATGTCAGCATGAAGGCGTTGGTGACCCAGTTGTGAGCGATTGGGCTGCCGCCGAGTTCGGCACTGATCGCTGGCAGGGCCACGGCGGGACCTGTAAAGGTGAGAGGCATGGCCGCCGCTGCCGAGCAGACGGCGATCAAGACGAAGATTTTCTCCGCGATACTTGCAGGTTTGGATTTATGGGGAACGGTCATCGGATATCCGCTGGTTCGAATGTGGGACGCGCCTGAGAGGGGCGCGGGCGGCGCTGAAACGCCTGGACTTCAATTGCGCGAAGCAGCATAAATTGAGGGTAATGCTTCGATAACCTATGGTTTGTTCCGCATATAAAGGAAGAAACCGCTCGAATGGATCGACTTATGGACCAGCCTCTGGGTGGCCTCACGGCATTTGTCAGAACTGCGGATCTTGGAAGTTTCGTCGCCGCCGGCCGAGCTCTCGGCCTTTCCGCCTCCGCTGTCGGCAAGGCTGTGACCGCGCTTGAACAACAACTCGGCGTCCGCCTGTTCCAGCGCTCGACACGAAGCTTGCGGCTGACCGAAGAAGGCCGCCTGTTCCACGAGCGCTGCCGGCGCATCCTTGATGACCTGCAAGATGCCCAGGCCTCGCTCGCTCAGGCTGTCGCGACCCCTCGGGGGCGGCTGCGCGTCAGCGTGCCGCTGGTCAGCTACCATCTGATCCTGCCGATCCTGCCGGAATTCGTGAACCTCTACCCGGAGGTCGAACTGGATCTCGACTTCAACGACCGGATTGTCGATCTGATCGAAGAGGGCGTCGATGTTGCAATCCGCAGCGGGACCTTGCCAGATTCGAGACTGATGTCGCGCGCACTTCGCCCGTTTCAGCTCCTGCTATGCGCCGCGCCTGCCTATCTGGAAAAATACGGAACACCGGATTGTCCCCGCGATCTCCAAGGCCATCAGAGCGTCCGGTTCCGATTCCCCAATTCCGGAAAGCTGCAGCCCTGGCCGCTCAGCCTCACCGCGGACCATCCCGAAATCAGAACCCGTACCGTTCTGACCTGCAACAACATGGAAGCCCTTCGCGGCGCCACCATCAGCGGCATGGGTATCGGCTGCATGCCGGATTTCCTCGCCCGCGACCCGCTGGCCGACGGCAGGCTGCGCACCGTGCTGGACGCTCACATAGATGCCCCCGCCCAGTTCCACCTGCTCTGGCCCTCCAACCGCCACCTCTCACCCAAGGTCCGAGTGCTCGTCGATTTCCTGAGCGAGAAGCTGTTCTCCGATCGCTGTGAGAGCTACGCAAAAGATACGGCAGCGCTACCTTCTCCGAGACATTGAACGCCGGCATCACCATCATCATGATGCTCTCGCCGAACCGGATATGCATCGGGCCGGAAATTCCGAGTCCAAATGACAGGGCTTCGAATACCTCAGCGCATAGGATACATAAGATGCATAGGCTTTTTCATTGGTCGTGCGGGAAATGTCAGACGGTGACATGACAGGCATTGAATCTGACATTTCCTATAGAGCCGTTGAAATGGCCTATGCATCTCATGCATCCTATGCAGGCCCCGAAAACAAATGGGCCTTTCTCGCCGCTGACTTCTCCCGACGCCCCTCTTTCTCCTGACGTCCGTCTCGGACTCAACCTTCTCGCCGATAGTCTCTGTGATCAGCAACATGGGGAAAGGCGAAAGGCTGGATGACGTGGTGAAAGTCCACCTCTATCCGAAAAATCGGAATCGCTTCACGCTGTGGCCAGAATATAGTGAAAGACTGGCGACGGCCGATGCCTTGGGCTCGACGATCGGCAAAGGGCTGCAATCGGTTGCCGGCGGTATGGCGGAGAGGGTGGGATTTGAACCCACGATACCCTTGCAGGTATGCCGCATTTCGAGTGCGGTGCATTCGACCACTCTGCCACCTCTCCGCGGTCTTGGTCGGCGCTTGTTCGGCGCGGGCGTTCTCATAACGAGCAAATGACAGGCTGGCAAGCCGAAATCTCAAGCTTTTCCATCCTTTTGCCTTGACACCTTTCTGTCACTCGCGTATCCCGCATCCGCAATAGGAGTGGAGTAATCCGCCCCTTGCCCGCCTCGCGCTCGCGTGGGGTTTCACCGGCAGACCAGAGTTCCGGGCTAGTTCCCTGAAATCCCTGCTTAACTTCGACTGATAAAAAGACAGCCACCTGCGCTTTGCGGGGAGAGCTGGATCGAACATGAAAGGATAAAATAATGTTCGCAGTCATCAAGACCGGCGGTAAGCAGTACCGTGTGGCAGCCAATGACGTGCTGACCATCGAGAAGCTTGAAGCCTCCGCTGGCGACTCCATTGAATTCACCGAAGTCCTCGTGATCGGCGAAGGTGCCGACGCAGCGATCGGTGCGCCCTTCGTAACCGGCGCCTCCGTCAAGGCGGAAGTCGTCGACCAGACCCGCGGCAAGAAGGTCATCGCCTTCAAGAAGCGTCGTCGTCAGAATTCGAAGCGTTCGCGCGGCCATCGCCAGCATCACACGGTTGTCCGCATCACGGACATCGTGGCCGCCAAGTAAGATCAACGGGTTTCAGGTTTAAAGGAGAACTCCAATGGCACATAAAAAAGCTGGCGGTTCCTCGCGTAACGGTCGCGATTCCGATTCCAAGCGCCTCGGCGTGAAGAAGTTCGGCGGCGAGAACGTCGTAGCTGGCAACATCATCGTTCGCCAGCGCGGTACGCAGTGGCATCCGGGCGCCAATGTCGGCCTCGGCAAGGATCACACCATTTTTGCGCTTACGGCTGGCAATGTGGACTACCGAACGAAGGCCAATGGTCGCGTGTACGTGTCTGTAATGCCGAAAGCGGAAGCAGCGGAATAAGCCGGTAGCGCTCAAAAACAGCCGGCGTCTCATCGACCCGGCTGACCGTACCAGGTTCAGTCCAGAAAACAGGGGAGATGGGGCGCCATCTCCCCTTTTTCTTTGTCCAAACAGGAGGACTGAACATGCAAGGCGAATTGATAAGGGTCGACCAATCACGGTCAACCCGGGAAGACCAGCGGTCTTCCATGGAACGGCTGAGGCCGGAGCGGTTAAGGACCGATTGCCCCGTCTTGTTATCGGAAAGGCTCGTCATGCGCGCGCCCCACGAGGAAGACATTGACGCCCTTGCCCATCTCGCCAACAACGCCAAAGTCGCCACCATGGTATCGCGTATGCCGCACCCCTATACCGCCAATGATGCCGCCGACTTTGTTTGGCGTACGCGAAATGGCGAGATTGGCAAGTGCGTCTATGCCATCACCAAGGCCGAAAACGGCGCCTTCATGGGCTGCTGCGGCGTGGAGCCGCATACTGACGAAAAGACCGTCGAGATCGGCTATTGGCTCGGCGAACCCTATTGGAACCAGGGTTATATGACAGAGGCCTGCCATGCCCTCGTCGACATGGTATTCAGGACGCGGCAGCAGGTCGAGCAGATCGATGCCCGCTGCCGGGTCATGAACGTCGCCTCGCGCCGCGTCATCCAGAAGTGCGGCTTCCAGTTCCAGGGATCCGGTCTTGCCGCATCGCTGGCGCTCGGCAGCAACGTGCCGGTCGAATGGTACCGGCTCGACCGCAAGACCTGGATATCGCTGCGAAGCTGGGGGGCAATCTCATGAGTTCGGTTACCCTTCAGCGGCCCAAGAGCAAGCCCATGATGCCCGGCCCTGCGCCGGTCATCACGACGGCAAGGCTGACGCTTCGCCCGCACAGGCTGAGTGACGCTCCGGCGATCGCGGAATCACTTTCCGATTTCGCAGTCACCCGCATGCTGGCCCGCGTTCCCGCTCCCTACGACCGGCAGGATGCGCTGGATTGGCTGATCGCGGTCACGTCAGGCGTCATGCCTGACTGGAGTTTGGCGATCACCGGCAGTGATGATGTTCATATCGGCAATGTGTCGATCGAACTCCGTCACGGCCGCTGGCACCTCGGTTACTGGCTGAACCGCTACTACTGGCAGCGCGGCTACATGAGCGAGGCGGCGGAAGCAGCGCTGGAGCGTTTCTCACAGCGCATGCCTGACATTCCCGTTCATTCGGGCGTCTTTGCCGACAATCCTGCGTCGCTCCGGCTGCAGGAAAAGCTCGGTTTCCGGATGACCGGCTGCAGCGAAATCTACTCTTTCGCCCGCAATACCATGGTCGCCCATATCGAAACCGTGCTGCAGCCCGGCGCGCTGCAGCAGCAGAAAGTGGCCTGAATTAACGAGGACGCCGCGGCAAAAGCGGCGTCCTTTCAATCGCCGATCTCGACCCGCAGGGGAAAATGATCCGAACCTGGGGAATTCGTATCAATGACAGCCGATCTCAACCGGTCCTTGAGGCCGCAACTGACGAAACAGTAATCGATATGCATACGCCTGCCGTGATCTTCCGGATCCATCCAGCTGTAGCTGCCGGGCGTGTAGGCGCCAAGCGCCGCAAAAGCGTCGACGGGCGTGCCGATCCGCGCCGTACGGCCGTAAAACCCGTCAAAAGCGCCAGCGAAGGTGCAATATTCCGGCGATTCCGGCTCCATATTGAAATCGCCCATGATCACGTAATCCTCCGGCAGCAGCGGCTCAGGAAGCCCGAGTTCACAGGCTCCGGTCAGCGACGCGCCCTCCTGAATGAACGCATTGATGCGATCGCTGAGATAGTGGAGCTGCGCAATGCGCTCGTCGATCGAAACGTGGTCGAGATGAACGGAATAGACGCGGAGAGCACCCTCAGGTGTGGCAATGACGGATTCCGTCGCACCGCGCTGCAAATTGACCTTGTCGACCGTACGGCTGCGCGGCAGAAGCAGCGTTCGCGTCGACAGGATGGGCCATCGCGACAGGACCATATTGCCGAACTGGAAACGGGTGCCGCGCGGCAGGGGAACCTGGCCCTCCGGCGCCTCGACATGGATGTCGCAGGCCGCTCCATAGACCCAGAAATGGTCGGGAAACAAGGCCGCGATGATGGCGGGCATGTCGGCATAATCGTTGCGAATGAAACCTCTCGTCACCTCCTGCAGGGCGATGACATCAGCGCCTTCAAGACTTTCGGCGATGCGTTCCAGATCGTATCTGCCATCGAGACCGAAGCCGTACTGTATGTTATAGCTCGCAAAAATCACGATATTCTTTGACCTCCGCCTGAACCGCCTATATCGAGTGGGCCAAGAGGGGTCGCCCAAACGCACCGAGTACTGGAAGTAAAATGAAATTTCTCGATGAAGCAAAGGTCTATATCCGGTCGGGTGATGGCGGCGCGGGCAGCGTTTCCTTCCGCCGTGAGAAGTTCATCGAGTTCGGCGGGCCCGACGGAGGCGACGGCGGACGCGGCGGCGATGTGTGGGTCGAGGCCGTCAATGGCCTCAACACGCTGATCGATTTTCGCTATCAGCAGCACTTCAAGGCCAAGGTCGGCATGCACGGCATGGGCAAGAACCGCACCGGCGCCAATGGCGACGACGTGACGCTCAAGGTTCCCGTCGGCACGCAGATCTTCGAAGAGGATCAGGAAACCCTCATCTGCGACCTGACCGAGGAAGGCCAGCGCTTCTGCCTGGCAAAAGGCGGCAACGGCGGTTTCGGCAATGCTCACTTCAAGTCTTCAGTCAACCAGGCGCCGGATTGGGCCAATCCCGGACTTGAGGGCGAGGAAAAGACCATCTGGCTGCATCTGAAGCTGATTGCCGATGCCGGTCTCGTCGGCCTGCCCAATGCCGGCAAGTCCACCTTCCTCGCTTCGGTCACCCGCGCGCGCCCCAAGATCGCCAACTATCCTTTTACGACGCTGCATCCGAACCTCGGTGTCGCGACCATCGACAGCCAAGAATTCATCCTTGCCGATATTCCCGGTCTTATCGAGGGCGCACATGAGGGCGTGGGCATCGGCGACCGCTTCCTCGGTCATGTCGAGCGCACGCGCGTACTGCTGCATCTCGTCTCTGCCCAGGAGGAAAAGGTCGGCAAGGCCTACAAGACGGTGAAGCACGAGCTCGAAGCCTATGGCAACGACCTCGTCGACAAGCCGGAAATCGTCGCGCTCTCGCAGATCGACGTGCTCGACGATGCGACCCTGAAGAAGAAGGCGAAGGAACTCGCCAAGGCCTGCGGCAAGACGCCGTTCCTGATTTCCGCCGTCACCGGCAAGGGAATGACGGAAGTGCTGCGCGCGCTTCGCGACATCATCGTCGAAGCCAATACCGAGGAAAAGCCGGCCAAGACCCCTAAGCTGCGCCATCGCGACATGATCCTCAACGACGAGGACGAGAGCGATGAGTAGCCGCAAACCGCTGGATCGCTACCGCCGCGTCGTCATCAAGATCGGCTCGGCGCTCCTGGTCGATCGTAAGACCGGCCTGAAGAAATCATGGCTCGATGCCATGTGCGCCGATATCGCGGCGCTGAAGTCCAAAGGCGTCGATATCCTTGTTGTATCGTCAGGCGCTATAGCACTCGGCCGCTCGGTGCTCGATCTTCCCTCGGGCGCCCTGAAGCTGGAGGAAAGCCAGGCGGCGGCGGCCGTCGGCCAGATCGCGCTGGCACGTGCCTGGTCGGAAAGCCTGTCGCGCGACGATATCGTCGCCGGCCAAATCCTGCTGACGCTCGGCGACACCGAAGAGCGTCGCCGTTATCTCAACGCCCGCGCCACCATCAACCAGCTTTTGAAGATCGGCGCCGTGCCGATCATCAACGAGAACGATACGGTCGCGACCAGCGAAATCCGCTATGGCGATAACGACCGCCTGGCTGCTCGCGTCGCGACCATGACAGGCGCGGACCTGCTGATCCTTCTCTCCGATATCGACGGTCTCTACACTGCCCCGCCGCATCTCGATCCGAATGCGCAGTTCCTGGAAACCATTGAGGAAATCACCCCCGAGATCGAAGCCATGGCCGGTGGTGCGGCCTCCGAACTCTCACGCGGCGGCATGCGCACCAAGATCGATGCCGGCAAGATCGCGACGACTTCGGGCTGCGCCATGATCATCGCGTCAGGCAAGACGGAAAGCCCGCTTTCGGCAATCGAAAACGGTGCGCGCTCCTCCTGGTTTGCGCCTTCGGGCACGCCCGTCACCGCCCGCAAAACCTGGATTGCCGGACAGCTTCAGCCGGCCGGCATGCTGCATCTCGATGAAGGTGCCGTCACCGCACTCGGCGCCGGCAAGAGCCTGCTGCCCGCCGGCGTGCGCAGCATCTCCGGCAATTTCGCCCGCGGCGATACGGTTGCGATCATCGCCCCCTCCGGCCGCGAGATCGCCCGTGGGCTGGTCAGCTACGACGCAGAAGAAGCCCGCCATATCGCCGGCCGCAAATCGGCTGAAATCGAGGCAATCCTCGGTTATCCCGGCCGCGCCGCCATGGTCCATCGCGACGATATGGTGATGACGGCGCAGATCGGTTCGAAATCGGAAAGGCAGAAGAAGGACGCAAGCTATGCTTGATACGGTTGCGCTAAGCCCTGACATTGACGCGCTGATGAACGACATCGGCCGCAAGGCCAAGGCCGCCGCGCGACCATTGGGCTTTGCTTCCACCGATGCCAAGAACAAGGCTCTGAACGCCATGGCGGATGCCATCCTTGCGAACAAAGCCCATATCCTTTCGGAAAATGCGAAAGATTTGAAGGATGTCGAGGGCACGGACATGCTCGCCTCCTTCATCGATCGCCTGACGCTGAACGACAAGCGCGTCACGGAAATGGCCGAGGGCATCCGCGCGATTGCCGCTCTTTCCGATCCTGTCGGCGAAGTCATTGCTGCCTGGGAGCGCCCGAACGGCCTGAAGATCGAACGTGTCCGCACGCCACTCGGCGTCATCGGCGTCATCTTCGAAAGCCGGCCGAACGTCACGGCCGATGCCGGTGCGCTCTGCCTGAAGGCCGGCAATGCGGTGATCCTGCGCTGCGGTTCGGATTCGCGCCGTTCCTCGGCTGCGATCCATGCCTGCATGGTCGAGGGTTTGAAATTTGCCGGCCTGCCCGAACATGCGATTCAGCTTGTGCCCGTCACCGATCGCGCCGCTGTCGGCGCGATGCTTGGCGGGCTCGATGGTGCAATCGACGTCATCGTACCGCGCGGCGGCAAGAGCCTCGTTGCTCGCGTCCAGAGTGAGGCACGCGTACCGGTTTTCGCCCATCTCGAAGGCCTCTGCCATATCTATGTCGACGCCTCCGCCGATCTCGAAATGGCAAAAAACATCATCGTCAATGCCAAGATGCGCCGCACCGGCGTCTGCGGCGCGGCTGAAACGCTGTTGGTAGACAGTGCTGCCATCGGCACGCATCTGGCACCATTGCTCGAGGTTCTGACTGAAGCCGGCTGCGAGGTTCGCGGCTCGGCCGCGGTTCTCAACGTAGTTTCCGGCCTCAAGCCTGCGACCGAAGAAGACTGGTCGACCGAATATCTGGACGCGATCATTTCCGTTGCCGTCGTCGACGGCATTTCCGGCGCGATCGGCCATATCCAGAAATATTCGTCGAACCACACCGAAGCCGTGCTTGCCGAAGACCCTGAGGTCGTCGAGCGCTTCTTTACGGAGATCGACTCGGCCATTCTGCTGCACAACGCCTCCACCCAGTTTGCCGATGGCGGAGAATTCGGCATGGGTGCGGAAATCGGCATCGCCACCGGCAAGATGCATGCGCGCGGTCCTGTTGGCGTCGAGCAGCTCACCTCCTTCAAGTACCGCGTTCGCGGCAACGGACAGACGCGGCCCTGACGTGACCACAGAGCATGTAGACCGGCGCTATCTCCGCATGCCGCATAGCGAACGCGGCATGATCGTCGGTCTGTTCGGCGGCTCGTTCAATCCGCCGCATGAGGGCCATGTCCTGGTCGCCGAAATCGCCATCCGCCGCCTGGGGCTGGATCAGCTCTGGTGGATGGTGACACCGGGCAATCCGCTGAAAAGCCGCAATTATCTGGCACCTCTTTCGGAGCGTATAGCGCGCAGCGAGGCGATCGCGACCGACCCGCATATTAAGGTCACGGCATTCGAGCAGGCATTTGGCGTAAGCTACACGGCCAATACGCTTGCCCGGGTCAAGGCGCGCAATCCGCATGTGCATTTCATCTGGATCATGGGCGCCGATAGCCTGGAGAATTTCCACCGCTGGCAGAAATGGCAGAATATCGCTCGGACCTTTCCGATCGCGGTTATCGACAGACCAGGCTCGACCCTCTCCTACCTTTCCTCGAAAATGGCCAAGACCTTTGCTTTTGCCCGCATTGACGAGGATGATGCCCGTATTCTCTGGAAAAAACCGGCGCCCGCCTGGACCTTCATTCACGGTCCGCGCTCGACTTTGAGCTCGACAGCCATTCGTAACGGCGATCAGCACAAGGCCGCGGAATAAATCGGATTGTTTGAAAGTTCCCAGAAATGAAAAGCCCGACGCGGGAGGAGGTGCGTCGGGCTTAAAACTTGATCGACAACTGGGAGGAGGAGTGTTGTCGATCCTATCGGACGGCTATGGGAGGAGGAGAAGCCGTCGGATGATTGTCTTTTAGCACATTTGTTCAGAAGGTGAATATAGGTTGGTGCATTGCAGCAATGCTTATAATGCAAACCTCTGTGGGACAATACCGCCTTCGCTGCCAATTTAATCAGCAAAAACAGGTTGATCCAAACTGGCTCCTCAGATCTCTTGTCATTTACTACGTAGAAGCGCCACATTTTTTCCTCACGAGCTCTCGGCTCGAGGAGAGCCATGCACCTCACGAATGCGTGAAGAGACGGCGTGCAGAAAATTCGCGCTCCGCCAGCGTTATGTTTTACCAAATACAACTCTAGCCAAAGCTTACGTGGCGTTATATTCGTCTAAATATTTCGAATTCGGAAAGATAAAAATTATGCAGAGCCGCCGCCACTGGATGAAACTGGCAACCGCCGCGATCTCGGCCATCTGGCTTGGCGCAGCAGCGCTTTCGACGCCTGCCGCAGCCGCCGAAAAGGTAGCTGTCTTCGCCGCTGCAAGCCTCAAAAATGCGCTGGATGCGGCCAACGCCGCCTGGGCCAAGGAAAGTGGCAAGGAAACCGTTGTTTCTTATGCGGCAAGCGGCGCACTGGCAAAGCAGATCGAGAATGCAGCCCCGGCTGACGTCTTCATTTCTGCCGACCTGAACTGGATGGACTATGTCGCCGATAAAAAGCTGATCAAGGCGGACACACGCTCCAACTTGCTCGGCAACCGCCTCGTTCTGGTCGCTGAAAACGGCAAACAGAAACCGGTTGAAATCAAGGCGGGCTTCGATCTCACCGGCCTCCTCGGCGACGGCAAGCTCGCCATGGGTGAGCCGAAGTCGGTTCCGGCCGGCAAGTATGGCCAGACAGCGCTCGACAAACTCGGCGTCTGGAAGTCCGTCGAGACCAAGGTTGCCTATTCAGAAAGCGTGCGCGCCGCCCTCGCCCTCGTTTCCCGCGGCGAAGCACCGTACGGAATCGTCTATCGGACCGATGCGGCCGCCGATAAGGGCGTTGCAATCGTCGGCACCTTCCCGGCCAATTCCCACCCGCCGATCATCTACCCGGTCGCCCTGCTCGCCGGGAGCAAGAACCCGGATGCCGCTGCCTATCTCGACTTCCTGAAGTCGGACAAGGCTGCCCCATTCTTCACGGCGCAGGGTTTCACCATCCTGGAATAATTGCGCAATCGGCGCCCAGAGCCTAGCGTGAAGGGCTCGCTTCGGCGGCCTTCACTGTTTCGGAGAAGATGACGTTTTGGATATGTTCGGCTTGCGCGATGAGGAATGGACGGCGATCCTGCTGAGCCTGCGCATTTCCTTCGTCGCCATGGTGGCGAGCCTGCCGCTCGGCATCCTCGTCGCCTTGCTGCTTGCCCGCGGCCGCTTCTGGGGCAAGTCCGTCCTGAATGGCATCGTCCACCTGCCGCTGATCCTGCCACCTGTCGTGACCGGCTTCATCCTGCTAGTCCTTTTCGGCCGCCGCGGCCCGATCGGCAGCCTGCTAGATCAATATCTGGGCATCGTACTGTCCTTCCGCTGGACGGGTGCAGCGCTCGCGTGCGGCGTCATGGGCTTCCCGCTGATGGTGCGCAGCATCCGCCTCTCCATCGAAGCCGTCGACCGCAAGCTGGAGGAAGCGGCCGGAACCCTCGGCGCGAGCCCGGCCTGGGTCTTCCTGACCGTCACGCTGCCGCTGATCATTCCGGGCGTCATCGTCGGCATGATCCTCTGCTTTGCCAAGGCGATGGGCGAGTTCGGCGCCACCATCACCTTCGTCTCCAATATCCCGGGCGAAACGCAGACTCTGTCGACCGCCATCTATACCTTTACCCAGGTGCCGGGTGGTGACGCCGTCGCCATGCGGCTCACCCTCATTTCCATCGCCATTTCCATGCTGGCCCTGCTCGCTTCGGAATTCCTCGCCTATCTCGCCGGCCGGAGGATCGACCCGGAATGACGCTCATCGTCGAAGCAAGACATCGTCTTGGCGCTTTCGGGCTCGATGCCGCCTTCACCTCCGAACGCGGCGTGACGGCGCTCTTCGGTCGTTCCGGCTCCGGCAAGACCTCCATGATCCGCATCATCGCCGGCCTCACACGACCGACCGAAGGCCGGGTCCTGCTCGACGGCGAGGTGCTGACGGACACAGCAAAGGGCATCTTCGTTCCCCGGCACCGCCGCCGTTTCGGCTACGTCTTCCAGGAAGCGCGGCTTTTTCCGCATTTGAGCGTCCGGGCAAACCTCTCCTATGGCCCCTGGTTCACGCCGAAATCCGCACGCATTGAAAATTTCGATCAAGTCGTCGACCTGCTCGACATCGGCCAGTTGCTCGCCCGCAGCCCTTCAAAGCTGTCGGGGGGCGAGAAGCAGCGTGTCGCGATTGGTCGCGCACTGCTTTCTTCGCCGCGCCTGCTCCTGATGGACGAGCCCCTGGCCGCCTTGGACGAAGCCCGCAAGGCCGAGATTCTGCCCTATCTCGAGCGTCTGCGCGACGAGATGGATATTCCGATCGTCTATGTCAGCCATTCGATCTCCGAAGTCGCGCGCCTGGCAAATCGGGTCGTGGTCATGCGCGACGGCAAGGTGGAAGCCGCAGGCCCCGCAACAGAGATCCTCAGCCGTTCGTCGCTGCTCCCGGAAGACCGAAAGGAAGCCGGTGTCGTTCTGGAAGGCACGGTCGAAGATATCGATTTGGCCAATCGGATTTCGACGGTGCTGCTGAAGGCGGGCAGGCTCTATGTTCCGGGTGCTGCGCCGGCCATAGGCAGGCCCGTGCGCATCCATATCCCCGCCCGAGACGTGATGCTGGCAACGCGGAAGCCGGAAGGGCTGAGTGCCCTCAACATTCTGGAAGGAACCGTCACGCAGGTTTCACCAACGGAGGATGGAACCGTCGAGATCCGCCTCGATTGCACCGGCGACGCCGTGCTCTCGCGCATCACTGCCCTGTCCTGCGAGCGTCTGGGATTATATCAGGGCATGCTGGCTTTCGCCGTTATCAAGACGGTGGCGCTGCAAGCCTGATCAGCGCCGGCCGTCCGGCAGCGGATTGCGGTTGTTTTCCAGCCAGGCGAGATCATCGGCAAGGCTGGTGCGTACCGTCTTTTCCATGTCGCGAAAGCGCGCCAGCAGTTGCTCGCCGAACGGCGTCAGTGCCGCGCCACCACCCTTCTGGCCGCCACGCTGCGATTCCACCACCTGCGACTTGAACATGCGGTTCATCTCGGCAACCAGCATCCACGCACGGCGATAGGACATGTCCATTGCGCGGCCGGCCGCCGAGATGGAACCTGTCTCGCGGATATGCTCGAGCAGCTCCATCTTGCCGTGGCCGAGGCGATCGTCATCGGGAAAGGTGATTCGCAGGACGGGGGCGAGCGGATTTTTGGCAGTTTTGGTCATTTCGGTCAGTGTTTGCGGAAATCATCGACACTTTACGCCCTACCGCAAACGCTGTACACAGCCCCTCCATCTCGACCGAGGGTCGAAATCTTGATTTCGTGACGCCAAATGCGGCTTTCCGCCGTTCGCGCGCTGCGCCGCGTCTTGAAACGTTAATGGTTTGATGCCTATCTTAACCATGATCCGGTTGTACCGGATCCGTGTTGTGCATGGTTTGTCATTCCAGGAAAGGGAAAGCACTGACAACAGTACACGCCAAGGGAAAAACGCTTGCCGTTCTCCCGAAGGGTGCGGAACGTGGCGCCGATGCCGCCGCCCGTGCTCTGGAAGCCGTCCTCGTCAGCCTCGAGGACTCCAAAGCTGAAGATATCGTCACCATCAACATTGCCGGAAAATCGGCGCTTGGAGACTACATGGTTGTCGTCTCCGGCCGCTCGAACAGGCATGTCATGGCGATCGCCGATCATCTTCTGACCGATCTCAAGGACGAGGGCTTCGGTACAGCCCGCGTCGAAGGTCAGGAAGGTGGTGACTGGATCCTGATCGATACCGGTGACATCATCGTGCATGTGTTCCGTCCCGAAATTCGCGAGTTCTACAACATCGAAAAGATGTGGGCGGCTCCGGATATGGATGAGGAAACGCGGCACTGACAGGCAGCCCGGCATTCGTCCGGGGCCTGAGACGTGGTAACTGGCCGGGCCAGCTTTCAATCGCTGGCCGGTAAGTCCACATTGCGCTTCCAAAGCGCGGCATAGCAGGAGCGGATGAATGCGGATTGGTCTTTTTGCGGTGGGACGGCTGAAGTCCGGCCCCGAAAAGGATCTTGCGGCCCGTTATTTCGACCGTTTTGCCAAGGCCGGTCCTGCGGTCGGGCTGGAATTTTCTCGTATCGCCGAAGTGGCTGAAAGCCGCGCCTCCAATGCGGAGACCCGCAAGCGCGAGGAGGCGGCGATGCTGCAGAAGTCGCTCTCCGAAGGCGGCATCCTCATTCTCCTCGATGAACGCGGCAAGGCGCTGGACAGCGAAGCTTTCGCCAATCTCCTCGGCACCTATCGCGATCAGGGCAAACGCGACCTGACGATCGCGATCGGCGGCGCCGATGGCCTCGATCCTTCCCTCTACGACCGGGCCGACATGACCCTTTGCCTTGGCAAGATGACATGGCCTCATCAGATCGTCCGCACGCTGATTGCCGAACAGCTCTATCGGGCAGTGACCATCCTTTCCGGCCACCCCTACCATCGTGTTTGACGCGGCCAAAAACCCTCACGCAGCCGTGTTTTGCGTGACGACCTCTTCTCCTTCAAACTTTCTGGCCAATAGCCCCAAATCAGCTTAGGTTCCGGGCGATTTGAACGAGTAAACCCCGACACGCATGACGAGAGCTGCCCCCAAGCGATCCCGCCTGTTTTTGCCGGCCGTTGCCGCAGGGCTCGGTGCGGCCGTCATTGCCATTTCCGGAAACCCCTTTGCCGTACAGGCGCAGGACGCGCCGGCTCCGCCTGCGACAGCCGAACAGGCTGCCCCGGTCACGTCGGCCGAACAACCACCGCCTGACCCCGCCGCCGAACTGGCGAAGAAGCGCGACGAGACGCGGGCCGAGCTCGACAAGCTGTCGAAGACGATCAACCTCTCCTCGGACAAGGTGAGCGAGCTTCAAAGCAGCATCGACAATCTGGAAAAGAGCACAGCAAGCATTCGACAGGCATTGATCGATTCCGCCGCGCGCCGCAAAGGCCTGGAAGGCAAGATCCTCGACAGCGAGAAGAAGCTCGCCGAGCTTGGCGTCAAGGAAGACGGCATCCGACGTTCGCTGCACGAGCGCCGCGGCCTTCTGGCCGAGGTTCTTGCCGCATTGCAGCGCATGGGCCGCAACCCGCCGCCGGCCCTTCTCGTCACACCCGATGATGCGCTGGCTTCGGTTCGCAGCGCCATTCTGCTCGGCGCTGTCGTTCCTGGTATCCGCAAGGAGACCGAAAAGCTGGCAGCCGATCTCACCGATCTCGCGGCTTTGCAGACGGCAAGTGCCAAGGAGAAGGAAGGCCTGACTACCACCATGGCAAACAGCCTGGAGGAGGAGCGGCGCATGGACCTGCTGCTTGCCGAAAACGACAAGCTGAGCCGCACCAATGCCGCCGAACTGGAAGCCGAAAAGCTGCGGTCCCAGGAACTGGCAAGCAAGGCAACGACGCTCGAAAGCCTCGTCGCCTCGATGGAAACGGAGATCGCCTCCGTGCGCGATGCTGCCGCTGCCGCCAGGCAGGCAGAGGAAAACCGCAAGCTCCTGACCGACGAGCAGCGCGCTCAGGCAAAGGCTTTGGCTGACAGCGGAGTGCCCGATAAAAACCGCATTGCGCCCGCATATCCTTTCGGAGATTTGAAGGCGAAGCTGGAGCTGCCTGTGGCAGGCGATATTCTGCGCCAGTTCGGGGATGCCGATGGCACCGGACACGAGGCGATGGGAATGACGGTCGCGACCAATCCGGAAACGGTGATCACGGCGCCTGCTGACGGGCTGGTGGTTTTTGCCGGTGCTTTCCGCAGCTATGGCCAGATGATCATCCTTGATGCCGGCGACGGATACCACCTGGTTCTCTCAGGCATGGATACGATCAGCACCCGTCAGGGAAAATTTGTTTTCTCCGGCGAACCCCTGGCTGTGATGGGTGCGAAAAGAGTGGCAAGCGCAACCGCATTGGCGCTGGAAACAGATCGGCCAACGCTTTACATTGAGTTTCGAAAGGACGGTAAACCGGTCGATTCCCGGCCGTGGTGGACCGCCAAAGACACTGGAAAGGCACGCAATGATTCGTAGGGCTTCTCTTGTTCTGGTCGGCGCCCTGATGGGCGCGACCGCAATGAGCGTCATTTACTCCGCAGGCGTGCCTGCAGAGGCGGCGGGCGCATCGACCTATAAGGAGCTTTCGGTATTCGGCGACGTCTTCGAACGCGTGCGTGCACAATACGTAACGCCGCCGGCCGAGGATAAGCTGATCGAAAGCGCCATCAACGGCATGCTGTCCTCGCTCGATCCGCATTCCAGCTACATGAATGCGAAGGACGCCGAAGACATGCGCACCCAGACCAAGGGCGAGTTCGGCGGCCTCGGCATCGAAGTCACCATGGAAGACGAGCTCGTCAAGGTCATCACCCCGATCGACGATACTCCGGCTGCCAAAGCAGGCGTTCTGGCCGGCGACTATATTTCCGAGATCGATGGCCAGTCCGTCCGCGGCCTGAAGCTCGAAGACGCCGTCGAAAAGATGCGCGGCGCGGTCAATACGCCAATCAAGCTGACGCTGATCCGCAAGGGTGCCGACAAGCCGATTGAATTGACGATTGTTCGTGACGTCGTTGCCGTCCAGGCTGTGAAGTCGCGCGTCGAGGATGATGTCGGCTATCTGCGCGTCATCTCCTTCACCGAAAAGACCTATCCCGATCTCGAAAAGGCGATCACCAAGATCAAGGCGACCGTTCCGGCTGACAAGCTCAAGGGCTTCGTCCTTGACCTGCGTCTCAACCCCGGGGGTCTGCTCGATCAGGCGATCAATGTTTCCGACGCCTTCCTGCAGCGCGGCGAAGTCGTGTCCACCCGGGGCCGCAATCCGGACGAAACCCGCCGCTTCAACGCCGGTCCGGGCGATCTGACGGATGGCAAGCCGCTGATCGTCCTCATCAACGGCGGCTCGGCTTCCGCATCGGAAATCGTTGCCGGCGCCCTGCAGGATCTGCGCCGTGCCACCGTTCTCGGCACGCGTTCATTCGGCAAGGGCTCGGTGCAGACCATCATTCCGCTTGGCGAAAACGGCGCGCTGCGCCTGACGACGGCGCTTTATTACACGCCATCGGGCCGCTCGATCCAGGGTACCGGCATCACGCCTGACATCAAGGTGGAAGAACCCCTTCCCGCCGATCTCCAGGGCAAGATGGTGACCGAGGGCGAATCCGCCCTGCGCGGCCACATCAAGGGCCAGAGCGAGACCGACGAAGGTTCGGGCTCGGTCGCCTACGTCCCGCCGGATCCGAAGGACGACGTCCAGCTCAACTACGCGCTCGACCTGCTGCGAGGCAAGAAGACCGATCCGTCATTCCCGCCGAACCCGGATAAGGCCGTCGTCGCCAAGTAATTCATCGATCTCAAGGCCGGGCAACACGCCCGGCCTTGAGACTTTCTGCTGTTTCCCGGTTTTGGAGTGGCAAGGAATTGGGAACGGACCTGCATGCACCCCTGGGCCGCAACCGCAAGGCCGCCCGCAAGCGCCCTGGCATATTGCGGATCGGGCAGATTGCTTCGAGTATCTGTCTTGTCGCGATTGGCGGCTTTTCCCTTTACACGGCATTTCGCAGTGATGGCCTTGAGCAATCGAAGCCTCCGGCGCAGCAGGACTCGTCCGCCGCCCCGCCCACCGATACGATCCAGCAACCTTCAACCTCGGGCAATCAGGCGGCAAACGGTGCGCCGCGTTCGGAGCCGAACTCAGGCGCCAACGTGGAGCGCATGGTCACCGGGGATGGCTCTGCCGTTACCAAGTATAGCCCCCGATCCCGCGACGGCAGCGGCCCGGTTCTGGTCGATGCCATGCAAATCGGCCAGGACCCCCGCATGGCGGCTATTCCCAACGACGACCTGCTCGAAGAAACGCCCTTCGGCCGGCTGCCGATCACAGGTTCCGATGGCCGGCGACCAATGGATCAATATGCGCGGCCGTGGTCCGGCACGCGCGGCATCCGGATAGCAATCGTCCTCAGCGGCCTCGGTCTCAGCCAGACCGGCACGCAACGGGCCATACAGCAATTGCCGGAGGAGATAACCTTCGCCTTTGCCGCCAGCGGCAACAGCCTGCAGCGCTGGATGCAGGATGCCCGCCGCGGTGGACACGAAATATTGCTGCAGGTGCCGCTGGAGCCATTTGATTATCCAGCGAATGATCCAGGACCGGATACGCTGCTGACGTCGAGGCCCGTCGCGCGCAACCTCGAAAGCCTGCATCGGGCCATGGGCGAAATCACCAATTACACCGGCATCATGAACTATCTGGGCGGACGTTTCCTCTCCGATCCCAAGGCGATGGAACCGGTCATGCGGGATATCGGCAAGCGTGGGCTGCTGTTCCTCGACGATGGCACTTCGGCGCAATCCAAGACGGCTGCGGTCGCCAAGGGCACGGAACTTCCCTACGCTTTCGCCGACCTGCAACTGGATGGCCAGGTCGATGTGAACACCATCCTGCAGAAGCTCGATGAACTGGAGCGCATCGCCCGCCGCAATGGCCAGGCGATCGGTGTTGCCTCGGCTTTCGACGAGAGCATTGACGCAATCTCCAAATGGAGCGAGGAAGCGACCATGCGCGGCATCGAGATTGTCGGCGTCGCAGCACTCGTCAACGACCCCAAGAATCCTTGAGCGGAGAGAACCATGAGCGAGGCGACCGTAAAAGCCGAGGACCTGCCCTATCGCCCCTGCGTTGGTGTGATGATCCTCAACCGCGAGGGCCTCGTCTGGGCCGGGCGGCGCATTCCCGACGGCAATTCCGAATATGACGGCTCTCCCCAGCTCTGGCAGATGCCGCAGGGCGGCATCGACAAGGGCGAGGACCCGCTGGAGGCGGCCTATCGAGAACTCTACGAAGAAACCGGCATCAGGTCCGTCACCTTGCTCGCCGAGGCCAAGGACTGGATCAATTACGACCTTCCGCCGCAGCTGATCGGCATCGGCTTAAGGGGCAAATATCGTGGCCAGACCCAGCGCTGGTTCGCCTTTCGCTTCGAGGGCGACGAAAGCGAGATCGCCATCAACCCGCCCCCCGGCGGCCATGAGCCGGAATTCAATGCTTGGGAATGGAAGCCGATGGAAGAGCTGCCCGGCCTGATCGTTCCCTTCAAGCGCGCCGTCTATGAACGGGTCGTGGCGGAGTTCAGCCACCTCTCAAGCTTGACCCCGGAAGATTGAACAGCATAGGCCGAAGCATTCATCGATGCGCCAAAACGAAACCGGCCGCCCAAGAGGCGGCCGGCTGAGAGGAGATTGTCGATAGCGCGTTATTCGGCTTCGTTGGCCGAGTCTGCGTTGAGCTGGCCGTACTTCGCTTCTCCGATCTTTTCGAGCAGGTCGAGCTGCGTTTCGAGGAAATCGATATGGCCTTCCTCGTCTGCCAGCAGCTCTTCGAAAAGCTTCATGGAAACATAGTCGCCGGCGTCATGACAGATATCGCGCGATTTCTTGTAGGCGGTGCGGGCGTCATATTCTCCGGCAAGATCGGCCTCGAGAACTTCCTTGACGTTCTGACCGATGCGCAGCGGCGCAAGCGTCTGTAGATTGGGATGGCCTTCGAGGAAGATGATGCGCGCGACCAGCCGGTCGGCATGATGCATTTCCTCGATCGATTCGGCGCGCTCCTTCTTGGCGAGCTTGGTGTAGCCCCAGTCCTCGAGAAGACGATAGTGAACCCAATACTGGTTGACCGCACCGAGCTCTAAAAATAGAGCCTCGTTAAGCCGCTCGATGACCTTTTTGTCGCCTTTCAATGTCCGCTCTCCTGTTTTCTTCATGGAATTTTCTCAGGCGCGACATGAAATCAAATATTTCCGATTCCGTCGAGTGGCGGCGGGCATGATAATCTTCGGTTGTCTGGATGATGATATCGACAACGTTCGGGAAACAACCGCAGCAGCGGCCGCGTTTGGCCATGGCGTGATAGACCTTCGCCGGCACGATAAGCTGCCAGCAATCCTCATCGAGAAGATTGTTGATGACGTCCCGGATTTCCTTGTCGGTTATGTAATTGCAACTGCAGACGAGCACGTCTTCATTCCAAACATGACACTTACTATCGTGTTTTCTGCAAAAGAAGATAGGAACTGTCAAGAAAAATCGCGACCCTCATTCGATCACGATTCCGCAGCGGGACATCACACACCGGCGAGCTTGTTCGTAAGTCCTTAAGAAGCATCAATTTCCAGGCCGCGAGCGTCAATCAGTGGAAATTGCGCCCGCGCGGCATCACGCTCGCGGTCTCCGCGATATCACCATCCCTCGCCCTCTCTGATGGTCTTTTCTCGCCGATCTTGCTGAGCAGGTTGTCCCGCGCCAGGCTATCCGCCTCCTTCCGCTGCCGGTGATCCTGTGTCGCGCGCAACACCTCGTCCGAGCGTTCGCTGACGCCGAAGCGTTTCGTCTCTCGCTGAAGGATACCGAGCAGCGGCGTCATATCCTCGATACGTTCGACAACGGTATGGATGACGCCGCTCTGGCTTTGTAATTTGCCATAGATTTTCACGAGCCGGGCGCCCATGACCACGGCGCGGTATTTTTCGAAGACTTTCTTCCAGACGATGGCATTGGCAACGCCGGTCTCGTCCTCCAGCGTCATGAAGATCACACCTTTCGCGGAACCCGGCTGCTGGCGTACCAGCACCAATCCCGCGATGATCACGCGCCTCCCATTCGCAACGCGAAGCAGATCGACATTGCGCGTCACGCCCGTCCTGCCTAGCTCTTCACGCAGGAAGGAAACGGGATGCCCTTTCAAAGAGAGCGACAGGTAGCGGTAATCCTCGATGACCTGTTCGCCCGGCAGCATGTCAGGGAGTTTGGCAGCCGGCTCAGGCTGAGGATCGATGTGGCGAACCTTCTCGAAGAGCGGCAGTTCCTCAGTCGCGCTTTTCACATCCAGTGCTCGCACCGCCCACAACGCCTGACGTCGTGATAGTCCGATGGATTGAAAGGCATCTGCATCTGCCAGCCGCTCGATGACAGATTTCTGCAGGCCGGAGCGTAACCAGAGGTCACGTACAGAATGGTAACTCTCACCGCGGTTTTCGATGAGCTTTCCCATATCTTTAGGGGAAACACCCTTGATCTGCAGAAGACCAAGCCGAACAGCATGGCGAGTCTTGATGATATCCCGCATCTCGCCGTGACGAAAATCGATTGCTGCCGGCTCAAAAGCCGCCTCTTCAAGCGTACACTCCCAATTCGACAGATTGATATCTGCCGGCAGGATTTTCACCCCATGCTCACGTGCATCCCGCACCAGTTGCGCCGGCGCATAAAAACCCATCGGCTGCGAATTCAGCATCGCCGCGCAGAAGACGTCGGGATAATAGGCTTTCAGCCACGAGGATGCATAGACGAGCAGAGCAAATGAGGCCGCATGGCTCTCGGGAAAGCCATATTCACCAAAACCCTTGATCTGGTTGAAACATTGCTCCGCGAACTCAGGGTCGTAGCCATTTTTAATCATTCCATCCACGAACCGTTTTTGGAAACTATCAATGGTGCCGGTTCTCTTGAATGTCGCCATCGACCGTCGGAGCCGATCTGCTTCTGCTGGTTCAAAATCTGCCGCGGTGATAGCAATCTGCATGGCCTGTTCCTGAAACAGGGGAACCCCGAGGGTTCTTTCAAGAACAGTCTTCAGTTCCTCGCTTGGATATTCGATGGGAAGGTTCTTATTCCGCAGCTCTCTGCGCTTCAGATAGGGGTGCACCATGTCGCCCTGGATCGGACCAGGCCGGACGATCGCCACTTCAATCACGAGGTCATAGAAGATTCTGGGCTTCAGGCGCGGTAACATACTCATCTGCGCCCGGCTCTCAATCTGGAAAACGCCAAGCGTATCGGCCCGACCCATCATGTCATAAACTGGTTCGCCTTCCTCTCCGTGCTCCCTATTGCCGAGGTCGGCGAGTGTCTTTTTCACGTCGTAGTGCAACGCAAGCAGCGTGAAAGCCCTGCGTAAGCAGGTCAGCATACCAAGTGCCAGGACATCCACCTTGAGGATTTTGACGTTGTCGAAATCGTCCTTGTCCCACTCGATCATATAGCGATCCGGCATTGCCGTCTTCATGATCGGCACGACCTCGTCGAGCCGGTCTCGCGTGATGACGAAACCGCCGACATGCTGCGTGAGATGACGCGGAAAGCTGAGAAGCTCGCAGGCATATTTCAGCACATTCCGTGTCACTGGATCCTTGATATCGAGACCAGCTGCCTTGGCATCCCGCTCCGAGAGATTGTCTTCGGACCATCCCCAGACGAGGCTGCTGATCGCCGATTGAACATCCTCCGACAGACCGAAGGCCTTGGCGACCTCACGGCCAGCCGAGCGAGTGCGATAGCTGGTGACGGCAGCCGTCAGCCCGGCATGCATAATACCGTATCTTTTATAAATAGACTGAATGACTTCTTCCCGCCGCTCATGCTCGAAATCAACATCGATATCCGGCGGTTCGTCCCGATCCATTGAAATGAAACGATCGAAGAGGAGCGTGCTCTTTTGAGGATCGACTTCTGTAATTTCCAGGCAATAGCAGATAACCGAATTGGCCGCCGACCCTCGCCCCTGACACAGAACTTCGAGCACATAACGGGCGTGGTGAATGATCTTGTGAACTGTCAGGAAGTAAGAGGCGTAGTTCTTGTCGCCGATGAGCTTCAGCTCGTAATCGATCTGCTTCGCCACTTTTTCAGGAACGCCATCAGGATAACGTTTTACCGCACCTGCTCTTGTCAGCCTTTCGAGAGTCTCCTGCGGCGTTTCACCGGGATCGTTTTCAGGCGGATAATTGTGCTTTAGCTCGTTCAGCGAAAAGCTCAACCTGCCGAAAAAGACCTGCGTATTCTCGACCGCGCCAGGATAATCCCGGAACAGCCTGACTATTTCACGTGAATCCTTAAGAAAACGCTCGCCATTGGGCGCCAGGAGGAATCCGGCTTCAGATATCTGCACATGTTCCCGGATTGCGATGACGACGTCCGAAAGCGGCCGCCGCTCGGGGTGGTGATAGAGCGGTTGATTGGTGGCAATCAACGGCACGCGATTGCGGGCGGCAAGCATGGCGAGCACCGCAAAAGCCTGTCGATCACGACCGTCATAGGCTGGCGATAGCGCCATGAAAAATGTCTTGCGAAAACGTTTGCGAAATCGTTCCAGATAATCTTCTAGGACTGGCTGGCCGGGTGGATCATTCACGACAGTGCGATCAGGGACGAGGGCAAGCATCATCTCATCGCCCCATTCCATGAGCTCTGCTTCCGTCAGGATGCAGGTTCCCTTGACCGATTCTTCCTTCAGGTTGCCGACACTGAGCAGGCGACAGAGATTTGCCCAGCCTCGCCGGTTTTGCGGATAGGCAAGGATATCGGGCGTTCCATCGGAAAAGACGAGACGAGCGCCTGGCTGAATCCGGATAGGGTCGAGAATGATCTCCGTTTTCCCTTCCTTCTTTGCCTGAGCCAGGATCGCATCCCTGTTCTTATATCTTTCCTCGAGCTGTTCTGCCTGCGCATGCGCCCGCACCACGCCGGCAACCGAATTCCGATCCGCAATGCCGAGACCGCCGAGCTTCAGATAAGCGGCCTGCACGACCATCTCTTCCGGTTTCGACGCGCCTTCCAGGAACGAAAAATTCGTCCTCGTGCCGATCTCGAAGAACGCGGGCTCGGGTCTCATGCAAATACCCCATGCATGAACCATTGAGGATCGGGTTTCTGGCCATAGAGGCCGCGGCGATAGATCCAGAAACGGTGCCCGACCTCATCTTCGATCCGAAAGTAATCACGCGCCTGGACCTCATCCCCATCGATCCACCATTCCATGGCAATCCGTTCAGGGCCTTCGCTCCTCGCCACCTGATGCTGCAGGCGCCGCCAACGGAATGTCTGCGGCGCACCATCAGGCACCTCGGCAAATGCGACCTCGACCGGCTCCGGCGTTGCAAAAAGCCGCAGCGGACGCTCCTCACGGAAAGGAAGCGCGCTTCCCTGCTCCGTCTTCCGCAATGCCGGAAGGTTCTCCATTGCCGGCACCGTCATCACGGCACGCTCCGGCACATGGCTCTCGCGAAGCTGGAAGCTTTGCAGACAGTCCGGACCAAGCCGGGCCGCGACACGGTCGACAAAGCTCGAAAGCGAGATCTCCCCCTGGCCGTTCCCTTCGAAATCACCCTGCGCGTCGTTGAATGAATCATGCCGTAGCACATTCAGGCGCAGGATCTCGAAACCATAGCCGGCATCGATATCGTCATAGATCACCTGCAGACGCTCGGAAAACAGCCCGGCGACGAGCTTTGGTTCGCGAAGTGGTCGTGAGGCGCCGACGGAAATGCGGAAAACCCTGCCATCGACACGAAACAGCACCAGCTCGAACACCCGCCCGCCGGCGCCACGCGCCTCCAGGGACGGCTTCAGCGACACGGCGATTTGGCCGGTGACGGCAAGAATCTGTTCTTCCGTTCCAACCGGCTCGACCAGACGGCGTTCGGATGAGAGGCTGGGGACAGGAAGCCGGGGCGAGATCGGCTCCTCCTCGCGACCCAGCGCCTGATCGAGACGCAGAAGCAATGTCGGCCCGAAGCGGCGGGTCAGCGGCGCCCGAGGCGCATGGATGACGTCGCCAACATATTTGAGGCCAAGTTTCTTCAGGGCATCGACGGTCAGGTCCTCCAGCCGCAAGGCCGAGACGGGCAGCGGCATCAGCATGCGCTCCGTTTCCTCATCCTCCACCACGCCGCCCTGCCCGAAGCGGGAAACGGCCCAGGAAAGACCCGGCGAAGAGGAGATCGCACCGCGCGCATCGAGCCCCATATGGAAGAGCCGCGACAGGATATCCTTGAGAAGCACCTTCTCACCACCGAAGAGATGGGCACAGCCGGTAATGTCGAGAAACAGCCCGTCCTTGCCGTCGAGCGCTACCATCGGCGTATAGCGATCGCACCAGTCGGCGATCGCTTCCAGCAGCCGGCGATCGGCCGCAGGATCCTCTTCTACGACATCGAGCGCCGGATACATGGCGCGCGCTTCGGCAACACCCTGTTCCTTTCTCAGCCCCAGCTTCTCGGCGAACTCGTCCAGCGCCGTCAGCCGCATGGCATTGCTGAGCTTGCCGGAACAGACGAGGGGTGCCGCTTCAGGACGCCCTTTCGAACGCCAGGAGAGCCCCCACCGTCTGCGGGCGATGCGGTCCGTTGGCAGATGCGGAAAGCTGAGCGCCAGAATGCGCTGACTGTTCGCCTGGAGGGCGAGCGAAGCTTGGTTCGTCGATAGGGTGAAATTCGCGTTCATGGGGGTTCCACTCCAGAAGAAAGGAAAGCGGGGCCGGATTGCGACTCTTCTCCAGCGTGAGACGGAAAATCGGATTGCCGATGCTGCCGGAAAGCTTCGATCCGTCCGGCAGCGGCCGCAGGTCAGATGGCGCCGGCTCGACATGCAGACGGAAAGCGGCACTGCTCGCCTCCTCCTCCCCGGCCTGACGGACGAGAAAGAGCGGACGCCGGACGGCGCGTGCCCTGAGACTGAGTCGGCGGCTTTCGGTCAGGCCGAAATGCAAGGGATTGCCGCGCACTTCAAAGACGACGGCCGAGAAGGCAGCACATTCAAGGGCCGCTTCCGCCAGCCAGAGCGCATCCTCCAGTTTGCGCGGCGCGGCATGGAAAAACCTTTCCGGCTTCAGCCCGAAATCCTTCAGCCCCGGAGCATAGGGACGACCTGCCTCCAGTGTGCCGACGGCATCACCGATCCAGAGCAGCGGCAGCAGCCTGCCGGCATCCTCTTCCTGCTTCTGCAGTCGCGCCGCAATGGCCATCGCCAGACCGCTTACCGCCCCTGCATGGCCGGAACGCGCCGCACGGAATTCGGTAATCGCATCGAGCTGCAGGCCGCCTTCCAGGGCCTCATCGAACGGTTGAATGCCAAAAGACAGCCGAGGCAGAATGCAATCCTGCCGTCTCTCGCATCCTTCCGAGAGGGCTTCCCGTTCCGCCGCGGCCAGCGCCGGCGCGGATTTTCCCTCCAGTCGAGCAATGGTTTCGCGGAGCGCAAAAAGCCGCTCGCGCGCCAGGGCGGTCTGCGCCATGGCGTTCTCTCCATCCGTCTTGTTCCTGTTATGTTCTTATAGATTCCAGAGCTCTAATGAAGAGTCAACGGCCATTTTATAAGAATTTATTCCTGCCTTTGATTCCGCACTCGAAAATCGGCGATAAAGGCTCTATATGGGCCGGCAAAGGAAGGAATATTCATGGCCCACATAGACCGGAGCGATGATTGGCGGGACCGCCATGCGCCGACGATCAGCGCCTTCGAGTCGCTGGCAATGGACGCATACAGCCATCTGCCGGACGAATTTCGCAAGCTGACGACCAATCTGACCATCGAAATCGAAGACTTCCCCGATGACGAAGTTTTCGAGGACATGGCGCTGGAAACGCCCTTCGACCTGCTCGGCCTTTTCGAGGGCCGCGGCATTTCGGAGCGCTTTACCGTGGAAACCGGCGAAATGCCGAACCGCATCCGCCTCTATCGCCGTCCGATCCTCGATTACTGGGCCGAAAACGACGAAACGCTGGGTGATATCATCACCCATGTGCTGATCCATGAGATCGGTCACCACTTCGGCCTCAGCGACGACGACATGGAACGCATTGAGGCAAGCGCCGAAGAAGCGGCCGAACGCTGATTTATTGTTCGGACAGCTTCATGTCCGGGTGATAATCCTTGCCCTCGACCTCCTTGACCACGGCCTGGCCACACTGCATCTGGCCGGTCGCAGCGTTGAAGGCATAGGTGGGCGAACCGGACAGCGACCAGCCCTTGTTCAGCGCCGCCGTCACCTTGTGGCAGAAGGAAGCGTCGTCGGGACCGGTCAGGAAGCGGTAGAGTTTCATCAGGCGGGCTTTCTTGCGGAAATCAGGTGCGCTTTATGGACCAGAGCTTCGGCCTGGACAAGATGCAGCCGCTCGATCATCCGCCCGTTCACATTGATGACGTTGAGCCCTTCTGCAGCTGGATCGGCAAAGGCGGCAATGATTGCCTCCGCCTCCGCAATCTCTTCTGCGTCAGGCCCGAAATACCGGTTGGCGGCTTCGATCTGCGCTGGATGGATCAGCATCTTGCCCACAAAACCCATGCCGCGGCCCTGCCCGCATTCGGCGTCGAAGCCATCGGCATTCCGGAAATCGTTGAAGACGCTGTCCAGCGCATCGAGTCCATGGGCCTTGACCGCCAGAATGACCTGCATCAGCCACGGCACGAGATAAGTCCGCCCGGTCTGCGGCAGAACCCCTGTTTCCTTGCGCAGGTCGTTGAGGCCGACGACGAGGCAATCGAGCCGCGATCCCGGCGTGCGGCCGGATTCGGCGATCGCTGCGGCATTCAGCACGCCGCGCGGCGTCTCGATCATCGCCCAGATGCGCAACTCCTCCGGCGCATAGGCCTCGGCAAGCAGATCACTGATTGCCATGACGTCCTGCGCTTCGTCCACCTTCGGCAGGAGAACAGCATCGGGCGATAATGCCTTTATCAACTCCAGATCCGCCAGTCCGAATCCGGATGACAAAGAATTGATGCGGATGATCCTTTCCTTACCCTCAAGCGGCGGATCGGCAAAAAAAGCTTTCAGATTGTCGCGCGCTTCCGCCTTCTTCTCAGGCGCGACGGAATCCTCGAGATCGAGAATAACCGCATCGCAATCAAGGGAATGGGTCTTTTCAAGTGCACGCGCGTTGATGGCGGGTACGCTCAGTACCGAGCGGCGCAGACGCAGGGAACGAAGAGGTGGTGTTCGGCTCATGGACCATTAGTGCCAAGCTTCGTAAAGCCTCGCAAGACAACAAAAAGCCATGCTTGGCTTGCAGAGATGAAAAAGAAGGACCACATTCCTTTCCGTAGAAAGGTCTATAACCAATGCAGAACATTCGCTCCATCTTCTTCATGCTTGCTGGCGCCACCGTCTTCGTGGCCATGCTGCTTCTCACCTTCTCGGTCACGCTCGCCGTCGGCGGCATCCTGACCGTGCTCATGGTCGGCCGCGCCCTTTCGATGAAGATGAAGCCCGCTCCCGTGCGCGCCCGCGCTCGCGCTGACGGCAAGCGCGAAATGCGCATCTGGAATGACGGCCGCGGCACGATCATCGATCTCTGATCGCTTTTCGCTGAAATTCTGACCGACATTGTCGGCTCACACTCCCATGCTACGTCCTTGAAGCAGCCGAGCATTCAGCCGGCACTTCAAAAACGAATGGAGGACGAGCATGGACGCGATGGAGAGCAACCAGGCCAAGATGCCGCCGGTCAAGAATGGCCTGCTTCCCTATCTGACGGTCGATGGCGCGGCAAAGGCTGCGGAATTCTACAAGAAGGCTTTCGGCGCCGAACAGGCCTATATCGTGCCGCCCGACGAGAGTGGCCGCACGATGCATGTGCACCTTTATATCAACGGCAGTTCCCTCATGCTGTCGGATGCCTATCCGGAATACGGCCATCCCTTCAAGGGCCATGAGGGCTTTGCCATCCAGCTGGTGATCGACGATATCGATTTCTGGTGGGATCGCGCGGTGGCTGCCGGCGCCGAAGTGGTCATGCCGGTCGAACTGATGTTCTGGGGTGACCGCTACGGCCAGCTTCGTGATCCGTTCGGTGTGCTCTGGGGTCTGAACGCACCGTCCAAGTAGAGGTCGCGCAATCGGCAGGCCGCGGGAAACGTCGCGCGGCCTCCATCAGCGAAAGATTCTTCTTCATTTCGGCGGAAAACTGGAATAGATGCAAAATCAGAAAGTACGTTTTGCTGAAATGGAGCATGGGTCATGGATAAATTCGTGAAGCTCACGGGCGTCGCAGCGCCCCTGCCGGTCGTCAACATCGATACCGACATGATCATTCCGAAGGACTATCTGAAGACCATCAAGCGTACCGGCCTTGGCAAGGGTCTTTTCGCCGAAGCCCGCTACAACGAAGACGGTTCCGAAAACCCTGATTTCGTACTGAACAAGCCGGCTTATCGCGAGGCGAAGATCTTGGTTGCCGGCGACAATTTCGGCTGCGGCTCCTCGCGTGAGCATGCTCCGTGGGCGCTGCTCGATTTCGGCATCCGCTGCGTGATCTCCACCAGCTTCGCCGATATCTTCTACAACAACTGTTTCAAGAACGGCATCCTGCCGATCAAGGTCAGCCAGGAAGACCTCGACAAGTTGATGGACGACGCCGAGCGTGGTTCCAACGCCATTCTGACCGTCGACCTCGAAAACCTCGAAATCACCGGCCCGGATGGCGGCTCGATCAAGTTCGATCTCGACGAATTCAAGCGCCACTGCCTGCTGAACGGTCTCGACGATATCGGCCTGACCATGGAAAAGGGCACAGCGATCGACGAGTTCGAAAAGAAGAACGCCGCTTCGCACCCCTGGGCTGCCTGAGTCTAATGCGTTACCCTATCGATCAAGCCGGGCTTTCACCCGGCTTTTTTCTTTGCCCGATCTCAGAGAAACTTCTCTTTCCAGACATCAAGCTTTTCGAGTGACACGCCGATGCCGCCGCAGACTTCGATAAGCGGATTGTTAAAGCGCGACAACAGACCGGCATGCACGTCGGCAACGGCAAGGGCTGCACCGCAGGCCGGTTCGACCAGGATGCGTTGCGCATCGGCAAATTTCCGGCAGGCGACCACGGCATCGGCATCGCTGACGAGAACGCTTTCGATCGGGTGATGTTTCGGCAGATCGAAGACATGCTGCGCCACCTGCCGCGCGCCGAGCGAGGTGGCAATCGATGTAATGACCGGTAGCGAAATACGCTCATTGGCCTTGAGACTTGCGTGAAACGATGCAGCTCCTTCCGTCTCGACGGCAATGACGGGCACATCGGAAAGCCCGTTCCGCTTCAGCCCCTCGACGATGCCGGCAAGCAGCCCGCCGCCGCCGACACTGGTAACGACGCAATCGAATTTGACACCTTTTGCCACCACCTCATCGATCAGCGTCGCATGGCCATCCCACAGGAGTGGATGATCGAAGGGGTGTACATAAGTCGCCTTGCTGCTTTCGGCGAGCTCGATCGCATGGGCATTGGCCTCGTCAAAGACAGATCCATGGACCAGTACATTGGCACCCATTGCGGCAATCGTCCGGCGCACGTCGGGCGCCGTCGTCTCGGGCACGACGATCGTAACGGGTACGCCGAGCGCCCGCCCGGCATAGGCTGCCGCAATGCCGGCATTGCCGCCGGAGGCGCAGAAGATTTCGCGCGCTCCCTTTTGAACCTCGTGCTGGCAAAGCCGGCCGACGCCACGAAGCTTGAAGCTGCCGGAGGGCTGCATAGCATCAAGCTTCAGCCAGAGCGGCTTGCCGCTGGCACTATAATCAGCCGTAGTCTGGAGGAGGGGCGTGTCGAGATGGAGAGGCGCGAAGGACATGGAGAATATCCGAAAAAGAATAGGCGGAGCTGCCGTTTTAGCCCGTTTGCAGGCAACGGAGCAACCTGCGCAGATATCACATTACGCCGAGACAAGCGTACCGATTCACCCTTTCTCTCGCTTGAAATGCCCATTTCCGGGGTCTAAGAAGCCGCAGCTTGTTTTTCCGCGGAGGCTTTCATGACAGTGCGCAATCTTTTCCTGCTGCCGGGCGACGGCATCGGTCCCGAGGCCATGGGCGAAGTCCGCAAGATCATCGCTTACATGAACGAGGCGATGAGTGCCGGTTTCGTCACCGACGAAGGCCTCGTCGGCGGCTGCGCCTATGATGCGCATGGCGCAGCGATCTCCGAAGACGACATGAAGAAGGCGCTTGCAGCCGACGCCGTGCTTTTCGGCGCCGTCGGCGGCCCGAAGTGGGATAATGTTCCCTATGAAGTACGCCCGGAAGCCGGCTTGCTGCGCCTGCGCAAGGATCTGGAACTCTTCGCAAACCTGCGCCCGGCGATCTGCTATCCCGCACTCGCCTCAGCTTCCTCGCTGAAGCCGGAATTGGTCGAGGGCCTCGACATTCTCATCATCCGCGAGTTGACGGGCGGTGTTTACTTCGGCGAGCCGAAGGAAATTATCGATCTCGGCAATGGCCAGAAGCGCGGCATCGATACGCAGGTTTACGACACCTATGAAATCGAGCGCATTGCCGGCGTCGCTTTTGAAATGGCCCGCACCCGCAACAACCGCGTCTGCTCGATGGAAAAGCGCAATGTCATGAAATCGGGCGTGCTCTGGAACCAGGTCGTGACCGAGACGCACAAGGCGAAATATTCCGACGTGCAGCTCGAACATATGCTGGCGGATGCCGGCGGCATGCAGCTCGTGCGTCAGCCGAAGCAGTTCGACGTCATTGTCACCGACAACCTCTTCGGCGATATGCTTTCGGACGTTGCCGCCATGCTGACCGGCTCGCTCGGCATGCTGCCGTCGGCTTCGCTCGGAGCGCCCGACGGTAAGACCGGCAAGCGCAAGGCGCTTTATGAGCCGGTTCACGGCTCGGCTCCCGATATCGCCGGCAAAGGCATCGCCAATCCGATCGCGATGATTGCCTCCTTCGCCATGTGCCTTCGCTACTCTTTCAATTTGGTCAAGGAAGCGGACAACCTGGAAAAGGCGATCGCCAACGTGCTCGATAAGGGCATTCGCACTGGCGACATCATGGCACCGGGCAGCCGCCAGGTCGGCACCGTCGAGATGGGTGATGCCATCCTCGACGAATTCAAGGCCCTTTCTGCTTGATATTTCACGTGAAACGCTTTTCGGCCCTTCGCATCTCTGCGGAGGGCTTTTTATCGATTCCCGTTCCTATGAGTATGTCACGGCTGGTCTGGCAGTCGTCGCATCGGCGCATTGCCCCCTATCACGCTCGCTCGTACCGGTTGGCATTAGCAAAATTGATTAGAATTATCTAAGGAAGCCCGCTCTCTGTCGTAATCCTGTGCATTTTTATCGCCTATCTCATACCCAAGGGTTATACGGATAGTCGGAATGCGGGAACTTCTAGTCTCCTTGGACAGGCGCTGGCGCAGAAATAGACGCGTCATGCCATCATTGCGGTGGCGCGCGTGGTTTTTCATTACGCTGAACACTGTCATCCTTTCCATGCTGGTCTTCGATGCGCCGATCGGTTCCGGTCACCTGCCGGAGCCCATTCAGCGCTTCGGGGAAATATTGACCGATTTCGGCAACTCCGCCTGGCTGATCCTCACCAGCGTCCTGCTCTTCTTCCACGGCGGAGCTGGCTACAAGCTCCTGAAAAGCGCAAGGGCAAAGGCCCAGGCCCTTTATGTAAGCTGGATCGGCGCCTATCTGTTCACGACCGTCGTCTTTTCCGGCCTGCTCGCAAACCTTCTCAAGCGCATGATCGGCCGCGCACGCCCCGAACATTTCCAGGATCTCGGCGTGCTTTCCTTCACGCCCTTTTCCGGCCGTGCAGCGCTGGAAAGCTTCCCGTCCGGCCATTCGACCACCGTGGGCGCTTTCTTTGCCGCCGCCGCACTGCTCTTCCCGCGCTATCGGATTCCCTTCATCGCCGCCGCCATCTGGCTCGCCATGACGCGTGTGATGGTCGGCGCGCATTATCCGAGCGATGTCATTGCCGGCCTTGCCTTTGGCGCCTGGTTCTCGCTGCTGACGGCAATCGTCTATGCCCGCTACGGCCTGCTCTTCAAGCTTTGCCCGGACGGCTGGCCCATGTCCAAGCGATACTTCCCAGACGCATTGTAAAATGACACTCCTGCGGCATTCGTAGTCAATGTGGCAGACAAGGTCTCGCCGGCATGAAGCGCTGGTGGAGACGCTTGGCGATCTCATCGAGGCTGCAAGCTGAATACGACGCGGTCCTCTGGAAAATTCACAACACCGTCGCGTCGGGCAGATGTGGAAGGCAACAGGAACGGCTGATGCTGGAATCTACCTTCGTGCGAGAAGGTCACGTTGACAGTCGCTAAATCTGACATTTCCTGAAGAGCGTTAAAACTGGCCTGCATCTCCTGCACCCTATGCGGCATGAAAAACCCGGCGCCTTATGAACACCGGGTCTTTGATTTCAGAATAGTCGACGCTCCTTAGTCCAGCGCATGAATATCCCGGTTCTTGGTTTCCGGCAGGAACAGCACGCCGATGACCAGCGTGATCGCTGCGAAGACGATCGGATACCAGAGGCCATAATAGATGTTGCCGGCGGCGGCACTCATCGCGAAGGCCGTGGCAGGCAGCAAGCCGCCGAACCAGCCGTTGCCGATATGATAGGGCAGCGACATGCCGGTATAGCGGATGCGGGTCGGGAAGAGCTCGACCAGCAGGGCCGCGATCGGGCCGTAAACCATCGTCACGTAGAGCACGAGCACGAACAGGATGGCGATAGTGCCGATCCAGTTGACGCGGGCAGGATCGGCCACCATCGCGAACGAACCGCCGCCAGGGATCGTGTAGACGGCCATGTCCGTCACGCTTTTCGCTTCATCCGCCGTCAGCAGCTTGCCGGCAACGAGTTTGTCGGCCGGCAGCGTTTCCTTCTGGCCCGCGCGTATCGCGTCGGCATTGAGGCTGAGCTCCGGATTGGCGGCGATGAAGGCATCGAGCTTGGCATCGGCAACCTTGGCAGCACCGCGCTTCAGCGGATAACCGGCATCATGAAGGGCAAGATTGACGCCCTTTTCGAAGGCGGCATTGGTCTTGGCTGCATCGGCGCCGGCTGCGACGGCGTCATAACCTGTAATGGTATTGTCACCCACCTTCACGGTCGCAGGCTGGCCCGCCGGACCCGGCACCACGTCATAAGGCACTGAGTTCTTGGTCAGGAACGCCGTTGCGATATCGCAGGAGTTGGTGAATTTCGACGTGCCGGTCGGATTGAACTGGAATTTGCAATCCGCCGGATCGGCCGTCACCGTTGCCCGGATCGTCGCCTGCGCCTCGTAGAGAGCCGGATTTGCCGTATAGGTCATCGCCTTAAACAGCGGGAAATAGGTGACCGCTGCGATCAGCAGGCCCGCCATGATGATCGGCTTGCGGCCGATTTTATCCGACAGTCCGCCGAAGATGACGAAGAATGGCGTGGCGAGGAAGAGGGCGATGGCAACCATGATGTTGGCCGAGTAGAGATCGACCTTCAGCACGCTCTGCAGGAAGAACAGGGCATAGAACTGCCCGCCGTACCAGACGACTGCCTGACCCATCGTGGCGCCGAGAAGCGCAATCAGCGCGATCTTCGCGTTCCGCCACTGGCCGAAAGCTTCCGTCAGCGGTGCCTTCGACCCCTTGCCTTCCGCCTTCATGCGCTGGAAGGCGGGCGACTCGTTCATCTTCAACCGGATCCAGACGGAGATACCGAGCAGGACGACCGAGACGAGGAACGGAATGCGCCAGCCCCAGGCGGCGAAGGCAGTTGTTCCCATGATCGACTGGACGGTGACGATGACGATCAACGACAGGAAAAGGCCAAGCGTTGCCGTCGTCTGGATCCAGGACGTAAAGTAGCCGCGGCGGCCGTTCGGCGCGTGCTCGGCAACATAAGTCGCCGCACCGCCATATTCGCCACCGAGCGCCAGGCCCTGCAGCAGGCGCAGGCCGATCAGGATGATCGGAGCGGCAATACCGATGGAGGCAGCACCGGGCAGGATGCCAACCAGGAAGGTCGACAGACCCATGATGAGAATAGTCACCAGGAAGGTGTACTTGCGACCGACGAGATCGCCGAGGCGGCCGAAGACCAATGCGCCGAACGGTCGCACCAGGAAGCCCGCAGCGAAGGCGAGAAGCGTGAAGATGTTACGCGTCGCTTCCGGATACTGGGTGAAATAGGTCGCGCCGATATAGGTGGCGAGCGAACCATACAGATAGAAATCATACCATTCGAAAACCGTGCCGAGCGACGAGGCGAAGATGACCTTCTTCTCCTCGCCCGTCATCGGACCGGCTTTCACGTTGTCGACGCTTGCGACATTTGCCATTGTCTGTCCTCCACAGAGTGATGAGCAACGGTCGCGGCCTACTCTCCTCGAAGCACATCCCTGGCCGCGACACGCCTGAGAAGAGTTTGACAGAAAAGACGCGTCAGAAAGAGGGATGCTTTGGGATTATGACTTTAGTCTAATTTTGCGCGCAAATTGTCGCAGCATGGCTCCTGCCATGGCGGAGCAGGCATGGCACGCCGCAATCATCATCCCCGCAAAGCCTGGGCCGGAGACTGTCGGTAGGCGAGCATCGCCGGCAAGGCAGCGAGGACAGCAGCGAAGGCGAGAAAGATCATCGCAAGCGTTCCGTCTTCGGGTGCGAAGCCGACAGGCAGGTTGACACCGCTGCTTTGCGAGAAGAAGCCGGAAAGAATGCGTGCTGCACCATAACCAAGTGTAAAACCGAGCCCTATTCCGACAGCGATGAGGATGAATAACTCCAGCCAGACAATGCCGAAGATCGCGCCGCGTGGAGCACCGAAGGCGCGGAGCGCGCCGATCTGCCGCCGACGCTGGCCGATATGGATAACGGTCACGAGGATCAGCGAGGCGGCAACGAGCACCTGCGCGCCGGAGGCGACGGCAACGAGAATCTGCTTGGCATCGCCGAGCGTCGCATAGAGATTGGTCAGCACCTCGCCGGGAAAGACGGCAATCGTCGCGCCGTTGCGATAGTCCTGCCGCAGCTTGTAGGCATCGGCAATCGTCTTCGGCTTGACGAGGATGGCCGGAAGGCCGGGCGTTTCCGCGGTCCACCTCCCGTTCAGGCCGGCATGAGGGTCGGGCTCCGCATGAGGGTCGACATCCTCATGTGCGCTTTCCACGTGTGCGGCTTCCTCATGATGATCGGCCTCCGCGGCGTGGTCGTGCTCATGCTCTTCGGCAGCTTCCAGTCCGTGAATATGCCAGACGGCCTGGATCGGAACGAGAATGGCGCGGTCCCAAGCTGCGCCCGTCGGCTGCAGGCGCCCGATCACGTGATAGGCAAGTTCCGTATGGGTATGGCCGCCGGTTTCGATCGTGCCGTGCATCGGCTTGATTTCGCTGCCGATGGCAAGGTCGACGCTCGCGCCGATGACAGCCTCGCCCTCACTGGCGAACGCCCGGCCTTCCGAAAGGCCGCCGGAAATCGTTTCCGTCAACACCCTCGTCGTGCCGACGATCGGATAGCCCGCGAAGGAATCGCCAAAGCCGACGGGAGCAGCCCATTCCACGCGCGGATCGGCGGCAAGCTTGGCCAGGACGGCGCCGGACATCAGCGGCAGTGCGGACGGCTGCAGGAAAACGGATGAGAGCACAAGCTGGGTCTCGCTGCCGCCAGCGCCTATGACGAGATCGAACTTGTCTGCCGCCCGCGCACTGCCGAGACGCAGAGCCCGTTCCTGCAGAATGACGGATACGCCGAGCGCCGTCGCAAGCGCCACCAGCAGCACGACAACGACGGAACCAGCCCACAAGCGGCGCAGATCTGCGAAGATGAAGCGGATCATGCGGCCGCTCCCTTGATGGTGGAATCCTCCACGATATGGCCGGACTGAAATATCAGGCGACGATCGAGGCGGCCGACAATGCGAGGATCGTGCGACACGACGATCAGGGTGCTGCCTTCGGTCGCGGCAAGATCGAGCAGCAGATCACCGACCGTATCGCCGCTTTCCGCATCGAGGCTGGCGGTCGGTTCGTCGGCGACGATGACGCCGGGCCTGCGCAACAGTGCCCGAGCGATGGCCACACGCTGCATTTCGCCGCGCGACATAGTCTCGATCTTCTGCCAAGTACGGCCGACGCCAGCGATCTCGAGAAGATTATGGGCACGTTCGATGACCGCCGATGTGGCAGCACGGGCAAGACGCGCGGGCAACAGCACGTTTTCGACCGCCGAAAGCCCAGGAAAAAGATGAAACTCCTGCATGACCAGTCCGATATTGGCGGCGCGGAAGCGGTCACGGCGACCTTCGGAGAGTGCGGCAATATCTTCGCCATTCCAACGGACGCGGCCTTCGCGAACCCGCTCCAATCCGGTGACGAGGTTGACGAAGGTACTTTTGCCGGAGCCCGAGGCGCCGGTAACCACGACACGGCTGCCGGCAGCAATCGATAGATTATCGATGGCGAGCGCAGGCGCCGAAAGACCGGGAAACGTCATGGCCAGATGTTCGATTTCAAGATCTAGCATCGATACTCAGACGCTGGAATATTCAGCCTGGCGGATACGCAGCAGGCTCACAAAGCCGGTTTCAGGATCCTGCCAGGATCCATATTCCAGTTTGCCACGCACCTCGATCGTCTGGCTCGGCTGTACGAAAGTCTGCTTTTCCCCGAGATAAACGACGACGATATTGTCAGGCCAGTCGGCATCCGACGAACAGAACGGGCAGAGCGACATCGGCACTTCAGTCAGCACGAAGAATTGCGCCTCCGCCTTCAGCGGCGGAGCCATGAAGCCCTTCATGCTGATGTCCTTACCGGCAAGCGCTTTCACCTTGTCGGAGAATTCGAGCCCGAGCACACCGAACTTGCCGTAGAGCTCGTTAAAGGTGAGTGAAGTATCGGCAGCACGAACAAGGGACGTGGTGAAGGGAAGCATAACGGCCGCGGCCATCAGCCGGCGTCTGCTGAGCTGCGACGAAGGAAATTTTTCCATGGCGATCTCCAGGAACCAAATCCCGGCCGTCGGGCGGCCGGGATTATGATCGATGAAAGAGGCAAGGCCGGCCCGGGCCTTCGGATCAGCTCGGGATCAGTTGGTCTGCTTGGCGCCGAGAGCGAAGGTATCTGCCAGCACGCGGTAGACATCGCTCTGTTCCATATAGCCATGGAAGCCTTCAGCGCCCGGACCGGCCGACTGCAGCACGACATCGTCTACAGCATGGACGCCGCTCTCGCTGCTCTTCGGAAGATTGCCCTGAACGAAGACCGCGCCGGGAACATCCTTATACTGTTCGTTGGCGACATATTCCTTCTTTTCGTTCTGGATCGCCGGAACGAACGGGCCTTCGAGCTTCGGACGGAAGGTCTCGTAGTGGTCAGGGCCGTTGTTGGCGCTCAGGAACAGGCGGCGGCTGACGTCGATCTTGTCGGGATAACCGTCGCCGTTTTCGTCCTTGTAGTTGGGGAAACCGGCTTCGGCATAAGTGCCGACCTTTTCGCGCATTTCCGTGCCCGGCTTTTCGTCATCGACCGTGCCGATGATGGAAACGCCATGCGTGTGGTCACCGGTGACGACGATCAGCGTGTCCGGATGGGCCTTCTGGAATTCGCGGGCTACGCCGATCGCCTTGTCGAATTCGATAGTGTCGACGACGGCGCGGTCCCAATCGAGCGGATGGGACATCTTATCGATCGAGGACCCTTCCACCATCAGAAAGAAACCATCAGGATTCTTGGACAGACGATCGAGCGCGACCTTCGTCATGTCGACGAGGCCCGGCTGGTTCGGGAACTTCTCGACAGTGCCCTTTTTCAGGAATTCGCGATCAAGCGTGACGTCCATATTGCCGGTGTGGAAAAGACCGAGGAGATTGCCTTCAGCCGATGCATTGGCTGCGAGCTCATTCTTGTCCGTCGCGAGCTTGTAGCCGGCGTCCTGGAACAGCTTGATGTAATCCTGATTGTCCTTGCGCTTGGAACCGGCAACCTCTTTGCCGAGAAAATAGGCTGAGCCGCCGCCAAGGAGGACTTCCGGCTTGACGTCGAGCAACATGCCGACGATGTCGGCCTTGTCGCTGCGGTTGCGGGTATGGGAAACGACGGCAGCCGGCGTAGCGTCTTCGACTTCAGCCGTCGCAACGATGCCGACCGATTTTTTCGTCATGCGGCGAACGGCTTCTGCGAAGGTTTCGACGCGCGGATCATCGAGCGAGGACGGCGTGCGATCTGCGTAAACGCCGATCGCGTTGACGGCCGTCTTGTGGCCCGTCATGAAGGCCGACATGGTATTTGCCGAGTCCGTGGAAACGGCATTCGTCGCCGACGTTCCGATGAACGCCATATGATCGAGGTCGTCCATGTTCAGGCGGCCATTCGCTTTGCCTTCCGTCATGCCCTTGGACATGATGCGGGCAGCCGTGCGGTGCGCGACGGAAAGCCCGTCGCCGAGCAGGAAGATGATGTTCTTTGCCTTCGGCTGGGCCGCCGTGTCGTAGACGTTCCAGGTCACGGACTTCGTTTCGTCGCCGGCGGCGACCTCGACCTTGTAAGCGCCCGGAGCGGAAATCTTTAGGCCACGCAGCAGGAGAGCGGAACCGAGAGCCTTGTCTTCCTTGCCCTTTTCCAGCTCGACGAACTGTGCCTCGCCGCCGAGGACGGTCTTGTAATCCTGGCCATTGACCGTGATTTTCACGTCTTCCGGCTTGACCTGCTTGCTGAGCTCGACCTTGAAATCGAACGGCGAACCGACAAGAATCGTAGCGCGATCAAGCGGATAGACCGAAGCTGCCTGCGCGGCGCCGGCTAGAATCGTGGTGGCCGCGAAAGCGGCGAGAAGCATACGCATGGAAAAACCCCCGTTTTTCGTTGCAGTCGTTGCAACTGCTCGGAAATACCCCCCGGCAGTGACAGACGGATGACGAAACACCGCAGCGCTGCAGTACCCTTCCCCTCTTCTCATCGCGCACGCAAACACCTTGACTCCTGTGGAAAACCTTTTATGAGCAACGACGGAAAAGGAATATCCATGGTTCGCCACGAGCACGCCATCGCTGAGCGCAATAACCTGGCAGAGAATGCCGGGCTGGATTTTGCCGTTCCGGTTTCTTCCAAAACCAAGGCCAAAACGACGACGAAAACCGTCTGACGTCTCTGGCCTGCCGCTCTCTCCCCGGCCCGGCCGGGGACAGGAGGTCGCGATGATGTCGCGCTTCCCCCCTCACCGGACAAGAGGAGAGAAGAGAAAGAGAGCTTGAGAAATGGGTTTCAAAGTTGCAGTCGCGGGTGCGACCGGAAATGTCGGGCGCGAAATGCTCAACATTCTCTCCGAGCGTGGTTTCCCGGCCGATGAAGTCGTCGCACTCGCCTCCGCCCGCTCCCAGGGCACCGAGGTTTCCTACGGCGACCGGACGCTGAAGGTCTCGAACCTGGAGAACTACGATTTCTCCGACACCGATATCTGCCTGATGTCGGCCGGCGGCGAGGTTTCCAAGCGCGTCTCCCCGAAGATCGGCCAGCAGGGCTGCGTCGTCATCGATAATTCCTCGGCCTGGCGCTACGACGCCGACGTGCCGCTGATCGTTCCGGAAGTGAACCCGGACGCGATTTCGCTCTTCGCCAAGCGTAACATCATTGCCAATCCGAACTGCTCGACCGCCCAGCTCGTCGTCGCGCTGAAGCCGCTGCATGACTTCGCCAAGATCAAGCGCGTCGTCGTCTCGACTTACCAGTCGGTTTCCGGCGCCGGCAAGGATGGCATGGACGAACTCTTCAACCAGACACGCGCCGTCTTCGTTGCCGACCCGATCGAGAACAAGAAGTTCACCAAGCGCATCGCTTTCAACGTCATTCCGCACATCGACACCTTCATGGAGGACGGCTACACGAAGGAAGAGTGGAAGGTTTTGGCTGAAACGAAAAAGATGCTGGATCCGAAGATCAAGGTGACCTGCACCGCGGTCCGCGTTCCCGTCTTCATCGGTCATTCGGAATCGGTCAACATCGAATTCGAAAACGAGATCACTGCCGACCAGGCCCGCGATATCCTGCGCGACGCACCGGGCTGCCTCGTCATCGACAAGCGCGAGGATGGCGGCTACATCACGCCTTACGAATCCGCGGGCGAAGACGCGACCTATATCTCTCGTATCCGCGAAGATGCGACCGTCGAAAACGGCCTTAACATTTGGGTCGTCTCCGATAATTTGCGCAAGGGTGCGGCTCTTAATGCCATCCAGATCGCCGAATTGCTCGTTAATCGCGGCCTCGTCAAGCCGCGCAAGCAGGCAGCCTGATACCATTTATAAACCATAATATGCTAAAGCCCTGCTCGACGAGCGGGGCTTTTTCGGGCAGACACCGTCGTATAAGCGCTCGCTAAAAGGTGATCGTGACAAAATCGCCGGTGGCTGGCATTCTCCTGCCCGGCTAAAAGCTATGCAGATCGAGAGCGGGGTTTCTCAATGCGCATGATAAAATTGATTCTGGCGGCCGCCGCGACAATGGGCGTCCTCCATGCAGCACCGGCGTTCGCGCAAGGGGCACAATGCGGCAATACCAGTGCCGGCTTCGAGGACTGGGTGGCCGATTTCAAGCAGACGGCAGCAGCCAATGGTGTAAGCCAGTCGGTTCTCAACCGCGCCTTCGCCAATGTCAGCTATAACCGGCCGACTATTTCAGCCGACCGCGGCCAAAAGAGCTTCAAGTTGTCTTTCGACGCTTTCATGAAGAAGCGCGGCGGTGCCGCCGTCATTTCCCGCGGCCGTTCGATGAAAGCCGCCAATCAGGCTCTCTTCGCCTCGATCGAGCGACGCTTCGGCGTGCCGGCCGGTCCGCTGATCGCCATCTGGGGCATGGAGACCGGCTTCGGCAGCTATATGGGCAGCCAACATACGATGTCCGCTGTCTCTACCCTTGCCTATGACTGCCGCCGTTCGGAATATTTCACCGACCAGCTTTATGCAGCCTTGCAGCTCGTTTCGGAAGGCTATCTCAGCCCGCAAGCCCGAGGCGCTGCCCATGGTGAAATCGGCCAGACGCAGTTCCTGCCGCGCAATGTGGTGCGCTACGGCGCTGACGGCGACGGCGACGGCCGCATCGATATGGTCGGATCCCGCGCCGATGCGCTGGCCTCGACTGCCAATTTCCTCAAGGGCCACGGCTGGCGTGCTGGCGCCGGTTACCAGCCGGGTGAGCCGAACTTCGTCGCCATCCAAGGCTGGAATGCCGCAGCCGTCTATCAGCAGGCAATCGCCTATATCGGTCAGCAGATCGACGGCAACTGAAGAAACATCGGTAGGAAAATGAACACGAGCGCCGCATGCGAATGCGGCGTTTTTCATTTGCGGAAGTCGTGGGTTCCGCCGGCACTCTTGCGGCGCTCTTCCTGCGATGCCGCGGAAGGAACAATCGGCCCGGCAACGACGCAATTGCGTCCCGAAGCCTTCGCCGCATAGAGCGCTAGGTCAGCACGCTTCACCAGATCGTCGAAATTGCGATTGCTGACGGCATTTGCGCGCCCCGCACAGCCGAAGCTTGCCGTCATTCGCAGACGCTCGCCACTCGGAAGCGCGATCTCAGCAGCCTCGATGGCCAACCGGACACGTTCGGCAACGACCGCCGCATCCTCTGGTGTCGAATCCGGCAGCAGCGCCATGAACTCCTCGCCGCCGTGGCGAACCAGCAGATCGAAGGAGCGGAAACTTTCCCGCGCGACGCCGGCTACGTGCTTCAGGACGATATCGCCAGCATCATGGCCATATATGTCATTGATTTTCTTGAAGTGATCGAGATCAAACAAAACGACCGAAATCCAGCGTGATCCATACTCGGCCTGCATCAGAAGCGCTAAAGCAGCAGCCTCGAAGCCACGGCGATTATAAAGGCCCGTCAGAAGATCGGTCTGGGCAGCATTGCGCAGCTCGTTGATGAGCAGTTCACGCTCTTCGGTGACGCGGGCAACGAGACGGATACCCCGAACAGCAAGCGCCACAATAAGGGCAACGAGCAGCACCAGTCCGGATGACAGCGCAAGTACGACCGTCATGTGAATATGCGAGCGCATCGACAGCTTCTGTCCGGTCACATGAATATCATCGGTGACGGAGGCAATTTTTTGCTGCAGGAAATCCAGCCGCTTATTCTGGATACCGATCCATTTGTCTCGGATCGCCTTGTCCGGCCGCAACGCACCGGAAACCATGGCATTTGTGAAGGTATCGGCCCAGACCTCGTCGGGCTGAGACCTATAAGCAAGGATTTCCCGTACGACAGGCGAGGAAGAATGAAAACGCAAGCGATCCATGCCGTTGCCGAGCATTGTTTCGCCTTGAACGAGCTGTTCATGCGACATGGCGGAAAAGTCGGCTCGATCGAAATAGCGCTGGCCAAGATTGCCGATCAGCCGCTCGCCGTAATAGGTCAGCAGGATACTCATCAGCTCGCTGGATTTGCGTAACAACACAGGATCATGGATCCTCGACGAAAGCGACTCGACAAGTCCGAGCTGCTTCAATCCGGCCTGTCCATAGATATGAACGGGGTTGCCGCCTTTGCCGTAATAACCTCGATCGACCGCCGAACGTGTCGCAACGATACGGCTGTAAGCGAGGCGGAGATTGGCAAGTTGTGACTGTAGACCAAGATCGAGCGTTTCAACGGGCGGGAGGCTGGCGTTGAAACGCGCGCGTTCGCTGTCGAGTGCGCTGCGCCTTTCCATCATGGCAGCCTTGGTCATCTCGTTGGGATTATTAATGTAAGTTCGCGCCGCGACGAGTTCCGCCAGAATTTCATTGGCAGCAATCGATCCTCCGCGGGCAAGGACGTCGGCAAAGAGATGATCGTTTTCGAGCGCGCGGTATTGCATGAGCGAGAAGCGGATCAACACTACCCCTTCGGCAATCATGAAGACGAAGGGCAGCAGAACGGCGGCGAGAACTACCCTTCTGATATTCTTGAATTTCACCACTTCGAAATTCATGACCGATCCACGCGCATAGACTGCCCGCAAGTGAGCCTAGTGAAATATCTTAAAAAACCGATAAAGCGGTCTATCCCTAGATTTCGGGACGAATAAAATCGAGTGTCTCAGAATCCATCACCCAGAGCTCACCGGTCGAAATATCGAACCAGGCGCCGTGAAGCTCCAGCTTGCCCTCTTCCTCGAGCGCCCTGATATCAGGGAAGGATCTGAGATTGTTGATCGAATTGCGGATGGAGACCCGCTCCAGCGCGGTCTGCCGTTCGGCAGGCGTCATGACGTCGTTGCTGCCGATCTGTTCGGCGGCAGGACGAACGAGCGACATCCAGCGACCAATGAAATCGCCGGATGACAAAGGTTCGGCATCGGGATCGAGGGCTGCGCGGATTCCACCGCAGCGGCCATGACCCATGACGACGATATTCTTGACCTTCAGCGCCTGCACGGCGAATTCGAGCGCCGCCGACGTGGAATGGAAATGGCCATCCGGTTCATAAGGCGGCACCATGTTGGCGACGTTGCGGATGACAAAGAGTTCGCCCGGCCCTGCGTCGAAAATCAGCTCGGGAGCCGCGCGTGAGTCGCAACAGGCAATGACGAGCGTCGTCGGGCTTTGCCCGTTTTCCGCAAGCTGCCGATACCGGTCGCGGGCATCGGCATATCGCCCGTTCATGAAGTTGCGATAACCGTCCACCAGGGATTTGGGAAAACTCATCATGACTTTTGGATTAGCGCGCGCGCGCGCCGAGATCAACTGCTGCGCTGCAAAAGTATGAAGCCTATTTTTTCCGCCGCTGGGCAGGATGGACGAGGTGACGCATCTGCACCATTGCCATGGGCGTCGAAAGGCTGGAGGCATCGCTTGCCAGCATCAGCTCGTTGCTGCCGCGCTTGACGGCACGCGCCAGCACTTCAAACACACTTGCAGTCGCCAACTGCAGCGCCTTTTCATCCTCCACACCTGAGAGCAGGCGGGACAGGAAGAGCGCTGCAAGCAGGTCTCCAAGCCCATTTGGTGGGTTTTCGACGACACGGTGTTCGGCAAGCAGAGCATGCCTTCCGGAAAGATAGAGATTGCCGGTGCCGCCTGCCATCATCGGCACCGCCGATGTGACCAGCATGCGCGAGGGGCCGAGCGAAAGTGCGGCCTCCATGACCGCGTTATTGTCATCGAGTGCCGCACCCGACAGCCACGCAAGTTCGTATCGGTTCGGTGTTGCGAGCGAAGCGAGCGGTATCAGATGGTCACGGATCGCCTCGGCTGTCGCTTCCGGCACGTAAAGGCCGCCGAGATCGCCCATGACCGGATCGCAGACATAGAGCAGTTCCGGGTTCTTTTCGCGCAGCGACGACACGAGTTTCGCGACGGAGCGGGCCTGGGCTGCGTTGCCGAAATAGCCCGACAAGACGGCTTTGACCTCGCCGATCCACGGTGCGCGGATGAGATCGTCGATCGCCGCTTCGAAATCGGCCTCGGCGAAGGCAAGCCGTGTCGAACGGCTGTGACCGGGATGCCAGGGCAGCACGATCGTCGGCAGCGCCCAGACCTGATGGCCAAGCGTTTCCAGCGCAAAGACCGCAGCCCGGTTTCCGACCGACCCGCGCACCACGTGGCTGGAAATGACGATGACTGCGCCTGCTGTGTTTTCCGACATGGCATCCGGTCCCGAATTTCGACCGTCGTTGATGATATTTTTGACGAGGCGCTGTCAACCATTCTTCACGCGAGCGTGGAAATGTGAGCCGTCGGGAATCCGGACAAGGCATTTTGCCATCCACCGGCATAAATCGACCAAAAAACTTCAAAATCTCTCGCCAGCACAGCCAAAAAAGCACGAAAACTACGTTTCGAAGCCCTCTTTTAAGGATTTTTTCGAAGAACCTTCTGCTAACTTGCCCACATCAAAACAATCGGGGGGATGATCCATGGCCGTCAGAAACAATCCGAAACGGGAAAAGCAGATCGAAAGCGCGCGCAAGATTGCGGCTGCCACCGGCGAACCCTATCTCGACCCCGAGATCCTCTTCGGCCGGGCCAGCGGCGACGACCTCGAACTCTATACACCGGAAATGCTGGCGCTTTCCGCCGTGCATTCGGCAGCCGAACTCTCCGCCTGGAACGGCAAGTCGCCGCGTGTCAACATCGGCACGATCGCCGATGTCACCCCCGGTGGCGTCGCCGTCTCCGTTCTCTCGGTGACTGATCACAACAAACCTTTCCTCTACGAATCCGTGATGGGCGAGGTGACCAGCACCCACCGCGACATCTCCATGGCCGTTCACCCGATCCTAATCATGGAGGACGACAAGGTTCCGGAACTTTACTCCGCCGATGTGCCGAGCGATCCGGCAAAGCGGGTCAGCCACATCCAGCTTCATATCTCGCCGCTCGCCGCCTCGCAGGCAGACGATCTCATCAAGCGTATCAACGCGGTGCTCCAGCAGGTGGAGCTTGCCGTTTCCGATTGGAAGGCGATGCTCTCGCGCGTCGACGAGGTGATTGCAGAGCTTTCGAACTACAACGCCAGCCGCAAGAAGGCCGACCGTGACGAGGCGATCGCCTTCCTGACCTGGCTGCGCGACGAGAACTTCACCTTCCTCGGCATGCGCGATTATGTCTATTCCGGCAAAGGGGCGAATGCGAAGGTTGAACGCGACAAGGGAACCGGCCTTGGCATTCTCTCCAATCCCGAGGTTCTGGTCCTGCGCACCGGCAAGGACGCGGTGACGACGACGCCGGAGATCCTCGCCTTCCTCGATGGCCCGGATTTCCTGATCGTCACCAAAGCCAATGTGAAGTCCGTAGTCCATCGCCGCGCTTACATGGACTATGTCGGCGTCAAACGTTTTGACGTACAGGGCAACGTGACAGGGGAGCTGCGTATCGTCGGCCTCTTCACCTCGACTGCCTATACCTCGTCCGCTGCCGAAATCCCGCTGTTGCGCTCCAAGATCGAAAAGGTGAAGGAGCATTTCGGCTTCGACCCGATGAGCCATTCGGGTCGAATGCTCGACAACACGCTTGAATCCTACCCGCGCGACGATCTTTTCCAGATCGATACCCAGCTTCTTGCGTCCTTCGCCGAGCAGATCAACGATCTCGTCGACCGTCCGCGCGTCCGAGCCCTACCGCGTATCGACCATTTCGACCGCTTCGTTTCCGTCATCGTCTTCGTACCGCGCGAAGAATATGATTCGATCGTGCGCGAACGCATCGGTACTTATTTGAAGACCGTCTATGACGGCCGCGTCTCCGCCTATTACCCCGCCTTCCCGGAAGGCGGCGTGGCGCGTGTACATTTCATTATCGGCCGCTCTGGCGGCAAGACTCCGCGCGTCCAGCAGGCCAAGTTGGAAGCGGCGATTCGCCAGATCACCGCACGCTGGGACAGCCGCTTCGAGATGCTCGCCGGCTCTAAGGCGCCGAAGCTCGGCGTCAGCAACGCCTTCCAGGAGGCCTTCACGCCGGATGAAGCGGTCGGCGACCTGCCCGACATCGCCGCATGCGCCGCCGGTGAGCCGATCCGCATCGAATTCTACTATCGCCACGACGATGAACGCGGCCGCATCCTGTCGCTGAAGATCTTCCATAGTGGCGAACAGCTGCCGCTGTCGCGCCGCGTGCCTCTCCTAGAAAACCTCGGCTTCAACGTCCTGAGTGAGCGGACCTTCGATATCGAAGTTCCGACAGCCGATGGCGCGATCAACATTGTGGTGCTGCACGACATGGAACTCGAGGCCCGTAGCGGTGCAGACATCGACCTTGCACGTTTTGGCGCACCGCTCGAAGAAGCCTTCGTTGCCGCCTTCGAAGGCGCGATCGACAATGACAGCTTCAACCGTCTGATTTTATCGGCCGGCCTTTCGGCCCGGGAAGTCAACGTGCTGCGTGCTTACGCGCGCTATCTGCGCCAGGCAGGCATTGCCTATTCGCAGGATTATATCGCCGCAACCCTCGACAAGTATCCTGGCATTGCCGCCTCGATCTTCCGCCTTTTCCACGACACGCTCGACCCGGGGCTTCCTGAAAAGGTGCAGCTCAAGAAGCTCGCCGAACTGCACGACATCATAGAAACCGAACTTGCCGACGTGCCGAGCCTGGATGACGACCGTATTCTGCGCCGCTACGTCAACATCGTCGATGCGACGCTACGGACCAACTATTTCCAGCGCAATGCCGATGGAACACCGAAGCCGATGCTCGCCTTCAAGCTCGACCCGCATCTGGTCGATGGTCTTCCGGAACCGAAACCGTTCCGCGAAATCTTCGTCTATGGCGTGGAAGTGGAAGGCGTGCATCTGCGCTTCGGTCGCGTTGCCCGCGGCGGCCTGCGCTGGTCGGATCGCGCCGAGGATTACCGCACCGAGGTCCTGGGCCTCGTGAAGGCACAGCAGGTCAAGAACGCCGTGATCGTGCCTGTCGGTGCCAAAGGCGGATTCTATCCAAGAAAACTGCCGGTCGGCGGCAGCCGCGAAGAGATCTTCAATACGGGCCGGGAAGCTTATAAGACCTATATCCGTACATTGCTTTCCATCACCGACAACATTTCCGGCGCCGACGTCGTCCCCCCCAAGGACACGGTGCGGCTCGATGGCGATGATCCATATTTCGTCGTCGCAGCAGACAAGGGCACGGCGACCTTCTCCGACACCGCCAATGCGCTCGCCCAGGAAGCCGGTTTCTGGCTGGACGATGCCTTTGCGTCAGGCGGCTCGGCCGGCTACGACCATAAAAAGATGGGCATTACCGCCCGTGGCGCCTGGGAAACGGTGAAACGCCACTTCCGCGAAATGGACATCGACATCCAGACCACGCCCTTCACGGTAGCGGGCGTCGGCGACATGTCGGGCGACGTCTTCGGCAACGGCATGCTCCTCTCGCCGCAAATCAGGCTGCTGGCTGCCTTCGACCACCGCGATATCTTCATCGATCCCGATCCGGACATGGAAAAGACGCTCGCCGAGCGTCAGCGTCTCTTCAACCTGCCGCGCTCAAGTTGGCAGGATTTCGACAAGTCCGTCCTTTCGAAGGGCGCCATGATCATTTCGCGCTCCGCAAAGTCAGTCACCCTGACGCCGGAGGCCGTGGCTGCAATCGGCATCGACAAAGCCGTCGCCACGCCCTTCGAAATCATGACGGCAATCCTGAAGAGCCCTATCGACCTTCTCTGGTTCGGCGGCATTGGCACCTATGTGAAGGCAGCATCGGAGACCGATACCGACGTCGGCGATCGCGCCAACGATCCGATCCGCATTACGGCCGACGAAGTTCGCGCCAAGGTCATCGGTGAAGGCGCCAACCTCGGCGTTACCCAGAAGGGACGCATTGCCTATGGCCTCAAGGGCGGCCGCAGCAATTCCGACGCAATCGACAATTCTGCCGGCGTCAACACCTCGGACGTCGAGGTCAACATCAAGATCGCCCTGGCAAACGCCATGCATGAGCAGCGTCTCAGCCGCGCCAAGCGCGACCAGCTTCTCCGCAGCATGACGGACGAAGTGGCAGGCCTCGTGCTGCGCAACAACTACCTGCAGTCTCTGGCAATCTCGCTCACAGCTCGCAAGGGAACGGCAAACGGCCTCGAACTCAGCCGCTTTATGAGCGTGCTGGAAGCAGCCGGACAGTTGAGCCGCAAGGTGGAAACGCTGCCCGACGATGCTTCCATGTCCGAGCGCTATACTGCCGGCAAGCCGCTGACGCGCCCTGAAATCGGGGTGTTGCTCTCCTACGCCAAGATCGTGCTCTTCGACGCAGTAATCGCCAGCGAGTTGCCTGACGATCCGTATTTCGTTGGCACGCTGTTCAATTACTTTCCTGCCAAGATGCAGAAATCCAGTGCATCCGACATCGACAGCCACCGATTGAAGCGGGAAATCATCGCGACCGTGCTCGCAAACGAGGCGATCAATCGCGGCGGACCGGGCTTCGTCGTCAGCATGATGGATGCGACCGCTGCCTCCGCTCCCGAAGTCGTACGCGCCGCAATCGCCGCTCGCGACGGCTTCGATCTCAACCGGCTATGGGCGGAAACGGACGCCCTGGACAACAAGGTATCCGGTGAAGTCCAGAACAGGGTCTATGAAGAGATCAGCAATAGCTTCGTGGTGCTGACACGCCTGCTGCTGAAAACCGGCATGACCAAGGGCGATCTCGCCGAAAACATTAGCCGGCTGCAGACAGCATTGAAAAAACTTAAACCCGTCTTTGCCGATCAGGCCGGGACCGATGTCGCGACACGCCGGCAGGATTATCAACAGGCCGGCTTGCCGGAAAAACTCGCCGCTGACATCGCCGCTCTTCCAACCTTCGCCCTCGTGCCGGAAATCATGCAGATCGCCGACAGGACCAGCGAAACGCTGACGCGTGCTGCCGAAAACTACTTTGCCTTCACGCAGACCTTCCGCGTTGGCCGGCTGCTTGCTGCTGGCAACCGCATCATCACTTCGGACCATTACGAAAACCTCGCGCTTGCCCGCAGTATCGATCAAATTGCCAGCGCCCGTCGCGATATCGTGATCTCCGCGCTTTCAGACCACGGCAAGGAGAAACGGCCGGTCCAGGCCTGGCATGCACAGGACAGAATCCGCATCAACCGCATCGTCGAGGAGCTTGCAACCCTCAGTGACGGCGCCGATCCAAACCTCGCGCGCATCACAGTTGCTGCAGGTATCCTGACCGATCTTGCGCGCGACCGGGCGAGGTGACACAGTCCGCCCAAAAAAAGGAGCGGACGTTTGAATCGCATTGACTGGACAGGAACGCAGCCGCCGAAAGCCACGGAGAAGGGCCTATGGGGCTGGATGCTCTTCGATTGGGCAGCCCAACCTTTCTTCACCGTGGTTACCACCTTCATTTTCGGCCCCTACTTCGTCTCGCGACTGACGGCCGATCCCGTCTCCGCGCAGACGATGTGGAGCAATATGGCGACGATCTCCTCTGTTATCATTGCCATCCTGTCTCCCGTACTGGGCTCCATTGCCGACCAGTCCGGCGCGCGCAAACCCTGGATCGCCTTCTTCGCTGTGATCAAGATCGTCAGCCTCTGCTGCCTCTGGTTTGCGGCACCCGGCTCGCCAATCATCTATCCCGTCATCTTCATGATCCTCGCCTCAATCTCGGCGGAGTTTTCGATCGTATTCAACGATTCCATGATGCCGCGCCTCGTCGGCAAGGACGAGGTGGGCAAGCTTTCCAACACCGCCTGGGGTCTTGGATATCTCGGCGGCATGATCGTGCTGATCGCCGTCGTGGCGCTGCTGGCCGGCAGCCCGGAAAGCGGCAAGACCATTCTGGGCCTCGATCCGCTTTTCGGCCTCGATACTCATACGGGCGAGGATGCGCGCGTCACCGGTCCGATTTCGGCCGTCTGGTATCTGATCTTCATCCTGCCGATGTTTTTCTTCACACCGGATGCCCGCAAAGGCCTGCCTTTCAGCTTTGCCGTGCGCTTCGGCCTAAGGGAATTGCGCAATACGCTCGCCGAATTGAAGACCCGCCGCGGCATCCTGACCTTCCTTATCGCCCGCATGATCTATCAGGATGGCGTCAACGGCCTGCTGATCCTTGGTGGCGCCTTCGCGGCGGGCATGTTCGGCTGGGCAACGATCGAGATCGGCATCTACGGGATCATCCTCAATGTCGTGGCGATCCTCGGCTGCCTGATTGCCGGGCACGTCGACAGGGGGATCGGCTCCAAGGTTACCGTTATCATCAGCCTGACCATGCTGTTGCTGGCCACGATCGGCATCATTTCCACCGGCCCGGGCTACACTTTCTTCGGACTGATGCCGCTTTCGACCGCCGACGGCGGCGGCTTATTCGGCACGATGGCGGAAAAGGCCTATATTCTCTATGGCCTGTTGATCGGTCTTGCCTTCGGACCAGTGCAGGCTTCATCACGCTCCTATCTGGCGCGCAGCGTCAGCCTGGAAGAAGCCGGCCGCTATTTCGGCATCTATGCGCTGTCCGGCCGCGCCACGAGCTTCATGGCAACGCTGTTGTTTTCGATCGTGACCTATATGACAGGATCGGCGCATCTCGGCATGTCGACGCTGATCCTGTTCCTGGCCGCAGGCCTGGTGTTGCTGATCCGCACGCCCTATCCGGCAGATCGCGCCTGGTAAACTCCCCGGCCGCAAAGTCGGGGATCTATCCGTTGTCCAGTTTAATGGCGGAAATGGCGCATGCCGGTAAAGACCATCGCAACATTGTGCTCGTTTGCGGCATCGATGACCTCCTGATCGCGCATCGAACCGCCCGGCTGGATCACGGCGGTAGCGCCGGCAGCAATCATCGACAGCAGACCGTCGGCGAAGGGCAGGAAGGCTTCGGAAGCGACTGCCGAACCATGCGTCATCGGAACGGCGAGGCCGAGCGCCTTTGCCGCTTCCTCAGCCTTCAGCGCGGCGATGCGGGCGGAATCGACGCGGCTCATCTGGCCGGCGCCGATACCTGCGGTCTGGCCGCCCTTGGCATAGACGACCGCATTCGACTTCACATGCTTGCCGACCTTGAAGGCGAACTTCATGTCTTCGAGCTCCTGGGCCGTCGGCGCACGCTTGGTGACCACCTTCAGTTCCAGATCCTCGACCATGCCGTTGTCGCGGCTCTGGACGAGCAGGCCGCCGGAAACCGTCTTGGCAGTAATGCCGGCCGCACGCGCATCCGGCAGGCCGCCGGCTGAGAGCAGGCGCAGGTTAGGCTTGCGTGCGACGACCGCCTTGGCTTCTTCGGTGACGTCAGGTGCGATAATGACCTCGGTGAAGAGCTGGATGATTTCTTCGGCTGTCGCCGCATCGAGCGTCTGGTTCAGCGCGATGATACCCCCGAAAGCAGAGACGGAATCGCAGGCAAGCGCCCGCTTGTAGGCTTCGAGAAGCGTTGAACCGGTTGCGACACCACAGGGATTGGCGTGCTTGATGATGGCGCAGGCCGGCGACTTCTCAGGCAGGAACTCGGCAACGAGCTCGTAGGCCGCATCGGTATCGTTGATATTGTTATAAGAAAGCTGCTTGCCCTGCAGCAGGACGGCTGTCGAAACGCCCGGGCGCTTTTCGCCCGTCACATAGAAGGCAGCCTTCTGGTGCGGGTTTTCACCATAGCGCATCTCTTCCTTCAGCACGCCGCCAATGGTGCGGTGACGCGGCGTATCGATCGAAAGCGCCTCGGCAAACCAGTTGGAGATGGCAGCGTCATAGGCGGCGGTGCGGGCATAGGCCTTAGCTGCCATGCGCTGGCGGAAGGCATAGGCCGTCTTGCCGGCATCGGCCGACAGTTGCTCGGCGAGCTCGGCATAGTCTGCCGGGTCGGTAATGACGGTGACATAGGCATGGTTCTTGGCCGAAGCGCGGATCATTGCCGGGCCGCCGATATCGATATTCTCGACCGTCGTCGGATAGTCTCCACCGGCCGCACGAACATCCTCGAAAGGATAGAGATTGACGACCAGCAGGTCGATGCCGTCGATCCCATGTGCTTTCATAGCTTCCTGATGTTCGGCATCGTCACGAATCGCCAGCAGGCCGCCATGCACCTTGGGATGCAAGGTCTTCACGCGGCCATCCATGATCTCAGGAAACTGAGTCACTTCGGAAACGTCGGTTACGGCAAGTCCCTCGGCCGCGATCACCTTGTAGGTGCCGCCGGTCGACAGCAAGCGCACGCCACGCGCCGAAAGCGACCGGGCAAGGTCGATGATACCGGTCTTGTCGAAGACAGAAAGCAGCGCAGTCTTGATCTCGACCTTGTCGGGGGCGGGGATTTTCTTGGAAATGACGGCCATGAACCTTCTCCGTTCGGGCTACGCGGGAGACATCCGGGCGAGGGACGCTTGATGAGGCCGCGTTAGCACAGCTTGGAGCCGGCGCAAACAGCCGCCGAAGCAATTCCAGCAAAAGTGTGCATCGGTTTGCGTTCGGAACTGCACAAAGGAAAGAGATAAAGCATTTCCATGTTCAGAGAAAACAGAAATGCTTTAGCTTTTGCGCGATAAAAACCAGCGAATTTCAGGTTTCTCCCCCAAATCGAAGTCGATCTCGATCTGGTCCGAGCTGCTGATACCGGCGCTGTCGGCAAAGAAAATATCTTCGGAGATCAGCACTTCATTGCCGGGAGAGGAGAACAACCAGCTTTCGCCATCCGGCGCCGTCAGCAGCACGGATTCCGTGTCGTTCTGCCGCGGCACGATGGCGGGATGGATATGGAAGCGGGCAACCGCCCGCAGCGGTCCTTCGCTGTGATACCGGTCATCCGTCACGAAACGGTCCATGCCGGTCACGATGGAGCCGGCGGCATTAAGCGTCAGCTCCCGCTCATGGATGACCCCAAAAGCATCGAGATAACCGTCATGCCTTGCCTTGATGCCTTCGCGGCCATCCTCAGTCTCCACGCGCTCGGCGGCAACCGTTTCCACCGGTTCCGTCATCATGTGAGCCAGAAAGGCTGAGGGAGAGAAACGGCTGGAGGACGTATCGTTCAAAACCACGGTGGAATGGGCAGCCGTGGTGCGGGCCATCTGCACATAGCGCTGGCCGGCGAATTTCGGTGATCCTGAGTTGACGATGAAGCGGTAACGGCCGGAGGACATTTCGAAAGAGAGACTGCCTGCGTGGGCCGTTCTGAAACAGCCGGGCGAGGGTGGCCCTGTATCGGCAATGATCACCGTCTTGCCGGCGGCAAGCCGCTGATAGCGTGAGTGCGGCAGCGCCTTGAAAGGCTGGCCCGCCGTCTCATCATAGCGCAGCACGGACATCAGCTCGTCTGCCAGCGTGGATGTCGCGCCATTGAAGAGCGCCAGATCTCCGTCCTGATGGCGGAAGAAGCGCAGGGCGGGGTACATGCGGTCGATACCGGAGATCAGCTTCTGCGGCAGATCATGGCCGAGATTGACATAGGTTTGTCTCAGCGGCAGCAGATCGAGCAATAGCTCCAACCCGATGCGGGGATTGCGGGAGATATGGCCGCCGTCAAGCAGAATCTGGCTATCGAATTCGCGGTCGAGCGCTTGGGCGGCCCGCCGGATGGTCGAGGCACGCACCGGCATGGCGACGGAGGCCATGGCAAGCGCGATGCGCAGCCGGAAGCGGACTTCGCCGGTCGAATAGGGTGCCATGCGCCGCAAGTAGCCGATATGAAAAGCGAGCGACTTCATGAAGCGGCGATAGAAGCCGCGATCGGCGTTCTGCAGGACGACCGGAGAATGCGCCAGCCAGGCAATGACGCGCTGTGAGACGACGTCGGTCTCCCAGGCGATCCCCTCGATACGGCCTCCATGAATCGAAAGCCAACTATCGACGATCGCACGGGCAACAGCCGAACCGCGCTCGCTCTTGTTGGCCCGCATATGCCGCAGCCAGCCGAAACTATGAAGCCTGATCGCGAAAGCACGCGACGGAAGAGTAAGCGTAAAGGGGGACTTGCCGCCGGTTTCCAGCATTCGGCCAGCGAGCGGAAACCGTCCGTCGATGATCTCGTCGGCAACGTGGGAATCGACGCCTCTCAGATCCGTCGGCGCGACGATCAGGCGTTCGGGAACCGGAATTGCATGTCGGAAGAAGCGCAGGCGCAGAAGTGCGGCACGGCGCGTACCGCGCCGCCAAGCTTCCCGAACATACATGCTCGCAAGACGCCGACCGGACTGCATATCAAATGTCTATTGACCCTCGTGGTTAAGAATAGATGAATCTAAACCGATTTCATTAGCCACGATGTATTATTTTGTGATGAAGTTAGAATATAATAGCATTCAGACTCGTCTGAGCACTGCGGCGTAGAAGCCGTCGAGGCCCGAAGCGAAACCGTCAGGCATACCCAGCATCGTAGGGAGCGTGCGAAACTCGCCCAGCGGTGTAATGGCCTGTTCCATGCCGGGCCATCTTATTGCGTCGATCGGCAGCCGCTCGACGCTCTTCAAATCTTCGAGAACGCGCGCCACGACCTCTTCGCCTTCCTGCGGATCGAGCGAGCAGTTGGAAAAGACAAGCACGCCGCCGGGGTTCAGCAAGGTAACGGCATGGCGCAGAAGGCGCTCCTGCAGTGCCGCCAATTTAGCAATATCCTCCGGCCCCTTCGTCCAGAGCACGTCGGGATGCCGGCGCGTCGTACCCGTCGATGAGCAGGGTGCGTCGAGAAGAATCGCGTCGAAGCGCTCGGACGGTTCGAATTTCGTAAGATCCACTGCGATCGTATCGGCTTCGAGGCCAAGCCGCTCCAGATTGGAGCGCAAGCGCTTCAGCCGGTTTTCGGACTGATCGATTGCGGTCACCCTGCCACCGGCAAGGATGAGCTGTGCGGTCTTGCCACCCGGTGCAGCGCAGAGATCGGCAACACGCTTGCCGGTAAGCTCACCGAAGAGCTTTGCGGGAATGCTCGCAGCCGCGTCCTGAACCCACCATTCACCCTCGTCAAAGCCGGCAAGCGAGGGAATGCCGCCTTCAAAAGCGGAAAGCCGCACGCCGCCAGTCGGTAACACAGCGCCGTTCAGGCGCTCCGCCCAGCCTGCGGCATCGGATTTAACGGTAAGGTCGATCGCTGCAGGCTCAAGCTGGGATTCGGAAATGGCAAGCGCCCGCTCTTTCCCATAGGCTTTCGCAAGCCGCGCGATGAACCACGCCGGCATTGGCGGAATGTCAGCAATCTCGGCAAGGATGTGCTCCTTCTCGCGGCCGAGACGGCGCAGGATCGCATTGACGAGCTTGGCGAAACGCCGATTGCGAGGATCCTGATTGGCCTGTTCGACCGCAAGGTCGACGGCGGAGTGATCGGGAACGTCGAGATAGAGAATCTGCGCGGCACCTACGGCAAGCACATGATGCAGAGCTCGGGCGCCTTCCGGCAGTGGCGTTTCGAGCAGCGAGGCAATGGCGGCATCAATACGGGGCAGATGCCTGAGCGTGGTATTGAGAATGGCGCGGACCAGCGCACGATCGCTTTCCCCGAGCGCTTTGTAGGCCGGATTTCCATGCTCGTGATCCAGCGCGCCATCGAGCGGCAGTTTTTTGTCTACGACTGCGGCCAGGATTTTTGCGGCAGCCGCACGCGCCGGCAGGCCGGGTTTTACCGGTGCCGGCGCTGGGCGTTCTGCTGAAGCTTTTTGTTCGCGAGCTGGCTTCTTCTTGCCGTCTGAATTCAAGACCACGGACCCTTTGGCGGTTGCGAGTCACCGCGGCCGAAACCGGTATTGGGAACCGAGCGCGATTTGCGTGTCGGATTAGCAGCGCGAACCGGCGGCGTCGAGACGTCGAAACCTCCCCGTGCCATTTCCTGCAAGGCAGCAATACGATTTTCGGTATCCGGATGTGTCGAGAACAGATTGTCCATGCGCTCGCCGGAGAGCGGGTTGATGATGAACATATGCGCGGTGGCCGGGTTGCGCTCCGCGTCGTAGTTCGGCACATGCGCCGGGCCGCGGGCAATCTTGCCCAGCGCCGAGGCCAGCCACAATGGATTGCCGCAGATTTCAGCACCGCGCCTGTCGGCCGAATATTCGCGCGTGCGGCTGATCGCCATCTGCACCAGCATGGCGGCCAGCGGCGCCACGATCATCGCGACGAGCACGCCGATGAAACCCAGGGGATTGTTGTTGTTCTCGCGATTGCCGCCGAAGAAGAAGGCGAAATTGCCGAGCATCGAGATTGCACCCGCAAGCGTGGCGGTAATCGTCATCGTCAGCGTATCGCGGTTCTGGACGTGGGCAAGCTCATGCGCCATCACGCCTGCAACCTCTTCCGGCGAGAGGACGGCAAGAAGGCCCGTAGAAGCCGCGACGGCGGCATTCTCCGGATTGCGGCCGGTCGCAAAGGCATTCGGCTGAGGGTTGTCATAGAGATAGACCTTGGGCATTGGCAACCCGGCATTATGAGCGAGATCGCGCACGATACGATAGAATTCCGGGGCGTTGCGCTCATCGACCTCCTGCGCCCGATAGGCCGACAGCACCATCCTGTCAGCATTCCAGTAGGAGAAGAAATTCATGCCGGCAGCGATGAGAAAGGCGATCATCATGCCGCCCCGGCCGCCGATCAAAAAGCCGACAAACATGAAAAGCGCCGTCATGAAGGCAAGCAACATGGCAGTACGCACGAGGTTCATCAGAGGTCTCCATCTCCTTGATTGCAGCGCGATGCTTTAAATCCTGGCGCCGACGCTCTATGATTTGGTTATTCGCCAGCCATTTTCAATATTTTCAGGCGGGAGCGCAGCATGCAGACGGCCGATAACGACAATATGGAAACCCCGGCGCCAGAAGGCTCCGAGCTGCCGCGCAAGATGCTTTCCCCTGCCGCCAGGCGTGCGCTCGCCGAAGCCGAAGAGCGCCGCAAGAATGCGAAGCCTGCCGAACTGCCACCGGAGATCGGCGGGCGGGGCGGAGCTGAGCCCTCCCGCTTTGGCGACTATGAGATCAACGGTCGAGCGATCGACTTCTAGGTAAATATTCCCATTGACTTCGCAGCGTAATCGGAATTTATCCTGTTATGTTGAAGCCGCTCTCGATTCTTCTGTTGTCTCTTTCGTTTGTGCCGACCCTTGCGGCACGGGACGAAATCGACGGACCCGTATCGGCGGAGATTATCCAGATCATTGACGGCGATACGCTACTGGTTCCTGCAACACCCTGGCCACAGCAGACTATGGAAGTCCATGTCCGCATTCGCGGCATAGACGCGCCCGAAATCCATTCGAAATGCACGGAAATCCGGAAGGCTGGTCTTAAGGCCCGCGATGCGCTTCAACAAATGATATCAGGCGTCTCCATTATTCAGTTGAGGGGGATCGCCGGCGATAAATATTTCGGCCGAATTCTCGCTGATGTCACTTTCGCGGACGGGCGCAATCCCGCACAGGATCTTCTTTCGGAAGGACTGGTCCGCGCCTATGACGGCGGCCGCAAGCCACAGGTTTTCTGCGCGGAAGAATAGGGCCGCTCCTGACGGCGGAGCGGCCCTTTGACTTTAAGCCGTAGCCTTGTTCTGCCGGTTAGCGATGAGATCGTCGACAACGGCCGGATCTGCCAGGGTCGAGGTATCGCCAAGCGAACCGAAATCGTCCTCGGCGATCTTGCGCAGGATGCGGCGCATGATCTTGCCCGAGCGGGTCTTCGGCAGCCCGGGCGCGAATTGGATTTTGTCAGGTGCTGCAATCGGACCGATTTCCCCACGCACATGTTTAACGAGCTGCTGACGCAGCTCATCTGTGCCCTGATTGCCCGCCATCAACGTAACGTAACAATAGATGCCCTGGCCTTTGATCGGATGCGGATAACCGACGACGGCAGCTTCCGAGACGAGATTGTGCGAGACGAGCGCGGATTCGACTTCCGCGGTGCCGAGACGATGGCCGGAGACGTTCAGAACGTCATCAACGCGGCCGGTTATCCAGTAATAGCCGTCCTCATCGCGGCGGCAGCCGTCACCGGTGAAATACTTGCCCTTGTAAGTGGAGAAGTAGGTCTGGATGAAGCGCTCGTGGTCACCATAGACCGTACGCATCTGGCCCGGCCAGCTATCGCTGATGCAGAGATTGCCGTCGGCGGCACCCTCGAGCACCTTACCCTCATTGTCGACGAGCTGCGGCTTGACGCCGAAGAAGGGCTTGGTGGCCGATCCGGGCTTGAGGTCGGTTGCGCCCGGCAGCGGCGTGATCATATGGCCGCCGGTCTCCGTCTGCCACCATGTATCGATCACAGGGCAGCGCTTTTCGCCGACGACGTTGTAATACCATTCCCAGGCTTCCGGATTGATCGGTTCGCCGACCGTGCCGAGCAGCCGTAGGCTCTCGCGCGAAGAGCGGGTAACGAAATGGTCGCCAGCACCCATGAGCGAACGGATCGCCGTCGGCGCAGTGTAGAAGATATTGACCTTGTGCTTGTCGATGATTTCCCAGAAACGGCCTTGGTCCGGGAAATTCGGCACGCCTTCGAACATCAGCGTTGTCGCGCAGTTCGCCAGCGGGCCATAAACGATATAGGAATGACCAGTAACCCAACCGACATCGGCCGTGCACCAGTAGATATCACCAGGGTGATAATCGAAGACATATTCATGTGTCATCGCCGCATAGACGAGATAACCGCCCGTCGTGTGCAGGACACCCTTCGGCTTCCCCGTCGAGCCTGACGTATAGAGGATGAAAAGCGGATCCTCCGCCCTCATCTTCACCGGCGGGCATTCCGGCTTCACCGTGGCGATTTCCTGATGGTACCAGAGGTCGCGGCCCGGCGCCCAGCCGGTCTTGCCGCCGGTGCGACGCACGACGAGCACCTTGCTGACCGTGACATGCTGGCGGGCCGCAATATGGATGGCGGTATCCGTATTGTCTTTCAGCGGAACCGGCTTGCCGCCGCGAATGCCCTCGTCGCAGGTGATGACGAAGGTGGATTGGCAGTCGACAATACGGCCGGCCAGCGCCTCCGGCGAGAAGCCGCCGAAGACGACGGAATGCACCGCACCGATGCGGGCGCAGGCGAGCATCGCATAGGCGGCTTCAGGGATCATCGGCATGTAAATGGTGACACGGTCACCCTTTTTGACGCCATGCTTCTTCAGCACGTTCGCCATGCGGCAGACGTGCTCATAGAGTTCGTTATAGGTGATCTTCTTATCGATATAGGGGTTGTCGCCTTCGAAGATGATGGCGGTCTGGTTGCCGTTCGTCTTCAGGTGACGATCAATGCAATTATAGGAAACATTGGTCTGGCCGTCCTCGAACCACTTGATCGACACCTTGCCGGTGAAGGAGGTGTTCTTGACCTTGGTATAGGGCTTGAACCAGTCGATGCGCTTGCCGTGTTTACCCCAAAACTTGTCAGGATTTTCAATGCTCTCCTCGTACCATTGCTCGTACTTGGCCTGATCGATCAGCGCACGAGTCTTCACCGGTTTGGAAACCGGATAGATCTTCTCCGACATGGGAACTCCTCCTCACAAGGCTATGCAACGGCCGATGGTTTCGACGCAGCGACCGGACTTGAATTGCGCAATTCATATCAGGTCGTCTGATGACGGCAATTAGACAAAGGTCATTTCATTTCTGAAGAATTGCAATTCTGCGACAGTGCGGTTATATAGCGCCATATTTCCCGGACATTGTGGTGACAATCCACGGACCGCGACCGGCGCGGACGACAGAAGGACTATATCCATGGCTCAACAGCTGCTCATGCCGAAGGCGACTGCCATCTGGCTCGTCGACAATACAGCCCTGTCTTTCGACCAGATTGCTCAGTTCTGCAAACTGCATCCGCTCGAAGTGAAGGCGATTGCCGATGGCGAAGCCGCGCAGGGCATCAAGGGCCTGGACCCGATCGCCACCGGCCAGCTTTCCCGCGATGAAATCGCCCGCGCCGAGGGCAACCCCAACTATAAGCTGAAGCTTTCCGAGCCGAAGGTCCGCGTACCGGAATCCAAACGCCGCGGTCCGCGCTACACGCCGGTTTCCAAGCGTCAGGACCGCCCGAACGCCATTCTCTGGCTGGTTCGCAACCATCCGGAACTGAAAGATGCCCAGATTTCGCGTCTCGTCGGCACCACCAAGTCGACGATCGAGCAGATCCGCGAGCGCACCCACTGGAATTCGGCAAACCTGGCACCGATGGACCCGGTCACGCTCGGCCTTTGCAGCCAGATCGATCTCGACATGGAAGTGGAAAAGGCATCCAAGGGCCGTCCGCTGCCGACCGCTGCCGAACTCGGCGCAACGCTGCAGTCCGCTCAGGAAACAGAGCGTCTGACGCCGAGCTACGAGCGCGAGGAGGAAAAGGAAATCGACGCCGATGCCGTCTTCCGCAAGCTGAGCTCACTGCGTTCGGCGCCTAAGGACGAGGATGAAGACGATCAGTTCTAAGATCGTCATATCCAGAAATGAATAAACCCCGCTAATGGCGGGGTTTTTTGTTGCCGTCTCCTGCGCGCTTATTAGCTGCGGAAGAGCGAGAGAATGTTCTGTGCCGAGGAATTGGCAATCGAGAGAGACTGGATCGCAAGCTGCTGTTGCGTCTGCAGGGCAGAGAGCTTGGAGGATTCCTCTTCCATGTCGGCATCGACGAGGCGGCCAACACCCGAGTCGATCGAGTCGCTCAGGGCGCTGACGAAGGTTTCCTGCAACTGTATTCGGGTCGAAATCGAACCGAGCTGCGAGCCTGCATTCGTCAAGGCCTGGAGCACAAGTTCGACGCCGGAAAGCGCTCCATCGAGCTGGCCTTGTGTGAAGGTGGTGATATCGAGCGCATAGATCGACGGCATGACGATAACCGTATTGCCATAAGTCCCGTTGAAGGCGGTGCCGATGATGCCGCTCGTCGTTTGGATCGTGCCATTGCTGTTCATCCCGAACAGCACATTGCCAAGCGTGCCGTCGTTCAGGACATAATCCGTCATCTTGACAGAAACGGCATTCGAACCGTCACGGACGAAAGAGGAGACGACGCTCTTCGTGCCCGAAGCGCCGGCAACCCAGTTTTCACCGGAGAAGGAAGCCGACTGGGCGATGCTCACCAGCTGTTCCTGCAGCTGGTCGAGTTCTTCCTGGATCTTGGTTTTGTCCACGCCCTTTTCCGTGGCAGCGACGATCTTCGCCTTGATTTCCGTGACAACGTCGATGGCGTTGTCCATGGCAGTATAGGCGGTGTCCACCTTTGCTGCACCAAGGCCGAGTGCATCGGAAACGGCCGAGAGGGCCTTATTGTCCGAACGCATGGTTGTTGCGATCGACCAGTAGGCAGCATTGTCCGCCGCCTTATCGATACGGTAGCCCGAAGAGACCCGACCCTGGGTATCCTTGAGGCTATCGTTTATGCCGCGCAGGGTCTGCAGCGCTGCCATAGCAGCGTTGTTGGTGAGGATGCTTGTCATGTTCCGTTTTCCGCAATCAAAGTGAAAGGGGTCATCCGGACAAGTCCGGTAACGGCGACGCTTCATGCAAAACCCAAGAGAGCTGGGTCATTGCCGTTAACGAATGGTTGCACCCAACATAGTTAATAATTCCTCAATTAGCTTTTCGGAAAATTTAATTTAAGCTCTCGTTAGGGCTTGCGGCGGCTTCCGAGGAGCCTCGAAGAAGCACACGAATCCCACAAAAATTATTTAATATTTAGAATGTCTTAGAGAAGCATGGCCGAGTTTGACCAATCAAGGCTTCACGAGAGAAACCGCCTGCTGAAACTTTTTTCGCATTAATGAATATTATCGCTTTCCAAACAGGGGGCCGCGGATAGCTCGTTGAATCACGAATAAGCCTCTGATTCGAAGAGGTCGTTTTCCGCCATTTGTTAACGCGCCCCGAAAATCGCCGAGCCGACACGCACGCTCGTGGCCCCGAACGCAATGGCGATCTCGTAGTCACCCGACATGCCCATGGAGAGTCTTTGTACGCCGCACTTTTCTGCGAGCTTGGCGAGCAGGGCGAAATGCGGGCCGGGATTTTCATCCGCCGGCGGAATACACATCAACCCTTCAATGGTGAGGCCGAGCTCACTGCGACAGAAGTTCACGAAAGCGGCTGTATCGCCAGGCGCAACACCGGCCTTTTGTGGTTCCAGGCCTGTATTGACCTGCACATAGAGACGCAACACCTTGCCCTGCCGCTTCATTTCCTCAGCAATGGCGCGCGCGATCTTCTCACGGTCAATGGTCTCGATCACATCGAAGAGCGCAACCGCTTCCGCAGCCTTGTTGGATTGCAGCGGGCCGATGAGGTGCAACTCGATGCCGGGCGTTTCCGCCTTCAGTTCCGGCCATTTTCCCTGGCTTTCCTGAACGCGGTTTTCTCCAAAAATGCGCTGGCCAGCTTCAATAGCCAGGCGAATGGTATCGGCGTCAAAAGTCTTGGAGACCGCCACAAGTTGCACTGAACGTGCCGGACGGCCCGCATCCCGCCCCGCGGCATCGATCTTGGACCATACTTCTTTCAAACGCTCTTGAAGTTCCATCGCTATGCCCCGACATCCGGCTAATCCATCGGCAATGCACTACTGGGCTGTCGTGGCCTTGCCAAGACTTGTCTCTGCGAAATCGCCTCCAAGCCGAGATCGAACGCGTGAGGCGCCCGCAAAACTTGACGCTTGATTGGTTTCATGGTGAAGGTCTCGGCCAACCTCCCCTGATTTTCCGGAAATCTGATTATGGCTACCGAACGTTACAATCCGCGCGATGTCGAGCCTCGCTGGCAGCAGAAATGGAACGAGGAAAAGGTCTTCGAGACCGACAACTCCGATCCGCGCGAAAAATATTACGTCCTGGAGATGTTCCCCTATCCTTCGGGCCGAATCCATATGGGCCATGTTCGCAATTATGCCATGGGTGACGTGGTGGCGCGCTACAAGCGCGCCCGCGGCTATAATGTGCTCCATCCGATGGGTTGGGATGCCTTCGGCATGCCGGCGGAAAATGCGGCTATGGAGCGCGGCGTACACCCCGCATCCTGGACCTACCAGAACATCGGCTCGATGAAAGCACAGCTGAAGGCGATGGGCCTGTCGCTGGACTGGTCACGCGAATTCGCGACCTGCGATGTCGAGTACTATCAGCAGCAGCAGCATCTCTTCCTGGACTTCCTGGAAAAGGGCCTCGTCTACCGCAAGCAGTCTAAGGTGAACTGGGATCCGGTCGACAATACCGTTCTCGCCAACGAACAGGTCATCGACGGCCGTGGCTGGCGTTCCGGCGCACTGGTCGAGCAGCGCGAACTGACGCAGTGGTTCTTCAAGATCACCGACTTCAGCCAGGACCTGCTGGACGCGCTTGATACGCTCGATCAGTGGCCGGAAAAAGTGCGCCTGATGCAGAAAAACTGGATCGGTCGCTCTGAAGGCCTCACGATCCGCTGGGAGATCGTCCCGGAAACCGCACCTGCCGGCGAAACCGAAGTGGAGGTCTACACGACGCGCCCGGATACGCTCTTCGGGGCCTCCTTCCTGGCGATCGCCGCCGATCATCCGCTCGCCAAGGAGGCAGCGGGAAGGAATCCTGACATCGAGGCCTTCTGTGAGGAATGCCGGCGTGCTGGAACTTCTCTTGCTGCACTTGAGACGGCTGAGAAGAAGGGGATGGATACCGGCATCCGCGTGAAGCATCCGCTCGATCCATCTTGGGAGCTGCCGGTCTACGTCGCCAACTTCGTTCTGATGGACTACGGCACGGGCGCCATCTTCGGCTGCCCCTCCGGCGACCAGCGAGACCTGGATTTCGCCCGCAAATACGGCCTGCCGGTTGTGCCGGTCGTCATGCCTGAGGATGGCGATGCCGCAAGCTTCACCATCGGCGATGTCGCCTATGACGGCGAGGGCGTGATGATCAACTCGCGCTTCCTCGACGGCAAGACGGCGGACGAAGCCTTCCAGATTGTTGCCGACAAACTGTCGTCCACCCTGCTTGGCAATGCGCCGCAGGGCGAACGCAAGGTCAATTTCCGCCTGCGCGACTGGGGCATTTCCCGCCAGCGTTACTGGGGTTGTCCAATCCCGGTCATCCATTGCGATGATTGCGGTGTCGTGCCGGTTCCGAAAAAGGACCTGCCTGTGAAGCTGCCGCAGGATGTAACTTTCGATCAGCCTGGCAATCCGCTGGACCGTCACCCGACCTGGCGTCACGTCGCCTGCCCGCAATGTGGCAAGGATGCGCGTCGCGAGACGGATACGATGGACACGTTTGTCGATTCGAGCTGGTATTTCACCCGCTTCACCGCACCCTGGGAGAAGCAGCCGACCGACCCTGCTGTGGCCAACCGCTGGCTGCCGGTGGACCAGTATATCGGCGGTATCGAACACGCGATCCTGCACCTGCTCTATTCGCGCTTTTTCACCCGCGCGATGCGCGAGACCGGCCATGTAGACGTCAAGGAGCCTTTCAAGGGTCTCTTCACCCAGGGTATGGTGGTCCACGAAACCTATAGCCGCGGCGCCGGCATGCATCGCGAGTGGATTTCCCCCGCCGATATCCGCATCGAGGAGATCGACGGAAAGCGCAGCGCCTATCTGCTGGAGGGCGGCGAAGAAATTACCATCGGCTCGATCGAAAAGATGTCGAAGTCGAAGAAGAATGTCGTGGACCCGGATGATATCATCGCCTCCTACGGCGCCGATACTGCCCGTTTCTTCGTCTTGTCCGATTCTCCGCCTGAGCGAGACGTCATCTGGTCGGAAGCCGGGGTCGAAGGTGCCCATCGCTTCACGCAGCGCCTCTGGCGTCTGGTCTCGGAAGCGGCAGAAGCCCTGGCCGCTGTCGAGCCCAAGCCGGCAAAGGAAGGTGATGCGTTGGCAATTTCGCAGCTTGCCCACAAGACGCTGAAGGCCGTCCAGAACGACTATGACAGGCTCTGGTTCAACAAGGCGGTCGCTCGCATCTACGAACTCGTCAACGCGCTGGCAGGCCCGCTGACGAAGGTCGCGGCCGGGGAGGGCGATGCCAGTTATCGGGCAGCCATCCGAAATGCGGCCGAAATCCTTATTCAACTCGTTGCGCCGATGACCCCGCACCTGGCCGAAGAATGCTGGATGATCCTTGGCAACGCGGAGCTCATCGCCCATACGGCATGGCCAAATTATGACGAATCGCTGGTCGTGGAGAACGACGTGACCCTTCCCGTGCAAATCAACGGCAAGAAGCGCGCCGAATTGACAATTTCTCGCGACGCAGATCAGAATGCCGTCACCGAAGCCGTGCTGGAATTGGACGCGGTGAAAAATGTCTTGAACGGCCAAGCACCGAAGAAAATCATCGTGGTTCCACAGAGGATTGTTAACATTGTCGTCTGATTTCGTCCGCAAGCTTGCGCACCGCGCCGGCATCGTCACGATCCTTGTCACAACGGCGTTTCTTTCCGCCTGCCAGGTTCGTCCGCTTTACTCCGAAAGCACCGGCGTTACCGAGAAACTCGGCTCCGTCGGCTTTTCCGAAGCGGGTACGCGTGTCGGCCAGGAAGTTCGCAACCATCTGATCTTCCTGGCGTCCCGCGGTGCCGGTGAAGTTGAAAAGCCGAATTACATGGTTGATATGCAAGTTTCGTCATATGTTGCCGATACATTGCTTGTTCAGTCCTCGGATACATCTCGCGCAGGTCGCGCGACGGTCTCGGTCAGCTACACTTTGCGTACCACCAAAGACAATCAAGTGATCAAAGCGGGCAGACGCGAAGCGACGGCGCTGGTCGACTTCCCGAGACAGGAATTTGCGAAGCAGCGGGCTATCCGTGATGCCGAAAATCGCGCTGCCAATCAGGCGGCCGAATTCGTGGGAGCAGATATCGCCGCCGCGCTCAGCCGCTAAGGGAGCGGTAGGGTGGCGGAGATCAAATCCCATGAGTTTGAAGGGTTTCTGCAGAAATCCGCTCGCCTGTACCGCATCTACCTGATCTACGGCCCGGACCGTGGACTCGTTTCCGAGCGCGCCGGTATGATCGCTGCAAAGAGTGGCATAGATCAGAGCGATCCGTTCTCTGTCACCAAGCTCGATGTCGGCGATTTACAAAAAGAGCCTGGCCGACTGGTTGACGAAGCCCAATCTATCGGTCTTTTCGGCGGTGAAAAGCTGATATGGGTAAAGGGTGCCACAAACGAGAAATATCTCGTCGACACTGTCGGATTTCTGGCCGGCGCGTCCCTTGAAGCGGCCAGTATCATCATCGAAGCAGGCGACCTGAAAAAGGGGGCAGCCTTACGTAAGACGGTTGAGGCTGCTCGTAGCGCAGCAGTCGCCATCCCCTGCTATGCCGACGACGGCCGAGCGCTGAACGCACTGATCGACAATGAACTTTCCGCCGAAGGGTTGGGTATAACCCCTGCTGCCAGGCAAGCTCTCGTCGCGCTGATCGGCGGCGACAGAATTGCTTCCAGAAATGAAATTCGCAAACTGGCGCTCTATTGCCGAGGCATGGGAACGATCGAGGGTCATCACGTTACCGAAATAATTGGCGATGCCAGTGCGATTTCGGTCGATGATGCCGTTGACGCGATATTGAGCGGTAACAGTGACAGCTTCCTGCATGCGATGCAGAAAATCACCAGCTCCAAGACCTCAGTCTTCCTGGTTCTGCAAGCTTGCCTTCGACAGTTTCAGCTTCTCGATACGATGCGCGCGGAAATGGACGAGAAGAAACTGCCCGCTGCGCAAATTATGCAGACGCAGGGTAGGCACCTTCACTTCCGTCGCAAGCCGATTATAGAACAATCATTAAAGAGCTGGAGCGCGGAGGCCATTTCGCGTGAAACAAAACGCCTGCAGGCAGCTGTCCTGCAAACCAGGCAGCGTCAGATATTGGAAGACAGCATCGCCATGCAGACGCTGCTCTCCACGACACTGCAGTCGGCAAGACGCCCTCAAGGCTGATCAGCGACGCTCCAGAAGCCGGCAGACTTCCTCGAGCTGCTCCAGGGACTTATAGAAGATGCGGATCTGACCACCGCTGGCCTTGTGATTGATAGAGACATCGAGCCCGAGCGTATCCGACAGCGTGCGCTCCAGAGCCAACGTATCGGAATCCTTCTGGCTCCTTTGAACCGGCGCCTGCGGCTCTGACTGAGCCTTAATGTCGTTCTGTGCAAGCTTCTCCGCATCGCGCACTGACATGCCCTTGGAAACAATCGTACGCGCGAGTGCGGAGGGATCTGATGTCGAAACCAGCGCACGCGCATGGCCCGCGGAAAGGCTTCCGGCGGCCAACATGTCCCGAACTGGTTCGGGCAGCTTCAATAGGCGCAACGAATTTGCAACATGGCTGCGGCTCTTGCCAATAATCTCACCGAGATCGTTCTGGGTATATCCATATTCGGCAATGAGCTGTTCATAGCCGAGCGCCTCTTCGAGAGCATTGAGATCGGAGCGCTGGACGTTCTCAACGATCGCAATTTCCAGCGCTGTCTTGTCATCAACATCCCTGATAATAACGGGGATTTCGATCAAACCGGCCAACTGCGCCGCCCGCCAACGTCTTTCGCCGGCTATGATTTCATAGCGGTCCCGCCCCAGCGTCCTGACGACGATCGGCTGCACGATACCGTGCTGGCGGATCGAACTCGCAAGATCGTGAAGTTCAGCATCATCGAAGAAACGACGAGGATTACGAGGGTTACGGGTGACGAACTCGATAGGGATCATCCGGTCGGCGCTGACCGTAGGCCGCTCCGCCTCAACCGGAACAGGCTGATCCATTTCACCTATCAGGGCCGCGAGACCACGACCAAGCCGTCTTTTCGATGTATCGTCATTCATGTCCAAACTCGCTTACTCTGTCATGCACTCTTCAAGCGGCCAGCCTCTGCCGCTCTCGCTGGATAACTTCCGATGCGAGCTGCAGATAGGCCTGACTGCCGGCGCACTTAAGATCGTAGAGAATTGCCGGCTTGCCGTATGAGGGTGCCTCTGAAACACGGACATTACGTGGGATAAGCGTGTGATAGACTTTCTCACCAAGGTGAGTCCGCACGTCATTGACGACCTGCTGCGCCAGATTATTACGAGCGTCGAACATCGTCAGCACGATGCCTTGGATGTCGAGCTGCGGATTGACCGTTCGGCGAACCTGGTTGACGGTCTCCAGAAGCTGGCTCAAACCTTCAAGGGCGAAGAACTCGCACTGCAGCGGTACTAGCACGGAATGTGCAGCCGCCATGGCATTCATCGTCAGCAAGTTGAAAGAAGGCGGGCAGTCGAGAAGGATATAAGAAAAAGACACCGCTTCGGAAGAAGACAATGCTTTTTTGAGCTTGAAGACGCGATCGCTCTGCTGGGAGATCTCCATCTCCACTCCGAGGAGATCCATTGTCGACGGCACGATAAAAAGATTGGGAACCGCGGTCTCCAACGCGACCTCACCGACGCCAGCTCCGCCGACCATTAGATCATAAGAGGAAAGCTTACGATTGCGTCGATCAATACCCAAACCAGTGCTTGCATTGCCCTGTGGATCCAGATCGATAATCAGCACGCGCTCGCCAATGGCGGCAAGAGCGGTTGCCAAATTGATAGCAGTGGTCGTCTTGCCGACGCCACCCTTTTGATTTGCGATGGTGATAATCCGATTACGTTCGCCAGCCATTGCCGCAATATCCGCTTCTTTAAACCAGGCGCTGGAGATTTGATATTTCGAGAATGACAGAATCTTGCTCAACAGCGCTATTGTGTTCTAGCAGATCAAAGGTCCAACGACCATGTGCTTTCTGGATCTCTCTCCGGTAATCCCGGCCTTTGTGAAAATATGCGCGATTCTTTTCTTTTCCAGCCATCCATGGCGCCGCGTATTCAATCAGCTTATCGAGATCCGCCAGCGCGCGGGCGGAGATAGCATCGCAAGCAGCTATTGCTACCGGCGCATCCTCGATCCTGACGGCATGTACTTCACCGCGCGCGCCAGTTTCTCGCAAAGCGGTTCGCAGAAATGCCGCCTTCTTATTATTGCTCTCCACCAAGTGAACCCAGCCTTGCTGCTGTTCGGTGAGAAAAATCGCGGTAATCACACCCGGAAAGCCACCGCCGCTCCCGAGGTCGATCCAGGTCTGCGGGTGAGGAGAGATCTGAAATATCTGCGCACTATCCGCGATATGCCGGCTCCAAATATCACCCATGGTGGAAGGCGCGACAAGGTTGATCGCCTTGGCCCATTTGGTGAAGAGCTCTGCGAAATGTTGCAGACGTTCCTGTGTTTCACGTGAAACACGCAATCCGTTTAATTCCATTCTCGAAGACTCTCAAATCTTGCAGCCGTTATGCAACCTGACTACGAATACTTTCTTCACGGCGCAAATGCACCAGCAAGAGCGAAATCGCTGCTGGTGTCATGCCTTCCACCTTCAAAGCCTGAGCAATGTTGGCAGGCTTCTGCAAGTTGAGCTTATTCTTCAACTCGTTCGAGAGTCCCGAAAGGCTACTGTAGTTGAAGTCCTCCGGAATCAAGCGTGCCTCATCCCGTCGCTGCGTCTCGATGGCTGCTGCCTGGCGATCCATGTAAACAGAATAGATCGCCTCGATCTCCAAGGCCTCAGCGACTTTCTTCGAGAAAGATCTTAGACCTCCCCACACCTGCTCCAACTGGGAAAACGTATATTCGGGATAGGAAAGGAGTTCATAAGCGGTTCGGCGCTGACCATCCAGGTTGAGGTTAAGTCCCGCTTTACGCGCTTCATTCGGCGTGACGGAAAAAGACTGAAGCAGCGTTCGAGCGTTCTCCAGCTCGTTTTGATATGCCGCAAAACGCGCCTGGCGCTCACTGGACACACACCCAAGTTCGACTGCCTCTGGCGTAAGCCTCGCATCGGCATTGTCTGCGCGAAGCGTCAACCGATATTCCGCGCGGGATGTGAACATACGATACGGTTCCGTGACGCCCCGCATGGTCAGATCATCAATCATAACGCCAATATAAGAGTTCGTGCGACTGAAGATAAAAGGTTTGGAATTGCCGCTCGACAACGCTGCGTTGAGACCCGCGGCGAGACCTTGGGCGCCGGCTTCCTCATAACCTGTCGTTCCGTTGATTTGCCCAGCCAAGAAAAGACCCGGAAGTTTTTTTACTTCAAGTGCTGCCGTCAACTCCCGCGGATCGACATGATCATATTCAATAGCGTAACCAGGATGCAATATTTCGACGTGTTCAAGGCCGGGTATCGTCCTGATGAACGCGGTTTGAACGTCGGCCGGCAGGGATGTCGAAATCCCATTTGGATATACGGTACTGTCGTCAAGCCCTTCCGGCTCCAAGAAGATCTGATGCCCGTCTCTCTCGCCAAATTTGACGAGCTTGTCTTCGATCGAGGGGCAATATCGCGGACCGACACCTTCGATCTGGCCGGAATACATCGCCGATTTTTGCAAATTATCGACGATGATGCGGTGTGTCGCCTCTGTTGTTCGCGTTACACCGCATTCGACCTGCGGATTCACGATCCGATCTGTCATGAAGGAGAACGGAACCAACTCCTCATCAGCAGCCTGACGACCAACGGATTTCCAGTCAATCGTTTTTCCGTTCAGACGGGCCGGAGTCCCGGTTTTAAGGCGCCCCAGCTTCAAACCCAATCGAAGGAATGTCGTTGAAAGCCCGATCGAAGGTGGTTCGCCGGTGCGGCCGGCAGGTGTCTTCGCATTTCCTATATGGATAAGTCCGCGAAGGAACGTGCCTGTCGTAATCACCACGGACGGGCTCCCGATGAGTCGTCCGTCTTTCATCATTACGCCAGCGACTCGATTGTTTTTGATATCCAAATCAACCGCGTCTCCTTCGATCACATCAAGGTGGTCGATTGCTTCAATGGCATCCAACATCGCGAGGCGATAGAGCTTGCGATCCGCTTGAGTGCGCGGGCCACGAACCGCTGCACCCTTCTTCCTATTCAGCATACGAAACTGGATACCCGCGGCATCAGCGATACGACCCATAAGACCATCCATTGCGTCAATTTCGCGAACAAGATGGCCCTTGCCAAGACCGCCAATGGCAGGATTACAGGACATGACGCCGATCGTGTCGCGCCGATGCGTGATCAAGGCGGTTTTCGCGCCCATTCTCGCAGCCGCCGAGGCCGCTTCCGACCCGGCGTGACCGCCTCCTATCACGATAACATCATAACTACTCGCGCTCATGCGCTACTCCACAAAAGGTTTCACGTGAAACCCGCGCCCTGCGTGTTCCACGTGAATCATTTTCCGATACAAAACTCCGAAAAGATGACGCCAAGAAGATCCTCAACGTCGACCCGTCCAGTAATACGCCCAAGATGATCACTGGCAAGCCTAAGCGATTCCGCCCTGATTTCCAGGTTTTGTTCTACCTCATCGATTGCCGCCGATAAGGCGCTCAAGCATTTTAGAAGCGAATCCTTATGCCGCTCCCGCGTCGGAATAGATAAAGACAGCCCCTTAAACTTCTGTTCGATGAAGGAAGAAACAAAATCCCGAAGTTCCGGAAGGCCTTCACCCGTCTTTGTAGAAATCTGAAGGTCGTATGAAACAACTGAAGGATATAAGTCCCGCTTGGTGCCAACAATAACATGCGAAGGAGCTCGTTCCAAGTCGACAGAATCTATCGGCGTCGGCGACCCCATATCGGTCAGGAAGAGCACTAGATCAGCGTTATTCAATGCCAGTTGCGCTCTCTTGATACCTTCCCGCTCCACAATATCAGCTGTGTCTCGCAAACCCGCGGTGTCATAAAGCTTGACCAGATAACCATTCAGGTTGATGTCGACATGAAGCACGTCACGTGTAGTGCCAGCTATATCGGTAACAATTGCCACGTCCCTCTGCGCAAACCAGTTCATCAAGCTGGATTTACCGGCATTGGGCGCCCCTGCAATAACAACTTTAAAACCATCCCGTACAATCTCCCCCATATCGGCATGGGAAAGATGATCCTCGATCTCTATTCGAAGCTCCGATAGTGACACCCAGATCTGATCGGAGACAGAGCCAGGGACGTCATCCTCGTCCGGGAAATCCAGTTCGGCTTCGAGCAAGGCGCGCGAGCGCGTAATTCGTTCCGCCCACGAATCATATAGGCGAGACAGACCACCCGAGCTTTGCTCCAGCGCCAGACGACGCTGCATTTCCGTCTCGGCCGCAATAAGGTCCGCTAATCCTTCGATTTCGACGAGATCAAGCTTACCGTTTTCAAAGGCGCGGCGGCTGAATTCGCCTTCCGTTGCTAGTCTGGTCCCGGAAAACGTCGCCAATTCTCTCGATAGAGCCGATACAACCGCTTTCGAACCGTGGACCTGGAATTCGGCGGAGTCCTCGCCGGTAAAGGAGGCCGGACCAGGAAAGAAAAGAACTAGCCCGGCATCAATGGGAAAACCGTTCCGAGTCCGAATCGTTCGGTAAGCGGCGGTTCGCGGTGATGGAATCCCACCAATTAACGCCTCCAGGATAAGACAGGTCTGCGGACCACTGACACGAAAAACCGACACACCTGACGGCGGAGTGCCACTCGAAAGCGCAAATATGGTGTCATTCCACGTTTCCATATCGTGTTCGGCCTATCGGTTCGTTTCCGAATCAATCGAAACAGAAAAGGCTGGCGGGTCGTGTAAACGACTCACCAGCCCCAACTTGAGGAATCCGGCTAATAATCAGGTATTCATCGAGTCGAAGAAGTCACCATTATTCTTCGTCTGTTTCAGCTTGTCGATGAGGAATTCAATCGCATCCGTCGTTCCCATCGGGGCGAGGATACGGCGCAGAACGAAGATCTTCTGCAGATCCTGGCGCGGGACGAGCAGGTCCTCCTTACGCGTGCCAGACTTGAGGATATCCATGGCCGGGAAGATACGCTTGTCGGCAACCTTACGATCGAGAACGATTTCAGAGTTGCCGGTACCCTTGAATTCTTCGAAGATGACTTCGTCCATACGGCTACCCGTGTCGATGAGAGCCGTTGCGATGATGGTCAGCGAACCACCCTCTTCAATGTTGCGTGCAGCACCGAAGAAGCGCTTGGGGCGCTGGAGCGCATTGGCGTCGACACCACCGGTCAGAACCTTACCCGATGAAGGAACGACGGTATTGTAGGCGCGACCAAGGCGGGTGATGGAATCGAGCAGGATTACAACGTCCCGACCGTGTTCCACGAGACGCTTGGCCTTTTCGATCACCATTTCGGCGACCTGCACGTGCCGAACCGCCGGCTCGTCGAATGTGGAAGAGATGACTTCGCCGCGGACCGAACGCTGCATATCCGTGACTTCTTCCGGACGTTCATCAATCAGCAGCACGATTAGATAGCATTCCGGATGGTTGGCCGTGATCGAGTGAGCGATGTTCTGGAGGAGAACCGTTTTACCTGTGCGTGGTGGAGCAACGATCAGACCGCGCTGACCCTTGCCGAGAGGCGCCACGAGATCGATCACGCGGGGCGAAAGATCCTTCGAAGTTGGAACATCCAGTTCCATCTTGAAACGCTCGTTCGGATAGAGCGGCGTCAGGTTGTCGAAGTGAACCTTATGACGGATCTTTTCGGGATCGTCGAAATTGATTGTGTTGACCTTGAGAAGCGCGAAATAGCGTTCGCCTTCCTTCGGACCGCGGATCGGACCCTCGACCGTATCGCCGGTCTTCAGAGAGAAGCGGCGGATCTGGGAGGGAGAGATGTAGATATCGTCCGGGCCGGGCAGATAGTTGGCATTTGCGGAGCGCAGAAACCCGAAACCATCCTGCAGGACTTCAACGACGCCTTCGCCGATGATTTCGATATCCTGGCTGGCAAGAACCTTGAGGATTGCAAACATGAGCTCCTGCTTTCGCATCGTGCTCGCATTCTCGACCTCGAGCGATTCGGCAAAAGCCAGAAGATCCGTTGGGGATTTACTCTTAAGTTCCTGAAGCTTCATTTCAGCCATGAAGTGACCAATACTCGTTATTTTATAAGGGGAAAGGCGATGTTGGGTCGTATTCGGTACTGCGAAAGGGGCTCGCAGGCGACTGAACTCTACACACATGCCACGAAGATGAGATGGCCGGAAAATAGCGAGTCAGAACCCGGCCCGCAAGGGGGCTGCTTAAAATGTCTGAAATTTAACCTCGGCAACTCCTGGGTCTCAAAAAGGTTTCACTACCACCAGGATGACGATGAGGATCATCAGTGCCGTTGGCGCCTCGTTCATGAAGCGCCAGTAACGCGCCGAGCGACGGTTTTCATCCCGTTCAAACGCCCGCACAGCTCTGCTGAAGAAGACATGGACGATGGTCAGGAGAACAACCAACCCGATCTTCGCATGTAGCCAGCCTCCCTGAAAATCATAGACTGACCAGGCGAGATAAAGACCAAGGATCCAGGTCAGCATCATCGCCGGGTTCATGATGATCTTGAGCAGCCGGCGCTCCATCACCTTGAAGGTCTCGGATTGAACCGAACCAGGTTCCGCATCCGTGTGGTAGATGAAAAGGCGGGGCATGTAGAAAAGCCCGGCCATCCACGAGATCACGGCGATGATATGGAGGGCCTTGATCCAGAGATAGAGATTATCAGGGTTCCAGACGAAAAGCCCGACAGCCAGAAGAGCGAAGAAGGCGAGCGCAAAATGCGCACGCCGGCGGGCATAGGCACCCGGTTTTTGATCCGTCTGTTTTTCCATCACGCAGCCCCCGTGCCACGCACGCGTTCCACGAGAAGGCGCACATTCTCCGGATCCGCTTGCGGCGTGATGCCATGACCGAGATTGAAGATCAGCGGTCCGTTTCCGAGCGCCTGAAGAACGTCATCGATACCTTCCTCCAGCGAGTGACCGCCGGCCACGACACGCATCGGATCGAGATTGCCCTGCACTGGTCCGTCCTTCTGCAACTCGGCCGCAAAGGCGAGTGGTACGGACCAGTCGAGCCCGATGGCATCTGCTCCGGTCTTCTGCCGGTAAGTCTTAAGCATGTAGCCTGCACCTTTGGCAAAGGCGATGATCCGCGCCTGTGGTCGCCGCGCTCTGATCGACGCGATCATCCGCGCCACGGGACGGATTGCGAAAGCTTCAAATTCCTTCTCGCCGAGAACACCCGCCCAGGAATCGAAGATCTGCACCGCATCAGCGCCCGCATCGATTTGTGCCACCAGATAGTCGGCGGAGACATCCGCAAGCAGCATCAGCAGGTGTTCGAAGGCGCGCGGATGCTTGTAGGCGAAGAGGCGAGCAGGCGCCTGATCCGGCGTGCCGTGACCGGCAATCATATAGGTCGCTACCGTCCAGGGCGCGCCGCAGAAACCAAGGAGGGTTGTCTCGGAGGGCAACTCATTCCTCAGACGCTTCACCGTCTCAAGGACTGGCTGCAGGTAATCGACAACGTTTTCTCCATTCAGAACCGCGATGCCCGTCTCGTCGATCGGATCCATTTCAGGACCATGCCCCTCGGTAAAGCGCACATTGCGCTTCATCGCATCAGGGATGACCAGGATGTCGGAAAACAGGATAGCTGCGTCAAAGCCATAGCGACGTATCGGTTGAAGTGTGACCTCGACGGCATGATCAGGTGAATAACAGAGATCGAGGAAACTTCCCGCTTTGGCGCGTGTTTCCCTGTACTCAGGCAGATAGCGCCCTGCCTGTCTCATGAGCCAGAGGGGAGGGGGCGTAAGGGTCTCGCCATCAAGAACCCGCATGATTTTCCGGCGCGTTTCACTCAAGCGCTTCTTCCCTATAAAAATCCAAAGATATTTTAAAAGGTTTCTATTTCTTAGAGTCGGTGTCTATCAAGGATTAAAATCCATCCACTGCCGGCGCGATTTGTCACGCACGTGGGGTTGATGGGAATCGAAATTCGTATATTTGCGTTTAAAGCAATAGAAAATTCGAATACCGCAGGAATTCCAGAAGGTTCCAGGAATTCATCTCATCACCTATCCTGTGGACAAGCTGTGCATCGCTTCGAGAAGCATGATCACTATCCCCATACTCCACAAGCGCCTCTGAGACGGCCTCCGAGAATTCCGGATGTGGATAAGGAGGCATGTTTTCCCTTGCCTCGATCCCGGCCACGCCATTAGCTCTTCCCTGTCCAGTCTTTTCAACAGGCAGCGGAAAATAGCGTGGAGAACAGAACGAACTTCTTCCATCTGCATCTGATTTCTGACTCGACCGGAGAGACTCTGATCTCCGCCGGCCGAGCCGCCTCGGCTCAGTTCAAGTCTTCTCAGCCGATCGAACATGTCTATCCGCTGATCCGGAACCGCAAGCAGCTGATGCCTGTGCTTCAGGCGATCGATAACGAACCTGGCATTGTTCTCTACACGATCGTTGATCCGGAGCTTGCCAGCATCATTGATGAACGCTGCGCGGAAATGGGCGTTGCCTCGGTCAATGTTCTGGAGCCTGTCATCGGCGCGTTCCAGATCTATCTCGGCGCTCCCTCCAGAAGGCGGGTCGGCGCTCAGCACGTGATGAATGCCGGCTATTTCGCGCGCATCGAAGCGCTGAATTTCACCATGGACCATGACGACGGTCAGATGCCGGAGGATTACAATGAAGCCGATGTTGTCATCGTCGGCATCAGCCGCACGTCGAAGACACCGACCAGCATCTATCTCGCAAACCGTGGCATCAAGACTGCGAATATCCCGATCGTTTATGGTGTGCCTTTGCCTGATGCATTGGCGACGGCGACGAAACCGCTGATCGTCTGCCTCATCGCCACCACGGATCGGATTTCTCAGGTGCGCGAAAATCGTCTGCTCGGATCGACGCAAGGTTTCGACCGGGAGCACTATACCGACCGCGCAGCAATCTCGGAGGAGCTGAAATATGCGCGATCTCTTTGCGCTCGCCACAACTGGCCAATGATCGACGTCACCCGGCGCTCGATCGAGGAAACGGCAGCGGCTATCGTTGCCCTGCGTCCGAAGCTGCGTTAAGCGCTGAACGATCGAATCGCTCCCGAGGACCTGGAATGACACCAAAGCTCGTGCTCGCATCATTAAGCCCATTCCGGCGGATGCTGATGGAAAATGCAGGTCTGGCCTTCGAAGCGCATGCCGCTCATGTCGATGAACGGGCGATCGAGGCACCTCTGGAAAAATCGGGCGCCACGCCGGATGAGGTGGCGCTTGTTCTTGCCGAAGCGAAGGCGGATGAGGTCAGCCAGCGCTTTAAAGGGGCGCTCGTCATCGGCTCGGACCAGACGATGTCGCTCGCCGCTCGGGTCTTTCACAAACCGAAGGATATGGCGGACGCTGCCAGTCATCTGAGCATGCTCGGCGGCAGAACACATCGGTTGAACAGCGCGGTTGCGATTGTCAGAGATGGCGAAGTCTTGTGGCGGCATGTAGCGCACGCGGAACTGACGATGCGTCCGCTGACCGATGATTTTATCGCGCGCCATTTAAAGCGCGTGGGACCAAAGGCTCTGGCAAGCGTCGGTGCCTATCAGCTTGAAGGTGAGGGAATTCAACTGTTCGAGAAGATCGATGGAGATTATTTCACGATCCTCGGTCTGCCGATGTTGCCTCTTCTCGCAAAACTCCGGGAGCTGGATGCGATTGATGGATGATTCACGTGAAACACATGGGCCGAAAGCGTTTGTCACTGGCTTTCCCGTCAAACACTCGCGCTCACCATTGATCCACGGCTACTGGCTGAAGACGCTCGATCTGCCTGGCAGCTACCAAGCGTACGAGGTCGCCCCTGAAAGTTTTGCAGATTTCATCGTCTCGTTAAGGAACGGTAGTGCCGGTTTCGTTGGCGGCAATGTCACGCTTCCGCATAAGGAGATGGCGTTCAAGCTGGCCGACCAACCGGACGAGCTTTCAGAAGAACTCGGCGCATCGAATACGCTATGGCTGGAGGATGGAAAACTTCTTGCGACCAACACCGACGGCCGCGGCTTTACCGCCAATCTCGATGAACGCCACCCCGGATGGGACCGGCATGACCGGGTCGTCGTCTTCGGCGCCGGCGGCGCGAGTCGCGCTGTCATCCAGGCGGCCCGCGACCGCGGCTTCAAAGAAATCCACGTCGTCAACCGTACAGTCGAGCGGGCGCAGGAACTGGCCGACCGCTTCGGCCCAAAGGTCCACGCACATCCGACCGCAGCACTCGCCGAAGTAATGACCGGAGCAGGGCTGTTCATCAACACCACCTCTCTCGGCATGGACGGGGAGGCGGCACCCGCAATCGATTTCTCCCCGATGCGTTCCGACGCGGTCGTTACCGATATCGTCTACGTGCCCTTGAAAACACCGATCCTCGCCCAGGCAGAAGAACAGGGATTTGCGATCGTCGATGGCCTCGGTATGCTTTTGCATCAGGCGGTACCTGGATTTGAAAAGTGGTTCGGCAGGCGGCCTGTCGTCGATGAAACACTGCGAGCCCTCATCATCGCGGACATGGATAAACACTGATGCTGAAGATCGGCCTTACCGGCTCCATCGGAATGGGCAAGTCGACGGCGGCGAAGCTCTTTGCTGAAGCCGGTGTCGCGGTCAACGATTCGGATGCTGTCGTGCATGATCTCTATGCAGGCGAGGCGGCACCTCTGGTCGATGCGGCTTTCCCCGGCACGATGAAAAACGGTGTTGTCGACCGTCAGGAACTTGGGCGGCAACTTGCTCGAGATCCAGCCGGCTTCAAGCGGCTGGAAAAGATTGTTCATCCCCTGGTGCGCAAGCGGGAGAATGAATTCCTGGCACGGCAGAAAAAGGCAGGGACAGACATGGTGGTGCTCGACATCCCTCTGCTTTTTGAAACCGGCGCCGATCAAAGAGTGGATGTCGTTGTCGTTGTCAGCGCCGATCCACAGATTCAACGGGAGAGGGTGCTTGCGCGCCCGAACATGACGGAAGAAAAATTCAATATGATTCTCTCCCGCCAGATGTCGGATGAGGAGAAACGCCGTCGGGCCGACTACATCGTGGATAGCAGCCACCCCATAGAGACAACGAGAGAACAAGTGGCAGATATCGTCGCCGACTTGAAGAAGCGGATAACGAAGGAATAAGTCCCGAATGCGTGAAATCATTTTCGATACGGAAACCACCGGCCTCGACAACCGCATGGACCGCATTATCGAAATCGGCGGCATCGAACTCTTCAATCATTTTCCGACAGGAAGGACGCTTCACCTTTTCGTCAATCCGGGTGATCAGAAGGTTCACCCGGACGCGCTCGCCGTCCACGGCATCACCGACGAATTTCTGAAGGACAAGCCGGCTTTCGCCGAGGTTGTCGAGCAGATCCTGGAATTCTTCGGCGATGGCAAGTGGATCGCCCATAACGCCACTTTCGATATGGGCTTTGTGAACGCCGAACTTGCCAGGCTCGGCCTGCCGCCGATACTGCCGGATCGCGTCGTCGACACGCTCTCGCTTGCCCGTCGCAAGCATCCAATGGGACCGAACTCGCTCGACGCTCTCTGCCGCCGTTACGGGATCGACAACTCGCACCGCACCAAACACGGCGCGCTTCTCGACTCCGAACTTCTTGCTGAAGTCTATATCGAGATGATTGGCGGCCGGCAGGCCGCATTGGGGCTCGGCGTCGCAGGATCTGCGAGCCAGAGCAAGGACAATGCCGAGGTGGAAGAAGTCGTGGTCGCTGCCATCATGGAGAGACCGCGGCCGCTGGCGCCGCGATTGAGCGAAGCGGAAGCCGAGGCTCATGCGGCCCTGATCGCCAAACTCGGTCAAAAGGCCGTCTGGTCGAAATATGGTCAGCTCAACTAAAAATAAAAATGCCCGGGTGTCACCCGGGCATTTGATTTCGAGTGCCTGTAAAGATCGGCTTAGTTCGGAACGGCCTGAACCTTGGAGCGGGCCTGTTCTTCGGCAACGCGTTGTGCAAACATCTGTGCGAAATCGATCGGGTCGATCATAAGCGGCGGGAAGCCGCCATTGCGCGTGACGTCGGCAACGATCTGGCGGGCAAACGGGAAGAGCATGCGCGGGCACTCGATGAAGAGAACCGGCAGCATGTGCTCCTGGGGGAAGCCGGCAACGCGGAAGACGCCGCCGTAGACGAGCTCGGTATGGAAGACCGTCTTGTCGCCTTCCTTGGCTTCAGCGATCAGCGAAAGCACGACATCGAAATCCGTTTCGGACAGCGGATTGGCATTGACGTTCACATTGATGTTGATCGCCGGTGCCTTGTCGCGGGCCTGAAGGGAGCGGGGTGCGCCCGGGTTTTCGAAGGAAAGATCCTTTACGTACTGGGCAAGGATCGAAAGGGTCGGGCTCGCTGCGCCGTTGCTGTTGTTGTCGTCTGCCATGGGCTTTTCCTCGAGGGGCATTGGATGGTGCCGCCATCTAACATTTCGGGGAGGGGCTTACAACCCTGGGCCTCTGGGCAGTTAGCGTGCCTCGGCCTAGTCGCCGAGCCTTTTGCGGGACCAGGGTGACTTTCCGTTCGGTTGCCGATGATAGTCCTCTTCATCAAGATCGACCACCTTTGAATCGCCTGGCTTGCCCGACCGGCTCTGAAAATCCGGATGCGAGGATGAGGAAAAGCCCCTACTGCCGGGGTCGACCACAACGAAACGCTTTGCAATCGACCGCCAAAACAGGTTTCGAACCTGCGGAATAAGAAGCAGGATCGCCAGGATATCCGAGAGAAAGCCCGGGATGATGAAGAGCAGCGCGGCGATTACGGTCATCGCCGGATTGAGCAATTCCCGTCCGGGCATGGTACCGTTGCGCCCTTCGGCCGACATGCGACGCAGGATGCTGATACCTTGCCGGCGCAAGAGGAACGAGCCGAGGACAAAGCCCAGCACGACAAGCGCCAGCGTCGCAGCAAGTCCGACTGCGCGGCCGACAATCACGAAACCCGCAATTTCGGCAAGCGGCAGAAGCAGCGCAAAAACCGGGAGCATGGAAAAACGCATCTCTTTCTCCCGGGTGCCCCGGGCTCCTCTTGGCACTGGCCAAGAACCAGCCATGATTTGAATCATTCGTATAGCCGGACTATATGGGGTTAGAAATCAGGGATGTTAACAGCGAACGGCGGGATATGAGTTCAAACGACTTCATCACTTTATTTTTTCTGGTGGCGGCGGTGCTGATTTTCTTTCAGCTTCGGTCCGTTCTTGGACGCCGCACCGGAAATGAGAAGCCGCCGCGTGATCTCTATACGCCACGGGACGCCGCGCAGAACGATACGGCCGATGTCGGCAAGGTCGTAACCCTGCCGCGGCGCGATGTGAACGGGGAAGAGGAAGACCGCTTCTCTGCCATCGATGCTTTCGCACCAGCCGGCACGCCGCTGAACGAATCGCTGCGCGCGCTCAGCAGAGCCGATGCCTCCTTCGACCCGAAGGAATTCTTGAATGGCGCCCGCATGGCCTACGAGATGATCGTCATGGCCTTTGCTGATGGCGACCGCAAAACGCTGAAGAATCTTCTATCCCGGGAGGTCTATGACGGCTTTGATGCGGCGATCAGCGATCGCGAAAACAAGGGCGAGAAGATGAAGTCCACCTTCGTGGGCATTGACAAGGCTGAGATCACGCATGCCGAGACCAAGGGCAGCGAGGCGCAAATCACTGTGCGCATCATCAGCCAGCTGATCTCAGCGACCTACGACAAGAGCGACGTGCTGATCGATGGCGACGCCGAAAATGTCGCCGAGGTCAACGATCTCTGGACCTTCGCTCGCGATACGCGCTCGCGCGACCCCAACTGGAAACTCGTCGCGACCGAATCGGAACATGAGTGACGCAGTAGGCTTCGCCCTTCAGGCAGTCAGTTTCGACGCATTGAAAGGCTGGAGGGATGACGATCCCTCCAGCCTTTTTGAAGTCATGGCTGCCTGTCGCCGCTATATTTCCGAAACCAAACCCTATCATATGGGGTCGCTGGGGCTGAGTTCAGCTGACCTACTTCCATTGCTGGAGGAAGCAGAGGCGTTTCGCCCGTCTTCAGCGGAGGAAGCACGCGCCTTTTTTGAGAAGTACTGTCAGCCATTTCGGATTGTCCGGGCCGACGGCGCTAGCGGTTTCGTCACCGCCTTCTACGAACCCGAAATCGAAGTTTCCGACAGACGGGACGCGACCTATCGGTTTCCGATCTACCGGCGACCGGAGGATCTTATCGACCTCGACGATCAAAATCGTCCAGGCAATCTCGATAGTTCCTACGCATTCGGGCGTGTGCGGGACGGGCTGATCGATGCCTATCCGGATCGCCGCGACATCGATCAGGGCTATCTGGAAGGCCGTGGTCTCGAGATCGCCTGGGTAAATTCAAAGGTCGATCTTTTCTTTGTCCATGTGCAGGGCGCTGCCCGGCTGCGCTATCCGGATGGCAGACTTGGCCGCATCACCTACGCCGCAAAAGCTGGTCATCCATTTTCGGCTATTGGCAAGCTGCTGATCGACCTCGGCGAGATCGATCGCGCAAAAATTTCGATGCAGGCGATCCGTGCATGGCTTGCCGCTCATCCGGACCAGATCGACGAAGTCCTATGGCATAACCGGTCCTATATTTTCTTTCGTGAAGTACCGGTCGACGATGCAAATTCAGGGCCGATCGCCGCTGCAAAAGTGCCGCTGCTCGCGGGACGATCGCTCGCCGTCGACCGCCTGATCCACACGTTCGGTTTTCCATTTTTCATCCGTTCCGAAACCCTGACACACCTTGATGCCGGTAAGCCGTTTCAACGACTGATGCTGGCGCTGGACACCGGTTCGGCAATTGTCGGTCCGGCGCGCGGAGATATTTTCACTGGTTCGGGCTATGATGCAGGAGAGTTGGCGGGAACGGTACGCAACGATGCCGATTTTGTAATTCTCATCCCCAATGCCGCTGCAGCGAGGTTCCTCTGATGGCGAAGGACCGCAAGCTCAGCGCAGACGAGAGAATCCTCTGGGGCAAGGTCGCCCGCAGTACCCGGCCTATGCCCGGCAAGACGGATGAACTGACGGCCCTTGATGCCTTCCTGGCGGAGGCTGAAGCGGCCGCCGAACAAGAAAAGGCGGAGAAGCAGAAGACGGCCACACCGGTTCCGCAGCAAGCAGTAGCCCAGATACCCGCAAAACAGTCTTCGGGCGTCCACCATCCGCTGGAGCGGCCGGTCAAGCGCAAGATCGCCAAAGGCAAGCTGGCGCTGGAAGCACGGATCGATCTTCATGGCATGGTCCAGAGTGAGGCCCATTCCTTCCTGCTCGATTTCCTGATCCGTGCGCATGAACGCGGCATGCGGCATGTCCTCGTCATTACCGGCAAGGGCAGCTCCATGGGCAGCGAGGGCGCGTTGAAGCGCGCGGTGCCGCTCTGGTTTTCCAAACCGGAGTTCCGTTTTCTGATTTCGTCCTACGAACCTGCGGCCCAGCATCACGGTGGGGCTGGTGCCCTCTATATCCGCCTGTCGCGGCGTGCCGGGGAAAACTCATGACGCCGTTTGCTGAAGCAGTCCGCAAGCTGCGCGCCCGCAAGGGCGTGACGCAAAAACAGATGGCGGCGGCGCTCAATGTCTCACCCGCCTATCTCTCGGCACTCGAGCATGGAAAGCGCGGCATGCCGAGCTTCGATCTGCTGCAGCGCATCGCCGGCTACTTCAACATCATCTGGGATGAGGCCGAGGAACTCTTCCTCGTTGCCGGCTCTTCCGATCCGCGTGTTGTCGTCGATACTTCGGGGCTGCCGCCCGAATACACCGATTTTGCCAATCGGCTGGCCAAGCGAATCCGCAGCCTTGACAGCGCCGATATCGCCCGGTTATCGGCGCTTCTTGAAAATGGCGGCAAAGTGGACGGAAAAGCGTCATAATCCCCTGATTTATGCCTTGTTTTAGGACCTTGCCATTGGGAACTCGCTGCAAAAAACCTATATTCAACATTGAAAAAGCCGGTGATTCGCAAGGCGCGCCGTTGCTGACGACAACAGGGAAAATCTCGACAGAATGACCGATGCACCCGCGACGGAAAACGGCGTAAACACCGAATATGGCGCAGACTCCATCAAGGTCCTGAAGGGCCTCGATGCCGTGCGCAAACGCCCCGGCATGTATATCGGCGATACTGACGACGGTTCGGGCCTCCACCACATGGTCTATGAGGTCGTCGATAACGCGATTGATGAAGCGCTGGCCGGCCACGCCGACATTGTCACCGTCTCGCTCAATCCGGATGGCTCTGTGACCGTGACGGATAACGGCCGCGGCATTCCAACCGATATTCACAGCGGCGAAGGCGTTTCGGCAGCTGAAGTCATCATGACCCAGCTCCATGCCGGCGGTAAGTTCGACCAGAATTCCTACAAGGTTTCGGGCGGTTTGCATGGCGTGGGCGTTTCGGTCGTCAACGCACTTTCCGTCTGGCTGAAATTGAAGATCCGTCGCCAGGGCAAGATCCACGAGATGAGCTTCACCCATGGTGTCGCGGATGCCCCTCTGAAGGTAACAGGCGAGGCCGGCAACGAGACCGGCACGGAAGTGAGCTTTATGCCGAGCTCAGGAACCTTCACGATGACGGAGTTCGACTACGGCACGCTCGAGCACCGCCTGCGCGAACTCGCCTTCCTCAACTCAGGGGTTCGCATTCTGCTGACGGACAAACGTCACTCCGATATCAAGCAGGAAGAGATGGTCTATGACGGCGGCCTTGAAGCCTTCGTTTCCTATCTCGACCGCGCCAAGAAGCCGCTCGTTGAAAAGCCCGTGGCGATCCGCGGCGAAAAAGATGGCATTACCGTTGAAGTGGCCATGTGGTGGAACGACAGCTACCACGAAAATGTGCTCTGCTTCACCAACAACATCCCCCAGCGCGACGGCGGCACGCATATGGCAGGCTTCCGTGCCGCGCTGACGCGCCAGATCACCTCCTATGCCGACACATCCGGCATCACCAAAAAGGAAAAGGTGACGCTGACGGGCGACGACTGCCGCGAAGGCCTCACGGCGGTTCTTTCGGTCAAGGTGCCGGATCCGAAATTCTCTTCGCAGACCAAGGACAAACTCGTTTCCTCGGAAGTGCGCCCGGTCGTCGAAAGCCTGGTCAACGAAGCGCTCAGCACTTGGCTCGAGGAACATCCCGGCGAAGCCAAGGTTCTCGTCGGCAAGGTCGTCGAAGCCGCTGCCGCCCGTGAAGCTGCGCGCAAAGCGCGCGAGCTGACGCGCCGTAAGGGTGCGCTGGATATTGCCTCACTGCCGGGCAAGCTGGCCGACTGCTCCGAACGCGATCCAGCCAAGTCTGAAGTCTTTCTCGTCGAGGGTGACTCGGCAGGCGGTTCGGCAAAGCAGGGACGCTCGCGTGAAAATCAGGCAATCCTGCCGCTGCGCGGCAAGATCCTGAATGTCGAGCGTGCCCGCTTCGATAAGATGCTGTCGAGCCAGGAAATTGGCACACTCATTACCGCGCTTGGCACCGGCATCGGCAAGGATGAGTTCAATGCCGAGAAACTGCGCTATCACAAGATCATCATCATGACGGATGCCGACGTCGATGGCGCCCACATCCGCACACTGCTGCTTACCTTTTTCTTCCGCCAGATGCCGGAACTGATCGAGCGTGGCCATCTCTACATCGCCCAGCCGCCGCTCTATAAGGTTTCGCGCGGCAAGTCGGTGCAATACGTCAAGAATGAAAAAGCGCTGGAAGATTATCTGATCGGCCAGGGGCTGGAAGATGCGGCGCTGAAGCTCGCCAGCGGCGAAGTTCGCGTCGGGCAGGATCTGAATGAAGTCATTCATGATGCCCTGCGTCTGCGCGCGCTGCTCGATAATCTGCATTCGCGCTACAATCGTGCCGTCGTCGAACAGGCGGCGATCGCCGGTGCCCTCAATGCCGAACTCGTCAGCAATGCGGACCGTGCTCTGGAATTGGCGGGCGAAGTCGCCAAGCGGCTCGACCTTATCGCTGAGGAAACTGAACGCGGCTGGGAAGGTAACCTCACCAGCGAGGGCGGCATTCGTTTGGAACGCATGGTTCGCGGCGTCAAGGAAGTCATCGTGCTCGACATGGCATTGATCGGCTCCCAGGATGCCCGTCTTATCGATCAGTTGACGCCACGCATGAAGGAAATTTATCAAACGCCACCGGCACTGAGCCGACGTGATGGCGATGTCGAAATTTCCGGCCCGCGCGCTCTTCTTGATGCGATTTTCGCCAGCGGCCGCAAGGGACTAACGATGCAGCGCTACAAGGGTCTCGGCGAAATGAATGCCGAGCAGCTCTGGGAAACGACGCTCGATCCGAACGTTCGCTCGCTGCTGCAGGTCAAGGTCAGCGATGCGACCGATGCCGATGGTCTCTTTGCCCGCCTCATGGGCGATGAAGTCGAACCGCGCCGCGAATTCATCCAGGACAATGCGCTGAGCGTCGCCAACCTCGATATCTGACCGAACCGGTCACCAAAAAGCCCTGCAGCCATCGGGCTCGCGGGGCTTTTTATTTTGCAATCAATCGTTTCCGACGAAATGGCCGTTGAAGACGACCTCCGAGAGCGGCTTGCGCTGGCTCGGAAATTCGCGCTCACGATTGCGCTCAGAAAGGATGCTCTTGTCGGCGATACGACCGACGGCAATGCCGGCTTCGACGCGATAGCCATCGGGGATCCCAAGCTTTTCCTTGATCTCATCATGCTTGATGCCGCCCATGCCATGAGCATAGAGGCCGGAAATACGGGCCTGAATGGCAAGGTGACCCCAGGCCGTGCCGGCATCGAAAGAGTGTGTGTAGCTTGACCGTCCCTCGCTGCGAGCGCCGTTGAAGCTGCGCGAGATCACAAAGATCAGTGCCGAGGCATTCTTCGCCCATTCCTGATTGGATTCGACGAGCAGGCTCACGAATTCTTCCCAGTGCTCGGAGCCTTTCAATGCGTAGAGGAAGCGCCATGGCTGCAAGTTTGCGGAAGATGGCGCCCAGTGCGCTGCATCGAGCAGCGTCAGAAGCTGGGCTTCTTCAATGATCTCGCCGGTAAAGGCGCGGGGTGACCAACGGTCGAGAAACATCGGATCGATTGGATATTCGGATTCGCGGCTGTTGGCTTTCGTCATGCTGGCTTCCGGATGTTGGCGATGGACGGGGATTCCATTGTGGGACCACTTAAGTGATATTTCCGTCCTCGCTTGCTTGGCAAGCACAGTTTGGTCGCAGCCAACACACGATCAGTTGTAGAATCAGCCTTACGCTCGCGAAGATTCACGCTCAGGCGGCGTCAACCCGAGCAGGTCCGACAGGTGGGAGTGGTTCTAATGTGCCCTGAAATTTTCTAGCCGAGCGTACCGCTTGTGCAGAAAGGCATAATGACACCGATGAATAATTCGTTCATAGGTGGCGCACCCCGCTTTCCATGAGGAGGATATTCATGAAGCTGATGCGCGTTGGAGAAGCGGGCCGCGAAAAGCCGGCCCTGCTCGATGTCGATGGCAAGATCCGCGATCTTTCCGCCCATGTCGCCGATATCGGCGGCGAGACGATCACGCCGGCAGGTCTTGCAAAGATCGCCGCCCTTGATCCGAAGAGCCTGCCGGAACTGGCGCCCAGCCGTATCGGCGCTTGCGTTGCCGGCACCGGCAAATTCATCTGCATCGGCCTGAATTACTCCGACCATGCGGCTGAAACCGGCGCGACCGTGCCGCCCGAGCCCGTTATCTTCATGAAGGCAACGTCGGCGATCGTCGGCCCGAACGACAATGTCCAGATCCCGCGCGGTTCCGAAAAGACCGACTGGGAAGTCGAGCTCGGTGTTGTCATCGGCAAAACCGCGAAATATGTGAGCGAAGCCGAGGCCCTGGATTATGTCGCCGGCTACTGCGTCTCCAACGACGTCTCCGAGCGCGCCTTCCAGACCGAGCGTTCCGGCCAGTGGACCAAGGGCAAGTCCTGCGACACCTTCGGGCCGATCGGCCCCTGGCTCGTCACCAAGGATGAGGTCGAGAACCCGCAGAACCTCGGCATGTGGCTCAAGGTCAACGGGCAGATGATGCAGGACGGCTCCACCAAGACCATGGTCTATGGCGTCGCTTTCGTCGTGTCCTATCTCAGCCAATTCATGTCCCTGCAGCCCGGTGACGTCATTTCTACCGGCACGCCTCCGGGGGTTGGCATGGGCATGAAGCCGCCGCGCTTCCTGAAGGACGGCGATGTCGTCGAACTCGGTATCGAAGGTCTCGGCACTCAGAAGCAGCTCTTCGTAGCGGATCGTTAACTATTTTTCCGGCTGAAAAGCTTAAACTTTGTGCATCAAGGTAATGCCGGGGATCAATTTTCCGGCATTTTTCTTTCGGACTGTAATGTTATGTTGCTGTGCAACAAAAACCTGTTAGCCTACGTTGATGTGCCAGCGTTAACGGAAAGAGTCCGGTGCCCTTCAATTGGCGCCGTCTTTGCCGGATAGAGAAAGGTGGCGCCCTTCATGTTCTACCAGCTTTACGAATTGAACCATGCAGCGTTGGCTCCCTTCCGCGCTGCAGCCGATATGATGCGTTTTGCCTATGCCAATCCGCTGAACCCCTTCTCGCAGACTCCGATCGGCCGCACCATTTCGGCCAGCCTCGAAATGTTCGAGCGCACGACGCGCCGTTATGGCAAGCCGGAATTCGGGCTCAATGAGACCGTCATCGACGGGAAGAAGGTTACGGTTCGCGAGGAAGTGGTCTGGACGCGCTCCTTCTGCAGTCTCCTGCATTTCTCCCGCGATGTGCCGGCTGGCCATAATGGCGATCCGCGCATCCTCATCGTCGCACCCATGTCCGGCCACTATGCGACGCTGCTGCGCGGCACTGTCGAAGCACTTTTGCCGAACGCCGACATCTATATCACCGACTGGGTCGATGCGCGCATGGTGCCGATGACGGAGGGTACCTTCGACCTTTCCGATTACATCGACTACGTCATCGAGATGCTGCATTTCCTTGGCCATGACACGCATGTCATCGCGGTCTGTCAGCCCTCGGTGCCGGTGCTGGCAGCTGCTGCGATCATGGAAGAGGCCAAGGATCCGCTCGCTCCGTCGTCGATGACGCTGATGGGCGGCCCGATCGATACCCGCATCAATCCGACGGCCGTCAACAAGCTTGCCAAGGAGCGCCCGCTCGAATGGTTTGCCGACAATGTCGTCATGAACGTGCCCTGGCCGCAGCCGGGCTTCATGCGCCCCGTCTATCCGGGTTTCCTGCAGCTTTCCGGCTTCATGTCGATGAACCTCGACCGTCACCTGATCGCCCACAAGGAGTTCTTCATGCATCTCGTGAAGAACGACGGCGAACCGGAAAAGCACCGCGATTTCTATGATGAATATCTCGCCGTCATGGACCTCACCGCGGAATTCTATCTGCAGACGGTCGAGCAGGTCTTCATGAAACACGCGCTGCCGAAGGGCGAATTGATGCATCGCGGCAAGCGCGTTGACCCCGCTGTGATCCGTAATGTGGCTTTGCTGACGGTCGAAGGCGAGAACGACGATATCTCCGGCGTCGGCCAGACTCAGGCCGCGCAGTCCATCTGCGTAAACATCCCTGAACATATGCGCATGCACTACTTGCAGCCGGATGTCGGCCACTATGGCGTCTTCAACGGTTCTCGCTTCCGCCGAGAGATCGCACCTCGTATCGTCTCCTTCACGCGCCAGCATTCGCGAGCGAAGAAACCGGCGGTTCAGCGCGTCATAAAAGGTGGCAAATCCGCGTGAGTTAGAAAACGCTGATTTAATGCCATCGATTCAAGGTCTTATTCGATTTAACCTGAAATCGTCTTGAAGGCCGGTTCAGCGGTAACCATCTGTTTTTTCAGCACTCGGCATCCTGTCGGGTGCTGAACGCGAGGATACCGCACGATGAACCAGTCAGCATTGCTTCGCCCGGATTGGACTCCGGCTACCGTTGCCTTGATGATCCTCGGCTTCATGGTCTTCTGGCCTCTGGGGCTGGCCATGCTTGCCTACATCATTTTCGGCGAGCGGCTGCGTGGCTTCAAGCGTGACGTTAACCAGGCAACGGATGGCTTCTTTGCAGGCTGCCGCCGTTCGCACGGTCGTCACCGCCCGCATTTCTCGACGGGTAATGTCGCCTTCGACGATTGGCGCAAGGCCGAGCTCGATCGTATCGAGGAGGAGCGCCGCAAGCTCGATGAAATGCGCGAGGAATTCGATTCCTACCTGCGCGAGCTCCGCCGCGCCAAGGATCAGGAAGAATTCGATCGCTTCATGCGCGAGCGCAAGAACGGCCGACGCGACGACAATGGTCCGGTCGCCGAATACCAGACGCCGTAAAGTGTGATCACAGAAAATCTACGGCCGGCATCGCTTGCGATGCCGGTTTTTCTTTGTTCGGATTTCTGCCGAATCGTATAGAAAACTCCTATGTTCCCGCTCCCGAAGATCCGTCGTATGACGAAAAAACCGGCGCCGCCCGAAAAGCGGACGCTGGATGTCGCCGGCCGTCTGATGCCCCTGACGATCAAGCAGCATGACCGGGCAACCCGAATCACACTGCGTATCGAGCCGGGCGGCCGGGCATTGAAGATGACGGTGCCGAAGGGACTTGCCGCCCGCGAAGTCAACGCCTTCCTTGATCGCCATCAGGGCTGGCTGCTGACCAAGCTTGCGAAATTCTCTACAGATACCGGCCTGCGCGACGGTGGTGAAATTCTCATTCGCGGTGTCAGACATCATATCGAGCACACAGGCAGCCTGCGTGGGCTGACTGAGGCCGTCGTGACGGACGGCAAACCGGTACTCCGCGTCAGCGGCATGCCGGAACATATTGGCCGGCGCATCGCGACCTTCCTCAAGAAAGAGGCGCGCAGTGATCTTGAGAGATTGTCGCGGCTGCATGCCGGCTCCATCAAGGCGCCGATCCGCTCGATTTCGATGAAAGATACCCGCAGCCGCTGGGGTTCCTGCTCCTCGGAAGGAAATCTGAGCTTCTCCTGGCGCATCGTCATGGCGCCGCCTTCGGTGATCGATTATCTTGCCGCCCATGAGGTCGCGCATCTAAAGGAAATGAACCACGGTCCGCACTTCTGGGCGCTCTGCAAGAAGCTTTGCCCGCACATGGAAGAGGCTAAATCCTGGCTGAAACGCCACGGCAGCCAATTGCACGCGATAGAGTTCGATTAGCGTCAGCTTTAAATGCGGCGAGCATTTGCAAATTGGCTCGACTCTTTTCCCTTTTCGTGTCACTTCGCTGCCATGAGACCGGATATCAAGATCTGCGGTTTGAAGACGCCTGAGACTGTCGAGCGCGCATTGAAGCGCGGAGCGACGCATATCGGCTTCAATTTTTTCCAGAAAAGCCCGCGTTATGTCGAGCCGGATATTGCCGGCAAGCTTGCGGAACCGGCTCGCGGCAAGGCGAAGATCGTCGCCGTCGTGGTCGATCCGAGCAATGACGATCTCGATGAAATCGTTGCAGTTTTGCGACCGGACATGTTGCAGCTTCACGGCAGCGAGAGCCCCGAGCGCGTGCTGACCATCAAGGCGATGTACGGGATCCCCGTCATCAAGGCACTGTCGGTCCGCACCGCCGATGACCTGAAGAGGGTCGAAGCCTATATCGGCATCGCTGACCGTTTTCTCTTTGATGCCAAGCCGCCAAAAGGGTCTGAACTGCCCGGCGGCAATGGCGTTTCCTTCGATTGGGGCCTGCTCACCTGGCTTGACGGCAATGTCGACTACATGCTGTCAGGCGGACTTAATAAGGCCAATGTCGGCCAGGCTCTTGAAATGACGAAGGCGCCGGGTGTCGATACCGCCTCCGGTGTCGAGAGTGCACCGGGCGTGAAGAGCCTGGACATGATCGATGAGTTTTTCGATGCGGTTGAACAGGCATGTATGCCTGAAACGACCACAGGGAGTGTAAATTGAACGAGACGCCTAAACCGAATTCCTTCCGCGCCGGTCCGGACGAAGACGGCCGCTTCGGCATTTATGGGGGCCGTTTCGTGGCCGAAACCCTGATGCCTCTGATCCTCGATCTGCAGGAAGAGTGGAACAAGGCAAAGGACGATCCGGAATTTCAGGCGGAATTGAAGCAGCTCGGCACCCATTATATCGGCCGCCCGAGCCCGCTCTATTACGCCGAGCGCCTGACGGAGCATCTCGGCGGCGCCAAGATCTATTTCAAGCGCGAAGAGCTCAATCATACCGGCTCGCACAAGATCAACAACTGCATCGGCCAGATCCTGTTGGCCAAGCGCATGGGCAAGACCCGCATCATCGCCGAAACCGGTGCTGGCCAGCACGGTGTGGCTTCTGCCACCGTCGCCGCCCGTTTCGGATTGCCCTGCGTCGTCTACATGGGCGCCACCGACGTCGAGCGTCAGGCGCCGAACGTCTTCCGCATGAAGCTGCTGGGTGCCGAGGTAAAGCCTGTCACGGCCGGCAGCGGCACGCTGAAGGACGCTATGAACGAAGCGCTGCGTGACTGGGTCACCAATGTCGACAGCACCTATTACCTGATCGGCACGGCTGCCGGTCCGCACCCCTATCCGGAAATGGTGCGCGATTTCCAGGCCGTTATCGGCACGGAAGCCAAGCAGCAGATCCTGGAAGCGGAAGGCCGTCTGCCGGATCTCGTCATCGCTGCCGTTGGCGGCGGTTCGAATGCGATCGGCATCTTCCATCCCTTTCTCGACGACAAGGAAGTCAAGATCGTCGGCGTTGAAGCTGGCGGCAAGGGCCTGCAGGGCGATGAGCACTGCGCTTCGATCACAGCCGGCTCGCCGGGCGTACTGCACGGCAACCGTACCTATCTGCTGCAGGACAATGACGGGCAGATCAAGGAAGGTCATTCGATCTCGGCTGGCCTCGACTACCCCGGCATTGGCCCGGAACATTCATGGCTGAATGATATCGGCCGTGCCGAATATGTGCCGATCATGGACCATGAGGCGCTTGAAGCCTTTCAGACGCTGACGCGCCTTGAGGGCATCATTCCGGCGCTCGAGCCTTCGCACGCGCTTGCCGAAGTCATCAAGCGCGCGCCCAAGATGGGCAAGGACGAGATCATCCTCATGAACCTCTCCGGCCGCGGCGACAAGGATATCTTCACCGTCGGCAAGATCCTGGGAATGGGTGAGTAAAGAAATATGACCGCACGTATGGACAAACGCTTCGCCGATCTGAAGGCGGAAGGCCGCCCGGCGCTCGTAACCTATTTCATGGGAGGCGACCCTGATTACGAGACCTCGCTCGGCATCATGAAGGCGCTGCCGGAAGCAGGTTCGGACGTTATTGAGCTCGGCATGCCCTTTTCCGATCCGATGGCCGATGGTCCCGCGATCCAGCTCGCCGGCCAGCGTGCCCTCAAGGGCGGCCAGACGCTGAAGAAGACGCTGCAGCTCGCTGCCGACTTCCGCAAGACCAATGATACGACGCCGATCGTCATGATGGGCTACTACAACCCGATCTATATTTACGGCGTCGAAAAGTTTCTCGATGATGCGCTGGCATCCGGAATCGATGGCCTCATCATTGTCGACCTGCCGCCGGAAATGGATGACGAGCTCTGCATCCCGGCTCTGAAGAAGGGTATCAATTTCATCCGTTTGGCCACACCGACGACAGATGAAAAGCGCCTGCCGACCGTTTTGAGGAATACGTCGGGCTTCGTCTATTATGTCTCGATGAACGGCATCACCGGTTCGGCCTTGCCGGATCCGTCGCTGATTTCGGGCGCAGTCAAGCGCATCAAGGACCATACCGATCTGCCCGTTTGCGTCGGTTTCGGCGTCAAAACGGCTGAACACGCAAAGATCATCGGTGCTTCGGCCGACGGCGTCGTCGTTGGCACCGCAATCGTCAATCAGGTGGCCAACAGCCTGACGGCAGAGGGGAAGGCGACAGCGGATACGGTTCAGGCCGTTGCGACGCTGGTTCGGGGCCTTTCCACAGGAACGCGTTCGGCGCGCCTTGTTGCTGCCGAATAGTTTCCCCACATTGGCACTAGTCAATCAGGAGTATTCGAGTTGAACTGGATCACTAACTACGTTCGCCCGCGGATCAATTCCATGCTGGGTCGTCGCGAAGTGCCGGAGAACCTCTGGATCAAGTGCCCGGAAACGGGTGAGATGGTCTTCCACAAGGACCTGGAAAGCAACAAGTGGGTCATCCCAGCTTCCGGCTACCACATGAAGATGCCGGCAAAGGCGCGCCTTGCCGACCTGTTCGACAACGGCGAATATGAAGCTTTGCCACAGCCCAAGGTCGCCCAGGATCCGCTGAAGTTCCGCGATTCCAAGAAATATAGCGATCGTCTGCGTGACAGCCGTCTCAAGACCGAGCAGGAAGACACGATCCTTGCCGGTCTCGGCAGCGTGCAAGGCCTGAAGCTCGTTGCCGTCGTCCATGAATTCAACTTCATCGGCGGTTCGCTCGGCATGGCTGCTGGCGAGGCTATCGTCAAAGCGTTCGAACGCGCGATTGCGGAAAAGTGCCCGCTTGTTATGTTCCCGGCTTCCGGCGGTGCTCGTATGCAGGAGGGCATCATGTCGCTGATGCAACTGCCACGCACGACGGTTGCGGTTGACATGCTCAAGGAAGCAGGCCAGCCCTATATCGTGGTTCTGACCAATCCGACGACGGGCGGCGTAACGGCGTCCTACGCTATGCTTGGTGACATTCATCTGGCCGAGCCGGGCGCCGAAATCGGCTTTGCCGGCAAGCGCGTCATCGAACAGACTTTGCGTGAAAAACTTCCCGAGGGCTTTCAGACGTCGGAATATCTTCTGGAACACGGCGTGGTCGACATGGTGGTCAAGCGTCACGATATCCCGGAGACTCTGGCGCGCCTGTTGAAGATCCTGACCAAGAAGCCGGCTACTGCAGCAAATGATGCCAATGGGATGATTGCTCTGGCGGCGAGCGCCTGAGCAGCAGACCTCACAGAATAGGGCGGGCCGATGGCAGACAGAGGCCAGATCGTGGTGAGTGAGGCGGCACAGGAGATCGAAAAGCTCATGGGATTGCATCCCAAAGGCTATGATCTGTCATTGGACCGCATCAAGCGTCTTCTGGAAGCACTCGGCAATCCCGAGCGCAACCTTCCTCCCGTCATCCATGTCGCCGGCACCAACGGTAAGGGCTCAACATCGGCTTTCTGCCGCGCACTCCTGGAAGCGGGCGGATATAGCGTTCACGTCCATACATCTCCGCATCTCGTAAACTGGCATGAACGCTACCGTCTAGGTGTTCCAGGCGGGCGTGGACAGCTGGTTCATGATGCCGTTTTCGCAGAAGCTTTGCGACGCGTGACCAAGGCCAATGATGGTGAGAAGATCACCGTCTTTGAAATCCTGACGGCCGTCACTTTCATTCTTTTTTCCGAACATCCGGCCGATGCGGCAATCATCGAGGTCGGTCTCGGCGGCCGTTTCGACGCGACGAACGTCATCGAGGATCCCGCCGTTTCGGTCATCATGCCGATTTCACTCGATCATCAGCCTTATCTCGGCGATCGGGTGGAACTGATCGCTGCGGAAAAGGCCGGCATCATCAAGCGCGGCAATTCGGTCGTCATCGGCCATCAGGACTATGACGCAGCCCTCGATGTGCTGATGTCGACCGCCGAGCGGCTGCGCTGCCCAAGTGCCGTTTTCGGCCAGGATTTCATCGCGCATGAGGAATATGGCCGGCTGATCTATCAGGATGAATTCGGCTTGGCGGATCTGCCTTTGCCGCGCCTCCCCGGGCGCCATCAATATGCCAATGCCGCTGCCGCCATCCGCGCCGTCAAGGCTGCGGGCTTCACCGTCACCGAACCGATGATGGAAAAGGCGATGGAAACGGTGGAGTGGCCGGGCCGCCTGCAGAAGCTGACGAAAGGCAGGCTTTTGAGCCATGCGCCGGCACGGTCGGAAATTTGGGTCGATGGCGGCCACAATCCGGGTGCCGGTGAAGTGATTGCCGAAACCATGGCGAATTTCGAAGAGCGCCAGTCTCGTCCGCTGTTCCTGATATCGGGCATGATCAACACCAAGGACCCCGTCGGCTATTTTAAGGCCTTCGCGGGCCTCGCAGAGAAAATCTATTGCGTGCCGATCCACGGCAGCGAGGCGATGATCGATCCGGTGATTCTGGCCCATGCCGCCTATGATGCCGGTCTCGTGGCCGAACCGATGTCCTCAGTCGTCGACGCCCTGCAAGCCATCGCTTCGACAGCCGATCCTGAGGCGCCGCCACCGCGTATTTTGATCGGCGGCTCACTTTATCTCGTCGGCGAAGTGCTGGCGGAAAACGGCACTCCCCCCAAATGAAAAAAGCCCGGCATTGGCCAGGCTTTTTGCATCGAATTCGATATCGTTAGGCTGCGCTGGAAATCCAGTTTGAAAGCGCCGTCTTCGGCTTTGCGCCGACAGAGATATCGGCAACTTCGCCGCCCTTGAAGATTGCAAGCGTCGGGATCGAGCGAACGCCGAACTGGGCAGCCAGTTCCGGGTTTTCATCGATATTGAGCTTCGCAACCTTGACCTTGCCGGCCAATTCCGTAGCTATTTCCTCGAGGCTCGGAGCAATCATCTTGCACGGACCACACCACTCGGCCCAAAAATCGACGACGACGGGTTCTGCGGATTCCAGAACTTCCGACTGGAAGTTGTTGATATCGACCTTAACGGTGGTCATAGGCTGCTCCTTTACCGGAATTTGCTGTTGCGTAACATGTGAGGGTGCGGCGCCGGAATTTCAATGTCCGATATTTCACTTTGTGCTGAGTCCTGCAAGTGCCGAAGCCAAAGCCTGTTCGCGAAGAGTATGGATGGTCGCATTTTCTGTATAGACCAGCATGCAATCGATCCGTTTGGCAGGATAGAGCGGCCTCAGTATTTCCCGATAGATCGCAAGCTGCGCCTTGTGCGCAAACGGGATTTTGTCTTCGCTCGCCGGTGGAACACGATTTGTCTTGTAGTCGATGATAACGACGTTGTCTGGCAGGACAGCAAGACGGTCAATCCGGCCGGAAACTGCGTATTCCCGGTTTTCCAGCGTCAAGGTTCCCATGATCGAGATTTCCGCCTGGGCACGATCATCGAAGACGGCCTGAAGCCTTTCATCTTGCAAAAGCTTCACGACCGAATCGACCAAAGCCTGCCGCTCTGTAGCCGGCCAGAATTGCGCCGCGCGTTCAGCATAACGCTTCGCTGCGTCGGCTCGTTCCTCCGCCGGAATATCGGGAAGAGCCTGAAGCATCCGGTGGATAAGACGGCCCTTTTCCAGAGAACGATCGCTGCCCTCCTGATCGCCGAAGAGCGGTGAGGTCACCAGGAGATCATCGGCCTCTTCGTCAATGATCGTTCCGGCACCCGAAGGGCTGAGTGGTCGCGGCAATTGATTCTGAGGCGGCAGAGGGCGGAACAGGTCCGGGGGAACCGTTTCGACCGTTGCCTGCTCAGGCACACGGTCCATTCGCTCGAAGCTGCGCTCGACCTGCGGCACACGCCAGCGCATGCCGTCCCACTCGCCATCCGGGCCGGCGAAAGTCGCCTTTTCGACATGCGGATGCTCCGCGTCGAGGGCAGTGGAAATCATCATATGCCAAGTGTCGTTGTTCAGCCGCACGCCACGATAGCCGCAGACGATCAGCCGGTCGGCGGCACGCGTCATCGCCACGTAGAGCAGGCGCCGGTATTCCTCTTCGGCAAGAAGCTGGATGCGTGCTGCATCCGTCAACGTCAGCGAGTTGCCGAGATCGCTGACGGGAATCCACACCGGCATCGGCGGCTCGTCCGGCCCCGCATCAAGCAACCGGAGCTTTGGCAGATGAGTATGGGTAAAGGCTTTGGAGCCGCCATCGACCAGAAAGACGATTGGCGCTTCGAGACCCTTGGAGGCATGCACCGTCATGATGCGCACCTCGTTGCGGCCCTTGTCCTGTTCGCGCTTCACCTCCGGCGCTTCAAGTTCCAACGTCGAGATAAAGGACTGCAGGCCGGGGAGACCCGATGTCTCATGGTCGAGCGCAAAGGTCAGGAACTCGTCGAGAATATCGCTGACTTCGGTACCGAGCCGCGCCAGAAACTGTCGCCGGCCGCCATGACTGCCAAGGACACGGGCATAGAAATCATGGACCGAAAGGTTTCGGGACTGGGCAAGGAAGAGCTCCAGCCTTGCAACCGCCGCGCCGAGGCGCTCATTGCCGTCGTCGGCATATTTGCGAAGATGGTGCCAGACGCTTTCATGCTCGCCACGCAGCGCCGCAACCGCAAAAATATCCTCTTCCGAGAGATTGAAGAGCGGGCTTTTCAGGAGAGCGGCGAGCGAAAGATCGTCTTCCGGCAGAAGAAGAAAACGGCCGAGCGCCAGCAGATCCTGTACGGCGATATGACTGGTCAGCACCAGCCGGTCCGCGCCGGCGACCGGAATGTCGCCACGCCGTTTGAGTTCCCGCGTCAGCGCATTGACGAAGGCGTCCCGTTTGCGGACGAGAACGAGGATATCGCCGGCCTCGATGAAGCGTTCCTTGCCCTTTTCGACGATCGTTTCGCGGCCGACGAGAGTACCGATCGTGTGCGCGATGCGCCGTGCCAGGATGGCGGCCGGCGCGCTCTCGGGCGTTGCATCGAAAGGAGCGGTCCAATCCTCGTCCTTTACCACGGCATCGGGCACGACCATTTCCCAGAGGTCGACGGCACCGGGATGGCCGATACGGCTGGAGCGATGAACGACCGGTTCGGTGCCGAGGCCGCGTGCATTCTCCGGTGGGGTAAAGATGTGATCGACGGCGAGCAGCACGTCGGAGGTGGAGCGGAAGGAGAGCGGCAGGCGGACGGTGGAGAAATCGAGACCGCTGTTCTGCACCCGGCGCTGTGTTCGCTCCTTCTCTTCGGAGAACCGTTCGGGCCGTGCGCCCTGGAAGGAATAGATCGACTGCTTCTCGTCGCCGACGGCGAACAATGTCCGGGCCACGGGCCGCGAACTTTCGCCCGAGAAGAAATCTTCCGCCAGCGACTGGATGACACTCCACTGGATAGGGCTGGTATCCTGCGCCTCATCGACGAGAATATGGTCGATACCCTGATCGAGCTTATAGTGGATCCACGGGCCGACACCGCTCTTCGTAAGCAGGTCTGCGGTACGTGTGATCAGGTCTTCGAAATCGAGATGGCTGCGCTGCTTTTTCAGTTCCTCATAATCCCGGTTCAGCCGGTCCGCGAGCACGAGGGCGGCATGAGTTGCCGTATGCATTCGCATCATCTTCAGGCGGTCTCGGCACGTGACGACATGCGTCCGCGCGGAAGCGATCGCATCGGCAAGCTGTGGCGCTTCCGCGAGCATCGCCTTGACGAAGAATTGCCCGTCCGTCTTCGGCTCGCCCTTCGATGTCAGGAAAATCTTCTCCAGAATCTGCGAACGCGCGGTCACATCTCGTTCGCGTACGGCGCGGCGCAGGCCTTCGGCAACATCCTGCGCTTTAGCGCCACCCTTCATTGTGGCAAGCGACAGGTAAAGTTCCAGCGTTGCACCCGAGAGCCCAGGCAAGGGCCAATATCGTTCGGCCAGTCCCTCCTCCGTATCATCAGGTGAAAGGCTTAGCCTCTTGCGGAGCAAGCGATCGACGCCGCCATGCGGCTCGGCTGCGAGCATGAAACGGCGGATGGCATTTCGGTTCGCAACGATCTCACCGAGCAGATTTTCAAGCCCCGTTTCGTCGCCGAGATTGAGCACATAGCCGAAGGCATCGGCGAGTTCTCGATCTTTCTCTGGCGCTGTTGCTGTCAGAAGCGAGCGTCGCGCATCGGCAAGCAGCGTCGCGGCCGCCCGGTCATCGAGAACGGAGAAATGCCCCGCGACGTTTGCTTCCAGCGGGAATTGGTGCAGCAGCGCCTCGCAAAAGGCGTGGATCGTCTGAATCTTGAGCCCACCCGGTGTTTCCAGTGCCTTGGCAAACAGCCGTCTTGCTTCCGCAAGCTTCAGTGAATCCGGCTCACGACCTTCGATCTGGGTGATGCGCCTGGCTAGTTCCTCATCCGGAAAAATTACCCATTCCGCCAGCCGTTCGAAGACGCGGTTCGACATTTCGGAGGCGGCAGCCTTCGTATAGGTGAGGCAGAGAATGGCGGAAGGCCGCGCACCCGCCAGCAGAAGCCTGATCACGCGCTGGGTCAGAACATGCGTTTTGCCGGAACCGGCATTGGCCGACACCCATGCCGAACGCCCGGGATCGGATGCGATCGCCTGCTGGATCGTCGTCCAGCTGATCCATGTGCCGGGATCGTCATCTTCGGGAAGCGCTGTCGGCTCAATCATCGCCTCCTCCTTCCGGGTCAGCGGTTGCCCATTCCGCAACACGGGCGAGATGGTCGTAATCGCCGCCAAAATCGAACTGCTGCGCGGGAATCAGCCGCGAGGTGAAGCCTTTTTCACCTGACTGCAGCAGGGCCACGAATTTCACCAGTTGATCGATCGATTCCTCGGCGAGCTGCATCGCCGATTTTGCCTTGTCGCTGTTGGCTTCCTCATTGTTGATCTTGTCGACCAGAAAGCGCGTGCCTGGCCGCAGGCGGACATAAAGAAGATCATTTGGAACAAGGCTGCCCGCATCGCGAAAGGCCCCGGCCTGAAGCGCGGCTGCCTCAAGCGCAAGCTGCGGGTCCAGCAGCGCTCGGGCCTGCGTCGGAGAGGGATTGTAGCCGGTCTTGTAGTCGATGATATCGGCACTGTTCGGCCCCTTGATATCGATGCGGTCGGCGATGCCGGTGAGCCGGATATCGATTCCATCGAGTTCGATGCCGCCTCTGACTTCTGTCAGCCTCTTCTGCACATCGGGCTGCCGTCCGGCCTCCCAGTTCAGAAAAGCCCGCGCGACTTCGCGGAAGCGCGGCCGCCAGACGGCGTCGATATGCGGCGGCAACTGCTCCATATCGAAGAGTTCGTTCAGAATGATTTCCATCGCCGCTGCCGCCTCCGGCGTGCCTGCTGAATGGTCCTCGCGAACAAAGCGATCGATGATCTTGTGGTAGAGCGTACCGCGTTCCGCCGCGCCAGGATCGCGATTGAACGGGTCGACGGGATCGAGCCGCAGCACGCGCCGCGCATAAATCGCATAGGGATCGCGGCGCAGCCGACCGACTTCGCTGAAGGAATAGGATTTGGGTTGCAGTTCCCGTGGTGGCCTGGGAGAGGGTCTCTGCGCTGGCGCCTGATTGTCACCCAAGTCTATCAGGTTTGACCAGTGAACGAAGCGCGCGCCCCGCTTGCGCAATTGCTCTTCGAGATCCTCGCCGCCGAGCGCCAGCAGCCGTTGCAGCCATCGGGAGGCGACCGTCGGCGTCGAGCCCTGACGCAGCGCGCGCGAGTAGATCAGATGGCGTGTGCCATTCGCCATCTCGAAATCATGCGCCAGCTGGCCGATGCGCCGTTCCGGCGGCTCCAGCCCGATTTCCGTCTTCATCGTGCGGGAGACGAAGGGATTGTTGGTCGTCTGCCCCGGCCATGACCCTTCGTTGAGGCTGCCGAGGATCAGCGTGTCGACATTCTGCAGGCGCGCTTCCAACGTACCGAAGATGAAGAGGCGAGGGTGGCTGAGGGCGCCGGGTTTGACGGCATGACCGGCCGACAACGCCTGCATGATATCGATCCATTGTGGCCCCTCCGCTTCCATCTGGCCTTCGGTATCGATGATTTCGCCAAGCAGACTTGCCAGGGCATCACCCGCTTCACCGGACCAGAGGCTTGCCAGATTGCCATGTCCGTCGGCAGCGATACTCTCCAGAGCGCGGCCCGTCCGTTCGGCCCATTGCGAGAGCAAGAGGCCCGTCAGGCCGTCATCATCCCCAGGATGCCGTACGAGCGCCGATACCAATGGCTCCACGGCACGTTCAACTTTCCGGGCTAACCTGCGGGCCATCTCCGACGCTTCTGATGGCAGCGACTTGCGCCACACCGGCGCGTGCCTGTCGAGCGCCTGCTCCGAAAGCTGATGGTCGAGCAGCTGTTCAAGCGATCCTATATCCACTTCTGTCACGCCGCCCCGCAGCGCCAGCAACTCCAATGCCTCCACAGCTCCAGTCATAAAGCCGCGCTCCAGCCCGAAGCGGGCAAGCGGATGTTTGAGCAGCGAAACGATGGCGACGGGATCACCGGGACGAAGTGTCGCTTCAAGGAGCAATTGCAGCAGCGTGCCCTGTGGCGTTGCCGAAAGTGGCGTACCGGCTGAATCGTCGGCTAGAATGCCGAAGCGGGAAAGCTCCGCCATGACCCGGCGCGCCAGGTTGCGGTCTGGCGTAATAAGCGCAGCCCTGCTTTCCCCATCTCTTCCCGGCCGTTCCAGGGCAAGGCGCAGCGCAACGGCAATCGCCGTCGCCTCCTCGCGCTCGTTGGCGGCTTCGATCATCGATACGTCCGCGAATGCCGCGGCAAGGGTCCCTTCCGGCAGGTCCTTTTTCCAATCGCCCCAGCCACTCGTGGCTTCCGATGGAGTAAGCGCCCGCGAGAGGACTTCCGCGCGCGAGCGCAGATCGGCTTCCGCTTCCTCGATCGGCTGAACGTCCTCACGGGTCAGTTTCAGCCGCTTCAGCAGCACGGAAAGACCATACTGCGGATGTGTGCGGCTTGCCGGATTGGCCCGTTGACCCGGCAGAAGATCGGGCGCGACCAGCCGCCAATGTTCCTCCGGCATGGAGAGGTCGAGGCCGGGCAACACGATTACGCCTTCCGGAAGGTTCGCCACGGCGCCGATGAGATCGGCCGTGGCAGGAAGCGAACCCGTCGAACCGGCAATGATGATCGGACCGGAAGGTTTCGCCGTCGAAAGCCGGCCAGCCTCAGCGCGCAGAATGGCATTGCGGTGGCGGGCCGGCGATGATCGGCCAAGTTCGATCAGGCGTTCCGGCCAGAAGCCGCTGGCGATCTGCAGGAATTCCGCCGTCAATTGCCACCAGGCCGCATACTCACCCGTATCGAGCTTGCCGAGTTCGGACCAGGCAAGATCCTCGGTTTCGATCGAATCGATCAGCTCCGCCAGATTGCGGGCAAGCCAAATAGCATCTGCCGGGCTTGCCGGCGCGACGAGAGGCGATTCCGAATGGATGTGTCGGACGATCTCCGGCAGCTTGTTGCGCCAGGCAAGGATCAGCCGGGCCAGTTCCAGAAGGCGCGCGGTGTTGGAAAGCGGCTGGGCAAGATCGATCGTTCCCGGCAGCGCCTCGTCGAAATAGCCGCTGTCGTCATCCGTCTCTCCCAGTGGCCGGATAACCGGCAGGATCGCCGAACGGGCGCCAAGCAGATCGACGAATTCCGAACGCAGCACGCGTACGGCGCGCCGGGTCGGCAGGTAGATCGTTACCTTGGCGAGAGACAGTGGGTCGGCGGGATCATGTGCGAAAAGCGGTGTCAGGCGTCCGTCACAAAGCGAACTCGCCAGCGTCTTCAGAAAGGGAAGGCCGGAGGGGATCGTCAGAATGCGTGGCCGGTGCCGCTCCGTCATGTCTCACGCAAACGTCCGGAACCGCCGGATCGTCTCCTCCGCGTCGTCAATTGCATCGGGCGTGCCGACCGTCAGCCAATGGCCTTCCATCATCATGCCGAAAAGCCGGCCGCGGCCGATCGCCTTGTCGAAATAGATATTCAGGTTGAAGGGTTCTTCGGGTGCATCGTCCAGCAACGCAGGGTGCATGACGATTGCACCGGCATAGACGACCGGATTGGAGGGATCGTCGCGATAGCGCGTCAATCGACCGTCGGGCCTCAGGCTGAAATCGTTCTTGCCATTATGGCCGGTCGTATCTTCGATGCGCACGCAGAGCAGCGCCATATCCATGCGTTCGGCATCGAAGAATCCGGCTAAGCGCCGTAGATTGCTGGGCCGGTCGGTCGGTTCACCGATCCAGAAAAGATCGGCATTCATGACGAAAACTGGTTCTCGGGCGAGCAGCTTCAGGCCCTTCGCCAGCCCGCCGCCCGAATTCATCAGTGCATTGCGCTCGTCGGAAATCAGAATATCGAGGCCGCGATAGTTTTTCAGGTGATCTTCCATCTGATCGGCAAAATGATGGACATTGATCGCGGCCTGTTCGACCCCGGCTTCGACAAGCGAATCCAGTGCATAGTCGATCATCGGCTTGCCGCCGATCTTCACCAGAGGCTTCGGAATCGTGTCGGTAATCGGGCGCATGCGGGTTCCGAGTCCCGCGGCCAGTACCATGGCTTGTCTGATGGTCATGCTGGTCCGGATTTATGATTCGACTGGCAGTATTCCAGCCCTTGTGCACCATTCGCGCAAGGGGGCAAGCACCTCGTGTTCCAGCGCAACCTTAAGATAGGAAAGCGTGCGCGGCATATGCTGCAGATAGCCGGGCTTGCCATCCCGCTGCAGGAGCCGCACCCAGAGGCCCGCAAGCTTGCAGTTTCGCTGCGCCGACATGATGGCCCATGCCTTCATGAATCCGGCTTCGTCGAAGCCGCCTTGGGCGCGCCGGAGCGAAAGGTAGTCATCCATCAGCTGGCGAAAAAGATCCGGCTCGATCGTGACGCGCGCATCCTGAACGATGGAGGCAAGGTCGTAAGCGGTTGGCCCGATCATCGCATCCTGGAAGTCGATGATGCCGATCTTGCGGATTCCGCTCTCCTGCTCGCGCCAGATGATGTTGGGCGAATGGAAGTCGCGCAACAGCAGGTTCTTTTCGGCCGATTGCAGCTCGTCGATCAGATTGTCCCAGATTGCCAGATACTCGTCTCGCTCCGCATCCGTCGGTCCCGTGCCGCGCTTCCAGGCGATATGCCAGTCGAGTATCAACCGCACTTCCATCTTCATCGCTACGCGATCGAAGTCCGGAATGTGATGCGTATGCGCGGCGGAAACCGGGATATCCTGCGGGATTTTCATCGAGTGGAGATGGGCAAGGCAGGCGACGCTTTCGCGGTAGCGCTCGACGATCGGCCGGCCTTCATCATCCAGGACACCGTCCGTGCCCAGATCCTCGATCAGCAGCATGCCTTGTTCGTAGTCGACCTTTTCGATTTCCGGCGTTGCGAAACCGCGCTCGCGCAACGCCTCGGCGATCGCCACGAAAGGATAGGCGTCCTGCGCAAGATGCGCGACCTTTGGATAGGGCTTGCCCTCATAGATCGGGGGGCCTTCCGGAGGCGGCCGCCAATCCATGAGGATTTTCCGCGTGCCATTACCGAGATGGAAATATTCATAGGCGCGAAGTGAAGCATCGCCCGTCAAGAACCGTCGCTCCACATCGCCGTAGCCAGCGTCAATGAGGAAGCGGCGGATCGCCAGCACACGATGGATTCGGGCCAATACCTTCTCCGGTGCCGTGATTGTCGCACGACGGCCGACGCACTCATGCTCCAGCCGTAACGAGATGCGCGATATCGGCAATTCACCTTCAGCCATCTCCGGCCATTCGACGATGCAGATGCCGTTTTCAAGCGCTTCGTCGAAGCCAAGCTCCGTCAGTTCCGATGCATCGCCAAGCCGATAGAGATCGAAATGCGAAACGGGAATGCGCAGATCATAAGATTGCACCAGCGTGAAAGTGGGGCTCGGAACTTCCAGGCCGTCATCATCAGCCATGGCGCGCAGGAAAGCCCGCGCCAGCGAGGATTTTCCGGCACCGAGATCGCCCGACAGCGCCAGGCAATCACCGGCTTTCAGCGCAAGCGCCAGATCATTGCCAAGGCGAAGGGTTGCCGCATCGTCTTCCAGAAAAAGCGAGATGATGTCGCCTTGCGTCATTCGGCGGCGACGGAATGGGGCAGGTTGATGGAAGGGATGCGGCAGGTCACCGTCGTTCCCTTGCCGGGTTCGCTGTCGATGCTGACCTCGCCATTGTGCAGGCTGACGAAGCTGTCGACGATCGAGAGGCCAAGTCCGGCACCGCCGCGCTTGCCGCTCTTCGCGCCGGTTGCGAAACGGTCGAAGACGGTAGCAACCATATCAGGCGAGATACCGGGGCCACGATCCCTTACGGAGAAGACAAAATCCGTGCCCTCGCGACGGCATTCCAGCGCGATCGACGCACCCTCGGGCGAGAAGTTTGCGGCATTGGCCAGAAGCTTCAGCAGGATTTGCTTCAGTCGCTGCGGATCGGCAACGATCGATCCGAGGTAGGCCGGGGCGGTGATTTCCAGCGATACACCGCTCTCCTGCAGCCGGTCGGCGATCTGCATGGAAACATCGTCGAGAAGGTCGGCGAGATCGATTTCCGCGTAGTTCAGCCGCATGATGCCGGCATCGACGGTCGCGAGATCAAGGATGTCGTTGACGAGCGTCAGGAGCACCGAGGACGAGGTTGCGATATGGTCGATATATTCGGCCTGCCGCTCATTCAGCGGGCCGACACCCGGGGTGCGCAGCAGATCGGTAAAGCCGATGATATTCGTCAGCGGCGAGCGCAGTTCGTAGGAGACATGCTGCACGAAGTCGTTCTTCAGCTCATCCGCCTTACGCAGCGCCTCGTTCTTTTCCGTCAGCGCCCGTTCGGCGCGTACGCTGTCTGTCATATTGACGAAGGTCAGCATGGTCTGAGCGTTCGGCAGAGGGATGACAGCAAAGTCGAGCACGAGGCCGGACAGCAGTTCGAGCGTTCCCTGGCTGGAACGACGCTCGTCGTCGAAGCTGGTGATCAGCTCCGCAAAGGTCTTCCAGCCGTCGGGCTGGTCATAGGAGGGGGCGCAGGCCTCGCCGATGCCGCGAATATGCGTGCCGGGCTTGGCTTCCGTCTCGGTAATACCCCAGAGCGCACGGAAGGCAGGGTTGGAGAGGCGGATCCGGCCGTCAGGCCCGAAGACCGCAACGCCTTCCGAAAGGTGGTCGATCGTCTCGCCCTGTACTTTCACCAGCGTATTGTAGCGCGTTTCGAGATCGACCTGCTCGGTCAGATTCTCGAAGACCCATGTTGCGCCGCCCTGTGGATGCGCGGTCGCAAAGACACGCAGCGTCTGCCCGTTCGGCAGGTGCCAGAGGTCGGATTGTGTATCGAGCGAACGATAGACGGAAAGCGCCGTTTCCTTCCACGATTTCCAGTTCAGCTGGTCCGGCAGTTTCTTGGCTGCACGAAGGCGTTCCAGAAGCTCGCTGTTGTCAGGCTTGCTTTCGAGGAACGAAATATCAAGTTCCCAGAGCGAAACGAAGGCCTGATTGTAGAATTGCAGCCGGCGGTTGCCGTCGAAAATAGCAACAGGAGTCGCCAGATGATCGAGTGTTTCCGCATGGCTCTTAAGCGTCCGCTCGAGTTCGGCGCGAACCGCTTCGACATCGGAAACATCGACGGCAAGGCCGGCCGAGCCATTGGGGACCTTTACGTCGACCACGTCAAAGAATGTGCGGTTGCCGCGAACGACTGTCGAAATTGTGTCATGGAAAGGCGATTCCGGCGTTGCCGTAGCGTGGATGCGCTCGCGGGCGACAGTCGTCAGGATTTCGCGGCCTTCATTGACAGCCTGCTGAGGTGATTGCGCTTCGACAGCGTCGCCATAAGCGTGATTCACCCAGGTCAGACGCCCGGCGGTATCTCGCTGCCAGGCCGGCATGTCGATAGCGTCGAGCATAGTCTGAAAGGCGGAGATCGACGTCATCAGCCGATCGCGTTCGATTTTCAGTTCAGCCAGCTCGGCGCGCAGATTGTTCAGCGCCACGAAGCGCACGAAGGCGCGGCCGCCGGAAACCCGGCCTTGTGCTTCGATTACCTCGTCTCTGATAGTCTCGATCACCATGTCGAAACTTTCGGCCTGTTCACGCAGACGACCGACCGCTCGCTCCAGTTCGGAAGCCGATCGCGCCTTCAGCCAGAGGCCGAAGGCAAGGAACTCATTGTCCTGTGGGGCGCCGGTTTCCGGTGGGAGCTGGCCGAGGAGTTCCGGTCGGGCACCGCCATCCCAGATGACGATGCGCCGGTTCTTGTCGGCAATGAGCGCTTCATATTGAGAGATGCGCTGCTGCGCGTCCGAAAGCGCCGAGCGGATCTCGCGACTTTCATTTTCGAGATTGCCGCGCTGGCGCACCAGCCAGAGCGTCGAAAGCAGGGCAGCCGAAATTACACCGATGACGACGGAAAGGCCGACAACCTGCGAGGAAGTGAAAAGACGTGCCGATGCGCCGATAACAGGCTCCGCCTGCGCCAGAACCGGCCATGCCGGTACGGCGATTGCTGTGCTTGCAGCGCATAGTTTTGCAATGCGTGCCAAAGACCATTGCTTCTGCCTGGCGGTCACAGGGACCGCGGCGAACTTATATTTTTGGCCCGCCTGAAGCGGGCGGTCAGCGGCGTAAGCGCTATCGTCCGCCTGGCAGGGCAGGCTGTGTTTCATTTTCGACATCCGAGGTATGTCTCCGTCCTTTAATGTGCCGCATCACGACAAGACATCCCATTTTCGTGGAAAACGGAGAGGTCCGAAACCACGAATCAAGTCTTAAAACAATACTTCGGAAGGGAATCGACGGAAAGAGAGCGCCCAAAAAATAAGCCCCGGCATTTGTCAATGCCGGGGCCACCACATCTTGTGGATATCGAAGGCGCAATCAGTATCTGTAGTGGTCGGACTTGAACGGACCCTGCGGCTTCACGCCGATATAGGCAGCCTGTTCTTCGCTAAGCTGGGTAAGCTTCACGCCGAGCTTGTCGAGGTGAAGGCGCGCAACTTTCTCGTCGAGGTGCTTCGGCAGGATATAGACTTTGCTTTCGTACTGGCCGGGCTTGGTGAAGAGTTCGATCTGCGCCAGCGTCTGGTTAGTGAACGAGGCCGACATGACGAAAGAAGGATGGCCCGTCGCATTGCCGAGGTTCAAGAGGCGACCTTCGGAAAGAAGGATGATGCGGTTGCCCTTCGGAAACTCGATTAGATCGACCTGCGGCTTGACATTGGTCCACTTCAGGTTACGCAGCGCTGCGACTTCGATTTCGTTGTCGAAGTGGCCGATATTGCCGACGATCGCCATATCCTTCATCTGACGCATGTGGTCGATGCGGATGACGTCCTTGTTGCCGGTGGTGGTGATGAAGATATCGGCCGAGGAAACGACGTCCTCGAGGAGAACGACCTCGTAACCGTCCATCGCGGCCTGCAGGGCGCAGATCGGATCGGCTTCCGTGACCTTGACGCGGGCGCCGGCGCCGGAGAGCGAAGCGGCAGAACCCTTGCCTACATCGCCGTAACCGCAAACGACGGCAACCTTGCCGGCCATCATGACGTCGGTGCCGCGGCGGATCCCGTCGACCAGCGATTCCTTGCAGCCATATTTGTTGTCGAACTTCGACTTGGTGACGGAGTCGTTGACGTTGATCGCCGGGAAAGGCAGAAGGCCCTTCTGGCTGAGCTGATAAAGGCGGTTGACGCCAGTCGTGGTTTCTTCGGTCACGCCCTTGATGGCGTCGCGCTGCTTGGTGAACCAGCCGGGCGTTGCGGCAAGGCGCTTCTTGATCTGGGCAAAGAGGATTTCCTCCTCTTCCGAATGCGGGTTGGATAGAACGTCCTCACCGGCTTCGGCACGAGCGCCGAGCAGGATATACATAGTGGCATCGCCGCCATCGTCGAGGATCATGTTGGAGAAACCGCCATCGCTCCACTGGAAGATCTTGTCTGTGTAGTTCCAGTAGTCGACGAGGGATTCACCCTTGATCGCGAAAACCGGAATGCCGGCGGCGGCGATCGCTGCAGCGGCATGGTCCTGCGTCGAGAAGATGTTGCACGAAGCCCAGCGAACTTCGGCGCCGAGCGCAACCAGCGTCTCGATGAGAACGGCCGTCTGGATCGTCATGTGCAGCGAGCCGGTGATGCGTGCGCCCTTCAGCGGCTTGGATTCACCGAATTCGGCCCGGCAGGACATGAGGCCGGGCATTTCGGTTTCGGCGATGGTGATTTCCTTGCGGCCGAAATCTGCAAGACCGATATCGGCGACAACATAATCTTTCTCAGTGCTCATAGGGTTCTCCAGGCTGAAAACGGCTCAAAAAAACGTCGCAAGGACGCAACGATGACCGCAACGGATCGAACAGGTGCGGGTGCACGTCATGCTCGCCGTTTAGCAGGCTTCGGTCGCGAAGGCAACGGGGATATAAAGAGGTCTTTATATCTTTATATGACGTTGAAGATCAGATTTCTTCGCCGAACTTGTTCTGGATCAGCTGATCGAGGGCATTCAGCGCTTCGGCAGCCTGGTTGCCGCTCGCCGAGACGATGACACTGGAGCCGGGGCTCGCCGCAAGCATCATAAGGCCCATAATAGAGGTGCCCCCAACCGTCATGCCGTCTTTGGAAACGGTGATCGTGGCATCGAACGCATCGACCGTCTGAACGAACTTTGCCGAAGCGCGCGCATGCAGGCCGCGCTTGTTGATAATGAGGATTTCGCGGGAGAGCGGTGTCATGGAGGCTTCTTACTTTCCGCTTAGAACCCGGCTCGCAACATTGATGTATTTACGACCTGCCTCGGAAGCTTCAGCAAGCGCCTTTTCCATATTGTTCTCGCCGCGCACGCCGGCGAGCTTGATCAGCATCGGCAGGTTGACGCCGGCGATGACTTCGGTATGGCCGCTGCTCATCACTGAGATGGCAAGATTGGAAGGCGTGCCGCCGAACATATCGGTAAGAATGACGACGCCATGACCGTCGTCTGCGCCGGAAACGGCCTCAAGAATATCCTGTCGTCTCTGATCCATATCGTCTTCCGGTCCGATGCAGACCGTTTCTATGAATTTCTGAGGACCGACGACGTGCTCTACGGCATGACGAAACTCTTCAGCCAGCTTGCCATGAGTGACAAGCACAAGTCCGATCATGATATTACTGCTCCCATGGCATACGCAAATCGTGGCCCCAATATCGCAACGCAGCAATTACGTCCACCAGTGGGGGCACATCTTGGCGATCAAAAGCCGAAGTGCAAGATAAAAATACAAATATGTAGGCCGTATCGGGGCCTGCGGAAGACTTCAGCTTCCGATTTCCGGCGCTTTCGCCATCAATACCGCAAGGGGTAGTTGAAGATTGGGCAGCAACCGCAGTACGGGCAGTTCGAAACCCGCGGCAAGAACAACCGTTTCTCGCTCGGGAGGGATCCGGTTTTCTCCGGTCGCGCTGGCCGGCAGAACTGCAAAATGCATCGTCGCCTGGGTAATATGATCCTGCTCTACGATGCCGGTGCCGCGCAATTCGATGAGCCCGGCAATGGCGGGCGGACAGGCAGCCGTGATTGCTCCATCTTGCTTTGAAAGAAGCACCTGATCATCAGCCACGAGAACAGAGAAAACACCCTGCCGCCGCGCCTCCACTATGCAGGTAAAGGCGGTCATCGACTTGCCCCAGCCTGACGGGCCGGTGAACAGCAGGCCGGTCTTTCCGATGACGATTGCGGTGGCGTGGATATTGATCATGCTGCGGCATCTGCCGGAAGGGCAAGGATGAAGCGGGCGCCAAGCAATTTGCCATTCTCGTCGTCGACGATGTTCTCGGCTCGCAGAGAACCGCCATGCGCCTCGGCGATCTGCCGGCTGATGGAAAGTCCGAGACCTGAATTTTGGCCGAAGCCTTCTGATTCCGGCCTATCGGTATAAAAGCGTTCGAAGATGCGGTCGATATTCTCCGCCTGGATGCCCGGACCGTTGTCTTCGATGTAGACGACGCAGCGCGAGCGAGTGCGGACAAGTCGGACCGTGATCTTGCCGTTATGCTCAGGCACGAAGGAACGCGCGTTTTCAATCAGGTTGGTGATGATCTGGCCGATCCGCAGGTCATGGCCATTGACGACGAAACGCGTCTTCACATTCGGTTTGCGGTCGATGACATATTCGATCTCGACCTGCTTCTTGGTACTGCGAATCTGGCGTGACACATCGATCAAATCGCGCAGCAGTACTTCCAGATCGACGGAGCCGGCATCGACGCGTGCGAGCTCCGCATCGAGACGGGATGCGTCTGAGATATCGCTGATCAGGCGGTCAAGGCGGCGTACATCGTGCTGAATGACATCCATCAGCCGCTTCTTGGAATCGTCGGATTTGGCAAGCGGTAGCGTTTCGACGGCGCTGCGCAGCGAGGTCAGTGGGTTCTTCAATTCATGACTCACATCGGCCGCAAAGCTTTCGATCGCATCGATCCGGTCATAAAGGGCTGTCGTCATCTCACGCAGAGCGATGGAAAGGTTGCCGATTTCATCCTGGCGCACGGAGAAATCAGGAATTTCTTCACGCTCCTTGGCGCCGCGGCGCACGCGGATCGCGGCGGCCGAAAGCCGCCGCAGCGGATTGGCGATGGTCGAGGAAAGAACCAGCGACAAGAGCACGTTGACGAGCGTTGCGACACCAAAGACACGCATGATGGCAAGGCGCTCGGCATGCACGATATTGTCGATATCGCCGGCCTGCGTCGAAAGCAGCAATACGCCGAGCACGGCGCGGAAGCGCTGGACCGGCACGGCAACCGAGACGATAAGTTCGCCTTTTTCCGTCGTGCGCACGACCGCGCCGCGTACACCCGTCAGTGCATTCATCACTTCGGGATAGATGGAGCCATCGCCGCCCGGTGCCTCCTTGTAGACGGGAAGATTGCCCGGCTGCAGCGCCTTGTTGAAGAGCGCTGTGAACCATTCGCTCCAGGTCTGCTTTTCTTCTTCCACCGGCGGCAGATCGAAACGAAGAACCTGTCCGCGCGAATAGAGATGGCGGGAATCGAGCAGCAGATTGGCGTCGGCATCGAAGATGCGGGCTCGGGTGCGGGTCGGCGAGATCAGCCGGCGAAGAACCGGTGCTACCTTTTCCGGGTCGATCGGAAATTCGAGATCCTCGTCGTTCGGTACCGGCGTAATGCTCTGGCCTGCCTGCAGTTCGAGCAGCTTCTGCGGATCGATGGTAATCGAATTCGTATCGACGGAGGCTGAGGCCGAAACCGCGCCGGCGATGATCTCGCCCTGCGTCAGCAGGCTCTCGACGCGCGCGTCGATCAGGCCTTCACGGAACTGGTTGAGGTAGAGAATGCCACCGACTAGGACGAGCAAGGCCGCAAGGTTGAAGAAGACAATGCGGCGCGTGAGGCTCGAAAAGACGGCGTTGCCGAAAATTCGGCGGATCAGGGTGAAGGGATGCGACCAACGCCGGCCTCTGACGCGGCGGGTGCTCACGCCCTCCGCATCGTCTAAATCCCTTTCCTGCACCAACTGTGCCAATGACGGCCCTTTCGGAGGGCGGGGCCGTTTGATTGGCCCGTCGCCCTCAATCGTCTCTTGCCGCGCCTCTTGGCGTCAGGCTGCTTCGCGGAAGCGGTAACCCACACCGTAAAGCGTTTCAATCATATCAAAGTCAGTATCGACCATCTTGAACTTCTTGCGCAGCCGCTTGATGTGGCTGTCGATGGTGCGGTCATCAACATACACCTGTTCGTCATAAGCGGCATCCATCAGGGCATCGCGGCTTTTCACCACACCCGGGCGCTGGGCCAGCGAATGCAGGATCAGGAATTCCGTGACGGTGAGGGTGACGGCCTCACCCTTCCAGGTGCAGGTGTGGCGTTCCTGGTCCATGACCAGCTGGCCGCGCTCGAGCGAACGGGCCTGCTGAACCGCACCCGCCTTTGGCGTGCCGACAGCGGCAACGCCGCCGGTTGCGGCTGCCTCACGGCTCGAAGCGCGGCGCAAAACGGCGCGAACACGCTCGACCAGAAGACGCTGCGAGAAAGGCTTGGTGATGAAATCGTCTGCGCCCATCTTCAGGCCGAAGAGTTCGTCGATCTCTTCATCCTTGGAGGTGAGAAAGATGACGGGCATGTCCGATTTCTGGCGGAGGCGGCGCAGCAGCTCCATGCCGTCCATGCGTGGCATCTTGATATCGAAAATCGCCAGCTGCGGCGGGCGAGCGAGTAGACCATCCAGCGCAGAAGCGCCGTCCGTGTAGGTCTCGACCTTATATCCTTCGGCTTCCAGTGCAATCGACACGGAAGTGAGGATGTTGCGGTCGTCATCAACGAGCGCGATTGTCGGCATGGTGTTGGTCTCCGTCATCAGTGCGCAATCTCCCGGATTGGTCGTCCCCAGGCGGTCTTCGTGACCGGTTGCGCTTATGGAGGATAAAGGTGGAACAAATTGTGGCAAAGATAAAGGGGTAGATTGCCGGTTCTGGTGGTTCACAATCGCAAGTGGTGCGACAAGTTGTTTCAACAGAAGGTCTTCAAACGATTTAAAACAAGCTTAGGGAATTTAAATCGATTAATTATTTGATATCATTGTATTTTTTGGGATTAATGCTATTGCCATTTAAAATTTCTCCTTTACTTTCAGGCAGATTTTAATGGCCAAGGCGCCTCAGCGAAGGGAAAAGCTATGGAGACGTTCGGAGTTCATAACCAGGCAATCGAGCTGGCGACGATCGGTTTCAGCGACGTACGGAGCGTACGTTACAACCTCTCCGCCGCTCTTCTCTATGAGGAAGCGATTCGCCGGGGAGAGGCCGAACTGACAGCCCAGGGCGCCCTCCGTGCCACCACCGGCCAGCACACAGGCCGCTCGCCACGTGACAAGTTCGTCGTCCGCGATGAAAACACCGATGGCCAGATCTGGTGGGACAACAACAAGCCGATGTCGCCGGAGCATTTCGCCCTGCTGCATAAGGACATGCTGGCCCACGCGGCCGGCAAGGACCTCTTCGTACAGGATCTCGTCGGCGGCGCCGATGCAGGCCACGCGCTGCCGACTCGCGTTGTGACCGAATTCGCCTGGCATTCGCTCTTCATCCGCAACCTGCTGATCCGTCCGAAGGCCGATACGCTTGCAAGCTTCGCACCGAAGCTGACGATCATCGACCTTCCGAGCTTCAAGGCCGATCCGGATCGTTATGGCTGCCGCACCGAAACGGTGATCGCCTGCGATCTGACGAACGGCATCGTTCTGATTGCTGGCACCTCCTATGCCGGCGAGATGAAGAAATCGGTCTTCACTGTGCTGAACTATCTGCTGCCGGAAAAGGGCGTGATGCCAATGCACTGCTCCGCCAATGTCGGCCCGGCAGGCGACGCCGCCGTCTTCTTCGGTCTCTCGGGCACCGGCAAGACGACGCTTTCGGCAGATCCGGCCCGCACATTGATCGGCGATGACGAGCATGGCTGGGGCGAAAACGGCATCTTCAATTTCGAAGGCGGCTGCTATGCCAAGACCATTCGCCTCTCGGCAGAGGCGGAGCCGGAGATCTACGCAACGACCCAACGCTTCGGCACCATGCTTGAAAACGTCGTTCTCAACGAAAACCGCGAGCCGGATTTCGACGACGCGTCGCTGACCGAAAACACGCGCTGTGCCTACCCGATGGATTTTATTCCGAATGCATCGGAAACCGGCCTTGCGCCTCATCCGAAGACGATCATCATGCTGACGGCTGATGCCTTCGGTGTCATGCCGCCGATCGCCAAGCTGACGCCCGAACAGGCCATGTACCACTTCCTATCCGGCTACACCGCCAAGGTGGCAGGCACGGAAAAAGGTGTCACGGAGCCGGAAGCAACCTTCTCGACCTGCTTCGGCGCCCCCTTCATGCCGCGTCATCCCGCCGAATACGGCAATCTGCTGAAGGAGCTCATCGGCCGACACGGCGTCGAGTGCTGGCTAGTCAACACTGGCTGGACCGGTGGTGCTTACGGCATCGGCAAGCGCATGCCGATCAAGGCAACGCGCGCACTTCTGACGGCCGCCCTTTCGGGCGAACTCGCCAAGGTCGAGCTTCGCACCGATCCGAATTTCGGCTTCGCCGTTCCGGTCGCAGTCGAAGGCGTTGATACCGGCATCCTCGATCCGCGTTCGACTTGGGCCGATAAGCAGGCTTATGACGCGCAGGCCGAAAAGCTGGTCTCCATGTTCATCGCCAACTTCGCCAAGTTCGAAAACCATGTCGACGGCGGCGTGCGCGATGCAGCGCCCGGCATCAAGGTTGCAGCCGAGTAACTCGGTACTGGAACCAGTCGATTCACGTGAAACCCGATCGCTCCAGCGCCGGGTTTCACCCGCTTTCAATTCGCAGTCATTATGCGCTAGAAGGCGGTATGGCCAGCGACGCGCTCTACATCGATGACAGGATCACCATCGCCGGATGGGAGCTGACGGAGCAGTTCGTTCTGGCGGGCGGTCCGGGCGGTCAGAACGTCAACAAGGTGTCGACCGCCGTTCAGCTCTTCTTCAACATCCCGAACTCGCCCTCGCTCAACGAGCGGGTCAAGGCCAATGCGATCAAGCTCGCCGGCAGGCGCATGTCGAAGGACGGTGTGCTGATGATCGAGGCAAGCCGCTTCCGCAGCCAGGACCGCAACCGCGAGGATGCGCGCGAGCGGCTGAAGGAACTGATCCTGGAGGCCGCCAAGCCGCCACCGCCGCCGCGTAAGAAAACAAAGCCGACCAAAGGCTCGATTGAACGGCGCCTAAAGGAAAAATCCGGCCGCTCGGAAGTCAAGAAGATGCGCGGCCGGCCGGGCGGCGGAGAATGACATGCCGGAACTCCTGAGCGGCGTCCGCCACCTTCCAGGATACCTGGATCGTGCCCGTCAGGAGGCGCTGGTCGGCATCATCAGGACTATCGTCGCAGAAGCGCCACTTTACGTGTCGGTCATGCCCGGCACCGGCAAGCCGATGTCGGTCCGGATGACCAATTGCGGTTCGCTTGGTTGGGTGACGGATAAGGAACGCGGCTACCGCTACCAGTCGATGCATCCGGCGACCGGCAGGCCATGGCCGCCCATCCCTGCGGAATTGCTGCAAATCTGGAGCGATGTTTCGGCCTATGATAAGCCGCCCGAAGCTTGCCTCGTCAATTTCTATTCGGATGCGGCGCGCATGGGCCTGCACCAGGATAAGGACGAGAACGACCTGAAAGCGCCTGTCGTCTCGATTTCGCTCGGCAACGCCTGCCTGTTTCGCGTGGGCGGTCTGAACCGCAACGACAAGACCATATCTTTCAAGCTATCGAGCGGAGATCTCGTCATTCTCGGTGGGGAGGGACGCCTCTGCTTCCACGGCGTCGACCGCATCTACCCGGCCACCTCGACGCTTCTGAAGAATGGCGGCCGCATCAATCTGACGCTCCGCCGCGTCAATCCCTGACCCACGTTCTTCAGAGTTTGCGCAGCGCTACCTGCTCGATCAGGTGATCCTTGCCCTTGCGCAGGATGAGATCGGCGCGCGGCCGTGTAGGCAGGATATTCTGGCGCAGGTTCTTGAGATTGATATTCGCCCAGAGGTCTTCGGCAATCGCAACGGCTTTTTCCTCGCTGATTGACGCATAACGGTGGAAGTAGGAATCCGGATCCCGGAAGGCGGTTTCCCTGAGGCGCATGAAGCGCGTCACGTACCAGTTATGGATTTGTGTTTCTTCAGCGTCGATATAGATCGAAAAGTCGAAGAAGTCGGACACCATCGGCACGATCTTGCCGTCTGCCGGCAGGTCACGCGATTGCAGGACGTTGATGCCCTCGAAGATCAGGATGTCGGGCCGGTCGACGATCTTGTACTCGTCCGGCAGCACGTCATAAACGAGGTGCGAATAAGAGGGCGCCTTCACATCCGGCAGGCCGGCCTTGATCGCCGACAGGAAACGCAGGATTGCGCCGGTGTCGTAACTTTCCGGGAAACCCTTGCGCTGCATCAGGTTCTCGCGCTTCAGCACCGTGTTCGGATGGAGAAAACCGTCCGTAGTGACGAGATCGACCTTAGGACTGGACGGCCAGCGGCCAAGCAGCTCTTTTAGAATACGCGCCGTCGTGGATTTACCGACAGCCACCGATCCCGCAATACCGATCACGAACGGCGTCTTGGTTACATTCGACAGGCTGAGGAACCGATTGCGCTGCTTGAACAGCAACTGCGAAGATTCAACATGCGCCGAAAGCAGACGAGAGAGCGACAGGTAGATGCGCCTAACTTCATCGAGGTCGATTGGATCGCCCATGGAGCGCAACCGTTTGACCTCGTCTCCCGTCAGCGTCAGCGGCGTATCGGCTCGAAACTTTGCCCACTGATCCGAGCTGAAGAAATGGTAGGGAGAATAAGAAGCGGTCTGGAAGTCATCCACCTTTTCCGCCACTCCGATAATCTGTGTCGCGATGCTCATGAACTCTGCCGACTGGCCTTTTCCTTGAGGCCGGATTGTGCGGTCCGCCGCGCAAGTTCGGTCATGACATTCTCTACCGGTATTTCAGCAATCTTCAATACGACCAATAGGTGATAGAGGACGTCGGCTGCTTCATAGGTGAGGTTATCGCGATCGTTTGTGACGGCGGCCATGACAGCTTCGATCGCTTCCTCGCCGAGTTTCTTGGCTGCTTTCTGCTGTCCGCCCGCCACCAGCTTGGCGGTCCAGGATTCGTCCGGGGAGGCCTTAGCACGCTCTTCGACGATCCGTTCGAGGTCGGAAAGGGAAAATCCGCTCATGATACTGCTTTCAAACTCAGTCGAGGCGCATCGCAATGCCGCGCTCTGACATATAGTGTTTTGCTTCGCCGACGGAATAGGTGCCGAAATGGAAGATTGACGCGGCAAGCACCGCATTGGCATGACCTTCCTTCACACCAGCCACGAGATCGTCGAGGTCGCCCACACCGCCCGACGCAATGACCGGCACGCGGACGGAATCGGCAATCGCCCGTGTCAGCTCCAGATCATAGCCGATCTTCGTGCCGTCGCGGTCCATGGAGGTGACGAGCAACTCGCCGGCGCCCCGGGCGACCATCTTCTGGGCGAATTCCACCGCATCGATGCCGGTGGCGTTGCGGCCGCCATGCGTATAGATCTCCCAGGCGCTGAGATTGTCTCCGCCGACCTGCTGCGTGAGGCGCCGCTTGGCATCGATCGACACGACGATGCACTGGTCACCGAACTTGTCAGCCGCTTCGGCTACAAAATCCGGATTGTTGACGGCAGCCGAATTGATCGAGACCTTGTCGGCACCGCAAAGCAGGAGCTTGCGGATGTCGGCGATGGTGCGAACGCCGCCGCCGACTGTGAGCGGCATGAAGCACTGCTCTGCCGCGCGCGCCACGACATCGAAGATCGTCTCGCGATTGTCCGAGGACGCGGTGATGTCGAGGAAGCAGAGCTCATCGGCACCGGCCGCATCATAGGCCTTGGCCGCTTCGACGGGATCGCCAGCATCGACCAGATTGAGGAAATTGACGCCCTTGACGACACGGCCGTCCTTGACGTCGAGACAGGGGATAATGCGGGCTTTCAGGCTCATTATGCAGTCTCCTTCGCCCGGGCGGCCTTGATGAGATCGAGCGCCTCCTTGGGATCGATCCGGCCGTCGTAAAGGGCGCGGCCGGAAATGGCGCCTTCGAGCTTGCGGGCATCCGGCTGCAGCATGCGCTTGATGTCGTCGATCGAGGCAAGTCCTCCTGATGCGATGACAGGAATAGAGACGGCGTCCGCCAGCTCCAGCGTCGATGTCCAGTTGATGCCGGTCAGGATGCCGTCGCGGTCGATATCCGTATAGATGATTGCGGCGACGCCGGCGCCTTCGAATTTCTTTGCGAGTTCGATGATGCCGAGCTCGGAAGCCTCCGCCCAGCCTTCTACGGCCACCTTGCCGCCCTTGGCGTCGATGCCGACGGCAACGCGGCCCGGAAATGTCTTGCAGGCTTCGATAACAAGTGCCGGATCACGCACGGCAATCGTGCCGAGGATCACGCGGCGCAGTCCGCGCGACAGCCAGTTCTCGATATGATCGAGCGCACGGATGCCGCCGCCGAGCTGAACAGGGTTTTTCGTGGCCTTCAGGATCGCTTCAACCGCATCGCCATTGGCCGAATGTCCCGCAAAGGCGCCGTCGAGATCGACCACGTGCAGCCATTCGAAACCCTGCTCCTCGAAAGATTTCGCCTGGGCAGCCGGATCGGTATTGTAGACCGTTGCCTGTTGCATGTCGCCGAGCTTCAGGCGAACGCATTGTCCGCCCTTCAGGTCGATCGCGGGAAAAAGGATCATTCGTCTCAAGTCCGTAGCGTCGTTGGCACCATCAGTGCATTCCACGCATCTACGATATCCGAGCGAAAAAAGACAGCGGCAATGGTGAGCGTTGCAAAAAGCACGATTAGCAGCAAGGTTATGGTGAAACCCACCCGCACCTGACGCCAGAAGCCGGCACGCTTCTTCACCGACTTTTCGATATCGCGCACCTGGCGCAATGCCTCGCTGTTGGTTGCGACGAGCTGAATCTGGGGCTCCATGGCTTCGACATAGGTTTCGGCATAGCTCGACAGGATCTGCGAGGCGCGGTCGCGCAGCGTGTTGCGCAGATCGGCCGAGAGGTAGTTGCTCGTCACCGCCGCGATTTCCGCCTCGTTTGGTGAGCGGCCTGCATTACGCTTGCGATGGCTGACGACGAAGTCGCGCTTCTGGCGCTCGTAAAGCGCATAGGCAAGCAGACCGATCAGATCGTCTTCGCCTTCGATGTAGAATTCCAGCACCGCTTCGGCGAGATCGCCGGCGCTTATTTCACCCGATCGCAGCCGTGAATTCTCGTTCCCTGGGAAGGTCTCCTGCATCAGCCGCCGAGCCTCTCTTTAAGAGCCTTGGCGGCTTTCGCGAGTGCTTTGCGATGCAGGGCCTCATCGACCTGGCGGATGATCACCCCGCCGGGCAGTCGGATATCGACGAACGGCGGCTGGCCCTCTCTGGCCGGCCGCAGCCTGTAGAATACCTTGCCTGATTTCCGCGAAGCCGGCATTGAGCACGCTCCTGTATCCACCTCTTCACTTATAGGGGAAATAAGGCGCGCGTATTAAAAGACAGCCCTTACGGCGCCCAGCGCAGGAAATTCGCGATCAGCGCCAGTCCGAGCTTCTGGCTCTTTTCCGGATGGAACTGCGAACCAGCCATATTGTCCCGACCTACGAAGGCCGTCATTGGCCCGCCATAGTCGGTGGTGGCAATGACGTCTCCGGCATTTTGGGCAGCCAGATGGTAGGAATGCACGAAATAGGCGTGCAGGCCATCAGGTCCGATCGGGATGCTCTCGAAAAGCGGGTGCTCATATTTCAGGTCGAGCGTGTTCCAGCCAATCTGCGGGATTTTCAGCTCGGGATCCGCGGGCGTCATCTCGACGACGTCACCCGGAATCCATCCGAAACCTTGGGTCACCGTCTTTTCGAGACCGCGCGAGGACATGAGCTGCATGCCGACGCAAATGCCGAGGAAGGGTCGCGCCTTCTTCTCCACACCCTCAAGCAAAGCTTCTGTCATGCCGGGCACGGCATCGAGCCCGCGGCGGCAATCGGCAAAGGCGCCGACGCCGGGAAGCACGATCCGATCGGCCGCGGCAACGATCTCCGCCTTGTCGGTCAAATTGATCTCCGCCTCGATGCCGGCTTCGCGGGCCGCGCGTTCGAAAGCCTTGGTGGCCGAGCGCAAATTGCCAGAGCCGTAGTCGATAATCGCGACGCGCATTATTTGCGCCCTCCGTCAAAACCGAAGAGACCGAGCGAAGTGGAATGACCCGGCCGCGTCTGCGGACTGGAAGCCTGGTTCCATTCGGGCACCTTCAAATCGGCGCCGGTCTCGATGTTGGAAAAATAGATCTCTTCCGCAAGATCGATCGAGGAAGCGCCGATCGCGGCCTCCTCGCGCCAGCCGCGGGAGGCGAGACCGCGGATGCGGAAATTCTGTCCTTCTAACCCGACGAGCAGGTTGACGCCAAACGCGAGAGCCATACCCGCCGGCCCGAAGCCTGGTTCTTCTGCCAGCACGCCGCCGATCGCCTGCAGCGCGAACGCGATGATCGCATGAAGCCAGAGGCGATGCGCAAGCAGCCAGATCCAGGGAAAGAGGAAAGCAAGCCACGAGAAACCGTCACGGATCGTGCGCGTGTCCTCGCGCTGACCATCAGGCGGAACAAGAAAAACGTAGCTGGATGCCATCTGACGCTCCCTGATGGGGCTCAGGCGAGCGTGCCCTTGGTCGAGGGAACACGGCCCGTCTGCCGCGGATCGATCTCTGTCGCCGTGCGCAGAACGCGAGCGACGGCCTTGAAGCACGTCTCTGCAATATGGTGGTTGTTGGCACCATAGTGATTGAGAATATGCAGGGTGATCCCGGCGTTCTGGGCAAGCGCCTGAAAGAATTCACGCACCAGTTCGGTATCGAAAGTGCCGATCTTCGGCGCGCTGAAGGAAACGCTCCAAACGAGGAAGGGGCGGCCGGAGAGATCGACGGCAGCCTTCGTCATCGTCTCGTCCATAGCGAGATCGATCGATGCATAGCGGGTGATGCCGCGGCGGTCGCCGAGCGCCTTGGCGATCGCCTGGCCGATGGCGATGCCGGTATCCTCGACCGTGTGATGGTCGTCGATATGAAGATCACCCTTGGACTCGATTTGCATATCGATCAGCGAATGTCGCGAAAGCTGATCCAGCATATGGTCGAAGAAGCCGACGCCCGTCGAAATCGTCGATTTGCCGGTGCCGTCGAGATTGACGGAAACGGAAATGGAGGTTTCGTTGGTCTTGCGGGAAACACTGCCCGTTCGGCTTGCGGCGGTCTCGGCCATATGGCTTTCTCCTTGAAATCAAGGTGGTTCCTTATCAGGCGGATTGCGAAATATCCAGAAGCCGGAGGGCAGAAAAGGCACGCCATTTGCAATCTCCGCAGGCCCTCTTACATAGGGTTCAACGGGCCGATGTTCGGCCCGCTGGAACCGCCCATGAGTTGGGGCAACAGGTGTTCGATGACGACAATTATTACAGTTCGAAAAGGCGGCAAGGTCGTGGTGGCTGGCGATGGCCAAGTCAGCCTTGGTCAGACCGTCATGAAGGGTAATGCGCGCAAGGTCCGCCGCATCGGTAAGGGTGAGGTGATCGCCGGGTTTGCCGGCGCTACCGCTGATGCCTTCACCCTTCTGGAAAGGCTCGAAAAGAAGCTGGAGCAGTATCCGGGCCAGCTGATGCGCGCCGCCGTCGAGCTCGCTAAGGACTGGCGTACTGACCGCTACCTTCGCAATCTCGAAGCCATGATGCTTGTCGCCGACAAGTCGGTGACGCTTGCCATCACCGGCAATGGCGATGTGCTGGAACCCGAGCATGGCGTCGCGGCCATTGGTTCCGGCGGTAATTTTGCACTTGCCGCGGCTCTTGCTCTCGCCGACACGGACAAATCAGCCGAAGAGATTGCCCGCCGGGCGCTGGATATCGCAGCCGACATCTGCGTCTATACGAACCACAATGTCATCGTGGAAACGCTGGATGCGGAATGACGGACTATGTCTTCCGTCCCGTCACGGTGGCTGATCTGCCGCTCCTGGCCGAATGGCTTGAGGAGCCTCATGTCCGCCGCTGGTGGAGCGAGCCGGAAGAGGCACTGGCCTCAATCGAGGAGCATCTGCGCGATCCAACGGTCGAACCCTATATCGTGACGCTTGAGGGCAGGGATTTTGCCTTCATTCAGGTGGCGGATCTCGATGATGAAGACGATGCTGCACTGGACGGTCAGCCGGACGGCACCTGTGGCATCGATCAGTTTATCGGCGTCGAAGCGCTTCTAGGAAAGGGTCACGGCCCGGCTTTCATGGCGCACTTTTGCCAGACGCTTTTCAACAGAGGCAAGAACCGCGTTCTGGTCGATCCGCATCCGGACAATGTCTTCGCAATCAGAGCCTATACCAAGGCAGGCTTTCAAAGACTTGGCGAAACTACTACGAATTACGGCCGGGCGCTTCTGATGGCCCTGGACCGCCAGGAGAATAACAGACAATGACCACTTTTTCCCCCCGCGAGATCGTTTCCGAACTCGACCGCTACATTATTGGCCAGCACGAGGCCAAGCGTGCCGTGGCGATCGCGCTCCGCAATCGCTGGCGTCGCCAACAGCTCGATCCGAGCCTGCGCGATGAAGTCATGCCGAAGAACATCCTGATGATAGGTCCGACCGGCGTCGGCAAGACGGAAATCTCTCGCCGCCTCGCCAAGCTCGCCGGCGCGCCTTTCATCAAGGTTGAGGCCACCAAATTCACCGAAGTCGGTTATGTCGGCCGCGATGTCGAGCAGATCATCCGAGATCTCGTCGAGGTTGGCATCGGCCTGGTGCGTGAAAAGAAGCGCAGCGAAGTTCAGGCCAAGGCGCATATGAGCGCTGAAGAACGTGTTCTTGATGCGTTGGTCGGTGCGACAGCCTCGCCTGCGACGCGCGAGAGTTTCCGCAAGAAGCTGCGCAACGGCGAACTCGACGATAAGGAAATCGATATCGAAGTGGCCGATACCGGCTCGGGCATTGGCGGATTCGACATCCCCGGCATGCCAGGCGCCAATATCGGCGTGCTGAACCTGTCGGAAATGTTTGGCAAGGCGATGGGTGGACGCACCAAGAAGGTCCGTACCACAGTGAAGGCCTCTTACACGGACCTCATCCGTGATGAGTCCGACAAGCTGATCGACAACGAGGTCATCCAGCGCGAAGCCGTTCGCTCGGTCGAGAACGACGGCATCGTCTTTCTCGACGAAATCGACAAGATCGCCGCTCGCGATGGCGGTGTTGGTGCCGGCGTTTCCCGCGAAGGCGTCCAACGCGACCTGCTGCCGCTGGTGGAAGGCACGACGGTTTCAACGAAGTACGGCCCGGTAAAGACGGATCACATCCTCTTCATTGCCTCGGGCGCCTTCCATGTTTCTAAGCCGTCGGACCTGCTGCCCGAATTGCAGGGCCGCTTGCCGATCCGCGTCGAGCTTCGTCCGCTGAACAAGGAAGACTTCCGCCGCATTCTGACGGAAACCGAGGCAAGCCTCATCCGCCAGTACAAGGCGCTGATGGAAACGGAAAGCTTGACACTCGATTTCACCGATGACGCGATCGATGCTCTCGCCGATGTCGCCGTCCATCTGAACTCGTCTGTCGAAAATATCGGCGCACGCCGTCTGCAGACGGTCATGGAACGGGTGCTGGACGATATTTCGTACAACGCACCGGATCGCGCTGGCAGTGACGTGAAGATCGATGCCGCTTACGTGCGCGAGCATGTCGGCGATCTCGCCCAGAATACCGACCTGTCGCGCTTCATCCTGTGATCGGGAAACATCGGTTCCTGTCTTTGCGCAGATAACGCAGAAACTTTGACGATCTGAACTCTCGACAGCGGGCCTTTTACTTTTTAGTGAAAGGCCCGCTTTGTTTTTTGTACGGCTTTATTCGGACAAGATTCTGGTCCAGTCAGCCGCGACACGAAGACGACAGGGAAAGACGGGAAAGCCAATTGTGCGACGCCTTTTGACAAGCCTTGTGATTGCCATGACCATTGCGGGCTCGGTTCCTGCGCTTGCGGCGCAGGCTGTTCCGCCCGGAAACCGTCATGCCGAGCAGCCGGATATTCCAGGCGCTTCGGTCCGCCGCACCAAGGGCACGAAGACGACCTTTGATGTCAAATATGAGAAGGTCTACGACCTCCTGTCGACCGACCACGAGCTCCTGGGCAAGATCAAGAAGGTTTCGAACGCCTACGGCATCAATCCTATTCATGTGATCGGCGCGATCGTCGGCGAACATACTTATAATGTCGATGCCTATGACCGCCTTCAGGCCTATTATGTGAAGGCTGCTTCCTATGCCGGCCAGAGCTTCCGTTTCGCCTATGATGGCGAGAGCGTCGACGATTTCGTCGACCGGCCGCAATTTGCCGCCTGCAACGGCAAGAGCGATTCCTACACGCTCTGGAGCTGCCGTGAGGATGTCTGGGAAAGTGATTTCCGTGGCAAAACGGTTGGTGGAAAGAGCTTTCCGAACAACCGCTTCAGCGCTGTCTTTTTCCAGCCCTTCTATGCAGGCCAGACCTTCGGCCTTGGCCAGGTCAACCCGCTGACGGCGTTGATGCTATCCGATCTCGTATCGCGCGTTTCCGGTTATCCGAAGCTGAACGAGAAGAATGCCGGCTCGGTCTACAAGGCAATCATGGATCCGGACATCTCGCTCGCTTTCGTCGCCGCCTCGATCCGCAGATCGATTGACGACTATAAGGAGATCGCCGGCATGGATATCTCCGGCAATCCGGGCGTGACAGCCACTCTTTATAATGTCGGCAATTCCCGCCAGCGCGCCGCAGCTCTTGCCGCCAGGAACCGTTCCTCCGGCACGACGGTCTGGCCGGAAGAGAATTATTACGGCTGGCTGATCAACGACAAACTGGACGAGCTGAAGGGCCTGCTCTAACCTTCAAGCCTGCCGGGAAGACGATATCTCCCGTGAAAGGCTATGCTCATGGACATGCGTCCAGACCCCTTCGTTCCGCCGGCACCGCTGCCGCGCACCGTGCCGCCGTCTCGGCTCGAGATCATCAGGATCATTTTCCGCAATCCGCTCGAGCTCTGGGGTGAGCCTTCCTATACGCTGCCGTGGATCCACACCAATTTCTTCGGCCAGAGAACGCTGATCGTCAACGATCCTGGGCTGATCAAGCACGTGTTGGTCGACAATGCCAATAACTACCGCATGTCCGACGTCCGCCAGCTGGTACTGCGACCGATCCTGCGTGACGGTCTTCTGACCGCAGAAGGTTCGGTTTGGAAACGCTCGCGCAAGGCCGTTGCCCCCGTCTTCACGCCCCGGCATGCCAAGGGCTTCGCCAGCCAGATGCTGCGCCAGTCGGAAGACTACGCCCGCAAATATGCCGATGTCGGCGAGGCCGGCACGATTTTCGATATCAGCACCGACATGACGGAACTGACCTTCGCCATCCTCGCAGACACGTTATTTTCCGGTGAGATCGTCACATCGAGCGGCCACTTCGCCGATGATGTTAACGAGCTGCTGCATCGCATGGGCCGCGTCGATCCGATGGATCTGCTGCGTGCGCCGTCCTGGGTTCCACGTGTAACACGCATCGGCGGCCAGAAGGTCCTGGAGAAATTTCGCGCCATTGTGCGCAACACCATGGATGTGCGGCTTGCCAAGATGAAAGCCGACCGCAGCACGGCACCGAACGATTTCCTGACCCTGCTGCTGGAGCAGGCCGGTCCCGATGGCCTGACGAAGGAGGAGATCGAGGACAATATCCTGACCTTCATTGGTGCGGGCCATGAGACCACAGCCCGCGCGCTCGCCTGGACGCTCTACTGCGTATCGAACAGCCCGCATATCCGCGAGGCGATGGAAGAGGAGATCGACCGGATCCTCGCGTCAGGCGCGGAACCGGTCGAATGGCCGGATCTGATGCCTCAGACCCGCGCCGCCTTCGAAGAGGCACTCCGCCTTTATCCGCCAGCCCCTTCGATCAATCGCGCTGCCATCGCAGATGATTCCTGGACCAGTCTCAAGGGCGAGCGTGTCGAAATCGAAGCTGGCGTTACCGTGCTCGTCATGCCCTGGACGCTGCATCGCCATGAGCTCCATTGGGATCGGCCGCGCGCCTATATGCCGGAGCGATTTCTGCCGGAAAACCGTGCTTCCATTGGCCGTTTCCAGTTCTTGCCCTTCGGCGCCGGTCCGCGCGTCTGCATCGGCGCCACCTTTGCGCTTCAGGAGGCGGTTATCGCACTGGCCGTCCTGATGCAGGACTATCGTTTCGATTCGACCGATCAGACGAATCCCTGGCCGGTGCAGAAGCTGACGACGCAGCCGCAAAACGGCCTTCCTATGCGCGTGACCCGCCGGACTATTTCCAAACCTGCATAAATCTTTCGAATTGTTGCTGAATTGACTGTGAATGAAAGCCGGGCAAAGTGGCAGCATGAAAAAGCTGCTACAGCAAGGGAGACACCGCATGAGCCGCATTGAAAAGAATGGTCTCTTCATCGAACCCGTCCTTCATGATTTCCTCGTGAAGGAGACATTGCCGGGCCTCGCAATCGATGCGGACAAGTTCTTCGCCGATTTCGCGGCGATCGTACATGATCTGGCGCCGAAGAACCGCGCGCTGCTTTTGAAGCGCGACCAGCTGCAGGCAAAGATCGACGACTGGTATCGCCGGAACGGCGCACCGACGGATATGGACGCCTATCAGTCCTTCTTGAAGGAGATCGGCTATCTTTTGCCCGAGGGGCCGGATTTTCAGGTTTCGACTGCCAATGTCGACGCCGAGATCGCCTCTATCGCCGGCCCGCAGCTCGTCGTTCCCGTCATGAATGCCCGCTACGCGCTGAACGCTGCCAACGCTCGCTGGGGTTCGCTCTATGACGCGCTCTATGGCACCGATGCCATCCCGGAAACGGACGGCGCGGAAAAGGGCAAGGGCTACAATCCGAAGCGCGGCGAGAAAGTCATCGCCTGGGTCCGCAATTTTCTCGATTCTGCTGTTCCCCTCGAGGGTGGCTCCTGGAAAAATGTCGGTTCCTTCGCCGTCAGGAATGCCGCTCTTACGGTTGCTGCCGTCGATGGCAAAGCACTGGCGCTGAAAGATGCTGGGCATTTCGCCGGCTATCGCGGCGATGCGAACGCGCCGACCCATATTCTCCTGAAGAATAACGGCATCCATATCGAAATCGTGCTCGATGCCTCGACCCCGATCGGCAAGACCGATCCGGCCCATATTTCCGACGTCTGGTTGGAATCTGCCATCACCACGATCATGGACTGTGAGGATTCCGTTGCAGCCGTCGATGCCGAGGACAAGGTCGCCGTCTACCGCAATTGGCTCGGCCTCATGAAGGGCGACCTGCAGGAGGAAGTGACGAAGGGCAGCTCCACTTTCACCCGCAGGCTCAATCCCGACATCGCTTATACAGCGCCGGGCGGTGAGACCTTCGAACTGCACCGCCGCTCTCTGATGCTGGTGCGCAATGTCGGGCACCTCATGACCAATCCGGCGATCGTCGATCGCGATGGCAACGAGGTGCCGGAAGGCATCATGGATGCCATGATCACCGGCCTTATCGCGCTTTACGATGTCGGCCCCTCCGGCCGCGGCAAGAATTCGCGCGCCGGCTCCATGTATGTGGTTAAGCCGAAGATGCATGGGCCGGAAGAGGTCGCCTTCGCCGTCGAGATCTTCTCACGCGTCGAAGATGCCCTCGGCATGACACGCAACACCATTAAGATGGGCATCATGGACGAGGAGCGCCGCACGACGGTCAATCTCAAGGAATGCATCCGCGCTGCCCGCGAACGAGTCGTTTTCATCAACACGGGCTTCCTCGATCGCACAGGCGATGAAATCCACACTTCTATGGAAGCGGGCCCGATGATCCGCAAAGGCGACATGAAGCAGGCCGCCTGGATCGGTGCCTACGAAAACTGGAACGTCGATATCGGTCTCCAATGCGGCCTCTCCGGCCACGCGCAGATCGGCAAGGGCATGTGGGCCATGCCGGATCTTATGGCCGCGATGCTGGAGCAGAAGATCGCCCATCCGAAGGCCGGGGCTAACACCGCATGGGTGCCGTCGCCGACGGCGGCCACTCTGCATGCCACACACTATCACCAGATCGATGTCGCCAAGGTGCAGGAAGGGCTGATGGATCGCACCCGCGCCAAGCTATCCGATATCCTCTCGGTGCCGGTCGTTGTACGTCCGAACTGGACGCCGGAAGAAATCCAGCGTGAACTCGACAACAATGCTCAGGGCATTCTGGGTTATGTCGTGCGTTGGGTCGACCAGGGCATTGGTTGCTCCAAGGTGCCTGACATCAATAATGTCGGCCTCATGGAAGACCGTGCGACGCTGCGGATTTCCGCCCAGCACATGGCGAACTGGCTGCACCACAAGATCGTCACTAAGGAGCAGATCGTCGAAACCATGAAGCGCATGGCCGCCGTCGTCGACCGGCAGAATGCCGGCGATTCGGCCTACATACAGATGGCCGGACATTTCGATGATTCGATCGCCTTCCAGGCGGCACTCGATCTGGTCCTGAAGGGCAGGGAGCAGCCGAATGGCTACACCGAGCCTGTCCTGCATCGCCGTCGAATCGAGCTCAAGGCAAAGCAGACCGCCTGAGCCTGAACTTGCCAGATACAAAAAGGCCGCCGAATCCAAAATCCGGCGGCCTTTTTTATACCGAATTCAGCTTTTAGCTTATTGGATAACGATGACCTTGGAGGTGGTCTTGCCCGGACGGACGCGGCTGTAGAGGTCGATCACGTCCTGGTTCATCAGGCGGATGCAGCCGGACGAGGCGGCGGTGCCGATCGAAGCCCATTCCGGGGTGCCGTGCAGGCGGAAGAGCGTATCTTTGCCCTCTTCGTTGAAGAGATACATGGCGCGTGCGCCGAGAGGGTTGGTGAGGCCGGGACCCATGCCGTCTTCGACATACTTGGCGATTTCCGGACGGCGGACAGCCATTTCCTTCGGCGGGTGCCAGTTTGGCCATTCCTGCTTCCAGGCCACATAGGCCGTGCCGGACCATGCGAAGCCCTGCTTGCCGACACCGATGCCGTAGCGGACGGCCTTGCCGTTGGGCAGGATATAATAGAGGTGCCGCTCGCGCGTGTTGACGATGATCGTGCCGGGACGCTCGTCGCTCTGGTAGCTGACGATCTGGCGGCGGAACTCCGGCTTGACGCGGTTAATCGGGATTGCCGGAAGGGAGTATCCGGCATCCGACGTCACGCCATAGGCGTCGTTGAAGATTTGTGCCGTCTGAACGGTCGGACCTGCGCCCTTGTCGTCGAGGGACGCGGAGTCGGACGTCGCGGAGCAGCCGGCCAGGGCCAGGGTCGCCAGCAGGCCAAATACAGGGAATGCATTGCGGATGCGCATGGATGACTCGTGAAGGTTTTGGGGCAAGAGAGGATAGTCTTTCGACCATCGTTGCTTATGGTTTATTTTCGATTAACTTTGTCTTTGCAAGCTGCTGCGGCGCGACAAAGTCCATCTGCGGCGCAAATTAAAAGCGCATGGCTTTTTTGCAACAACGGCCAACCCCGCTCGACGGTTATCCATGACGATTTTGAGTGTTTACAATAACAATCCGTTAATCGATGGCCGGCAATCGGACAGGGCGATGATGGTGCGTCGTGGCATGCAGATTTTGCTTCACGACATGCGCCACGCGGTGCTGCCGGAACTGCCGCTGGCGAGCGGCCGCCGGGCCGATCTGATTACGATCTCTGAAAAGGGAGAGGTCTGGATCATAGAGATCAAGACGTCGATCGAAGACTTCAAGGTCGATCGCAAATGGCCGGATTACCGCCTGCATTGCGACAGGCTGTTCTTCGCGACGCACAAGGATGTGCCTGCAGATATCTTCCCGGAAGAGTGTGGTCTTTTTCTTTCAGATGGTTACGGCGCGCATATGCTGCGCGAAGCGCCTGAACACCGACTGCCGCCGGCGACCCGCAAGGCCGTAACGCTCAATTTCTCGCGTGCGGCCGCGCAACGGCTGATGATGGCCGAATGGGCAAACGGCAAGCCGTTCGGCGTGGATGATGTCTAATTATTTCGGTGCGCGTTTGGCGAGGATGCGCTGCAGCGTGCGGCGGTGCATGTTGAGCCGGCGCGCCGTCTCAGACACGTTGCGCTCGCACATTTCATAGACACGCTGGATATGCTCCCAGCGTACGCGATCCGCCGACATGGGGTTCTCAGGCAGTTCTGCCTTCTCGCCCGGCCGCTGTGTCAGCGCCGCAAATACATCATCGGCATCGGCTGGTTTTGCCAGGTAATCCACAGCCCCGAGCTTCACTGCCGTCACGGCGGTTGCGATATTGCCGTAACCCGTCAGCACGATGATCCGCGTGTCGTCGCGGCGCTGGCGAATCGCTTCGATGACGTCGAGACCGTTGCCGTCACCAAGTCTTAAGTCGACCACCGCATATTTCGGCGGCCTGCCTTTGGACTTCGCCACACCTTCCGCCACCGATTCGGCCGTTTCCACGTGGAAGCCGCGTGCCTCCATGGCGCGTGCCAAGCGACGCAGGAAAGGTCCGTCGTCGTCGACGATCAGCAGGCTCGGGTCAGGCCCGATATGCTCCTGGTTGGAGCCTGCGGCAATCTCGTGGTTCTGGTCTGTCATGGCTACGGTCCCGGCGGTTGAATGTCCGAAATGCGTCAACCGCTTATATCCTGTTTATGCCGACAAAGTCATTTTGTCGAATTTGCGTCTATCAATATGCGTGGCCATTCGATTCGAATGCGGGCGCCGGCACTTTCCGGTTCGCGGTTTTCGAAAATCAAAGATGCCCCGGAGCGCTCCAGCAGCGTTTTTGCGATGAAAAGCCCCAGTCCGAGGCCTCCAGCCGTATCTTCTCTCTGTCGTTTGGTGACGTAGGGTTCGCCGATCCGCGTCAGAATATCGGGCGCGTAGCCGTTGCCGTCGTCCTCGATGACGATGAGCACCTTTTCGTGATCGTGCTCGATCGTGACCGTTACCTTCTCCCGCGCATAGTCGACGGCGTTCTCGATCAGGTTGCCAAGCCCGTACATGATGCCGGCGTTGCGGTCGGTGACAGGCTCGCCCCTGCGCGGGCTCTTCTCCACCAACTCCAGCTTGATATCGAATTCGCGATGCGGCGCCACGATTTCCTCCATCATCGAGGAGAGCGGTAGCCGCCGCAAATGCGCTTCGCCCTCGGCAGAGAGCGTCGTCAGCCGGCGAAGGATGTCACGGCAGCGCTCGCTCTGGCTGCGCAGAAGCTGCACGTCCTCGCGGAACCGGTCATCATTTTTAAGTTCACGCTCCATCTCCTTGGCAACGACGCTGATTGTCGCAAGCGGCGTGCCGAGCTCGTGGGCTGCAGCGGCCGCAAGCCCGTCGAGCTGGGAAAGGTGCTTCTCCCGCTGCAGCACCAGCTCTGTTGCGGCGAGCGCGTCGGCTAGCTGGCTCGCTTCCATCGACACCCGGTAGGCATAGAAGGCGGCGAAGGCCATGGTCGAAGCGATCGAGCACCAGACGCCGAACTGCATGACATTGTGCACATTGATTTCCATCCCGTCGAACCACGGAAGCGGAAAGGGGGAGAAGGCAAGCACGGTAATGCAGACCATCGCAAAGCCGATCAATGCCGTGCTGTAGCGGATCGGCTGTGAGGCGAAGGAAATGATGACGGGAACGCAGACCAGTGCCGCAAAGGGATTGGCAAGACCGCCGGTAATGAAGAGCAATGCACAGAGCTGCAGAAGGTCGAAACCCAAAAGCGCGAAAGCGGCACGCGGCTCAAGCCGGTGGGTCGCCGGATAGCGAATCATCAGATAGAAATTCACGCCGGCGAGAGCCGCAATCAGCGAGCAGCTGGCAACCAGCGGCAGCGGGAATTTCAATAGGAATGCAACGATGGCGACTGTTACCGCCTGGCCGGTGACCGCCAGCCATCGCAATCGCACCAAAGTCTGCAAGCGCAGCCGGCGGCTGCTCAGCCTGTCTTCCTGTGTCTGGGTTTCGGTCTTCTCAATCACGCCATACTCCTAGAGCCCATACTCTTACAGCATCGACGCACGGCGCTCCAAGGACGGCAGATTATGTACCACGGGGCTTTGCCCTTGTCGTCGGCGCCGCTTCGTCAGGCTTTTCCGGCCAGGGATGCCTTGGATAGCGCCCCCGCATGTCAGCGCGCACATCCTTCCACGAGCCCGCCCAGAAACCGGGCAGGTCGCGGGTCGTCTGGATTGGCCTGTGAGCCGGTGAAGTAAGCTCCAGCAGCAGGGGCAATCGCCCACCGGCAACCGCCGGATGCTGCTTGAGGCCGAAAAGCTCCTGCACCCGGATCGTCAGCGTCGGTTCTTCGCCGTCATATTGGATCGGATGGCGTTGCCCTGTCGGTGCCTCGAAATGCGTTGGTGCAAGACGTGCGAGATCGCGTTGCAGATCGTGCGGCACGAGTGCCATCAGCCCGTCGGAGAGCCCGGAGACGGAAATATCCGAAAGTCCTCTGGCGTCCGTCTGGAAAGGAATGAACCAGTCTTCCATCCGCTCAAGCAGTGCTTCGTCTCTCACGTCTGGCCACGGTTCACCGATCGTCCGGTTCAGGAAGCCTATCCGTTCCCGAAGCTGCAGGGTCTCCTTGGAAAAGGGTAGCTGACCGAGCCCCAGCTCCTGCAATCCTTGCGCAAGCGCCCGCACCACCGCCTCGCCCGAGGGGCGCGGAAGCGGCGCTTCCTCGAAAATGATCGCGCCAAGCCTTGTGGCGCGGCGTGCCCGTACCTGCCGGCTCTGCCTGTCGAAAAAGGTCTGGTCTTCCGTCCGGATTTCACCCGGAAGCTCGACTTCGATGTCGGCGCGGGAGACGTCCGCTGCCGCCAGAATTCTCCCTTGTGCGGCCCGACCTGTCAGATCGGCAATGACCAGCATTGGGCTGCCGGCCAGGCGCTCGGTTTCCGCAAGCTCGGCGCCCCGCCCATTCGCCATGACATACCGTCCGCGCGCGCCGCGCTGAAGTGCGATTCGATCCGGGAATGCATGCAGCAAAAGCCTTCCTGCGAGCGCAGGTGCAATACTCGAAACAGTATTGAGCCCTTCCGCCAGCCGCCCCGCCAGCCGTCGCGAAGCCTCGGCCCTTTCGCCTTTCTCACTCTTGAAGCGCCTGAGCCGCTCTTCCAGATCGACGCTGGTGCCGCCGAGCCCTTGCTCGGTCAGCAGCACGGAGATCAGCGCCGCCTCCTTGGCGTGACCCGATTCGCCAGCCGAAACCACCATGGCAGCGAGCCGCGGCGGGAGGGCGAGGTCGCGCATCACCTTCCCCCGCGCCGTCAACGTGCCGTCTTTGTCCAGCGCCCCAAGTTGCACCAGCAGCGCGCGTGCTTCCTTGATCGTCGTCTCCGGCGGTTGATCGACAAAGGCCAGCGATTTCGTGTCCTGAACGCCCCAATAGGCGAGATCGAGCACGAGACCGGAAAGATCGCTCGAAAGAATGTGTGGTGGCGTAAAGGCCGGAAGCGCCGCCGTCTGCCCTTGATGCCACAGGCGGACCGCGATGCCGGGCTCTGTTCTTCCCGCGCGGCCGGCGCGCTGATCGGCCGAAGCGCGCGACACCCGCACGGTTTCCAGCCGCGTGATGCCCGTCGATGCCTCGAAGACCGGCAGTCGTTGCAGCCCGCTGTCGATCACGATTCGCACGCCGTCGATGGTTATCGAGGTTTCGGCAATCGAGGTCGCAAGCACGATTTTGCGCGTACCCGGTGCCGCAGCGCGGATCGCCGCGTCCTGCTCCTTCTGGCTGAGATTGCCGTAGAGCGGCGCAATCAGCGTTTCTGAGCCGAACCGCCCCTCGAGCCGCTCTGCCGTCCGGGTAATCTCCGCCTGACCAGGAAGGAAAGCGAGAATCGATCCGGATTCGCTTGCATGAAAACCGACGATCGCCCGCACCATCGCGTCTTCAATACGCTCGCCGCCTGGTCGGTCCTGATAGCGGATATCAATCGGAAAGCTTCGCCCCGTACTTTCGATGACAGGCGGATGATCAAGCAGTGCAGCCACCCGCTCGACATCGAGCGTGGCCGACATCACAAGGATTCGAAGATCCTCGCGAAGCGCCGATTGAACGTCGAGCGCCAGCGCAAGGCCGAAATCGGCATCCAGCGACCGCTCGTGGAACTCGTCGAAGATGACGGTGGAGACTCCGGAGAGTTCGGGATCATCGAGAATCATGCGGGCGAAGACGCCTTCGGTGACAACCTCGATCTGCGTCCTCGCCGATATCCTGTTATCCAGGCGCATGCGATAGCCGACCGTTTCGCCCACCTGCTCGCCGAGCAGGGACGCCATGCGGCTCGCCGCCGCACGTGCCGCCAGCCGGCGTGGCTCCAGCAGGATGATCTTCCCGTCGCCGCGCCAGGTCTGGCCAAGCAGATGAAGCGGCACGAAGGTCGTTTTGCCGGCGCCCGGAGGAGCCGAAAGCACGGCTCGCTTCTCCTTGCCAAGCGCCGTGCTGATATCAGGCAGCACATGCGAAACCGGAAGCTCCGGCAAAGGAGGCACGGTCTTCACTTTCGGCCCGTCACCATTTCATAGGCAAGGATGGCGGCGGCCAGATCCTCAAGCGCTGCGCCGACGGATTTGAAGAGGGTAATCTCTTGTGCATCTTTCCGCCCGTCACAGGCGCCCGATATCAGCTCTACCAGCTCACCGCGAATATCGCTCTCTTTCAGCAGCCCGCTTCTCAAAGGTTGGACGATGTCGCCGCCTTCGCTCAGGGCACCTGCCCTCGTGTCAACATAGACGGCGGAGCGCAGCACGGCCGCATCGTCGCTCTCCCGCATGCTAGGCTTAAAGGCGCCAACCAGATCGAGATGGGCACCGGGCTTAAGCCATTCGCCACGAACAAGTGGTTCAATGGAGAGTGTCGCACAGGAAATGATATCAGCTGTTCTTGCGGCCGCTTCAATATCGCTCACCGCCTCGGCCCGCAGTCCAAGAGCCCGCGCTTCCTCCGCCACCTTCTCCGCCGCCTCGCTATTGCGTCCCCAGATACGGTAGCGCCGGATCGACCTGACTGTCCCGTGTGCCTGCATGAGGTTAAGTGAAAGCCGGCCGGTGCCACAGACCAGCATTTCTTCTGCATCGGTCCGGGAAAGATAGCGCGATGCCAAGGCCGAGGTCGCTGCCGTCCGCCGCGCCGTCAATTCTCCGCCCTCGATGATGGCCAGCATCTGTCCGGTTGCCGCAGAAGAAAGCAGATAGCTCCCGAAGATCGCAGGCAGGCTGCGACGAACATTACCGGGAAACACCGAAACCGTCTTGATGCCTGTATATTGTCCAGGAAGCCAAGCCGGCATGAGCAGCAGGGTGGCATTCTCTTCTCCTGGAACCTCCATGTCGTGATGATGGCGGACGGGCATAACGCAATCACTTCGAAACATCGCTTCGATCGCATCGATGAGCTGCGCCCAAGGCAGCGCCGACCGCGTCTGATCTTCATCGAGGACAAGCATTCCGAACTCCCCAAAGGCATGGATATATCCCGTCAAACTACCGATTGGGGCGGTTGAGGCAAGCGCCATGGAAATCACCTGTATACCGGCCCATTAAAAGACAGCACGCAAAGCCGACGCTGACTGGCCGGAATCGCCGAAAGTCGATCCGAATGGGGTGATTTGACGAGGAAATTCCTCCCTTCGACCGGATCCGATAAAACCGTCAGCAAAATCAACCTGTTACAAAAATGTCAAAAAAGTTGGGTTGGATGTGTTGACTGTTTCGAGGGTGTGGGATTATAAGCCCACTCACTGACGAGGGCGGCGGCGCTGCTGGCGACGAAGTTTCTCGTTCTGAAGAAATCAAGCGGATTGGCGGCATGCTGGTTTGTTGCTCTGGGCTTTAAGTTTGGGGCGTTGATTTTGCGACGGCTGAAGTGTCGTCTGTTATTTGACAATTGAAGATGAGAAGAAAGAGAAACGTGGGCGGCGGAGCTTGCGGAACTCAAGAGATTGGGTTCTTTGAAAGAGA
>NZ_JACIAC010000006.1:0-397712 GCF_014193935.1 Rhizobium sp. BK377
GGTTCAAATCCTGACCCCGCAACCACCGACACCTGAATATTTTGCCATTCAAGTCGCTTCAACAAAAGCTCCTCCGCGTAAGCCTCGAGGAGCTTTTGTTTTTGGGCCTCCGTCTCAAGTTCGCCAGCGCGACGCTTCTCCAGATAGTCGTGCCGCCGCAACGCCGCGAACCGCTTCTCCATAAGCGGCGCCGATTCCCGTCTGGCATCCGCAAGCCGACGCTGGCATAAATGAGCTTCATTGAGGGAGGCATCATGATGCAGAAGAACGCACCGGACTTCAGCCTTGCGGGCAAGGTGACTTTGGTGACGGGAGCGAGCCGTGGCATCGGTCGAGCTTGCGCAGTTGCCTGTGCCGCAGCGGGCTCCGATATTATTCTGGGAGTCCGTGATGTCGCAGCCTCGGCGGGCCTGGTTGCCGAACTCGAAGGCGCGGGACGAAAAGTTCTTCCTGTTGAACTGGACATTCCCAATAAGGCCCATATCGCCCAAGCCGTCGATGCGGCGCTTGCCACGTTCGGTCGGATCGACATCCTCGTCAACAACGTCGGCGTGGCTCCCGGCAATCTCGCGGAACTCGTTGAGGAGAAGGACCTTGACGAGATACTCAATGTCAACATCAAGGGCACCTTTCTGATGACGCAGGCAGTTGGTCGTCAGATGATCAAGCGCAATGGGGGCCGGATCATCAGCATCAGCTCACAGGCCGGTACCGTGGCACTGCGTGGCGAGGCAATCTATTGCATGAGCAAGGCGGCAATTAATCATCTTACGCGCTGCCTCGCAGCCGAATGGGCACGCTACAATGTCACCGTAAATACCGTATCGCCGACGTTCATCCACACCGATGGTACGGCACCTTTCCTATCCGATGCCGACAATCGCAAAGCGACGCTCGGTCACATCCCGCTCGGCCGGATCGGTGAAACCGACGATGTGGTGGGTGCCGTAGTCTTCCTTGCATCACCGGCCGCGGGCCTAATCACCGGCGCGAACCTGCTGGTGGACGGTGGATGGTCCGTCGCCTGAGGCTGAGGCGCGCCTGCAGCATAGTCTTATGAAGACGGATCGCTAACGTCATCAGCAAAGGCGAAAGCGATCTAAGATCGTCGAACAGTATTGACTGGAGCACAATGCCTGTGCCCGCCCACTGGCGCAAAGCGGAAATTATCTCCTTTCGGTCCAAGGCTTGCAGCCAACAGCCTACGTGTGATCAGGCCCCCGACAACTAAATCCAGCTGAAAGCCTCCCACATGCGAAGCTTTTGCAGTAGTGCCGCCGCGGGCGGACTTGACCCAGCATCGACATGTTTCGATCGGCATTAATATTACTATTTACTAATTTAGATTCTGGTATACCGTCGTGTTGCGATCGGCACACGTGCCACACGTCGCTTCGCGACGGACCTTGGAGGGGCGCGCATTCGGCCGGCCGTAGTCGCGAACGGGCCCTCGCAACAGCGGCCCTTGGGAGGAGTATTATGAAACAGCTGAAACGGAAAAGTGCAGCCTTGTTTTTCGCCGCGTTGATGCTGAGTGCAGCACCGATGGCTACATCTCATGCCGCCGACAAGCCGACACTCGCATTCGTCGTCAATGGAGCATCCGATTTCTGGAAAGCAGCCGAGGCGGGGGTGAAGAAGGCGCAGGGCGAGATGCCAGACTACAACATGGAACTGAAATATCCTGAGCAGGCGGCCGTCGCCATTCAGCAGCGTCTCATGGAAGATCTCGTCAGCGCCGGCGTCAAGGGGATCATGGTCTCCGCTGTCGATCCCAAGACCCAGACGGACGGCCTCAACAAGATTGGCTCCCAGACTGCTCTCTTCACCACCGACAGCGATGCGCCGAAGACCAACCGCGTGGCCTATATCGGTTCTTCGAACGTCGACGCCGGCAAACAGGCCGCCGAAATCGCCAAGAAGGCAATGCCGGACGGTGGTAAGTGCATGGGCTTCGTTGGTCTGCTGGGCGCCGATAACGCCCGCGAGCGCATCGAAGGGATGAAGGAGGGGCTCAAGGGTACCAAGATCGAGCTGGTCGATGTTCGCGGTGACGACATAGACCAGACGCGCGCCAAGAAGAACGTAGAGGATGCGTTGGTGGCCAGCCCCGACTTGACCTGCATGGTCGGCTTCTACTCCTACAACACACCGCGCATCTATGAGGCGTTGCGCGACGCCGGCAAACTCGGCCAGATCACCGTCGTCGGCTTTGATGACGATCCGATCACGCTCGGCGGCGTCAAGGAAGGCACGATCGCGGCAACCGTCGTGCAGCAGCCGTTCGAATGGGCCTATCAAGGCATGAAGTTGATGGCCGCCTACCTCAAGGGCGACAAGTCCGGCATTCCCGCCGACGGCTTGATCATCATCCCGACGGTGATCATCGGTAAGGATGACGTCGACAAGTATGCTGCCAACTTGAAGGCCATGGCTGGAAAATAACCTCTTTCGCGGCGGCACTCACCGCCGCCGCGAAAGGCATTCGTGCCGACAGCATCAGTAGCCATGGACAGCCGATGAACCATAGTTTCGATATCCCTCCGCAGGGCGTGCCCGGAACGCCATTCCTTTCGCTTTCCGGTGTTGGCAAGACCTATCCAGGTGTCGTTGCGCTCGAGGGCCTATCAATGGACATCATGCCAGGCGAGGTCATCGGCCTTGTCGGCGAAAACGGGGCTGGGAAATCGACGCTGATGAAGATTCTCGGCGGTGTGGTCGCACCGGATCGGGGCACGATCCTGCTCGACGGGGCAGAACTTCGTTCCCTCACTGTGGAATCGAGCATCTCGTCCGGCATCGCCTTCGTACATCAGGAACTCAATCTCTTTGAGAATCTCGACGTCGCTGCCAATATCTTCCTAGGGCGCGAACCGCTGAAGGCGGGACCTCTTAAGCTCGTCGATCGCGATCGACTAAGGGACATGGTGAAGCCGCTCTTGAGGCGCGTGGGCGCGCATTTTTCCGCCGACACACCCGTGGCGTCGCTTTCGCTGGCCGAGCAGCAGATGGTGGAAATCGCCAAGGCGCTGTCCATCAACGCGAGGCTCGTCATCTTCGACGAACCCACTTCCAGCCTGCCGCTGGCTGAAACCGAGCGGCTGCTCAACATCATTAAATTGCTGAAGGCGGATGGCATCAGCGTTATTTTCATCTCGCATCGGCTCCACGAGGTTGAGCGCGTAGCCGACCGGGTCATCGTACTTCGTGACGGCGCGCTTGTGGGCACGCTCGCCAAGAAGGACATCGGCCACGACCAGATGGTCAAGCTGATGATTGGCCGGATGCTTGCGGCCCGTACCGCAAAGCCGCAGCGCTCACCCGGCTCAGTTGCGCTGAAGATAAGTGCCGTGCGCACCGAGGCCTATCCCAGCCGCCCGGTTGATTTGGAAATCAGGTATGGAGAAATCCTGGGGCTCGCCGGTCTCGTGGGGTCCGGCCGTACCGAGCTTGCCAGAGTGCTCTTTGGCATTGATCGCAGTTACGGCGGAGTCATCCTGCAGGACGGGCAGAAAATCGCAGTCCGTTCCGCGCGGGAGGCCGTTGCTCGCGGCATTTTCTTGGTGCCGGAGGATCGAAAGCGTAACGGCATTCTTCTTGATTTCCCTATCGCCCAGAACATAACCCTTGCCGATCTCCCCACGCTCGCCAGCCGCTTCATGCTTTCCGCCGAGCGGGAGACGGCGGCGGCCGAAAAGCAGCGCGTTCGCCTCGGCATCAAGGCGCCCTCTGTTTCGAGCCGAACCGGCACTCTGTCCGGCGGCAACCAGCAGAAAGTGGTGCTTGCCAAATGGCTGTCGATGAGTCCGAAGGTGATGATCTTCGACGAGCCGACACGCGGCATCGATATCGGCGCGAAGAACGAGATCTACGGCCTGATGCGGGCGCTTGCCGATGCCGGTGTCGCGATCCTGATGATCTCCAGCGACATGGAAGAGGTGATCGGCGTTTCTGACCGCATTGCCGTCATGCATGAGGGCCAGATCGCCGGCATTCTCGATGAGGACGAATTCAGTCAGGAAAGCGTCCTTTTGCTTGCTGTCGGCAAACGCGTAAAATAGCCGCCGCGGCACTATAATCAGGTATCGGGGAATGGGTCTCGAATGATCAAAAAAGATCTTGGACTGCTGCTTTTGATCGTCGTCGTCGGCATCGTCGTCGCCATCATCAATCCGCGCTTCCTGCTGCCGATCAATCTGGCGAATACCGCCAACCTGATCGGTCTGTTCGGCATCCTGTCGATTGGCCAGGCCTACATCATTATTACAGGCGGTATCGAACTTTCCGTGGGTTCGCTCGTCGCGCTTCTTGGTGTTCTGTTTGTCGATTTCATCGCGGTCCAGGATATGCCATGGATGCTGGCGCTACCACTCATTTTAGTGCTCGGCGCGGCCATAGGCGCCATTCACGGCTGGCTGATCACCCGGCTGAACCTGCAACCCTTCGTCGTCACTCTCTGCGGCCTCCTTATCTATCGCGGGGCGGCGCGCTTCTATACGGCCGACGGAACGGCGGGTTTTGCGTTCGGCCAAAATTTCCCGGACCTCGAGTTCATGACCGCCGGACGGTTCTACGGCGTTCCCAACACCTTCATAGCGCTCGTCATCATTTCCGTGGTCATGTGGGTGGTGCTGCATCGCTCCGTCTTCGGGCGTTATCTTTACGCAATCGGCAAGAACGAGGAGGCGGCCCGCTATTCCGGTATCCGCACCGGCCGAATGGTGATGTCGGCCTATGTCATCTGCGGACTGCTTACGGCGCTCGCGGCAATCTATTTTGCCATGTATACACGCTCGATCTCCCCGGCCAGCCATGGCCAGTTCTATGAACTCTACGCGATTGCCGCTGCCGTACTCGGCGGCTTTTCGCTCCGCGGCGGCGAGGGATCGATCGTTGGCGTCGTGCTCGGAACGGTCCTGCTCCAGGAGTTGCAGAACCTCGTGAATCTGCTTGGTATCCCCTCGTCGCTGAATTTCGCCGTCATGGGTGGCGTAATCCTCATCGGCGTGCTGGTCGACCAACAATGGAATGCGATCCGCGCACATCGCCGCCTCATTTCTGCCGCCCGGCAGACCGAAGCTCGTGCTTCGGACGAAGGCAAATTGCCGGCGGTTGCCAACCAGGACTAGTTCGGTGGATGAGACCAGTGTATCAGGCTTGCCGCTAGGCAACAAAAATAGCCCGCCACAAGCGGGCTTTTTTGTTGGTAACTTGAGAGGGATGTGTCGGCGACCAGAGCCAAGCATTCACGCGTGAAGTGATCAACAACAGTCTTAAATGCTCAGGCACAGATACTTAATCTCGAGATAGTCCTCGATGCCGTATTTCGATCCCTCGCGACCTTGGCCGGATTGCTTTATGCCGCCAAAGGGGGCGACCTCCGTGGAGATGAGGCCGGTATTGATGCCTACCATGCCGTATTCCAGCGCTTCGGCTACCCGGAAGATTTTCGACATATCTTTCGAGTAGAAATAAGACGCCAGACCAAATTCGGTATTATTGGCCATTTCGATAACGTCTTCTTCTGTTTCGAACTCGAAGAGCGGCGCCACAGGACCGAAGGTTTCCTCACGGGCGACCTTCATGTTCGTGGTTACGCCTGTCAACACCGTTGGCTGGAAGAACAGCCCTCCGCGCGCGTCCCTTTTGCCGCCAAGTGCCACTTCCGCACCCTTCGATACGGCGTCGGAAACGTGCTCCTCGACCTTTTCCAGAGCCTTTTGCGTAATTAGCGGTCCGGCGTTGACGCCTGCCTCGAAGCCGTCGCCCACCTTCATGGATGCAACCTTTTCCGAGAGTCTTTTCGCAAAAGCATCATAAACGCCGGACTGGACGTAGAAACGGTTGGCGCATACACAGGTCTGTCCGTTGTTGCGGTATTTCGAAACCATCGCGCCTTCTACTGCGGCGTCCAGATCCGCATCGTCGAACACGATGAAGGGCGCGTTGCCGCCCAGTTCCAGACCGAGCTTCATGATCTGGTCCGCGCCCTGGCGCATGAGGATTTTGCCGACATTGGTGGAGCCGGTGAATGTCAGCTTGCGGACCTTGTCGTTTTCCGTGAACTCCTTGCCGACAGACGAGGAATCCGTCGAGAGAACAATATTAAATATACCGGCGGGCAACCCAGCGCGTTCTGCCAGAACAGCGAGAGCTAAGGCAGAAAGCGGCGTTTCCGCAGCCGGTTTGGACACCATCGCACATCCCGCGGCAACGGCCGGAGCGAATTTGCGGGCCAGCATCGCATTGGGAAAGTTCCAAGGCGTGATAGAGGCCACGACGCCGACCGGTTGCTTAAGAATGATGATGCGCTTGTCCTGTTGATGGCCGGGGATGGTGTCGCCATAGACGCGCTTGGCCTCTTCACCGAACCATTCCACATAAGAAGCGCCGTAGAGGATCTCGCCTTTCGCTTCGGCCAATGGCTTGCCCATTTCCATGGTCAGAATGGCTGCGAGGTCGTCAGCATTTGCTACCAGAAGGTCGAACAATTTGCGAAGAACAGCCGCGCGTTCCTTGCCGGTCTTCGCGGCCCAGAGCTTCTGCGCCCTGTAGGCCGCTTCGATGCAGCGCGCGGCCTCCTTGCGACCCATGTCGGGAAGGGTCGCGACCAACTCACCCGTAGAGGGGTTGATTACGTCGAAGGTCTTGCCGCTATCGCTCACAGCCACCCACTTGCCGGCAATCAGCGCCTTGTCGGTCGCAAGGGACGGGTCCTTGAGCATCGATACGAGTTTTTGCGAAATCGTCATGGGATCAAGCCTCCGAAGCACATTCACGCAGCGTCGTTTCGAGAATGGAAAGCGCTTCGTTGAAAACATCGTCTTCAATGGTAATAGGCGCGAGGAAGCGGATCACATTCCCGTATACACCGCAGGTCAGCAAAATCAGCCCCTTCTGCAAAGCGCGCTCACGCACCTTATTGGTGAAATCCGCATTTGGCATTTTCGTTCCGGGCAGGTTGAACTCGATGGCATTCATGAAACCCGGCCCGCGAATATCGGCAATCTGCGGAACGCCGTCTCGCAGCGATTGAAGCTTCTGCTTCAGGCGATTGCCGAGCGAGGTCGCCCGTTCGTTGAGGTTTTCCTCCTCAATGACGTCCAGGACGGCATTGCCTGCGGCAATGCCGATCGGGTTGCCGCCATAGGTGCCTCCGAGACCACCGGGGCCTGGTGCGTCCATGATCTCTGCGCGGCCCGTAACGGCTGCGATAGGGAAGCCGCCGCCAAGACCCTTGGCCATTGTGGTGATGTCGGCCACGACGCCGAAATGCTCCATGGCAAACAGTTTTCCCGTGCGGGCAAAACCGGTCTGGACTTCGTCCGCAATCAGCAGAATCCCATGCTTATCGGCAATCTCCCGCAGCTTCTGCATGAACGTGCGCGGAACTTCGTAGAAGCCCCCTTCACCCTGCACCGGCTCGACGATGAAGGCAGCGACACGGCTCGGATCGACATCGGCCTTGAACATCTTGTCCAGAATGGCGAGGGAATCCTCGATGGTCTGACCGTGCAGTTCGACCGGGAATGGAACGTGGAAGACGTCGGGCACCATGGGGCCGAAGCCGTTCTTGTAAGGCACGACTTTTCCTGTCAGCGACATGCCCATGAAGGTACGTCCGTGGAAACCGCCGGTGAAGGCGATGACTGCAGAGCGATTGGTGGCCGCGCGGGCGATCTTGACGGCATTCTCGACGGCTTCCGCGCCTGTTGTGACGAAGATGGTCTTCTTCTTGAAATCCCCGGGGACGAGATGGTTCAGGCGCTCGGCCAGACGCACATAGTTTTCGTAGGGTACGACCTGATGGCAGGTGTGGGTGAAATGATCGAGCTGATCTTTGACGGCAGCGATCACTTTGGGATGCCGGTGGCCGGTGTTGACCACGGCGATGCCCGCTGCAAAATCGATATAACGGCGACCTTCAACATCCCAGAGCTCAGCATTTTGCGCCTTATCGGCGTAAATCTGTGTGGTGACGCCGACGCCGCGAGATATCGCGTCCGTGCGGCGCGAAGCAATTTCAAGATTCTGCATGATGGTGTGGTCCCCTGAGTTATCGCATTTACGAGCGTAATCGCCTTATAAATATTATCTACATTTTTTCTGTAGGTTTTCAACGTACCTTTTTGCAATTATGAAGGTTGACCAGAGGCATCACCAGAAGCGCCGGTTTATGGACATCATCCACCTCAAAATTGCCGAAGCCGCCCGCATGGCCGGGGTATCGGCTTCCACGCTACGGCTGTGGGAGCAACAGGGGTTGATCGAGCCCATCCGTACACGTTCGGGGCAGCGCCTTTATGATGGAGCCCTTTTAGAGCGGTTGAAGACCATCAGTTGGTTGCGAAGCGAAAAGGGCCTCAATCCAGCTGCGATCAAGCAGGCGCTCACATTGGATAACACGGCGGACCGCCAGTCCATCATGCCAATAGTAGAGGATCGCGAAGCCTCGGACCTGCCCATCGGTATGAAAGTACGTCATCTGCGGAAGAAGGCCGGCCTAACCTTGGAAACGGTGGCACGATCGACCGGCACGACGGTATCTGTTCTCTCCACTTTCGAGCGAACATCACAAGGCATCTCTCTAACGGCGCTCCATAATGTGGCCCAGTATCTGGGTACGACGATCGCGACCCTCAGCGGCCAGGGGAAATCTCGGCAGGGCGCATCATTGGTGCGGGATGGCCAGTGGACGACCTGGCCAACCACCGCTTCCGGCGTAACAATTCAGGTTCTTGCCGAAGGTAACAACCAGATGGAATGCCACCGCTTCGATCTGGCGCCCGGTGCATCCAGCGAAGGTGCTTATCAGCATGAGGGCGAAGAATTCATCCATGTGCTGACAGGTGGCCTGGAAATCATCCTCGATGGCGATCAATTTCACGAGTTGCGTCCCGGCGACAGCTTCTATTTCGACAGCAGCCGGTGGCACTCGTGGCGCAATAATTTCGATGGTCAGACGACACTGATCTGGATCAACACTCCTTCGACATTTTAAGTCGCTTTCGGTCAAGCGCAGGGTCGATATGTGCAAATTCCTGTTCGGACGCGCCGGTAAGCGTGCCTTCGCTCCGGATGACCTGAGCACCGCCAATCGGAACTTCCGCGGGTTCACCGCATTGCGTTCATCATTGACGACTGAGATGTAAATCCTGTCGCGGTGCCATGACATCTCGAAATCCGGCAGGCACGGTGTAAGCATAGCGGGCTAACCATTATCTTGATATCCGCGTCTACTTTCTAAATTTCGAATGTGCTAAAGTAATTCCGTGTGGTGCTTTAGGCTTCCGCGCACGCATTTCTATTGGTCTTTCCAGGTCTGCTGTCTCGTTCAGCCGGAGTATTCATGCCGTAAATCGATAAACTTTCCAGGGAGGGAACAATGCGAAAATATGCATCTTCTCAATCGGCAACACGGCGCAAGAGGCGTTGGCTTCCGTTGGGGCTGTCGGTATCGAGTCTCTTCTGCGCAGCCAGTCTTTTTGCAGGGATTGCTGTCGCGCAGGCACCCACCGAAGAGCAGCGCAGCGAGGTCCGGGCAGCATGCCGCTCCGATTTCATCGCACAATGCACCGGTGTGCAGCCGGGAGGCATCGAGGCGCTGAATTGCCTGCAGCAACACGAGTCCACTCTCTCCGCTGCCTGCCGCAAAGCGGTATCAGCGATCACCGCCAAGCCGAAATCGACAGCTGCAGAGCCATCTCAAGCGGCGCCTGTCACGACAGGTGCGGCGACGCCGGCACCGGCAACTGGCGCTCAGGCGGCGGCTCAACCGACCGAGGCGCAGCGTGATGCCGTCAAGTCAGCCTGCCGCTCCGATTTCATGGCGCAATGCTCCGGCGTGGCCCCGGGAGGTGCTGCGGCACTCTCCTGCCTGCAGCAGCATAATGCCCGCCTGTCGGCGCCCTGTCAGCAGGCCATTGCGGCCATCGGTGCACCAGGCGCGCCCGCTGCCGGTGCGGGTGCTGCAACAGCTGCCGTACCGCCGGTAACTCGACCGGCCGCCATGCCTGTCTTCTCTCCGCGTGAGGAAGTGATGATCGTGCGTGAGACCTGCGGGCCTGATTTCCGGGCTTTCTGCCGGATGGTGCCAATCGGTGGCGGTCGGGTCATCTCGTGCCTGCGGGACAATCTGCAGCGCGTGTCGCCGGCTTGCCATAGGGTGCTGACCTCGGGGCTCTAGCGACTTTCCAAATCCTATCCACTTCCGCCAAGAATGCCTGAGCCGTCAGGCATTCTTCTGACGGCTCCAGACAGCCGTTCCGCTGTTGCCGCGGGACATCCGAAATCTCCGCATTCGATGAATTCAATGACGACACAAATGAAAGGCAGTTGCCATGTCATCGACTTCTCATCTATCGCGATTGAAACGAATACTGGCCTATTCCGCTGTTGCCGCCGGTCTCGTTCTGCCAACCCGTGCATGGGCAGATGATGCAAAAGATCTTCTGAAGGCCATGTCTGATTTCCTGGTGGCACAGAAGACAATATCCTTCAACTACCAGTCATCGCTCGAGGCAGTGACGCCGGACTTCGAGAAGCTGCAATTCGTCAGTTCGGGTACGGCCAATATCACTCGGCCTGACAAACTGCGTGTTACGAGAACCGGTGGTTTTGCCGATATCGATGTCAGCTTCGATGGTTCGAAACTGACGGTGTATGGGAAGAACCTCGATGCCTATGCGAAGATTGACGGCAAGGGTTCGCTCGATGACCTGATCGACCGGCTCGCCAATGCGGGCGTGGAAGCGCCTGGCGCCGATCTTCTCTCGTCGCATGTCTTCGATACGCTAATGACCGATGTAACCGAGGCGAAGCACATTTCCAGCGCCTTCGTCGACGGTGTGGAATGCGAATATCTGGCCTTTCGAACGCCGGAAATCGACTGGCAGATCTGGATACAGACGGGACCGCAGCCGATACCTCGGCGTTATGTGATCACGAGTAAACAAGTCGTCCAGGCGCCGCAATATACGCTTGAGATCAGTGACTTCAAAAGCGGAGCGGCCGTTGGCGCCACGTCCTACGACATCGACGTTCCTGCCAATGCCAAGACCGTGGATCTGAGCGAACTTCAATCGATCGACGAGCTTCCGGCGCCTGCTGTCACAGGAGAGATGCAATGACCCGCAGCACGCTCTTTTTCGCCCTCTGCCTTGCCGGCGCGATGACCTTCACGGATTTTCGCATGGAAGGGCAAGGTCCGCTGCCGGTGTCGATCGGCTTCGCCACACCGGCGGGCGCTGTCATCGGTCGGCCCCTGACGCCGCTGTCCTACGCCGGCGTTGCCCGTCGCACGACGCGCCGGGTTGTCCGCCGAACGGCGACCACCATTGCGGTGCTGCCCGCCGGTTGCGTCTACGGTGCTTATTATGGTGGTTATTACTACCGCTGCGGCGGCTTGTATTACGCCAAGAGCGGCGGCGTTTATATTCAGGTGATCGTGCAATAAGTTCGCATGCGAGGCGAGAGCATTTCCGTTTTCCTTCGAATCCCAGAACTGCTCTATCTCTTTGTTTTTTACGCAATTCCGGACACAAACCGCTGCACGCTTTGCTGGAATTGCCTATTGCACCCTCATCTCTGCTTCTGCGACCGCAGGGGTTTTGCTGCGGCGCCTTCTGAATTCCTCAAGGCGCTGCAGCACGACGTAGAATGAAGGAACGAACAAAACGGCAAGGCAGGTCGATGCGATCATGCCGCTGAAGACCGAGATGCCGATCGACTTGCGGGCAGATGCGCCGGCTCCCGTCGCGAGGACAAGCGGCAGGACGCCGAGAATGAAGGCGAAGGATGTCATGAGGATCGGGCGGAAACGCAGGCGGGCCGCTTCGACCGCAGCGTCCAGTATTTCCATGCCTTCCTCACGCTTTTCACGCGCATATTCGACGATCAGGATGGCGTTCTTCGATGCCAGCGCGATCAAAAGGATCAGGCCGATCTGGGTGTAGAGATTGTTGGCGACGCCCGCCGCCATCAACGCGCCGACGGTGCCGAGCAGAGCAAGCGGGACGGCCAGCAGCACGGCAAGCGGCAGGATCCAGCTTTCATATTGACCCGCAAGCACGAAATAGACGAGCAGCATGCCGAGCGCGAAGATATAGTAGATCTGTCCGCCGACCGCCTTTTCCTGATAGGAGAGCGCCGTCCACTCATAGCCGGTTCCTGTTGGCAAGGTCTGGTCGGCGATCTGCTCCATGACGTCGAGTGCCTGGCCGGAGCTGAAGCCGGCGGCAGGTCCGCCGACGATGGTTGCTGACGGGTAGAGGTTGTAGAGGCTGATCAGTGAAGGGCCTTGCATCGGTTTGATATCGACAACGGTTCCGAGCGGCACCATGGTGCCATCGCCGGCCTTGACCTCCAGATTGCGGATATCGCCGGGGCTGACGCGGAATTCCGGAGATGCCTGGGCGTAGACCTGGAACGTGCGGCCAAACTTGTTGAACTGTGTCACGTAACTCGATCCGACATAGCCCGACAGCGCAGAGAAAACCTGTCCGACCGTGACGCCCAGCGTCTCGGCCTTGATGCGGTCGACTACGATTTCGAGCTGCGGCACATTCGAGCGGAACGACGTGCTCAGCCTTTGCAGGGATGACTGGACTTCGCCATTTTTCACAATCGTATCGGTAAGAGACTGCAACAGTGCGTAGTCGGATACGCCGTTTTTGAGTTCCACCTGCATCGTAAAGCCGCTGGCATTGCCGACGCCCTGGATCGGCGGCGGTACGATCACCAAGGTTTTCGCAACCAGTACGCTTTGCAGCGCGCCATTAAGGTGCTGGTAGATGGACAGGAGATCCTGACCTTTTTCCTTAAGCCTTTCGTCCCAGTCTTTCAGCACGACATAAGCAACGCCGGCATTCTGCAGGCTGGCATTGTTGTCGAGAACGGATATGCCACTGATCGTCAGGACCTGATCGACGCCCGGTGTCGCCTGGGCGATCTTGCCGACCTCCGCCATGACAGCGTCAGTGCGCTCCTTGGAAGCGCCATCAGGCAGTTGAGCGCCGATCAGCACGTAGCCCTGATCCTCGATCGGCAGGAATGCAGTCGGCACGCGCGTGAGGCCCCAGACAGCGACGCCCATCAGCGCCAGCGCCAGAATAACCATGACCGTGGCGTGGCGCGTCATCGAACCGATCAGCCGGACGTATCCGCGTTCGCCCCAGTCGTAAATTCGGTTGAAGCCGCGATAGACGAAGTTCCGCTTCTCGGGAGGCACCGGCGTGCGCAGCCAGAGGGCGCATTGCGTCGGTTTCAGCGTCACAGCATTGATGGCGCTGATCAGCGCCGTTGCGGCAATGACCAGAGCGAACTGCCGGTAAAGCTGGCCTGTCAGCCCCGGCAGGAAGGCGGCCGGAATGAAGACGGCCATCAGTACCAGCGTAATGCCGATAACGGGGCCGAGCAGTTCGTCCATCGCCTTTTCGGCCGCCTGCCTGCCGGACATGCCCGCCTCGATATGTCTCGCGACACCCTCGACAATGACAATGGCGTCATCGACGACGATGCCGATGGCTAGGACGATTGCGAACAGAGTGGAGAGGTTGACGGTAAAGCCCATGGCGGCCATCGCGGCAAAGGCGCCGATGATGGTGACGGGAACTGTTGTCGCCGGCACGAGCATGGCTCGCCAGTCCTGCAGAAACAGCAGAATGACGATGAGAACGAGAACGCCTGCCTCGATCAGCGTGACATAGACTTCGTTGATCGACGCCTTGACGAATTTCGTCGTGTCGAAGGGGAGATGATATTCGAGGCCCGGCGGGAAGGCCTTCGCCAGTTCCGCCATCTTTGCATCGACTGCCTGGGCCACAGCAATGGCGTTTGCTTCCGGCAATTGGGAGATACCGATGCCCGCAGCTGGTCTGCCATTCTGCGTGAAGGTCTGGCTATAGGTCTGCGCACCCAGTTCGACCCGGCCGATATCGCGGATGCGCGTTACCCGGCCGCCGTCCGCGCTATCCACTTTGACGATGATGTTTTCGTAGTCGACAGCATCGTTCAGCCGGCCATTGATGTTCAGTGTGTATTGGAATGTCTGCCCCTGGGGAACCGGCGGAATGCCGATCTGGCCGGCCGTGACCTCCTGGCTCTGCTGCTGCACGACATTGACGATATCCTGCGGCGTGAGCCCGCGGGCCTGCAGCAGGTTTGGATCCATCCAGATGCGCATGGCATATTGGCCGGCGCCGAAGACCGTGACGTTGCCGACGCCGGGCAAGCGGGCAAGCTCGTTCTGCAGGTTGATGACCGCATAATTGGAGAGGAACAGGCTGTCATAGCGGCTATCAGGCGAAGTCAGGCTGACGAAGCCGAGGATCGCGGTCGATTTCTTCTGAGTGCTGACGCCTTGAACCTGCACAGACTGCGGAAGCGACGACATGGCGATCGCAACACGGTTTTGCACCAGGACCTGTGCCTGGTCGGGATCGGTGCCGATGGCGAAGGTCACGGTCAGCGAGTAGGTTCCGTCGCTTGCGCTGGTGGACTGCATGTAGAGCATGTCCTGTACGCCGTTGACCTGCTGCTCGATCGGCAGGGCGACCGTATCGACAAGTGTCTTGGCGCTGGCGCCCGGAAAGCGGGTCGTAACCTGTACTGTCGGCGGAACGACATCAGGATATTGCGCCACCGGCAGTTGGAAAAGAGCCACCGCGCCGATGAGAACAAAGACCAATGCCAGAACATTGGCGAGCACCGGCCGTTCGATGAAGAAGCGCGAGATCATGCTGTTGTCCTTGGACCTTCAGATGAAGCGGGTGGCGGATTTTACTGCGTCGTCGTTGTGGCCTTTGCATCGGCGCCGGCTTCTGCCGGCTGCGTTTTCATATCGATTTTCTCCGGTGCGACCTTGCCGCCGGGGATTGCCTGCTGGATGCCCTGGATGACGACCCAGTCAGCCGGACCGAGGCCGGATTCGATGACGCGGAGGGCGCCTTCGCGCTGGCCAGTCTTGACCTGTTTCTGTTCGACGGTGTCATCCTTGCCGAGCACGAGCAGATAGCTGCCGAGCTGGCTGGTTGCGATCGCATCGTCGCGCACAAGCAATGCCTTCTCATTCTGGCGGATCGGTACGCGAACGCGCACGAAGAAGCCGGGCAACAGGGCCTTGTCCTTGTTGTCGAACAGAGCCCGCACCTGAAGCGTGCCGGTCGATGCATCGAGTTGCGGCGAGACGTAGTCCAGGTGTCCCTTATGCGGGTAGCCTTCTTCGGATTGCAGGCCGAGTTCAGTTGGGATGCTCGGCAGATCCGTCTGCTTGAAGGTGCGCCCCTGCTTTCTCAACATATCCTTGATCAGCAGCACCTGGGTTTCGCTGACGTTGAAATAGGCATAGATCGGGTCCGTCTGGACAATGCTGGCGAGCTTGGTTGGGCCTGAGACACCGACGAGCGTGCCGATATCGACAAGGTGGTCGGTCACCGTGCCATCGAACGGTGCAATGACTTCGGTATAGCCAAGATTGATCGTTGCAAGTTCGACATTGGCCTGCGCATTGAGGATTTGCGCATTGGCTTCATCGAGCGTCGCCTTGGCGCTGTCGACGGCCGTCTGCGTCGTGACCTGCTGCTTCATCAGATTGAGCTGACGATCGTACTCCTGCTTGGCGCCGACCTGGGATGCCTGTTGCGATGCGAGGGATGCCTTGGCCTGATCAAGCTGGGCCTGATAGGTGTCGCGCTCGATCCCGAAGAGCTTGGTTCCTTTCGTTACCGTCGTGCCGTCCTGATAATCGATCGATTGAAGGTAACCTTGGACGCGCGCTTCGATATCGACCGAGTTCAGCGGCGCAGTATTGCCCGTGAGTTCGAAATAGAGGGTGACGGGCTCCTGGACTGGTTGCGCAACACGGACGGCCGGCGGCGGAGGCGGGACGTAGGCATTGCTGCTTCCATCGCAGGCAGCGAGCGCTGCCATACCGATGAGTGTCACAGAAATCTGCAGGCCCCGATGCAATCCCTCATGCATGCTTGCTGCCCCGATGATCTATTTGCCCCGGTCTTGATGCGTGCCTTGGCGGCGATCCCTATAGCCGCCGGATGTTTCAGGCATGCGGTACTATGTCGCGGGATTGCCCGAAATTGCAATAGCTTGCGGCATGCAATTTAGCTTTGTCTAAATGATTGACGGCTGCATAGCCCGGACGGCGGCTAGCCTGGACATTTTTCTACTCACTGCTGGGTAATGAGCAGTATGTAAGCCAAAAATAGCACCAGGTGAACCGCGCCCTGCATGAGGTTGGTGCGGCCACTTGAAAAGGTAATGATGCTGACGGCGAGCGTCAGCACGAACATGACGAGATCCGGACCCTGAAGCCCTAATGTGACGGGGTGCCCGTAAAAATGGCTGATTGCCAGCATGGCCGGCACGGTCAGGCCGATCGTCGACAGGACCGAGCCGAGGAAGATGTTGATGGCGCGTTGCAGATGGTTGGCTACGGATGCACGCACGGCGCTGATGGCTTCGGGTGTCGCGACAAGCACCGCCATGATCACACCGCCAAATGCCGCCGGTGCATGCAGGGTTTCGATCACATAGTCGATCGGCAGGGCAAGCTGTTCGACCAGGAAGACGACCGGCCCCATATAGGCGAGCAGCAGCACTGCATGATGCCATACCGACCGGTGGTGCCGTATGCCGACTGCGTGCCGCTCATGATCGTCGCCGTCATCGGCGAAGTAGCGCTGATGGCGGCCGGACTGCAACAGGAGAAATATGCTGTAGAGGCCGATCGAGATGATGCCAAGAAACATCTGTCTCGGAGCCGAGGGATGCGGGCCATCCGGGCCGGCGAGAAACGTCGGCATGACGAGGCTGAGGGTCGCCAAGGGCACGATAACGCCGAGATAGGCATTGGCGCCGTGCAGATTGTGCTGTTGGTCTTCCCGCCGCCATGCGCCTAAGAGCAGCGACAACCCGACCATGCCGTTCAGGATGATCATCACGACGGCAAACAGCGTGTCGCGGGCGAGCGTCGGATTGTTTTCCCCGTGAAGCATGACGGCTGAGATCGCCATCACTTCGATCGAGGTAATGGCAAGCGTCAGGATGAGGGTTCCGTATGGCTCCTCGAGCTGCTCTGCCAGATGATCCGCATGGCGAACGACCGAAAGAGCAGAGCCCAGCACGACGGCAAAAAGCCAGAGAAGAATGATGACGAACCAGATCGGCTCGGAAAGCCGGTCGAAGATCGGATCGCGGAAGGCGAGGAAAATCAGGCTGGTCGCGATGCTGACGCCAAGGAACCATTCCTCACGGGCCAGGCTCGCCATGCTGGTGGTGTACGATGTGGAGCCGTCAGTCATCGGCACCATCGCCGGCCATGAAGTACCGTCGCGCTACGACCGCCGCCATCTTCCCCTCCGCTCCGCTCCGCCTGTTCAAACCGAGCAATGCGGTTGATGGCGGTCGAGGCGATTGTCTCATGCAGAGGGGCAATCCGCCTATCTAAAAATCACCGCCCCGGCTTAGGGGGAATTCAATGATACTTCCGCTTCTCCCGCCCCAGAATTTCCGGCGCATTGAGGCCGGCGATCGGCCGCGAGAGATCTGTGGGGATATCGCCGGCAAGCTGGAGGTCCAGGTAGCGTGCGCAGCAGACGCGGAGGAACGAGGTGAAGTTGCCGAGGTCATGGCCGGCGTCGATCGACTCGTGATGCAGCCTGGTGATCAGCTGAACCACGTTCATGCCGTCGCGGGCGGCAATTTCCTCCAGCTTCGACCAGAAGAAATTCTCCAGCCGCACGCTCGTGACCATGCCATCGATGCGCAGCGACCGGGTTGTACTTTCCCAGAGCCTGGCATCAGCTTTGATGAATAGTTCGCACATCGCGTTCCTCGCGCCCGTCCATTTAAAGCGTGTCGCGATCCTTAGGATTCGCTCGGAACGCTTTAAGGCTTTGATTTTGTATGTCGTTATTGCAAAATCGCTGCGCACTTTTGCGCGACATGCTTTAGGCGGCGTTGGTCTCCAGGACTGTTGTCGCATCGAGCACCGTCATGAACTGGCGCAGCCACGAGGGATGAGCCGGCCAAGCCGGTGCGGTGACGAGATTGCCATCGGAAACCGCGTCAGTGATGGCTATATCGGCATAGGTCCCGCCGGCGAGCTCGACTTCCGGGCGGCAGGCGGGATAGGCCGAGCAGGTACGACCTTCTAGGACACCGGCAGCCGCCAGAAGCTGGGCGCCGTGGCAGATGGCAGCGACCGGCTTATTGGCATCGAAAAAATGCCTGACGGCCTTGATGACCTCTGGGTTGAGACGGAGATATTCCGGCGCACGGCCGCCTGGAATGACGAGTGCATCATAATCTTCGGCATGCACGCTCTCGAAGGTCGCGTTCAGTGCGAAGTTATGGCCGCGCTTTTCCGAATAGGTCTGGTCGCCTTCGAAATCATGGATGGCGGTGGCGACCGTCTGGCCGGCGGTCTTGCCGGGGCAGACGGCATGGACCGTGTAGCCGCAGGCAAGCAGCGTCTGGAACGGCACCATGGTTTCGTAATCTTCAGTGAAATCGCCTGTGATCATCAGGATCTTGCTAGCTGGCATTTTTTCCTCCCGTAAAAACCAACAGATGGACTTTAACAAAGGATCGCGGACCGCGGGTAATATGGGAATACTACAGCAGCCGCCGATCAGCTCGTCTCACGTGCCCAGACGTCGGGAATGGTGCAGGCCTCGCCGCCGCCGAACACGCGCGAGCGGGTCAGGAAGCGCTTCTCGCGACCATTATCGAGCGAAAACATCCCGCCGCGGCCGGGTACGACGTCGATGACGAGCTGCGTATGTTTCCAGGCCTCGAACTGGCTGGCGCTGATGTAAACGGGCACGCCGCCAATCTCGCCGAGTTTCACATCCTGGTCGCCAACGATGAAATCATCCGTCGGGTAACACATGGGCGAAGAACCATCGCAGCAGCCGCCGGACTGATGGAAGAGGATATCAGGATAATCCCTCTGGATTTCCTCGATGAGATCGAGTGCTGCATCGGTTGCGAGCACGCGCGGTTCGCCATTGACCAACTGTTCCATGATTGCCTCCTCCAAGACAATGCCTCCTCCCCGTGAAGGGAGGAGGCGCGACATTAGCACAAGCGACTGCTTCTCAGAAGAAGCCAAGCTTCTTCGGGCTGTAGCTGACCAGCATGTTCTTGGTCTGCTGGTAGTGGTCGAGCATCATCTTGTGCGTTTCACGGCCGATGCCGGACTGCTTGTAGCCACCAAAGGCGGCATGGGCCGGATAGGCGTGGTAGCAATTGGTCCACACACGGCCGGCCTGGATTTCCCGACCGAAGCGATAGGCGCGATTGGCGTCACGCGTCCAGATACCGGCACCGAGGCCGTAGAGCGTGTCATTGGCGATCTCGAGCGCTTCCTTGTCATCCTTGAAGGTGGTGACGGAGACGACCGGGCCGAAGATTTCTTCCTGGAACACACGCATCTTGTTGTGGCCCTTGAAGATGGTTGGCTTGATGTAATAGCCCTCGGAAAGTTCGCCGCCGAGATCGTTGCGCGAACCACCGGCCAGCACCTGTGCGCCTTCCTGCTTGCCGATATCGAGGTAAGCGAGGATCTTTTCCATCTGCTCGGTAGACGCCTGAGCGCCGATCATCGTTTCCGGGTCGAGGGGGTTGCCCTGTTTAATGGCTTCGACGCGCTTGACGGCCCGTTCCATAAAGCGGTCGTAGATCGATTCCTGGACGAGAGCGCGGCTTGGGCAAGTGCAGACTTCCCCCTGGTTTAGCGCGAACATGGCGAAACCTTCGAGCGCCTTGTCGAAGAAATCGTCGTCTTCGGCTGCCACATCGGCAAAGAAGATGTTGGGCGACTTGCCGCCGAGTTCCAGCGTGACCGGAATGAGGTTCTGGCTGGCATATTGCATGATGAGGCGACCTGTCGTCGTCTCGCCGGTAAAGGCGATCTTGGCGATGCGCGGGCTGGATGCGAGCGGTTTGCCGGCTTCGAGGCCAAAACCGTTGACGATATTGAGCACACCGGGCGGCAGGAGATCGCCAACGATTTCTGCCCAGAGAAGCAGAGAGGCGGGCGTCTGTTCGGCCGGCTTGATAACGACGCAGTTGCCGGCGGCGAGGGCCGGTGCCAGCTTCCAGGCGGCCATCAGGATCGGAAAATTCCAGGGAATGATCTGGCCGACGACGCCGAGCGGCTCATGGAAATGATAGGCAACCGTATCATGATCGATTTCGCCGATCGTGCCTTCCTGGGCGCGGATGCAGGAAGCGAAATAGCGGAAGTGGTCGATGGCGAGCGGAATGTCGGCCGCCATGGTTTCGCGGATCGGCTTGCCGTTGTCCCAGGTTTCGGCCTGGGCCAGAAGCTCCAGCTTGTCTTCCATGCGCTGGGCGATCTTCATGAGGATGTTGGAGCGCTCGGTGGTGGAGGTGCGGCCCCATTTTTCCTTGGCGGCATGGGCGGCATCGAGCGCGGCATTGATGTCCTTTTCGTCGGAGCGCGGGATTTCGCAGAGCTTGCCGCCGGTCACTGGCGTGACGTTGTCGAAATATTTGCCGCCGATCGGCTCGCGCCATTCGCCGCCGATATAGTTGCCGTATCTCAGCTTATATGGCGACTCGACGATTTTCTGATGAAGCATGTCATCCTCCCTTGATGAACAGGTTCCGGAACGAACCAGTGGGAGGAAATCTGTGCCGCTTTTGCCTGAGGGAACAGGGCAGCTTGCCAATACCGCAGCGCACAGTGTCGCAGAGTTGCGACAGGTTCCGGTGTCGCCACGACATTGTGATCAAGCCTTTGGCATGATGTCAGTGCAGGTCGAGCTTCTTCATCTTCCGATGCAGTGTCGCACGGCTGATGCCGAGGGCTGCGGCGGCCTGGGAAACGTTGCCATGGGTGCGAGACAGGGCTCGCCGAAGCGCGGCCTTTTCGGCCTCTGCTATCTCCTTTTCCTGCGAGACGCGGCCTTCATGCAGCGCATCGGAGGCGGGAAGGCCGGCAGCGATGCGCACGTCGTCCAGCTTGAGAGCGAGGCGGGCGGCCCGCGTGGCGCCGAGAACAAGGTCGTGCCGATCGACGGCGAGGAGTGCATTAGCGGAATTGACTCCGGCCGGCACCATGACGAAGCGGGCACCGGCGAAGGCAGAGCGGAACAGATTGAGCTCGATGCGCATCGCCGCATCCCGCACGGCCTGCGACAGGATGCTGAGCGTAATTTCATTGACGTCGTCACGGCAGGTCGAGATGTCAAGGGCGGCTGCCAGCAGGCCACGATGATCGCGGATCGGTGCTGTGGTGCAGCTCAGCTTGATGTTGGAGCAGTAGAAATGCTGATCCCGGAAAACGGCAACGGCTCGATCATCGGCAAGGGCGGTGCCGATGCCGTTGGTACCGATGCTGGCTTCGGTCCAGACGGAACCGGTCCATAGACCGAGATCATAAAAATCCTTGTCATTGCCGGTGGCCCCGCGACGCTCCAGCGCAATGCCGTTGCGATCCGTCAGCAACAGGCAGCAGCCGGCTTTGCCGACAGTCGCAAAGAGGCGGTCGAGTTCCTCGCGAGCATCGGCGATCAGCTGTTCAGATTGCTCCCGCGCCAGGCCAAATTCCTGCTCGGTGAGGCGCAGGGGCGCGCGCTTATCTTCCGGCGCCAGCTGATACATGGTCATGCAGCGGCGCCAGGAAGCCACGATTGGAGAGCTGGCCGCAGCGGAATTCTGCTGGGCGCACGTATAGACATGCTCCGCATGCGCGGATTGTTCGTGCATTGAGGCTCCTCCCACGGAACTTGCGCATATTCTGATGTAAATGCGGCAGCTTTGCAATCAGGCCGGCATGACGGCAGATTCTAGGGATGGAATTTTCCGGCTGGTCCGTGTCGCATTTCTGAGACAGTTGTGTGCCCGTCGGTTCGCATGTCGGCGTGCAGCCTTTGCCGTCACCTTCGGCCGAGCCAGGCCTCGATGCCTTTTGCAGCGGCGCGGCCCGTGGCGAAACAGGCGGTGAGCAGGTAGCCCCCTGTCGGCGCCTCCCAATCCAGCATCTCTCCGGCTGCGAAGACGCCAGGGAGGTGTTTCAGCATGTAGGTCTCGTCAATTTCACCGAAGGCGATGCCGCCGGCCGACGAGATGGCCTCGGCGATTGGGCGTGGGCGCAGCAGTGGGACAGGCAGGGCCTTGATGGCGGTGGCGAGTTCTTGCGGGTCGTTGCGATTTGTTTCCGGCGCTAGCTCTCGCAAGAGTGCCGCTTTTGCGCCATCGATGCCGGCCCCTTTGCGCAGGCGATTGGAGAAGCTCGACTTAGCCCCCTGCCGGGCGAGATCGCGAGACAGACGCTCCAGCGTGCGACCGGGGGCGAGGTCGATTGAAAGCGCTGCCTGACCATGTTCCCGCAGGTCATCACGCAGGACGGCCGAATGCGCATAGATGAGGCTGCCTTCGATGCCGTGTCGGGTGATGACAAACTCGCCGGGAAATGTGCCAGCGCGCGACGTTGCCGTGACGGATTTCAGCGGCTGTCCGGCGAAGTGGTCTTGGAAGAGATCGCTCCAGGCGACATCGAAGCCGCAATTGGCGGGCTGAAATGGGGCGATCGTTATGCCGCGTTCGACAAGCAACGGCACCCAGGCGGCGTCCGAGCCGAGACGCGGATAGCTGGCACCCCCGAGTGCGAACAGTGTCGCATCGCAGGAGATGGTCTTGCCGCCATCAGGCGTTTCGAATGCATGCCCGTCGTCGGTAAAGCCGATCCAGCGATGGCGGGGAAAGAAGCTGACGCCTCGGCCTTCCAGCCGGGCAAGCCAGGCACGCAGAAGGGGCGAAGCCTTCATGATATTGGGGAAGACGCGGCCGGAGGAGCCGACGAAGGTTTCGGTGCCGAGCCCGGCTGCCCAGACGCGGATATCTGCCGGTGTGAAGGCATCGAGAGCCGCGCGCAGCAGGGGACTGGCATCGCCGAAGCGGGTGGCGAAGCGTTCGTAGTCTTCGGAATGGGTGATGTTGAGTCCGGATTTGCCGGCGAGCAGGAACTTGCGGGCAAAGGTCGGCATCGCATCATAGACGGAAACGGCATGGCCGCTTGCCGACAGCACTTCGGCTGCCGAAAGGCCGGAGGGGCCGCCGCCGATGATCGCGATTTTCTTCTGTTTCATTGCGCCTTCTTGGCGCGGGCGGGGAACGAGCGCAAGTGTCAGTGATGCGGGTGAGCGCACTTGCCGTGATCGGCGAGCACCTCGATGACACGGCATTGATCGACGCGGCCATGGCCGCAGCCTTCGACCATCAGTTCCAGTTCGGCCTTCAGGGCGTTCAGGCTGCGGATACGCTGCTCCACTTCAATGAGACGAGCCTTTGCGATGGCATCGGCGGAGGCGCAGGGCTGATGCGGGTCGTCCTGAAGCTGCAAGAGAGTGCGGATCGCCTCGATCTCGAAGCCGAGCTCGCGGGCATGGCGGATGAAGGCGAGGCGATTGAGGTCCGATGGTTCGTAGGAGCGCTGGTTGCCCTCGCTGCGACTTGGAGCGGACAGCAGGCCAATACCTTCATAATAGCGGATCGTCGGCACCTTGACGCCGCTCTGACGAGCGGCTTCACCGATGGTGATCTTTTTCATGATTTTCCTCTTGCACCTCTAGTCGCTAGAGGATGTAGGAAGGATGCCGCCTACAAGCAAGGATCGAAATCATGAACGAAGCAGCACAGGCACGGTACCGGGTTGGCGGTATGGATTGCGCCGCCTGCGCAACGAAAATCGATACGGCCGTCAGGCGCGTGCCCGGCGTCGAAGACGTCTCCGTATCGGTGACGGCGGGTACGATGACGGTGCGCCATGATGGCAGCAGCGATCTAAAGGCGATCGAAAAAAAGGTGATCGGCCTCGGTTATTCGGTTGCTCCGCTCACGGGCAAGGCTCCTGTCCGAGAAAGCAAGACCGATCATGATCATGCGCATCACGACCACGCGCATGATCATAAGCATGATGATCACGACCACGACGGTCATGACCACGATCATGCTGGTCATGATCACGCCGATCATGGGCATTCGCATGGCACCGAGGAGGTCGAGGGGTTGCACGGCCATGATCATGGGCCGATGACCGGTCCCTGGTGGCTGAGCAAGAAGGGCCGATTGACGATCCTTTCGGGACTTGCACTCGTCGTTGCCTATGTCGTGGGCCACCTGGTGCCTTCGATTGCTCCGTATGCTTTCATCATCGCCATGCTGGTGGGGCTGGTACCGATCGCACGCCGCGCGGTCGTGGCCGCACTTTCCGGCACGCCGTTTTCCATCGAAATGCTGATGACGATTGCCGCTGTTGGCGCGGTCATCATCAATGCCGGTGAAGAGGCAGCGACGGTCGTGTTCCTGTTCCTCGTTGGCGAATTGCTGGAAGGGGTTGCCGCCGGCAAGGCGCGCGCCAGCATCCAGTCGCTGACGACGCTGGTGCCGAAGAACGCACTACTCGAGGCGGATGGCGAAGTAAAGGAAGTGCCGGCCGAGACGCTTGCGGTCGGTTCCGTTATTCTTGTGCGGCCGGGAGACCGGATTTCCGCCGACGGCACCATTCTGTTCGGAGAAAGCGCAATCGACGAGGCGCCGGTGACGGGCGAAAGCACGCCGGTGCGCAAGGGCACAGGCGAAACGGTGTTCGCCGGCACGGTGAATGGCGACGCTGCATTGCGCGTCCGTGTCACGGCCGCTGCCGAGGACAATACGATCGCCCGCGTCGTCAAGCTTGTAGAGGAGGCTCAGGAATCGAAGGCACCTACGGAACGCTTCATCGACCGTTTCTCCCGCTACTATACGCCTGGTGTCGTCGTCGTGGCGGCCCTGGTCGCCGTTCTGCCGCCGCTGTTGGGGGGCGGAGCATGGGGCGAATGGATCTACAAGGGACTCGCGATCCTTTTGATCGGCTGCCCCTGCGCGCTGGTCATTTCGACGCCGGCAGCAATAGCTGCCTCGCTCTCGGCGGGTGCGCGCCGCGGTCTGCTGATGAAGGGTGGGGCAGTCCTTGAATCGCTTGGCAAGGTGACGGCCGTTGCCTTCGACAAGACAGGCACGCTGACCGAAGGCAAGCCGCAGGTCACGGATATCATCGCCTATGGGCGCTCGGAGGCAGAGGTGCTTTCGCGTGCTGCCGTTCTCGAACAGGGCTCCAGCCATCCGCTGGCGCTGGCGATCCTCAACCGTGCCAAGGCCGATGCCGTGCCCGTGCCGCCGGCCTTCGAAGTGGAAGCGCTGCCCGGCAAGGGCATGACCGGCAAGGTTGGCGGCGAGACGCTCGATCTCCTGTCACCGCCGGCCGCGCGCGAGCGCGGGGCGCTGAATGTCGAACAGGACGAGCGGGTCGCGGCACTTAATGGTGCGGGCAAGAGCGTCTCGGTATTGCTCGTCAATGGTGTCGCGGCCGGTCTCATCGCCATGCGCGACGAGCCGCGCGACGACGCCACGAGCGGGCTTGCGACGCTGAAGGCGGCAGGCGTGCGCGCCATCATGCTGACCGGCGACAACAAGCGCACTGCAGCAGCCGTTGCCGGTGACCTCGGCATCGACTGGCGCGGCGAGTTGCTGCCGCAGGACAAGCAGCGCATTGTTGGCGAACTGAAGAAGGAAGGATTGTTCGTTGCCAAGGTCGGTGACGGCATCAATGATGCACCGGCACTTGCCGCCGCCGATGTCGGCATCGCCATGGGCGGCGGCACCGACGTTGCGCTGGAAACGGCGGATGCGGCCGTGCTGCATGGGCGTGTCGGCGACGTTGCCCGCATGATCGAGCTCTCGAAGCGGACGATGCGCAACATCATGCAGAACATCACCATTGCTCTCGGGCTGAAGGCGGTGTTCCTCGTCACTACTATTGCCGGCATTACCGGCCTGTGGCCGGCGATCCTTGCCGATACCGGCGCGACCGTATTGGTGACGATGAACGCGCTTCGTCTTCTCCAGATAAAGACGTAAAGTTTGTCATTTTAGCAGCGTGCGGAAGGTGCACGCCCGTGGCATCATGGTTCCCGGGATCTGCCGAAACCGAGGCTGGCCCGAATGCAAAGTCGGCCTGTTGCGCGATACCCCATCGGCGATTCGGGCGTGATTCGGGAATCGAAAATCGCAGAGCCGGCCAAAGGCTGGCTCTCTTCCTTGGGGCCTTCTCCACAGCCTGCTTTCTTTAATCATCTGTTAACCACGTTCTTCACACGAATGCAGTGATTTCAAACATGCCGTAACGCGACGCGCAAACCATCCGTTGACGCAAACTGGGATTCGCGTACTATATCTAGTGTTCAAGGTTCCTTCGATTCGTGAGGGTCGCGGGCTAAGACGGGAATACGGTGCGTTTCGCCATGAAGGCGCGACAAGTCCGCAGCTGCCCCCGCAACTGTAAGCGGCGAGCAACTGTCCGATTTCAGGTCACTGAGGCATGAGGCTTTGGGAAGGCTGGGGGCAGGGTGCTTCGACCCGCGAGCCAGGAGACCTGCCTTGAACTGGTTGTCCACGGGCGGGGTGTCCGGAAGGTCGCGTGCATGAATGCGGATCTATCCGTGCCTGTTACGCTGCCCCGAACTTCCGCATGAGCACTTCGGGGTTGAAGTCATGTCGAGAGCATCAAAACCGCCGCCCGCGCAGATCCCGCAGAGGATAATGCCTGGCGTGTAAAGCGCCGACTTTGTTAGATCATTCTCAAGCGTTGCCCCGGACGCCGCAAGGCGCCCGATCCTAGTTCTGCGTCCGGAATCCATTGACATCACGAGGAACATGATGAGCGTTACCGTTTACAGCAAGCCTGCCTGCGTTCAGTGCACCGCCACCTACCGCGCCCTCGACCGTCTGGGCGTCGACTATCAGATCATCGATATCTCCGAGGATGCCGACGCGCTCGATCGCGTGCGCGGCATGGGCTACATGCAGGTTCCGGTCGTCGTTGCCGGCGAGAACCACTGGGCGGGCTTCCGCCCCGATATGATCAGCGCGCTCTCCTGATCGGAGAAGAGCGGTGGGCCTGATCGTCTATTATTCCAGCCGGTCGGAGAATACCCATCGTTTCGTCGAGAAGCTGGGACTGCGCGCGGCGCGCATTCCCGTAGGCGCTGAAGACATCCACATTCGCGAACCCTTTGTGCTGATCTCGCCCACTTATTGCGGGGACGGCGGAAAAGGAGCCGTGCCCAAACAGGTGATCCGTTTCCTCAACAATGCGGAAAACCGCTCCAACATCCGCGGCGTCATTGCTGCGGGCAACAGCAATTTCGGCGAGACCTACGGGCTTGCCGGCGACGTAATCTCGCAGAAGTGCCAGGTGCCTTACCTCTACCGGTTCGAGCTCCTGGGGACTGCCGAGGATGTCGCCAATGTCAAAGACGGGATGGGACGATTTTGGACACTGGGACAAACCTGACGCGGGATGCGGTCGCCAAGCCGCTGAAGGCCTTGGAAGCGCTCGATTATCACGCGCTGAACGCGATGCTGAACCTCTATGACGATGAGGGCAAGATCCAGCTCGACAAGGACCGCATGGCGGCCAAGCAGTATTTCCTGCAGCATGTGAACCAGAACACGGTGTTCTTCCATAATCTCCGGGAGAAGCTCGATTATCTGGTCACCGAAGGCTATTACGAGCAGGAAGTCCTCGACCAGTATTCGTTCAATTTCGTCCGCGACCTGTTCGACGAAGCCTATGCCAAGAAGTTTCGTTTCCCGACCTTCCTCGGCGCCTTCAAATATTATACCAGCTATACGCTGAAGACCTTCGACGGAAAGCGCTACCTGGAGCGCTACGAAGACCGTATCTGCATGGTGGCGCTGGCGCTGGCCGAAGGCAATGAACAGCTGGCACGCGATCTGATGGAAGAGATCATTGCCGGCCGTTTTCAGCCGGCAACGCCGACCTTCCTCAATGCCGGCAAGAAGCAGCGTGGCGAACTCGTCTCCTGCTTCCTGCTGCGTGTCGAAGACAATATGGAATCGATAGGCCGCTCCATCAATTCGGCGCTGCAGCTGTCCAAGCGTGGCGGTGGCGTTGCGCTTTCCTTGACGAACATCCGCGAGGCCGGTGCGCCGATCAAGCAGATCGAGAACCAGTCTTCCGGCATCATCCCCGTGATGAAGTTGCTGGAAGACTCGTTCTCCTATGCCAACCAGCTCGGCGCGCGGCAGGGGGCGGGTGCCGTCTATCTCAACGCCCATCACCCCGACATCATGCGCTTCCTCGATACGAAGCGCGAAAATGCCGACGAGAAGATCCGCATCAAGACGCTGTCGCTCGGCGTCGTCGTGCCTGATATCACTTTCGAACTCGCCAAGAACAACGAGGATATGTATCTCTTCTCGCCTTATGATGTGGAGCGGGTCTACGGCGTGCCCTTCACCGAGATATCGGTGACGGAAAAGTATCGCGAGATGGTGGCGGATGCCCGCATCACCAAGAAGAAAATTAAGGCACGCGAATTCTTCCAGGTGATCGCCGAGATCCAGTTCGAGAGTGGTTACCCCTACATCATGTTCGAAGACACGGTGAACCGGGCAAATCCGATTGCCGGCCGCATCAGCATGAGCAACCTCTGCTCGGAAATCCTGCAGGTGAGCGAGGCCAGCGAATTCAACGACGATCTTTCCTACAAGCATCTCGGCAAGGATATCTCCTGCAATCTCGGTTCTTTGAACATCGCCATGGCGATGGATTCATCCGATTTCGGCAAGACGATTGAGACCGCGATCCGTGCACTGACCGCCGTTTCCGACATGAGCCATATCTCGTCGGTGCCCTCGATCGAGAAGGGCAATGACGACAGCCACGCGATCGGTCTCGGCCAGATGAACCTGCATGGATACCTCGCCCGCGAGCGCATTCACTACGGTTCTGAAGAGGGCGTCGATTTCACCAATATTTATTTCTACACGGTGACCTACCACGCGCTGCGTGCCTCGAACCGTCTGGCGGTCGAGCGCGGTACGAGCTTCAAGGGCTTTGCAAACTCGAAATATGCCTCTGGCGAGTATTTCGACAAATATACGGAGCAGGAATGGAAACCTGCCACCGAGAAGGTTCAGACGCTCTTTACCGATGCCGGCATTCATATTCCGACGCAGGAAGACTGGCTGGAGCTGAAGAAGGCCGTGATGGCTTCGGGCCTCTATAACCAGAACCTTCAGGCAGTGCCGCCGACGGGCTCGATCTCCTACATCAACCACTCGACCTCCTCGATCCATCCGATCGTCTCTAAGATCGAGATCCGCAAGGAAGGCAAGATCGGCCGCGTCTACTATCCGGCGCCGTTCATGACCAACGACAACCTCGATTATTATGAGGACGCCTACGAGATCGGCGCGGAAAAGATCATCGACACCTATGCGGCTGCCACCCAGCATGTCGACCAGGGCCTGTCGCTGACGCTGTTCTTCCGCGATACGGCAACGACGCGCGACATCAACCGCGCCCAGATCTATGCCTGGAAGAAGGGTATCAAGACCATCTACTACATCCGCCTTCGCCAGATGGCGCTGTCCGGCACCGAGGTGCAGGGCTGCGTGTCTTGTACGCTTTGATTTTGGGCTGCTGGCCGAGAGTTTCGAGCTTGTAACCCCCTCATCCGCCTGCCGGCACCTTCTCCCCGATGGGGAGAAGAGACAAGCCGGGTGCACGGCGCTCCCCTCTGCTCAGCGGGGAGAGGGCAGGGTGAGGGGGCTCCGCATTCCGTTAGAATTTGTGGAAGAAAGACCACCCAATGAACATATCCATCAAGCCGGTCAGCCGCGTGCGCGCCATCAACTGGAACCGTATCGAAGACGACAAGGATCTCGAAGTCTGGAACCGGCTGACCGGCAATTTCTGGCTGCCGGAAAAGGTGCCACTGTCTAACGACATTCCATCGTGGGGAACGCTGACACCGGTCGAGCAGCAGCTGACGATCCGCGTCTTCACAGGGCTGACGCTGCTCGACACGATCCAGAACGGTGTCGGTTCCGTCAAGCTGATGGCAGATGTGGTCACGCCGCATGAGGAGGCGGTGCTATCCAACATCTCCTTCATGGAGGCAGTGCATGCGCGCTCCTATTCGTCGATTTTCTCGACGCTCTGCCTGACGCCCGATGTCGACGATGCTTATCGCTGGTCCGAGGAGAACGAGTTCCTGCAGCGTAAAGCGGCCCTGATCATGGGACACTACGCTTCCGGCGATGCGCTGAAGAAGAAGGTTGCCAGCGTCTTCCTCGAAAGCTTTCTCTTCTATTCCGGCTTCTATCTGCCGATGTACTGGTCGAGCCGCGCAAAGCTGACCAACACGGCCGACATGATCCGCCTCATCATCCGCGACGAGGCCGTGCATGGCTATTACATTGGCTACAAGTTCCAGCGCGGACTTGAAAAGCTCTCCGAAGAGCGCCGCCAGGAGATCAAGGACTTTGCCTTTGACCTGCTGCTCGAGCTCTACGACAACGAAGCGAAATATACTGAAGCGCTCTACGATGGCGTCGGGCTGACCGAGGACGTCAAGAAGTTCCTGCATTACAATGCCAATAAGGCGCTGATGAACCTTGGCTATGAGGCGCTGTTCCCGGCCGAAGCCTGCAAGGTGAATCCGGCGATCCTGTCTGCGCTTTCGCCGAATGCCGACGAGAACCACGACTTCTTCTCGGGTTCCGGCTCCTCCTATGTCATCGGCAAGGCGGTGGCGACCGAAGACGAAGACTGGGATTTCTGAGGTTTAACTTTACGAAGCCTCTTATCATTCGGCCCGCTATCGCCCACATTCAGCGCGATGTATTCGTTGAATGTGGCGTAGCGGGAGTTTTTTTATGAGGCCCTCTTTCGAAGCGACTGATCCGGCAAGCGAAGCTGCCGAAGGCGTCTGGCCAATCCGCAGGCGCCGAATTCTCGACTGGCTGATCAACGAGACCCGCAGCGAGCGTTTCATCGACAATATCCTGGTAGAGATGTGCAAGCGGCTGCTGGCAGTCGGCGTGCCGGTGACGCGGTCCAGCCTGCATTTCCGCACCAACCATCCGCAATGGATCGGCGCCCGTATCCTATGGGTGGAAGGCATGGAAGAGGCAAAGATCAACACCTTTGCCTACGGGGTGGAAACCACGCCGCAATTCCTCAACAGCCCGGTCAACGAGATCCACAGCGGCACCAACGAGGTGCGGAAGAACCTTGAGGATTTATGGGAGGGCGACGACTATCCCTTCTACCAGGAATTGCGAGACGACGGCTATACGGAATATGTTGCCTGGCCGATCGATCATACGTTCGACAAGCGCCACGTCGTTACCTTCTCCACCAATAGGCCAGGCGGTTTTACCGGCGAACACGTGGATTTCCTGCGCGATCTGCTGCCGGCTCTCACTCTCGTCAGCGAGATCAGGCTCAAGAACATCATGGCGCGCACGCTGCTGCAGACCTATGTCGGGCCGCATGCGAGCGAACAGATTCTCTCCGGCGTCATCACCCGTGGCAGCGGCACGACCGTCGGCGCGGCGATTATGATCTGCGATCTGCGCGATTTCACGGCGATCTCCGATCTCTGGCCGCGCGACGACGTCATCCAGCTGCTCAATGACTATTTCGATGCCATGTCCGATCCGATCGAACGGCACGGCGGTGAAATCCTGAAATTCATGGGCGATGGATTGCTTGCCATCTTCCCGCTGTCGAAGCCTTCGGCCTGCGAGGATCTCTTGACGGCGATCCGTGAAGGGCAGGAGGCGATGGCGAAACTAAATGAGCAACATCAGCGTTTGGGACGTGATCCGCTGCGCTATGGTGTCGGCGTCCACGTCGGTGACGTCATGTACGGCAACATCGGTTCGCGTCGACGGCTGGATTTCACGGTCATCGGCCCGGCAGTCAACGTCGCCTCGCGGCTTGAAACCTTGACTAAGGAGGTCAAGCGGCCGGTACTTTTGTCTCGCGCTTTCGTTGAGATGGCGACCTGCACGGAAGAGATGGACAATCTCGGCACTTTTCCTCTGCGCGGGCTTGGGGAGCCGGTCGAAGTCTTCGCTTTCCGCGAAAAGCCGACAGCCGGTCGTGACGCAGCTTAGGCCACCGGAAAATTGATCTGCGGCGGCAGGAGCAGGCTCTGGCTCTCCGCTGCCGGATTGCCGATCCGCTGAAGAAGCATCTGGCCGAGATGTTCGCCCGCCTCGACCAGGTCCTCATAGATAGTCTCGATTTTCGGCTGCAGATGCGTCAGGAGATGCGAGGTCTCCTTGGCGACGATATCGTAGTCATCAGCGAGAACGCGTCCCACATCATTCATGGCGGTGACGAGCGCCAGCGCCGAAACTTCGCCTGGACAGACGAATCCGTCTGGAACATCGGCCGCCGCGGCACGCGCCCGAAAGAAATCTCTGATTTCATTGGCCGGTGAATCGAGCGTGACCGCTTCCGATATCTCATAGGCGACGCCGGCCTCGCGCACGGCGGTCATGAAACCATGCAGAATGTGCTGGCTGAAGGTCAGCCGCTTCGGCGGCATGACAACGGTGACCTTCTTCCTGCCCTTGACGATCAGACGCCGGGTGGCTTCGTAGGCGAAGGCATAATTGTCGTAATCGACATAAGCATGCGGTGTCGAAAATTCGGTGCGCCCGTGAGACACGAAGGGGAAGCTGACTTCCTGCAGCATCCGCACCCGCGCATCGAAGGGTTCTGTCCGCGTGAAGATCAGGCCGTCGGCGAAATTGTTGCGGACGATATATTCCGCTGCTTCGAGGTCCGTCGTCGACAGGAAGTTCGGGGCGACGACGAGGTGGTAGGATGTCTCTTTCAACGCCTTGGCAATGCCGTACATGATCGCGGTGCCGAAGCCGACCACTTCCTGATGCGGATCGAGAAGGATGCTGATGACATTGGTGCGGCCTGTCTTCAGGCGCTGAGCAGCCCGGTCGGGCAGGTAGCCGATCTCGCGGGCAATGCGATGGACGCGCTCGCGCGTCTCAACCGATATTTGCGGCGCGTCGCTGAGTGCGCGCGAAACCGTCGTCACTGCAAGGCCGGTCAATGTCGCGATGGTACGCAAGGTCGGCTTGCTGCGTTTTTGCGCACCATCCGGATTTTCACCGCGTTGCAGTTGGGACGATTCGGTCACTGGGGACATTCCATGCTGGGCCGCGGCTACAATAACACGATGAAAACGGCACGCAATCAATCAATGCAAACGATTTAAATTTTTATGGCATCTTAACCGAACAGAAAAAATGTAAATAAAATCAATATTTATCGGACTAATCATATTTTTCTCGGGAGTCGAGGAAGGGCTTGACGTGGCCGCGTTTATAACGTTTTAAATTGTTATCCGCACTGGGAGGTGCGGTGTATGTGGTGCCTGGCCGCCCTCACGGCGGAAGACATCCGGCAGGCGAGGTGGGTCTCGCCGCCACTTACGAACGGGAGGATATTCATGCGCAAGTTTTTGAGCTCGGCAGCTCTTGCTGTCGTGACGATGGCTGGTTTCGGCAGCGCTCACGCGGCTGACGTCAAGGAAGTTCAGATGCTGCACTGGTGGACGTCGGGCGGCGAAGCCGCGGCGCTCAACGTGCTGAAGCAGGACCTTTCCAAGGAAGGTTTTGCCTGGAAGGACGTACCGGTCGCAGGCGGTGGCGGCGACGCAGCCATGACCGCGCTGAAGGCGATGGTTGCCGCAGGCACCTATCCGACCGCTTCTCAGATGCTCGGCTATACCGTGCTCGATTATGCTCAGGCTGGCGTCATGGGCGATCTGACCGAGACGGCGAAGAAGGAAGGCTGGGACAAGTCCGTTCCGGCAGCACTGCAGAAGTTCTCCGTCTATGACGGCAAGTGGGTCGCCGCACCTGTCAACGTCCACTCCGTCAACTGGCTGTGGATCAACAAGTCGGTCATGGACAAGATCGGCGGCACGCAGCCGAAGACCTTCGACGACCTGATCGCGCTGCTCGACAAGGCAAAGGCAGCTGGCGTCATCCCGCTCGCGCTCGGCGGTCAGAACTGGCAGGAAGCCACGATGTTCGATTCCATCGTGCTGTCGACCGGTGGCCCGGAATTCTACAAGAAGGCTTTCAACGACCTCGATGAGGAATCGCTGAAGTCCGACACGATGAAGAAGTCCTTCGATAACCTCGCCAAGATCATCCAGTACGTCGATCCGAACTTCTCGGGCCGCGACTGGAACCTGGCGACCGCCATGGTCATCAAGGGCGATGCTCTTGTGCAGGTCATGGGTGACTGGGCGAAGGGCGAATTCGTTGCCGCCAAGAAGACCCCTGATACCGACTTCCTGTGCTACCGTTTCCCGGGCACCGACGGCAGCGTGGTCTACAACTCCGACATGTTCGGCATGTTCAACGTTCCTGACGACCGCAAGGCCGCTCAGGTGGCGCTCGCCACAGCAACGCTTTCCAAGAGCTTCCAGTCCGCCTTCAACGTCGTCAAGGGTTCGGTTCCGGCCCGTACCGACGTACCGGATACGGATTTCGACGCTTGCGGCAAGAAGGGCATTGCCGACCTGAAGGCTGCCAACGAAGGCGGCACGCTGTTCGGCTCGCTCGCTCAGGGCTATGGTGCTCCTCCGGCGATCGCCAACGCCTATAAGGATGTCGTCTCGAAGTTCGTCCATGGTCAGATCAAGACCTCCGACGAAGCTGTTACCCAGCTCGTCCAGGCTATCGACGACGCTCGCTAATTCTAACGACAAAGGCTTTCCCGCGCGCTTGCGGGGAAGCCACGGCCCCTGCTGCGCGGGGAGGAGATGATCACATGAGCACAGTTGCGACCACGGATCCGGTCCTGACGTCGAAGCCCTCAACCCGCACGTCCATTCGCGGCCGACTGCAGGATGCATTGCCGAAAATCGTATTGGCGCCGAGTTTCCTCATCACGGTGATCTTCGTTTACGGCTTCATCGTCTGGACGGCCTACCTTTCCTTCACCAATTCCAAGACCTTTCCGTCCTATGCGCTGACCGGCTCGCGCGCCTATCAACGGCTCTGGCGCTGGACCTTCGAGAGCGACCCGCCGTCCTCCTGGTACACGTCGATCACCAATATGGGGATCTTCGGCTTCCTCTATATCTTCATCTGCCTTGGGCTCGGCCTGCTGCTGGCAATCCTTCTCGACCAGAAGATTCGCGGCGAAGGCATATTGCGGCCGATTTTCCTCTATCCGATGGCGCTGTCCTTCATCGTGACGGGCGTTGCCTGGAAATGGTTCCTCGATCCGGGCCTCGGACTCGAGCAGACGCTGCATCATTTCGGCTGGACGAGCTTTCACTTCGACTGGATCAAGAACAAGGATTTCGTCATCTACACCGTCGTCATCGCCGGTGTCTGGCAGGCTTCGGGCTTCGTCATGGCGATGTTTCTTGCGGGCCTGCGCGGCATCGACGGTGAAATCATGAAGGCGGCGCAGATTGACGGCGCGTCGCCCTTCCAGATGTACCGGCGGATCGTCATTCCGATGCTGCGGCCGATCTTCCTGTCAGCCTTCATCGTGCTTGCGCATATGGCAATCAAATCCTACGACCTCGTCGTGGCGCTGACATCGGGTGGCCCCGGCGGTTCGGCATGGCTGCCGTCCAACTTCATGTACGAATACACGTTCAAGCGGAATGAAATGGCTGTCGGTTCCGCGAGCGCCATCATCATGCTGATGACCATCTCGGCGATCATCGTTCCATATCTCTATTCCGAACTGAGGGAGAAGGCGCGATGAGCAGCGTTACCTCTTCTGATATCGCGAGTTCGCACGGCGGCAATAGCGGCCGCTGGGTCGGCCGCATCATCATCTACGGCCTGCTCTTGATCTTCGCCATTCTCTATCTGATGCCGCTCTTTGTCATGCTGACGACCTCGTTCAAGACGATGGACGAGATCCAGAACGGCAATATGCTTGCGCTGCCGCAGGCGCCGACGCTCGATCCCTGGTTCAAGGCCTGGGGCGAGGCCTGTGTCGGCCTCACCTGCGCCGGTATCAAGGGTTACTTCTGGAACTCGACCAAGATGGTCGTGCCGGCAGTTGCCATCTCGACCATTCTCGGTGCGCTCAACGGCTATGTGTTGACCAAGTGGCGCTTCCCCGGCCATACGCTGGTCTTCGGTCTGATGCTCTTTGCCTGCTTCATCCCGTTCCAATCGGTGCTGCTGCCGATGGCGACCATTCTCGGCGCGCTCGGCCGCTTTGGTACCACGCTGCAGAATCTCACGGGCCTGAGCTTCGGCTTCGGCAATTCGACCGTGAACCTCGTCTTCGTGCATGTCGTCTACGGTCTCGGCTTCACGACGCTGTTCTTCCGCAATTTCTACGAGGCCTTTCCGACGGAGTTGGTAAAGGCGGCGCAGGTCGATGGGGCGAGCTTCTTTCAGATCTTCCGCCGCATCATGCTGCCGAATTCGCTGCCGATCATCGTGGTGACGGTCATCTATCAGTTCACCAATATCTGGAACGACTTCCTCTTCGCCTCGGCCTATGCCGGTACGGGCGACTCCATGCCGATGACGGTGGCGCTGAACAACGTCGTCAATACCTCGACCGGCGTGGTCGAATATAATGTCAACATGGCTGCGGCGATGATCGCAGCCGTTCCTACGCTCATCGTCTACATCCTCGCCGGCCGCTATTTCGTGCGCGGTCTGATGGCGGGCGCCGTCAAAGGGTGATCCATGGCTTTCCTTGAAATTTCCGGTCTCAAGAAGCGCTTCGGCGCCGTCGACATTCTCAAGGGGATCGACCTGGAACTCGAGAAGGGTGGCTTCCTGGTGCTGGTCGGCCCGTCAGGTTGTGGCAAGTCCACGCTGCTTAACACCATCGCCGGGCTGGAGGCGATCACTTCGGGCGAAATCCGCATCGACGGCCGCTCCATCAACGGTTTGCACCCATCCAAGCGTGATATCGCCATGGTCTTCCAGAGCTACGCGCTCTATCCGAACATGACCGTTGCCGGCAATATCGCCTTCGGCATGGAAATCCGCGGCGTGCCGAAGGACGAGCGCGAGAAGGCGATCAAGCAGGTCTCCGACATGCTGCAGATCGGCCATCTGCTCGATCGCAAGCCCTCGCAGCTCTCAGGCGGCCAGCGCCAGCGTGTGGCGATGGGCCGCGCTCTGGTGCGCAACCCGCAGGTCTTCCTCTTCGACGAGCCGCTTTCCAACCTCGATGCGAAGCTGCGCGTCGACATGCGCACGGAAATCAAACGCCTCCACCAGCGCATGGGAACGACGATCGTTTACGTCACCCATGACCAGATCGAGGCGATGACGCTGGCAACGAAGATCGCCGTGCTGAAGGACGGTGTGCTGCAGCAGTTCGGCACGCCCGCCGAGATATATAACAGCCCCGCCAATGTCTTCGTGGCCGATTTCATGGGATCGCCGGCAATGAATCTGCTGAACGCCACCGTTGAAAACGGTGCCGGCGGGCTGCAGGTGTCGCTGGAACGGCCGAATGGCAAACCGCTGAAGCTGCCGGTCAATGGCGGGACCAACAACTTGACCGGCTATGCCGGCAAGCAGGTGATCTTCGGCATTCGCCCGGAAGCGCTGACCGATATCGACGGAGCCGATCGGAAGGCGAAGTCCGTCGTCCACGGCGATTGTGCCATCGAGGTCGTGGAGCCTGCCGGTTCCGATACGTTCGCCGTCACCAAACTCGGCGGCAAGTCGGTGGTTGCGCGCCTTGGCGCCGATGCCGGCATCCTGCCCGGCCAGAATACCCGCCTTGCCTTCAATCTCGACAAGGCGGTGTTCTTCGATCCGGCCAGCCAGTTGAGGATCGCTTAGCCAGCAAAATATTCTCTGGCCGCAGTCAGACCGCCGCCACCGAGATCGTGACCGGTGCGAAGTGGCTTGAGGTCGCTTCGACGGCGATTTCGCCGGTCAGGCCCGTCGCTTCCAGCCAAAAGCCCGTCGTCCCGCCCTGCAGCGGTACGGTCGTCGGGCCGACAATCTTGGCAGGGCCTTTGACCGTCAGCGTTACCGCATCGTTCAGGAAGGGCAGGCGCTGACCGCGCTGGTCGAGTGCGCGGATGATGACACGGGTCGTATCGCGCTCGCGCGCCTTCAGCATGGTACTGTCGGGCGCGACTTCGAGTGCGGTCGGCAGCGGATCGGCGGCGAGTGTCAGTCTGGCCACGGGCTCGCCATTGATGAAGCCGGTGAATTCGCCGTCGATCCATTCCAGGCCCCAGCGGCCGAGTTCGTCCTGGGTAAAATGGCGGTGGTCGAGCACGACTGGCGGGTGCGGCAGGTGCGGATAGTTTTCACGGTCCGGGCCGATACGTTTTGTCAGCGAGCCGTATGTCAGTTCCACTTCGTCGCAATTGGTCAGGATGATCAGCGGCAGCACGCCGCCGATGCTGCGTTCGCCGCGCGCCCAGAACGTGACCGGTTTCATGATGATCTCATCCGAAGGGTCGCACTGGCTGGCATAGACATAGGCCGCAAATTTCGGTTCGCGGAACATGTCCATGACGCCGTGATAGCAGATACGGTCGCCGGAACCGAAGTCCTTGTGGGTGTTATAGTCGAACATGCACCAGCCGATCGCGCCAGAAATATCCGGATCGCCATAGGCCGCGTTCAGCACTTCCAGATGGCGGCGCACATGCTCGGCTTGGCGCTGCTCGGCATCATACATCTTGGTCGGATGCATGTGGCCGTTGAACTCGGTGATGATGTAGGGGACCTTGTAAGAGAGGCCGGTATTTTCCTGCTGGCTGCGAAGGGCCGTGCGCGGGCGATTGGCGCCCGGCAGTTCCTCATTGCCGAGGATGAAGTCGTTCATCGTGTAGACGTCTTCCAGAAGCTCGCTTTCGGTCAGATAGCGAACGCCGCCGGTCTGACGGGTGGAATCGAGCTCATGGGCCAGCCGGTTGGTGGCGGTATAGAAGTCGTGGCTGTCGAGCGACTCGTTGATGCGCACGCCCCAGATGATGATCGAGGGATGATTCCAGTCGCGCTCGATCATGCGGCGCACGTTCTCGATCGATTCCTGCTGCCAGTCGAGATCGCCGATATGCTGCCAGCCGGGGATTTCTTCGAAGACCAGCAGGCCGATGCGATCGCACTGGTCGAGGAACCATTTCGACTGCGGATAATGCGAGGTGCGCACGATATTGCACTTCAGCACCTTCTTCATTATGTCGGCGTCGCGCTCCTGCGCGGAACGGCCGGCCGCATAACCGACATAGGGATAGGCCTGATGGCGGTTGAGGCCCTGCAGTTTTACCGGGCGGCCGTTCAGCAGGAAGCCTTCCGGCGTGAATTTGGCCGTACGGAAGCCGAAATGGCCGGTGGTCCTGTCGGCGCCATGTTCCGTCTTCAGTTCGACGGAGATTTCATAGAGCGCCGGGTTCGACAGATCCCAGAGTTCAATATCGGTCAGGCCGCCGAAGGAAAGCGTGGTGCTGGTACCGATCGTCTCGCCGGCAGCACTTGCCAGAATGTTGCCATGCGCGTCCCGCAGTGATCCGGTGACCGTTGCCGCATAGGTGAGGCCCTGCGGGTTGGCGATATCGACACGCACTGTCGCCGATTTTCTGTCGGAGAGGATGTCGTGCGTTTCGATCTTGATGTTGCGGATCGAAACCTTGTCGGTGACCTTCAGCCAGACGTCGCGATAGATGCCGGCATAGGTGAGATAGTCGATGCGGCCGCCGAAGGGCGGGATGGCGGGGTTCTCGCTGCCGTCGATCTTGACGGTGATCAGGTTGTCGCCCTTGATGAGCTTGCCGGTCAGGCGGGCTTCGAAAGGTGTATAGCCGTCCTTATGGGCAATGATCTCTTCGCCGTTCACATAGACGACACTGTCGGCCATGGCGCCGTCGAAGAGGATGGAGACTTCGCGGCCTTCGAATTCCGGCAGCCAGCGCAGCACCCTCTGATAAGTGAAGGCGCGCTGGTAGCGCTTCTCGTCGAAATAGTTGAAGGGCAGCTCGACCGCCGTATGTGGCAGGCTGACCATGTGGGTGCCGTCGAAAGCCTCGGTCAGGCGATGACCAAAGCCTTCATGGAAGCTCCAGGATTCGTTTAGGGAAACGACGGAACGCATCTCAGGCTCCCCGGCAGGCGGCAGGGGAGGGGCGGCGCCTGACAGCGGCGCGGGAAACAGTGATCATCGATATTCCTCCTTGATGCGAATGACTGGAGCCGCCCTCAGGCGGTCGAGCCCCAGCGGGGTGTGCAGGCAAGCGTAATGCCGTGCGGGCCTTCGTCGCCGGCCTCATGGCGTTCGATCACCTCGACGACCGCGTCCATGAAGGCCACGTGGTCGAGGCTCAGCGTCGTCAGGTCGTTGCAGTCCCAGGCGGCCATCGCGATGCCGTCCTGACCGACGATGGCGATATCCTCAGGCGTATTCTTCCCGAGCACACGGCGGGCGGCATCACGCGCGCCGATCGCCATCACGTCATTGCCGCAGATGATAGCGTCGACCTTGGAGCGGTGCAGCAGCAGGACGGCTTCCTTGAAGCCGGAATCATAGGAATAGTCGCCGAAGGCTTCCGCTTCGAAGGCAAGGCCATGACGCGCCAGAGCGTCGGCAAACCACCTGCGGCGCAGCTTGTCGATCCAGCTCGACTTGGTGCCGGAGAGATAGGCGAAGCGCTTCTTTCCGTCGCCGACAATCTTGTCGATGATCTCGCCTGCGCCGGCAGCGCCATCGATGCGGATGTTGGAGACATCCTCGTTTTCCAGCGGTTCAAAGGAAACTATGATCGGCTTGGTCGTGTGGAAAATATCGACCGCATCCTGCATCGAGACCATGTCGGAGAAGATGACGACATGATCGACCTGATAGGTGGAGGCGAGCCGCATCAGTTGCAGGCGATCGGAGTGATCGGCGCAACAGAGCAGGATCGGCAGGAGCTGGCGGGCCTGCAGGCGGTGGACGAGGAGCTGCTGCTCCTCGGCCTCGCAAGGGTTGCCGATGGCGTTGACCACGAGTGCGACGAGGCGCGAGCGCTGGTTGTTCAGCGAGCGGGCAATCGCATTCGGCTGGTAGCCATATTCGCGAGCAACGGCGAGGATGCGGTCGCGCGTGGCGCTTCCGATCCGCGAATCCGGCGAGAAAGCCCTCGAAATCGTCGCGGAGGACACACCGGCGAGTTTCGCCAGTTCCTTCGAGGTGATCCGCCGTCTGTTCGTTCCGCTCATTATTTTGCGCCTATCCGGCAATCCTGACGGGGGTGCCGTCGGCTGCTGCCGATTCCTTGATTGCATCCCAGAGCCTAGCGAATCTGAGACCCATTTCAACGGAGCCGGAGTTTTCCATCGTTCCGGCGCGGATGGCGAGGAAATTCTTCATCGGATTGCCGAGAATCTCGGCCTCTTCGCGCGGCTCGCTGGTGCGTCCGACGCTGATTTCCCGCCAGCCGCCCCAGGCATCGATGCGTACGATCGCCTTGGAATAGAAGAAGGTGATGTAGGAAGCGCAGCCGGGAGGGCCCTCGCCGGCGGCCGTCAGCGTCACGAGCGCGCCATTCTTCAGGCGGGCGGAGACGGCGGTGGCGATATCCACCTTCTTTCCGTGATTGTTCATGTAGGCGGAAACGCTATCGAAATCGGAATTGGCAAGCAGGCAGACGGTGTTCATCATGTGCGCGCCGGTATCGAACATGAAGCCGCCGCCGGAGATTTCCGGCTGCTGCTTCCAGTGGCCATCATAGTTGGAAGACCAGCTTTCCCAGATCATGCCGGAAATGGCGATGAGTTCGCCGAATTCGCCTGAGAGAGCCCGTTTGCGGGTATCGAGCACGAGCGGAGACAGCCCGCCCTGGAAGGCGGTGACGACGGTGACGCCGCTTTTCCTCTGCGCCGCGATCAGCGTTTCGGCCTCTGCTACGGTCGTGACCATCGGCTTTTCGAGGAAAAGATCGAGGCCGGCTTCGGCAACGGCAGTCGCCTGCTCGGCATGGAAAGCGTGCGGGGTGGAGACGTAGATGATGTCGAGTTCATCGCGGCATTTTGCGAGCATGTCGCGGTAGTCCTCGAAGCTTTTCGGCTCCGGTGCTCCGGCTGCGGTGCAGACGTCGATGAGGCGCTTTCTGGAGGCTTCCGTCGTGTCGGCGAGCGCCACGAATTCGATTTCCGGCATCTTCGCCCAGCTCTGAGCGTATTCAGCCGCCTTCAAGCCGGCGCCGATGACGCCGAGGCGCAATTTCTGAGACATCGAAATCCTCCCTGATATCGTTGTGCAAACGATTACACAAACGTCACCATTGGTGCAAGTTATAAATAACTCAATAAAATCAATATTATGTATTTGAGTTGGTTGCGGCTTTAAAAATCATCTTGTCAGCATTAAGAATGCGTGTACATTTTCCTCGCCGGTGCTGGAGGGCGCCGTGGCTCTAAAAAAGGGAGGACTTCCGTTGAAGAAGACGGTTATCGGTGGCCTATGCGCCATCTTGCTTAGCGCGGTTTCGACGCTGGCTCATGCTGAAACAATTCGTATCGCCAATCACGGCCAGGCCGGCATCGACGCGATGAAGTCGACCGTCGAGCGGATCGAGAAAAAATACGGCGTGACCGTCGAGGTCGTCGAATATCCGGCGCCGGACAAGGACTATCTCACCAAGCTCCTGACCGAACTCGGCGCCGGCAACGCACCCGACCTCTTCTCCATCCCGACGACGGCTGCCGTTGCTGACATGGTGGAAGCCGGCTACCTCGCGCCCGTTTCCACCGAGTTCAAGGCCTGGGACGGCTATGCCAACCTCTATGACGTCGCCAAGCAGCTTGCCGTCAGCCCTGACGGAGAAACCTATGTGATGCCGTTCATGCTCGGCATTCAGGAAATCTACTACCGCAAGGACGTTCTCGAAAAGGCTGGCATCTCCACCGAACAGCCGAAGACGTGGCAGGAGCTTCTCGACCGCGCCGCCGAGGTCAAACAGAAGACCGGCTCCTACGGCCTCCTCTTCCCGGCAGGTGTGTCCTGGGGCAGCGGTGCCTTCGACGAAGGCTTCCAGCACCTGATCGTCGGTTCCAAGACGCCGCAGCTCGTCGATGCCGACGGCAAGCTCGATCTGAACGGCGAAGGCGTGAAGGATGTCTTCAACGTCTACAAGACGCTGATCGACAAGGACCTGATGCCGGTGCAGCCGCTCCTCGGACCGGAACCCTGGGTGGTGCCGAAATATGAGATGTTTCCGGCCGGCAAGCTTGCCGCCACCAGCTGCGGCTCCTGGTGCTACATCTTCGACTGGGGTCGCGAGAGCAAGAACCCGATCCCTGACGTGACCAAGATCGTCGGCACTTGGACCGTTCCGGGTCAGAGCGGCGGCCAGTACGTGCTTGCCAACCTCGCTGCTCCGTGGGCCGTCAACTCCAAGTCCGCCAATGTGGAACTGGCCAAGAAGGCGTTGATGGAAATCGGCTCGGTCGAAACACAGGTTTCCTATGCTGCCCGCATCGGCAACATTCCGGCCAGCAAGGATGCTGCCAAGGATCCGGAATTCCAGAAGCTGACGGAACTCGTTCCGATCCATGCTGCTGCCGGAAACGGCGTCTTCCTGAAGCAGGCTTCCGGCTTCGGCACGGTTGCCGAAGGTGTGGCGCGCGCCACCGAAGCGCTGCTGCGCAAGGAAACCGATGCAGCCGGCGCCCAGAAGATCCTTGTCGACTACGTCAAGGAAACGCTCGGCGACGACATGGTCAAGTAAGCCACTGATATCTTCCTCCCGCCAAGACGGGGACGCGGCATTCTCGCCGCGTCTTCCCGGTTTCATTCGATAAGGTTGTGAGCTTCAATGGCCCGAAACTCTCATGAAAAGCGAACCGAGCGCCAACTCCTGCTGGTTCTGCTGCCGTCGCTGGTCCTGCTTCTGGCCTTTGTGATCTATCCCGCCCTCTATTCCGTCTATCTGAGCTTCACCAATGAGGCGCTGACGGGAGCTGCGGCCCTGCGGCCGCGCTTCGTCGGCATCCGCAACTATGTGCGCCTTTTCAACGATGCGAAGTTCTGGAATTCGCTGTTCGTCACCTTCGTCTTCGTCATGGGCTCTGCCGTCATCGGGCAGTTCGTGCTCGGGCTTATTTCGGCGATGGCGTTGCGCCGGCCGATCCGTTTCCGCCAGTTCTTCTCTTCGATTATTCTTCTGCCGAATGCCGCCCCGGAAGTCGTTGCCGGCTTCATGTGGATCTCGATGCTGGCCGGCGGCGAACATGCGACGCTGTCGCGCATCGTTGCCTTCTTCGGCATTGATCCCGCTGACTGGCTGAACGCCTTCCCGCTGTCGATGATTATCATCGTCAACACCTGGCGCGGTATCGCGACCGCGATGATCCTGCTGACGGCCGGTCTCAGCACCATTCCCTCCGAGATCTACGAGGCGGCGCGCATGGATGGCGCGACATCGTCGCAGATGTTCCGCCGCATCACCCTGCCGCTGATGATGCCGACGATCCTGCTGTACATGCTGATCTCGGCTGTCTCCACCATCGCCGTCTTCGGCCTCGTCTATGCGCTGACGCGCGGCGGCCCCGGCGGGGCGACAGAGGTCGTCAGCATCTATATCTACAACCAGTCCTTCACGGCCTTCCAGCTCGGCTACGGTGCTGCGGTCGCGGTCGTCGCGCTCATCATCTCGCTGATCCTCGGCATCGGCTATGTCCGAGCCATGAAAGTGGAGGTTTGACATGACCGCTATTTCCCCGAGCGAAGGTGCCAACAAGACCCGCTCCGACCTCATCGCCTATGCAACGCTGTCGATCATCTCGATCTTCTGCGCCGTGCCCTTCTTCTGGGTGCTGCTCGCCTCCTTCGACGGCAATGCGCTGCTCTTCCTGCGCTGGCCGGAGCAATGGACGCTTGCAAACTATGTGCGCGTCTTCACCAAGGAGGATGGGGCGAAGTGGCTGTTCAACTCGCTCTTCGTGGTCGGCGGAGCGACGCTTATCGTCATGGTGCTGGCGGGGCTCGGCGGCTATGCGCTGTCTCGCACACGCGCCTGGTGGAAGCTGCCCTTCCTCTACGCGATCCTGCTGATCCGCGTGCTGCCGCCGACGGCGCTCGTCGTGCCGCTCTACAAGTTCCTGCTGACGCTGAACAATGCGGAAGGCGCGCTTCTCAGGCCAATCTTCGGCAGTTATGCCCGCGACATCATGCGGTGGACCGGGTTCATCGACGGCTATCTCGGCATCATGCTGGTGCTCGCCACCATGCAGCTGCCGCTGGCGCTCTGGATCATGAAGACTTTCTTCGACGGGTTGCCGCGCGACTATGAGGAAGCGGCCGTCATGGACGGGGCGACGATGATGCAGCGCATCCGCCGGGTGCTGATCCCGCTTGCGATGCCCGGGCTCGCGGCGGCCGGTCTCTTCGCCTTCATGTCGGCCTGGGGCGATTTCCTGCTGCCGCTGATCTTCCTGTCGTCGCCGGAGCTGCAGACGCTGCCGCTCGGCCTCTTCCGCGCCTTCCTCCGCATCAACGAGATCGATTACGGCCTGCTGACAGCGCTCGCCTTCATTTACCTGCTGCCTGCCGTCGTCGCCTTCGGCTTTGCGCGGCGCTTCCTCGTCCAGACTTTTTCGGGCGGTGTGAAGGGCTGAGATCAAGAAAGAGAAACGAATGATCAATCTCAGAAACGTTCGCAAATTCTATGGCGCGCTCGAAGTCATCAAGGGCGTCGATATCACAGTGGAGGACGGCGAGTTCGCCGTGTTCGTCGGCCCTTCGGGTTGCGGCAAATCCACGCTTCTGCGCATGATCGCCGGCCTTGAAGGCATCGACGAGGGCGATCTGGTGCTGAACGGCCAGCGCATCAACGACGTGCCGCCGGACAAGCGCGGCATCGCCATGGTGTTCCAGTCCTATGCGCTTTATCCGCATATGACGGTCGCGGAGAATATCGGCTTTTCGCTGAGCCTCAAGAAGGTGCCGGAAGCCCAAATCAAAAAGCAGGTGGAAGGCGTCGCCGAGATCCTGCAGCTGACCGACTATCTCAGCCGCAAGCCGGGCGCGCTATCCGGCGGCCAGCGTCAGCGTGTGGCGATCGGCCGTGCGATCATCAAGAAGCCGTCGCTGATCCTGTTCGACGAGCCTTTGTCGAACCTCGATTCGGCGCTGCGCGTGCAGATGCGCGCCGAGTTGCAGCGCCTGCATCGGGAACTGAAGGCGACTGTCGTCTATGTCACGCATGACCAGGTCGAAGCGATGACGATGGCCGACCGCATCGTCGTTCTGAACAAGGGCGTCGTCGCCCAGCAGGGCGCGCCGATGGAGCTCTATCACCAGCCGGAAAACGAGTTTGTCGCAACTTTTATCGGTTCGCCGAAAATGAACGTGCTGCCAATGACGGCGACGCGCCGGGATGCCGGCAAGGTGCATCTGGAAAGCCCGCTCGGTCTTGCGATCGATCTCTCGGATGCAAACGGTTCCGTGCCGCAGGGAGAGGCGAAGCTCGGCATCCGCCCGGAACATCTGAAGCTCGCGCCGCAAGGGCAGGGTGATTTTTCGGCGGAGGTCGTGATCGTCGAGCGGCTCGGCGTCGAGACCTATCTGACGGTCGGCTCGCAGCAGCAGCCGATCGTCGTGCGCACGGAAGGCGACATGACCATCCGTCCCGGCGACCGCGTTTCGCTTACAGCCGAGCGCGCCGCCTGCCATCTGTTCGATTCCGCCGGCCGGGTCGTCCGTTCGGCCCAAGCTTGAAACATCGAGGAATGACATGACAATCAAAGTCACGATCTGGAACGAAGGACGCCACGAGCAGGTCCACAAGGAGGTCCAGGATATCTATCCCGACCGTATCGACGGTGCGATTGCCGCCGGTATCGCCCATCCCGATTTCGAGATCCGCCGCGGCACGCTCGACGATCCGGATGAAGGCCTGCCGGATTCCGTGCTCAATGATACCGACGTGCTGCTCTGGTGGGGGCATATGGCGCATGAAGAGGTCAGCGACGGGCTGATCGACCGCGTGCAGCAGCGGGTGCTGAAGGGCATGGGGCTGCTGGTCCTGCATTCCGGCCATCACTCCAAGCTTTTCCGCCGGCTGATGGGCACCAATGCCAATCTCTCCTGGCGTGAGACGCCCGAGGGCGATCTGGAGCGCGTCTGGGTGGTCAATCCCTCGCATCCGATCGCCGAGGGTTTGCCGCCCTATTTCGAGGTCAATGCCTCGGAAATGTATGGAGAGCCCTTCGATATTCCGCAGCCGGATGAGCTGGTCTTCATCTCCTGGTATTCCGGTGGCGAGGTGTTTCGCAGCGGCTGCACCTTCCAGCGCGGGCGCGGGCGCATCTTCTTCTTCAGCCCCGGCCATGAGACCTATCCGATCTATCACGACAAGACGGTGCACAAGGTCATCTCGAACGGCATCTGCTGGGCGCAGCAGAAGCATACGGACGGACGCATCCTCGAAAACTGGCACCGCAGGGAGCCGCTGCATGGCCGGCCGGACAAGGTGAAAGCTTAAATAGTTCCTCTGAGGGCTTATGGGCTGCGGCGCAGCGATCGTCAGTCAGACTTTACGGGTACTGCGCACCATTCGTCGTCGTATAGATCGAATAGAGCGATTGCGTCGCCGTGATGAAGAGGCGGTTCTTCTTCGGGCCTCCGAAGGTGATGTTGGAGACGGTTTGCGGCACCTTAATCTTGCCGAGCAGCGTTCCGTCAGGGGCAAAGCAGTGCACGCCGTCAGCCGCGCTCGTCCAGAGATTGCCGGAGATGTCGAAACGGAAACCATCGGGCGTGCCGGTGTCGATCGAGCAGAAGTAGCGGCTGTTTGCCAGCTTGCGGCCATCCACGACATCGAATACGCGGATATGGCGCGGTACGTCATGATTGGAGGAGCCGGAATCGGCGATGAAAAGCTGGCGCTCATCTGGGGAGAAGGCCAGTCCATTCGGCTGGATGAAGTCCGTCACGACGGCTTCGATATCACCGGTCGCTGCGTCAATGCGATAGACGTTCCGCGTCTCCTGTTCTTCCGGAGACTTGTGGCCTTCATAGTCGGACATGATGCCGTAGCTTGGGTCGGTGAACCAGATCGAGCCGTCGGACTTGACCACGACGTCGTTCGGAGAATTCAGCCGTTTGCCGTTGTAACTGTCGGCCAGCACGGTGATGCGGCCGTCTGGCTCGGTGCGGGTCACGCGGCGGCCGCCATGCTCGCAGGAAACGAGGCGGCCCTGCCGGTCGCGAGTATTGCCGTTGACATAGTTGGAAGGCGAGCGGAAAACGGAGACCGAGCCATCCGGCACCCAGCGCATCATGCGTTCGTTCGGAATGTCGCTCCAGATCAGGCAGTTCAGATCGGAAAACCAGACCGGCCCCTCGGCCCAGCGGCAGCCTGTGTAAAGCTCCTCCAGCACTGCGCTGCCGGCGATCAGCGCTCGGAAACGCTCGTCTTTGACGTCATAAAATTCGCTTCCAGCCATGCCCGATTCCTCCCAGATCGATATTGCATCTTCGTAGCCGCAAATGGGTGAACGTGCCAGAGCCTCGCTGCAGAGGCCCTGAAGATTTTGTCCGGCCAGTTTCCCGTAGCGCTTCACGCCTCGGCTGCGCCTGGGTTTTCGGCGCGAGACCGCCGAGCGTCAGGTCGCGGTCGTACGGTATAAATCAGGAATCCATCGCCGCCATATTTTCAGCCGCGGAAATCATCGCGCCCTGTAATATGCCGGCTATACAATGATCTCTCAGGCACCAATCCGGTGTTGATTGTCTTTCCATCTGCGGCAGATTCACGCTACAGCTTACCGGTAGTGAGGAGAGCGCATGGACTATAGCGACGTCGGCACAATCGCGGCATGGGTGACGGAACAGGGCTTGAAGGGCGCGACCGAAGCGGAACTGCTGGCCGGCTTCTGCGAGGCCTGCCGGAATGCGGGCATGCGGCTCGATCGCGCCATGGCGCTGATGGACACGCTGCATCCGGTTCACGAGGGGCGAGCTTTCCGCTGGGACAGCGAAAGTGAAGCGAACTTCGGAGGCGAATTCGAATACGGTCCTTCGGGCGAAGGTCAGGGGCTGGAAACCTGGCGCCGCTCGGCTTTCTACCATCTCTGGACAAGCGGTGACAGAGAGGTACGGCGCAGGATCGGCTTCGGCGATCCGACCGATTTCATCATGCTGGACCAGATCCATGCGCTCGGCCATACCGATTACATCGCCATGGCGCATCGTTTTGCCCAGGCCGGCACGATCGGCGAGATGGACTGCTTCTTCTCGCATTTCTCGACCAAGCACCCGGAAGGGTTTTCCGACCAGGATCTTGCGATCCTGCGCAAACTGGTGCCGGTGCTGGGGCTGGCGATCAAATGCGTGGCGCTTGCCCGTATTGCCCGCACGATCGCCGAGGTCTATCTCGGCGAGGATGCCGCGCGCCAGGTGATGGACGGCAAGATCTCCCGCGGCAAATCCGAGCGGATATCGGCAGCACTCTGGTTTTCCGATCTGCTGAACTACACGAAGATTTCCGACAATTCGGCGCCGGAAGAAATCATTCCGCTACTCAATGAATATAGCGAGGTGGTGATCACCGCGATCCATGAGGCCGGCGGCAATGTGCTGAAGCTGATTGGCGATGGCGTCCTCGCCATCTTCAAGGGCGAGGATCCGGCTCAAAGCTGTTCTGCGGCGCTGGAGGCAGAGCGCCTGTTGCGGCAGAAACTTGCGGCGCTGAACGCGGCACGCGAAGTGGACCGGCGACCGACGACGGATGTCTACATCGGCCTGCATATCGGCGATGTCTTCTACGGCAATATCGGCAGCCAGGACCGGCTGGACTTTACGGTTATCGGGCCGGCGGTCAATGAGGTGAGCCGCATCGCATCCATCTGCCGTTCGGTCGATCTCAACGTGCTGATGTCGTCGGATTTTGCCGCCGGGATCCCGAGGGAGCAGCGGGATGTTCTCGCCTGCATCGGTCGTTATGCACTGCGCGGCGTCAAGCGCCCGCAACTGCTTTACACGCTGGAAAGCGCGCGGCTGAACGGCTGACCAGCAAGATCCTCCACGTTCAGGACCTGCATAGGATGCATAGGATGCATAGGCAGTTTCCTGCGCCTTCCAGGAAATGTCAGATTCGTTATATGTGATACGAATATCTGACATTTCTTCGCGTAGGTAAGGAAAAACCTATGCAAGCTATGCATCCTATGCACTCTGCTGATGATCCGGTTGACCGGAGGGATGTAAAGCGACTCGAATTCACTGTCTGAGCAATGAACCGGATCCATTGAGGATCGCTTCGCGTTTTCGCCCACAGGCTTCCCTATGCCGCCCCTGCAGCCTATGCACATGGGAGTACCGACTGATTGGAAGCGCTCTAACGCAGCAATCCCTGTCCGCCGTCGATCCAGACCGGCGTTCCGGTAATATGGCGGGCGCGTTCGGAGGCCAGGAAGAGGATCGTTTCAGCGACATCGTCGCTCGATCCCGCCTTGCCGCCGGTGATCGGGATTTCGCCCTCCGGCCAGATGACGGGCACTTCGGTTTGCTCGCGATGGCGCGTGGTGGTGTTGGCGGAAATGCTGGTTTCGATCGCGCCAGGGCAAACGGCATTGACGCGGATGCCGTGTCTGCCGAGTTCGAGTGCGAGTTGCTGGACCATCGCAACCTGACCGGCCTTGGTCGCGGTATAGGCTGTGGCGCCGGGGGTGGTGAAGGTGCGCGTGCCGTTGATGGAGGAGACGACGATGATCGATCCGCCGTTCATCTTCAGATAGGGTACGGTGAGATGTAGCGTCATGTATGTGCCGCGCAGGTTCACGGCCATGGTCTGATCCCATTCGTCGGGTTTCAGGTCGTCGATCGGTGCCCAGACGCCGTTGATGCCGGCATTGGCGACGACGATGTCGATACCGCCGAAGCTTTCGGTCATCTTATCGATGGCGGCGCGCATCTGCGTTTCGTCGCTGGTATCGGCAGTCAGTTCGATCGACTGGCCGCCTGCGGCGACAATCTCCCCGCAGGTCTGCGCCACCTCGCTTTCCGTGCGGCTCAGCACCGCGACTTTGGCGCCTTCGGCTGCGAGCTTCAATGCAGTCGCCTTGCCGATGCCGGAGCCTGCGCCGGTCACCAATGCGATCTTTCCCTGCAATTCCATGAGCCGCTCCTCTTTGCGGTTGCCGGTAAAGGCAATGATCGGGGCGGCTCTTGGTTCCGGATCGGGCGTGGCGAGACGTTATTTCGGGAGGCTATGGCGGAGCGCCCACTTTTCCGGTCCGTGGACGGCGGCAAAGAGAAGGCCGGCGAGGAAGGTGAAGTGATCGACGAAGAAGCCAAACTCGGCCTGATTCTGCTGCCAGAGCGATGGGCCGTGGAAGGAGAAGGCAAGGAAGATCACATAGATGCCGGCGAGCAGGCTCGCTTCACTGAAGAAGGCGCCTGTGATGAAGGCGAGTGCCAGGGCGATCTCGAAGAAGGCGGCGACCCAGGCAAGGAATGTAGCCGCCGGAAATCCGGCCGAGGTGATGTAGCCGGCGGTCGCGGCGATATCGGCAAACTTGAAGCCGGCAGCCATGAAGAAGACGAAGCTGAAGATGATGCGGGCAATGATGATTGCGCTTGCTCTGGCCATGTGAAATCTCCTCTTTGAGCTTCCATTATGACGGACGAGATATCCGCTATCCTACAGGCGAGTGAAAAAAGGGCCGCTTTCGCAGCCCTTGGACTTACCATTCGGCAAAACTTCCATCTCCGTGACGCCAGATCGGGTTGCGCCAGCGGTGACCTTCCTTAGCACGCTCGATGACATAGGCTTCGTCCACTTCCACGCCGAGGCCGGGTCCTTGCGGAATGGAGACGAAGCCGTCGGCGTACTGGAAGACTTCCTTGTTGGAGATGTAATCGAGGATGTCGTTGCCCTTGTTGTAGTGGATGCCGAGGCTCTGCTCCTGGATGAAGGCATTGTAGGAGACGGCATCGACCTGCAGGCAGGCGGCAAGCGCGATCGGCCCAAGCGGGCAATGCGGCGCGAGCGCCACATCATAGGCTTCGGCCATGGCAGCGATCTTGCGGCATTCAGTGATGCCGCCGGCGTGTGACAGATCCGGCTGGATGATATCGACATAGCCGTCCGACAGGACCGACTTGAAGTCCCAGCGGGAAAAGAGGCGTTCGCCGAGCGCGATCGGCGTCGAGCAATGGTTGGCGATTTCCTTCAGGGTTTCCCGGTGTTCGGACAGCACCGGCTCCTCGATGAACATCAGCTTGTAGGGCTCGAGCTCCTTGGCGAGAACCTTGGCCATCGGCTTGTGAACACGGCCGTGGAAATCGACGCCGATGCCGATATGCGGGCCGATCGCCTCGCGGATGGTGGCGATGGTTTCGACCGCCTTGTCGATCTTCTCGTTGGTATCGACAATCTGCATTTCCTCGCAACCGTTGAGCTTGATGGCCTTGAAGCCGCGGGCGACGACGTCCTTGGCGTTGCGGGCGACGTCGGAAGGGCGGTCGCCGCCGATCCAGCTGTAGACCTTGATGCGGTCGCGCACCTGGCCGCCGAGCAGCGAATGGATCGGCTGGCCGAGTGCCTTGCCCTTGATATCCCAGAGCGCCTGGTCGATGCCCGAAATCGCCGACATGTGGATCGCGCCGCCGCGATAGAAGCCGCCGCGATACATGACTGTCCAGTGGTCTTCGATCAGGAACGGGTCCTTGCCGATTAGGTAATCGGCGAGTTCGTGGACGGCCGCCTCGACGGTCAGCGCGCGGCCTTCGACAACCGGTTCGCCCCAACCCACGATGCCTTCATCGGTTTCGACCTTCAAAAACAGCCAGCGCGGCGGGACGATATAGGTGGTCAGTTTGGTGATCTTCATGGACGTCTGCTTTCGTTTAGCTTCGTGTTCTCATCGGCGAACGAAGCCGCCGATGGTGTTCTGAGTTCGGTTATTTGGTCCGACCGGCGGTGGTGAGGTCGCGTCCGGCGAGATCGAGAATCCGGTTGACGCAATCGCGCGCTTCCGACGCGTCGCGCAGGCGCAGTGCCTCCACCACCTTGCCATGCAAGGAGATCGCCTCGCGGTGATCGAGCACGGCGAGGTTCGAAGCATGAAGCGCAAACTTTAGTGCGGCATGGATGGCGCTGGAAAGGCGGCGGAATACTTGGTTATGGCTCGCCTTGAGAAGCACCGTATGAAAGAGGAGATCCGCCTCGGTGAAGGCTTCGGGGTCATCGGTTGCCGATTGCATGCGCCGCCAGGCTTCCTCCAGATCGGCGATCTCCTGGGCAGTTGCGCGGCTTGCGGCATATTCGGCGGCAGCCGGCTCGATAGTGCGGCGGGCTTCAAGGATGCTTGCCAACAGGTCGAAATTGCCGAGATGCGGCCCCATCCATTCGAGCACGTCCTGATCGAGGATATTCCACTCGTCCTTGTCGCAGACTGTTGTGCCGATGCGCGGCTTGCCACGTATGAGCCCCTTGGATTCCAGCACCTTCAGAGATTCGCGGATCACGGTGCGGCTGACGCCATAGAGGTCGCAGAGGTCGTTTTCGCGCGGCAGCAGCGCGCCGGCGGCATAGCGGCTGGCGCAGATATCTCCGGCAATCGCCGCCGTGACGTTACGGCGGACGCGCGGCCGGCGCTCGGGCGCCGAACTCCTTTCGTCGCGGCTTGCTGCAGGCTGCATAGAAAAAGTCCTCATCACCAATCCTAAAACAATCATCGTACATAAACAATTCTCTTGTATGATGATTGGACTTCAATCTGGTGTCGTCTTCCGCGGATAGAGGACTATATTGCCGGTCGTAAGGGCGCAGTGTCCTTCGCGGTGGAGCGGCGCAACGCTTCGAAAATCATCGAAACAGGAGGACGGCATGCAGATCAATCGTACAGCTTCGGCCCATTGGTCGGGGGGTCTCAAGGACGGTAAGGGGCAGATCTCGACCCAGAGCGGCGCGCTCAGCAATTATCCCTACGGCTTTGCAAGCCGCTTCGAAGGCGTTGCCGGCACCAACCCGGAAGAGCTTATCGGCGCTGCCCATGCAGGCTGCTTCACCATGGCGCTGTCACTGATCCTCGGCGAAGCCGGCCTCAAGGCCGACCACATGGAAACGTCGGCCAAGGTGACGCTCGAAAGCGTTGAAGGCGGCTTTGCCATCACCGCCATCCACCTGTCGCTCTCGGGCAGCATTCCCGGCGCCGACCAGGCGAAGTTCGAAGAACTTGCCGGCATGGCGAAAGCTGGCTGCCCGGTTTCCAAGGCACTTTCTGCCGTTCCGATCACGCTCGACGTCAAGCTGGCATGATCCTTTAATCTGTTTTCGTTCTGATGCCGCAGCTTGCCCAGGCTGCGGCATTTTTGGTTTGCACCGCAAAATCATTGACAATCGAAGACTGATATTTTACGAATGATGAAAATCAAAATTCGTCAATCGTAAACATCAGGCCTGAAACCATGAATGACATCGCGGAAACCACGCTGGACGTCACACGGCAGGAAAATGTAACCCGCATCCTCGATGCGGCCGAGCGGCTCTTCCGCCACTATGGATATGCCAAAACCACAGTTGCGGATGTTGCCCGCGAACTCGGCATGTCGCCCGCCAATATCTACCGCTTCTTCGCCTCCAAGGTCGAAATCCACCAGGCTATCTGCGGCCGGATGTTGGCAGCCGCCTATCAGCTTGCAGCCAATATCTGCCATCAGAAGATCAGCGCTTCCGACCGGCTGCGCCAATACGTGCGCAGCCAATACCAGCTGACGCTCGACACCATGCTCGATCAGCAGAAGGTGCATGAGATGGTGATCGTCGCGATCGAACGCGACTGGCATGTCATCGAGAGGCACATCGATTCCATTCACGCATTGCTTGCCGATGTCATCCGCGAGGGCATCGCCGCCGGCGAATTCGCCGAACAGGATCCCGAGGTCGCCTCCCGCTGCTTTGGGGCGGCGACCATCAATCTCTGCCATCCGCAGATGGTGGCCCAATGTCTTGCCAAGACAAACCGGGCGGCCGTGGACGAACTGATCGAATTTGCGATCAGGGCTCTGAAAAAATAAGCGCGGCAAACGCCGCCCGAGAAAACCCGAACAATCAGGAGTGCGAAAGATGTTTTCGCTCAAGACTTTCAGCAACCGCATGCCGTCCGTCGTGAGCTTCGCGCTCGTAGGCGCAGTCGGGCTCGGCGTCGCCGGCTGCACGGAAGAAAAAGCAGAGATCAAGGAGGTCATCCGTCCGGTCAAGGTGGTGGAGATCGCCAAGGCCGGCGATACCCGCACGCTTGATTATTCCGGCTCGGTGCGGGCGCGCACGGAAATGAACCTCGGCTTCCGCGTCGCCGGCAAGATCACCGAGCGTCTCGTCGATATCGGCGAGCGGGTGAAGCCCGGCGATATTCTCGCGCGGATGGATTCGACCGACTATGAACTCGCTGTGAAGACAGCCGAAGCCAACCTTGCTGCTGCCGAAAAGGCCGTCGAAACGGCCGATATCGTCAACCGTCGCGCCGCACAGCTCTTCGACAAGAATGTCGCGCCGAAATCGCAGGCCGAGCAGGCTTCGCTCAGCTACGATCAGGCGATCTCGACCCGTGATGCCGCTGCTTCCGCGCTCAATCAGGCGAAGAACCAGGTGAGCTACACGGAGCTTAAGGCCGATCAGAATGGTATCGTGACGACCATCAATGCCGATGTCGGCCAGGTCGTTGGTTCCGGCACGCCGGTCGTTGCCGTTGCCGTCGATGGCGAGAAAGAAGTGCAGATCGCGGTGCCAGAAAACGATATTGCCCAGTTCAAGCCGGGCAAGACCGTGAGGGCGAGCTTTTGGTCCGACGACAAGCTCGTGCTTGACGGAACCGTTCGCGAGGTCGCGGGCAGTGCCGACCAGCAATCACGCACCTTCGCAGTACGTGTCAGCCTGCCGAACGATCCGCGTGTGCTGCTCGGCATGACGGCGACGATCGAGGCCGATGTCGGCAACAGCGATACCTACGTCTCCATTCCGCTCAGCGCACTGGCGCAAAAAGACGGCAAGAAAGTTGTCTGGACTGTCGATCGCGGCAGTGAAACCGTTCATGTCAGGGACATCGAGATCGCGGATTTCACCGGCGATGGCGTGCGTGTCGCCAAGGGTCTCGGCAGCGGCGACCTCGTCGTGGCTGCCGGCACGCAATTCATGAGCGAAAACCTGAAGGTCAAGCTTCCCGGCCAGCAGTCGGCTTCGGCCGAAACGGACGCAGCCGTCCGCTGAACGGCCAGAAAAAGGGAACAGAATCATGGACAGCACCACCACTGAAAAGCGGCCCTTCAATCTTTCACGTTGGGCAATCGGCCATCCGAGCATCGCCCGCTTCCTGTTCGGGCTGATCCTCATCACCGGCGTGCTCGGCCTGACCCGTATGGGCCAGAAGGAAGATCCCGACTTCACCTTCCGCGTCATGGTGGTGCAGGCGCTCTGGCCAGGCGCCTCCCTTCAGGACATGGAAGACCAGGTCACCAATAAGATCGAGCGCAAGCTGCAGGAGACCCCGCATCTCGACTGGGTGAAGTCCTATACGCGTGCCGGCAGCACGATCATTACCGTGCAGGTGAAAGGCGATACGAACAGCGCCCAGGTGGCGGACGCCTTCTATCAGGTGCGCAAGAAGGTCGGCGACATCAACAGCGATCTGCCGCAGGGCTTGCTCGGCCCCTATTTCAACGATGAATTCGGCGACACGTTCATCACGCTGCATTCGATCAGCGGTGATGGTTATTCCTATCCGGAGCTGAAGACATTCGCGATCCAGGCGCGCGACATGCTGCTGACGACGCCGGGCGTCGAAAAGGCCGTCATCATCGGTGATCAGCCAGAGAAGATCTATATCGACGTCTCGTCCAAGGCGCTCGCCGAGCGTGGCCTGACGATCCCTGATCTTCAGAACGCCATCAAGGGCCAGAATGCCGTCGATCCGGCAGGCAATGTCGATACCGGCCTGCGCTCGGTGCGCATCTCCGTCGAAGGCAATGTTCACAAGGTCGAGGACATCAGAGAACTGCGCCTGCGTTCCGGCAATCAGGTGACGCGCCTTGGCGATATCGCCACCGTCACCTCCGGCCTCGAAGATCCCTACCAGCGCAAGTACCGCTACAATGGTCACGAAAGCGTGCAGGTCGGCGTCGTCATGGCCAAGGGCTTCAAGGTCACCGATGTCGGCAAGGACGTGGAAGCGACTTACAAGCGTTTCGAGGATTCGCTGCCCTATGGTGTCGCCGTTGACCAGATTTCCAACCAGCCTGACGTCGTCACGGATGCTGTCAGCGAATTCATGCATGCGCTCGGTGAAGCTCTCGCCATCGTGCTCGTCGTCTCGTTCGTGTCGATCGGCTGGCGTTCCGGTCTTGTCATTGCCATCGCCATTCCGCTGGTCTTGGCTGCGACATTCGCCATCATGTACGAACTCGGCATCGACCTGCAGCGCATTTCACTCGGCGCCCTGATCATCGCTCTTGGCCTGCTCGTCGACGATGCGATGATCGTCGTGGAAATGATGGAGCGAAAGCTCGAGGAAGGCCTCGTCAAGATCGATGCGGCAAGTTTCGCCTATTCCTCGACAGCCTTTCCGATGCTGACCGGCACGCTCATCACAACCGCCGGCTTCATCCCTGTCGGCTTTGCGGCGTCGACGGCCGGCGAATATGTGCGCTCGCTCTTCTATGTCGTCGGCATCGCGCTGGTGACCTCGTGGTTCGTGGCGGTCTATTTCACGCCGTGGCTCGGCTACATGATCCTGAAACAGCGTCATCATGCGGGGGAACATCACGACGTGTTCGACACGCGTTTCTACCGCGGCCTGCGCCATACCGTCGGATGGGCGGTACGCCACCGCGTCATCGTGCTTGCGTTGACGCTCGGCACCTTCGTGGCGAGCCTCTGGAGCTTCCAGTTCATCCCGCAGAACTTCTTTCCGCAGTCTTCACGTCCGGAAATCCTTGTCGATCTCTGGCTGCCCGAGGGAACCAGCATCAAGGAAGTGGAAGTCCAGGCAAAGGCGCTGGAAGCCAAGATGATGGACGATCCGGACAAGAAGTTCATCGCCACCTATATCGGCGAGGGCGCACCCCGCTTCTTCCTGCCGCTCGACCAGCAGCTTCGTAACCCGAACTATGCCCAGCTGCTGATCATGGCCAATGACGAGCCAGCCCGCGAACGGCTGATCACCAAGCTCAGGACGATCCTCGCGGAAGACTTCCCTGACATCCGAGGCAAGGTCGACCGCCTCTTCCTCGGCCCGCCGACGGGCTGGCCGGTGCAGATGCGCGTGATGGGTCCCGACCGTGCGGAAGTGCGCAAGATTGCCGATCAGGTGAAGGAGCGCTTCACGAGGGATCCAATGCTCGGCGCCATCCACGACGACTGGCTGGAGCCGGTGCCGGCAATGAAGCTGGTGATCGACCAGGACCGTGCCCGTGCACTCGGCGTCACCTCGCAGCGCGTTCGCCAAATGCTGCAGACGGCTATGTCCGGCGCGCCGCTCGATGACTTCCGCGACGGCGAGGAAACGGTCTCCATCGTCGCCCGCGAGCCGGATGCCAACCGTTCGCTGCTCTCGGCCGTCAACTCGGTCTATGTGCCGACGGATTTCGGCGGCTATGTTCCGGTCTCGCAGATCGCCAAGGTCGTGCCATCCATGGAACAGGGCGTTGAATGGCGGCGCGATCGCCTGCCGACGATCAGTGTCCGCGCGACGCTGCCTGACGGCGTCCAGTCGAACGACGTGGTGACCAAACTCTACAATGACATGAAGGACCTGCGGGACAGCCTGCCGGCCGGCTACAAGATCGAGATCCAGGGCGGTGCGGAGGATTCGGCCGAAAGCCAGGCCTCGATCGCTGCCAAGGCGCCGATCATGCTTGTCGTCATCATGATCCTGCTGATGGCTCAGCTGCAGCATTTCGGCAAGGCGATGCTGGTCTTTGCCACCGGTCCGCTTGGCATCATCGGTGCGGCCTCTGCGCTGCTGATCAGCGGTGCGCCTTTCGGCTTCGTGGCGATCCTCGGCGTTATCGCGCTGCTCGGCATCATCATCCGCAACTCGATCATCCTCGTCGACCAGATCGACCAGGATATCAAGGCAGGCATGCACAGACAGGAGGCGATCGTCGGCGCGGCGGTACGACGTTTCCGGCCGATCATGCTGACGGCGCTGACAGCGGTGCTGGCGCTGATCCCGATCTCGCGCGGTGTCTTCTGGGGGCCGCTCGCCTACGCCATGATGGGCGGCATTCTGGTCGCGACCGTCCTGACCATTCTTGTGCTGCCGGCTGGTTACGCCCTGTTCTTCGGCCGCGAGCCGAAGACGAGGAATGACGAACATGCCAATGCCAACCAGGAAGAGGCGGACGGCGATATCCATCATCCGCCGGCATTGGCAGCCGAATGAGACAATGGCGCGGTCGAGGCCGCGCCATTTTTGTTTCAGCCTATATTTGCCTCAGGCCATAGGGTTCGGCAGGTAGCGGTGAAGCCCGACATTTTCCAGCGGCCATGGTGTTTGCGGCAGTAGTAGAGCGTCTGCGAAAGCATGCGATCGCGCGCGCCATCATCGCGCAGGATGGAGGGGAAAGGGTTTTGAACCGGTCTCTCCTCGGGGCTCGCTTCACATTGAAATGCCTCGATTTCCGCCGGCGCCCGCAAGTTGTCAAGCTGCGGAAGCAGACGAGAAGGTGATGGCGCTAAACGGGAGCAAAGACCGCCCTATATCCGTCGAAGGGAGGATATGACTGTGGCCGATTACCGTCTGGAAGCGAGCTGGAACCCGGTCGAAGGAAGCTTCGGACGCTTCAGTTTCACGTTCTTCAACCTATCTGACGAACCGCTCTCCGGTTTTACGCTCGCCTATACGTCGCCCGCCCGCGCGACGGGCGAACATGCCGCAGAAGGCGCCGTGCTCAAGCGGTGCGTTGCAGATTTTCACGAGGTTTCGCCGCCAGAGGGGCTGACCGTCAAGCCGGGCGATAGCTGGCGGTTTAGCGTGGAAGAGCTGACGAACGGCCCGGAGCATGTCACGTCCGGCATCAAATCGGCCTACCTTACGCTTGCCGACGGCCGGCAAGTGCCCGTCAGCGTTGTCGATCTCGTGCACGACAGCGCGAAGCCCGGTGCGTTGCCGGAATTTTTGCCGAAAGGTCAGGTAGTCGAACCTTTTTCGCTGCTGCCCTGGCCGTTGTCTCTTGCGATGCGGCCGGACAAGGTGGCGCCCGGCGCCCTCTATCCGGCAGCCGGCTCGCGTCCCGAAAATATCGAGGCGGTAGCCAAGGCGCTTGCGCTCTATCAACGGCTCTTCCCGGCCGACGACGTGCTCTTCTCGCTGCAGCCGGTTGAGAACGGGCGACCGATCCGGTTCAAGGCGGAATCCTCGATCATGCCGGCAGCCTACGAGCTCCGGTTTACGGCTCAGGAGATCATTCTTGCCAGCGACGATGCGGCCGGGCGGTTCTACGGGCTGATCACTCTCGCGCAGCTGCTGCACGGTGCACGCCATGACGCGGAAACTTTCCAATTTCCCGTCTTCGGCAATATAGCTGATCAGCCTCGCTATGAGTGGCGTGGCTGTCATCTCGATGTTTCGCGGCAGTTCTATCCGGTTTTGGACATCGAAAGGCTGATCGATACCCTGGCGTGGAACAAGCTCAACATTTTCCATTGGCATCTTACCGACGACGAGGCCTGGCGGTTGGAGATCAAGGCCTATCCGGAACTGACGGAGATCAGCGCAAGGCGCGGGCCGGGCGAAGTTCCGGTGTCGCAGCTTGGTAACGTGGCCGAAACGCGCTCGGGATATTACACGCAAGACGACGCGCGCCGGATCGTCGCCCATGCTGGCGCACTTCATATCGATGTCTTGCCGGAAATCGACATTCCCGGACACAGCGCGGTGCCTCTTTTCGCCCTGCCGCAGCTTATCGACGAGCAGCAGGCGCCGGACAGCTGTCGCTCGGTACAGGATTATTCCAACAATACGCTCAATCCGGCGATCGAGTTCACCTACGAGTTCCTCGGCAAGGTGTTCGACGAGATGGTGGCGCTCTTTCCGTTTGAATATCTGCACATCGGCGGGGATGAGGTGCCGCATGGCTGCTGGTTTGCCTCACCAGCCTGCAAGTCATTGATGGACAGGGAGAAACTGGCGGACACCGCCGAGCTTCAGTCGCATTTTATGCGGCGGATCAAGACCATGCTGGCGGAGCGTGGCAGGAAGCTCGCCGGCTGGAACGAGGTCTCGCATGGCGGCGGGGTCGATCGCGGCGGCACGCTGCTGATGGCCTGGGAAAAGCCTGAAGTCGGCATCGAACTGGCGGGCGACGGCTATGATATCGTCATGGCGCCGGGTCAGGCCTATCATCTCGACCTGGCGCAGGCCGAAGGCGAGGACGAGCCGGGTGCGAGCCGAGCCGGCTTCACGCCACCGGAAAAGACCTATGCCTACGAAGCCGAAGGCGAACTGCCGGAGGAGCTGAGGGGGCGGATACGCGGTATCCAAGCCTGCATCCGGGGCGTCTCGCGCGCCAATTTCAACCGGCTGGTCTTTCCGCGGCTGCCGGCTGTCGCGGAAGCGGCCTGGACGCCTTGTCTGCGAAAGGACTGGCAGCGTTTTGCAGCAATCGTCCGGATGTGGCCGAAGCTTTGAGCTCTGTTTCCCGCAATTCCGAACGCAGAACCGCTGCGCACTTTTGCGGGAATCGCTTTAGGCAGCCTCAGCCTTGAGGCCCAGAAGTGCTGCCCCGATCAGGCCTGGTTCGATGCGGCACTCGCTGCGCACGACGAGCGGGCGGTCGAATTTCCGCAGGATACGGGCACGTACTGCCTGATCCAGCTCCGCCAGCAGCGGCTCGACATTCGACAGGCCGCCGCCGACAGGGACGATGGTTGCGCCTGTAATGTTGATGGCGAGTGCCAACGGCGAGGCGACCAGATCGACATAGACATCGATGGTGCGGTTGGCCTTTTCCTCGCCGCTCTGCCAATCGGTAATAATTTCCTCACTGGAGACATCGACATCGTGCAGCGTCTTGTGCAGGCGTTCCACACCACGGGCACCACCGACGGTATCGACACAGCCCTTCTGGCCGCAGCCGCAGACATAGGCGGGGATTGCGACGGGCGGAGTGCCGGCCTGCGACGCGATGATCGGTCCGTGACCCCATTCCCCCGCAAAGCCGCCCGACGCATTGATGAGGCGACCATCCGAGACGAGGCCGCCGCCAACGCCGGTGCCGAGAATGGCACCGAAGACGATGCGGTGGCCTCTGCCGGCGCCGAGCTCGGCCTCCGCCACGGTGAAACAATCGGCATCATTGGCGACCAGCACGGGCAGGGCGAGTTCCGCTTCCAGGTCGGCGGCGAGGTTGCTGTCGTGAAGGCAGGGGATATTGGCGACGATGAGGCGCTGTGTATCCGGGTCTACAACTCCGGCGATCGAGAGCGCAATGCGCGAGGGCTGTTCGCCGGCTTCAGCGATAAAGCTTTTCAACGTCTCGACGAACGCCGGGAAGTTATCCTTGGGGGTCGGGCGACGGCCGAGCGGCACGATGTCGGATTCCGAACGCCCAATTCCACCCTTGATGGCGGAGCCTCCGATGTCGAACGAAATAATCATCTGATGTCTACCAATTGTCTTTGCTTGGCGTCTGCTCGCACTCTTGGAGCGGAATTACAAGGATTATTCGATAATTGAACTAAGGGATCGGCCGCGTGCTTCGGTAATTTTATCCGTCAGAGTCATGCTAATGGCATATTGCACAGGCAGACTTTTCGTTATTCACTTGCCTATGCCGGATTCATGACAATCGAAAATACCGAAGATAATAGATCCACCGCCCGCAGGCCGCGTCCGAAAGGCCGCCGGCTATCCTCCATCCTGCGGCAAATGGCGGCGGACCAGAGTCGCGAACGCGTATCGATCGGCGACCTGTTCCGAACGATGGGCGATCGGGCGATCGGTGCGCTCATGCTGATTTTCGCACTGCCGAACGCCTTTCCGACTCCGCCCGGCACATCCTCGCTGCTCGGCGCTCCGCTGATCTTCCTTGCTGCGCAACTCACTTTCGGACTGAAGCCGTGGCTGCCGAAGGCGATTGCGGCGCGCTCCATGCGACGGGAGGATTTCGAGACGATCGTCGGGCGCATCCACCCCTGGCTTGCCCGGGCCGAGCGCATGCTGCAGCCGCGGCTCGGTATTCTCGCCGAGCCGCCTGCAGAGTATTTGGCGGGCTTCTGCTGCCTGGTGCTGGCGATCGTTCTGGTGCTGCCGGTACCGCTCGGCAATATCCTGCCGGCGATCGCGATTTCCATCTTCGCCTTTGCGATTCTTGGGCGAGACGGATTGTTTTCGCTTCTCGGCTTCGTCATGACGGCGGTTTCGCTCGCCGTCGCAGGCGGAGTGATCTACGGTCTCGTCAAGGCGGCCATCTACGTCGTCATGAAGTGGTTCGGGTAAGGAAGCGACTGCTGACTTTTTCAACGCCCTCGACATTTGCCCGATTTTTGTTTTGATCTGGCGCCAGACAGACTCAAAACGAATTATTGGCGGCAACACATGGCTAAAAAAGCGGAGACTTCCGGACGGCTGGATGACGCGGCGCGCGCCGGCTGGCTCTATTATGTCGCCGGCCGCACGCAGGATGAAATTGCATCCGCCATGGGTATTTCGAGGCAATCGGCGCAGCGGCTCGTTTCGCTTGCCGTGGCCGAGCGGTTGATCAAGGTGCGGCTCGACCACCCGATTGCCGCCTGCCTCGAACTCGCAAATCAGCTGCGCAAGAAATTCGGTCTGCGCCATGTCGAGATCGTTCCGAGCGATCCGGGCTCATCGTCGACGACGGTCGGCATTGCCGAAGCGGCTGCTTCCGAAATCGAGCGCTGGCTGAAACGCCCCGATCCGATCGTGCTCGCCGTCGGTACCGGGCGAACGCTGAAAGCGGCTGTCGACCAGCTGCCGGCGATCGAATGTCCCAATCACCGCATCGTTTCGCTGACCGGCAATATCGCGCCCGATGGGTCGGCTGCCTATTACAACGTGATTTTCAGCATGGCCGATGCCGTCAAGGCGCGGCATTATCCGATGCCGCTGCCGGTTCTCGTGACCTCGGCGGAGGAGCGGGAGCTTCTGCACGGCCAGCAGCTCGTGCGCTCGACGCTGGCGATCAGCGCGCAGGCGGATGTGACCTTCGTCGGTATCGGCGAACTCGGCATCGACGGCCCGCTCTGCGTCGATGGGTTCCTCGAAAAAGACGAGATGATGGAGCTGATGAGCGGCGGCGCCGTGGGTGAAATCTGCGGCTGGATTTTCGACGCGGACGGCAGGCTGCTCGACAACCCTATCAACGAGCGTGTTGCCTCCGCCCCGATCCCGCCGCGCGATTCGTCCACAGTCATCGGAATTGCCAAGGGCAAGCGCAAGTTCAAGGCGATCAGGGCAGCCATCACAGGCCATCAGGTGAACGGTTTGATTACCGACGAAGAGACGGCTGAGTTTTTGCTCAGCATCTGAGCAAAAATATTATCATTTCGAATCAATGTTATAGGTCGATCGTTCGGCATCGCAGCAACGATTGCCAATTGACAAATTTCCTCCGCTGATGAGTAATTGCCCATGAGCAAAGCGAATGCTCACATCCATCTTCTGGGAGGAAGATATGACATTGAGAACTTTCCTGCTGGGCGCCTGCTCAGCGATGGCGTTTGCCGGCATGGCTTCGGCCGAGACGCTGACGATCGCGACCGTGAACAACGGCGACATGATCCGGATGCAGAAGCTGACGGATGACTTCAAGGCGAAGAATCCCGGCATCGACCTTGAATGGGTAACCCTCGAAGAAAACGTACTGCGCCAGAAGGTCACGACCGACATTGCAACAAAGGGCGGCCAGTATGACGTGCTGACGATCGGCACCTATGAAGTTCCGATCTGGGCAAAGCAGGGCTGGCTCCTGCCGCTGGACAATCTCGGCGACAGCTACGACGTGAATGACCTGCTGCCGGCCATCCGCAGCGGCATCAGCCAGGACGGCAAGCTCTATGCAGCTCCGTTCTACGGCGAAAGCTCCATGGTCATGTACCGCAAGGACCTGTTCGACGCTGCCGGCTTGAAGATGCCCGATGCGCCGACCTGGGACTTCATCGCGGACGCTGCGAAGAAGATCACCAACAAGGATAAGGAAATCTACGGCATCTGCCTGCGCGGCAAGGCCGGTTGGGGTGAAAACATGGCCTTCCTGACGGCTATGTCGAACTCTTTCGGCGCCCGCTGGTTCGATGAAAAGTGGAAACCGCAGTTCGATCAGCCTGAGTGGAAGGACACGCTGACCTTCTACGTGAACCTGATGAAGGAAGCCGGCCCTCCCGGCGCTTCTTCCAACGGCTTCAACGAAAACCTGGCGCTCTTCCAGACCGGCAAGTGCGGCATGTGGATCGACGCAACGGTTGCTGCTTCCTTCGTGGCCGATCCGAAGCAGTCGCAGGTTGCCGACAAAGTCGGCTTTGCGCTGGCTCCGGACAAGGGCCTCGGCAAGCGCGGCAACTGGCTCTGGGCCTGGAACCTCGCCATACCAGCAGGCTCGCAGAAGTCTGAAGCAGCCGAGAAGTTCATCGCCTGGGCAACGAGCAAGGATTACACCAATCTCGTGGCTGAAAAGGAAGGCTGGCTGAACGCACCTCCCGGCACACGCAGCTCGCTTTATGCGAATGCCGATTACCAGAAGGCTGCTCCGTTTGCGAAGATGACGCTCGACAGCATCAACTCCGCAGACCCGACCAAGCCAACTGTCAAGCCCGTTCCCTATGTCGGCGTCCAGTTCGTGGCGATCCCGGAATTCCAGGGCATCGGCACGGCCGTCGGCCAGCAGTTCTCCGCAGCCCTTGCCGGCCAGATCTCGGTCGACCAGGCTCTGCAGAGCGCGCAGCAACTGACCACCCGCGAAATGACCAAAGCGGGCTACATCAAGTAAAACCTCCTGAGAATGTACGGAATGCTTGGCATTCCGCACCTCCGGGCCGCCGATTGCCCGAACTGCATCGGCGGCCCCTTTTTTCAAAGCTGTTTCGCAGCCGTTTCCGCTTCAGATCAGACCGGTGATTGCTATGGCAACGTTCCACACTCGCTCCGCAGCACGCCTGATGATAGCACCTTCCGTGGTGCTGCTCTTCGCGTGGATGATCGTCCCGCTGGCGATGACGATTTACTTCTCCCTGCTGAACTACAATCTGCTCAGCCCGGGCATGGAGAATTTCGTCGGTCTCTTAAACTACCAATACTTCCTCACCGACCCGGCCTTCTTCGCAGCACTCATCAACACGCTGGTCCTGGTTGCCGGCGTGCTACTCATCACTGTGATTGGCGGCATTCTCTTCGCATTGCTGCTCGACCAACAGATTTACGGCCAAGGCATCGTGCGCATCCTGGTCATTGCGCCCTTCTTCGTCATGCCGACGGTGGCGGCTCTTGTCTGGAAAAACATGTTCATGAACCCGGTCAACGGCCTCTTCGCCTATATGGCGAAGGCTGTCGGCCTGCAGCCAATCGACTGGCTTGCCACCGTACCGCTGCTCTCCGTCATTCTGATCGTCGCCTGGCAGTGGCTTCCCTTTGCCACGCTGATACTGCTCACAGCGCTGCAGTCGCTCGATGAGGAGCAGAAGGAAGCCGCCGAGATGGATGGCGCCGGCGCGATCTCGAAATTCATCTACATCATCCTGCCGCATATGGCCCGTGCCATCACCGTCGTCATCCTTATCCAGACGATTTTCCTGCTGTCGGTCTTCGCCGAGATCCTGGTCACCACCAATGGCGGCCCGGGCACGCAGAGCACGAACCTCACCTATCTTGTCTATGCGCAGGCGCTGCTGCAGTTCGATATCGGCGGAGCCTCCGCAGGCGGGATCGTCGCGGTCGTGCTTGCCAATATCGTTGCGATCTTCCTCGTGCGCCTCGTCGGCAAGAATCTGGAGGCTTGAGATGGCTAGAAAGGTTACCACCCAACGCAAGGTCATCATGACCGCGATCGCCTGGGCGCTCGGCATCCTGATCTTCTTCCCGATCCTCTGGACGTTCCTGACGAGCTTCAAGTCGGAAGCGGACGCCATTGCCTCGCCGCCGCAGTTCCTGTTCTTCCACTGGACGACGGAGAACTATGCCGAGGTGCAGAGCCGCTCCAACTATCTCAGCCACTTCATGAATTCCGTGGTGATCTCCTTCGGCTCGACACTGATCGGCCTCATCATCGCCATTCCGGCCGCCTGGGCCATGGCCTTTGCGCCGACCAAGCGGACGAAGGACGTGCTGATGTGGATGCTGTCGACGAAGATGATGCCGCCGGTCGGCGCGCTCATCCCGATCTACCTGATGTTCCGAAATTCGGGCCTGCTCGATACGCGCACCGGCCTGGTGATGGTGCTGACGCTGATCAATCTGCCGATCATCGTCTGGATGCTCTACACCTACTTCAAGGAAATTCCCGGCGAGATCCTCGAAGCCGCGCGCATGGACGGAGCATCGCTCGCCAAGGAAATTGCCTACGTGCTGACGCCGATGGCGGTGCCGGGCATTGCCTCGACGCTGCTGCTCAACATCATCCTCGCCTGGAACGAGGCCTTCTGGACGCTGAACCTGACAGCCTCCAAGGCGGCACCGCTGACAGCCTTCATCGCCTCCTATTCGAGCCCGGAAGGCCTGTTCTATGCCAAGCTTTCGGCGGCATCGACCATGGCGATTGCGCCGATCCTCATCCTCGGCTGGTTCAGCCAGAAACAACTTGTCCGCGGCCTGACCTTCGGCGCAGTGAAATAAGATCATAGGGAGAGAAACATGGGCAGCATTACCCTTCAAAAGGTTTCGAAGGTCTTCGGCGAAGCCAAGGTCATCCCTTCGATTGATCTCGATATCAGGGACGGCGAATTCGTCGTCTTCGTCGGCCCGTCAGGCTGCGGCAAATCTACCCTGCTGCGCCTGATCGCCGGCCTCGAAGACGTCTCCGGCGGCAAGATCGTCATCGACGGCAAGGACGCGACCGAAAAGGCGCCGTCCGAGCGGGGTCTGGCGATGGTCTTCCAGTCCTATGCGCTCTATCCGCATATGAGCGTGCGCAACAACATCGCCTTCCCGCTGAAGATGGCCGGCATGGACAAGGCGGAGATCGACCGCAAGGTGACAGATGCCGCGCGCGTCCTGAACCTTGGCGATTATCTGGATCGCAAGCCGCGCCAGCTCTCGGGCGGCCAGCGCCAGCGCGTTGCCATCGGCCGCGCCATCGTGCGCCAGCCGTCGGCCTTCCTGTTCGATGAGCCGCTGTCGAACCTCGACGCGGCGCTGCGCGTCAACATGCGCATCGAGATCAGCGAGCTGCACCAGCAGCTGAAGACCACGATGATCTATGTCACCCACGATCAGGTGGAAGCCATGACTATGGCCGACAAGATCGTGGTGTTGAACAGGGGCAATATCGAGCAGGTCGGTTCGCCCCTGGAGCTCTACCGCAGCCCGCGAAACCTCTTCGTTGCAGGCTTCATCGGCTCGCCGAAAATGAACTTCATCAACGGGCATAATGCTGCGCAGGTCAATGCGCACACGATCGGCATCCGTCCCGAACATGTGCTGCTGTCGACCGAAAGCGGCGACTGGAAGGGCAGGGTCATGGTGGCCGAACATCTCGGCTCCGACACGTTCCTGCACGTCGATGTCGATGGAATCGGGATGCTGACGGCGCGCAGCAACGGCGATTTTGCTTCCAAGGCCGGGGACACGGTTTATCTGACGCCGGACAAGACGCGCATTCATAAATTCAACGAGGGCGGCCTCGCGATTTGAGGCGGCCGCCGGCTGGGGGAGACATGCGGACCGGGCGATCTCGTCCGGCCCGCGCTACCGGGAGGACGAACGCCCTTTTTCGCAAGACCTTCAAGAGGACTGAAACATGACGTGCAAACTATCGCTGGCAACGCTCGCCGAGGCAGCAAAGACTGCAGCCATTCCGGCCTATGAGCGGGCGTCGCTGAAAGCCGGCATCGTGCACTTCGGCGTCGGCAATTTCCATCGCGCCCACCAGGCAATCTATCTCGACGATCTCTTCAATGCCGGTAGCGACCACAACTGGGCCATCATCGGCGCCGGCGTCCTGCCCTCGGACGCGGCCATGCGCGACAAGCTCGCGGCGCAGGATTTCCTGACGACTGTCGTTGAGCAGGACAACAACAAGACGGCGGCGCGCGTGACCGGGCCGATGATCGATATCCTGCCGGTCGGCGAACCCGCTGTTATCATCGCCAAACTCGCCGATCCTGAGATCCGGATCGTCTCAATGACGATCACCGAAGGCGGTTACTTCATCGATGCCTCGGGCAAGTTCAATCCGGCGCATCCGGCGATCGCCGCCGACGGCCAGAACCCGGTGACGCCGAAGACGGTCTTCGGTCTGATCGTTGCCGGCCTGAAGGCGCGTAAAGACAAGGGCATCGAGCCCTTCACCGTTATGTCTTGCGATAACATTCCCCATAATGGCGTCGTCACTGCGAATGCCGTCGTCGGAACGGCCAAGCTTTCCGATCCTGCCTTTGCCGACTGGATCAAGACCAACGTCTCCTTCCCCAACGGCATGGTGGACCGCATCACGCCGGCGACCAGCCAGCGCGAGATCGATTTCCTCAAAGACAATTTCGGCATCGAGGACAATTGGCCGGTCTATTGCGAAGAGTTCAAGCAGTGGGTGCTGGAAGACAAGTTCCCGATGGGCCGCCCGGCGCTTGAAAAGGTCGGCGTCACTTTCGTACCGGACGTCACGCCCTATGAGCATATGAAGATCCGCATCCTGAATGGCGGCCATGCGGCGATCGCCTATCCGGCAGCGCTGATGGACATTCATTTCGTCCATGAATCGATGGAAAACGATCTGATCCGCGCCTTCCTCGCCAAGCTGGAAAACGAGGAGATCATTCCGATCGTGCCACCGGTGCCGGACACGTCGCTCGCCGATTATTTCAAGCTGATCGAACGCCGCTTCCTCAACCCGAAGATCGCCGATACGATCCCGCGGCTTGCACAGGACGGCTCCAACCGCCAACCGAAGTTCATCCTGCCCTCGACGCTCGACAACCTGCGCCAGGGTAGGGATGTCGTTGGCCTTGCGCTCGTCTCCGCGCTCTGGTGCCGCTACTTCTTCGGCAAGAGCGACAGCGGCAAGGACATTGTCTTCAACGATGCCAGCGCCGAACGTCTGCACGAGGCAGCTGTCAAGGCAAAGGACGATCCGGCAGCCTTCCTCGCCTTTGACGATATTTTCGGTGAAGTCGCGAAATCAGATCTTTTCCGCAAGCGTTTCGCTCACGCATTGAAAACCCTGTGGGAAAAAGGCACGAAGGAAACTCTGCAGCTCTATCTTGACGGCAAGCTCGCAGTGTAAGGAATCATGATGGCGGCATTGCTGCCATCCCGGCCTTGCGGACGAAGCAGGACGGTTGCGTCCGAACTGAATTCAGGTTGGGTCTTCCATGGCTGATGCTGAACCACGGCTGGTCATCTTCGATTGCGACGGCGTGCTCGTCGACAGCGAACCGATTTCGATCAGCGTTCTCCTCAAGGCGATGGCCGATCTCGGCGTGACGATTACCGAAGACGAGGCCTATGAGCGCTTCCTCGGCAAAAGCCTCGCAACCCTCATCTCTATATTGGAGACGGAGTTCAACGTGCACGCCGACGAGGAATTCCTCGAAGGCATCCGTACCAGTCTCTATGCCCGCTTCCGCACCGAGCTGAAGGCGATACCCGGCATTGGCGATACGATCGATGCGCTGGGCGTTCCCTGCTGTGTTGCATCGTCCAGCCAGGTCGAGCGGATCAAGCTGTCTCTCTCTGTCACCGGGCTCTTACCGAAGCTGCCGAACATCTTCAGCGCCAGCATGGTCAAACGCGGCAAGCCGGCGCCTGATCTCTTTCTCTATGCTGCCGACCAGATGCATGTGGAACCCCGTGACTGCATCGTCATCGAAGACAGTCCGGCGGGTATTGCCGCAGCCAAGGCGGCGGGCATGACGGTCTTTGCCTTTACCGGCGGTTCGCATGCAAACTTTGCCGGCTACCGTGAAGAACTCGACCGTCTTTCACCGGAAGTCGTGTTTGACGCCATGCCGGAATTGATACACCTTGTCCGCAAACAAAAGCTGGACGGGACTCAGCATTGATGCGTGATCATGTGGTTGCGGTAGATATCGGCACGAGCAGCGCACGCGCCGGTATCTTCGATGCGCACGGCCACCTGCTTGGCAAGGCTGAACATCCTGTCGTCATGAACCGGCCGCGCGAGAACCATGCCGAGCATGATTCCGAAGATATATGGTCGGCCGTTTGCACTGCGGTGCGTACGGCTATGGGCAAATCCGGCATCGGGGCTGCCGCAATCGGCGCGATTGGTTTCGATGCCACCTGCTCGCTTGTGGTGCGCGATACAGAAGGCAGGCAGATCAGCGTTTCCACCGGCGGCGAGACACGGTTCGATACGATCGTCTGGCTCGATCATCGGGCGCTGAAGGAAGCCGATTTCTGTACGGCGACCAGGCATGAGGTGCTTGAACATTCCGGCAATGTGATGTCGCCGGAAATGGAAATGCCGAAGCTGATCTGGCTGAAGAAGAGCCTGCCGGCGACCTGGGAGAAAGCCGGTTATTTCTTCGACCTTGCCGATTTCCTGACATGGAAGGCGACCGGTTCATTTGCCCGGTCCCGCTGCACGCTGACGGCCAAATGGAATTACCTGGCGCATAAAGAAAAAGGCTGGCAGGAGGATTTCCTGCAGCAGATCGGTCTTGAGGATCTGCTGGCGCGCGGCCACCTGCCGGACGAGACGGTGGCAGTCGGCGAAAGCATCGGTAAACTGACGCCGCAAGCAGCCGAAGCATTGGGCCTGACTACCGATTGCGACGTCTCGGCCGGAATGATTGATGCCTATGCCGGCGCTCTCGGTGCACTCAGCAGCTATGTTGCCGATCCTGCGAAGCTCGAGCAGCAGCTTGCGCTGATTGCGGGAACATCGAGCTGCATTGTCGCCTTTTCCCGCGAGAGAAAGCCAAGCCAGGGAATGTGGGGCCCCTATTACGAGGCGGTTTTTCCGAAATCCTGGCTCGTCGAAGCCGGCCAATCGGCGGCCGGTGCGCTGCTCGATCATATCGTGCGCATGCACGCTGCCGGCGGGGAGCCGACCGCGGCGCTTCATCAGAGGATCGTTGCCCGCATCGCTGAACTCAGAGCAGAAGAAGGCGATGCGCTCGGTGCCCGGATCTCCATTCTTCCGGATTTCCACGGCAATCGGTCGCCACTGGCCGATCCGCACGCGGTCGGCGTCATCAGCGGCCTGACGCTCGATACGTCCTTCGACGGGCTCTGTGCGCTCTATTGGCGAACCGCGATCGGGATTGCGCTCGGCATCCGTCACATCCTCGAACAGATGAGGGAACACGGCTACGTGCCGGATACGCTGCATGTGGCCGGCGGGCATGTGAAGAACCCCATTCTGATGGAACTCTATTCGGATGTGACGGGCTGCAAGGTCATCGTGCCTGATATGAACGAGGGGGTCCTGCTCGGCACCGCGATCGCCGCATCGGTTGCCTGTCGCCTACACGAGGATTTGGCGGCGGCTGGCAAGGCGATGTATCCGGGTGGCTCCGAGCGGCTTCCCGACAGGGGCAAGCGGGCGCGTTACGACCGCGACTATCGTCGCTTTCTTGCCATGTATCGCCATCGGGCGGAGCTGGAGGCGATGGAATAGTTCAGTGGTTTGCCGTTTCCCCGAGGATCGTTGCGAATTCCACCATGCGTCGGCGGCGCTGGCTCGCCTCTTCACCGGCACCCAAAATGACCGCCTCGGCCAGACAGTCGAGCAAGGCGATCAGCGGTGGCAGGTTATCCGCGTCCTGCGCGCGGGCAGACGGCAAAGGCAGGACGACGTTCGACTGTTCGGGCAGCCAATCCGCATGCTGAGCGGAAATCAGGATTACCTTGTAGCCGTAACGCCGGGCAGTGCGCGCAAGCAGCCGTGACCTGGCGAAGCGGCGACAATCGATGATGACGAGCACGGCGTCCTCGACGAAGGAACGGGCGAAAAGCTCCGCGAAGCGGTTTCCCGCGCCGTCGATCGCACGTACGCCGTCGCGAGCCAGGGTCAGTCGCTGGCAGAAATGATTGGAGAACCCGGCAAGTCTGGCATGGGTAGCGACGAAGACCTCTCTGGAGGCGCCGATCAGCGCGACGGCTTCGGCCCAATGCGGCTGTGCGGTCAGATGATAGATGTGATGCAGCGCCTGTATCTGTTCGGCCACGAGAACGGCGAGTGCCTTGCCCTCCGATGCATCCGTCTGCAACTCCGTCATAGAATTTTGGAACTGGACGGGTGAGGTCGTAGCCGTTTCTCGGATCTCCACCTTGACACTGTCCAGCCCCTGATAGCCGAGCGCTCGCAGAAAACGGCCGACCGTCATCGGCGAAAGATCAAGCCGGTCGGCAACCGACGCAGCGGTTTCGAACGGCAGGTCGTTCAAATGTTCGGTGAAATATTTCGCGATGCGTCGTTCGGCAGGCGTGCCGGATTTCGCGTATTGCCTAAGCTTCTCTACAAAGTCTTCCACGCCGCAGCCTCCCCCATTTCCTCAGAGGCCTTCCGTGGATTCATGCGCAGCCGAATCCTTGTTTCTTAATATTGTCCGGAAGCTCTTCTTAGGCCCACACGTATTTCCAACTTTGAGAACTATATATTAGCATGTAATTTTCGACAAGTTTTCTATTCAAGCATGTAATTTTCAACTGACTTGCCGGGAGGATCCCGACTCCCTACATCACGCCGCGTAACGGAGATGCCAGAGAATGATCCTTGACGCCGCTCGCCTTTCGCTTGCCAACCTGTTTGCGCCGGAGACCCGGTCAGTTTTTTGGAAGGTTCTGGGACTGACGGTGCTGGTGCTGATTGGCTTGTGGTTCGCGTTGCGCGGCCTGTTCATCACCTTCGTCTTTCCCTGGATGGCGGGGTTCTTTCCCGAGATGCCTGACTGGGCCGGCTGGCTCAGCTTCGTTTTCCTGATCGCTGCCGGTGTCGGCCTTGCGCTCGGGCTGGCGCTACTGCTCTCGCCAGTTACGGCGCTGATTGCCGGCCTCTTTCTCGACGATGTTGCTGAGGTGATCGAAAAAAAGGATTATCCGCAGGATGCGCCGGGCAAGGCTATGCCGCTCGGCCCGGCGATGGCGAGCTCGATCAAGTTCCTCGGCGTCGTGATCATTGGCAATATTATCGCGCTGTTCCTGCTCTTCATTCCCGGCGTCAATCTCGTCGCCTTCTTCCTCGTGAACGGCTATCTGCTCGGGCGGGAATTCTTCGAATTCGCGGCGATGCGGTTCCGGTCGCCGCCGGAGGCGCGGCTGTTTCGCGCCAAGCATAGTCCGACCGTCTTTCTTGGCGGTCTGGTAATTGCACTTTTTCTGGCGATTCCCATTGTCAACCTTCTCACGCCGCTCTTTGCCGCAGGCATGATGGTGCATCTGCACAAGCTGATCTCGGCGCGCGATCCCGATTTCCGAGTTTAGTTTTTCACGCAATTCCGAACCCAAAACACGCTTGCCGGAATTGCTTTAGCCAGGCAGCGCTTTTGCCTCATACATCGCCGCATATTCGGCGCTCGGCGGGATCGGCTTGATGATATCGATCAAGACGCCGTTGGGATCGGCAGTGATGAAGTGGCGCTGACCGAAATCCTCGTCGCGGAGTTCGCCCAGAATCGGCAGCCCGGCTTTTGTACAGACGGCGTAGATCGCGTCCACGTCCTCGACCTCGAAATTCAGGAGAAGGCCGGAGACTTTGCCGCGGTCGGCGGCTGGGATGGTTTCGTGATTTCCGTCGAGCACGGCAAGCGTCACATGCTCATCTTCGGTCGATTGCAGATGGACATACCAGCCGCTGTCGAAGAGCGGTTGGAAACGGAAATGACGGCAATAGAAGGCTGCCGTGCCGGCAACGTCATCCGTCATGATGACGGGATAGTAGCTCGTCGATTTCATCATTTTCTCCTTCGGTTTTACGTGCAATCTGTATGTTTTTCTATTTAACATACAGACAGATTGTATGTAAAGAGAAGTGATGAGCCGCAGCAACCGAGAGAGAACCGAGCAAACGAGACAGGCCCTGATGAATGCCGCGCGCCGGCTTTTCGTCGAAAAGGGATATGCGGAGACCGCGACGCCTGACATTGTCGCGGAGGCCGGTGTGACGCGCGGTGCGCTCTACCATCACTTCGAAGACAAGAGAGCGCTCTTCCAGGCCGTGATCGAAAGGGAGGCGACCGATGTCGCCGACGAGATTGAGCGGCGCACAAGGCGGCAAACCGCACCGCGTGACGCACTGCTTGAAGGTGCTGCGGCCTATTTCGATGCAATGGAAGTGGAAGGGCGGACGCGGCTGCTTCTGCTCGAGGCGCCGGCGGTCATCGGTTTGCCCGCGACCGCGCAGATCGATGCCGAGAATGCAGAGGCGACATTGCGGGCAGGGCTCGAGGCCTTGCTACCACAAGCCAGTTTGCTCGGACCGTTGACGGCGATGCTGTCAGCGGCTTTCGATCGCGCGGCAATCGCCATCGAAGCAGGCGGTAGCCGTGAGGACTACGAGCAGGGGATAGCTGCCCTACTCGACGGCCTCGCCGATCACCTGCGGCGGTAGCTGGACCAGAGGTGCGGGGATATCGCTGCTCTTCTCCGGCGACTTACAGATATCGGCGATGACGCAGCGTTCGCATTCCGGGCGACGGGCCTTGCAGGTATAGCGGCCATGCAGGATCAGCCAGTGATGGGCGTGATAGAGGTAGTGCTTCGGAACAACCTTCATCAGTCGCTCTTCCACCTCGTCGGGGGTCTTTCCGGGGGCCAGCCTGATGCGGTTGGCGATGCGAAAGATATGGGTGTCAACCGCCATCGTCGCCTGGCCGAAGGCCATTGAGAGTACGACATTGGCGGTCTTGCGGCCGACGCCTGGCAGGCGAACCAACTCTTCGCGCGTCTCCGGCACCTTGCCGCCGAATTCATCGACCAGCATCTGCGAGAGCGCAATGACGTTCTTCGTCTTGTTGCGATAAAGGCCGATCGTCCTGATGTAGTCGCGCAGCCTCTCCTCGCCAAGATCGAGCATTTTCTGCGGCGTGTCGGCGACCTTGAAGAGTGCCCGTGTCGCCTTATTGACGCCGACGTCGGTCGCCTGCGCGGAGAGTGCCACCGCCACGACGAGGGTGAAGGGGTTGGTATGTTCCAGCTCGCCGCGCGGCTCGGGTCGCTGGATCGAGAAGCGGCGGAAAATCTCCTCGCGCTCGGCAAGCGAATAGGCTGTCTTCACCGCCGCCGGCTTGCGGCGGACGATCACATTCGAGTTTTGCGACGGTTTGCCGACGGATTTGAGTTTCGGATTGGCCATGGAAAATCTATACTCAACGGCTATGATGGAAAGCAACGCCGACGGCCGCAACGAGCAGCCTGTTTTCGCAGCTGAGCTCTTTCCCTACCGCTCCCTCGGACGGAAGGGTTTCAAAGTGTTGCTCATAATTTCCGGCGCCATCTGCTTCGTGTACGGCATGTTCTTCATCCTAACCGGCGCCTGGCCGATCGGCTTCTTTTTCGGGCTGGACTTCCTGCTGCTCTACGGCGCCTTCTGGCTCAATTACCGGTCCGGCAAAGTGCGGGAAGAGGTGACGGTTTCGCGGACGGACGTTTCGATACGCAAGTTCTCTCCGTCCGGCCGAATGATCGAGCACCACTTCAATCCGTTCTGGACGCGCTTTCTCGTGCGGCGGCATCAGGAGATCGGCATTCTCTCCATGCATATTTTCGGGGAAGGCAAGCGCACGGATGTCGGCTCCTTCCTCAATCCCGACGATCGCGAAAGCTTCGCCAAGGCCTTCAAGCGCGCACTTGCAGCGGTAAAACAGCGGATCTGAAATATCGCGCAAGAAACGGGTGGTTTGGCCGCCCGGCCTTGATTATCTCCCTTGTAAAGGAGAAAAACGATGAACATGATCGCGAAGCTCGATACGGATATCACCCCCGCAGGCCCGGACTATGATACTGTCCGCCAGGTCATCGAACTCATCAGCGAAGAATATCGCGACCAGCCGTCGCTGGAGGCGATTGCCGCACGGCTGAACCAGTCGCCGACGCAGCTTCAGAAGACCTTTACCCGCTGGGCCGGCCTTTCTCCCAAGGCGTTCCTGCAGGCCGTCACGCTCGACCACGCCAAACGGCTGCTGCGCCAGGAGAAAATGCCGCTGCTCGAAACCTCCATCGAGGTCGGTCTCTCAGGCCCGAGCCGCCTGCACGACCTGTTCGTGACGCACGAGGCAATGTCGCCGGGCGAATGGAAGGCAAAGGGCGGCGGGCTGACGATCCGTTACGGGTTCCATACCTGCCCCTTCGGCACGGCTCTCGTCATGGTGACGGACCGTGGTCTTGCGGGCCTCGCCTTCAGCGATTCCGGTGATGAAAAGGCCTGCCTTGAGGATATGACCTGCCGTTGGCCGAATGCGGAATATGTAGAGGACCGCCAAGCGACGGCGCCTTATGCCGAGCGTATCTTCCAACCGGGCCGCTGGACGTCGGACCAGCCGCTGCGGGTCGTGCTGATCGGCACGGATTTTCAGGTCAGCGTCTGGCAGAGCCTTCTGAAAATCCCCTTCGGCAAGGCCGTGACCTATAGCGATATCGCCAAGGATATAGGCCGGCCGACTGCCATGCGCGCGGTCGGTGCGGCAGTCGGGGCCAACCCGATCTCCTTCGTCGTGCCCTGCCATCGTGCACTCGGCAAAAACGGAGCATTGACCGGTTACCATTGGGGTCTGACCCGCAAGCGGGCCATGCTTGGCTGGGAATCGGCGCACGCCTGACCGATTGGATCAGCCGAAGCCGTTCAGGCAGCTTCGGCGAGCGCCAGCAATGCTTTTGCCGCACCCTCGTCGGTAATCAGTGTATTGCAGCCGATGCGCCTGATCGTTGCGCGGATCGCGACGGCACGATGTGCGCCGCCGGAGGACAGTACGATATGTTTCGCCTCTTTCAGCGTATCGAGATCCACCGACATCACCCGCTGATTGATCGAGTGGTCGACGGAATTACCGTCCTTGTCGAGAAAGTTGAACATCGTGTCGCAAACGCAGCCGGCATCGATCAGTTGCTGCAGTTCGGCCTTTGAAATCCATCCCTCGGACAGCGACGTCGAATGCGGGCCGATATCGCCACAGCTGACGATCGCGAGATCAAGGTTTTCCGCCAGCCGGTAGATCGTATCCAATCCGCATTTTTCGATGAGGTTTCGCTTGGTCTCGATTGAATCGACGAGTAGTGGGGCCAGGAACATGTAACATTCCGCTCCAAGCTGGTTGGCGAGGCGCCAGGTGTAGTCGATCGGGTTTGTCTGGTGGACGGCGACGATACCGCCGAGCAGAGAGACGATCTTGCAGTTGTCGCGCCGTGGCGGCCGGAAGCTCGCGAGAGAGGCCGTCATAGTGCGGCCCCAGCCGACGCCGATCGTATAATCGTCCGGAATGGCCTCCGACAGGAACTGACCGAGCGCTAAGCCGACATTCTTTGCCAGGGAATTCACATCACATTTGGAGGGCTTCGGCACGACGATCGCCTCATCGAGGCCGTAGGCCCGTTCCAGCTTGACCGATAGCTCTACGCAGTCGCCGATCGAATCGTTGATCCAGATCTGGACTTCGCTGCGCTTCATCGCCTCGTCGAGCAGGCGGATGACGGTCGTGCGGCTGATGCCGAGCTGTTCGGCGACATCCTTCTGGGTCAGGCCCTCGTTGTAATAGAGCCATGCGGCCCGCAGCCGGAGCGAAGAGGCTTCGGAATAAGCAGTGTGCGTGCCGCGTTTCAGCTTGACCACATCTCCTCCCGCGTCGATTTCGCCCTAGATCTTTGCCATCGATGACATAAGATTGTGGCATCGGCTTTGTTCCCGCGATAATGCCGGGTGTGACACTTATGTCAATTGAAATGCACAAATGTCCTTGACTTTTCGTTGCGGGAGCGGCGATAGTCGTCGTCGACAACATCGTTCTTGTCCGTCCGAGGAGGACAATGTGCGGGAATGCGGAAAGTTTCGACCGGCCTCTCAGCCGCACGCGGCATCGATTGCGGTGTGCCGTTGTATTCCGACGTTGGGAACGCCGACAATGTCTCTCACGTTTAAGGATCATCCGTGACGGACGCGCGACTATTTGCCTGCTGCATGCAAACCATCTGATCCTCAGATCACCTCTTTGCCGGGCGGAACTCGCGCCGGTCCGCAGTCCAAGTTCAAAAAGGATTTTGACCATGACATCCAAGCTTGACCAACTCCGCGAGATCACAACCGTCGTCGCCGATACCGGTGACATTCAGGCTGTTGCTCGCCTGAAGCCGGTTGATTGCACGACCAACCCATCCATCGTTCTCAAGGCACTTGGCACCGAGATGTTTGCCGATGACATGAAGGAGGCGATCGCCTGGGGCAAGAAGCTCGGCGGTGACGCCGATGCAGCGGCCGCAGCCGTTGCCGATCGCCTTGCTATCTCCGTCGGTTCTGCCCTCGTAAAGCTCGTTCCCGGCCGCGTTTCGACCGAAGTCGATGCCGACCTCTCCTTCGATACCGAAGCTTCGCTCAAGAAGGCGCGCAGCATCATCGCTGCCTACAAGGAGCGCGGCATCGAGAAGGATCGCATCCTCATCAAGCTCGCTTCCACCTGGGAAGGCATTCGCGCCGCCGAAATCCTTCAGAAGGAAGGCATCGACTGCAATCTGACCCTGCTTTTCTCCAAGGCCCAGGCCATTGCCTGCGCTGACGCCGGCGTGTTCCTGATCTCGCCCTTCGTCGGCCGCATTCTCGACTGGTACAAGAAGTCGACCGGCAAGGATTTCACCGCCGAAGAAGATCCGGGCGTTCTGTCCGTTCGCGACATCTACAATTACTACAAGGCCAACGACATCAAGACCGTCGTCATGGGCGCATCCTTCCGCAACACCGGCGAAATCGAAGCGCTGGCGGGTTGCGATCGTCTGACGATTGCTCCCAACCTGCTCGACGAGCTGTCGAACGATCAGGGCAAGCTCGAGCGCAAGCTGTCGCCGGAAACGATCAAGCCGGCTGCGAAGGTCACGGTCGATGAGAAGACCTTCCGCTGGATGATGAACGAGGATGCCATGGCGACGGAAAAGCTCGCAGAAGGCATCCGTGCATTCGCAAAGGATCTCGGCACGCTGCGAAGCCAGGTCCGCAAGGAGCTGCAACTCGCTGCTGCGTAAGGCTGCGCAAGCCGCACTTTGACGAAAGGCGCAGCTGCCGCTGGCAGCCGCGCCTTTTTCATGTTGATATCAAGGGCATAGGGGCGGGGGATTGCAGTGGCTGACGAGGATGACGGAAATTCGCTGATCTCACTTGCCTGCAAACATGCGAGTTTCATCCTCTCGGTGCTCGGCGGTCTCATCGTCTTTCTGGCGCTGACCTCACGGGAGGTCAGCGCCAGCAACATCCTGTTCGGCTGGAATGCCTCGGCGACCTTCTTCATAGGGCTGAGCTGGCGCAAGATGCTTCGGGCGACCGTTGAAAGCATCAAAAAACGATCGGAAGATCTCGATTTTTCCGATATTTTCCTGCTCTTCCTATCGATTGCAGCGGCTCTTGCCAGCATTGCCGGCATCGGGATCGAGCTTCATTCGATCAAGGATGCACCGGCAGATGTCGCGCTGTGGCGGGCGGCTGCGGCGATCTTGACCATCATGATCTCCTGGTTTTTCCTGCACACGCTTTTCACGATCCACTATGCCCATTATTTCTATGGCGGTCCGGACAAGTGCGAAGGGCTTAAATTCCCTGATGGAATCGAGGAGCCCGCTTATTGGGACTTCCTCTATTTCTCTTTCACAATCGGTGTCGCGGCGCAGACGGCCGATATCGCTGTCACTTCGACGACGATGCGCAAATTCACCCTGCTGCACGCGCTGCTGTCGTTTCTTTTCAACACCACAATTCTCGCACTTGCGATCAATGTCGGGGCGAGCCTACTCTAGGGCCTTACTGCGGCTCCGAAGAGGGTCTGAACTTTGCAGAATAGCCAGAGCGAAGAACGACGCGGGCACTCGCCGAGCGTTGCGATTCCGCTAAAGATAATCAGCGGGAAGAGGTTTATAACCTGATGAGGAAGATCCTGTGCAACACTGGTGATTACCGGATGTCGCTGACCTGTCTACCGCAGCGCTGGAACTTCAGCTCGATCGTAAGGCGCACGTGAATATCTTGGGGCTTTCTGTGCTTTACCCCGACGGCTGCGAGGAACCTGAAGATACTCAGGAAGCCAACGCCGCAAGGGCGGCAAGCGACCGACACATCAACGGCAGGAATAGGCAGGTTTCCGCCTGCTCCTGAGAAGCGGAGGATATGATGGAAAACGCTGCAAGCCGGCCCCGGCTGACCGACCTCATTCTTCTTCTGGGTAGGCTTCTCCTATCCTTGATTTTTCTGCATGAAGGTTCAACACTCATCGCAGATATCCCTGCGACGCTTGCGACCTTCGACAAGCTTGGCCTGCCGGCGCTGGTGACGTTTGCCGTCATTGCTCTGCAGATTGGCGCCGGCCTTTCCGTAGCCGGTGGCCTTCTCTGCCGGCTCGGCGCAACGGCGCTAGGGTTGTTCTGCCTTGCGACGGCCTTTCTGTTCCATACCAATTTTTCAAGTCAGAACGAGTTGCTGCATTTCGAGAAGGATCTGGCAATCGCCGGCGGCATGTTCGTGCTTGCGGTGCGGGGAGCAGGATCAATCTCGGTCGATGGTCTTCTGAAGCGACAGGCAAAGGGACTGCATCCCTGGCTGATAGGCATGCTGTAGAACTGCCGCCGTTACGTGGCCTGAAATCGCCTCCGCGGCTAGAAGATTGCCTGTCCTGCCATCAAGGCCAATATCAGGAAGATCAGGAAGACGACGAGGAATATGCCGAAGAGCACGCGCGCGATTGTCGCGGTCGCCGCCGAAATGCCGGAGAAGCCGAAAAAGCCGGCAACGATCGAAACTACGAGAAATATCAGAGCCCATTTTAACATGGATATCTTCCTCCGTGATTGCCGCAGGCAAGACGCATCAACGCGGATTTTGTTCCAAATCGTTGAAAACGCCGTTCCTGAAGGTGTCTCCGGCCTGCAGTGGTTTTCGAAGCTGCGTCTACCGTTTCGGGGAAAGCGTCGTTGGTTTCATCAGGCCTAGATTTTCAGGCTCGACAGCAGCGAGATAAGCTGGGATTGGCGTTGTGTGCCAGTCTTGGCAAGAACCTTCTTCACGTAGCCGCGCGTCGTCTCGTAGGTCAAACCGGATATTTCCGCGATCTGGCGTGGCGACGAACCATCCATCAGCAGGCGCGCTACCGTCGTTTCCTGAGGAGTGAGCGAAAAGAGCCGGCGCAGCAGATCGCGGCTCGGGGCCGTGCGTTCGGAGAGATCCGTGATGATGGCGACGGCGGCGGAGTGCGAGAAGAGTTCGGCCGGTACTCCGTTCAGGCGCTGGGCACGGATTATCAGGGGTCCTTTTCCGGGGCGGGAAAACAGAACCGGCGTGGAGACGGCAGGATTGGCGAAAGGCTCCTTTGAAAGAACTGCCTGCAGGTGGCGCCGCAGGAGCCCCGTCTCCTCCTGACTGAGCGCAACAAGTTCCTGATCGAGAAGCCGGATATCGCCATCGAGCAGCATCTCCGCCCGCTGGTTCAGCCGGGTGACGCGGCCAAGACGATCGAAGAAGACCACGGCAGTGCCGGCGAACTCGAATGCCTCGCTCATGCTGTCGATCTTGGCGACATGCAGGGCGCGAATGATCTCGGCTGCGGCGGTCAGTCTCGACTGCATCCTCACGAGCAGGCGCTCGTCATCGCGATCGAACGGCTGGTCTTGAATGCGGCGCTGCAGGTTGAGGCTCAGCATCGTATCACCGGAGGTGAAGCCCACCATCGCGGAGTAACGGAAGCCGAAACGGGCCAGGAAGTCCGTATAGAAGATCTGGTGGTTGAATTCCTCCTCGCCGGCGATGTCGTGTTCGATGACGATACCCTTGGTCATCGCAACCACCAGGCCGCGTTCGCGGAAGTCGCGTTTGTACCATTCTTCGTCGAAATAGACTTCGAAAGCCTCCAGTAAATTCGGCGTGCTCAGGAAGCCGGAGGGGAATTTCCCGCGCACCGGCATGATATGCGTGCCGGTGGAACCGGTGGCCCGGCTGATCTGCTCCAACGTGCGCTCCCAGCTATCAGCGACAAGTGCGGATTCCAGTAGGCCATCCAGGGCTTTTTCGAGCTCGGAAATATCGATGCGCGTCGCCATAAGTAATGCCGATTGATCTCTTTAATCCGACGAGGAACCACAATTATCGCGAGCTGCCGAATGGGGTGAACGGCAATTCAACGTTCAAAAAAACAGTATTTTCAGTTGTATTATGACAAGGTGATAAAGTCACTGATGGCGGCAGTGACTTTCATGAAAGATCAAGTCGGTATAGTTCAACTATCCGTGATTGATCATCACATGTCGGACAGCGGTATAGTCTTCCAAGGCATAGTTTGAAAGGTCTTTACCGTAGCCGGATTGCTTCAGGCCGCCATGGGGCATTTCGTTGACCAGCATGAAATGCGTGTTGATCCAGGTGCAGCCGTACTGAAGGCGCGCGGCTGTCTTCATGCCGCGGCCGATATCCCTGGTCCATACAGAGGAGGCGAGGCCGTAATCGCTGTCATTCGCCCAGGTTACTGCATCCTCGACATCGGTAAAGCGGGTGACGGAGACGACGGGGCCGAAGACTTCGCGACGGACGATCTCGTCTTCCTGTGTGGCACCCGCGACGACGGTGGGCGCAAAGAAGAAACCCTTGTCGCCGGAGACCTTGCCGCCGGTGGTGATTTCCATGTGCTTATGTTCGGAGGCGCGAGTGACGAAGCTTTCGACTCTGTCGCGCTGCCGCCTGGAAATCAGGGGGCCGATCTCATTCTCAGTGTCGTCGGCATGGTTGAAACGGATACTGGAGACGGCGGAGGTCAGGTCGGCGACGAAATTCTCGTAAACCTTGGCGTCGGCGTAGATGCGGCAGGCGGCGGTGCAGTCCTGACCGGCATTGTAGTAACCGAAGGTGCGGATACCGGCGACGACGGCATCGATATCGGCATCGTCGAACACGATGACAGGCGCCTTGCCGCCAAGCTCCAGATGGGTGCGCTTGACGGTCTTTGCAGCCGCCTGCAGCACTTTCTTGCCGGTCGCGATATCGCCTGTAATCGACACCATGTTGATTTTCGGATGATTGATTAGCGCATTGCCGACGCTTTCGCCACGGCCGAGGATGAGATTAACCACGCCCTCGGGAAGGATTTCGGAGAGGAGCTTTGCCATTTTCAGTGCCGTCAGCGGCGTCTGTTCCGATGGCTTGAAGACGACCGTATTGCCGCCTGCGATCGCGGGCGCCAGCTTCCAGGCCATCATCATCAAAGGGTAATTCCACGGCGCGATCGAGCCGACGATGCCGATCGGGTCACGGCGGATCATCGAAGTGTGGCCGGGGAGATATTCACCGGCGACAGGCCCGTGCAGATTGCGCACCGCGCCGGCAAAGAAGCGGTAGCAGTCGACGATAGCAGGGATTTCGTCGTTCAGCACGGCATTGATCGGCTTGCCGCAATTCAGCGCTTCGAGCGTGGCAAAACCCTGTGCGTCCCTTTCGATGGCATCGGCAATTTTCAGGAGATAGGCGGAGCGTTCGGATGGCGTCGTCTGCGCCCAGGCAACGAAAGCCTTTTCAGCAGCATCCACGGCGGCATCGATCTGACTGAGCGAAGCTTCGGGGAGGTTCAGCACGGTCTCGCCGGTCTTCGGGTTCAGGATGTGTTCTTCCGTTTCAGTGCCGGTCTCGAAGCGCGAGCCGATCAGCATTTGCGTGTCCATAGGCATTCTCCCTCTGCGTTGGTGGAGCGGGATAGGGCAGGAAAGCGTTTGACGCTTTCCATATCTTGCTCCGGGTTATTTACCGGCACCGGCGATCTGGTCGCCGTCGCGCGTGAGATAATAGGCTGCCAGGATCGGCAGGAAGGTAACGAGCACGACCATCATGGCGACCACGTTGGTGACGGGGCGCTGGCGCGGGCGGATCAGCTCTTCGAGCATCCAGATCGGTAGGGTGGATTGCTGGCCACCGGTGAAAGTGGTGACGATGACTTCGTCGAAGGACAGAGCGAAAGCCAGCATGCCCCCGGCCAGAAGCGCCGTGCCGATATTCGGCAGGATCACATGCCGGAAGGTCTGGAAGCCGTCGGCGCCGAGATCCATCGATGCTTCGATCAGCGAGCCTGACGTGCGGCGGAAACGGGCGACGGCATTGTTGTAGACGACCACGACGCAGAAAGTGGCGTGACCAAGCACGATCGTCCAGACCGAGAAAGGAATATCGAACAGGCTGAAGGCGGAGCGGAGCGCAATGCCGGTGATGATGCCCGGCAGCGCGATCGGCAGGATGACGAGCAGAGAGATCGCTTCGCGGCCGAAGAACTTCGTCTGGCTGACGGCAGCGGCGCACAGCGTGCCGAGGATCAGTGCGACTGCCGTCGCAATGCAGGCGACCTGCAGGGAGAGGCCGAGTGCCGACCAGACGTCCGGGCGATTCCAGGCGATGCCGAACCATTGCAGCGTCAGGCCGGGCGGCGGCCACCGATAGCTCTTCTCCTCGGTTGTGAAGGCATAGACGAAGATCAACAGGATCGGCAAATGCAGGAAGAGCAGGCCGCACGCGGCCGCGATCTTCAGAATAAGGGGCGATTTCTGTCCTCGATCAGAGCGCATCGAAAGCCCCCATGCGTTTGGCGAGCCAGAGATAGATCGCCATGATGACGATCGGCACGACCGAGAATGCGGCGGCGAGCGGCACGTTGCCGGCCGTTCCCTGCTGGGTATAGACCGCCTGGCCGATGAAAAGGCGGGATGAGCCGATGATCTGGGGGATGATGTAGTCGCCCAAGGTCAGCGAGAAGGTAAAAATCGAGCCGGCGACGATGCCTGGCAGCGCCAGCGGGAAAAGCACGGTGCGGAATGTCTGGTGCGGCGTGGCACCAAGATCGGCTGAGGCCTCGATCAGGTTGCCGGGCACGCGTTCGAGTGCTGCCTGTGTCGGCAGTATCATATAGGGCAACCAAATATAGACGAAGACGATGAAGGTGCCGAGATAGCTGACGGAGAGCGAATTGCCGCCGACCACGGGCAAAGCGAGGACGGTGTCGAGAAGCCAGGAAAGATAGAGCTTGTCGAAGAACCAGGTGAGGATGCCTTCCTTGGCGAGGATCAGCTTCCAGGCATAGATCTTGACGAGATAGCTCGACCAGAGTGGCAGCATGACGCCAAGGTAAAACAGGGCTTTCCATTTTCCTCGCGCATAGCGGGCGGCGTAATAGGCGATCGGGAAGGCGACGATGGCGGAGGCGACCGTCACCAGCGCTGCCATCAGGATGGTTCTGACGATGATGTCGAAATTGCCGGGGTTCAAAAGCTGCGCATAGGTATCGAGGGTGAAGTCGTAATTCACCATTCCCGAGAAATCGTCGATCGAGAAAAAGCTTTGCAGCAAGAGTGCGATCAGCGAGCCGACATAAATGATGCCGAGCCAGAGCAGCGGCGGTGTCAGCATCAGCAACAAGAGCAGTTTCGGGTGGCGCCAGAACCTGTCCGACAGGCGGCCGAAGAAACCGCCGCGCTGCGGCAGGATCGAGGCTTCCGGCTTGGTGATCGCCAGCGTTGTCATGCCGCATCATCCATGTAGTGCACGTCACGCTGCTGCCAGGCGAGGCGGATGGCGGTGCCAATATCGGGTATATCGCTGCCGGCTGGCAGCATGACATGCAGGCGCGATCCAGTGATGTCTACGGTGAGGCGGGTTGCGGCGCCCAGGAAGCTCGCACTTTCGACCTTCGCTTCAATGCCCTCGCCTGAAAGGCGGATTGCCTCGGGGCGCAGGCTCGCCCAGCGCTTTTCGCCGCCGAGGGCCGTCATCACGTCAGGAGAAATGACATTGGACGAGCCGACGAAATCGGCGACGAAGCGGGTCTTCGGACGGCGATATATATCCTGCGGCGTACCCTGCTGAACGATGCCGCCATTGTTGAAGACCGCGACGCGGTCGGCCATGGAGAGGGCCTCCCCCTGATCGTGGGTGACGAAGATGAAGGTGATGCCTAGGGCGCGCTGCAGGCTCTTCAGCTCTTCCTGCATCTGCTCGCGCAGCTTCAGGTCCAGAGCGCCGAGCGGTTCGTCGAGCAGGAGCACTCGGGGCTTGTTGACGAGGGCACGGGCGAGCGCCACGCGCTGCCGCTGGCCGCCGGAAAGCTGGCCTGGACGGCGGCTGCCGTAACCGGGTAGCTTCACCAGTTCCAGCGCCTTTTCTGCCTCTTTGATCCGCTCCGCCTTGCCCATACCCTTGACCATCAGCCCGTAGGCGACGTTGTCGAGGATATCGAGATGCGGGAAAAGCGCGTAATCCTGAAAGACGGTGTTGACGTTGCGGCGATAGGGCGGGACGCCTTCGGCGGTTTCGCCGAAGATTTCGATATGTCCCGATGTCGGCTGTTCGAAGCCTGCAATCAGCCGCAGGCTGGTGGTCTTGCCGGAGCCGGATGGGCCGAGCATGGCGAAGAATTCGCCCGGCGCGATTTCGAGATCGACGCCATCGACGGCTCGCACGGCGCCGAAATAGCGAGAGACCTTTAGGAAACGGACGGCTGACGTCATAGGGGCTCCGGAGCTGTATCTAAGAGAGGCTTTGATCTTCAAAAAGACCCGCCCTAAACCCCTCCCCGCACGGGGAGGGGTTTAATCTGCCGCGCCCACGCTCAAACCTTTCGGCGTTTCGGCAGGAATTCGGCGGCACCACTCTGGCCCCTCTTGGTGAGGAGGGGCTGGGGGAGGGAATTTGCTTACGCGAACCGGCCTGGCGTCACCGCCCGCCAATCACGCCGATATAGTCGGACACCCAGCGATGATAAGGCACGCATTCGCTCTCGCTCGCGCATTTGGCGACCGGCGTCTTCCAGAACTTGATCTTGTCAAAGTGATCGTAGCCGTTGGTGCTGCAGCCGGCGTCGGTCAGCAGTTCATTGCCCTTGCAGGCAGCCGGAACGGAGGGCACGGCGCCGAACCAGGCGGCTGCATCACCCTGGACCTTGGCCTTGAGGGAATGCTCCATCCACATATAGGCGCAGTTCGGATGTTCGCTGTCAGCATGCAGCATGGTCGTGTCGGCCCAGCCGGTGACGCCTTCCTCGGGGAAGGTGGAGGCGATCTTCTGCTTGTCGGCCAGCAGCAGGTTGACCTGGAACGGCCAGGAACCGGAGGCGACGACACCTTCGTTCTTGAAGTCGTCGACCTGGATCATCGCATCGTGCCAATAGCGCGAGACGATCTTTCGCTGGCCGCGCAGCAGGTCGAGAGCGGCCTTGTACTGGTCCTCGTTGAGCTCGTAGGGGTCCTTGATACCGAGGTCGGGCTTATGCGCCATGAGATACAGAGCGGCATCAGCGATGTAGATCGGGCCGTCATAGGCCTGCACGCGGCCCTTGTTGGATTTGCCGTCCGGCAGGTTCTGTTCGTCGAAAACGACGTTCCAGCTCGTCGGCGCCTTATCCTTGAAGGTCTCGGTATTATACATCAGCACATTCGGCCCCCAGAGATAGGGCACGCCGTAATGGACTCCGTTCACTGTATTCCAGGGCGCATTCTGCAGGCGCTCGTCGACTGTCTTGAAGCTCGGGATGAGATCGGTGTTGATCGGTTGGACGCGTTTGCCGGCGACGAGGCGCAGCGACGCGTCGCCCGAGGCGGTGACGAGATCGAAACCGCCTTCGTTCATCAGCGCCACCATTTCATCCGAGGTGGCGGCGGTCTTGACGGAAACCTTGCAGCCGGTTTCCTTCTCGAAGTCGGTAACCCAGTCGTAATTCTTGTCGGTTTCGCCGCGCTCGATATAGCCGGCCCAGGCGACGATGCTGACGGCGCCTTCGCCCTTGCCCAATTCTTTCAGCGGTTCGGCGGCAATGACCTGCGTCGCGAAGCTCAGACTCGCGAGCGCGGCAGTGCACGATTTCAGAAGATGCTTCATCGTCTGTCTCCCGGTTCGGTGCCGCTTTTGCGGCGTTTTGTTCCCGGAAGAAAAGGTGACGCGGAATGGCTGGTTTCGCAAATTCATTTATCAGAAAGACGATATCGGAAATTCCGATATCTACCGAGATCTTCCCGAACGCATATTTTCCGCGATGGCCACGAAATCGCGTGCCGCCTGCGGCAGGCTGGAGCCCTTGCGCCAGACCATGCCCACCTGCACGACAGGCAGAGAACCGGAAACGTCGCGGCTTTCGATGCGGTCGCCTTCCAGTGACCACGGACGATAGACGAGATCGGGCAAGAGCGCTACGCCCGCACCTGTCGCGACCAAGCTGCGCACCGCTTCCACCGAGCGGGTGCGGAAGGCGACGTGCGGCCGGGCGCCGAGCGCGGTCAGCAACTTGCCGGTATTCTCCTCGATTTCATCTACCGTCAGCATGATCAGCGGCTCGCGGGCGATATCGGCAATGGAAATGATATCCGCCGAAACCAGCGGATGACCCATCGGCAGCCAGAGGCGATAGGGTGAGGTTTCGAGGATCTCGGCCTGCAGCGCCATGCGATCACGCAGATTTGAAATCACCATGACGGCAACATCCAGTTCGCCGCCGATCAACAAATGTTCGAGGTAACTGCCATTGTCCTCGATGGCGCTGACCTCCACGCCTGGGCAGGCGCGGCGATAGCGGGCCAGCAGATCCGAGAGCACATAGCCGGCGACGAGCGAGGTGACGCCGATATTGAGCGTGCCGGAGGGTATGTTCCGCTGGCCGGAGAAGCTGGTGCGGGCATCCGAAACCGTTGCCAGGATTTTCGTGGCGTGCCGCAGGAACTGATGGCCGTTGTGGGTGATCGAGAGCCCGCGTGGGTGACGCTCGAACAGCACGACGCCAAGGTCGTTTTCGAGTTCTTTCAGCGCCTCCGTTATCGAGGATTGGGAGATCGACAGGTTCTGCGCGGCGCGCGTGACCGAACCCTGTTCGGCAACGGCGATGAAGTACTGGATCTGGCGAAGCGTGAAGGCCATGGCATTTTAGAGCATGCGTGTGAGCGCTCTGGCAAGCGCGGGAGCAGCTGGACCTTTTTTGGTATTTTTCCACTTCGAGACAAAATCGGAAGGCCCACTTAAAGATTCGGAAACGTCATTTCCCTAGCTTAACAGTCACTTGTATTGCGTTGGAGTTTCAGATGGCGGAGCAGTTGGCGTGAAGGCCTTACTGCGCATGTTCCGGCCTTCCCGGAAATTGGCTTTGATCATCGGTGGTAGCGCCCTGTTGGCGGGCGTTTCCGGCGGTGCTGCGGTCTATGTCGGTAAAGACAGGCTGCTGGGTGACGAGGAAGCCGCCGATGGCGTGGCCTGCACCGACGTCAATCTCGTTACGATCAAGAAGCAGGATCATGTCTGGGTCCGTAAATATATCAAGACCGAACCTGTCGACGGCATGACGCGCATCAAGACGGCGTTGCGCGTCGCCCAGGCCGTCTATGAAGCACAAAAGCCTGATCTGGTGCAGGTCGTCGTCCTCGACGAGAACGGTCCGACCCTGCGCTCAGATATTCGCGGTCGGGCGATCGGCGCCGACGTGGTCTATATCGCGCATCCCGACAAGATGGTCGAAGGTCTCAACGACAAGCCCTATACTGCCCGCTATTACGACGGCAAGGCGAGTGAGCAGGGCCTTTTTTACGGCGAACGTATCGAATTGGCAGACGATCGGATCGCAGCGCTGAATGCGAGCCTCAAGGATCCGGCCGATTGCATCGACCCGGTGGCCGTTGCTTCCACCAAGAAAGAGAGCAAGCCGGAAAAGGGCGCTGCGCCCAAGGAGGCTGAGGAACCGTCTGCTCAAGAGCAGGCTGCCAAGGATGCGGCCACTCCGGCAGGAGACGCTCCCGCAGAGGAGCCGCCCGTCAAGAGCGGCCACTAGTTCCGAAAACGATCAGGCGGCAGGCTTGATATTTTCCCTTATCAGTGAGGCATCGCGCGCCGGCGGCTGGCCGAAGAAGCGTGCGTATTCCCTGCTGAATTGCGAGGCGCTTTCATAGCCCACGGTGTAGGCGACCGAGGATGCATTTCCGGATTGGCCAATCAGAAGCTGGCGAGCCTGCAGCAATCGGATGCGTTTCTGGAACTGGATCGGGCTCATCGCCGTCACTGCCTTGAAATGGCGATGAAAGGCGGACACGCTCATCGAGGCGAGGCCGGCAAGCTTTTCGACCTCGACCGCCTCTGCGTAATGATCGCGTACCCAGCGGATGGCGAGTCTTATCCGCGAGAGTGCGCTATCGGGTGCCGCAATATCACGTAATATCCAGCCTTGTGGCCCCTGCAGCACGCGATAGAGGATTTCGCGTTCATAAGCAGGCGCAAGAGCCGGGATATCCTGCGGCCGCTCCATGAGCTGCAGCATTCTCAGCCAGGCACTGAGAAGTTCCGGCGTCATGCGGCAGACGGAATAACCGCCGCCTTGCCCCTCCTGATAGGTCTGTGGCGGGAGGTCGATGAGAAGGGCTGCCACCCTTGCCGGATCAAGCGACAGACTGACACCGACATAGGGCCTGTCGAGACCGGCTTGCTGCACTTTGCCAGTTGCGGGCATATCCACCGAGATGACGAAATAGGTGGAGGGGTCGTAATAATAGTCCTGGCCGGCGATGGTAAGCGTCTTGCCGCCATCCACAATCAGGTTGACCATCGGCTCATAGATCGCCCCGAGCCTGTGCTCAGGGATCTCTCCCCTGACCATCAATATGCCGGGTATGCCGGTTTCCGTCGGGCGGTTTTCGGCGCGGGCCGTCAGGCGGCGCATCTCTTCGAGCATTGTCTGCATAGGGGAATCCTGACGTAGCTCGTCATTGCGCGCAAGACAAAAGCAGGAATAGGCAAGAACGAGGCAGTTTCCGGCGGAGTAGCGGCCTCCCGTTTCCCCTAGCTTCCGGCCATCAAAAGCAAGGAGACACAGATGAAAATCGCAATCATTACCGGTGGCAGCCGGGGCATCGGTCAATCGGCAGCTCAGGAATGCGCGCGGCGCGGCATGGGGGTCATCCTGACCTACAACAGCCACAAGCCCGGCGCCGATGAAGCTGTGGCCGAGATCAAGGCGGCGGGCGGCCAGGCGGTCGCGCTGGCTTTGGATGTCGGCGATGCCGCAAGTTTTCCGTCCTTCGTGGAGGAGGTCAAGCGACTGCTTTCCACCTATTGGGGCCGCAGTGATTTCGATTGCCTCGTCAACAATGCCGGGTTCGGCATGTTCAATCTGATAGAGACGGTGACGACCGACCAGTTCGACGCGCTGATGAACGTGCACCTCAAGGGCCCGTTTTTCCTGACGCAGGCGCTATTGCCGCTGATGGTGGATGGTGGCGTGATCCTCAATGTGACGAGCGCCTCGGTGCGTGTCGCAACCGACGGTGTGGCGCCTTATGCCGCTCTCAAATCTGGGCTTGAGACCTTGACGCGGTATCAGGCGAAGGAGTTCGGCAACCGCAGGATCCGCGCCAATGCGGTCTCGCCTGGCGCTATTCGCACCAATCTGGCTGATGCCGCGCTGGACAAAAACCCGGAATTTGCGGCGCTGCTTGCCTCGCAGACGGCACTCGGCCGTATCGGAGAATCCGACGATGTCGGCCGGGTGATCGCCATGCTGGCGTCCGAAGACGGTGCCTGGATCAACGCGCAAACGATCGAGGTTGCTGGCGGATACATGATCTGAAGGAAGGGCCTCTCAGACAAACGAAAACGGAGCGTCCTTTCGGGCGCTCCGTTTTGACGTTCAGGCAATTCGTTTCTCAGTCAGCCTTGCTACGGCGAGCCGGGAAGAGAATGACGTCGCGGATCGACGGCGCGTTGGTAAGCAGCATGATCAGGCGGTCAACGCCGATGCCGAGGCCGCCTGCTGGCGGCATGCCCTGGTCGATTGCATCGAGGAATTCCTCGTCGAGCTGTTTTGCCTTCTCGCCGCGGGCATGGGCCTGCTCGAGCTGCTCTACCATGCGGCGGCGCTGCTCTTCCGGATCGTTGAGTTCGGAGAAGGCGTTGCCGAGTTCCCAGGCGTTGCAATAGGTCTCGAAACGTTCGACGAGGCGCGGCTCGCCAGGGACTTCCTTGGCGAAAGGCGAGATGTCCTTCGGGAAATGCGTGACATGCGACGGCTGGATCAGCGTCTGCTCGACCTTCTCTTCGAAGATGAAGGCTAGGCACTCGCCCCAGGTCCAGTCCTTCTCGACCTCGAATCCCGCAGCCTTTGCAGCAGCGCGGGCTTCCTCGTCGGTCTTCATCGCCAGGAAGTCGATGCCGGTGACTTCCTTGACGGCATCAGGCATCGGAACGCGCTTGAACGGTCCCTTGAACGACATGGTCTTGTCGCCGAAGGGGAATTCCGTCGTGCCATGGATCGAGAGCGCTAAGCTCTCGAACAGCCGCTCGACGAGGTCCATGATGTCCTCGTAGTCGGCATAGGCCCAGTAGCACTCCATCATGGTGAATTCCGGATTGTGCCGGGTGGAGACGCCTTCATTGCGGAAGTTACGGTTGATCTCGAACACCTTGTCGGTGAGGCCCGAAACCAATGTGCGCTTCAGGAACAGTTCCGGCGCGATGCGCAGGTACATGTCGAGCTTCAGCGTGTTGTGATGCGTCTTGAATGGCTCGGCGGTGGCGCCGCCGTAGACCGAGTGCAGCATCGGCGTTTCGACTTCCATGAAGCCGTCGTCTTCCATGAAGCGGCGGATGCCGGAGAGGATCTTCGAACGCTGCTGGAAGCGCAGCTTCGATTCCTCGTTGGTCATGATGTCGAGGTGGCGCTTGCGGTAGCGCAGCTCGATGTCTGACAGGCCGTGCCACTTTTCGGGCATCGGCAGCAGCGACTTCGTCAGCATCTCGATTTTCTGAGCGTTGATCGTCAGCTCGCCGCGCTTGGTGCGGCGCACGATGCCGGTGACGCCAATAATGTCGCCGATGTCGATCATTGGCAGAAGCGCGCGGGCCTCTTCCGGGGTCGTATCCTTGTGACTGAAAATCTGGATCTTGCCGCCGGCATCGTGGATGTCCATGAACATGCCGGAGTTGCGCGACGAGTAGACGCGGCCGGCAACGGTCACGACATCCTGCGTCTCGACGTCGGGTTCCAGGCCCTCGTATTTCGCGGCCAATTCGGCATTGGTCATCGTCCGGTGGAAATGTGCCGGATAGACGTCGCCGATCTGCTCGCGCAGCAGCTTCAGCTTCTGGGCGCGCACTTCCGTTGCGTCAGAGGAAAGGGTGCTTTCGGTCTTTTTGTCAGCCATTGTCGAATTCCTCTGACAGTTCTTACTTCGAGCCGACGAGGGCTGCGACGGCCTGCGCGGCGAGCTTCAGGCGCTGGCGCACGACCGAACGGCCGAGGATCGCCATGGAATCAAAGAGCGGCAGCGAGCGCGACGAGCCGGAAACGGCCACGAAGAGAGGAGCTACCACGACCTTCAGCTTCTTGCCCATGCGGTCGGCGACGGCACGCAATTCAGCTTCGATCGTCTCGACATTCCATTCGAGGATTTTTTCGAGATCCGGCTGAACGGTGTTGAGGATCTCCAGGATCTCTTCCGGCGGCGACTTGATCTTGGCGAAATCCGACGGCTGCAGGCCGAGATCGGACTTCAGCAAGAAGCCTGCGAGATCCGGCAGTTCGCCGAGCTTGGAAATGCGCGTCTGCGACAGGCGCAGGCCGGCCATCAGGCGGTCGTTTTCCATCGCCCAGGTCAGCACGCGAGCGCGGAAATCCTCTTCCGACAGCTTTTCGCGAATCCAGCGGCCGTTCAGCCAGTCGAGCTTCTGGATGTCGAAGATCGCGCCGGCCTTGGATAGGTTTTCCGGGTCGAACTTTTCCGAGAGTTCGTCCATATCAAGCAGTTCTTCGCCTTCGGCGATCTGGATGAAGAACAGGCCGAGGAAGTTCATCAGCGCTTCGGGGATATAGCCGAGCGCGGAATAGTAGGAAATCGAGGTCGGGTTCTTGCGCTTCGACAGTTTGGATTTGTCGGCATTGCGCATCAGCGATAGATGCATGAACACCGGCTGGTCCCAGCCGAAATAGCGATAGAGCAGAATGTGCTTCGGCACGGAGGCCAGCCATTCCTCACCACGCGCGACATGAGTGATCTTCATCAGATGGTCGTCGATGACGTTGGCCATATGATAGGTCGGCATGCCGTCAGCCTTGATCAGCACCTGCATGTCGACGGAATCCCACGGGATCGACACATCGCCATAGACGCCGTCGGTGAAGTCGCACGAGCCTTCGGTCGGGATCTTCATGCGGATGACGGTGGTTTCACCGGCCGCCATGCGAGAGGTGACTTCCTCGGCCTTGAGGGTCAGGCAGAGACCGTCATATTTTGGCGGCTTGCCGGCAGCGCGCTGGCTCTCGCGCATCTGCTCCAGCCGCTCGGGCGTGCAGAAACAGCGGAAGGCATGGCCCTTGTCCAGCAGCTCCTGCGCGTAGGGCTGGTACATGTCCTTGCGATCGGACTGGCGATAGGGGCCGTAGGGGCCGCCGATATCGGGGCCTTCCTTCCATTCCAGCCCGCACCACTTCAGCGCATCCAGCACTTTCGTTTCGAATTCAGGGGTCGAGCGCGTCGCGTCGGTATCCTCGATGCGCAGGATGAACTCGCCACCGTGCTTCTTGGCAAAGAGATAGTTGAAGAGAGCGATGTAAGCGGTGCCGACATGCGGCTCGCCGGTCGGCGAGGGAGCGATGCGGACGCGGACGCCGGAAGCTGTCATTTTATGTGCCCGTCAATGAATGCCGAGCGGCTTTTCAGCGAAAGCGACGTCCGGCCTGGAGAATGCAGATATCTATTGGAAATCGGCTGGAGGAAGGCGTCTGCCCGCATAATCCGCCGATTATCCTGATGGTTGCGCTTAGGCCATATTCAAAAGGGCGCGTCAAGAAAAACCGCTTTTGGCGGGCTTCTTCCGGCCTCTCCGGCGGCCGCTTCGGATGATCTGTTCTTCGAGGTGAAGCCCGACGACATGAAGCAGGCGATGTCTGTGCTTTTCAGCAAGGCCGCCAGTGCGCAGAAGAACCTCCGCCTTACCGAGTAAGGCGGAGACGACGATTGGGTCTCAGATGGATAGACGGCCTTAGTGGCCGCCCTCGCGCTTTCGCCGGCGCGCGTTTCTTGCAAACATATTCAGCACCTCGACGAGGGCCGAGAAGGCCATGGCGGCGTAGACATAGCCCTTCGGCACGTGGAAGCCCATACCGTCGGCGATCAGGGTCGTGCCGATCATCAGCAGGAACGCCAGTGCCAGCATGACGATCGTCGGATTGCGCTCGATGAAATTGGCGAGCGGCGTTGCGGCGACGAGCATGACCGTGACAGCGGCAATGACGGCGACGATCATGATCGGCAGATGCGGCGTCATGCCGACGGCGGTGATGATGCTGTCCACCGAGAAGACGAGATCGAGCAGAAGGATCTGGCCGATCGCCGAGGCGAAGCTCGTGCCCGTCTTGCCGGCAATGAAATTCTCCTGATGATCCTCCGGATCGACATTGTGATGGATTTCCTTGGTGGCCTTCCAGACAAGGAAGAGACCGCCGGCGATCAGGATGAGATCCTTCCAGGAGAAGCCGTGGCCGAAAAGCTCGAAGAGCGGTTCGGTAAGCTGAACGATCCAGGCGACCGTGCCGAGCAGGGCAAGACGCATGACGAGAGCAAGGGCGATACCGGTCTTGCGGGCTCTTTCCCGATGCTCGGGCGGCAGCTTGTTGGTGAGGATGGAGATGAAGATTAGGTTGTCTATCCCGAGAACCACTTCCATCACCACGAGCGTGACAAGCGCCACCCAGGCAGCCGGGTCCTGAATGAGCGTCATGATATCCTGCATCGGCGTATTTCCCCTTTGCGTCACCTAAGGACGCGAACAATCTATCGCTACGGGCCTGCCGGGCAAGCACCGCAAGGGGGTATACGAAAACGATCGGGGTTTTATTCCTTGATCGGCAGCCAGATTTCCGTCAGCCCCATCCCCGTATGAGGATCGAAGCGGTCATCATAGCGTTCGAACATGTCGGGCATGCTACCATGTTCGAGACCCGAAGTCGGCCACCAGTTGCCGAAGATCAGGTCCATTGTGGCCGGTATGCCGGAAACATGCCCGCGGTGGGAGAAGACGGCGTAGCGCTGGGCCGGCAGCTTCAGTGTTGCAAAGCCATCCGGCAGATCGTCAGCATCGGATACTTCGACGGCCGCCATGTAACGGAATTTCTCGGTCTCGCCGTCGATATGCGTGCAGATCCCGTAGGCGACATTGCCCTTCTGGTTCGGGATATTGCCGAAATGCTGGTTAAACTTCTGCCAGAGCGAGGGGATCGCAGCATTGCCGCCATAAGCATAGGTTTCCTGCAGGCCGGCAAAAAGCATCGGCTGAAGGGTTTCGAAACGCGGTGGTTCGAGATCGGTAAGGCTTGCGGTTTTCATCCTGATAGGCTCCATCAAAGCGAGGTTGCGAATGTGCCCTTGCCGGCGCACAGCCTCCGGTGTCATGCCGAACTGGTCGCGGAAGGCACGGGTGAAAGCTTCGTGCGAGCCGTAGCCCGCCTCGAGGGCAACCTCGAGAATGCTGGATGAGCCTGAGATGAGAGACAGCGCGGCGCCACTCAAACGCCGTGCGCGGATATAGCCGCTAATCGAATGGCCGGTCACAAGACCGAAGACGCGCGACAGATGATAGCGTGACAATCCGGCGGCTTCCGCGATCTCGTCGAGGCTTATATCGGTTTCGAAATGGCTCTCGATGAACCATATCGCCCGTCCGATGGCGCTCATCTCTTCTCCCTTGGTTGCCGTCTCATTGCTAGCGCAAATGCGACGGCCGGATTTGATCGCTATTGCGCAAATCCGGCAGAAAACCAATCGGGATAGAGATGAGGATCAGGCCGGCTCGTGTTTATGCACGCCATAGGCTGCCATGAAGACGTAGATCGCGCCGCGGATGACGCGCTCAATCTCGTTGCGCGGCGGCGGGCCTTCCATGTTGCCGAAGAGACGCAGCTTGAAGAAGCTGCCGCTTGCAAGATCGAGGAACTGGCCGGCGGCGAGATCGATATCGTCTATCTTCAGGGTACCGGCCTGCACATGCCGCTCCAAGAAGTCGTGCATGATGGTGCGAAGGTTCTGCGGCCCCTTGAAGAAGCGTTGACAGAGAAGGGGCATGCGCTCGCGTACGCCGAGCACGGTGCGCATGGCATCAATGACCTTGTCTTCGGTCATGTGGGTGACGAAGGTTATTCCGAATTCGTACAAGCCGGCCTCGATATCGTCATGCTCGGCAAGGACCGTGCGCACGGCCGCAACAAAGGCGGCGCGCTCGCTCTCGACCATAGCGTGGAAGAGTTCCTCCTTGTTGGCGAAGTAGACATAGAGCGTTCCCTTGGAAACGCCGGCCTCGCGAGTCACATCGTTCATGCTGGCCGCATCGAAGCCCATTTTCATGAACACGCGCCGGGCACCATCAAGAATCTGCTGGCGCTTGGCAGGATCCTCGCCGGCAGCAAAGCGGCCTCCCGGGTTGGGCGGGCTGAATACGGCGATGTCCTCGGGCTTCAGTGTCATGTCTCCTTAACCGTCTTGGCGAATTCGTGTCTTCGTTCAAAGAAATCGAACCGATTGGTTCTATGCATCTTGATATGAAGTTAAAAACGCTTTATGTCAACTGAACCGAACCGTTCAGTTCGATTATTTTACTCCAGATCGGTAGCCTGTCCATGTCGACAAACCAGAAAAGCAACGTCGCGCGCATCGTCAGCGAAAATGCTGGCGCGGAAGAGGTAAAAGCGGAAGCTGCAGCTCCCGCTGAAGCCCTGAAGGCTGAGGCACCGCAGACGGCTCCTGCGCAGTCGTCGCCTGCTGTCGCTCCGGTCGCCGCTGCTCCGAAGAAGCGCCGGAGCTTCGTGCTGCCCGTCGTCGTGCTGGCGCTGCTGGCCGGCGCCGGCTGGTACGGCTATGAATGGTGGACGAATGGCCGCTTCCTGGTGTCGACCGACGACGCCTATATCGAGGGCGATATCGCAACGATCTCGCCGAAGGTCACCGGCTACGTCGCGAAGGTGAATGTTGTCGCCAACCAGGAAGTCAAGGCAGGCGACGTTCTCGCTGCCCTTGATAACGGCGACTACCAGAACGCCCTCGACCAGGCCAATGCTCAGATCGAAACCGAGCAGTTGTCGCTCAGCCGCATCGATGCGCAGATCGAAGGCGCCAGGGCAAGCCTCGTGCAGGCCCAGGCCCAGAAGACTGCCCTCGAAGCCACCGTGCGCGGCGCAGAGATCAAGCAGAAGCGCCAGAGCGACCTGCAGGCGAAGTCGGTCGGCACCACTGCAGATCTCGATGATGCGAATACGGCTCTCGATCAGGCGAAGGCAAACCTTGCCGGCGGCGATGCCAATATCGTTGCTGCCCAGGCTAATATCGCCATCCTCGAAGCCCAGCGCAAGGAAGCCGAGGGTTCGGTGCGCACGCTGGAAATCCAGCGCGACAAGGCCGCCCGCGACCTTTCCTTCACGGTGCTGAAGGCGCCCTATGATGGCGTCGTCGGCAATCGTTCGGTTCAGGAAGGCGATCTCGTTTCGCCCGGCCAGCGGCTGATGGCACTCGTGCCGACCCGCCAGCTCTATATCGACGCCAACTTCAAGGAAACGCAGATCCAGCATCTCGTTGCCGGCTCTAAGGTGAACGTCCATGTGGATGCCTACAGCGATTATCCTGTCGTCGGCACTGTCGAATCGATCTCGCCGGCTTCCGGCTCGGTCTTCTCGATGCTGCCTCCGGAGAATGCGACCGGCAACTTCACCAAGATCATTCAGCGCGTGCCCGTTCGCATCGCCTTGCCGCAGGATGCGCTTGATAGCGGTCGTTTGCGTGCCGGTCTCAGCGTCGTGGTCGACGTCGACACCCGCACGGCGCCGGTGAAGTAAGTCAAGCCCTTAGGGCGGAGGTAGTCCCATGGCCGGGAGTGCGACAGCAACGGCAGGTTCGATCCCGGCAGCGCCTGCGCATGCCGCCGATCGCATGGATCCGAAGAAGCTCATCGCCTTCTTTGCGATGGTGCTCGGCATGTTCATGTCGATCCTCGACATCCAGATCGTCTCCGCCTCGCTTGCCGAAATCCAGGCCGGCCTTTCTGCCGGTACCGATGAAATCGGCTGGGTGCAGACAGCCTATCTGATCGCGGAAGTCATCATGATCCCGCTGTCGGGTACGCTCGCGCGCATCATCTCGACACGTTACCTTTTCGCGATTTCGGCGGCGGGCTTCACCATCTCGAGCGCGCTTGCAGCGACAGCGACGAATATCGACCAGATGATCGTCTACCGCGTCCTCCAGGGCTTCATCGGCGGCGGAATGATTCCCTCGGTCTTTGCTGCCGCCTTTACGATCTTCCCGCCGTCAAAGCGCGCCATCGTCTCGCCGATCATCGGCCTCATCGCCACGTTGGCGCCGACCATCGGCCCAACGGTCGGGGGGTATCTCAGCCACGCCTTCTCCTGGCACTGGCTGTTCCTGGTTAATATCGTTCCCGGTATCATCGTCACGCTCGTTACCTGGAATTTCATCGATTTCGACAAACCGGAACTGTCGCTCTTCAAGAAGTTCGACTGGTCCGGGCTGATTGCCATGGGTATCTTTCTCGGCGCACTGGAATATGTGCTGGAAGAAGGCAATTCGAACGACTGGTTCAACGACAACTACATCGTCATGGGTGCTGTCGCGTCGGCCGTTGCTTGTATCGTCTTCTTCTATCGGGCCTTCACCGTGGAATTCCCTGTCGTCGACCTGACGGCTTTCTCGAACCGAAATTTTTCCTTCGGCTCGGTCTTTTCCTTCGTCATGGGCATCGGCCTTTACGGGCTCACTTATATCTATCCGGTCTATCTCGGCCGTATCCGCGGCTACGATTCGCAGATGATCGGCGAGACGATGTTCGTCTCGGGCCTTGCGATGTTCTTCACCGCGCCGATTGCCGGCCGGCTGTCGACCAAGCTCGACCTGCGTTTCATGATGGCGATCGGTTTCGTAAGCTTTGCGGCCGGCACCTACATCATGACGCATCTGACGCAGGATTGGGACTTCTACGAACTCTTCATCCCGCAGATCCTGCGCGGCTTCGGCCTGATGATGTGCATGGTGCCGATCAACAACATCGCGCTTGGCACCCTGCCGCCGCAGCGTATCCGCGGCGCATCCGGCCTCTTTAACCTGACGCGTAACCTCGGCGGCGCCGTTGGCCTCGCCGTCATCAACACCGTGCTGACCAGCCGCCAGGACGTGCATTACGAGCGGCTGCGCGAAAACATCCATTGGGGCAACACGGCCGCAATCGACCAGATGAACAATATGACCGCAAACTTCAATAATTGGGGTCTGGATGGTGCCAATGTTGCAGTCAAGCAGATGGTCGGCCTTGCCACGCGGCAGGCAATGATCCTTTCGTTCAGCGACATCTTCCTGATGCTGACAGTGCTTTTCCTGGCGATGATCCTCGGCGTCGTCATGATCAAGAAACCCGCGCCGCAAGGCGGCGGTGGAGGCGGTGGCGGCCACTGACCTCCGGCCGTCATTGCAAGAAAGGCCCTCTTCGGAGGGTCTTTCTGTTTTCTGCATGGATGGCTTTGCCCTTTTAACAGGCTGTATGCCTCACCACTTTTTGATTTACGTACATCAAATTTGGCGCTAATGGTCTCCTCTAGGAGGAGCGATGAGGCCAACCGTTCATGATATCGCCGCTGCGGCGGGCGTCAGTCTTGCCACTGTGGACCGGGTTCTGAACCAGCGGCCGGGTGTACGTCATGTGACGCGGGAGAAGGTCGAAACCGCGATCCGCGATCTCGGCTATGTGCGCGACGTGGCCGCTGCAAACCTCGCGAAGAGCCGCGTCTATCCGCTGATCTTCATCCTGCCCGCCAGCGACAACTCCTTCATGCATGGCTTGAATGCTGAAATCCGCGCCGCGATGGCGCGCTCGGCCGCCGAGCGTACGGATATCCGCATCGTCGAGGTACCCGCTTTCGATCCGCAGGCGCTGGTGCGTGAGCTGGAAGCGCTCGCTGCGGAAAAGCCCTCCGGTGTTGCGCTTGTCGCGACCGATGCGCCCGATGTGCGCGCCGCCGTCGACCGATTGGTAAAAGATGGCATTCCGGTCGTCACGCTCGTTTCCGATCTGACAGGGTCGCTGCGCCACCACTATGCCGGCGTCGACAATATTGCGGCGGGGCGCACCGCTGCGCGTCTGCTCGGACGCTTCCTTGGCGCCGCCAAGGGCGAGATCGCCATTCTGGCCGGTTCCATGCTGGTACGCGACCATCGCGAGCGCCTGGAAGGCTTCTCTGCCGTCATGGCTCAGGAATTTCCAGCGCTCCACCTGTTATCGGTTCTGGAAGGCCGGGACGACCCTGAAGTTGCACACATGCTGATTGCCGATGCGCTTGGGAAGAACGACGGCATCATCGGCATTTACAGCCTCGGTGCCGGTAATCGTGGTCTGGTCCGGGCGCTAAAGGAAAAGGCTGTCGACAGGACGCTGACGGTGATTGCCCATGAATTGACCGTCCATACGCGCGCTGCGCTGCTCGACGGCACTATCGACGCAATCCTCAACCAGGATGCCGGCCATGAGGTGCGCAGCGCGATCCGTGTTCTCAAGGCAAAGGCGGACGGGCTTGCCGTCATCGATGCGCAGGAGCGCATTCGCCTCGACATATTCCTGAAAGACAATCTGCCGTAACGGCAAAGGGAGAAATACCACATGTATCTCGGTCTCGATCTCGGAACTTCGGGCGTCAAGGCGATGCTGATCGACGGCGATCAGAAGATCATCGGCTCTGCCAATGGTTCGCTCGACGTCTCGCGTCCGCATTCCGGCTGGTCCGAACAGGAGCCGGCCCATTGGGTCCGGGCCACGGAAGCGGCTGTCGCCGGCCTCAAGGCCAAACATCCGAAGGAGCTTGCCGCCGTCAAGGGCATCGGCCTCTCCGGCCAGATGCACGGCGCGACTTTGCTCGACGCCTCCGATAAGGTGCTGCGTCCCTGCATCCTCTGGAACGACACGCGCTCCCATGTCGAGGCTGCGGCCCTCGATGCCGATCCGCGCTTCCGCAAGCTGACCGGCAATATCGTTTTTCCCGGCTTCACCGCACCGAAGCTTGCCTGGGTCGCCAAGAACGAGCCCGAGATCTTCGCCAAGGTTGCCAAGGTTCTGTTGCCGAAGGACTATCTGCGCCTCTGGCTGACCGGCGAGCATATCTCCGAGATGTCCGACTCGGCCGGCACGTCCTGGCTTGATACCGGCAAGCGCGCCTGGTCGTCGGAGCTTCTGGCTGCGACCAATCTCGATGAGAAGCAGATGCCGAGGCTTGTCGAAGGCACCGAACAAGGTGGCAAACTGCGCGCCGTCCTTGCTTCCGCCTGGGGTATTTCCAGCGATGTCATTGTTGCCGGCGGTGCTGGTGACAATGCAGCTTCGGCCTGCGGCATGGGCACCGTCAGCGATGGCGCTGCCTTCGTTTCGCTCGGCACATCGGGCGTTCTCTTTGCCGCCAATGCCGCCTACCTGCCGAAACCCGAAAGCGCCGTCCATGCTTTCTGCCATGCGCTGCCGAACACCTGGCACCAGATGGGTGTCATCCTGTCGGCGACCGACGCCCTCAACTGGCATTCGTCGGTCACCGGCAAGTCGGCCGCCGATCTCACCGGCGAACTCGGCGAAAGCCTGAACGCGCCGACCGGCGTGACCTTCCTTCCTTACCTCTCGGGAGAGCGCACGCCGCACAATGACGCGGTCATCCGCGGCGCTTTCATCGGTCTCGAGCACGAAAGCAGTCGTGCGGTGTTGACGCAGGCAGTGCTGGAAGGCGTCTCCTTCGCGATCCGCGACAATCTTGAGGCGCTTCGCTCGGCGGGCACGAATATTTCCCGCGTCACGGCTATCGGCGGCGGTTCGCGGTCACGCTACTGGCTCGCCTCGATTGCGACCGCGCTCGGCGTTCCCGTCGACCTGCCGGCCGACGGCGATTTCGGTGCCGCCTTCGGTGCTGCCCGCCTTGGCCTGATTGCGGCAACAGGTGCTGATCCGGTTGCCGTCTGCACGCCGCCGGTCACTGCCGGCACGATCGAGCCGGTCGCTGCGCTGAGCGGCGCCTATGAAGATGCCTACAAGCGTTACCGCTCCGCCTACCCGGCGATCAAGTCGCTGGTGCATTGAGAACTGCAGCCGCGCGGCACCGACGATAAAACTGAACGACAAACCCAAGGAGAACCCCAATGAGCACCGGATTTTTTGGCGACATTCAGAAAGTGAAGTACGAAGGCCCAGACAGCACCAACCCGCTGGCTTTCCGTTACTACCAGCCTGATGAGATCGTTCTCGGCAAGCGCATGGAAGACCATCTGCGCTTCGCAGTCGCCTACTGGCACACGTTCACCTGGCCGGGCGGCGACCCCTTCGGCGGTCAGACCTTCCTGCGTCCGTGGTTCGAAGACACGATGAAAGCTGCCAAGCTCAAGGCTGACGTCGCCTTCGAATTTTTCTCGCTGCTCGGCGCGCCCTACTACTGCTTCCATGACGCCGACGTGCGCCCGGAAGGCAAGAACTTTGCCGAAAACACCAGGAACCTGAACGAGATCGTCGACTATTTCGCCGAAAAGCAGGCCGCCACCGGCACGAAGCTGCTCTGGGGCACGGCGAACCTCTTCTCGAATCGTCGCTACATGTCGGGTGCTGCGACCAACCCGGATCCGGATGTCTTCGCTTTCGCTGCTGCGACGGTCAAGACCTGCATCGACGCCACGCAGAAGCTCGGCGGCGAAAATTACGTTCTGTGGGGTGGCCGCGAAGGCTATGAAACCCTGCTCAACACTGATATCGGCCGCGAGCTCGACCAGCTCGGCCGCTTCCTCAACCTCGTTGTCGAATACAAGCACAAGATCGGCTACAAGGGCACGATCCTCATCGAGCCGAAGCCGCAGGAGCCGACCAAGCACCAGTACGACTACGACGTTGCGACGGTCTATGGCTTCCTCAAGAAGCACGGCCTCGAAAACGAAGTGAAGCTCAACATCGAGCAGGGCCATGCGATCCTTGCCGGCCACTCCTTCGAGCACGAGCTGGCGCTTGCCAACGCGCTCGGTATCTTCGGCTCGATCGACATGAACCGCAACGATTACCAGTCCGGCTGGGATACGGACCAGTTCCCGAACAACGTTCCGGAAATGGCTCTGGCCTATTACTACGTTCTGGCGGGCGGCGGCTTCAAGACGGGCGGTACAAACTTCGATTCGAAGCTGCGCCGTCAGTCACTTGATCCGGCAGACCTGCTGATCGGCCATATCGGCGGCATGGATTGCTGCGCCCGCGGCCTGAAGGCTGCTGCCAAGATGCTCGAAGACAAGGCTCTGTCGCAGCCGCTCGCAGACCGCTATGCCGGCTGGAATTCGGCTGAAGGACAGAAGCTCTTCCGCGGCGAATATTCGCTGGAAGAAATCACGCAGTGGGTCGAAAGCAAGGATATCAATCCGCAGCCGAAGTCCGGCAAGCAGGAACTGCTCGAAAACATCGTCAACCGCTACGTTTGATTGCCGGTCTGATCTTTCTGAAAGCCGGGGAGCAAAAGCTTCCCGGCTTTTTCGTTGTGCGGAGACGGGGGACGGCCGGTTGTGCTGGTCGGGCCGTCGGAAATCTGGCATGCCATCACGAGCGGTGGAGAAAACGTTTGGAGCGTTTCATGACTGACGATCGCAAGCTGCATTGGGAAAACGTCTATTCGACCAAGAGCGAAACCGATGTCAGCTGGTTTCAGGAAAGCCCGGCGCCTTCTCTCGAACTGATCCATCTCGTTAAGGCAAAACGATCCGACGCGATCATCGATGTGGGCGGCGGAGCTTCAAGACTGATCGATAGCCTTCTTGCCGAAGGGTTTGGCGATGTGACGGTGCTCGATCTTTCGTCGGCGGCCCTCGATACGGCGCGAAAGCGTCTTGGCGTCAAAGGTGAGGAGGTCAAGTGGATCGCTGTTGATGCCACGCTTTGGGAGCCACCTCAGGCCTATGATGTCTGGCACGATCGAGCAGCCTTTCATTTCCTGACCGATGCGGCTCAGCAAGCAGCCTATATCGAGCGGCTGAAACGTGCGTTGAAAATGGGGGGGCATCTGATCATGGGGACTTTTGCCCTCGATGGGCCGGACAAGTGCAGCGGCTTGCCGGTTGCGCGCCATAGCTCCGACAGTCTGGCAGAACTCCTCGGACCAGATTTCGAGCTGATCGACAGCCGCCGCCACGATCACTCGACACCCTGGCATAGCGTGCAGAGATTTCAATTCACTACGTTCAAGCGGATTGCATGATCGGAGAGGAAATTCCGCCTTTCAAAGCTGGGCCTCGATGGCTGCCTTGTCTATAACCGACCAGACATTCTCGATCTTTCCATCCAGAAACCCGTAGAAGACGTTTTCGGCGAACTGCACTCTCCTGCCGTTGACGGGAAGACCGAAAAGTTCGCCCTTCGGTGTGCAGTCGAACTGCAAACGGCTCGCCACATGTGGCGGCTCGCAGATCAGCAGTTGGATATCGAAGAAGAGATCGGGAATGGCGCGAAAATCACCTTCCAGCATTTCCCGATAGCCGAGGATGCCGATGTGCTTGCCATTGTAGCGAACCTCGTCGTGGACGAAATTTCTCAAATTTGCCCAGTCCTGTTTGTTCAGGCAAGCAATGTAGCTTCGGTATCTGTCAGCCAGTTCGTTCCGTGTCATTTCGGTTGTCCCGTCTTCGCAGAGGATTCTGCCGGCAAACTAGAACGGGGCGGAGATCAGGCAATGGCGGATGGTTGTCGAGGCTTCGATGCTATCGCTTCTGCCAGTTGCGCGGCGGCGCCGAAACAGAATTGCGCACCACAAGATCCGGTCGCAGCAGGATTTCCGTCTCGGCCGGGCGGCCGTCGGAGAGAAGTTCCAAGAGCAGCGCCATGGCCTGTTTGCCGATTGCCGTGCGCGGCTGGCGAATGGTCGTCAACGAGGGGCTCATGAAAACGGCTTGCGGCACGTCATCGAAGCCGGTGACCGAAAAATCCTGCGGGATATTGTAGCCGCGGGCGTTCAAGCCGATCATTACGCCGATCGCTGTCTGGTCGTTGACGCACATGAAGGCAGTCGGCAGCGTGTCGCGCATGAAAAGCTGCTCCACGGCATGGCGGCCGCTTTCGATCGTGCCATCGCCTTCCAGCACGATACGCGTGTCTTTCGGCACGCCGGCGGCGTCCAGGCCGGCGTCATAGCCCTGCCGGCGGCGGCTGTAGGCGAGGCGGGTGCGGGAGTCGCCGATGAAGGCGATCTTGCGGTGTCCCTCCGCCAGAAGCAGGTCGACGGCTTTCCTCGCGCCTTCAATATCGTCGACGCCGACATAGGGGATGCCACCATTGAAGACGGGTTCGAAGACGCCGACGCTCGGCGGCAGCTGCGCCGTCACCATCTGATGGCCGAAGGGCAGGATGCCGGTAAAGAGGATCAGGCCTGCAGCCTGGTTGGAATTGAAGAATTTCAGATATTCCAGGCCGCGTTGCGCATCATTTTGCGTATGGCCGATCAGCACGCCGTAGCCATGGGCCCGCGCCTCGTTTTCCAGGCCGATGAGGATATTGGAAAAGTTGGGGTCGCCGATATCGGGCGCCACGACCAGGATCATGTTGGAACGACCGAGCCGCAGGCTGCGCGCCATGGCATTCGTCGTATAGCCGGTGATGGCGATCGCCTGGTTGACCTTCAGGCGCGTCGAATTGGCCACCTTTTCGGGCATGTGGATCGCCCGCGATACCGTCGCGATGGAAACCTCGGCGATCCGAGCGACGTCTTCGATTGTAGCGGGCGTGGAATTCGACACGTGGTCTGCCTTGGGCTGTCTTCGCCGCACACTACACAGACTTGTCGGGAGGTCAAATTCACCGCGCAACAGATCTGTGTAAATCCACGATGTAAACCTTTACATGGCTGATGTAAAGGTTTACATATGCCCACATAAGCGGATGGGAGCCGCAGGAGGAAATCATGACCGTGGATACTGCAGAGATTGCACCGGTGGTGTTGTCCGCTAGGCGCATTTGCAAGTCTTTCAGCGGCGTGCAGGTTCTCTTCAGCGTCAACTTCGATCTCCGTGCCGGTGAAATCCACGCGCTAATGGGCGAAAATGGCGCCGGAAAATCCACTCTCGTCAAGATTCTCTCCGGCTTCGAGCAGCCGACCTCCGGCGAGATCCTGCTCGACGGCGAGCCAGTGGTGCTGCCTCCGAACGGCGCAGCCGAAGCGCTCGGCATTGTCATCATTCATCAGGAATTCAATCTTGCTGAACATCTGACGGTCACCGAGAGCCTGTTCCTCGGTCGCGAGGTCACGCATTTCGGAGTGCTCGACCGCAAATACATGCGCTCGGAGACGCGTCGCGTGTTGGATGTGCTCGGTTCGCATGTCGACGAGAATGCGATGATCAGTTCGCTGTCGATCGCCGACAAGCAGATGGTCGAGATTGCCAAGGCAATCAGCCGCGATGCCCGCGTTGTCTTCATGGACGAGCCGACCGCCGTTTTGTCGCGCGAGGAAATCAATATGCTCTTCAAGCAGGTACGTAAGCTGCGCGATCAGGGCACCAGTTTCGTCTTCGTTTCCCATAAGCTTGACGAGGTCATGGAGCTGACCGACAGGGTCACAGTCCTTCGCGATGGCCAGTGGGTGAAGACGGCTCCGACCTCCATGCTGGATGGTGAATCCATTGCGCAGCTCATGGTCGGCCGCGAGCTTTCGAGCCTCTATCCGGCCAAGGTCGAGCCCAATGTCGACGAGGAAGTCGTGCTTCGCGTCAGTTCGGTTTCGACCGGCTACGTGCAGGATGCGAGCTTCGAAGTGCGTAAGGGCGAGGTGATCGGATTTTCCGGACTTATCGGTTCGGGTCGTACCGAGCTGATGGAGGCGATCGCCGGCCTACGTTCGCGCCTTTCCGGCGAGGTCGTCATCCACGGCGAAAGCGTGTCTTCGGGTGATGCGCGTGCCGCCAATCGCGCCGGCCTCGCCTATATGACCAAGGACCGCAAGTCCAAAGGGCTGCTGCTTGGTTCGGGCATGATCGCCAACCTGACGCTGCAATCGCTCGAACGCCATGTCAGCCATGGTTATCTGAGCCCGAACAGCGAAGCGGCAGCGCTTGCCAAGGCCAAGCGGCGCTTCGACATCCGCGTACGCGACGGCAATATCATTGCCGGCCGCATGTCGGGTGGCAACCAGCAGAAGCTTCTTCTCGCCAAGGTCATGGAGACCGAACCGCAGATCATCATCATCGATGAGCCGACGCGCGGCATCGATGTCGGCACCAAGCAGCAGATCTATCATTTCATCTCGGCGCTCGCCCGCGACGGGCGGTCGATCATCGTCGTGTCCTCGGAAATGCCCGAAGTGATAGGGCTCTGCACGCGGGTTGCCGTGATGCGCGAAGGCCGGATCGTCGGCATCCTCGAAGGGGATGAAATTTCCGAACAGGAAATCATGCGTTACGCCGCGGGGCTGAAGCGTCAAGCGGCTGCCTGATGTCGGCGAGGCGCTACGCGAGCGGACCGCGCGCGAGACAAACAAGATGCCCAGCAGTCATGGGACGGGAGGTTGGTTTTGGACATGAGTGTTAACGAGGAGACCAGGGAGATCCGGCGCAGATCCTGGCGTGACGTCGATCTGCGCGCGGTTGCCCCCTTCGCCGCACTGGCCTTGCTCCTCATCGTGGGCGCACTGGTCAATCCGAATTTCATCGGCATTACCAATCTTACGAATGTCGCGACGCGCTGCGCCTTCATTGCCATCATCGCCGTCGGTGCGACCTTCGTTATCTCGGCAGGCGACCTCGACCTTTCCGTGGGCTCCATGGTGGCCTTCGTCGCCAGCCTGATGATCCTGCTCATCAATTCCGGCATCATTGCCGATCCGGTGCTGATGCTGACTGCTGCCGTCGTCTTCGCCGTGGTCGCCGGTGCGCTTTGCGGTCTCGCAAACGGCCTCATCACGACGGTCGGCAAGATCGAGCCCTTCATCGCGACGCTCGGGACGATGGGCATTTATCGCGGTCTGACGACGTGGCTGTCGCAGGGCGGAGCAATCACGTTGCGTTCGGCTGATATTCAGACGCTTTATCGGCCAGCCTATTTCGGCAGTATTTTCGGTGTCCCGGTGCCGATCGTCGTTATCCTGGTCGTTACCGCCATTGCCGCTTTCATTCTCTACCGCACGCGCTATGGCCGTCACGTCGTGGCAGTCGGTTCGAACAGCGATGTTGCCCGCTATTCCGGCGTCGCAGTCAATCGGGTGCGCACAATCGCCTTCGTCATTCAGGGACTCTGCGTGGCGATCGCCGTTCTGCTCTATGTGCCGCGTCTCGGCTCGACTTCGGCAACGACGGGCATTCTGTGGGAGCTGCAGGCAATCACGGCTGTCGTTGTCGGCGGCACGGCTCTGAAGGGCGGTGCGGGCCGTGTCTGGGGCACGATCTGCGGCGCCTTCATTCTTGAGCTCGTCGGCAACATCATGCTGCTTTCGAACTTCATCAGCGAATATCTCATTGGTGCGATCCAGGGCGCGATCATCATCATCGCCATGCTGGTGCAGCGGTCGCTGGTGCGCAAATCGTAAGACAGGCCTGCTTCTCGGATTGGCCGGGCTATCCAGGGCACCCGGCCCGGATTGAATAAGTCCCTGATATTTTGGGAGGAAATAGCATGCGCAAACTCATATTGGGGCTGGCGGTTGCGGGGGTGGCTTTTGCCGGCGCAGCCTACGCCCAGGACAAGAATTATACGATCGGCGTGTCCATTCCGGCAGCCGACCATGGCTGGACGTCGGGCGTCGTGTTTCACGCCGAGCGCATTGCCAAGAAGCTGATGGCCGAACATCCGGGCCTGAATGTCATCGTCAAGACCTCGCCGGATGCCGCAACGCAGGCAAACGCCGTGCAGGACCTCGATACGCAGGGCATCGATGCGCTCGTCATCCTGCCGTCGGATCCGGATCCGCTCGTCAACGCCATCAAGGAAGTCAAGGGCAAGGGCAAGTTCGTCGCGCTCGTCGACCGTGCGCCGTCGAACAACGACAATTCCGTGCGTGACCTCTATGTCGCCGGCAACAACCCGGCACTCGGCGAAGTCGCGGGCAAGTACATTGCCGAAAAGACCCCGGAAGCTCAGGTCGTCGTTATTCGAGGTCTGCCGATCCCGATCGATCAGCAGCGCCAGGATGGCTTCGACAAGGGTATTGCCGGCTCCAAGGTCAAGGTTCTCGACCGCCAGTACGGCAACTGGAACCGTGACGATGCCTTCAAGGTCATGCAGGACTATCTGACGAAGTATCCGAAGATCGACGTCGTATGGTGCCAGGACGATGACATGGCCGTTGGCGTTCTCCAGGCCATCGAGCAGGCCAAGCGCACCGACATCCAGTATGTCGTTGCCGGTGCCGGCTCCAAGGACATGGTCAAGAAGGTCATGGATGGCGACAAGCTGATCCCGGTCGACGTTCTCTATCCGCCGGCGATGGTCGGTACGGCCATGGAGCTGACCGCTGCTGCGCTCTACGATCAGGTTCCGGTTCACGGCAACTACATCCTCGACGCCACGCTCGTCACCAAGGATAATGCCAAGAACTTCTACTTCCCGGATTCTCCGTTCTGATATCAGTCTTTCTGCATGCGCCCATTCGAAAGGATGGGCGCATTTTTCATGCCTTCGGATAAGTTGAAGCCAAAATGCGGCACGTACCTCTTGCCGATCAGCGGCGGGCGTGATTAGGTCCAGGCCGCGTTGATTTTGGCCCAACCGCTTAAATCTCTCGCATTGGCGGGGAGGCGCCTTTTCTTTATCGAACGGCGCGCTAAGATTTCTCGAAAACGTTTACGATCGATATTCAGGGAGGAAACTGACATGAAGACGATCAAGGGACCGGGCCTGTTCCTCGGACAGTTCGCTGGCGATACCGCCCCTTTCAATTCATGGGACGCGATCACCAAATGGGCGGCCGATATCGGCTACAAGGGCGTGCAGGTTCCGACCTGGGCAAGCCAGCTCATCGACCTCAAGAAGGCGGCGACATCCAAGGATTACTGCGATGAGTTCGCAGGCAAGGCGCGTGAAAACGGCGTCGAAGTCACCGAACTTTCCACCCATTTGCAGGGCCAGCTCGTTGCCGTCCACCCGGCCTATGACGAAGCCTTCGATGGTTTTGCAGCACCCGAAGTGCGCGGCAACCCGAAGGCGCGTCAGGAATGGGCCGTGCAGCAGGTCAAGTATGCGCTGACGGCTTCCAAGCATCTCGGCCTCAAGGCGCATGCGACCTTCTCGGGCGCGCTTGCCTGGCCCTTCATCTATCCCTGGCCGCAGCGCCCGGCCGGTCTCGTCGAAACCGCTTTTGACGAGCTTGCCCGCCGCTGGAAGCCGATCCTCGACCATGCCGACGAAAACGGCATTGACGTTTGCTACGAAATCCATCCGGGCGAAGACCTGCACGACGGCATCACCTACGAGATGTTCCTGGAGCGCGTCGGCAACCATCCGCGCGCCAACATGCTCTACGACCCCTCGCACTACGTGCTGCAGTGCCTCGACTATCTCGACAACATCGACATCTACAAAGATCGCATCAAGATGTTCCACGTCAAGGATGCGGAGTTCAATCCGACCGGACGTCAGGGCGTCTACGGCGGCTATCAGGGCTGGGTCGAGCGCGCCGGCCGCTTCCGCTCGCTGGGCGACGGTCAGGTCGATTTCGGCGCCGTTTTCTCGAAGATGACCGCCAACAATTTCGACGGCTGGGCCGTAGTCGAGTGGGAATGCGCGCTGAAGCATCCGGAAGACGGTGCGCGTGAAGGCGCTGAATTCGTTGCGGCCCATATCATCCGCGTCACCGAAAAGGCCTTTGACGACTTCGCTGCCGGCGGCACCGATCAGGCGGCCAACCGGCGCATGCTGGGTCTGTCGTAACCTGATCAGGATTTCGAGGAGAATATTATGGCAATCGAAGCATCATCCGAACAGGCCCGTGAGCCGCGCATCCGGCTTGGCATGGTCGGCGGCGGGGCAGGGGCCTTCATCGGTGCAGTCCACCGTATCGCAGCGCGTATCGACGATCAGTACGACCTGATCGCCGGCGCGCTGTCGTCGACGCCGGAAAAGGCTGCCCAGTCCGGTCGCGATCTCGGTCTCGATCCGTCGCGCACCTATTCCAGCTACCGGGAAATGGCGATCCGCGAAGCGAAGCTGAAGAACGGCATCGAAGCCGTTTCGATCGTGACGCCGAACCACGTGCATTATGACGCTGCCAAGGAATTCCTGCGCCGCGGCATCCATGTCATCTGCGACAAGCCGCTGACATCAAACCTTGCCGATGCCAAGAAGCTGAAGAAGGTTGCCGACGAGAGCGGTGCGCTCTTCATCCTGACGCATAATTACACGGGCTATCCGATGGTTCGTCAGGCGCGCGAAATGATCGCCAATGGCGAGCTCGGCGATATCCGTATCGTTCAGGCCGAGTATCCCCAGGACTGGCTGACCGAAGCGATCGAACAGTCCGGCCAGAAGCAGGCCGCATGGCGCACCGACCCGGCGCAGTCGGGTGTCGGCGGCTCGACCGGCGATATCGGCACGCACGCCTATAACCTTGCGTCCTTCATCACGGGTCTCGAACTCGACAGCCTTGCTGCCGATCTCGACAGCTTTGTGCCGGGGCGCCGTCTCGATGACAACGCCCATGTGATGCTGCGCTTCAAGGCCAAGAGTTCGGAAAAGCCCGCCAAGGGCATGCTCTGGTGCAGCCAGGTGGCGCCGGGTCATGAGAACGGCCTCAAGGTGCGCGTTTACGGCACCAAGGGCGGTATCGAATGGGTTCAGGCCGATCCGAACTATCTCTGGTACACGCCGTTCGGTGAATCCAAGCGGCTGATCACCCGCAATGGTGCCGGCTCCGGTGCTGCCGCAGCGCGCGTTTCCCGCGTTCCGTCCGGCCATCCGGAAGGTTATCTCGAAGCTTTCGCGACGATCTATACGGAAGCTGCCCACGCCATCAACGCGCACAAGAAAGGCAAAGCGGTCGACAAGGCTGTGGTTTACCCGACCGTTGATGACGGTGTGAAGGGTGTCGCCTTCGTCGAGGCCTGCGTGGCTTCGTCCAAGCGCAACGGCGCTTGGGTCAAGGTCTGAGTTACGCGCCGATCAAGCCCATATGATCAAAAACGCCGGGACGATTCGATATCGCCCCGGCGTTTTTTATTCGAAGTGATCAGGCAGCAGCGGTGCGGCCGCGCTTTAGCAGATTATCGACGCTGAAGGTGCCCGCGCCGGCGGCGACCAGATAGAGGAAGACGAAGCAGAACAGGATGGCGGCGACACCCCCATTCTGTGCTGGGAAGAAGCTCTTCGATGCGTGACCGATGAAATAGGCGAAGGCCATCAGGCCGGAAAGCACGAAGGCGGCGATACGGGTCTGGAAGCCGATCAGCACCAGAAAGCCGAGTGTGAGTTCGAGGAGGCCGGCAACCCACGAAAGCGATCCGACGGGCGGCACGCTCGCCGCAGCGGGGAAGTGCAGGATCTTCTGCGTTCCGTAGCTGAAAAGCACGAGGGACGAGACGATGCGCAGCAGGCTCAGGAGATGCGGCTGCAGCAGATGGATCGACGAGAGCATTCGTTTCCTTTCATATTGTGATGCTCTTTCCCGCGTAAGGATCACAGTCGCGACAGCAAATCACGACTGCTGACATTGGCGTTATGACCGTTCAGTACAGGGTTCTGCGGCAGGCTCGCGGCTGTTTGGTCATTCTTCCTGCAACGTTGCAGTTTTTCCTTCTGCCGGCCTGTACTTTGCCGGCAGGCTTGGCTAAACCCCGCGTAAACGGTCAGTCCACAACCTGAGAAATGGGATATACAGATGATCGATCCGAAAACGCTTGCCGACCGCTTTCCCGGCGATTTCACGTTTGGTGTTGCCACCGCGGCCTTCCAGATCGAAGGCGCCAGCAAGGCCGATGGCCGCAAGCCGTCCATCTGGGATGCCTTCTGCAACATGCCCGGCCGCGTCCATAACCGCGATAACGGCGATGTTGCCTGCGACCACTACAACCGGCTGGAGCAGGACCTCGATCTTATCAAGGATATGGGCGTCGATGCCTATCGATTCTCGATCGCCTGGCCGCGCATCATCCCCGACGGCACGGGTCCGGTGAATGAGAAAGGCCTCGATTTCTACGACCGGCTCGTCGACGGCTGCAAGGCGCGCGGCATCAAGACCTTCGCGACGCTCTATCACTGGGATCTGCCGCTGCTCCTTGCCGGCGACGGCGGCTGGACGGCGCGTTCGACACCCTATGCCTATCAGCGCTATGCCAAGACGGTCATGAGCCGACTCGGCGACCGTCTCGACAGCGTCGCCACTTTCAACGAGCCGTGGTGCATCGTGTGGCTCAGCCACCTCTATGGCATTCATGCGCCGGGCGAGCGCAACATGCAGGCAGCCCTGCACGCCATGCATTACATGAACCTGGCGCATGGTCTCGGTGTCGAAGCGATCCGTTCGGAAGCGCCAAATGTGCCTGTTGGTCTGGTACTCAACGCTTCCTCGATCATCCCGGGCTCCGATAGTGCTGCCGATCTTGCCGCCGGCGAACGTGCCCATCAATTCCACAACGGCGCCTTCTTCGATCCGGTTTTCAAGGGCGAGTACCCGAAGGAATTCGTCGAGGCGCTCGGCGACCGCATGCCCGTTATCGAGGACGGCGATCTCAAGATCATCAGCCAGAAGCTCGATTGGTGGGGTCTCAATTATTACAAGCCGGAGCGCGTTACAGACGATGCCAGCCGCAAGGGCGATTTTCCCTGGACGGTGGAAGCACCTCCGGCCAGCGACGTGAAGACCGATATCGGCTGGGAAGTCTATTCGCCGGGCCTTAAGCTGCTCGTCGAGGATCTCTACCGCCGCTACGACCTTCCGGAATGCTACATCACCGAGAATGGCGCCTGCGACAATACTGATGTCGCCAACGGCGAGGTCAATGACGTGATGCGCCTGGACTATGTCAGCGACCATCTCAATGTCGTCGCAGACCTGATCAAGGACGGATATCCGATACGCGGTTACTTTGCCTGGAGCCTGATGGACAATTTCGAATGGGCGGAAGGTTATCGCATGCGTTTTGGCCTCGTTCATGTCGATTATGGAACGCAGGTTCGTACGGTCAAGAAGAGTGGCAGGTGGTATCGGGAGCTCGCCAGCCAGTTCCCGAAGGGCAACCACAAGGCCGTCTGAGGCTAAGCATTTTCAGCAGGGCATTGATGCCCTGCCGGTTCAGATTGCGTTCGACGTTTTTGCCGCTACGAGACGTTTTCCTCTCGTCAGTTTCCGCCCGTCGCGGAAATTGAGGGCAAGCAGCGTCAACTGAGTGAGGCCGGCCAGCAGTTCAAGGGTCTGCATGGCGTAGAAAACACCGTCAAGCAGACCTTCATCCGCGCGACGGTAGAGCAGGATTGCCAGGGGCAAGAGGACCAGCAGCCCGTTTGCGGCAATGATCTTCATCCGCCAGCGCTTCTTGTCGATAGCCGGCGAATGGCGACCACGGGCGAGCGAAAAGCCGTTGGCGCCAGTGATTGCGAGCGCTGGGATCAACAGACAGAGACCGACAAGGATTGCTTTCTTGACGGCAAGAATTGCGGTCGTATCCAGAAGAAGCTCGGAAGTCAGCGTTGCGGTCAGAAAACCGGCAATCAGGATCATGGCAATTGTGCCCGCGCAGGCATGAACGAAGGTTTTCATTTCCGTTCCTCGCTTTCCGTGGCGTCCAGCGCCAGCCGTTGGTCGAACCTGCCCAGAAGATCGAGTGCCGCCTGTAATTCCGGTGCGTTTAGTCCGCTGGCCAGCGCATTGGCCCAGCCGGTATGAAGCGCTGATATCCTCGCGTAACTCTCAGCGCCCTGCGGCGTCAGCACATAGAAGGGCGAGCGCTGATGGCGCGGGTTGGGCCGCCTTTCGACGAAGCCGTCTTCCTCCAGCTTGTTTACCTGCTTTTGGGCTCCCTGACGGGTCATGCCCATCATCTCCGCAATGGCGGGAACCGCGACATGACCGGAAGACAGCGAGATCGCTCCGAGCACCTGCCAGCGGGCGCTCGTGAGGTTCAGCGGTGCGCCGAGCCGGTCGCCACCGTCCAACAGTCGTCCGTTGATGCGGAAGATCATCAGCATGATGTCCGTCAGCAGGTCTGCTTCGATCGTCCGCTTCAAGATGTGCCGTTCTCCACAGGTATTATGGAAACTAGTTACCATTATTGGAAACTAGTTGTCAATCTGCGAAAACATGCGGCATTCGGGTAAATCCTGAGCCGGATTCTCGATTGTTCTCATGATTTTAAGCGTTTCTTGACCCTTGACTGCGAAGATCTCTGGAACTGGGAGTTGTGTGCGTTGCCGGCAGTCTTGATGTCAAAAAACAATGGATCGGGTTTAGGCCGCCATACCACGGTTACTGGCGTGCTTTTTTCCTTCGCGGTCATTGTTGCTGTTGTCACCATCATGGTTTTGACGGCGCTGGAACGCGTCTCCGAAAATGCCAATGTGCTCGACGACGAGCGTTCGCGCGAAACCACCGTCGGCGCACTTAAGACCTTCGAAGATCAGCTTGCCGCGACGCTTGACGATTATGCCGCCTGGGATGATGCCGCTGCCAATGTCTACGCACCGGAGGGCATGGCGTGGACAATCAGCAATTACGGCGAGATGTCCCTCAACAGCCCTCTCTTCGACATGGCTATCGTCATTGATGACCAGAAGAAAACCGTCATGGCCTATCAGGACGGTTTGCCAATGCAGATGCCGGTAGATGATTTCTTCTCCCCCTCGCTTTGGCGGCTTCTGGACCAGGTTCGCGCACCTGACGCCGCGGAGAAGCCGCAGGCCACCGGTTTCATCAAGACCGCCAGGGGCATTGCCGCTGTCGGTATCGCGCTTGTGCGAGAGAAGTCGGGTGAGCTTGATATGCCCGAGGGTCAGCATCGCTATCTGGTTTTCGCCCGGCATCTCGACGAGGACAAGATCTCCGCTCTCGGCACGACTTACGTCCTGAATGCGTTACGACTGGTGCCTGCGGATTTTGCCGCGGCCTATTCGGTGGAAATTGCAGACCCTGCTCACACGGTTCTCGGCAAGCTTGTCTGGGAGTCGCGTTCGCCCGGCGATATCGGTTACGCGCAGGTGAGGCCCATGGTCATCCAGGCGCTTGGTCTTGTCGGCCTGTTCTTCGTCGTCCTCCTCATTATCGGTTGGATGGCCGGCCGGCGGCTGAAGGCGGAGGAAAACAGCGCGCGTGAAGAAGCACTTCGAGATCGCCTGAGCGGCCTTTCCAACCGCGACGGCCTGGGGCTTGCCGTCGACCGCTTCGTTGCGGAAGCGCGGCAGACGAAACGGAACGTCCTGCTGCTCTATCTCGATCTCGACGGCTTCAAGGAAGTCAACGACAGCTATGGGCACGGCACCGGCGACCAACTGATCCGCGCTGTTGCGGCGGGACTGGACGTATTGATCCCTGATGATGCCGTGCTGGCGCGCATCGGCGGTGATGAATTTGCAATTGCTTTCCTTTCGGACGCGGAGAATGCGGCTGCATTGCAGCTTGCGGAGCAGATCCTCGATTTCCTTGCCGAGCCACTCGAAGTCGGCCGTCGTGTCGTCGTGGTCGGCGCCAGCATCGGCATCGCCGTGTCGTCGCTCGGTTCGATCGACCGGGAGGAATTGGTACGCCGCGCCGACCTTGCCATGTACAAGGCGAAGGAAGCCGGCCGCGCCCGTATGACGCTCTATGATCCGGCGATGGATACCGATCGCGCGCAGCGCAACGCGCTGGAGCTCGATCTGCGCATGGCGATCGAAAGCGGCGATTTGACGCTTGCCTACCAGCCGCTCGTCGATGCTTCAACGCATGAGATGAACGGCGTAGAGGCCCTGGTGCGCTGGAACCGGCCGGGCCATGGTCCGGTTTCGCCTGAAATTTTCATTCCAATCGCGGAGACCAGCGGCCTCATCGAATCCCTCGGGCTTTTCGTGCTGCGCAAGGCCTGCGAAACGGCAAAGCAGTGGCCGGAGCTGAAGATCTCGGTCAATGTTTCACCGGGCCAGTTCCGCAATCCGGCCTTCACCGATTATGTTCGCTACGTGCTGAAGCAGACGGAGATCGAGGCGAGCCGCGTCACGCTGGAAATCACCGAAGGCTACATGATCCAGAATCCGCAGCGCACGCGCCTATCGATCGAGCGACTGAAGTCGCTCGGCGTCAAGGTGGCGCTCGACGACTTCGGCTCCGGCTTTTCTTCGATTGGCTACCTGCGGCAGTTCGGCTTCGATCGCATCAAGATCGACCGCTCGCTCGTGACCGACATTATCGGCGACAGCCGGCAGCGGGAAATGCTGCAGGCGACGGTCGCACTTGCCCGTGCATTGGATATCCCTGTCACTGCGGAGGGCATCGAGACCGAAGAGCAGGCGGTCGCGCTTCGCCTCTTTGGCTGCGACAGCCTGCAGGGCTATTTCTTTGGCAAACCGATGACTGCTGACCACATCAATGACCGATTGCAGGAGCGCCGCGAAGCCCGGGTCCTGCGCCGGATCGTCGGCTAGACGTCGCCTTATGTACCTATGTGCTTCTGGCCGCGCTTCTTGGCGAGCGCGATCTGGTGCTGGCGCTGACGATAGCGCAGGCGATCTTCTTCGCTGCGCGTATGGTAGCAATTGCTGCAGGAAACGCCTTCTTCGTAATAGGGCGAGGTGACTTCTTCTGCCGTGATCGGATTGCGGCAGGCGTGGCAGAGCTTGTGCTCGCCCTCCTTCAGGCCATGCTCGACGGAAACGCGTTCGTCGAAAACGAAGCAGGCGCCGTCCCACAGGCTTTCTTCCCGCGGCACTTCCTCAAGATATTTCAGGATGCCACCTCTGAGGTGATAGACCTCATCGAAGCCCTGTTCCTTCATGAATGCTGTCGCCTTCTCGCAGCGGATGCCGCCGGTGCAGTACATGGCGATCTTCGGCTTGTTGTGCAGGCCAGGATTGTTGCGCACCCAGTCCGGGAACTCGCGGAAGGTCTTGGTCTTGGGGTCAACCGCGCCGCGGAAGATGCCGATTGCCGTCTCGTAGTCGTTGCGGGTGTCGATGACGATCGTATCGGGATCAGAGATCAACGCATTCCAATCAACAGGATCGACATACGTTCCGACCACGTTGTTGGGGTCGATATTCTCGACGCCCATGGTGACGATTTCCTTCTTAAGCTTCACCTTCATGCGCAGGAACGGCATCTTGGATGCGCGGCTTTCCTTATGTTCCAGCGCCGCGAATTCCGGCTGGGTCCGCAGGAAGGCGAGCACGCTCCGGATGCCGGCATCCGGCCCTGCAATCGTGCCGTTGATACCTTCATGGGCGAGGAGCAGCGTACCCTTTACGCCATTCTCTTCGCAGAGCGCTTGCAAGGGCTGCTGTAAGCTTTCGTAACGCGGTAGCGAAACGAAATGGTAAAGTGCTGCCACGAGGTACGGGCTTGTCTGGATCGCATTGTCGGTCATGCGCGTGGAAATACAGAATATGCTGGGCCTGCGCAATGACATTACGCAAGTCAGGCGCCGTATGAACTCGCCTTACCGAAGCGCTTTCCATTCCGCGTAGGACCGCATGCCGAAAGCGGCATCCGGCTCTTCGTCGAGCACGCTCAGGAATTCGATCGAATGCCCGTCGGGGTCGTTGAAATAGAGCGAGAGCGCAGGCACCCAGCCGATGACGATCGGTTCGGTGATCGGCTCGCCGTGAAAGCCGTGCAGCTTCAGGCCCTTATGGATCAGCAGCGCCGGCGCGTGCATTATTTCTTTCTGCGACATGCGGAAAGCCATGTGCAGACGCATCTTCAAGGGGCCGGTGCCGGTTTCCCAGAGGCCGAGCATGGCGTTCTTCTTGCCGTTCACCCAGAAGAAGGCAATGCGGCGTTCGGGAAATTCGGCGGCGAGTTCCAGGCCGAGAATATCGCGGTAGAAAGGTACGGAGGTCTTCAGATCAGCGACGGTGAGATGGGTTTCGTAGATGCCCTGAATCTGGGGCGTCGTGGCATTGTCTGCAGACATATTTTCCTCGATCGGTTCATTGACCAGGGCCGAGGCTAGGACCTCAAGCAAAGTTGAGGTCAATAGGTCAAATACGTCAATTGCGGATGGACACCCAGAGCAGTTCCAGACGCTGTGCCTCGTCGTCAGGACTATCGCCATAGAGCGTTTCGGCTCTGCGCAATGCTTCGCGCCGATCCTCCTGCTGGCGGAAGATGATAGCATCCAGCAGATGGGCGAGGTCGTCGCTGCGGGTGAAGAGCTGCGGCTCTGCCTCCACCAGACCTGAAAGCACGGCGAGATCGTTGATGTGGCCGAGACGTTCGACAAGGTCCTTGGCGAAGTCGCGCTTGGCCTTCATGGCGCTTGGCCAGACATCGCGCAGAAGCGCGTGATAGAGGCGATAATCGTAGGTGCGCTTGCGCAGCTCATGAAAATCTCCTGCAGCCGGGTTTTCGTGGCAGGCATCGAGCGCTTTCCTGGCGCGCGATGCCGTCCTGCGCCAGCTTTTTGCAAGCATACGGGCATTCTTGCGGTGGCTTTTGTCGAAGCCGACATCGTCGAGCGCTGCAATTGCTTCCCGCAGCGTGCCGGCGGTATCGTGCAGCCGTTGCTCGAGGCCGCTTTCGGCTTCCGCCATCCAATCGCGACGCGCTTCCAGAATGGAAACAATGCGGCTGAGCGCCTCTGCCTCTTCCGTGTTACGAGCGTTCTCCTTCAGGTAGCGGCCGGTACCGACGATTGCTGCGGCATCGCGAATGGCCGAGAGCGATTTTGCCGCGTCCCTAAGCCGCCCGTTCTCTCGCTTCTGAAAATCCGGTACTTCGCGGGACACGAGGCGATAGAGCGAACGCAGCCGCTTCATATTCTTGCGGAAAGCGTGGATCGCCTCATGGGCGCCTTCGGGCCGCTCCTCCAGAACGGAAATGGCGCGCGAAAGTTGCTCCTCGGCCGCGCTTCGGAACTCATCGGTAAAGTCGGCCTCAGGCCGTATGCGATAGCCCATGCCTATCGTGCTCGAATTCTGTGGCAAGTGCCTGATTGGAATAGCGGAAATCGCCGGTGACCTCGCGGCCGAGCCAGGTGGGAAGCGGAGGATTATCAGTTTCGGCCCGCATCTCGACTTCGGCGATGACGAGGCCGCGATGGGCGCCGGCAAAGACATCGACCTCCCAGACGAAACCTTCATAGGGGACGCGGTAGCGCGTCTTTTCGATGATGACACCGATAGCGTTTTCCAAAAGCTCCTCGGCGTCGGAGACGGGGATCTCATACTCGAATTCATCGCGGGTGAGGGTGCCGCGGCCGATTTTCATCGTCAACCGCGCGGTCTTCTCGTCAAGGATGCGAACCCGCACGGAGCGGTCTTCCATCGAGGCGATATAGCCTTGTTTCAGGACCGATTTGGACTCTGCGGCAGAGCGCCATGCTTCACCGCGCACGAGGAACTTCCGTTCGATCTCTTTCGCCATGCAAATGAACCTTTTGTGACGATCGGTGGCACGCTACCCCAATTTCCAGTGATTTAATACCCGTCTTGTCGTAGGGGCTGGTTTTATCTCGACAAGCCTCCGTGAGGGCGCTATTCGAAAGCCGATTTCAATCGTTTAAGGGAACCGTGGCCATGGGCGAGAAGACAGAAAGACTCCTTTCCATCCTGAAACTCCAGCCCGTTGTTCCAGTCCTGATCGTTGAGGACGCGAAATCGGCCGTCCTGCTCGCGAAAGCGCTCGTTGCCGGCGGTCTGAGAGCCATCGAGATCACCATGCGCACGCCGGCCGCTCTCGATGCGGTGCGCGCGGTCGCCGCGGAAGTGGAAGGCGCGGAAGTCGGCGCTGGCACGATCCTCAATGCCGCACACTGGGAGGCAGCCGTACAGGCAGGCTCCAAGTTCATCGTCAGCCCAGGCACGACCCAGGAGCTTCTGGATGCCGCAGCCGATTCACCGGTGCCGTTGCTGCCGGGCGCTGCGACAGCAAGCGAAGTGATGGCTTTGCGCGAAGAAGGCTATCAGGTGCTGAAGTTCTTCCCGGCCGAGCAGGCCGGCGGTGCTGCCTATCTGAAGGCGCTGTCGTCGCCGCTCGCCGGCACGTTCTTTTGCCCGACAGGCGGCATCTCGCTGAAGAATGCCAACGACTATCTGGCACTGCCGAACGTCATCTGCGTCGGCGGTTCGTGGGTCGCGCCGAAGGAGTTGGTTGCTGCGGGTGACTGGGCAGGTATCACCAAGCTCGCCTCCGAAGCTTTCGCGCTAAAGAGCTGAGTCTTCGACGCTTGCCGGCTTCGCAGCCCAATGAATGACCAAGGTAGTCGCGCCGCCCTCGTTTGTATTTCGACAGTCGCAACCCTATGTTCCCCTTCAGCCTTAAACAGGGAGAAGACGAGGACATGTTCGACGCGAAGAAACTACTCGATCAGTTTCTGGGCTCGCAGGTGCCGGGCGTGGGCGGCAGCGTGCGCGACCGGGCAGGCGATGCGATTCAAGTGGCCAAGGACAATCCCCTGAAGACCGGCGCGCTTGCCGCCGTGCTTCTCGGTACCAAGACCGGCCGCAGCATCGCAGGTAATGCCATTACCATCGGCGGTCTCGCGGCCATTGCGGGCCTCGGTTACCAAGCCTGGAAGAACTATCAGGCTGGGCAAGCACCCGCAGCGCCCTCCGATGCGCCAACGGCGAACAATCCCGTCCTCCTGCCGCCGCCTGCCGAATCCGGCTTTGGGTCGGCTTCACCTGCGACCAGCAATGAATTCGTGCTTGTGCTTATCCGAGCCATAATCGCTGCCGCCAAGGCTGACGGTCATATCGACGACGCGGAACGCGCCCTCATCATGGACAAGGTCAAGGCCGCTGACGTCAGTGGCGAGGCGGCGAGCTTCATCGAACGTGAGCTTTCGGAGCCGACCGATATCGATGCGCTTGTCGCGGCGGCGGTGACGGAGGAGCAGAAAGTCGAACTCTACACCGCCTCGCGCCTGACGATAGAGCCGGATTCACGGGCCGAACGCGGCTATCTCGATCTGCTTGCGGGCCGGCTCGGCCTGCCCGATCAGCTGGTCGATCACATCGAAGCGACGGTTTCCTCTGCCAAGGTCACTCGCTCGCAGTGATCTTGAGAACTCGCAGCAATCTGCGGGTCCAGTGGCATCAGGGCCGGTTGCCTTTGCGGGGCGGCTGGCCTATCCACTCCCGGAAAAGAGGAGTGAGCTATTCATGAGCCCGGAAAGCCGTTCGCAGGCGATCGCCGCCGCTATCATTCTGCTTTGCGCCGGGCTGGTGATCTACTTCCTGCCGACCATCGTGCTGTGGATCGGCAGCTTTTCGCCGGCATTGGCGGTCATCGTCGGCGTCTGCCTGCTGATGTGTTTCTTCGGCATATTCTGGCTACGGGCGCGCTACCAGCGCAGCAGAAAGCCGTGAGGCTATCCCTGCAGGGAGGCTCCGAGCAGCAACACGCCCATCAGGATCACGAGAATTGCTCCCAGGATCTCGATCGCATTGCCGATCCAGACGGAGGCTGACGAGCCGCGGCCGGAGAGACGAACTGCCGTGCTCTTGGCGGTGACGGCAAGTGTAGCGAGGATTGCCACGGTGATCGCGGTGCCGAGCGACATGGCGACGACCGAGAGCATGCCGCCGAGATAAAGCCCGTTCAGCAGCGAGAAGGTCATGACCAGCAGTGCGCCGGAGCAGGGCCGTAAGCCCACGGCGATTACCGCCGACCACGCCTCGCGGACGCTGAACTTGTCGCCGCTGACCAGCGCGGGATCTGGCAAGTGTGAATTGCCGCAGGTCTCGCAGACCATGCCTGGTATATAGGTATGGTCACGCTCGACGGCCTGCGCCTTGCCGTTGAAGCTGAAATTAGGGTTTTGGCGGTGTGCGGCATTATCCTTCCAGTCCAGCATCATGCTGACGGGTCCGGCGGGCGTTGCCATGAGCTGACGGCGTGGCAGCCTGCCGGCCATCGAGCGCAGCTTGCGGAAGAGTAGCCAGCCACCGAAGAGGATGACCATCACGAAGCTTGTGATTTCCATCGCCTGTGTTGCCATGGTCAGGGTGATACCGGTGCCACGCAGCACTAGCCACGCGCCGCCGACAAGTACGACAGCCATGACGCCCTGGACGAAGGCTGAGATGAAGGAGATCACGACGCCACGCCGAAGCTCGACCTCGTTGGCGATCATGTAGGATGAGATGACCGCCTTGCCGTGGCCGGGGCCAGCGGCATGAAAGATGCCATAGGCGAAGGAGAGGCCGATGAGCGAGGACAGCCGCCAAGGGTCTTCGCGCATGGCTTTCAGCGCGCCGGTCAGCGCACGATAAAAGGCCTGCTGCTCGTAGTTCACGTAGAGAAACAGAGACGCGAGCGGCCCACCCGTCGGCTGGAAGCTCGGTTCCGCCGTGCCGATACCGAGCGGCGATTGCGCATGGACAGTCACGACCATGACAGCGAACGCGAGCAGGGCGAGCGGCAGGCGTTTTGTCAGCATGTGACCTCCAGCCGTGTGGCAAAGAGTTTCGACATATTGGTACCAGTCGGATCGTTGAAGAAAGCATCGGTCAGCGACTGCTTGTTTTCAGAAATCACCTGGTCCGCATCCGGGCGCACGACGGCGCGCTTGCAAGCCTTGAAACCGTCGCCGACTGTCGCGAGTTCGTTGTCGGTCGGAAAGTCGATCGAGGTGTAGAGCGTCGGATCATAGACGCCGAAGGACAGCTTTCCTTTCAGCGGCATCTTTTCGACCGGCTTGACCGCAAAAAACATCAGAAGCTGACCTTCCTTGTAGTCGACATGGATGATGTCGGGCTTCTGAACGGTGATGTTCTTCCCGTTGATCGTCAGGTTCATATAATAATCGTAGTCAGCGAGCGAATCCCGGACCGTCTTGCCGACCTCGGCGAGTTCGTTCGGCTCCAGTTTCAGATCGGTGTTCTTGTCGAAATCCATGACGACCGAAGAGGAGAAGACCTCGTCGAAACGCCAGACATTGCGCAGCTCCTGAATGCTGCCGTCAGGTGCTGCGACGATTTCCAGCCGTGCCTCCACGAAGATATGCGGATGGGCGAAGGCGGTGGCGGGGGCCAGTGAAAGAAGCCCAACCGTCAAAAGTGTCGATCTTTTCATGCTTACCCGTTGCCCTGTTCGGTTGGGTGATTTCTCACCAGAAAATGGGACGGAATTGGGACCGGTCCTGCGACGCTTGGGCGCGCTATCCCTCTATCAGGAATGCTTCTTGAACCAGTTGTGGAGGTAATCCACGAAGATCCTGACCTTTGCCGGCAGATAGCGGCGGTGCGGGTAGACAGCATAGATGCCGCGGTCGGTCGGAATATAGTCGTTGAACAACGTCACCAACCTGCCATCCTCGATCGGTTTGCGAGCGATGAAGTCAGGAATCAGCGCAATGCCGATCCCAGACAGCGCAGCGCGCAGCGTCGCGTGCGGGCTGTTGACTTCCATCGGTCCGGACACGGCGACCGCAAAGGAGGTGTTGTCGGGGTTGTAGAAGCGGATGCTTGTCTGGCTGCGGGAATTGGTATCGACGATGAAGGGCACATTGGAGATATCGGCCGGATGCTCAATATTGGGGTACCGCTCCAGGAATTCCGGTGTGGCGCAGATATGGACGCGGAAATCCGAAATCTTGCGGGCGATCATACCGGAATCTTCGAGCTTGGTCACGCGGACCGCGACGTCGAAGCCTTCCTCGATCAGGTCGACGAACCGGTCGTCGGCGGCGATCTCCAATTGCAGGTTTGGATTTTCCTTGGCGAAGTCGATCAACGACTGGCCGACATCGGCATCGACGAAGGTACGCGGCACGGAGACCTTCAGGCGGCCCTTCAGCTGCGCATTGTTCTCCCGCACGAGATCAGCGAGGTTGTCGATCTCCTTCAGGATGTCGGAAGCAGTGCGATAATAGGTATGACCGGCCTCTGTCATCGAGAATTGCCGGGTGGTGCGATTGAGCAGTAGAGCGCCGAGCTCATCCTCCAGTTCACGCACGTATTTCGAGAGCAGCGCCTTTGAGCGCCCAGTGCGACGTGCCGCGGCGGAAAAGCCTTCTGCTTCAACGACATCGATGAAGGCACGTATGCGGGTCAGGGTGTCCATGGGCGGTCCTCCAAATCTGTTGAAGGAGGTTGAACAAATTGTCCTTCATCGTTCAATTATTTTTTTGGGCGGCGGGACAAAATTTCTCTTGATTGTGAAGGCAAATATTCTTATCTCCCACTCAGCCCAAAGTCGCACGTGCCCATGGGTGTCCGCCGAACCCTCGAATTGGTGAGGAAATCGGTAAGGTACCTGGAATTAACCCCTCCAGTCGCTATTCCGGCCAACCGGAAAATGCGAGGACGCCTGAAGCAACGACGGTGCGGGCCTTTTTGTTCTCTCCCTGCTTTCCATCAGCGGGGGTTACTGAAGAGGCACACCTTCATTGCCGGAAGTGCGGCAGGGATATTCCCTCCAATCCATGGCAGACAAAGCCGAACCTATACCGCATCCGCGGCGTTGGTTCACTATCCGCGCATCAAGCGCTGTCAAGGATCCGGGGTCTCCACCGGCTGGTTCCTGAGCGGTTCTTGCATGCCCTTTGTCCTCCGGTTGACCCCGGAGCTCTGGAATTGGAAGAGGGAATCGATATGACCACCCAGCGCATCCGCGACTTTCTCGCAACCCGACGTCCCGACGGTCCCTGCCTCGTGGTTGACCTCGACGTGATCAGTGACAATTTCCATGCCTTCCGTCACGCCATGCCTGACAGCGCCATCTACTATGCCGTCAAGGCCAACCCGGCCCCGGAAGTCCTAAAGCTGCTCGCAGGTCTCGGCTCCAACTTCGATTGCGCGTCTGTCGCTGAAATCGAAATGGCGCTCGAAGCCGGTGCGACCGCAGCCCGTATTTCCTATGGCAACACGATCAAGAAGGAACGCGACGTTGCCCGTGCGCATGCGCTCGGCGTCAGCCTCTTTGCCGTCGACAGCCACGAGGAAGTCGAGAAAATTTCCCGGGCCGCTCCGGGTGCGCGCGTTTTCTGCCGCGTCCTGACCGATGGTGAAGGCGCTGAATGGCCGCTGTCGCGCAAATTCGGCTGCGTTCCGCAGATGGCTGTCGACGTTCTCGTCTACGCTCATCAGCTCGGCCTGCAGTCCTACGGCGTCTCGTTCCATGTCGGTTCGCAGATGACCAAGGTCGATGCCTGGGACTCGGCTCTTGCCGATGCCAAGCGCGTCTTCGTCCAGCTTGCCAAGCAGGGCATCCACCTGCAGATGGTTAACATGGGCGGCGGCTTCCCAACGAAGTACCTGCGCGATGTTCCGTCGGCAGAAGCTTACGGCAAGTCGATCTACCAGGCGCTGCGTACGCATTTCGGCAACCAGATCCCGCAGACGATCATCGAGCCGGGCCGCGGCATGGTCGGCAATGCAGGTGTCATCAAGGCTGAAGTCGTGCTGATTTCCAAGAAGTCGGACAATGACGATGCCCGCTGGGTCTTCCTCGACATCGGCAAGTTCGGCGGTCTCGCCGAAACCATGGACGAGGCCATCCGCTATCCGATCCGCACCGAGCGCGACGGAGACGAGATGGAGCCCTGCGTGATCGCCGGTCCGACCTGCGATTCAGCCGACGTGCTGTACGAGAAAAACCTCTATCCGCTGCCGATCACGCTGACGATCGGCGACGAGGTCTTGATCGAAGGCACCGGCGCCTACACGACGACCTATTCGGCGGTCGCCTTCAACGGTTTCGACCCGCTGAAGGCCTACGTCATCTAAGGTCTTGTTCCTGCCTGCCCCGTAGCCAGCCGGGGCGGCAATTTCACAATTTCCAGTCATCACCGCTGATAACGGTATTGGGTACGGGAGGCCAAGATGGCCGCTGTTCTTGATTCTGTCCGCGCTTTCTTTGCGCCTGTTACTTTCACCATCGACATGGAGAATCCCTCCGACGTCGTCGCGCGCGAAACCCTGCTCGATCGCGTCATGGGTCCGGATCGCCGCAAGAAGTCTTCGGAAATGATCCGCCGCAACCGTGTACCGGCCGAAGGCCTGGCGCTGGTCGCGCGCGACCGTGACGGTCGTGTTATCGGCACGGTGCGCTTGTGGAACGTCGAAGCCGGTATCAACAAAGAGGGCACGCCGCTTGACGCCCTGCTGCTCGGCCCGCTTGCCGTCGACGGCAGGCATGGTGGAAAAGGCATCGGCTCGGCGCTGATGCGTGCGGCGATCCTCGAAGCAAAGAACCGCGGCCACGGTGCGATCCTGCTCGTCGGCGATGCGGACTATTACGAGCGTTTCGGCTTTTTTGCCGAGAAGGCTCGTCACCTCGTCATGCCCGGCCCGTTCGAACGCTCGCGCTTCCTTGCGCTGGAGCTCGTCGAGGGCTGGCTTGGCGGCGCAGCCGGCATGATCGTCCCCTCGGGACGTATGCTGGCCGGCGTGCCGGTCCGGAAGGCGGCCTGACCGGCAAAGCCCCTCCCATTCTCCGGGAGGGGCTTTTTGTTTAAGGGCTATCTTTGATGGTTGAAGGCGCCTTTGCCTCGACGCGGCCATTCTCGATCAGCCAGCGGACGGCTTCCTGGACGGCTTGCAGGGAGCTGTGCCGCGGCGTGAATCCGAGCAGCCGGCGGGCTTTTTCCATCGAACAGTTGGGGCTGCGGGCGATGTGCTCCCAAGTGGCCTTGGCTTCGTCGGGGTCTTGCTTTTCCGCCCAGGCTTCGTGGGGAAGGAATTCCAGCTTCGCTTCCTTGCCGAACCAGGCGGCCATCGCTTCGGCATAACCCCGCAGCGTGATTGCCTTTTCCGACACCGCATGGAAAGCCTCGCCGATCGCTGCCTCAGGCTTTGCGATGGCCGCCATAAAGAGCTCAGCGATATCGTCGGCATGGACGTGATGCACCGTTTCCATGCCGAAATTCGGCAGGGCAAGCGTTTCGCCGCGCGCGAGCGTGGTGAAGACATCGGAATTGAAATGACCGGCCGGGTTCAGGGGGTTCCAGCCGGGGCCGACGATATGGCCGGGATGGACGAGGGTTACAGGAAAATTCTTCTCCCGCGCCATCCTGAGCAGATAGGTTTCAATCGCCGCTTTGTTCACGCCGTAGTCACCGAAAGGCCTTTTCGGTGCCTCCTCGGGCGTCGGCACGACGGTGGAAAAACCGTGCGTCCAGATCGTGCCAGTATGAAGAAAATGGTCGACACGGCCTTCGAGGGCTGTCACAAGCTGTTCGTTGCTGTCAGGCCTGAAGCAGATCATGTCAATGACGATCTCGCCTTCCAGCGCACGAATCTCATGGCCGAAGCGGCCTTCCGCCTCGAGCGCTACGCGATCCATGCGCCTGATATCGACATGGCTCCATGCATCATTCGCCTTGTAGGGCGTGGCCGCCCCGCGACTGATCGCCACCACCTCATGGCCGGCCTCGACGAGGCGGGGTACGAGATAGGTGCCGACATGTCCTGTTGCTCCGATGACGATCACGCGAGCCATGCGGTCTCCTTCCGATGCGCTTTTGAGCTTGTGCTGCGCATTATGTCGTGCCGCTAAGCGGAACTGCAAGTCAGGCCGTTTGAGCAGTCCGCCTTCCCTCAGATATTCTGATCCATGGTTTCGGCGGGGATTTCGTCATTGCGATGAATGCGCACGACGGCAGCCGGAACACCGGCAACCGTGCAATGGGCCGGGACCGGCTTCAGCACGACACTGCCGGCCGCGATCTTGCTGAAAGCACCGATCTCGATATTGCCGAGGATCTTTGCACCGGCGCCGATCATCACGCCATGGCGGATTTTCGGGTGGCGGTCTCCAGTTTCCTTGCCCGTGCCGCCGAGCGTAACGTTCTGCAGGATGGAGACTTCATCTTCGATGACGGCTGTTTCGCCAATCACGATGCCCGAGCCGTGGTCGAGCATGATTGAGGAACCAATCCTTGCAGCCGGATGGATATCCGGGCCGAAGACCAGCGAGGCGAGGTTGGAAACCCAGCTGGCAATCTCGAGACGACCGTCGGTCCAGAGCGCGTGGGCAATGCGGTGTGTCTGCAGCGCATGGAAACCTTTGAGGTTCAGCAGTGCATGCAGATAGGTGGTGCAGGCAGGATCGCGCTCGCGCACGGCCAGAAGATCGGCTTCAATGGCGGCGCTTATATCGGCATGCTCCAGCAATATGTCATGAAACAGCCGGAAGAGGTCTTCGGGATCGACCTTCGCCACTGCGAGGCGTGCGGAGATTACCCGCGCAATGATCTCAGCATCGCTATCTGCGCCGATGATCTGCATTTCGAGCAAAGTCCGCAGCGTAGGCTCGCGCGCCGCGAGATCCGCCGCTTCGGCACGGATTGCCGACCAGACGGATGCGAAGACGCCCAGCTCCCTGGCGGCATTATTCGAAGCTTTCATTCGCGGATCCCTGTTCTTGCAATCTGTGCGCAGCCAAAATGTCAACGGTGGCGTGCATCGGCACTATACACCGGTTCCGGCAGGCGACGCCAATGATAGAGCACGTCGGGCTCATTTTCCTCGTTGCCGCTGCCATCGGTTTCTTTGACGGGTGAGAAGCCGCGTGATTTGTAGAAGGCGCGAGCGCGGCGATTTTGCTGAAAGGTCCAGACGCGGATGTCGTCCATGTCGTTCATTGCCAAGGAGAGAAGCCTTGTGCCAATCCCCGCGCCCTGGACATCGGGCAGAACATAGAGCTGCTCGATCCAGCCATTCCCGTAGGCAATAACGCCAGCAAGCCTGCCGTCAAGGAAAGCGCCTAGAACCACGCACTCCGCCAGAAGATGTGTTCGCCAGTAGGCTTCGTCTTCCTCGACTGTATGCCTATCGCGAAGATGCGGCAATGCTCGCCATAGCGCGTTACGCCGCACCATCGCCGCTTGATACGCATCCCCGCAATCCAGTGGCGCCACTTCGAGAGCCAAGAAATCAGTCCGCCGCGATATCCACCACACCGCAATCGCCGGCTTCAGAGGCGAAGGCGAGCAGCTTGCCGTTCTTGCTCCAACTCATGCTGGTAATCGCACCCTTGCCGGGACGGCGCAGCAGAGCTTCCTTGCTGTCGGCGAGACGTACGGCGAGGATCATGCCGTCGATGAAGCCGATCGCGAGGATATCCTCGGCCGGATGGAATTTCACAGCGGTTGCCATGATGTTGGCGCGCGTGCCGAGCTCCAGCGGCGCCTTGCCCATCGGGCCGTCCTTGCCCTGGAAAGGCCAGACGATAGCGGCCGGCGCTCCGGAGGAGGCGAGCCACTTGCCCTTGGAAGACCAGGAGAGTGACTTTACCTTGGCAGGATAGCCTGTCATGCGCATATGGCGGGCTTCGGCGCCCGACTTGACGTCGAGCTTCCAGCCGTGCAGCGCATTTTCCTGCATGGACGTGACGAGGAAATTGCCGTCGGGCGAGAAGGTTACGCCGGTATGTGCGCCCTTCCATTCGAGATCGACAGGCTTCGCGCTCATGCCGACCCAGTGCAGCGAGACGCCGTTGTAGCGGGCTGCGGCAATACGCAGACCCTTCGGAGCGAAGGCGAGGCCTTCGACTGTGCGCTCCTCGGGGAATTCCTTGGTCGTGCCGTCGGCCAGACGTACAAGTGTGCTCTTCCCGTAGGCATAGGCCACGGCGCCCTGGGGGCCGGCTGCGACCTGTGAGATCCACTTGCGCGGCGCGGACGCGATCTCGCTGACGCTGCCGTCAGCGCTAATGCGCAACACCTTGCCATCCTCACCGCCTGAAATAAGGCTTTCGCTGTAGGGATCGCGGATCGCCGCCAACATGCCTTGATGGGCCTCGATGACCTTGTCAGTTCCTTCGAGCCGGTGAAAGGTACCACTGGCATTCGCGAAAAAGGGGACATCACCTAAAAAATCGACGGCCAGAACGTGGCCGTCGAGATCAAGCGGTGCAACTGTTGGCATCAGGCGGCAGCCTCGCAGGCCTTGAAGGATTCTTCGAGCTTCGCGCGATCGAGATCGCGGCCAATGAAGACGAGACGGGTCTCGTGCTTTTCACCATCCTTCCAGGGACGCTGATGGTCGCCTTCGATGATCATGTGTACGCCCTGGACGACATAACGCTCGGCGTCGTCCTTGAAAGCGATGATGCCCTTCAGACGAAGGATGTTCGGACCCTGCGTCTGGGTGATCTTCTGGATCCAGGGGAAGAAACGCTCGGGGTTCATCTCGCCGCCACGCAGCGAAACGGACTGCACCGTCACGTCGTGGATGGCCGACATCTGGCCATGGTGATGATGGTCGTGGTCATGATCATGATGATGATGATGGTCATGATCATGGTGATCGCAATCCGGGCCGCAGACATGATCGTCATGGCCGTGCTCGAGGAAGTGCGGATCGTTTTCCAGTGCGCGCTCGAGGTTGAAGGCGCCTTGGTCCAGGACGCGGGCGAGATCGACTCCGGAGCGGCTCGTCTTGTAGACACGGGCGGCCGGGTTGATGGCACGCACGATATCCTCGATCTGAGCCAGTTCTTCCGGCGTGACGAGATCGGTCTTGTTGATGATGACGACGTCGGCGAAGGCGATCTGGTCTTCGGCTTCACGGCTGTCCTTCAGGCGCAGCGGCAGATGCTTGGCATCGACGAGGGCAACGACGGCGTCGAGCTCGGTTTTGGCGCGGACATCGTCATCCATGAAGAAGGTCTGGGCAACCGGAACCGGATCGGCAAGGCCGGTGGTTTCGACGATGATGCCGTCGAAGCGGCCGGGGCGACGCATCAGGCCCTCGACGACACGGATCAAATCGCCGCGGACCGTGCAGCACACACAGCCATTGTTCATTTCGTAGATTTCTTCGTCGGATTCGACGATCAGGTCGTTGTCGATGCCGATTTCGCCGAACTCGTTGACAATGACTGCATATTTCTTGCCATGGTTTTCAGAAAGAATGCGGTTAAGCAGCGTCGTCTTGCCCGCGCCGAGATAACCGGTGAGCACGGTTACGGGGATGGGCTTCTGCTGTGTCTGGATCGCGTCGGTCATGAGAACCTCTAGGAATAGGGCCTTGACCCCGAGGGCAACGTCCGGGGCCGGAATTGGTCGGTTTCATATAGGCGCTTGGAAGCGGCAGTTCAAAGGGTTTTGTATGTTATAAGATCACATTGCTCTGTCTGCAAAGCCGCGTGTTTATCACAGCGTTTCTGCGTCGAAGGCATCGATATCCTGCAGCAGCTCCACCAATCCGTTCACAGCATGAGCAATCAGCGCCTCGCCCTTTGCTGCAGTCGCCTTCGCGGCATTGCCGGCCGCGCCCTGTGGATTGAGATCCGACATCTTCCAGCCGAAGGCATGCGGGCCATAGGCGCGCAGGTGCTTGAAGCGCTGGACGAATTCTGTCTGCCGGGAAGGGAAGTCGGTTGCCTTCGCCATATCCACCTTCTCCGGATAGAGGGCGAGCATGACCGACGTTTCGATATCGCCGCCGTGAATGTCGATCGCCTTTTCATCAGGTGAGATCACACCATCAGGCACGCCGAAGCGGGTCCAGCTGGTGGCAACAGCCAGCATGTTGAAGCGCACGCGCGCTTCCGTTGCGACGATGGTCATCAGTGGCGAGTTGCCGCCATGGGCATTCAGCATCACGAGTTTGCGGATACCGAGCTTCGAGAGGTTTTCAGCGGTATCGAGCCAGCGCTTTACGGCTGCATCAAAGGAGAGCGTCTTCGTTCCTTCAACATCCATATGCTCTAAGGAGTAGCCGACCGATTCGACAGGGAGTACGGTGACAGGCAAACCGGCCGGCAGGGCGGTTTTGAGCCTGTTGACGATGCCCTGCGCGATCAATGCGTCGGTTTCAAAGGGTAGATGCGGACCGTGCTGCTCATGGGCGCCGAGTGGCAGGACCGCTATCCAATGGCGGCGTGTCTCCGGCGCAAGTGCGGGATCATTGTCCTCGAAACGGAACGACGGAACCAACATCGGCCTTGCCTCTTGTTTATGACGAAATGATGGGCAATGTCATAACGCAGCCTGGGCAGTGCTTAAAGATCAAAGGGATGGCAATGGGCAAGAAGCATAAGGACGGCAAGAAGCGCAAGAAAAAGAAGGACCAGACCGAGTATACGCTTGTCGATCTTTCGCCGGCTCTGACGCAGGCTGCCCGCTCCATGCGTACGGTCCTGTCACGCAATTTGCTGGAAAGCGGGCTCTATGCAGGCCAAGACGGAGTCATTCTTTCTCTTGCCGAAAGCGATGGCATGACGGCTGGTGGGCTCGCCCAGAAGCTCGGTGTCAAGGCGCCTACCATGACCCGGACCATCGGCCGCATGGAGGCGCAGGGATTCCTGGAGCGCAAGCCTGATGCCGAGGATGCCCGCCTCACCAAAGTTTATCTCACCGAACTCGGGCGCGGCAGCGTGAAGGCGATCGAGCTTGCCGCCTCCTCCTGCGATAAGCTCGCAACGCTCGATTTTTCCGAAAAAGAGATCCGTAATCTCGTACGCCTGCTCAAGGCGGTCGATGCCAATCTGCAGGCCGAAGCCATGCATGCGGATGAAGATGAGGAAGATTGAAAATTTCCTCAAAGGCGAATTGCCTGCGCCGCTTAAATCTTTTAATTAAACTTTTTAAGGCTGTTGCGTTGCGGCAGCCTCGACCAGCTTCACGCGTTGCCTGGAGGAGGAGACGTGGCTCAGAAGATCAAGCTTTCGACGATCGCCGAAACGCTCGGCATATCAACGGCGACTGTTTCTCTCGCCTTACGCGACAGCCCCCTTGTTGCAGGCAATACCCGCGAAAAGATCAAGGAACAGGCCCGCACGCTTGGCTACATTTACAATCGCCGCGCTGCCAGCCTGCGCACCTCGCGCTCCGGCATTATTGGCGTGGTCGTGCATGACATCATGAACCCGTTCTACGGGGAAATCCTGAAGGCGATCGAAAGCGAACTCGATCGCAGCCGCCATACTTTCATTCTTTCCAACCATTACGATTCCGTCGAAAAGCAGCGCACCTTCATTGAAACCCTGCTGCAGCTCGGCGGGGACGGGGTGATCATGTCGCCGGCCATCGGCACGCCGCCGGAAGATATTCAACTTGCCGAAGAAAACGGCATGCCGGCAATCCTTGTCGCCCGCTCGATGGACAGCCAGGATGTGCCGACCTATCGCGGCGACGACAGCTACGGCATTTCGCTCGCCACCAACCACCTGATCGGCCTCGGCCACCGGACGATCGCGATGATCGGTGGTACGGACCAGACGTCGACCGGGCGCGACCGTTATCAGGGCTACGTCAACGCACTGCGCAAGGCCGGCATCGAGGTCGATCCGAATCTGCGCATTCCTGGTCCTCGCTCCAAGCAAGGCGGGTTCGAAGCTGCCGTGCATTTCCTGTCCCTGCCGCAGAAGCCGACGGCGGCCGTCTGCTGGAACGACCTGGTCGCTATCGGTCTCATGAACGGCATAGCGCGTGCCGGCCTCGTGCCCGGCGGCGATATTTCGGTCACCGGCTATGACGATCTGGAAGAGGCTTCGATCGCCACGCCGGCGCTGACGACCGTCTGGAACGGGCAGACGGAGGTTGGACGTCTTGCGGCCCGCGCCCTACTTGATCGGTTAGCCGGCAGCCATGAGCCTGATGGCATCCATCTCATCAAGCCGGAAATGCGGATCCGCCAGTCCACCAGTCCCTATCGGCCGCGTATCTGACCGCCGAAGCCAAGAGGAAAAGCCATGCCCCGTATTGCCGTTCTCGTTCCCGGGAAGATCCATGATCGTGTTCTCGCCCGACTGAAGGAGCGCTTCGAGGTCATCGGCGTCGAGCGCGCAGAGACGCTGGCGCTTGATGCCGAGGTGGTGAAACGCATTCGCGGCGTAGCCATCAGCGGCGCTTTCCCGGCGGCATGGTTCGAGCAATTGCCTGCGCTAGAGATCGTTGCCAGTTTCGGCGTCGGTTACGACGGCATCGATGCCAAGCTTGCAGGTTCGAAGGGCATCGTCGTCACCAACACGCCCGACGTGCTGAACGACGAGGTGGCCGACACAGCCATTGCTCTTCTGCTCAACGCCATTCGCGAGCTGCCGAAGGCCGAGGCCTGGCTTCGGGACGGCAATTGGAAGTCGGGTTCTGCCTATCCATTGACGCGCTTTTCCCTGAAAGGCCGCCATGTTGGCCTCTATGGCCTTGGCCGCATCGGTCTTGAGATCGCCAAGCGACTGGAACCCTTCAAGGTGAAGATCAGCTATCACACCCGCTCGCGCCATGCCGATGCGCCCTATGATTATCACCCGACGCTGAAGGGGCTTGCCGAGGCCGTCGATACGCTAATTGCGATCGTGCCGAAGACGCCGCAGACGCATAAAACGATCAATGCGGAGGTTCTTTCTGTGCTCGGCCCTGATGGCGTCGTCGTCAACGTCGGCCGCGGCTGGACGATGGATGAGGATGCGCTGATTGCTGCGCTGAATGCAGGCACCATCGGTGGCGCCGGCCTCGATGTCTTCTATGACGAGCCGAACGTGCCGCCCGGTCTGCTTTCCGCACCGAATACGGTCCTGGTGCCGCATGTCGGCTCGGCATCCATCCCGACGCGCAATGCCATGGCGGATCTGGTGGTGGAGAACCTCATCTCCTGGTTCGAGCAGGGCAAGCCGGTGACACCGGTTGCCGAAACACCGGTCAAACAATAGGTCTCTACGCACTCCTTTCGTGAAGGCGGAGGAGTGTTTTCGTTTATTCCTATTTTGCCCTTGGTCTTTTTCCAGTTTCCCACTTGGTCAGCGGGGAAGGATTGGCTATGGTTAGCCCCGGCCGCGTCATTCCCAGCGACCGCAATTATCATCGGCGGCATCTCGCCGTCTCAAGCACACACATAGCGATTTGATCGGGGAGCGTCTGCTCCGCCCGGCGACTTTCGCGCGGGCAGCGGGCGCCTCCGGAAGGAGGCAGAAATGGATTATCGCAAGCTCGGTCCCAGCGGGGCCGTCGTCACCGCTTATTGCCTGGGTACAATGACGTTCGGGAAGGAGTCCGATGAGGCGGCTTCCTTCAAGATACTCGACGACTATTTTGCCTGGGGCGGCAATTTTATCGACACCGCTGACGTCTACAGCGCTGGTGCATCGGAGGAGATCATCGGCCGCTGGCTTAAGGCACGCCCGACAGAAGCAAAGCAGGCCGTGATCGCCACCAAGGGCCGCTTCCCGATGGGTGACGGGCCGAACGACATTGGCCTTTCGCGCCGCCACCTCAATCAGGCGCTGAACGACTCGCTGCGTCGCCTCGATGTCGAGCATATCGATCTTTACCAGATGCATGCCTGGGATGCGCTGACACCGATCGAGGAAACGCTGCGATTCCTCGACGATGCCGTTCGCGCGGGCAAGATCGGTTACTATGGCTTCTCCAACTATGTCGGCTGGCATATTGCCAAGGCCTCCGAAATCGCCAAGGCACAGGGTTATACGCGGCCGGTGACGCTACAGCCGCAGTATAACCTGCTGATGCGCGACATCGAGCTCGAGATCGTCGATGCCTGCCAGGATGCGGGCATGGGCCTGCTGCCATGGTCGCCGCTCGGGGGCGGCTGGCTGACCGGCAAGTACAAGCGTGACGAGATGCCGACGGGAGCCACGCGCCTCGGTGAAAATCCCAATCGCGGCGGGGAAGCCTATGCGGCCCGAAACGCGCAAGAGCGGACATGGGATATCATCGGCGCGGTCGAAGAGATCGCCAGAGCGCATGGCGTCAGCATGGCGCAGGTTGCGCTCTCCTGGGTGGCCGCGCGCCCGGCCGTGACCTCGGTCATCCTCGGCGCACGCACCTCCGAACAGCTTGCCGATAATCTCGATGCTGCGAAGCTGGTGCTATCCGAGGAAGAGACAGCGAAACTCAATGAGATCAGTGCGCCGACGCCGGGACAATATCCCTATGGTGTCCACGGCACCAACCAGCGTCATCGTAGGATTGAAGGCAGTCGCTGAGTGATTTCTTCAGGAAAAGGCCGGCGGAGTGATTTGGCGGCCTTTCGGTTTCAGGCGATAGCCTGCGCCGGCGGGGCCGGCAGCTTGCTGGCGGCGTAATCTCTGACGGCATCGCCGAAGGCGGTGAAGAGTTTGTTCGAAGGCTTGTCAGTCTCCGCCCAATATTCCGGGTGCCACTGCACACCGACGGCGAAGGCCTTGGCGTCGATGACAGAGACGGCCTCGATCGTCCCGTCCTCTGCCTTGGCCTCCACCTGCAGGCGAGGCGCGGTCTTGGCGATTGCCTGCCGGTGCAGCGAGTTCACGCGGATCTCGCCGGCGCCGAGGATGCCGGCAATGCAGGAGCCTTCTTTGATGAAGACACTCTGGCGGATAGCATACATGCCGTCGCGGTCGCCGACATCCGGCTTGCGATGGTCCCAGATCCCCGGCTGCTCCTGAATTTCGCTGGCAAGCGAGCCGCCGAGCGAAACATTCAATTCTTGAATGCCGCGGCAGATGGCAAGAAGCGGAATGGCGCGGTCGATGGCGCGACGGATCAGCGGCAGGCTCGTCGCATCGCGGGCGGGGTCAAAGGGGCCATCGGCATCGGTGGCTTCGAGACCGTAGAGCGAGGGGTGCACATTGCTTGCCGAGCCTGAAACCAGCACACCGTCGACCCGGTCGAGTATCGCATCGGTGTCATAACCTTCCTCGAAGGCGGGAATGATGAAGGCCATCACGCCGGCGGCATTCATCGCGGCGCGCACATATTGGTGCTGCACGGCATGCCAAGTTGCACCGTCAAGGCTGCGGATATCGGCGGGAATCGCAACGATCGGTTTCGTCATTTGTGCCCCGAAGAAAACAATATCGGACGTTTCTGCAGCCAGAATGGCCGGGAAGTCAACGCTTGGCTGCAAGCGGTGGCCAAATTTGCGGCGCTCAGGCGGTGTAGCCGGCACGCTGCAGCTAAGCCGCTGATTTCGATGGATGTGTGGCTTGTGCCACAGAAGCGGCGTGATCCCAAAGACTAATAGACTAAAGCTTGAAACGCTTCTTCCGCCATGCTTAGCTTTGCCATTACTGCGGGTAGGGGTGAGGATTGACCGCGCAGTGCCATCTATACGGGAGGTTTTTGATGGATCGTCGTTCATTTATGAAGAAGGCGGGAACGGCCAGCGCCGGTGCCGTTGCCGCGACTGCTTTGGCAGCGCCTGCAATTGCGCAGGAAAACCCGAAGATTTCCTGGCGCATGACCTCGTCGTTTCCGAAGAGCCTGGATACGATCTATGGCGGCGCCGAAGATATTGCCAAGCATGTTTCCGCTGCCACGGACGGTAATTTCACGATCCAGCCTTTCGCAGCCGGCGAAATCATCCCCGGTCTGCAGGCCGTCGATGCGGTGGCGGCGGGCACTGTCGAAGCAGCCCACACCACCTCCTATTATTTCGTCGGCAAAGACCCGACCTACGCCATCGGAACGGCCATTCCGTTCGGGCTGAACAGCCGCCTGACCAATGCCTGGTTTTACGAGGGCAACGGCAATACGCTGATGAACGAGTTCTATGCCACACAGGGAATGTATGCCCTGCCGGCCGGCAATACCGGTGCGCAGATGGGCGGCTGGTTTCGAAAGGAAATCAATACTCTCGACGATCTCAAGGGCGTCAAGATGCGCATTGCCGGTCTTGCCGGCCGCGTCATGGAGAAGGTCGGCGTCATCCCCCAACAGATCGCCGGCGGCGACATCTACCCGGCGCTCGAAAAAGGAACGATCGACGCTGCAGAATTCGTCGGCCCCTATGACGACCTGAAGCTCGGCTTCCACAAAGTGGCGAAATACTACTATTACCCGGGCTGGTGGGAAGGCGGCCCGACGGTGCATGCCTTCTTCAATCTCGATAAATGGAGCAGCCTGCCGAAGCACTATCAGGCAGCACTCACCGACGCCTGCGCTTTCGCCAACACCAACATGCTGGCAAAATACGACACGAAGAACCCGAGCGCGCTGAAGCAGCTTGTAGCTGAAGGCGCAACGCTACGGCCGTTCAGCCAGGAGATCATGGAGGCCTGCTTCCAGGCCGCGATGGGCATCTACGGCGAAATCTCGGGCACGAACCAGTATTTCAAGAAAATCTACGACGACCAGACCGCTTTCAAGCGGGATGCCTATCTCTGGATGCAGCTCTCGGAATACACGTTCGACACGTTCATGATGATCCAGCAGCGCGCAGGTAAGATTTGATAAGCCTCCGCCGCTGGACATTGGCGGTTTACGCGAACACGATACCTGAACCCCGGATTTCGATCCGGGGTTTTGCTTTTGCTGACTATTTGGCGGGCGCCGGCGCTCCCGGAAGGCCATTCAGCGGTGGCAGGGTCAAGCCCGGGGTCTGCGGCGAGCCATTGTTGCCGCCGAGCGGAGGCAGGCCGAGCTGGCTGCCAAAGCCCGGGACTTCAATCTTGATCGAGTTCGGGTCGACCTTCGGGCCATGGTCCAGCCAGTAGGTCACCGATTGTGGCCAGAAGATCACGATCGCCACCAGGATCAGCTGCATGCCGACCCAGGGAAGCGCACCCATGTAAATATCTGAGGTCTTGACCTCGCGGCCGGCGATCGAACGCAGGTAGAAGAGCGCGAAGCCGAAGGGCGGGTGCATGAAGCTCGTCTGCATATTGACGCAGATCAGCACGCCAAACCAGATCAGGTCGATGCCGAGATTGGAGGCGACAGGGGCGAGCATCGGGATAACGATGAAGGCGATCTCGAAGAAATCGAGGAAGAAGGCGAGCACGAAGATGAAGATGTTGACGAAGATCAGGAAACCGACCGGGCCGCCGGGAATACCCGAGAGCATGTGCTCGATCCAGTGCGAGCCGTCCATGCCCTGAAAGACCAGGCTGAAACAGGTGGAGCCGATCAGGATCATCACAACCATGGAAGTGATATGCGTGGTCGATGTCATCGCCTCGCGGATCAGCGGCCAGGTGAGGCGCCGGTTCATGGCCGCGAGCGCCATGGCGCCGACGACGCCGAGCGCGCCGGCTTCCGTCGGCGTCGCAAGGCCCATGAAGATCGTGCCGAGCACGAGGAAGATCAGCACCATCGAGGGCACCATGCCCATCAGCACCTTCACGAGCAGCGCCCAATTGAAGTCGCCGCGCACTTCCTTCGGCAGTGGCGGCATCGATTTTGGCCGGACGATCGACAGGACCAGGATGAAGAGCACGAAGATCGCCACCTGCAGGATCGACGGGCCGATCGCGCCGCGATACATGTCGCCAACCGATTTGCCGAGCTGGTCGGCGAGAACGACGAGCACCAGCGAGGGCGGGATCACCTGGGTGATCGTGCCGGAGGCGGCGATGACGCCGGTGGCAAGGCGCGGATTGTAACCGTAGCGCAGCATGATCGGCAGCGAAATCACACCCATGGTGATGACCGAGGCGGCCACCGTGCCGGTGATCGCGCCAAGCACGGCGCCGACGAGGATGACAGCATAGGCCAGGCCGCCGGGAACGCCGCCGAAGAGCTTGCCGGTGCCCTCGAGCAGGTCTTCTGCCAGCCCACAACGCTCCAGCACCGCGCCCATGAATGTGAAGAAGGGAATGGCAAGCAAGAGATCGTTGGAGACGATGCCGAAGAAGCGCAGCGGCAGCGCCTGTAGGAGGGCTTCGTTGAAATGGCCGGTGACGATGCCGATGATGCCGAAAAACAGGCCGACGGCGGCCAGTGAAAAGGCGACCGGAAAGCCGTAGAGCATGAATACGACCATGCCCAGGAACATGGCCGGCGGAATGATGCCGAAATCAAACAAATCTGTTCCTCCAGGCGCGCGTTACTGCAGCGGCTTTTCGTATTTCGTGTCGATGCTGATATGGCCGGTAACGGTTGCGATCCGCTTGATCAGCTCGGAAACGCCCTGAAGGGAGAGCAGCGCGAAACCGGCGACAAGAACCAGCTTGACGGGCCAGCGGATCAGCCCGCCGGCGTTGCCCGATATTTCCCCCTGTCGGTAGGAAAGCGCGAAGAAGGGCCAGGAGATCCAGGTGAGGAAGATGCAGACGGGAATGAGGAATAGGATGAGGCCAACGATGTCGATCCAGATCTTCGCCCTGTCGGAAACCGACCCATAGATCAGATCGACGCGGACATGCTCGTTATTGCGCAGCGCATGCGAGGCACCCAGCACCACGACGAAGGCGAAGAGATACCACTGGATCTCGAGCCAGCCGTTCGAACTGTAGTTGAAGGCGTAGCGGACGACGGCGTTTCCGGCGCTGATCAGACAGCAGAACAGCACCATGTATTCGGATAGTTTTCCAATGAACTCGCTGATCGAGTCGATCAGCCGACTGACGGCCAGAAATACCGACATTCGCCTCCCCTTGTTATCTTGCCGTTTCGGCAGTTCTCCCTCTACTATCGGTGTAAACCAGGGTTTTTGGAATTGGAAGGATAAATGGCCCGCCTAGGAGTATAGTCTTAGGTGTCTAGGGCCTGTGATCTTCCGGCGGAAATTTAACAACTCACGCGTGGATATATTTTTCAATAACCTCGCGAAGAAGCTGTATTATCGCGCCTGGGATGAGTTGCTCACCCTGCGGTTTTAGAAAAATTGACCAAATGTTTGAACTGTTTGAAATCAATTTTTAAAGGGTTCGGTTTACATTTCCCGCGCACAGGGAAAGTATGGATGAAGCCACATAACCCGGACAGGGTCCCTAAGGATGTGTATCTGTCGTTTGTGAGTTCTCTCTCCGGGAACCGCATGACGCTTTTGGCTGGCGTCATTGTACATTCCGCAACCTTTCTGGCGGTAGCCGCCAAAACCCAATCCCCGGTCTACATATTCCTGGCCGTTGCCGTCATCCTCGTGTTCTGCGCCCGCATGGCGATCTTCCGCCTGTTCGACAAGGTGAACAAGGACGCGCTGTCATTTGCCGAGATCGAGCGGTGGGAGAAAATTCTCGTAGTCGGAGCAGCCGGCATTACGACGCTCCTCGGTATCGGCAGCGGTTATGCCATCTTCTTCACGCGCGATTCCTTTGCCGAACTCGCCTGTATTGCAGTGACCATGGCGACGATGGTTTCCGTCGTCGGCCGCAACTATGGCTCGCGCATGGCGGTCGATTTGCAGACCTTCTCCTGTTGCCTGCCGATGATCATCTGCAGCGTGATGACGCTGGATTTCTACCGCGGCATCCTGTCGGTCTTCCTCATTCCTTTCTGGCTGACGACGCGGGCGATGGCGACCGGCGTGCGCGAGTTCCTCTACGAGAATGTGATCGCGCGCCGCGAGATCGCTTCGATTGCTGATCGTTTCGATACGGCGCTGAGCAATATGCCGCACGGCCTCGTCATGGTCGACGAGGAGAATCGGATCCAGGTCATCAACCGCAAGGCCTGCGAACTTTTGAAAATTGGCGCACCGGACCGGCTGAAGGATCGCGATCTTGGCGCGGTGTTGCGTTATGGCGCGCGCTACAGCTTCATGGATGCCTCGCAACCCGAGTTGATCCTGCGGCAATTGACGCAGGTCGCCGAAGGCAGCCTGTCGCGCACGCTCATTCATTTCCCCGAGGCACTGTCGCTGGAATTCTCAGCCAGCCGGCGTGCGGACGGTGGCGCGGTATTGATCTTCGAAGACGTTTCGACCCGTGTGAAGGCCGAGCAGAAGATCCTGCACATGGTGCGCTTCGACGCGCTGACCGGCCTGCCGAACCGCGAGTATTTCGGCCATCTCGTACAGGATTATCTCGTCAGACAATCGAAGAAGCGAGGCCCCCTCGGCTTCATGATTCTCGATATCGACGAGTTCAAGCATGTCAACGACATGCGAGGGCATGTCACGGGCGACCATCTGCTGTGCGCCATCGCCATGCGGGTCAAGGAGATGGCCGGCAACGCCATCGTCGGCCGGCTGATGGGCGATCAGTTCATCTTGTTCTTCCCGCATGCGCGTGATCGGCAGGTGCTGGATGCCAGCATCCGCAAGCTGCACGCCGCAATCCAGGGGCAGTACGAAGTCGATGAGATAACTTTCCTCGTCTCGCTCAGTGCCGGTTACGCCGTTCTCGAGAGCGACGCTTTCGCCATGGACGAATGGAGCGTCAAGGCCGACCTTGCGCTGTTCGAAAGCAAGTCGCGCTTAAAAGGCGGCATCATGGGTTTCGAGCATGAAATGGATGGCCGCTATATCGAGCAGCAGAAGCTCAAGGCGGATCTTCGCGAGGCGGTGGCTGCAAATGCGCTGCACCTCATGTTCCAGCCGATGTTCAAGGCCGATGGTACGCGCATCGAATGCGCCGAAGCACTGGCTCGCTGGGTGCATCCGGAAAAGGGTTCTATTCCGCCCGATGTCTTCATTCGCCTCGCCGAAGAGATGGGCATAATTTCGCAGATCACGCGCTTCGTGCTGTTCAAGGCCTGCGAAGAATGCATGAACTGGCCGGACCATATCGCCGTTTCAGTCAATCTGTCGGCACGTGACCTTCGCGACGCGGATATCCTGTCCGTGGTTTCGGATGCACTGGCGTATTCCGGTCTCGAGGCATCACGCCTGCATCTGGAAATCACCGAAAGCAGCCTCATCGACGAGCCGGGTGTCGTTCGTGCAATCCTCGCCGAGTTGCGCAGCCGCGACATTACCATCGCCATCGACGATTTCGGGACCGGCTTCTCCAGTCTCAGCTATCTCGACACGCTGCCGCTCGATATCGTCAAGATCGACCGCTCCTTTGTGCGTAATATCGTCGAAGATACGCGTCGCCTGAAACTGCTGCGCGGCACGGTTCATCTCGCCCGAGAGCTCGGCCTCAAAATCGTGGTCGAAGGTGTTGAAACCCACGAGCAGCTGGTGCTTCTCAACAAGTACCGCAGCACGGATCTCATACAGGGTTATGTCTTTTCCCCGCCCGTCCCCTCGAAAGAGATCGGTATTCTCTCGCAGGCTCTCAACCGCCGCACGGCACCGCGGCGGCGCAGCAAGGTCGCCTGATCGCGGCGCTACCCGACGGTATATGCACGGCCGTTAACCTTAATAATTCAAATACGGCCCAAATTCTTATCAAATCTTGCGCTTTAACGAACGAGATATGATTAATGACCCGTTAACAAACGGGGTCCAACATGGCATCTGTCCCTTTCAGTACCAGTGACTTTTCGAAGAAGGTTCTCGAAATTCTTGATAATATCGAATATCGCCGCGTCGAGAGCACAGAGGACATGGAGGATGTCGAGCGGCTGCGTTACAAGGCTTACAAGGCGCACGACACGCTGGCGCTGGCGCCGAAGGGACTGCTCGACGACACCGATTTCGACAGCCATGCCTACGTTTTCGGGCTCTATTATTACGGTGAGCTGGTCAGCACGATCCGCATCCACTACGTGACCCCGGAGCATCGCGTCAGCCAATCGGCCGGCGCCTTTCCGGAAGCGATCGACGCGCTTCTGGACGCCGGCCTCAGCCTGATCGACCCGGCGCGTTTTGCCGCCGATCCGGAACTGACGGCCGATCTGACCTGGATCCCGTATCTGACATTGCGACCGAGCATCGTCGCTGCTGCGCATTTCCGCGCGCACCGGGTGCTGCAGTTCGTCCGTCCACCGCATGCGGCCTTCTACAAGCGCGTCTTTTACGCCGATACTGTTGTGCCGGGCCGGAAGGCGAAGAATTACGGAATCGACATGACGCTCATGGCGACCAACGTCATCGAGGTCGGCCGCAAGCTTCTCACGCGTTATCCCTTCTTCATTTCCAGCGCCAGCGAGCAGCGGATGATGTTCGCGCGCAGCCCTGGAAGCACGCTGCCTTCGCTCACCATCGTTCCCACCGCTCGTTTCGTGCCGGAAGGCCAGCTTGGAACGGATCTGCCGCTTTGATTCTTCCATAGGGAATGCTCTCTTCACATCAGGAGAGGGGCATCCCTGCGGCATTCTCATGCATTGCGCTTTCTCCCGTCATTGTGTAATCCCTGCGGGTGGGGATTTGCCTCGCCGAGGCGAGGGAATCAGGCAGCGCTAAGGCATTTCAGGGAGACGATATTCATGGCCGAACATCATACCGGACCGGTCGAGACCGGCGCGCCGATGGACTACAAGGAACATGAGAAGACCTACAACATGTTCATTGCCGGCACGAAATACGGCACGATGATTCTGGTCGCCCTGATGCTTGCTATGACTGCGGGTTTCTTCGGCGGCGCCGGCTTCCTCGGCGGCATTCTCGTCTTCCTCATCATCCTCGTCGCCGGCATCTTCCTGCTCCGCTAAGCGCGGTCTGCGGAAGACAAGTTTTCCGAACTTTGTGATGTAGATGCTTGGCCCGCGCAGGCAGGCAGCTTGCGACGGTCCAGCTGACCCGGAGGAGGGGGCAGTTGGCCAATATCGTTTTCGTAGCAAAGGAAATCACAGGCGATGAGACGCGTGTTGCCGCGTCCGTCGAAACCGTGAAAAAGATAAAGTCGTTCGGCTTCGATGTCGTGGTGGAAGCGGGCGCCGGAACACTTTCACGCATTCCGGACAGTGAGTTCGAGGCGGTGGGCGCCGCAATCGGCGCTTTTGCAGATGCAGCGTCGGCCGACGTTATCCTCAAGGTCCGCCGGCCGAGCGAGAGCGAGATTTCCGGCTATAAGACCGGTGCCGTCGTCATTGCCATCATGGATCCCTACGGCAATGACGAGGCCGTCGCCGCGATGGCACGCGCTGGTCTTTCCACCTTCGCCATGGAGTTGATGCCGCGCATCACCCGCGCCCAGTCCATGGACGTGCTTTCGTCGCAGGCCAATCTCGCCGGCTACCAGGCGGTCATCGAGGCAGCCGCGGTCTATGACCGCGCCATGCCGATGATGATGACGGCAGCCGGTACTATTCCTGCCGCCAAGGTTTTCGTCATGGGGGCGGGCGTTGCCGGCCTTCAGGCGATTGCGACGGCACGGCGGCTCGGTGCCGCCGTTTCGGCAACCGATGTTCGCCCCGCAGCGAAAGAACAGGTTGCATCTCTCGGCGCAAAGTTCATCGCCGCAGAGGATGACGAGTTCAAGGCGGCGGAAACGGCCGGCGGCTACGCCAAGGAAATGTCGGCCGACTATCAGGCCAAGCAGGCCGCACTCGTGGCCGAACACATCTCCAAGCAGGACATTGTCATTACCACAGCTCTCATTCCCGGCCGTCCGGCGCCGCGGCTCGTCTCGCGCGCCATGCTGGCTTCGATGAAGCCGGGGGCGATTGCTGTCGATCTCGCAGTCGAGCGCGGCGGCAATATTGAAGGTGTGGTAGCAGGGCAGGTCGCCGATGTCGAAGGTGTGAAGGTGATCGGCTTTGCGAACATGGCGGGCCGTGTGGCCGCCAGTGCCTCAGCGCTTTACGCCAAGAACCTGGTCACCTTCCTGGAGACGATGGTGAACAAGGAAACAAAATCGGTCGTGCTCAACCTCGAGGACGAGCTGATCAAGGCGACGATGCTGACTTATGCGGGCGACGTGGTGCATCCGGCATTCGGCGGCGCCAAGAAGGGGGATAACTGATGGCCAGTGAAGCAATGGACAAGGCGCTGGAGCAGCTCGACCAAGCCGTCACCGCGGTCATCGCCGCTGCTGCCCAGGCGCCTGAAGCGGCAAGTGCTGCCACCGGCGGGGCGATCGATCCCTTCGTCTTTCAGCTCGCGATCTTCGTGCTGTCGATCTTCGTCGGCTACTACGTCGTCTGGTCGGTAACGCCGGCGCTGCATACGCCGCTGATGGCCGTTACCAACGCGATCTCCTCAGTCATTGTCGTCGGTGCGCTGCTTGCCGTCGGCATATCGAGCAGTGGGCTTGCTACCGGCTTCGGTTTTGTGGCGCTCGTTCTTGTCTCGGTGAATATCTTCGGCGGCTTCCTCGTCACGCAGCGCATGCTGGCGATGTACCGCAAGAAGGACAAGTGAGGCCGCACGAATGACCAATATTGCAGCCTTCCTCTATCTTGTCTCCGGCGTCCTGTTCATTCTGGCGCTTCGCGGGCTCTCGCATCCGGCCACCAGCCGCAAGGGCAATCTCTACGGCATGATCGGCATGGGGATCGCCATTCTCACGACGCTGGTGCTGGCGATGCCGAATTTTGGCGGCTTTGTGCTCATCATTCTCGGCCTTGCCATCGGTGGCAGCGCTGGTGCCTATATCGCCCGCACTATTGCGATGACCTCGATGCCGCAGCTTGTTGCCGGTTTCCACTCGCTGGTGGGCCTCGCCGCAGTTCTCGTTGCCGCATCGGCACTCTATACGCCGGGCTCTTTCGGCATTGGCGAGATTGGCCAGATCCACACTGAAGCCCGTATCGAAATGGCGATCGGTGTGGCGATTGGTGCGCTGACCTTCACCGGCTCGATCATCGCCTTCCTGAAGCTCGACGGGCGCATGTCCGGTAAGCCGATCCTGCTGCCCTTCCGTCATGTGATCAACATCGCTCTGCTTGCCCTGATCGTGCTCTTCATCGTCGGGCTGGCGGTGACGGAAAGCCATTTCGATTTCTGGGCCGTCGTCGCTTTGTCGCTGGCTCTCGGCGTGCTGCTCATCGTGCCGATTGGTGGCGCCGACATGCCGGTTGTCGTATCCATGCTCAACTCTTACTCGGGCTGGGCTGCTGCCGGCATCGGCTTCACGCTCGGCAATCTGGCGCTCATTATCACCGGCGCACTGGTCGGTTCTTCGGGCGCGATCCTGTCCTACATCATGTGCAAGGGCATGAATCGCTCTTTCATCTCCGTCATCCTGGGCGGTTTTGGTGGGGAGACGGGCGGCAATGCGGCGGATAATTCGGACAAGACCGTCAAGCTTGGTTCGGCAGAGGACGCTGCCTACCTGATGGCAAACGCTTCCAAGGTCATCATCGTGCCGGGATATGGCATGGCCGTGGCGCAGGCGCAGCATGCATTGCGCGAGTTGGTCGACAATCTCAAGAAGAACGGTGTGGAAGTGAAATACGCGATCCACCCAGTCGCCGGGCGCATGCCGGGCCATATGAACGTGCTGCTTGCCGAGGCCAACGTGCCCTATGACGAGGTCTTCGAGCTTGAGGATATCAACTCGGAATTTGCCCAGGCCGATGTTGCCTATGTCATCGGCGCCAACGACGTCACCAATCCGGCGGCGCGCGACGACAAGTCGTCGCCGATCTACGGCATGCCGATCCTCGACGTCGACAAGGCCAAAACCTGCCTGTTCGTGAAACGTTCTCTCGGCTCGGGCTACGCCGGCATCGACAATACTCTGTTCTACAAGGACAGCACGATGATGCTGCTTGGAGACGCCAAGAAGGTGACCGAAGAGATCTACAAGTCAATCGCTCACTAACCGAAAGGCCCGCTTCGTCAGGCTTTTCTTCCATTGCGGCCAACTGTCAGATTTCGCCCGGCACCAGCGTCATCTTCTCGACACCGACGGCAAGGTTGAGACCCTCTTGCGCCTGCAGGTTCAGCGGTTGCAGCATAAAGGCCTTGTCCGTGCCGCCGGCAATGACTTTGGCACCTGCGCCGGCGCCGAGGCTGGCGTCCGCGCCGACGCCGTAATATTCGCCGGCGAGTGCAAAATCAGGCATATCGGTGCCGGTCTTGGCGAGCACCTGCCAGATCATCACGCTCTTGCCGGTCTGGCCGATATCAATGCCGAATTTCTCGATCTTGCCGGCATAAACCGCCTTCGGGCCACCGGACGCAGGCGTATAGGTGCAGATCAGATTCTTTTCAGACGTAACGATCAACCCCTGTCCACCATCCGATCCGCAGACGAGCCGGCCAAGCGATATATAATCGGCTGCAGCGGCCGGGCCGGCCCAGGCTGCGGCCGAGACGACTGCCGCGGCAATCATGGTTTGCTTGAACATGGTCCTTCTCCTTTTGAACGACCTGTTCGAAACGGGCGGTTGCAGTGATTGTTCCGGTGGCGCTACTCCCGCGCCATCGTCCCACGCTGGGCGGTGAGGATCCAGACGAGACCTTCCGGGCGGAAGTCGACATCAACCTTGCCCCGGAAAGCGGATGCGGCATGTGCCTTGATGACCGTGGTGCCAAAACCGGTGCGCGAAGGCGGACTGACTGGCGGGCCGCCGCTTTCAGTCCAGGTCAGACGTAGCATGTTGTCCTCCGCCGGCTGCCATTCGAAGCGCACACGGCCCTGTGGCACGGAGAGCGCCCCGTATTTCACCGAATTGGTGGCGAGTTCATGCAGTGCCAGGCCGAGATTCTGCACGGCATCAGGCTTGAGGACGAAATCCTTGCCCTCAATTTCTACCTGCTCGCGTGCCTGCGGAAAGGCCTGGAGATGAATATCGATGACGCGATGCAGCGAGACGCCGGACCATTGCTCGCCCGTCAGAAGCTCGATCGAGCGCACGAGCCCTTCAAGGCGGTGAGCGACGGCCAGCCGGAATGTCTCAACGCTGTCGGCCTGCTTGGAGAGCTGCCGCATCATTGCGAGAACAAGCGTCAGCAGGTTCTTGGTGCGATGAACCAGCTCATGCATGACGAAGCGCAGCCGGTCTTCGCTCTGGCTACGGTCGAAAGAGGCATTGGAAAGCGCAATCGCCACTTGGTTGGCCTCGATGACGCTGGTTTCGACGGGAGACACGATATGGCCTTCGCCGAGCCGGTTCGCCATGTCGGCTATTTCACGGATTGTCGAGCGGACTTGCCGGGCAACGGCATAAGTGGCAAGCACGGCAACGAGCAACAGCACGAGGCCGCCGATCAACAGGAAGCGCCAGGTGCTGAGGATGGGTGCCTGGGCGGTGGCGATCGGCCCCCATACCACGGTTTTCCAGGACCAGCCGGGGATCTGCGCATAGCCCAACAGGGCATGCGGGAGGATGTCGCTGTCTTCGAAAACGCCGCTGGAAGCGACGAGCGAAGGCAGGATGCGTGGGTCGAAGGGTTCGCCGGGTTGCAGATTGGCGGGGCCGCGGCTCGCGACAACATGGCCACCCTGGTCGATAACCGCCGCAGACCAGCCGGAGGCAAGACCCTCTGTCGTGACAAGTTTGGCAAGGTCGTTGGCATTCTGGGTGATGATCAATGCGGCGACAGGACCTTCGTCGCGCGGCAGAGCGACGTTATAGACCCACATGCCGCTCGTTGCGCCCATAAAGACGTCGGAGGCTTCGATCCGGCCGGATTTCATCGCGGCTTCAAAAGCCGCGATGTTCGTTATCTTGCCGAGTGGCGTGCCGAAGGGGCGACGAGTATTCAAAAATTGCTGTCCGGCCCTGTCGACGGCGATCACGTAGAGAGTATCGCCCCGCAGTGCCGTTTCCGTACGGTTGTAGAAAGACTCATAGTCGCCGCTCTCCAGCTCCGGCGAGGAGGACAGCAGCCGCAAAGTCGTCGCCATATCCTGAAGCTGGCGGTCGATGGTGCGTGAGAGGGCGAGCGCATCCTGCGCGGTTTCGCGCTTGAGCGTAGACCGCTGGTTGTCTTCCAGCTGCATGAGAAGAAGGGCAACGAAGGCGAAGATCGGCAGCGCAATCGCCACTGCCATGGCGATGAGATATGTTCCGATGGAGGCTTTCGGAAAAAGACGCGCAGCGAACCTCATCGGTGCCGCCCGCGAACTGCCGGGGCTGGATGCTGGGAAAACTCGGTTTCGCAGAGTCCAACGAAAGCCAGAATCCGCATTGCTCGCAAACGCCCCTCACATCCGTACCGCCCAATAGCTCGCTATCAAAGCAGGGTCATGTTAGGGGGCGGGACATTTGGTTGCAACCTACTAAAATAGTCAGGTGCAAAATCGTCAATTTTTTGAACGACTATTCTGCGTCGGTGAAGCGCTGCAACCGGAAGGGCAAGAGGCTTTCGTCACTCTTGCCTGACAGAAGCTCGTGGCTAGCAGGCCGGCGCCGACGATGATCGCAAGCGGTTTCGCAATCATCGTCGTCATCTCTTCGAGTATCTGTCAGCCGGCAGTGCCGCCGACGCGGGCAAGTCCATCCCGGGCCGGCTGGTATTTGGGATCGAGGCTAACAGCGTGGCGGTAGGAGCGGGTGGCCTTGTCCTTCTCGCCGCGGCGCTCGTAGACGAGAGCCTGGTTCGCCCAGGATTCGGCGAGGTTGCCGTTGAGCTCGATCGCGTGGTTGAAGTCGGCGAATGCGTTGTCGTTGTCGTTCAGCGCGATGTAGGAAATGCCGCGGCCGTTATAGGGCTCGGGCGAGTTCGGCGACAGCGAGATCGCCTTCGAGAAGTCGTCGATCGCCTTATCCTGCTGATTGCGCTTCTGATAGATCAGGCCGCGATTGTGATAGGCGCGACCATCGGTGGTGCCGAGCTGAATCGCTCTTGAGAAATCATTGAAGGCCTGATCGTCCTGACCGGCCATGCGGTAGACATTGCCGCGACCGATATAGGCGACGTCATAGCTCGGATTGATCTGCAGGGCGGCGTTGTAATCGGCGATCGCCTGCGGCTGCTGGCCCATGTTGCGGTAGACCAGCGCGCGGTTGGCGTAGGCCTGGAAGAAGCGCGGGTTGATCTGCAGCGCGGTGTTGAAGTCGTCGAGCGCCTTGCGGAATTCACCGCCGCGACCATAAGCTGAACCGCGGACATTGTAGCCTTCCGGATCGCGCGGATTGGCGTTGATGACGGCCGTCAGCGATGCGATGTTCTCTTGCGAGCCCTGCGCCTTGTCAATGCGGATCACAGCGTCCGACGTGTTAGTCGTTTCGCAACCGGCGAGGCCCAGCGCTGCGGCAAGTGCCAGCGAGGCGAGCACGACCGATTTCTGCGAACGCAACGAGCGGGACGGATTGAAGGTTATGACAGCCATTCGGGCTCGCTTTCCCCATGCAGCATATCCAGCAAGGCGGATATGTAATCTTCAGCAGAAATTAAAAAGGCGGCGGCGAAACCTATCGCCCCCGCCACACATGCACCTGAAAACGTCGAAAAAACGACGGCACCGCCTTAGCGTGCTGCAACCAGACCTTCGCGCTGAGCGCGCTTGCGGGCCAGCTTGCGGACACGACGGACAGCCTCGGCCTTTTCGCGAGCACGCTTCTGCGACGGCTTTTCGTAGTAGTCGCGCATCTTCATTTCGCGAAAAATGCCTTCGCGCTGCATCTTCTTCTTGAGAGCGCGGAGAGCCTGGTCAACATTGTTATCGCGGACAAGTACCTGCACGAGAATCACGTTCCTTTGGTTGGTTGATGCCGAAAGGCGGCGCAGCGCCTGGGGCAAAAAAATAACGTTCGCGCGGCCGCGGCCTTGCGATTGGTGTTGCGAAATATCAGATCGACGGAATGAAGTCCAGACGGGATATGCGATCGGGCGGAAAAATCCCGCCCATGCCCTATACGGAGCTAGGAGCGTGCCTTCTCCGGCTTCGTTTCGTCCAGAGCAGCGATCGCTTCCTTTAGCGCGGCGATGACACGGGAGCGGTCCGCCGGCTCAAGCCGAGCCGTGTCCAGATGCAGGTCCAATCCGGCTAGATGTTCGCTGAGAACGCGGTTCTTGTGATCGGCGCCGAGCATCAGCCCGTCCACGGCGTAGGGTACGATCTCCCGCTGGATGCCCTTCATGGTGATCGGCGGCAAAGGATGGGCATCGACGATATCCTTCACCAGTGCGTAGGTTTCATAGCTGATGACGATTTCACCGCCCTGGGCGATCGATTGCAGGCGCGCGGCGAGATTCGCTTCGGCACCGATGATCGTATAGTCCATACGGTCGCTGCTGCCGAAATTGCCGACGTTGCAATAGCCGCTATTGATCCCCATGCGCACCACGAAAGGCTCTTCCGTGCCGTTCCGGCGCCATCTCTCCTTCAGTTCGCCGAGTCGGCGCTGCATGTCGATGGCCATGCGCAGGCAAGCCTTGGCATCTTCTTCCGGCCCTCTGGTTTCGGGATCGCCGAAGAAGACCAGCATGGCATCGCCGATAAACTTGTCCACCGTCCCGCCGTGTTTGAGCGCGATCGTGGACATTTCGGTCAGATATTCGTTCAGCATTTCCGTTAGCGCCTCCGGCTGCAGGCGCTCGGTCGTGGCGGTGAAATCCTTGATGTCGGAGAAGAAGATCGTCAGTCGCTTTCGCTCCGTGTGGACGACCACATCCTTCTGGCCACTGAAGATGCTCTTGTAGATCTGCGGCGGGAGATAGCGGGAAATTTTCAGGGAGACGCTGGCGAGGAACTCGTTAGCCGCTTCAAGATCGCGGTTGGCACTGTGGATGACGCGCGTCTGCTGGCGCTGCAGAACAATGAAGCTGATGCCGATGATGGCGACGAAAAAGAAATAGCAGAGCAGGTATTTGAAGGCGAGAACGTTGCTTGCATAGGGCTGGCGGATGATGACTTCCTGAATGCCGCGCACATCGCCTACCTTCCAGTCCTTCTTCGGGCTTTCAGGATGAGTGTTGTGACAGGCGACGCAAGCCTGGCCCATGATCACAGGGGTGATGAGCCGCAGCGTATCGGTAAATCCGACGCGGGTGAGGTCGGTCAGTGTCTGGCTGGAATTGGCGCGCAAGGATGCGAGCGATGCCGTTTCGAAATCGTCGAGATCGTGCGGTGCGCGATTCTTGAAGGGCAGATCGGAGAGGAAGCGATAGGTGATGTTGGCCTGCTGCTCCCTAATGACGTCGCCAAGTTCCAGCGAAAGCGTGGCGGGTAGTGGAATGGCACCTGGAATATTGGCGTAGTTGTGTGAGACGACTGTGCCGCTGACGTCGCCCGCCTGATGGGCGGCGAGCACCCTGCCGACGACATTCGCTGAATAATAGGAGCGTATGCTGGTGACGAGCGAACTCATGTCCCGCGCCTGCCGGCGCAGCGCATTTTCGGAGAGGTCGCTGATATCAAGCCAGACAGCGAGCGGCAGCCCGCCCAGCATCGCCAGCACAACGGCGATCAGCCAATAGCCGCTTCTGCGGGCGGCAGAGGCCGAGTTTTCCGTAGTTCTTGCCGTGGTCTCTCCTTGCGGATCTGCCATGGCTCATCCCCTCGACAATGATCGAATTGTTAAATCCCCGAAGACACAAAACCATTTCGCCGCAGGCGCGGCAAGGCCAACGCTTAAAGGTCGTGCCAAAAGCGAGGACGGATCTCGAAGTAATTCCATGCTGTGTTGCCACTGCAGCTTGGCGAAAATACTTGGTCGGTGCCGACAGCCGGATACTGCATTGCCGACCGCTTTGTTTTTCAGCTTGTGAGCGTGAGCGAATGGTCTTTGGCATTAAAGAGGCGTAGCCTGCTTGCGGCGGGTCGGCTCCTGGAGCCGGCTCGAGGGGAGGTCCTGAACGCATGACGCGATTGCAGCAGATCGGTGTGCTGATCGGCCTGACGATTGTGGCTGCGCTTACGCTGTTCCGGGCAAGCGATCCGCCTGTGCTGAAGCGGATCCGCGATGTCACCTTCGATGAGTATCAGCGCCTCGTGCCGCGCAGCTTTGAAGCGATGCCGGTCCGAGTGGTCGATATCGACGAAGCTTCCCTGCGGGAGTTCGGTCAGTGGCCATGGCCGCGCGACAAGCTGGCCACGCTGGTCGACCGTCTTTCCGACATGGGAGCGGCAGCCATCGCCTTCGACGTCATCTTCGCCGAGCCGGACCGGATGTCGCCGCGCAATGTAATTCAGGAGGTCGAGGGCATCGATCCATCGCTTGCGGCGCAATTGCCTGACAATGACGAGATATTCGCTCAATCGATAAAGGGAAAGCCAGTCGTTCTCGGCTTCGGGCTCTCCAATGAAGGCAGCTATAAGCCGCAAGTGAAGGCCGGCTTTGCCTTTACCGGCGAAAGTCCGCTGACCGCACCTCCGCATCTCAGCGCTTCTACGCCGCTCCGGCCGGGCCTGGAGGCGAATGCCGCGGGCCTTGGCCATGTCAGTCTCAATCCCGGCAGTCCTTCATCAGTCGTTCGCGCGGTGCCGCTGTTCCTCAGCGATGGTGGACAGTTTTATCCCAATCTTGCGATCGAAGCGTTGCGGGTCGCGCAGGGCGCCTCAACCTATGTGCTGGCCGGCGCGCCGGATCGGGCAGGGATTATCACCTCGGCGAAGATCGGCGATTTCATCGTTCCGCTGACGGCGGCCGGAGAGATCTGGCTTTATGTGACGCCGAACCGGGCAGAGCGTTATGTCTCAGCCGGAAAGGTCCTTGCTACCGGCGGTGTGGCCCCTGATGTCGCGGCCCAAATCGACGGCAGCATCATTTTCATCGGCACCTCGGCTGTCGGGCTGCAGGACATTCGCACGACAGCGCTCGGAGAAAATGTGCCGGGTGTTTCGCTGCAGGCGCAGACCGTCGAGCAGATCCTTTCAGGCCGCTACCTGTCGCGGCCGGACTGGGCCGACGGACTGGAAATTCTTGCGATCGCCGTGCTTGGCATCTTTCTCGTCATTATTACGACGTTCGTCAGTCCGGCCATGGCGCTGGTCTGCGGCCTGGCGATCACCGCGATGGCGCTTGCCGCTTCGTGGTTCAGCTTTCTTTATGCCGGTCTGCTGTTCGATCCGCTGGCGCCGATCATCAGCGGCTCCATCACGCATTTTGCGGCAACGTCGTTCCGCATCCTCGTCATCGACAGGGAGCGACGGGAGGTGCGGCGCGCCTTCGGCCATTACCTCTCTCCTTCGCTGCTGCATCGTATCGAGCATACGCCCGATGCGCTGAAGCTCGGCGGGGACGAGCGCGAGCTCACCATGATGTTCGTCGATGTGCGCAATTTCACCGAGATCAGTGAGAGGCTGACGCCGACCGCCGTCGTCCAGTTTCTCAATACGCTGCTCGATGCGCTGAGCCGTCATGTTGTCGGAAATGAGGGAACGCTCGACAAATTCATCGGCGATTCCATCATGGCATTCTGGAATGCGCCGGTCGATGTTTCGGATCATGCAGCAAAGGCGCTGCGAGCGGCGCTCGCCATGCGGGAGACACTCGCCGAGCTCAACGCAAGCGACGCGTTCGGTTTCGGCAGCGCTCAGCAGGTCAGGATCGGCATCGGCATCCACACCGGCCCTGCCTGTGTCGGCAATATGGGGGCGAAGACACGCTTCAACTATTCGGCGGTGGGAGATGCCGTGAACGTCGCGGCGCGCATCGAATCCTGCTGTAAGGATGTCGGTTTCGATATCCTGATCTCCGACAGCACGGCGCGGGCGCAAAGCGGGGCGGCGCTCTTGGAGGCAGGAGCTATTCCGCTCAAAGGAAAGAGCAGCCGGACGCGGATATTCGCTGTGGTCGGCGACGAGAGGGTCGCTGTCTCACCGGAATTCGGCGCCTTGCATCTCGTCCACGAGAAGGTAATGGGCGCCTTGCGCGAGCATTCGAGGAACAGCCGCAAGCTGATCGGTGCGGCAAAACTCGCCGGGATAAAGGTCCTGGCGGGCCTCACGGAATTCTACGAGCGGATATCGGCCAGGAACGACCATTTTCAGGAGGATATCGGTCTGCCGGAAAAGCAGGCCGTCGAATAATCAGTCACCGGTTGCGGCTCCAGCCGCCGTTCCAGTCCCGGTTTCCGTTCCCGCCCCAGCCATGATTCCGGTCACGATGCTGGTCTCTTCCCGCACTCTGCTGATTATCAACGGCGTGGTTTTCATCGCCGCTTCTTTCCTGTCTGCTCGGCGTATCCGGGTTGCTGTCTGCCCTTTCCGTGCGGCTTGGTCGGTCAGAGGCATCATGTCTGTCCGCATGATCGGATCTTTCGTGCCGACCCGGTCTTCCATGATCGTCATCGTGGTCATCGTTATCGTGCCTGTCCTTCCAGCCATGCTCGTCATGTTCGTGGTGCCAGTCGTCCCTGTCATGATGCGGTTTGTCGTGATGCGGTTTTTCCGGCCGCTGCTTCTGCGGTTCCTCCTGCTTCTGCGGTTGCGAAGGAGGCGCGGGATTCGGAGTGCGCTGCCGGAGTTCCTGACGAAGTCGGTCTTTCCGCTCGGGCACAACCGAAGCCATTCGGCAACCGCCGAGCAGGCCTAGGCCGCCCGTTAAACTCTGATTGCCGGAAAGGAAGGGGAGGGCGCGCTGGTTGCCAAGTCTCTGCAGCACGCTGCTGTTGACAGGTTGCGCATCTGTCATGTTGCCGTTTGGCTGCGCGACGACGCAATCACACCGCTGCTGCAATTGCCGACAGCCGCCCGGACCGCAGAAGCTGGCCGCGCCATTCAACAGCACAACTGCGGTTGTGCCGTCGGGGCCGACATAGAAATCGAAGGCGGTACCGCGCACGCCGATCGTGCCGGCCGGCGTTTGTATCCGGTAGGCCGAGGATTTCGAATTGCCGCTGACCCAGCGGAATGTGCCTTTAGCCACCTTGATCGAGAGGCGTTTGACGGAGTCGGAATCATCGAAGACATATTTGTCGATGACAACGGACGAGCCCCAGCCGACGGCAAGCTTGGTGCCGTCACGGAATATGAACTGGCCGAGCCCCGATTGCGAGGTGCGGATACGCTCGTCGCGGTGGACCTCGTCATTGACGATAATGGGACCGGCTTGTCCCGTCACTTCAGTTTTGATGAGAGTTGCCTGGCCGACGGGCTCAGCCGCGTGTGCGGGCCATGCGCCTGAAAGCGCGAAGCAGCAGCTCGCGATCCATATGCTACGCCAACTCGACATCTAACACCCCATATATGGGAATATTAGCATCTCCCGTATGGCTGTTCTGCCTGCCCTGATGGGTGAGAAAAGGATTATGCCGCATCTGCGAAGGTGCAATAGAGGCCGATGGAGGCTGCGTGCCTCCCGCCGTGTCAAAACAAACGCTCTTTCACGTCGCAAAAGAACCGTTGTGCCGCAATTCGATTTGCGATTTGTATGGCCACGACGAAAATGCCTTTGCCTGAAGGAGATGATGGCGGATGCGGAAATATTCGGTTTTTGCCGTAGCGCGGGAGGCTCTGCGTGGGCACAGGGGCTGGGAAAAGCAGTGGACTTCGCCGGAGCCGCGATCCGAATACGACGTGATCATCATCGGCGGCGGTGGGCACGGACTAGGCGCAGCCTATTACCTCGCCAAGGAGCATGGCATCACCAATGTGGCGGTCTTGGAAAAGGGCTGGCTTGGTGGCGGCAACACCGGCCGCAACACCACGATCATCCGCTCCAACTATCTCTATGAAGAGAGCATGCACATTTACGAGCACTCGATGAAGCTCTGGGAAGGGCTGTCGCAGGAACTCAACTACAATGTCATGTATTCGCCGCGCGGCGTGATGATGCTGTCGCACAATGTGCACGACATGCAGAGCTTCAAGCGGCATATCCATGCCAACCGGCTTTACGGCATCGACAATGAATGGCTGACGCCGGAACAGGCCAAGGCCTATTGTCCGCCGCTCGATATTTCGGCGACGGCACGCTACCCGATCAACGGGGCTGCCTTGCAGCGCCGTGGGGGTACGGCGCGTCACGATGCGGTTGCCTGGGGCTATGCGCGTGCAGCGTCCGACCGCGGCGTGCACATCATCCAGAATTGCGAAGTCACCGGCATTCGCCGCGGTCCTGATGGTCGCGTCACCGGCGTCGAGACCAATAAGGGCTTCATCGGCGCGAAGAAGATTGGCGTGTCGGCTGCCGGTCACACGACCACAGTCATGAAGATGGCGGATGTGCGCGTGCCGCTGCAATCGAGCCCGCTACAGGCGCTGGTTTCCGAGCCGCTGAAGCCGATTTTCCCCTGCGTCGTCATGTCGAACACGGTGCACGCCTACATCTCGCAGTCCGATAAGGGAGAACTCGTCATCGGTGCGGGCACGGACCAGTATAATTCCTACTCCCAGACCGGCGGCCTGCAGATCATCACGCATACGCTCGACGCCATCTGCGAGCTCTTCCCGATGTTCCGCCGCGTGAAGATGATGCGCCAGTGGGGCGGTATCGTCGACAACACGCCGGACCGTTCGGCCATCCAGTCGAAGACGCCGGTTCCCGGGCTCTACGTCAATTGCGGCTGGGGTACCGGCGGCTTCAAGGCGACGCCGGGTTCGGCCAACCTTTTCGCCCATCTGATCGCTCGCGACGAGCCGCATAAGTTCAATGCAGGACTGACGCTGGAGCGTTTCCGCAGCGGGCGGCTGATCGACGAGGCGGCCGCTGCCGCCGTTGCGCACTGACACGAGGACAAACATGCTGCTGATCTATTGCCCTTACTGTCAGGAAGAGCGCTCGGAGCTGGAATTCCGGGGTGCCGGCGACGCCCATATCGCCCGGCCGTCCAATATTGCTTCGATCTCGGATGAAGAGTTCGAGGAATATTTCTTCCTGCGCGATAACCCGAAAGGCCTGATTTTCGAACGCTGGCGCCACATGCATGGCTGCGGGCGCTTCTTCAATGCGGCACGCGATACCGTGAGCGACAAGTTCATCATGACCTACAAGGCCGGCGAACCGAAGCCTGATATCGGCGCTGCGGCGGAACCGCATGCGCCGGTCGAGACCTATGAAGCTGTTGAAGGAGAGGCGCAATGAGCGGCGCGAACCGTATCGTCGGCAAGGGCCGGCTGACGCCCGCAAGGACTGCGCGTTTCACCTTCGATGGCAGGAGCTATACGGCGCTCGAAGGCGATACCGTTGCCTCGGCCTTGATTGCCCATGGTGTGCACCTTGTCGGGCGTTCGTTCAAATATCATCGCGCGCGCGGCATTCTTTCGGCGGGCGCCGAGGAGCCGAATGCGCTGATCGACGTTGCTCGCGACAGCGCTCGCAAGCAGCCGAATGTGCGGGCAACCGTGCAGGAAGTCTTCGACGGCATGATCGTGAAGTCGCAGAACCGTTGGCCGTCGCTTTCCTTCGATGTCGGTGCGGTCAACAACCTGTTTTCGCCCTTCTTTGCGGCGGGTTTCTACTACAAGACGTTCATGTGGCCGCGGGCCGCGTGGAAGCGCGTATACGAGCCGATGATCCGTCGTGCTGCGGGTCTTGGAGTCGCTCCGACGGAAGACGATCCCGACCACTATGCCAGCCGTTATGCCCATTGCGACGTATTGGTCGTCGGTGCCGGTATTGCCGGTCTTTCGGCGGCATTGGCTGCTGCGGAAGCCGGAGCAAAAATCATCCTCTGCGATGAGCAGGCCGAAGCCGGCGGCGCGTTGCGCTTCGATGCCGGCGTGAAAGTGGATGGGATCGATGGCTATGCCTGGGTGCAGAGAACCTTTGCGCGCCTGAAGGCCATGGAGAACGTGGAGCTCCTGACCCGCACCACGGCCTTCGGCTACTACAACCATAATTTCGTCGGTCTCGTCGAACGCGTCACGGATCATATCGCCCGCCCCGACCGCGATCTGCCGCGCGAGCGGCTGTGGCAGGTCCGCGCCAAGCGCGTCATCCTGGCGACGGGTGCTATCGAGCGGCACATGGTGTTTCCGAACAACGACCGTCCCGGCATCATGCTTGCTTCGGCCGGGCGGATGTATCTCAATCATTATGGCGTTGCGGTCGGCCAGACGGTCGGCATCTATACGGCCCATGACTCTGCCTACGAGGCTGCTTTCGACCTGAAGCGGGCGGGTGTTTCGATTGCCGCGATCGTCGATGTCAGGCAGGCGCCGGGTGCAGCAGTATTGGCCGAAGCCCGTACGCTCGGCATCGATGTTCTGACCGGTCAGTCGGTCGTCGATACGTCGGGTGCGCTCCGCATCTCGTCGATGACGGTCGCGCGCAATGGCGGCGGTTCGGCGCGCAAGATCAGCGTCGATGCGCTGCTTGTCTGCGCCGGCTGGACACCCTCCGTGCATCTCTTCTCGCAGTCGCGTGGCAAGGTCGCCTTCGATGCCGAAACGCAGCGTTTCCTGCCCGGCACCTATGCGCAGGATTGCCTGTCCGTCGGCGCCTGCAACGGTACGGATGGTCTGCAGCAGACCGTCGAGGAATCGCTTGCCGCCGGTGAACTGATGGCGCAGGCCGTCGGCAAAAAGGCAGGCAGAAAGATCAGCGTTTCCGTCGAGCAGGCGTTCGACTGGACGGGTGGCATGATTGGTGCTGCCGAAGGGGCCGGACCGGAGACGAACGCCAAGGCGTTCATCGACTTCCAGCATGATGTCTGTGCCAAGGATATCCGCCTCGCTGTGCGCGAAGGTATGCATTCGATCGAGCACATCAAGCGCTTCACGACGAACGGCATGGCCTCCGACCAGGGCAAGCTATCCAACATGCATGGTCTGGCGATTGCCGCCGAAACACTCGGCAAGGATATTCCGCAGGTCGGCCTCACCACTTTCCGCGCGCCTTACACGCCGGTGACTTATGGTGCACTGATCGCGCATTCGCGTGGGTCGCTGTTTGACCCGACGCGCAAGACGCCGCTGCATGCCTGGGAAGAAGCAAAAGGAGCAGTCTTCGAGGATGTCGGCAACTGGAAGCGCGCCTGGTTCTATCCGCGTTCCGGCGAGACGATGCATCAGGCGGTTGCCCGCGAATGCCGGACTGCGCGCGAGGTCGCTGGTATCTTCGATGCCTCGACGCTCGGCAAGATCGAAGTCGTCGGGCCGGATGCCGCCGAATTCATGAACCTCATGTACACCAATGCCTGGGACACCCTGAAACCTGGCAAATGCCGATACGGCATCATGCTGCGCGAGGACGGCTTCGTTTATGACGACGGCGTCGTTGGTCGTCTCGCCGATGACCGTTTCCATGTGACGACGACGACCGGTGGGGCGCCGCGCGTTCTCAATCACATGGAAGACTATCTGCAGACGGAATTCCCGCATCTGAAGGTGTGGTTGACCTCTGTCACCGAGCAATGGGCTGTTATCGCTGTCCAAGGGCCGAAGGCGCGCGAGATCGTCGCACCGCTGGTTGAAGGGCTCGATATTTCCAACGAGGTCTTCCCGCATATGAGTGTGGCGGAGTGCAAGGTGGCAGGCGTTCCGGCACGTCTCTTCCGTGTCTCCTTCACCGGTGAAACGGGCTTCGAAATCAATGTGCCCGCCGATTACGGCCAGTCGGTGCTGGAAGCGGTTTGGGCCAATGCGGAGCCGCTCGGCGCCTGCGTCTACGGCACGGAGACCATGCATGTGCTTCGCGCGGAAAAGGGCTATATCATCGTCGGCCAAGATACGGATGGCACGGTGACGCCTGATGACGCCGGGCTCTCCTGGGCGGTTTCCAAGAAGAAAGCTGATTTTGTCGGCATTCGCGGGCTGAAGCGACCCGATCTCGTTAAGGAAGGGCGCAAGCAACTCGTCGGTCTTACGACGAAGGATGCGAAGCTGGTGCTGGAGGAGGGGGCGCAGATTGTTGCCAACCCGAACCAGCCGAAACCGATGAAGATGCTCGGCCACGTAACATCGGCCTACTGGTCTGAAAATTGCGGTCGTTCGATTGCTTTTGCGCTGATCGAAGGCGGTCGCAATCTCGTGGGTGAAACGCTCTATGTGCCAATGCCGGATCGGACCATTCCGGTCGAGGTGACCGATCTGGTGTTCTTTGACAAGGAAGGAGGCCGTATCCATGGCTGAGGTCGCAATTCGCAAGCCGGCTCTCTCCGGTCTCCTTGCCGGCTCGGCGACGGTGCGCCTGACGGTGGCGCCGGTCGCAAGCCGCCTTTCGCTGCGTGCGCCGGCCGAATCCGTATCCGCACTATCTTCTGCGCTGGGGGTGACCCTGCCGACAGCACCCAAGACCTCCGGCAGTGCCGGAGGGCGTTCGGCACTCTGGCTGGGACCGGACGAATGGCTCGTTATTGACGAGGCTGGTTCAGATCTTCTGTCGCTTCTTTCTCGCGCGGACGCTCTTCACTCGGCGGTCGATGTTTCTCACCGCAATGTGGGTATTACTGTTTCAGGACCGGGTGCGGAGGTGACGCTGTCGGCGGGCTGCCCGCAGGATCTCTCTCTGGAGACTTTTCCGGTGGGCGCTTGCTCGCGGACAATCTTCGGCAAGGCCGAGATCGTGCTCTTCCGCACCGAGGAGGATACGTTCCGGGTGGAATGCTGGCGGTCGTTTTCGGATTATGTCTTCGGCCTGCTCGCCGAAGGCGCCGAGGACGCGAGCCATTAAGGTCCGCAGAGAACCTTAAACGTCTTCCGGCCGATCTTTCGGGTCGAACTGGATGATAGTGATCCAGCGGGCGGTTAGTGCCGGCTTCTTTTCGTTCTCGATTTCGATCGAGACATCATAGGTCGTCATCAGCATGCCGGCGCCGCGAAAGCGGGCGTCCGAGAGCACGAAGTGGCCGCGAATGCGGGTGCCGCTCCTGACCGGCGACATGAAGCGGATCTTATCGAAACCGTAATTGATACCCATCGTCTGCTCGCGCACCTTGGGCAGGCAATTGTAATTCATCGTCGACAGCAGCGAGAGCGTCAGGAAGCCATGGGCGATGGTCCCGCCGAAGGGACTTTCGGCTGCTGCGCGAATGGGGTCGACGTGAATGAACTGATGGTCGCCGGTTGCCTCGGCAAAGGCATCGATCATCTTCTGATCGACAAGGATCCAGTCGGACAACCCAGTTTCCGTACCAACCAGTCCCTGGACCTCCGAGAGCGAAATTTCCGTGACCATGCATTCCTCGTAAAAAGCCGCAGCCGCAAAGCCTTATCCCGCATTCATGACGATTGCGATAATGATTCGCACGGGCGGGTTTCGTCGATCAATTTTCCACGAAAAAGGCGACCGAACGTGGCTCAACTGTGGCGCGGCCGCCGACTTTCCGCGCGCCATCCGGTAAAAGCTGGCGCCAGTTTGCTTCGCCGACTGAAGGCAGCTTGAAGGGTAGGTGCTGTTCGGAGCGATTGAAGAGCACGGCGAGGCGGGTCCGCCTGCGGCTAGCACGATCGTCGGTCGTAAGTATCATGCCGAGGGTGGAAAGCGAGGGGGTTTCCCATTCGCCCGTTGTCATCGGCTCGCCGGATAGCGAGATCCATTCCACATCCCCATTGCCGGAGAAGAAGGTCAGGTGGGAGAAGACCGAGAAGCGGCGGCGAAGGGTTGCGAGGAAGGCGGTGTGGGCGATCAAGTCTTCGTCCAGCAGCTTCCAGTTGATCCAGGTGATCTCGTTGTCCTGGCAATAGGCATTGTTGTTGCCGTGCTGCGTGCGTCCGCCTTCATCTCCGGCCGTCAGCATGACGCTGCCGCGGCTGGCAAAGAGGGTGGAGATGAGCGCCTTGACATCGGCCTTGCGTAGCTCCCGGATGACAGGATAGGCCGTTTCACCTTCGACGCCGTTGTTCCAGGAATGGTTCTCGTTGTGGCCGTCGCGATTGTTCTCGCCGTTCGCCTCGTTGTGCTTGCCGCTATAGGATACGAGGTCCATGAGCGTGAAACCGTCATGTGCCGCGAGGAAATTGACGCTACGCGTCTCAGCCCCACCATTGGCTGAGAAAATGTTCGACGAGCCGGCGAGGACGGTTGCGAGCGAACCCGTCTTCCAGTCATCGCCACGCCAATAGCACCTCACGTCATCGCGGGACCGATCGTTCCATTCGAGGAAGGGCGGAGGGAAATTGCCGAGCTGATAGCCGCTTGGGCCGATATCCCAGGGTTCGGCAATCATGATGCGATCGCCGAGGAAATCGTCGGCGAGAATCGCGGCCAGCGTACCGTTCCGATCGAAGCCGTGTGCCGTGCGACCAAGAACCGGCGCCAGATCGAAACGGAAGCCGTCAACGCCGGCATTGCGGACGAAATGGCGCAGGCTGTCGATGATGAGCCGCTGGACGTAGGGATGGTCGCAGGCAACCGTATTGCCGGTGCCGGTATCGTTGACGAGCACGGATGGCCGGTCCGCTACGTGGCGATAGTAGCTGAGATTGTCGATACCGCGCAGCGATAGCGTCGTGCCATAGCGGTCGCTTTCGCCCGTATGGTTGAAAACGAGGTCGAGGATGACGGCGATGCCTTCCTCATGCAGCTTCGCCACTGTTTCTCTGAGCTCTGCGATACCACCCGGCACGATACGCGGATCGAGTGCCATGAAGGCAACGGGATTGTAGCCCCAGCCGTTCGTCAGTCCAAGCGGCGGCAGATGACGTTCGTCGATCCATGCGGTGATGGGCATCAGTTCGACGGCATCGACGCCGATACGCTTCAGGTGCGCGATGACGGAGGGATGGGCCAGAGCGGCGACTGTGCCGCGCTGAGCTTCCGGCACATCCGGATGCAGGATGGTGAAGGGCTTGACGGCCACCTCGTAAATAAAGCCGCCTGGTTTGAAGAGCGGCTTTTGGCTTTTGAGAGGCGCGTCTTTGGTGACGACAGACTTCGGGATCAGGTGCTGCGTATCTTCTCCGAAGATGCCGAGCCGCGGGTCGTAATGAAAAGGTCCATCGACGGCCTTCGCATAGGGATCGATCAGCAGTTTCGAGGGGTCGAACCACAGGCCGTTATCCGGAGCGTAAATGCCGTCAGCGCGGTAGCCGTAGCGCGCGCCTTCCTTCACTCCATCGACAAAAAGACGGAAGACGTGGTCGCTGTCGCGGGCCATGGGGAGCCTCGCATATTCCTTGCCGTCATCGTCGAAGAGGCAGAGATCGATCTGCGCTGCATGATGCGACCATACAGAAAATTCAACGCCCGTTTCGAAAACGATGGCGCCGCCCTGTGCGGAACTGTTGCCCCCCATATGCCCCCCGGATCAGGTGATCACGGTCGGCTCGTTGCGTCCCGTGCGCTCACGAATGTTGGCGATGCTTTCCGCGGCCGCAATCAGATCGGCGAGCGCTTCCTGCGTTTCGATATTATGGCGAGTCGAATCCGGCTCATAGCGCTCGATATAGACGCGCAGGGTTGCGCCAGACGTGCCGGTGCCGGAAAGGCGGAAGACGACGCGGGAGCCGCCCTGGAAAAGGACGCGGATACCCTGATGTTCGCTGACCGACTTGTCGATCGGGTCGTGATAGGCGAAGTCGTCCGCCTTCTCGACAGTGAGGTCACCAAACGTCTTGCCGGGCAAGGTGGAAAGCTGACTGCGCAGATTGTCCACCAGGCCGTTTGCCGCATCGCTGTCGACGCCTTCATAGTCATGGCGGGAATAGTAGTTGCGGCCATAGGTCTGCCAGTGCTGGGTGACGATTTCCTGCACGCTCTCGCCGCGGACGGCCAGGATGTTCAGCCAGAGCAGAACGGCCCAGAGGCCATCCTTCTCACGGACGTGGCTGGAGCCGGTGCCGGCGCTTTCTTCGCCGCAGATAGTCGCCATGCCGGCGTCGAGCAGGTTGCCGAAGAACTTCCAGCCGGTCGGGGTCTCGTAAATGCCGATGCCGCGCTTTTCAGCCACGCGATCGGCCGCGCCCGATGTCGGCATGGAACGTGCGATACCGGCGAGGCCGCCGGAATAGCCGGGCGCCAGGTTGGCGTTGGCAGCGAGAATTGCAAGGCTGTCGGACGGGGTGACGAAAATGCCGCGACCGATGATGAGGTTGCGGTCGCCGTCGCCGTCGGATGCGGCACCGAAATCGGGCGCATCCTCACCCATCATCTCGTCGTAAAGTTCCTTGGCATGAACGAGGTTAGGGTCCGGATGATGGCCGCCGAAATCCGGGAGCGGCATGAAATTGCGCACGGAACCCGAGGGAGCGCCGAGACGGTTCTCGAAGATTTCCTTGGCATAGGGGCCGGTAACGGCGCTCATGGCATCGAAGGCGATGCGGAAGCCAAGGCTGATGAGGTTGCGGATCGCGCCGAAATCAAAGAGCTCTTCCATCAACGCGGCATAGTCTTCGACCGGATCGATGACCGAAAGAATCATGCCGCCCGGCAGCTCTTCCTTGCCGATGCGGTCGATATTGACGTCGGCGAAGTCGGCGATCTTGTAGCTCTCGATCGTCTTGGAACGAGCAAAGATCGCGTCGGTGATCTTTTCCGGTGCCGGACCGCCATTGTTGACATTGTACTTGATGCCGAAGTCTTCTGTCGGGCCGCCGGGATTGTGGCTGGCCGACAGGATAATGCCACCGAAGGCTTTGTATTTGCGGATGATATGGGAAGCTGCCGGGGTTGAGAGAATGCCGCCCTTGCCCACCATGACCTTGCCGAAGCCATTGGCGGCGGCCATTTTGACCGCCTTCTGAATGACTTCGCGGTTATAGTAGCGTCCGTCGCCGCCGATGACCAAACACTTGCCCTGATAACCTTCGAGCGAATCGAAGATCGACTGGATGAAGTTCTCCGCATAGTTCGGCTGCTGGAAGACGGGAACCTTCTTGCGCAGACCCGAGGTGCCAGGCTTCTGGTCCTGATAGGGCGTGGTTGGAATGGACTTGATCATTTTAGGTCATGCCTTTCGAGACGAGGCTTGAATACAGGACAACATAACGTTCGGCGCTCTTCTCCCAAGAGACATCCGACTTCATGCCCTGCTTTTGCAATTGGGTCCAGACTTTTTGATCTGCGTAAAGGTGCATGGCGCGGCGCAGTGCCTGTAGCATGCTTTCTTCGTTTACCGGTGCGAATTGTATGCCTGTCGCCACCTTGGCTGCAAGTGCGGCATGATTGGCATCGATCACCGTATCGTTGAGACCGCCGGTGCGCGCCACGATCGGTACACAGCCGTAACGCAAGCCATAAAGCTGGGTGAGGCCGCAGGGCTCGAAGCGCGACGGGATGATGATTGCGTCGCAGCCGGCTTGCATGAGGTGCGACATCGGCTCGTTATAACCGATGGAAACGCCGATGCGACCGGGGTTGCGATGGGCGGCAGCCAGCAGCGCGCCTTCGAGGGCCGCTTCGCCCGATCCGAGAACGACGAGTTTGCCGCCAAAAGCGGCGACCTTGTCGGCCGCGCTTGCGACGAGATCCATGCCTTTTTGCCAGGTGAGCCGGCTGATGACGCAGAAGATCGGCGCGTCGTCATGGTCAAGATGGAAGAACTCCTCGATCGACCTGCGGTTTTCAGCGCGGTTTTTCAGTGTCGTCGGACCGTAATGGGTATGGACGACCGGATCGGTCGCCGGATTCCAGATATCAGCGTCGATGCCGTTGACGATGCCATGCAGTACGTCGCGGCGGCTGGCGATGACGCCTTCCAGGCCCATGCCGAATTCCGGGGTCAGGATTTCGTCGGCATACGAAGGGCTGACTGTAGTGATGGCCGTGGCGGTCTGCAGGCCCCCCTTGAGGAAACCGACCGTGCCGTAATATTCGATGCTTTCGGTAGCGAAAGCGTGCGGTGGCAGACGAAGGTGTGGGAAGATATCGGCGCCGAACTGACCCTGGAAGGCGATGTTATGGATCGTCAGAATGCTCGGCAGTTCCGGCGTCGGATAATAGCGCATGTAGACCGGCACCATGGCGGATTGCCAATCGTGCGCATGCACGAGATCCGGGCGCCATCCGGGCAGCAGGCCTGCAGCGATCTCGGAACCTGCCAGCGAAAGGGCGGCGAAGCGGCGCCAATTATCGGGGTGATCCTTGCCGTTCGTATCGAGATAGGGACCGCCGGGACGATCGTAATAGGCGGGAGCATCGAGGACGAGAATATTGAGACCCTGATGCTCGGCCTCGAGCACGCGTGCAGGCTGGCCGAGAAGATCGGAAAACTCCAGCCGGACGGCCGGATTTTGCAAGAGTTTCATCACGGCGGGATAGCCGGGCATTAGGGTCTTGGTTTCGATACCGAAGGATTTGAGGGCTATCGGCAGGGCGCCCGCCACGTCGGCAAGGCCCCCTGTCTTGATCAGCGGGAAGACTTCGGACGAAACCGAAAGAACTTTCATAAGTCAGATATCCAGCTTGTCGATCATCGGTTGCGTGATCAGGCAAATCCCGCTTTCCGTCCGTCTGAAGCGTCGGGCGTCAAGTTCGGGATCCTCGCCGACGACCAGACCTTCAGGAATGACGACACCGTGGTCGATCACAACATCCTTGAGCTGCGCGCGCCGGCCGATCTTCACATTGGGCAGGATGACCGCTCCTTCCAGCTTGGAGAAGGAGTTGGCCCTGACACCGGTGAAGAGAAGACTCCGGTTGAGGCTTGCGCCCGAGATGATGCAGTCGCCGGCAACGACGGATGACGTTGCCGAACCGCGTCGGTCTTCATCATCGTGGACGAATTTCGCCGGCGGGGTGATCTCGGCATAGGTCCAGATCGGCCAGGACTTGTCGTAGATGTCGAGGGCTGGAACGATCGCGGTCAGATCGATATTGGCCTGCCAGTAGGCGTCGATCGTACCGACGTCGCGCCAGTAAGGCTCGTGTTCGAAATCTGAACGGACGCAGGATTGCGCGAAGCGGTGGGCGACCGCCTTACCATGCTCGACGATATAGGGGATAATATCCTTGCCGAAGTCGCGGCTCGAAGTCGGATCAGCGGCATCGCGGCGAAGCGCCTCGATGAGGAACTTCGTGCGGAAGACGTAGATGCCCATGGACGCGAGCGCGAAATCCGGCTTGTCCGGAATACCAGGCGGATCGGCCGGCTTTTCGATGAAGGCGAAGATCTCGTCCTTCTCGTTGACATGCATGACGCCGAAACCGACCGCATCCATGCGCGGGACTTCCAGGCAGCCGATGGTCACGTCTGCGCCGGTATCGACATGCTGCTGCAGCATGTATTCATAGTCCATCTTATAGATATGGTCGCCGGCCAGGATGACCATGTACTCGACGCCGTAGTCCTCGATGATATCGATGTTTTGATAGACGGCGTCGGCGGTGCCTTCGTACCATTGCGTTTCGGAAACGCGCTGGGAGGCGGGCAGGATGTCGAAGCTTTCATTTCGCTCCGGACGGAAGAAGTTCCAGCCGCGCTGCATGTGGCGGATCAGCGAATGCGCCTTGTATTGGGTGGCGACGCCGATGCGGCGGATGCCGGAATTCAAGGCATTGGACAGTGCGAAATCGATGATGCGCGCCTTGCCGCCGAAATAGACGGCTGGTTTGGCTCGTCGGTCGGTCAGTTCCTTGAGGCGGCTTCCCCTACCGCCGGCGAGAACATAGGCCATTGCATCGCGGGCAAGTGGCTGAATACGCTTTTCTACCATTTTCTCCTCCCACCAGTCACTAATTCTCAGGTTCAAGCATGATCGTCGCCAACGGCGGCAGGGTTATCGAGCAGCTTATCTCGCCGCCGGCATCGACGGCCTGCACGCGCCCGCCATTGCCTTTTCCGCTGCCGCCATAAATATCGGCATCGGTATTGAGGATTTCCCGCCAGCGTCCGGCAGAAGGCAGCCGGATCGAGTAGTTCTCGCGATAGACGGGTGTAAAGTTGCTGATGACGGCCACCGGCTTCTGGCCGGGCGCCTTGCGCAGCCAAGCGAAAACCGAGTTCTCATAATCGTCTGCGATGAGCCATTCGAAGCCGTCGCCTTCGCAGTCGCGCGCATGGAGCGCCGCCTTGCTGCGGTAGGTGAAGTTGAGGTCGCGCACAAGCCGGCGCATGCCTTCGTGCATACGATATTGCAGGAGGTTCCAATCAAGCGACTTGTTTTCGCTCCATTCGGCCCATTGGGCAAATTCCTGCCCCATGAAGAGCAGCTTCTTACCTGGATAGCCCCACATGAAGGCGTAGTAGGCGCGCAGATTGGCGAATTTCTGCCAGTCGTCGCCAGGCATCTTGGCGATCAAGGAACCTTTGCCGTGCACGACTTCGTCGTGGGACAGCGGAAGGACGAAGTTTTCCGAATAGGCATAGAGCAGCCCGAAGGTCAGCTCATTGTGATGATGCTTGCGATGCACCGGTTCGCGGCTCATGTAGCTCAGCGTGTCGTGCATGAAGCCCATGTTCCACTTGAAGCCGAAGCCAAGGCCGCCTTCATGGACCGGCTGGGAAACTTTCGGCCAGGAGGTCGATTCCTCGGCGATGGTCATGACGCCGGGATGTTCGCCGTAAATGCGGGTATTGAGGTTCTGCAGGAAGCGGACGGCTTCGAGATTTTCATTGCCGCCATATTCGTTCGGAATCCATTCGCCGTGCTTGCGCGAATAGTCGAGATAAAGCATCGAGGCGACCGCATCGACGCGCAGGCCGTCGAGATGGAATTTCTCAGCCCAATAGAGCGCATTGTTGACGAGGTAAGATACGACTTCGGTGCGGCCAAAATTGTAGATTGCCGTGTTCCAGTCCGGGTGAAAACCCTTACGCGGGTCTTCGTGCTCGTAAAGAGCGGTACCGTCAAACCAACCGAGACCATGTTCGTCGGTCGGGAAATGTGCCGGTACCCAGTCGAGAATGACGCCGATGCCAACCTTGTGGCAGCCATTGACGAAACGGGCGAAACCTTCCGGCTCACCGAAGCGGGCGGTTGGCGCGTAGAGCCCGGTCGTCTGGTAGCCCCAGGAGGGGTCATAGGGGTGTTCGGTGATCGGCAGGAATTCGATATGGGTGAAGCCCATATCGACGCAGTAGGGAATGAGGCTTGAGGCGAGCTCGTCCCAGGACAGCATGGAGCCGTCCTGTCGACGCTGCCAGGAGCCCGCATGGACCTCATAGATACTGATCGGTTGCCGACGCTTGTCGGCTTCGCGCCAGTGTTTCAGATGCTCCTCGTCCTGCCATTCCTGTGCTAGCTCGGCGGCTGTTACAGAAGCTGTTTTCGGGCGAAGTTCGCTGCGGCGCGCAAAGGGATCCGCCTTCAGAGGCAGCAGCACGCCGTCATGGCCGCGGATTTCGAATTTGTAGGGAACGCCGAGCGGCACGTCGGGAGCGAAGATTTCCCAGATGCCACTGTCGGAACGGAAGCGCATAATGTGACGCCGTCCGTCCCAATTGTTGAAATCGCCGACGACGGAGACGCGCTGCGCATTCGGTGCCCAGACGGCAAAGTGGATGCCGGTTGCGCCTTCATGCTTAATTCGATGGGCGCCCATCTTGTCGAAAAGCCGCAGGTGCGAACCTTGTCGGGCGTAATAATCGTCCATCGGACCGAGTACAGGGCCGAAACTATAAGCATCGGTCACAGCCCATTCCGCGTCGGCACGGCGCGCGCGATATCGCACGGGCTGGAATTTGGAGATGGAGACCTCGCCGCCGAAAATACCGTCCGGATGAAGCTGGTGGAGATCGCCGATCGGTGTTCCATCCAGCGTCATCGCCGTGACTTCCTCGGCGCCCGGAAGAAAACACCTGGTGATGAAAGTCCCGCTGACCTGGTGCACGCCCAGGACGGCAAAAGGATTGGCATGCGAGCCACTGAGGATTGCCGCGATTTCGTCTGCCGAAATTTCCCAGGGAAGCTTCACTTCAGGGGCGGCTTTCGGCGGCTTCATCCGGCTCTCCAGATCTCGTCTGCATATTGTCTGATCGTACGGTCAGAGGAGAACCAGCCCATCCGCGCCGTATTGTTAATCGTCTTCTCATACCAGGAGGACTGGTTGGTCCAGATCTGGTCGACCTCGCGCTGGGCGGCGGAATAGGCATCGAAATCGCCAGCAACCATGAACCAGTCGTGTGAGTAGATGCCATCGATGAGACCGGTGTAGCGGTTGCGATCATCCGGAGAAAAGACGCCCGAGCTGATGGCGGCAAGTGCCTGAGACAGCTCACGCGAGCCTTCGATGATCGCACGAGGATTGTGGCCTTCGCTGCGGATCTTGGCGACTTCGTCGGCCTGCAGGCCGAAGATGACGATGTTGTCTTCGCCGACATTGTCGCGCATCTCGACATTGGCGCCGTCGAGCGTGCCAATGGTCAACGCACCGTTCAGGCCGAACTTCATGTTGCCGGTACCCGACGCTTCCATGCCGGCCGTCGAGATCTGCTCGGAAAGGTCGGCGGCCGGGACCATGACCTCGGCAAGCGTAACGTTGTAATTCGGCACGAAGACGACCTTCAGCAGGCCGCGGACCGATGGGTCGTTGTTGATGGTACGGGCGACATCGTTGATGAGCTTGATGATGAGTTTGGCGTTGTAATAGCTCGGCGCAGCCTTGCCAGCGAAGAGTTTTACACGCGGCACCCAATCCAGCTCCGGATGCGAGCGGATCTGATCGTAGAGCGCAACGGCTTCGATGATGTTCAGGAGCTGACGCTTGTACTCGTGGATGCGCTTGATCTGGATGTCGAACATGGCCGAAGGATCGAGCTTCACGCCCATGCGGCTGGCGACGAGGTTGGAGAGCGCCACCTTGTTCGCACGCTTCACGGCCGCGAATTTCTGCTGGAAGCTCGGGTCGGTGGCGAATTTGTCGAGCGCCCGCAGCTTTTCGGCGTCGTCGAGGAATTCATCGCCAATCGCTTCGCGCACCAGGCCGGTCAGGCCGGGGTTGCATTGCTGCAGCCAGCGACGCGGCGTAATGCCGTTGGTCTTGTTGTTGATGCGATCAGGATAGAGCTTGTGCAGGTCCGCAAAGACTGTGACCTTCATCAGGTCGGTGTGTAAAGCCGAGACGCCGTTGATCGAATGCGAGCCGACGAAGGCGAGGTTGCCCATGCGAACGCGACGGTCACCGCTTTCATCGATCAGCGAGATCGAACGGATTTCCGTGTCGGAGAAATTCCGCGTCTTGCGCGCCTCGATCAGGATCTTGGCGTTGATCGCATAGATGATCTGCATATGGCGCGGCAGCAGACGCTCGAAGAGCGGAACCGGCCAGCTTTCCAGCGCTTCGGGAAGAAGCGTGTGGTTGGTGTAGGAGAAGGTGCGGCGGGTGATATCCCAGGCCGTATCGAAATCCAGGCCATGCACGTCGCAGAGCAGACGCGTAAGTTCGGCAACGGAAACGGCTGGGTGGGTATCGTTGAGCTGGATCGCCACCTTGTCCGGCAGGGATGTGAAGTCGTCATATTGTTGCAGGTGACGGCGCAGGATGTCCTGCAGCGAGGCGGACGAGAAGAAATATTCCTGGCGCAGGCGCAGTTCCTGGCCGGCAGGCGTTGCGTCGGCCGGGTAGAGAACGCGGGTCAGGCTTTCGGCCCTGTTGCTTTCGCGCAGCGCGCCGATATGGTCGCCGGCATTGAAGGCGTCGAGCAGGATCGGGTCGATCGGCTGGGCCGACCAGAGGCGCAGCGTATTGACGCGCTTGCCGCGCCAGCCGACGACAGGAGTATCGAAAGCCGCGGCAATGACTCGCTCGGCCGGTTTCCAGACGTAACGCGGTTGCTCGTCATGGCCACCGATGACCTCGATCGAGCCGCCGAAACCGATTTCGTAGGCGCTTTCGCGGCGTTCGAATTCCCAGGGGTTGCCGTGCGCAAGCCAGTTTTCCGGCAGTTCGACCTGCCAGCCATCCGCCATCTGCTGGCGGAAGAGGCCGTGGACGTAGCGAATGCCGTAGCCGTAAGCCGGGACATCCACAGTTGCCATCGACTCCATGAAACAGGCGGCAAGACGACCGAGACCGCCGTTGCCGAGGGCAGCATCCGGTTCGAGGCCGGCGATGACGTTGATATCGACGCCGAGCGAAGCAAGTGCGTCCCTTACCTCTTCCATCAGGCCGAGGTTGGAGACGGCATCGCGCATCAGGCGGCCGATCAGGAATTCGAGCGACATATAGTAGACGCGCTTGGCACCGGTTTCATAGACCTTGCGGGTGGATTCCATCCACTTGTCGATGATGCGGTCACGCACTACGAGAATGGTTGCCGTCAGCCAGTCGTGCGGCTTGGCGACCTTGGCATCCTTGCCGATGCGGTAGGTCAGACGCTCGATGATTTCCTCCGCGAGGATTTCTGGTCGGGAACTGCGCGGAGCTGGTGAGAGAATGATCGGCTTCGAAACAGTATTCATGGTCAGGTCTCACCAATTTTGATTTGGTTACAGTATCTTACGCCTGCTTCAATCGATTTGTCGCTCAAGCTGACAGGGCAGTTTATGCACCGTTATCACGCACTTGCAACAAGGGAATTGGACAAACGAAAAATTTGCGGAACCTTCACATTCGAGCGGCTTAAGGGACTTGATTTCAATCGGTTTTCCCGATCTGATGAGCGGAGTAACGTTCAAACGAAAAGCCGCCCTGGTTTGTTCCGGGAGCGGCTTTTTGATTGTGAGAACGGGGGCTTTGATTACTGCGTCAGCAGGGTTTTGTCGGCCGCCGCGTTCTGCCCAATGGCCTGGAAGGCGGCAATAAGGTCGTTCATACTTTCTGCCTGGAAGTAGTAGGTAGGGCCACTGGCGCACGTGCTCAGGAGGTTTTTTCCCGCTTCGGGGGCCATGAATGCGATCGAATAGATTTTGATCCCATCCTTTTTGGCATTGGCGCAGGTGGCCAGCGTCTTTGTGTCGGACGCAGAATTGTTGTTTTCACCGTCCGTCATGAAGACGATATATTTCGTTAGCTTGTTGTTGCCGGCATCAGCCTGAATTTTCGACTCCGAGCCTCCGCCTGTCGAATTCAGGCCATTATAGGCTTTCTCCATCGGCACTGACGATTCCGTGTTGCCGCCTGCCGACATCGTATTGATGACTTCGGTCCTCGTTTTGGAAGTGCCCCAGTTGAAGCTATTAGAGTCCTGGATGCTGCCGCTCCAGGCGATTGCGTTGGTGCGAACGTATTTGGATTGCGGGTCGGCCTTGTCTAACTGATCGAGAAGGAGGTTGGCAGCCGTCTTCAATGCCTCAATTTTCTTAATATAGCACGGGCTCTTCGTACCGATCGACTGACCGCTGGTATTGTATTGCTTGCAACTCGTTGTCGGCACAATCTTGGTGCCGGTATTTGCGAGCATCGAGCCGGATTCGTCGAGAACGAGCGTCATGGAAACCGCGCTACGCTCCTGGCTGATCCCGCCGGTTGAGGTGCCTGCCGCCGCTATATTGGACGTTTTGAATCCTAGCACGTTCATGAATGGTGTCAGGCTCAGCGGATAGGACGCATTGACCGAGATCTTGTAGCTTTTGCCGCCTGACGAGGTTGTCGTGTTGATGCTCACGGCCGTCGATGTTTCCAAAGCACTGATAGTTGCTGCATCGACATGGTTTGCCATCTGGCCGATCACGAAATCCTTGGCGAGGGTCTTTGCCTGATCGTCGGTGGTGACTTTGCCGGCAGAAAGTGCGGACGCTGCTGCAAGAGCTCCGGCGTCGGCTGCTTCTTGAAGCTGGCGCTGCGAAGCCATGATGTTCATGGTATCAATCGCGAAGCCCGCGGCACCGATGAGCACCGGCAGCAAGATAGCCGTCATGATTCCGAAATTGCCGCCACGGTCGCGCCGCAGCCGATCAAGAAGCGAATGCAAGGTGTTCATCATGTCCACCGGTTCAAAGGAGCGCTATTGGGCTCTTGATGGACCAGATGACTCTAATGGGTGCTAAAGCCAGTATTTAAAATTGTAGGCAAGTGGCTGTTTTTTCCAATTTCGGGATTATTTGAGTGGAATTACGTCTACTGCCTGCACGGAACGCTGGCTGCCGTAGCTCTTGAGCACACCGATAACGGGTGCGACATCGGCGTAGTCGCGGCCGTATGCGACGACGATATGGTCGGTTCCAGCAGGGATATTGTTGGTCGGATCGAGTTCGATCCAGCCGACCGTCTCGCCGCACCAGATGCGGACCCAGGCATGCATCGCGTCAGCCCCTTCCAGCCGCTCCTTGCCGGGCGGTGGGATGGTGCGGAGGAAGCCGGAAACGTAACCGGCGGGGATGCCGAGGCTGCGCAGCGCCAGGATCATCACATGGGTGAAATCCTGGCAGACACCGCGCTTCAGCTTGAAGGACTCCAGCGGAGTCGTGTCGACGCTCGTCGCTTCCGGATCGTAGGTGAAATCCTCGTTGATGCGGGCGCAAAGCGCATAGGCGATCTGCATGACTGTCAGCGAGGGTTGGACACAGGTCTTTGCATATTCGCTGATCGCCTTGGTTTCCGTCAGGCGCGGACTGTCGCCAAGGAAATGGTGGGGCGATCCAGAATCGAGCGACCAGATTCCGGCAACTTCCTCCGGCAGGTCGGCCAGCAACGGCGAGAAGTCCGCCGACATGACCTGGCTTTCGACCTGCACGCGGGCCTGCATGCGGATGTCGAGCGTTTCATGCGGCGAGCGCAGCAGGAAGGATGTTGCCGGATGCTGGAAGAAATCGACAAAATGCGACTGTTCGTCCGGCTGCGGCGAAATGCTGATCGAGCCTGCGACAAGCCGCTGGCGGTTTGCCAGCGAGAGCGGCATGAGGCGCATGATATGGCGCGCACCTGACGCCGGCGTGTCGTAGGCATAGCCCATATGCAAAGTGAGATCGTAGAGCACGGCCGTCATCCGAGATAGGTCTGCGCCAGAAGGTCGGAGAGCTGTTCCAGTTCACGCTCCAGCCGGTGATAGACCTCACCGCTCATCGTCTCCGGAGTCATGACGGCGAGGCCCGAATGCAGGCGCATCGCCTCGCGGTAGAAGGGCGACATCTGGCCGTTCATGAAGGCGTTCGGAAGCTGCTCGACCTCCCGATGGATCTCGTTCATCTGGAAGAGGATCGAGCGCGGATTGAGAGGATCGAGCGCCAGGAGATCGGTGACGGTCAGCCGCGCGGTGTTGACGTTGTAGCGGCGGCGGTGGGTCATGACGCTGTCGCCGATCTCGAGCAGCATGTCGAGCGCGCCGTCGGGCGCTTCCGGGCCGGACATATGGCCGAGAAGCCGCGTCATGTGCAGACCGCGCTCGATGTATCGGCCAAGCGAGAGAAAGCGCCAGCCTGTGAAGCGGTACATGTTTTCATGCACGAGACCGGCAAAGCCCGCGAGCTTGCGCAACAGGATGGTCATCGCATGGCTGGCATCGTCACCGGCGGTGATAGTCGAGTGGAAGCGGCGGGCGGTCTTGGCAAGATCGTTCAGCGCCAGCCATCCGTCCGGCGAGAAGCGATCTCGGATATTGCTCGCCGAATAGACGGCGCTGTCAATATTGCGCAGCAGCGATTCCGGCACCGGCTCGGCGGTGTCGATATCGACGGCGGCAAGATAATTGGTGACGTCGGCAAGCAGCGGCTGGTTCGGGTCGGCTGCCTCGGCGTAGCGTGCGTGCCAGGCGCGCAGGATGCGCAGCGCTCCTTCGGCGCGTTCGATATAGCGGCCCAGCCAGAAGAGGTTGTCGGCTGCGCGGCTCGGCAGGCTGCCCGGCATATTGCGGGTGAAGCTGCCCTCGGCGGGCAACAGTGTGTGGCGCTCGACCGGCTTGTCGCTGACGATCCAGACATCGGCGGCCGCGCCACCGGATTGCATAGCGATGGCGGCGACATCGTCTCCGGAACCGATGCGGGCAAAGCCGCCGGGCATGATCTGCCAGCCGTTGGCGGTACGGGCGGCGAATACGCGCAACGACATCGGCCGCGGCGTCAGCTTGCCGTTGACCCAGGCGGGTGTAGTCGAGAGCGTGACGACTTCCTGACCGACGAGCTTTGCACCGTCGCTTGTCAGCCAGTCTGCAATCGAATTCTTTGCGGTGGCGCGTAGCGACGAGCCGAGGACGGATTCGCCGCTGTCATCGAAGAAGGGCGCGCGGGAATAGGCCGGGCCGATCACCATCTTCTCGATATTGGCAGCCACGTGATCACGCTCGTCCTTCTGGCCGCACCACCACGTGGCAATGGACGGCAGGCGCAGATCTTCGCCCAGCAGCTGGCGACAGACGGCGGGCATGAAGGCGAGCAGGGCGCGCGTTTCCAAAACGCCGGTGCCGAGCGCGTTCACGATGGTGACGGTTTCGGCGCGCAACGACTCTACAAGGCCGGGCGTGCCGATATGCGAGTTCTGATTTAATTCCAGCGGATCGGCATAGGCAGAATCGAGACGTCGCCACAGCACGCCAATCGGCTTCAGACCGGCGACGGTGCGCACCATGACGCGGCCGTTGACGACAGTCAGATCTTCGCCTTCCAGCAGCATGAAGCCGAGGTAGCGGGCAATATAGGCGTGTTCATAATAGGTTTCGTTGGCCGGGCCGGGGGTCAGAACCGCGATGCGGTCGTCGCCCGAATGTTTCATCGTCTGCAGCGCGTCTCGGAAGGCGCCGAAGAAGGAAGCGAGGCGGTGAACCGGCGTTTCGGCGTAAATATCGGAAAAGGCGCGGGTGGTCGCCACGCGATTTTCCAGTGCGAAGCCGGCGCCCGAAGGCGCCTGCGTGCGGTCGGCAAGTACCCACCAATTACCGTCAGGGCCACGGCCGATCTCAAAGGCGCAGAAATGCAGATAGTGCCCGGTTGCCGGTTTTACGCCGACCAGAGGTCGCTGGAATTCCGGATTGGCAGCAATGAGGGCGGGCGGAACGATGCCCTCCTCGACGAGCCTGTTGTCGCCGTAGATATCGGCAACCATCGCTTCGAGGAGATTGGCACGCTGCACGAGACCTGAGGAAAGAGCTTGCCATTCACGCTCGTCGATCAGCACCGGAATGTGGGAGAGCGGCCAGGCACGCTCGCCACTGCCCTTGGCGCCGTAAGCCCTATAAAAAACGCCGGCGTCGCGCAGGTAGCGGTCGGCGCGGGCGAACCGCTCGGCCAGATCTTTTTCCGGCATGATGTTCAGATGGGCGAGGAAGCGCTGCCAGACCGGGCGGATGGTGCCGTTATTGTCCACCATCTCGTCGGCGATGCCGGGCAAGGGCTCATAGTCGAAGACCGCATCCCCGCCGGCCGGTTCTTCGATTTCGTCCCTCAGTTCCAGTGCAGGCTCCTTGCCCATCAGACCCAGTTTCTTCAAATTCCGGCGGGCCGCCTCAGATCCAGCGTGAGCGGGAATTCAGGCGAGACCGCCTCGGCGCGCGGAATATAACCGCCCGCCGTGTGTCCCCACGGTTCGAAGCGGGCGAGTCGGCGCGCTTCCGCCTCGTTGCCGTTGACCGGAAAGGTGTCATAGTTCCGCCCGCCCGGATGGGCAACGTGATAGATGCAGCCGCCGATCGAACGTTTCGACCATGTATCATAAATGTCAAAAGTCAAAGGCGTATTCACCGGCAGTACCGGATGTAAACCGGAAGCTGGCTGCCAGGCTTTGAAACGCACGCCGGCGATGGAAACGCCTGATGTGCCTGTCGGCGTCAAAGGCACGATCCGACCGTTGCAAGTGACGGTATAGCGCGAGGCATTGCCGGTTTCGAGGCGGACCTGCAGGCGCTCGACCGACGAATCGACATAACGCACCGTGCCGCCGATCGCGCCTTGCTCACCCATGACATGCCAGGGTTCCAGCGCTTGCCGCAGTTCCAGTTTTGAGCCTTCGTATTCGACTTCGCCGCAGAAGGGGAAGCGGAATTCGAGCTGTGCCTTGAACCATTCGGGGCTCAGGTCGAAGCCGTTTTCGCTGAGGTCCGCGAGTACATCGAGGAAATCCTGCCAGACATAATGCGGGAGCATGAAACGGTCATGCAGCGAGGTGCCCCAGCGGACGAACTTGCCATCGGCCGGCCTCATCCAGAAGCGGGCAATCAGCGCACGCACCAGCAATTGCTGGGCGAGCGACATGCGGGCATTCGGCGGCATTTCGAAGCCACGGAACTCGACGAGGCCGAGGCGACCGGTTGGCCCATCTGGAGAGAAGAGCTTGTCGATGCAGATTTCGGCCCGGTGCGTATTGCCGGTCACGTCGATCAAGAGGTTGCGGAACAGGCGGTCGACCAGCCAGGGCAGGGGCTGCAGGCCGCGACCGGGCGCCGGAATCTGCGCGAGCGCGATTTCCAATTCGTAGAGGCTGTCGTGGCGTGCTTCGTCGATACGCGGCGCCTGGCTAGTCGGGCCGATGAAAAGGCCGGAGAAGAGATAGGAGAGGGATGGATGGCGCTGCCAGTGCAGCACCAGGCTCTTCAGGAGATCGGGACGGCGCAGGAAAGGGCTGTTGTTCGGATTGCTGCCGCCAACGACGACATGGTTGCCGCCGCCGGTGCCGGTGTGTCGGCCGTCGATCATGAATTTGTCGGCACCGAGGCGGCTCTCCCGCGCTTCCTCGTAGATGGCGGTGGTGATGTCGACCGTTTCCTTCCATGTCGAGGAAGGATGAATATTGACCTCGATGACGCCAGGGTCGGGTGCCACGCGGATGACGTTGATGCGCTCATCCTGCGGCGGCGCGTATCCTTCGATATGGACGGCAAGGCCGAGAGCGGCGGCGGCGCGTTCGGTCGAGGCGATGAGATCGAGATAATCTTCGAGCGTCTCTGTTGGCGGCATGAACACGCAGAGGCGACCGTCGCGGGGCTCGACGGAAATTGCGGTGCGGACGTAACCGCCGATCTCGTTGGCGGACTGAGGCATGGTCGGCTGCTGACCGGTGAAGGGCTGGAAGTGCGCAGCCTGCAGCGGACGCCCGCTGTCCTGACCAAAATCCGGCAGTTCGGGCCGCTGCACGAAGGGATCCAGCGGGTTGATGTAGGGATATTGCGAGGGTGGGATATAGGCGAGCGAATTGAGCGGCAGGCGGTAGCCGACCGGGCTATCGCCTGGGACGAGGAAAATGCGGCCGCGCCGCGTCGACCATTTCTCACTCATCCAGTTGCGGCCGTTGGCGCGCGCATTCCAAGCCTGAACGGCCAGAACATAGCCGGTGGGGCGGGTCAAGCCGCGATCGAAGACGCGGGCGATGCGTGTGCGTTCCTCGGCATCCTTCAACTTTGAATTTGACGGATCGACATTTTCCGGCAGGCTTGCTTCCTTGACCAGCCATTCGGCCGGATCTTCGAAGGCGGGGGCGACATAATCAGGTGAAATGTCCAGTTCGCCTGCGATCGCAGTCAGCAGCCGGCCGGCATCGTCCTCGGTGACCTGATAGTTGCGGCCTTCAGTGGCAACGAGATTGTCATTCGACCAGATCGGCAGGCCATCCTTGCGCCAGTAGAGCGAGAAGGTCCAACGCGGCAGGCTTTCGCCCGGATACCACTTGCCTTGGCCGTAGTGCAGGAAGCCATCTGGAGCAAAACGGGCGCGCAGACGGCGGATCAAGGCATCCGCCTTTTCGCGCTTCGTCGGGCCGACGGCTTCGGTGTTCCATTCATCGGACTGGAAATCGTCGATGGAGACAAAGGTCGGTTCGCCACCCATGGTGAGGCGCACGTCTTCGACTTCGAGGATGCGGTCGACCTTTTCGCCAAGTTCGTTGAGTTGGTCCCAGGCGTCGTCCGAAAAGGGTTTGGTGATGCGCGGATGTTCGGCGACGCGGGCAACCTTCATGTCGAAGGCGAATTCAGTCTCGGCGTCGCCGAAATAGCCGCCTGATATCGGCGCGGCGTTGCGGTAATGCGGCGTAGCCGCAAGCGGGATATGGCTTTCAGCTGTCAAAAGGCCTGAGGTCGGGTCGAGGCCGATCCAGCCGGCACCGGGAAGATAGACTTCCGCCCAGGCATGGAGGTCGGTGAAATCATATTCCGTGCCAGAGGGCCCATCGAGCGCCTTGAGGTCCGGGGTAAGCTGGATGAGATAACCGGAGACGAAGCGCGCGGCGAGGCCGAGGTGCCGCAATATCTGGACGAGCAGCCAGCTCGTGTCGCGGCAAGAGCCCTTGGCAGTTTCGAGCGTCTCCTCCGGTGTCTGGACGCCGGCCTCCATGCGGATCACATAGCCGATCTGCTGCTGTAAGCGCATGTTAAGGCCGACGACCATATCGACGGTCTTCTGCACTGAGCGGTCGAGCGTTTCGAGGAAGGCCTTCAGACGCGGGCCGGGCTCATCCGGCTTCATGTATATCGACAGGTCTTCACGGATCGTTTCCGGATAGTCGAAAGGCCACATCGTCGATTCCTCTTCGACGAAGAAGTCGAAGGGATTGTAAACTGTCATGTCGGCGACGAGATCGACCTCGATCTTGAATTCGGTCACCGGGTCGGGGAAGACGAAGCGGGCGAGGTAGTTGCCGTATGGATCCTGCTGCAGGTTTACGAAATGGTTCGACGGCGTAACCTTAAGCGAATGGCTCAGCACCCGCGTCTTCGAATGCGAGGCAGGCTTCAGGCGGATAATCTGTGGGCCGAGGCGGACCGGTTTGTCATATTGATAATGGGTCAGATGATAGATGCTGGCTTTGATCGACATATTGCTCTTTTGTCCGCGCGCCGTTGATCGGCTTAGCTGTTCCCAAAGCCAGTGTGTGCAATGCAGCGAAAGAATGCAAGGCAGAAAGGTTAACGCGGGGATGACGTTCAGGCGGCTCTGTTGAAGGTCACCGACGCCTTCAAGCCCCTGCCGCCGCGGCCGGGGATGAGTGTCAGTCTAGCGTTGAAAAGATGGGCGATTTCCTCAACGATCGGCAGGCCGAGACCAGCGCCGGGCGCACCGGATTCACTGCCGCGCGAGAAACGCTTTCTGACCGCTTCGAGCTTTTCGGGTGGAATGCCCGGGCCGTTGTCCTCGACCTCCAGCCGCACCGTCTCGGCATCTTCAAGGATCCGCACGGTCACTTCTGCGCCCTGGCCGGCATAGGCAATGGCGTTGCCGGCAAGATTGCGCAGCATTTCGCCGATCAGCAGCGGTTCGGCGCGGATCATGGCAGGGCCTTCACCCTCGAAGCCGAGATCGATGCCGGCTTCGGCAGCACGCGGGATCTGCTCGCCGGTGATCTCCTGGGCGATGGCGGCAAGATCGATGGCCGAGGCCGTCAGTGCTTCCTTGGCGGTGGCGGCATCGATCTTGGCCATGAGCAGAAGCTGCGCAAGGATGCGCTCGGCGTGGGCAACGGCTTGATCGCCCTTGAGGGCAGCGTGCTGTGCCTCATTCAGGGAGCCGGCGCGGGCGGAGAGTGCAAGCTGCGTGCGGATGATGGCAAGCGGGGTGCGCAGCTGATGGCTGGCATTGCCGGTGAAATTGCGCAGCGCATCGAGAGCCGATTGCAGGCGCACCATGAAGGAGTTGACAGTATCGACGAGCGGCTGCACCTCGCTCGGCACGGATTGCTCGATCGGGTGCAGGTCATCGGGGCTGCGTTCGCCGATGGCATCGCCGAGCTTGTAGAGCGGCCGCAGCGCCACTGTAACGGAAATCCAGACGATGACGGCCGCGCCGGCAATCATTAGCGCAAGACGCAGCGCCGAGCGGACGAGAATTGCCCGCGCCAGGTGACGGCGGGCAATGGTGGTTTCGGCGACGGTGACGACAAAGGGCACGGAGCGGATGCCGGTCGAGGCGGAGCGCCTCAATGTCGCGACACGGATCGGCTCGCCGCGGAAGATGTCGTCAGCAAAGGCAGCCGTATCGCCCTGCGTTTCCTTCAGTACGGGAAGCGCCTGGTAACCGGTGATGAAATCTCCGGGTGGGCCGTCAACCCGGTAAAAGACACGATCCTGTGCCGCCGAAGTCAGCATTTCCAGCGCGACATAGGGAATATCGACCTCAAGTGTGCCATCTTCGGCAACGACGACACGTTCGGCAATGGCGAGCGCGGAACCTGCGAGCACGCGGTCGGAAACGATATTCGAGGTCTGCACGGCCTCGCGCCAGGTATCGGCGAGTGCCAGCGTGCCGATAACGGCAGTCGAGACGAGCAGCCAGAAAAGCAACCGGCGCCGGAGCGAATAGGCTGCCGTCATGGGGCCTCGGGCAGTTTATCGAGATAATAGCCGATGCCGCGGGCAGTCTTGACCGTCAGGCCATGCGGCGAAAGCCTCTTTCTCAGGCGGCTGACATATTGCTCGATGGCATTGGCCGATATGTCGTCATCGAAAGCGGTCAGCGACTGCATGATTGCCTCCTTGGCGACGACCTTGCCGGCTCGCATGAAGAGGATTTCGAGCAGGCCGAGTTCGCGGGCGGGAATATCGAGCGGCGTGGCGCCTGCAGAAAAGGCGCGGGAATTGAGATCGAGCGAGATCGATCCGAAACTGATGGTCGAGGAATGCAATCCCGCCTGGCGGCGCAGCAGCACGCGGACGCGCGCCTCGAATTCGGCAATGTCGAAAGGTTTGATGAGATAGTCGTCGGCGCCGAGATCCAGCCCTTTCACACGTTCTTCCGGCGAGCCGCGGGCCGTCAGGATGAGGACGGCAGCCCGGCTACCGCGGGCGCGCATGGCGCGCAGCACGTCGAGCCCATCCATCTCGGGCAAGTTCAGATCGAGGATGATCAGATCGAAATTTTCCGCTGCGATCACCGCGTTGGCCGAAGCTCCGTCATGGACGACATCGACGGCATGACCGGTGCCGCGCAAGATCGCCGACAGGCCATCGGCCAGCGCGATATTGTCTTCGGTAAGCAGGATGCGCAACGGATCTTTTCCTCGATTTTTCGGGGAGTTTATCAGGGATGGCAACCGGCTGTCACAGCGATTCTGGGAGTTGGTGAACGGAAGATCCCAAGGCGTATCCACTCCCCTCGACTCGTCTGGCGAGGAGAGTGGCGCTCCGTTCACACAAGAAGGTTGATCAGGCTGCCTGAAGAATGTTGATGCCGTGGCTGGCGGTCAGGCTCATGATGCGGCCGATCGCTTCCGGCGTCGGTGGCCCTTTCGGTGCTTCGTTCGATGCGGCGGCTTCGAAGAAGGCGATCATCTCGTCATCGACGATTGACATCATGACGGCCTGGACCGGGCTGGCATTCTGGTAGGCATGCGGTGCGTGGGCTGGAATGGTCACGACATCGCCGGCGACAGCATCGGTTTCGACTGGCTTTCCGTCAACCATGCTCCAGATGCGCACCGTGCCTTCCAGGATGCGGAAGATTTCCGGCGAGGCATGGGTGTGCGGCGGCGTACCGCTGCCGGGGGGGATGATGACATCGACGACATTGAAGGCCGTGCCTTCGAGCTTGCCGCGCTTGCGGACCTGGTCGCCCATGACCCAGAAGGTATTGGCGGCGGCCAGCGGATGGACTTTTGCTGAGCTGTTGGTATTCATTTCGGTTCTTTCGTCCTGTTTAGCCCGTCTCTCCTTGCCGCATCGAGCAGGGCTTCTATTGCCCATGCGGCGGCCTTGCCGGCTTCCTCGCCGGAGAAACCCCAATAATCTTTCATCGTTTGCCAGGCGGTGGCACTGAACAGCAGTTGCACGGCGGCCTCCAGCTGCCTTGCGCGTTCCGGCACTAAGTCTTTCGAAACTTCTGCCAGGCTCTTGCGGAAGGCGGCCTGCCGTTCCTCATTGGCCTGGAGGCGCATCTGCCGGCCGGCACCGCTCGCATGCGACGCGCGCACGATGCCTTCGATACCGTCGAGCGACGCGAAAAGCGCCGGCGGCAGCTCAGTCAGATCTTTTTCGCTTTGCGGCCAGAAACGGACGCCGAGCGAGGCATTCGCGTCGTTCCAGAAAGCCTCCAGCAGCGCCTCCTTGGTGGGGAAGTGCCGAAAGATCGTCCGGCGGTTGACGCCGGAGACGGTAGCGAGTTCGTCAAAGCCCAGAGCATTATCAGGATCCTGTTCGAACATGGTGCGCACACCCGCCAGGATACGTTCCCGGGTGGCCTGTGCCTGCTCAGCCCTCAATGGACTTTCATATTTTGTCACTAGTTGTGTGTTCATGTCACTAATAATGACATCAAACTTTGATTTGTCAATGGCTCTCTTCGACCTGGACCACTTTCAACGCTCCGCGATGCCAATGGCGAGATGCAGGTCGTCATGGTAAGGTCGAGAGGCTGCGTGGGGAGACTTTGCAGATGGGGGACCTGTCAGTCGAGCTTGCGGAAACTCCGGAAGAGATTGATGCTGTGCGGCATCTCAGTCGCGCCTTCAGGCAGTGGCTCTACGACAATTATCCAGCCGAACGGCGACAGATCGAACTTCACTATAACCCCGAAAAGTTCGAGGCATTGCTCGCGGAACTGCCCCGCATTCATGCAAGGCCGAAAGGCTCGATGTTCCTGGCGCGTCTCGATGGAGAAAGCGTCGGCTGCGTGATGCAGCATGAGATTGCGCCCGGCATTTCGGAGATGAAGCGTCTCTTCGTTTCCGAGAAGGCGCGTGGCAGCGGCGCGGCGCTTGCGCTCTGCGAAGCTTCGCTGGCCCGAGCGAAAGAAGACGGCTTCGGCGTGATGCGGCTCGACACAGGCTATCGGCAGATCGCGGCGCAGAAACTCTACCGTCGGCTGGGTTTTCGCGAGCGGGATGTCTATTATGCGGTCCCTGACGATCTCAAGCCAATTTTGGTTTTCTTCGAGCGCGAGCTCTGATGCTTTGCTTGTTTCACTCTGTCTGCTCAGGCATTCTCTCTTCATGAGGAGCCTTTTCATTCTGTTTTTGTGTCTGGCGCCCGGTCTTGCAGCCGCGGAGCCGATCTTCTATCGGGCGCAATCGGGCAATGCCGATGCGCCGGTGCTGACCGTCTATTCCTCGCTCGACGAACCGCTCGCGCAGCCGATGATCCGTGGCTTTCAGGAGGCCAATCCGGATGTGGCGGTGAAATATGAGGATATGCTGACCGGCGATATCTACGATCGGATCGTCCGCGAGACGGATGCCGGCCATAAGACGGCGGACTTTGCCTTCTCTTCCGCCATGGACCTGCAGGTGAAGCTTTCTAACGACGGCTATGCGCAAGTCAGCAATCTGCCGATGAGCGCTCAGTGGCCGAAATGGGCAAACTGGCGCAACACGGCCTATGCGCTAACCTTCGAACCCGCGGTCTTCGTCTATCACAAGCCGAGTTTTGTCCATGAAACGGTGCCGAGTTCGCGTGCGGAATTCGTCGATTATCTGAAGCGCAAGGGCAACGAAGTCTATGGACGGATCGGCACCTATGACATCGAGCGTTCCGGCGTCGGCTTCCTTTTCATGGCGCGAGACCAGGAACAGTTCGGCGACATCTGGTCGGTGATCGGCGCGATGGGGGCTGCAGGCGTCAAACTCTACTCCACGAGTTCGGCGATCCTTGAGCGCGTGGCTGATGGGCGCTTCGTGCTCGGTTACAATATCCTTGGCTCATACGCAGCCGATTGGGCCTCGCGTCACCCCGATGTCGGCATCGTGCTGCCGAAGGATTATACCGTCGTGATGTCTCGCATCGGCCTTGTGCCGCAGGCTGCGGCCGAGCCGGAACTCGGAAGGCGTTACCTCGCCTTCTTCATGTCGAAGGAAGGCCAGACGATCATGGCTCGCGAGCTGCAGATCCCGGCCGTCAGCCCGGAAGTGGCTGGTGAAAACACCGCCAATACGTTGCAGGAACTGCTCGGCGCACAGTTGCGCCCCGTGCCAGTCAGCCCCGGCTTGATGGTCTATCTCGATCAGGTGAAGAGGGCTCGGCTGATTGCCCACTGGAATGAAGTGCTGCGCACGCAGTAAAAGCTCACATCCAGCAATTGCGAGGCCTGCATAGGATGCATAGGCATTTTCCTACGCTCTCCAGAAAATGTCAGATTCATTAGCTGTCATATATGTGGCTGACATCTCTCACGTAGGGGAGGGAACAACCCATGCATCTTAGGCATCCTATGCGGTCCCGGTAAGTCGTTCCGGACTGTGTTCGGTACGGACAATGCAGCAACCGGCGGACTGGTTCGACCGGATTACGGCAAAAAAGTGTCTTGCCACACTGGATATCCCGCCGATGTCAGCTAAATGACAGCTTCATATGATGGCTTGGGCTACTTCTTCTCCGTGGAGGCGGAGAGTTGAAGAATTCCGGGAGGACTTCCGCTCGCTATCAGGACAATTGCGTCCACCGATCGGTGATCTCTCCTCATTTTCAAATAAAGAGCACTGGCGGTTCGCTCAGCCGCAGCACGGAGGACACATCGTGAAGCATACTTTCATCGCAACCCTTTTGGCAGCAGCCATCGCACTGCCGGCCTACGCGGCCGATTACACCATCATCGCTCCGGCAGCGCCGGGTGGCGGCTGGGACCAGACAGCCCGCTCGCTGCAGACGGTGCTGCAGCAGGAAGGCATTTCCAAGAGCGTTCAGGTTCAGAACGTACCGGGCGCCGGCGGCTCTATCGGTCTCGCACAGTTCAGCAGCCAGAGCGCCGGCAATCCGAACGCCTTGATCGTCGGCGGCTATGTCATGGTCGGCGCTCTCTTAACAAACAAGTCGGCCGTTACGCTCAAGGACGTCACCCCGATCGCTCGTCTGACCGGAGAATATGAAGCCATCGTCGTTCCGGCTTCGTCCGACATTAAGACGCTTGCCGATCTGGTTACCAAGCTGAAGGCCGATCCCGGCGCCGTTTCCTGGGGCGGTGGTTCTGCCGGCGGCACGGACCATATTACCGCCGGCTTGATTGCCAAGGCGTCCGGCGTCGATCCGACGAAGATCAACTACGTTGCCTTCTCGGGTGGTGGCGAAGCGCTCGCTGCTATCCTTGGTGGCCAGGTTACGGCCGGTATTTCGAGCTACAGCGAGTTCGAATCGCAGGTCAAGGCCGGTACGCTTCGCCTGCTTGCCGTTTCCAGCGATGCGCGCATCCCCGGCGTCGATGCACCGACTCTCAAGGAAGCAGGCACTGATGTTTCCATCCAGAACTGGCGCATGGTCGCTGCTGCTCCAGGCCTGACCGACGAAGAGGTCGCCTCGATCGCCGCCGACTTCGACAAGGTGCACAAGTCTGCCGCATGGCAGGAAATCCTGAAGACCAAAGGCTGGGCCGACACCTACCTCGCAGGCGACGCCTTCAAGGCGCAGCTCGAAAAGGATATCTCTGCCACCGAAGGCATTCTCAAAGAGATCGGTCTCGTCCAATGAGCGAAGCCGATCACGCATCGGTAACGAAGCGCCGCCCCGATTGGGCGGCGCTGATTATTGCCGTTTTCCTCATTGCCTTGGCCGGCGTCGTATTCTGGGATGCCACGCATCTGAAGGCGATCGCGCAATATGACCGCATCGGTCCGTCTACCGTTCCGAAGGCCATCGCCCTCGGCCTCTTCTGTCTTGGCATCTGGACGGTATTCGAAAGCTGGCGCGGAGAATTTCCGGAACGTGAGCATCAGGAAGTGGCGCCCGTCATCTGGATCGTCGCAGGCCTTGCCGGGCAGATGCTGCTCTTGCGCACCGCCGGCTTCTCGATTGCGACCGGTGTGCTCTTTGCGCTGACCGCACGCGGTTTCGGCAAGCGCCAGATCTGGATCTCGCTGCCCGTAGGCATCGTGCTGAGCTTCATCGTCTGGGCGATCTTCTCGCAGCTCCTGCAGCTCATGCTGCCGGCCGGGCCGCTCGAACATCTGTTCTTCTGACAGCGCTCGCCTCGCATCGGGCGCTCTCGGTTTTTTGCTTTTTTCGCGGACGGTCCTAGTGCCCCTCAGGAGCCGCCGCTTGGGACAAAGACATGAGCACATTCGAATTCCTCTGGCAGGGCATTCTGGTTGCCGCGCAACCGATCAACCTGCTCTACGCCCTCATCGGCGTGACCCTTGGTACCGCCGTCGGCGTGCTGCCAGGCATCGGCCCGGCGCTCACCGTAGCGCTCCTCCTGCCTGCCACCTACAAGCTCGATCCAGGCGGCTCGCTCATCATGTTCGCCGGCATCTATTACGGTGGCATGTATGGCGGCTCGACCACGTCGATCCTCCTGAACACGCCGGGTGAAAGCTCCTCGATCGTCACCGCGCTCGAGGGCAACAAGATGGCCCGTGCGGGCCGTGGTGGACCAGCACTGGCGACAGCGGCCATCGGTTCCTTCGTCGCCGGCCTCATCGCGACGCTCGGCCTTGCCTTCGTCGCGCCCTACATCGTGAAGCTCGCCCTTATCTTCGGCCCACGCGAATATTTCGCGCTGATGGTGCTTGCCTTCGTCACCGTCTCCTCGGCCTTCGGGGATTCGGCGCTGCGTGGTCTTACCTCGCTCTTTATCGGCTTTGCCCTCGCTATGGTCGGCATCGACCAGCAGACGGGCCAGGCGCGCCTTTCCTTCGGCATCCCCGACCTGCTTGATGGTATCGAGGTGACGACGCTTGCAGTGGCCATGTTCGCGATCGGAGAGACGCTTTATATCGCCGCTCAGGGCAACCGCGGCGAGGACAAGGTGGAAGCGGTGCGTGGCTCGCTCTGGATGAATGCGCAGGACTGGGCGCGCTCGTGGAAGCCATGGCTGCGGGGCACGATAATCGGTTTCCCGATCGGTGCGATGCCGGCTGGTGGCGCGGAAATCGGCACGTTCCTCTCCTACGCCACGGAAAAGCGCCTGTCGAAGAACCCCGAGGAATTCGGGCAAGGCGCTATCGAAGGCGTTGCCGGCCCTGAAGCCGCCAACAATGCCTCGGCCGCCGGCACGCTGGTGCCACTGCTGACGCTCGGCCTGCCGACGTCTGCGACGGCGGCGATCATGCTCGCCGGCTTCCAGCAATACGGTCTGCAGCCAGGTCCGCTGCTGTTTGCAACCAATCCGCAGCTCGTTTGGGGTCTCATCGCCAGCCTGCTTATCGCCAATGCGATGCTTCTGGTGCTGAACCTGCCGATGATAGGCCTCTGGGTTCGCCTGCTGACGGTTCCAAAGCCGTGGCTCTATGCCGGCATCCTGTTGTTTGCCACGCTCGGTACGATCGGCGCCAATCCGTCGGTTTTCGAGCTCGGCATGCTGCTCGCTTTCGGCCTGCTCGGTTACATGATGCGGATCTTCGGTTATCCGATCGCGCCTGCCGTTGTCGGCCTCATTCTCGGGCCACTGGCCGAGCAGCAGCTTCGTCGTGCTCTGTCGATCAGCCAGGGCGATGTGACGACGCTCGTCATGTCGCCGATCGCCTGCGGCCTGCTGATCGTTGCTGCCGCTGCCTTCCTCATTCCGCTGATCCTGAGATTGCGTGGCCGTGGCCAGGTTCTCTCTCAGCTGGCGGCAAATGAAGACTAAAAGAAAAAGACCAACCTGACCCCTAATTCAGGCCGGCCGTGGCGACATGGCCGGCCGTTTCTTTGGCATTTGTCATTTTTGTATTCGAGACTGAACGGCGCTTCTTTTTTCAAGCTATTGAATTCAAATGTTAAAATTTGACATCCTGCGGATTCCCTCAAGCTTTTTTCTTTCGCCGGCAAAAGAAATATGCGCTTTTTGCATAGCAGCGGTGATTTCCTGCGCATTGTAGGTGCATGCAGATTTTCCCACCTAGGAAGGGTCAATCAAAGAGAGGAAAAGAAGATGTCCGCTATCAGAAAGTCGATCCACAATGGTTTCCTGGCACGCGCCTTTGCAGCGCTCGGTGCCGCAAACGCAGTCAGCGCCGCTGTTGAAGGCGGTCGCAAGCCGCGCGCCCGTGACCTGCAGGAACTGGGTATCGATCCGGTAAGCTTCGGCCGTGTCATCCGTTAAGAAGCATCCGACCCATATTTTGAATGAATGAGCCCGCAACCGCTGGTCGCGGGCCTTGTTTTTTGGTATGCGAGCCGCAGCCCCAGACCGCGCGGCTTTTTGACTATCAGGCGTGCAGGCGCTCCCGCTCGGGAACATGCGCTTCCTTCTGCCGCTCCTGCCTGTTGTAGCGGATCGAGGACCAGAGCGAGATACCGATCAGGGCAGCACCACCAAGGCCGGTGATGACCTCGGGAATGTGCGTCAAGGTCTGCACATACATAATCACCGAGAGGATCAGGATCGCGTAGAAGGCGCCATGTTCCAGATAGCGGTATTCGGCGAGCGTTCCTTTTTCCACCAGCATGATCGTCATGGAGCGCACATACATGGCGCCGATGCCAAGGCCGATGGCGATGATGAAGAGATTCTGCGTCAGCGCGAAGGCGCCGATGACGCCGTCGAAGGAGAAGCTGGCATCCAACACTTCCAGATAGATGAAGGCACCGAGGCCACCCTTTGCCGCCTCGCTCATCGCGCGCTGCGACGCATCGAGGATGCCACCGATGACTTCCACCACCAGGAAGGTCAACAGACCGTAGATGGCGCAGTAGACGAAGGTCGTCGCGTCCTCTCCTTCCAGGAGATAGGAGAAGAGCAGGATCAGCAGGAGCACGAAGGCGATCTCGATGCCCTTGATCGTTGCCGAGCGAGCCATCAATCGCTCCAGCGAACCGATCCAGTGAACTTCCTTTTCGTGGTTGAAGAAGTAGGTGAGGCCGACCATCATCAGGAACGTGCCGCCGAAAGCTGCGATCGGCAGATGCGCATCATTCATGATGCGGGCATATTCGGTCGGTTCACGTGCCGCAAGCACGAGCGCCTCCCATGGACCGATCTTTGCCGCGATGGCGACGATTGCCAGCGGGAAGACGATGCGCATGCCGAAGACGGCAATGACGATGCCCCAGGTCAGGAAGCGATGCTGCCAGACGGGGGTCATTTCTTTCAGCTTGTTGGCATTCACGATGGCGTTGTCGAAGGAAAGCGAGATCTCCAGCACGGCGAGCACCGTGCAGATGAAGAAGACGGTGGCCATGCCACCCAGCGTGCCGGTCGACTGCCAGCCGAGAACGGCGCCGAGCGCGAGGCCGAGCGCCGTGACGATGAAGGCCCAGCGGAAGTAGCCGAGCGAGGATTTGTGGGACTGAGGCTGGTTCATGGCTGCACCCCACAGCCGCAAACCGGTTCGAAGGACAGGGTAAGAGCAGAAAAACGCATACCACAATGGGCATGCGCGATTGGCATGATGAGCTTTTTCATCGATGAAAAATCCGCCGGCTAATTTGCAGGCGGTACCGACATCACGAGAGCGCCGTAAAAACTCTCGCCAGAGGGGCCCGGCACCAGGTTCCCCCGCAGCCGATGTCTGGAGGCCGCGGGTGTCTCACTAGGTAGTGAAGTTGCTGCGCCAGTCAAGAAGCGCCGTCAGGCAAGGTTGCCGATTTCTTTGGAACCATACTGGCGCTCACCCGTTCAGTCCTAGCTGAGCCGATGAAACACTCAGATACTTCTGAAGGAGGGCGACGATGCATAATTCGACCCATGTTCCCGATAGGCGCACGGAAGCGTCAGACCGTATGAAGCGGGCCAAACCAAACCGTATGCAGAGGGCGCAGGTTCTGCCCCCGCATCAGGTGGACCTGACGCTGACCCCGGGCGCGATCCACGACATTCATGTGCCGGCACATATGACCGGCGGCGATCTTTCCAAGGGCGGGCTCGATATCAAGAGCGACGATGCAAACGTCGCAAAGCCCGTGCGCTGAAAGCCAGTTCCGCAACCGACGAGACAGGTGAAATACGAATGACGATCAATCTTGTGCCGCGCGATATCTTCATCCAGCACGAATATGAGTGGCAGGCCGTGCGCGAGGCGGCCGAACGCCGGATCGATATAGGCAAGCGCGAGACGCCGTCCATCCAGCCAGGCGGGCAAACCGCAAAGCCGGCTGCGGCACCTTCGCCCGCGCAAGGCTGCTGAACACAGGGAACGGTTGAATGAGACGCCCGGCCATGCGCCGGGCGTTTCGTTCCGACCAGTTCTGGTTCGGGAAAGCGATCCACGGCCATGTCTTGCCAACCTTTCCGAAAGGATTGGGCAGCGATAATCCGGCCCGTTCAAGGGAATCGGATCGATGGCCAAGACAGCAACACGCGGACGCCGCAAGGCACCGGCAAAAAGGAAGGGCAGCGCGTCCTCCGGCGGCGCGATGCCCTGGATGGTGATCGGCATCGCTGCGGTGGGCGCCATTGCCGCCTATGACAATTGGAAGAGCATCAGCCCGATGCTTGGCAAGGCACCTGCCGCAGTCATCCGCGCGGCGGCTGAAGCCAAGCCTCAAGCGCCCAAGGAAGCGCCCAAACAGGTTGCCGTCACAGCACCAGCCGCCAAGCCGCGGCAGACAAACGACCCGGTGCCACCTGCGGCGATCCCCTCGGCGCCGGTGCCGACGGCAAAGATCGTGCCGGCCTCTATCTCCCCCGTTGCCCCGCCCTCTCCGGAAACGGCTAAAGCGGCCTTTGGATATTGCGGGCAGGGCGAGCATATCAATTGCGTCGGCGATGCCGGCACCTTCTGGTACAAGGGTGAGAAGATCGTCATCGCTGATATGGTGAGCCCGGATGTCGACCGCGCGCGCTGTGAAGACGAACGGAAGATCGCCTTTGCCGCCAAATCCCGGCTGCTCGCGCTGCTGAATGCCGGTCCGTTCAACATGAATGCCGCCGGCAAGCCGGATGACCGTGGTGCGCCGCGAGTCATTTCGCGTGACGGGCGCTCTTTCGGTACGCGTCTTATCGACGAGGGCCTGGCGAAGAAGCCGGGCTCTGCCTCAGGCTCCTGGTGCGCCTGACGCCGTCAGTCCAACGATCTCTTATTTTCCACCGTTTTTCCGTGCCGGCGCCTTGCCGCTAGTGCGGAAGCTGCCTGTGAAGGCCGAATCCTTGCTTTCCGCCGTGCATTCGATGGCAGTCGGCTTGCCGGCATAGGGATTGCCGAAGGTGCAGAAGCCTGCAACCTTCACCTCGCCCGTCATCTTGTTGCCGACACCTGTGGTGACGAGGCTGAGCGGCAAGCGGGCATTGCCATTGGATGCGGGCTTGATGCCCTTCCCATCGCCCTGGAAGCCCAGCAGCTTGCCATCAGACGTGAAGATGAAGGTGACGGTGCCGTTGATCAGCGTCACACTTGCCAGCTCTCCCTTGCAGCCCTTCGTTGCGTCGAACTTGGCGACGACCAGCTTCTGGCACTTGCCGCCAAGCGCGATGACGCCGGGCGCACCCGGAAAATTGTCATCCGCCTGTGCTGCAGCACCAAAAGTGAGGGTGGAGAAGGCGGCGATGGCAAGCGCAGATAATTTCATTTCGATTTGAACCCCATGTCCTGGCGAGGCGAATCAACACCTCAGGCTCCATTATCGCGCATGGCATGGCTCTGTGTCCGAATTTGGTTTCGGCGATCGCTTAGCAGGGATACATGTGCTTGAGCGATGTGAGTAGGACATAGGGATACACCTGGAACGTTTCCTCGCCGATATCTGGGTGCAGTTCCAGATATTTCTTCACAACGGCAACATATTCGGTGTTTGAAATCGCGCGGTTTTGCGGTGGGCAGTATAGCGGCGGTTGGCCTGCATCTTTGAGTTCGTCGTTCACAAACAAAAGTGTCAGTCCGGCTGCACCGATCAGCATTTCGACGACGCTTGTCTGCTTGCTTTCCATCAGCGTGCGGAACTTCATATCTTCCTTTGCGGAAGCCGGGCTCCAGCTCAGCACCAATAGCAATATCAGTCCAGAAGTGATTTTCATGTGCACCCCCAATGAGGGAAAGCGAAACAACATTGCAACCTGTTGGTCAAGCCTGACTTCGGTAAAGTCCACATGACTTCGGGTAGGTACGTCACGTAACTCTGAGGGGGGTATACGAGGCATATCGCCAAAACTAAAAAGGCCTTTCGATTTCTCGAAAGGCCTTTGCTTTACAGCGAATTAGGATGGTGGGCGTGACAAGGATCGAACTTGTGACCCCTACGATGTCAACGTAGTGCTCTCCCGCTGAGCTACACGCCCATCCGATGTCGGCGCATAGATCACAAAACCTCCGGAGCCGTCAATAGGCTTTTTTGAAGTTTTGTGACGAGCCGCCAAGACGCCTTACGCGGCAAGCATCTTGTTGACCTCGTCGACGAGATCGCGCAGGTGGAACGGCTTGGAAAGGACCTTCGCATCCTTCGGAGCCTTCGAATCAGGGTTCAGAGCAACGGCTGCGAAGCCGGTGATGAACATCACCTTCAGGTCGGGATCGAGTTCGGTCGCACGGCGTGCTAGTTCGATGCCATCCATTTCCGGCATGACGATATCGGTCAAGAGCAGGGAGAACGGCTCCTCACGCAGGCGGTCATAAGCGCTAGCGCCGTTGTCGTACGAAAGGACCTTGTATCCGGCCTTTTCGAGCGCCTTCACGAGGAAGCGGCGCATGTCGTTGTCGTCTTCGGCGAGAAGTATCTTCTGAGTCATTAATCCGGACCGCTGATCACTAGTGTTTTTTATGGGATACCAGCCGTCTACACTACACTTCGCCCGGTAAACAACCGGTGAAATCGCCCTGGCCGCGACCGCCATCCCTTCTATGTAGTATGGACTTAAGGGCAGGCAACTGGCAACATGGCCGTCACAGCCAGTTGGTGACATGGTAAAGAGGGCAGAAAGTGCCGGAAATACGCGAATACGAGCTTTTTGAAGTGCATGAGCCCGTGTCGCAGACCATTCCCTTCGTCTACAACTCCCCTCATAGCGGCCGCATTTATCCACCGGAATTCATCGCGCAGTCGCGGCTGGAAGGGATCTCGATACGCCGGTCCGAAGACCATTATGTCGATGAGCTGTTCGGCGCAGCCGTGGATATTGGTGCGCCACTCCTTCTTGCGAATTTTCCGCGCGCCTATTTGGACGTCAATCGCGAGCCCTATGAGCTCGATCCACGCATGTTCGACGGGCTGTTGCCGCCCTATGCGAATATCAACTCGCTGAGGGTTGCCGGCGGACTTGGCACCATTCCGCGCATCGTGGCTGAGAATATGGAAATCTATGCGCGCCGGCTGCCCGTTCAGGAGGGGCTGGAACGTGTGGAAAGCGTCTACAAGCCCTATCACTCGACGTTGCGGCGGCTGATTGCGCGCACGCATGTGCAGTTTGGCTTCGGCGTCCTGATCGACTGCCATTCCATGCCGGGCAACGTTCGGGTTGCCGGCAGCAACGCGCGGCCCGATTTCATCATCGGCGACCGTTACGGCACCAGCGCTTCGGCAGAGCTTTCGCGGACGGCAATCGGCATCCTCGAGGAAATGGGTTTTGCGGCGATCCGCAACAAGCCCTATGCTGGCGGATTCATCACCGAACATTACGGCCGCCCGTCACGCGGGCTGCATGCGCTGCAGATCGAGGTCAACCGCTCGATCTATGTCGACGAAATAACGCTGGAGAAGCGGCCCGATTTCGGCATCGTTGCGACGGCCATCACATCATTCATGCGGCAGATGGCCGACTATGTCGATAAATTCTTCGGCGATCAGGCGCTCGCGGCCGAGTAATCCTTCGCCTCAGGTCAAAAAAAACCGCGCTTTGTGAGCGCGGCTAAGTCTAGGGAGGAAACACCCAAGGAGGGTATTTACAGTCAGAAGACTGTAGCAGGAAACTACTGCTGCGCTGCACAAATGTCAAGCATTATATTGCGCTGCGAAATATTTAGGCAGCGAGCCGGAAATTGCCTGCTGTATTTGCATTTCACCGCTTTTTCGCTATGAAAAACGCCATTTCCCGCCAGTCACGGATTTCTTCATGCTTCCTGACCGTTCGTTCTTCAACCGTCTCGCCGAAGCTGCCAAGGCGGAAACACTGCCGCGTTTTCGTTCGGGCATTTCTGTCACCAATAAGCTGTCTTCCGGCTTCGATCCGGTCACCGAAGGCGACAGGGCGGCGGAGACAGCGATCCGCGCGCTGATCGAAGCGCATTTCCCCGAGCACGGTATTCTGGGCGAGGAGCATGGCGATATCGGCCTCGATCGCGAGCATGTATGGGTGATCGACCCGATCGATGGGACGCGGGCCTTCATCTCCGGCGTTCCGGTCTGGGGCACGCTTATCGGCCTGCAGAAGAACGGCCGGGCGGTCGCCGGCATGATCGAGCAGCCTTTTACCGGCGAGCGTTATTTCGGCGACGAAAATGGTTCGACCTATAGCGGGCCTGAGGGCGAGCGCCGGCTGCAGGTGCGTGACTGCGACGCCTTGTCCAACGCGATCCTCTTCACCACCTCGCCACATTTGTTCGTCGGCGAGGAGATGGAGAAATATCGCCAGATCGAGAGCCAGGTGCGACTCTTCCGTTATGGCTGTGACTGTTATGCCTATGCACTACTGGCGGCAGGCCATGTCGATCTCGTCATCGAGAACAGCCTCAAACCTTACGACGTCGGCGGCATCATCCCCGTTATCGAGGGCGCCGGCGGTATTATGACCACCTGGGACGGCGGGCGGCCGGAAAATGGCGGCTCCATTATCGCTGCCGGCAGCAGGGCGGTCTACGAAGAGGCGATCGCCATCCTGCAGCGCTGAGCATGTCGCGTAACATTGTGCCGCGCGATAACGGCAGACGCGAAACAAGGACTTGAAGCCTAAGTAAATCCTGAAGATCACGAGGCGTTTTAAAGGCTCAGGCGCCGATCGCTGTCACCTCTTCGGTGGCCTCGGCGTCGCTGCCGGGAATGAAGGCATGGAAGGCCGCGAGCGCGGCGGTGCGATACATATCCCTTTCCTGGAATATCTCGTGGCGGGCACCGTTGATCGGCACGAGCTGACCGGCGCGGAAGTAGCGAGAAAGCCGCTCCTGTGCCGTATAGGGCACCAGCCCGTCCCGCGTCGGCGCGATGACGACAGAAGGAATAGTGATCGAGAAGAGGTGGTAGGGCTGGGTCACCCGGTCGATCGCCTTCATGCATTCATGCATCCAGCGGGCAGTTGGCGCTCCCAGTGTGAGTTCCGGGTGGGCCTTTGCGATCGCCGCGTTGCGCTCGAAACGCGTCTCATCCGATGTCAGTGGATTATCAAGGAATTGCAGTTCTTTCATCTTGCCGAGCGGCACGCCACCAAGACCGACAGCGCTGAGTGTGGCCGACACCGCGCGAATGATACCCTCGGACGCAGCCTGGCCAATAAGGCCAAGGAAAGGGGCTGACAGCACCATGCGCTCGATGCGAGTCGATAGATAAGGTGCGGCGGAGAGCGCAATCAGCGCGCCCGTGGAATGGGCGAGCATGTAGAAGGGCAATCGGGTATCCGGCAGCACGACCTTTTCGAGGAAAGTGTCGAGGTCGCGCTCGTAATCGGAAAAGCGGCGGATGTGGCCGTGATTGCGCTTTTTGAGCAGTCGCGGCGAACCTCCCTGGCCGCGAAGGTCGTAGGTGGCAACCCAGAGGCCCTTGGCGGTGAGATCGCGGATGGTTTCGAAGTATTTCTCGATATATTCGCTGCGTCCGTGCAGGAGCACCACTGTTCCATGGGCGGTTGGTGTTTGCGAACGGAAGACGGCATAACGCAACCTATGGCCGTCGTAAGTCTCGAAAAACCCCTCGGTGCGGTTCTCCGGCGCCGGATTGTCTGGAGTGGAGTAAAGAACCTGTTCCATGAGCAGAGTGTTTCTTCGCGTGAGAGATATACTAGGGGATAGCGCAGGGACAGGGAAAATCAATGTCGAAATGGTCCTTAATATCAGATAATTATAATATATATGGTGTTCCATACGACAAGCTTCGAAAAAGAGACACGCCAAGGTTAGCGCGACCGAACCGCGCCGCCTTCGCACAATGGCGACAATGAGAGCGACAGTCATCTTTCGACTTGCAAGTCTTTGAGAAAAAAGGCCGGCGGAGCTGAGGGGCTCGCTGCCGGCCGAATTGAGGCTGAAGAAGAAGGGACGATACACTTCAGCCTTCGGGCCAGTGTCACCCGATGCACCTATTTCTAGCGAGCATCGCCTGAACCTTCGCCGAACCTGCCGTTCATACAGGGTTCACGCAGCAAAGGCAGTGCCTCAGAGAGGGGCTTGAAGTCTCGGAAACCTATCCCCATCTGAACTTTGCGGGCGCCGGAAGGGTCCGCACAGCCGTCCCGAAACCGCCAAGAACGGGGTTTCTGGGGCATCCTATCGCAACACGTCGCTTCCCTAGGAGGACATCATGCGTCACGTAGACTTCTCTCCCCTTTATCGTTCCACCGTTGGCTTCGACCGTCTCTTCACGATGCTCGACAGCCTCGCTCAGCCGGATCAGGTTCCGACCTATCCGCCGTACAATATCGAACGAACCGGTGAGAACACCTATCGCATCACCATGGCCGTTGCCGGCTTCGACGAAACCGAACTCGCCATCGAATCACATGCTCACGCTCTTACCGTGAAGGGTGAAAAGCGTGAGGAAAATGCCGATAGCAGCGAGTATCTGTATCGCGGCATTGCAAAGCGCGCCTTCGAGCGCCGCTTTCAGCTTGCCGATCATGTCGAGGTGACTGCCGCCTCGCTGAAGAACGGCCTCCTGCACATCGACCTTCTGCGCAGCATCCCAGAGGCTCTGAAGCCCCGCAAGATTTCTATTGCCGCTGAGCCGGTCGAAGCTCCCAAGGCAATTGAAGCGCAGGTCGTCAATAGCTAATCCGCTTTCTTACGAATCAGACGGGAAACGGCGCCAACGATGGCGCCGTTTTTGTTCTGCGCCTGTTGCGCTCGTTCAGGCCGGACTTGCGGCTTCTTCCAGTTCTTCTTCCGAGGCGCGGCGGGCTGCTGCTGCCGCATATTTCTGGGCGATGACCGCGCAGACCATCAACTGGATCTGGTGGAACAGCATCAGCGGCAGGACGATCGCGCCGATCGACTGGCCGGCGAAGATGACGTTCGCCATTGGAACGCCGCTTGCGAGGCTCTTCTTCGAACCGCAGAAGGTGATGGTGATTTCATCGGCCTTGTTGAAACCCAGCCAGCGGCTGCCATACATGGTGAGGACGAGAACGAGCGCCAGCAGCACCATGTCGGCGACGATGACGGCGGCGATATCGGCGATCGAGAAGGTGTGCCACAGCCCTTCGACAACGGCGGTCGAGAAGGCCAGGTAGACGACCATCAGAATGGAGCCGCGGTCGACCGGCATCAGGATCTTCTTCTTGGAGCGGATCCATTCGCCGATCCAGGGCTGCAGGATCTGGCCGACGACGAACGGAGCCAGCAACTGCAGCAGGATCTGTTCCAGCGCATCGAAGGAAAAGCCGCCATGACCGCCGACCGAGAAAAGCAGGCCGACGAGCAGCGGCGTCAGGAACATGCCGAAAATATTGGAAGCCGATGCCGAGCAGATCGCTGCCGGCACATTACCGCCTGCCATCGAGGTGAAGGCGATCGAGGACTGCACCGTTGACGGCAGCACGCAGAGGAAGAGGATGCCGAGATAAAGCGGCTGCGGCAGGATCGAATCCGGGATGAAGCCTACCGCCAGGCCGAGGATCGGAAAGATGCCGAAGGTCGTTAGCAGAATGACGAGATGCAGCCGCCAGTGCAGCAAGCCGGCGATGACGACATCGCGCGAGAGGCGCGCGCCGTGCAGGAAGAACAAAAGCGCGATGGCGATATCGGTCGCCACACCGAACCAGCTTGCAAAAGTGCCGCTCGCCGGAAAGATTGAGGCGAGGACGACTGTGCAGACGAGCAGGGTCGTGAATGTATCGGGCAGAAAGCGGCGCATGACAGTCTCGCTGGAATAAATCAGTCGTTATTCTGTCGCTCATTATGATACAGGATGCAACGAATAACAGTTATCACGAGTCAGGATTGCGCATATGCTGGACCTATCGCAGCTTCGCAGTTTCGTCACCGTCGAACAGATGGGCAGCTTCACGCTGGCAGCCGAGAGACTGGGTCTTGGGCAGTCGACGGTCAGCCAGCATATCCAAAGACTGGAGACCTCGCTGGGGCGCCGGCTGCTGGAACGCGATACGCATAAGGTGGTGCTGACCAGCGATGGCGAGGCGCTGCTGTCGCATGCGCGGTCCATGTTGTCGATTGAAGGGCAGGTGCGATCACTGTTCAAGGGCGGCAGCCTGCGCGGACGCCTGCGGCTCGGCGTTTCCGAAGATTTCGTAACGAGCCAACTGCCGGCGGTGCTGGAAGACTTCGTGCGCTCGCATCCCTCCGTCGATCTGGAACTGACGGTGGCGCTTTCAGGTGTTCTGTACGAAATGCAGGATGCGGAAGCTATCGACCTTGTGCTTGCCAAGCGACGGCTCGGTGATGAGCACGGAAAGCTCGTCTACCGGGAGCCGCTGGTGTGGCTGGCGCGGGATCCGGAGCATGTGCTCGCATCCCACCCACTGCCTTTGATCGCTTTCCCGCCGCCGAGTGTGACGCGCGCCATTGCGTTGGAAGCGCTCGGCCGGCACGGTGTCGCCTGGCGCATCGTCTGCACCTGCGGCAGTCTGAGCGGGCTGACGGCCGCCGCGCGTGCCGGCATGGGCGTACTCGTGCAGCCACGCAGCATGGCGCCTTCCGGGCTGAAGGAAATCGCGCCGGCCAGGCTACCGGTGCTTGAGGATGTCGAATTCGTGCTGGTGCCGCGAAAGGGTGCCGATCAGGCGCTTGTGGCGGCCCTTTCGGATGACATTCTGAAGAAGGTCAGGGGCCTGCGATCGGCCTAAACACCTTCACATCAAAAATCCCGCCGGCAAAGGCGGGACTTTGGTTTTCGAAATCAGGACTTTACGGCGAAACGCATTGGCGGCGCGGACCGTAATAGGGCTGATAGGTGTTGTCGTAGGCGCGATAAGAGCGGTAGCGCGAATAGCACCAGCGGATGTGGTAGCTGCCGCTGGAGTAATAATAACGCGGCTGGCGCTGCGAGCTTATGATGCCGCCGATGATGGCACCTGCGGCAAGGCCGCCGATGATCGCGCCAGCGTTGTTGTGCCTGTGGTGCCGGCGATAGCGCCACCTGTCGTCATCATAACGATAGCGCCACCTATCGTCGTCGTAACGATAGCGATCCCAGTGCCGGCGATAATACTGAACCTGCTCGACATTCGAAACTTGGGGCACATCAGGCTTTGCGATTGTCGGAAAGGCCTGCGCCGGTGCGACGCTGGTAAAAGCCGTCGCCACGGTCAGGACGATGATTGCCAACTTCTTCATTTCTTCACCTCTTCATAGGAAACGGGTGACACGGACCGCCTATGAATTGAGAAAGGAATGCCAAAGAAATGCACTTTGTTCCGTAGTGGCTGGATACGGGCTCTTTTGAGCGGGCGTTCCGGGCGTTTGCGAAATCAGGCTGCCAGGCACTTCAGAAAGCCGTCGACATCCGCTTCGGTCGTTGCAAAGCAGGTGACGAGGCGGACGAGCATTTCGCCCTCCGAAACGAGGTCCGGCATGCCGGCCGGGAGCGGCCACTCGTAGAATTTTGCGCCCTTGCCCTCAGCCGTCTTTGCGGCTGATTTCTGAATGACCGCGAAAACTTCGTTTGACGCGGTCGGCCAGGCGAGCCGGGCCGAATTGCTGGCGCCGATGCCGGCACGCAGACGTTCGGCCATGCCATTGGAGTGTCGGGCGAGATCGAGCCAGAGACCGTTTTCGAAATAGGCGTCGAACTGGGCGGAGATGAAGCGAGACTTGGAGAAGTGCTGGGCCGCGCGCTTGCGGATGAAGTGCATTTCCTTCGCCTGCTTCGGATTGAAGAAGACGATCGCTTCCGCGCACCAGCAGCCATTCTTGGTGCCGCCAAAGGAGAGGATGTCGACGCCGCGCTTCCAGGTCATTTCGGCAGGTGTTGCATTCAATGCAACGAGCGCATTGGCAAAGCGCGCGCCGTCCATGTGCAGGGGTAGTCCTCGCTTCTTGGCGATCGCGGAAATCTCGCCGATTTCCGGCAGCGAATAGACGGTGCCGATTTCGGTCGATTGGGTGATGGTCACAGCGGTGGCGCGGCCATGACGGAGGGCATCCTCGGGAAAGTGCGCGATCTTTGCCGAGAGTTTGGTCGGATCAATCTTGCCGGCTTCGCCGTCGACGGCGATGAGACGGGCTGAGCCGGAGAAGAATTCCGGCGCGCCGCATTCGTCCTCGATCACATGGGCTTCCGAATGGCAGAAGGTGATCCCGCCAGGGCGCTGGACGCTCGCCAGCGCCAGGGAGTTGGCAGCGGTGCCAGTCGCAACGAAGAAGACGGAAACCTCGCGCTCGAAGATTTCCGAAAAGCGGGCTTCCACCCGTCTGTCGAGATCGCTGTTGCCGTAAGCGGCGGCAAAACCGGTGGATTCGGCGAGCAGGCGTTCGGCAATGGATTTATGGGCGCCAGCCCAGTTGTCGGAAGCAAAAATCATTGAGAAAACCATTGAAAATGATGGGGCGGGAGTTTCGGGATTGGACACTACGCCAAAGCTTCACAGGATCAAGGGCGGAAACCTGGATGCATCACAAAAATTGAACTGCGCAATCAATATACGAAATGATAAGGTGAGAGGTAATTTTATGTCGCCATTTTGATTGATTTGGCAATCTTCCGTCGCAAACTGACATTTTTTTAAGATGCCGCTCTTGCGAAGAGGAATTGTTTCTGGCATTGAACGGGTGAACTAGGACAGGGTTGCTGTCCTATTTTGGTCTTCATGGCCGAAGAGGCGCCGAAAGCCCTGGAACAGAGCGGCTTTCACGCTATAGTTCTTTCGAGCGTCAAGCCTTCACATGGCGGCGCGCGGAAGCGAATGGCAGCGCGGAACGCGACGGTTTGCTTTCCTTAAAAGCAGATGTCTGCGCCCGGATCTTCATAACGCAACAGCGCCGTCACGCGCCGGACCTATCTTTAAAGGTGCGGTGCGCGACGAAAAGCCGCCCGCAGCCCCGCGGGCTTCGACAGGAGGAAAGACGATGACGAAGAAGACGCCATCCACGCAGATTGACCGGTTCGCAGCAGCAGACGTGCGCGCAACGGCCAATACGCGTAAATCTGCCTCCGGTCTTCCGAAGAAACAGGGGCTCTACGATCCGCGCAATGAGCATGACGCCTGCGGCGTCGGCTTTGTCGCGCATATGAAGGGGCAGAAGTCGCATCAGATCGTCAAGGACGGTCTCTTCATTCTCGAGAACCTGACGCATCGCGGTGCCGTTGGCGCCGATCCGCTGATGGGCGATGGTGCCGGCATTCTCGTGCAGATTCCCGACCGCTTCTTCCGCGAGGAAATGGCCAAGCAGGGCATTACACTTCCGAAGGCCGGCGAATATGGCGTCGGCCATATCTTCATGCCGCGCGATGAAAAGCAGATCGAACACTTCAAGAAGGTGATCAAGGACGTAATCACCGAAGAAGGTCAGATCTTCCTCGGCTTCCGCGACGTGCCGGTCGATAATTCCTCGCTTTCCAAAGCTCCGGCGATTGCCGCGACCGAGCCGCATCACGTGCAGGTTTTCATCGGCGCCGGCAAGGATGCTGCGACGAACGACGAATTCGAGCGCCGGCTCTTCACGCTTCGCAAGGTCATCTCCAACCGGATCTATGATGAGTTCGACGGTGAGGAGAGCCACTTCTATCCGGTTTCGCTGTCCAGCACGACCGTCGTCTACAAAGGCATGTTCCTGGCTTACCAGGTTGGCGCCTACTATAAGGACTTGTCAGACCCGCGTTTCGAAAGCGCGGTCGCCCTCGTGCATCAGCGCTTCTCGACCAACACCTTCCCGTCCTGGAAGCTCGCGCACCCCTATCGCATGGTCGCCCATAACGGCGAAATCAACACGCTGCGTGGCAACGTCAACTGGATGGCAGCACGTCAGGCTTCGGTTTCCTCCCCGCTCTTCGGTGAGGACATTTCCAAGCTTTGGCCGATTTCCTACGAGGGCCAGTCGGACACGGCCTGTTTCGATAACGCGCTCGAATTCCTCCTGCGCGGCGGCTATTCGCTGTCGCATGCAGTCATGATGCTGATCCCCGAGGCCTGGGCCGGCAACCAGTCCATGTCGCCGGAGCGCAAGGCATTCTACGAATATCATGCCGCGCTGATGGAGCCGTGGGATGGACCGGCCGCCGTCGCCTTCACCGATGGCAAGCAGATCGGTGCGACGCTCGACCGCAACGGCCTGCGTCCGGCGCGCTATCTCGTCACCGATGACGACCGCGTCATCCTGGCTTCCGAAGCCGGCACGCTGCCGGTTGCCGAAGAGAGCATCATCCAGAAGTGGCGCCTGCAGCCCGGCAAGATGCTGCTGATCGACATGGAAGAGGGCCGGATCATCTCCGACGACGAGGTGAAGGCGCAGCTTGCGAACGCGCATCCCTATCGCAGCTGGCTCAACCGCACGCAGCTCATTCTCGAAGATCTGAAGCCGGTCGAGCCGCGCGCGCTTCGCCGCGACGTCTCGCTGCTCGATCGCCAGCAGGCCTTCGGCTACACGACCGAGGACACCAAGATCCTGATGTCGCCGATGGCGACGACGGGTCAGGAAGCGATCGGCTCGATGGGCACGGATACGCCGATCTCGGCCATGTCCGAGAAGTCGAAGCTGCTCTACACCTATTTCAAGCAGAACTTCGCGCAGGTGACGAACCCGCCGATCGATCCGATCCGTGAAGAGCTCGTCATGAGCCTCGTTTCCTTCATCGGCCCGCGTCCGAACATTCTCGACCACGAAGGCATGGCGAACGCCAAGCGCCTCGAAGTGCGTCAGCCGATCCTGACCAATGGCGATCTCGAAAAGATCCGCTCCATCGGTCACACGGAAGACCGTTTCGACACCAAGACGCTGGATTTCACCTATGATGTCGAGCGCGGCGCCGAAGGCATGCCTGAGATGCTCGACCGTCTGTGCGAGCGTGCGGAAGCGGCAGTCAAGGGCGGCTACAACATCATCGTGCTCTCCGACCGCCAGATCGGTCCGGATCGCATCGCGATCCCGGCGCTGCTGGCGACTGCTGCCGTGCACCATCACCTGATCCGCAAGGGGCTGCGCACGTCGGTCGGCCTCGTCGTCGAGACCGGCGAACCGCGCGAAGTGCATCATTTCTGCCTGCTGGCCGGTTACGGTGCGGAAGCGATCAACCCCTATCTCGCTTTCGACACGCTGCTCGACATGCATGCCAAGGGTGAATTCCCGAAGGAAGTCGACGCCAACGAAGTTGTCTATCGCTACATCAAGGCTGTCGGTAAGGGCATCCTGAAGGTCATGTCGAAGATGGGTATCTCGACCTATCAGTCCTATTGCGGTGCGCAGATCTTCGATGCGATCGGCCTGCAGTCGGAATTCGTCGACAAGTATTTCTTTGGCACGGCAACGACCATCGAAGGCGTCGGTCTCGAAGAGATCGCCAACGAGACGGTTGCCCGTCATAAGTCAGCCTTCGGCCGCGATCCGATCCTCGCAAGCAACCTCGATATCGGCGGCGAATATGCCTACCGCATGCGCGGCGAAAGCCATGCCTGGACGCCGGATGCCGTGGCTGCCCTGCAGCATGCGGTGCGCGGCAATGCCGAGGATCGCTACCGCGAATTCGCCGAGATGGTGAACACGTCGGCGCTCCGCATGAACACGATCCGCGGCCTCTTCAAGATCAAAAGTGCCGAGGCACTCGGCCGCAAGCCGGTGCCGGTCGACAGCGTCGAGCCGGCTGTCGATATCGTCAAGCGCTTCTCCACGGGCGCCATGTCCTTCGGCTCGATCAGCCGTGAGGCGCATACGACGCTGGCGATCGCCATGAACCGGATCGGCGGCAAGTCGAACACCGGTGAGGGTGGCGAAGAGAGCGACCGCTACATGCCGCTGCCGAATGGTTCGTCAAACCCCGAGCGCTCTGCGATCAAGCAGATCGCATCCGGCCGCTTCGGCGTGACGACGGAATATCTCGTCAATGCCGATGTGCTGCAGATCAAGGTTGCGCAGGGTGCCAAGCCCGGCGAAGGGGGCCAGCTGCCCGGCCATAAGGTCGATGCCGTCGTTGCCAAGACCCGTCATTCGACGCCGGGCGTCGGCCTGATTTCGCCGCCGCCGCACCATGACATCTACTCGATCGAAGATCTGGCGCAGCTGATCTACGACCTGAAGAACGTCAACCCGACCTCGGATGTCTCGGTCAAGCTCGTCTCGGAAGTCGGTGTCGGCACGGTTGCCGCCGGCGTTGCCAAGGCACGCGCCGACCATATCACGGTTGCCGGTTTCGATGGTGGTACCGGCGCATCGCCGCTCACCTCGCTGAAGCATGCCGGTTCACCCTGGGAAATCGGCCTTGCCGAAACCCAGCAGACGCTGGTGCTGAATGGGCTGCGCTCGCGCGTTGCCCTCCAGGTCGATGGTGGTCTGAAGACTGGTCGCGACGTCGTCATCGGCGCGCTGCTCGGCGCCGACGAATTCGGCTTTGCGACGGCTCCGCTGATTGCGGCCGGCTGCATCATGATGCGCAAGTGCCACCTGAACACCTGTCCGGTCGGCGTGGCGACGCAGGATCCCGTTCTGCGCAAGCGCTTCAAGGGCACGCCCGAGCACGTCATCAACTACTTCTTCTTCGTCGCCAACGAAGTGCGCGAAATTCTGGCCTCCCTCGGCTTTACCAAGCTCGATGACATCATCGGCGCTTCTGAGCTGCTCGGGAAGGATGAGATGCTGGCGCACTGGAAGGCCAAGGGACTCGACTTCGCGAAGATCTTCCACAAGGTTGATGCACCGAAGGAAGAGACCTACTGGACGACCCGTCAGAAGCACCCGATCGACGACATTCTCGACCGCAAGATGATTGCGGCCGCCGAGCCGGCACTGGCATCGAAGACGCCTGTCGCCTTCGAAGTCGATATCAAGAACGTCGACCGTTCGGCGGGTGCGATGCTGTCGGGCGAAGTGGCCAAGCGTTATAACCATCGCGGCCTGAAGGAAGACACGATCAACGTCACCCTGAAGGGCACGGCCGGCCAGAGCTTCGGCGCATTCCTGGCACGCGGCGTGACCTTCAACCTGATTGGCGACGGCAATGACTATGTCGGCAAGGGCCTTTCGGGCGGCAAGATCATCATTCGCCCGCCGGAAAATTCGAGGATTGTCGCGGAGAACTCGATCATCGTCGGCAACACCGTTCTTTACGGCGCGACCGAGGGCGAATGCTACTTCCGCGGTGTCGCGGGCGAGCGTTTCGCGGTGCGCAACTCCGGTGCCATCGCTGTCGTCGAAGGGGTGGGCGACCACGGCTGCGAATATATGACGGGCGGTGTGGTCGTCGTGCTCGGCGCAACGGGCCGCAACTTCGCGGCCGGCATGTCCGGCGGCGTAGCCTATGTTCTCGACGAGGCCGGCGATTTCGCCAGCCGCTGCAACATGGCCATGGTCGAGCTGGAGCCGGTTCCGGAAGAGGACGACATGCTGGAGAAGTTGCACCATCACGGCGGCGACCTCATGCACAAGGGACGGGTCGACGTCTCCGGTGACATGACGCGCCACGACGAGGAGCGCCTCTACCAACTGATCTCCAACCATCTGCACTACACGGGCTCCACCCGCGCCAAGGAAATCCTTGAGCATTGGGCCGACCATCGTCCGAAATTCCGTAAGGTCATGCCCGTCGAGTATCGGCGCGCGCTTGAGGAAATGGAACGCAGCCGGATGGGCATCGCTGCCGAATAATTGCACCGAACAATCCGCCACGCCGGAAGCGCGTGGCGGATGACCGAAATATCTCAATGACTCAACGACGATCAGCCGCGAGCCTGAAGCTTGCGCAACAGCGTGGATGGCGACAGGAGATATGTTCTGATGACGGTCAAGACAAACAACCTGCCTCCGCGACCGAGGCTGAACAGACAACTGGCCGCGGGCGAGGCGGTCATGAGGGTAAGGGACGAAAATATGGGTAAGGTTACAGGTTTTCTGGAAATCGACCGGCAGGTAGCGAAGTATCAGCCGGCGTCGGATCGCATCCGTCATTTCCGCGAATTCACGATCCCGATGTCGGACCCGGAAGTGCAGAAACAGGCAGCCCGCTGCATGGACTGTGGCATCCCCTATTGCCACGGCCCGACCGGCTGCCCGGTTCATAACCAGATTCCGGACTGGAACGACCTCGTCTACAACAACAACTGGGAAGCGGCGATCCAGAACCTGCATTCGACCAACAACTTCCCGGAATTCACCGGCCGCGTCTGCCCTGCCCCCTGTGAAGAAGCCTGCACGCTGAACCTCGAGGATGCACCTGTTGCCATCAAGACGGTCGAGCAGGCAATTGCCGACAAGGCTTACGAGCTCGGCTTCATCCGTCCGCAACCGGCAACGATACATACCGGCAAGAAGGTCGCGATCATCGGTTCCGGCCCCGCCGGCATGGCTGCTGCCCAGCAGCTCGGCCGCGCCGGCCATGACGTGCACGTCTATGAGCGCGAGACGAAGCCGGGCGGCCTGCTGCGCTACGGCATTCCGGACTTCAAGATGGAGAAGAACTTCATCGATCGCCGGGTAGAGCAGATGAAGGGCGAGGGCGTGACGTTCCATTGCGGCGTCAATGTCGGCGTTGACGTGAAGGTCGAACAGTTGCTCGCCGATTATGATGCCGTGCTTTACTGCGGCGGCTCCGAAACGCCACGCGCTGCCGGTATTCCAGGCACCGATCTCTCCGGTGTTCACGATGCGATGCCGTATCTGGTTCAGCAGAACAAGCGTGTCGGCCGCGAAAATATCGATAGCACCGGCTGGCCATCCGATCCGATCCTGGCCGGCGCCAAGCATGTCGTCGTTGTCGGCGGTGGTGACACGGCGTCGGACTGCGTCGGCACGGCCTTCCGTCAGGGTGCGGTCAAGGTGACCCAGCTCGACATTCGTCCGCAGCCTCCGGAGAAGGAAGACAAACTGGCCGTCTGGCCATTCTGGGCCACGAAGATGCGTACCTCCTCTTCGCAGGCCGAAGGCGCGATCCGCGAATTCCAGGTCGCGACGCTCGAATTCGTCGGCGAAGATGGTGTGCTGACTGGCGTGAAGTGCTGCGAAGTCGACGAGCGCCGCCGCCCGGTTCCGGGTACCGATTTTGTCATCAAGGCGGATCTGGCCTTTATTGCGATCGGCTTCAGCGGTCCGTTCAATGACAGCGTTTTGAAGGAACTCGACGGCAAACTGACGCTCAATATCGACAAGCGCGGATCAACCAACGTCGTTGCCAACGATCGCGACTACAAGACCTCGGTCGACAAGCTCTGGACGGCAGGCGACGTGCGCCGCGGCCAGTCGTTGGTGGTCTGGGCGATCCGCGAAGGCCGCCAGGCGGCGCGCGCGATCGACGAGGCGCTGATGGGCTCCACCGTCCTGCCGCGCTGATCCGCCTCAAACAATTCGTCGAACAAGAAACTCCGCCGCATTCCGGCGGAGTTTCTCGTGGTAAGACCGGTGACGCGCTGCGGCTTCCGGCAAGCTTCCTGTAATTGTCGAGCTGCAGTTTTCCTGCGTAGGCAGGTCCGAACCGGCCTGCAGCGACTGACCGGAGGCCGAGGCAGGCCACTCACTCTGTGGATAAGCTCGACGGCAGCGATGCCTATTTCGGCCAGATCGGCTCCGACTTCTACTACTACCTGACCTGGCCGCAGGTGACGGCCAGGTAAGTCCGGAAGATCGATGAGAGCCGCTCAAGCGGCCCTTTCTCACTTCACCGAAACTTCTGCCGTCGTCTTTGGCGTCGGCATACGGTAGTCGTCTATGCGGCCTGTCGGCGCCGGAGCCATCTCTCCCTGTTCGACCAGAAGATCGCGTGGCGATTTCGTCAGCGTGACCGGCGTCCTGCTGGCGCCGAGCAATTCAGCTCCACCATCAAGATTCGGGTCGGACAAGCTGATCGGTTGCGTATGTTCCACTGGATTGGCTGGCAGCGTCAGCGCTGGCAGGTTGCCGGGATCGAGGCGCACGAGATCGGGGCTTGCCTGAGTGCCGAGAAGGCGGCGCGCTGGCTTTTCCACGTAGAAGGCGAGCTTGCGGCGGCCGGCCTGGGTCAGGTTGATGCCGTCAGCGGTCCGCAGGCGCACCTGCTGGCCGTTGACATCGGAGCCGGTGACGATGAACTTGCCGTTCTCGTCCACGAAGCCGTCCCAGATGTCGACGAATTCGCCGCCGATGCTTTCCACCTGATTGCGGTAGAGCTGGTTCATCTGCACGGCATCGGCCGTCATCGAATCGGATTCGAAGGCAGGAAGTCCGACCCAGAGCAGCGGGATCTTTCGGCTCGTGACCTCCTTGCCGAAGGCCAGCACGCGGCGTTGATATTCGGTAAACCAGCCGTCGGTGCGGAATTTCTCCTTGCCGGCATCCGTTACCATCTGCTGCCGATCATTGGTGCCGATCATGACGACCACCATTGCCGGCTTCAGTTCGTTGATCATCTTCGGCAATTCGCCCGGCCAGTTGTAGTAGTCGTCGCGCACGAGGCCGGACGAGACATTGCTGCGGGCTTCGACCACGACACCGGGTGAGGTTTCGAACGCGGCGGCGAGGCCATCCCCCAGGCCACCGGCGAGAAAGTCACCAACGACAAGGATTTTCTGGGCGTTGTCCTGCTTTTGAACCACGGGTTCAGCGGGCGCGACGGGCGCCGTGCGCATTGGTGTCACGGCCTTCTGCGTGGGTGGGCGCCTGCGTGGCTGCTGTTGCCGCCGCGGTTGGTCCCGCATTTCGGGCTGTGGATTCTCGTCGATGTAACGCCGGCCGAGAAAGAAATCGAGGATGGAGCGGCGCTGGTATCGGAGCTCCTGCGCCTCAGCATAGTCCGCCGGCAGCATCGAACCCAGGCAAAAAGACAACGTGGCCGCGGCAAGCGCAAGCCGACGAATCCATCGCGTCCGGTCAATTTGTATCGTCATCGGGCAGTTCCGCATCTGCCGGGCATTTTGCATAGGCAGCAGCTTTCCGTCCACTCTACCCGTATGATTTAGGTCAGGCTTTCCGCGCTTCTACGGTATCGGTTTGAAAATCATAATCGATTTCCGGGCGGCACGATGCGTAAATTCAAGGAGTTATGGCGTCCTTCATGTGTCTGGATGTGTCGCGCTTTAACGGCGCAGCGCGTGGAGAAGCGAAAGTGAGGGTTCGCCATCCGGCTGCATGCCGATGCGCTCCTGAACGGCGGCGATGGCTGCCTTGGAGCCGGATCCGAAATTGCCGTCGACATCGCCGCTATAATAGCCAAGCGTCTTCAGTCGCGTTTGCAATTCGAACTTCTCGGTTATGTCCAGCGACCCTTCGGGACGCGGCCATCGCTGCTGCATCCCGCCAAAGCCGGCGATCTGGTCTGCAAGAAGGCCGACGGCAAGAGCGTAGCTATCCGAGGCATTGTAGTTCTTGATGGTGAAGAAGTTCGCGGTCATCAGGAAGCCCGGGCCATCGCTACCGGCCGGCATCTTCAGCATGGCGCGGGTTTCGCCATCCTTGAAAGGCTTGCCATTCGGACGCTTCAGGCCGAGGGCCGCCCACTGGGCGAGCGTGCGCGTCTTGCCGACCTGCTGGGCGGCGGATGCCGGCACCGCGACCTCGTAGCCCCAGGTCCTGCCGGTGTCCCAGCCGTTCTTCATCAGGAGGTTGGCCGAAGTCGCCAGCGCATCGGGCACCGAATTCCAGATGTCGCGATGACCGTTGCCATCGGCATCGACAGCGTAAAGAAGATAACTTGTCGGGATGAACTGGGTGTGGCCCATGGCGCCGGCCCAGGACCCGGTCATTTCCTTGGCGGGCACGTCGCCGTTCTGCAGGATCTTCAGCGCTGCAATCAACTGTTTCTTGGCATATTTGGCACGCTTCGGGTCGGCATAGGCAAGCGTTGCCAATGCGCGCGGCACATAGTGAAGGCGCTCATCCTTAGCGAGAACTGCGCCGTAATTCGATTCCATCGACCAGATAGCGAGTAGAATCGATTTGTCGACACCGGATTGGCGCTGGATCGCATCCAGCGTCTTGGCATATTTGGCGGCCATCTTGCGGCCGATTTCCACAGTGTAGGGATTGACGCGGGAATCGATGTAATCCCAGATTTTCGATGTGAATTCAGGCTGATAGGTCGCCTTTTCCAGTACCGTCGGGTCTGGGTCGCTTACCCCAGAAAAGGCTTTCTGATAGGTTGCCTTACTGATGCCACTCTGCGCGGCAGTTTGGTAGAAGTCCGCGATCCACTTCTGGAACCGGGCATCCGCTTTTGCGTTATGAGGGGCCAGTCCGGTCGCGGTGGCGACAACGAGGGCGAGAGCAAGACCACGAAGGGAGTGTGCGTATTTCTGGGTCATCGGCAGTCGTATCCGTCATCTTCAGTTTTAGCCGGGGCGGTACGTCATGTCCGTCCTACGCCGAAATTACAGGAACGGAGTCAACAAATTCTTTACCATGGGCGGCCGGTCCAGTCACCATTTGCAAAACGGTAGCAATTCTATACTAGTTCAAATCGATATAGCGTTGAATTAAAAGCGGTATAGTCAAAACAGGAGGTCGGTGTGGCTCTGAATAAGAAAGTTCGCAAGGCAGTATTTCCAGTCGCAGGTCTGGGAACGCGGTTCCTTCCAGCCACTAAAGCGGTTCCAAAGGAAATGCTTACGGTCGTCGATAAACCAATCATTCAGTATGTTGTCGACGAAGCACTTGAAGCTGGCATTGAACATCTGGTTTTTGTTACTGGTCGTAACAAGCATGTCATCGAAGATTACTTCGATATTCATTTCGAACTTGAACAGACGCTCAAGGAGCGCGCCAAGAAGGCGGAAATCACCCTGCTGCAGCAGCAGCTTCCCAAGGCAGGCACGGTGAGCTTTACCCGTCAGCAGGAGCCGCTCGGCCTCGGCCACGCCGTCTGGTGCGCCCGCGAGATCGTCGGCGACGAGCCTTTTGCTCTGTTGCTGCCCGATATGATCATGAAGGATCAAAAGGGCTGCATGAAGGGCATGATCGAGCTCTACGAGCATAGCGGCGGCAACGTTATCGCCGTCGAGGAATGCGCTCCCGACCAGGCACATAAATACGGTATCGTTGGTGTCGGCGAATCCGTTGGCGAAGGTTTCCGCATCACCGGCATGGTCGAGAAGCCGGCCAAGGGTATGGCTCCGTCCAACTTTTTCATCAACGGTCGTTACATCCTGCAGCCGGAAATCTTCAAGATCCTGGAAACCCAGGAACGCGGCGCCGGCAACGAAATCCAGCTTACCGACGGCATGCTGAAGCTGCTCAAGGAACAGGATTTTGCAGGCTACCACTTCAAGGGTGAGACTTACGATTGCGGTGCCAAGGATGGTTTCATCCTCGCCAACGTCGCCTTCGCTCTCGAGCGCGCGGACATCCGTCCGACCGTCGAAGACGGCTTCAAGAACCTGCTTGCTCGCCTGAAGTAAAGTTGTTCAGCGCTTCACCTTGAGACCGACGCCGGCTCGCCATTGCTGCGAGTCGTCGCCTTCCTTGCGTGTCGTCAGCTCGTAGCCAAGCGTGCTGGTGAAGTCGAGATAGCGGTTGATATTCCAGACAAGACCAGTCGAGGCGGTGTAAACCGTCTCGTCGCTTATTGTGCTGCCGCTCGGATAATCGCGCAGCGTCACGCCACCGATGACCGTCGCCACCAGATTGTCGCGCAGCTGATGATCGACCGTGGATCTCAGTTGATGTGAGACATAACCACTTTCGCCGGCTGCCGTGGAAGGCTGGATGCTGGTCTGGAGGTCGAGATTGACATTCGTCCCGCGGATCGGCGACCAGAGCAGGCTGGCATCGAGTGTCGCTGTATCGATCGATTTCAGTCTGTCGTCATCGAAATCCGCCGTCGCATAACCAACCGCGACCTCGCCCTTCAGCTTTTCACCCATATCGACCTGGACGCCGCCCTTGGCGCCGTAGCTATCTCCGGAACGCTGGTAACCCGAGGAATCGGTGCGTTCATCATAATTGGTCTTGCCGATCGACGCTTCGATGAAGGGAATGAGTGCCGGCGAGAGTTCGTAGCCGATACGGCCGCGCACGGTTCCTGTAGTCTGGTTGCGATCGCTCAGAGAGACTGTCGTGCCGTTCGAGAGCACGGCGTCGGAATAAATCGAGCGCGAGAGTGCGACGGCGGCGGTTCCGCGCAAGATGCCGAAGTCATGCTCAATGGAAGCGCCGCCGGTAAATTCCTGCACATCAGATTGCTGATCGGCATTGGTGATCGCATCCGGATCATCCGTATCCTCGCGGTAGAAATTATAGCCGCCGGTGATATGGCCGACGGTGTCGCGCGTCAGGTCCAACCGCAGATCGCCATTGATCTTGAAGGATGGCTGTTCTTCACCCTCGCCGCTGATGTTCTTCTGCCAAGCGCCCTCGGAGGTGACGGTCAGTTGATGCCGACTCCAGTCGGAGGTCAACGTTGCGCCCATATCGGTTTCGAGGAAGCCGCGGCTCTTTTTTGTGCCGCCGTCCTTCGTGGTCTCGGTGTTGATCGTTTGCGTGACGCTCGGGCGCAGCACGAAACTGCCGACGGGGATGCCTGGCGTCTGCTCGGTCGAGACGCTCTCAGGCACCCTGCGTACCGGGGTCTCATCGAGGCGCGGTTCGCGGGTGTTCAGCCTGCGCATATCCTCGTCGAGGATCGAGCCGGTCGTCTGGTCGTCGGGCTGTGTCGTCAGAGTGGGTGCAATTGCGCTTTCCGTATCCCGGGCCTGCGCAGAAGGGTTGGCGGGGGCCGTCGTATCATCGCCTGCGCCATCGGCGTCCGGCGCCGCGTTGTTTGCGCCGGTGCGTTGCGTGGCGGAGGTGGCCGTGGTGCGAGAATTCGTCGTGCCCGCCGATTGTTGTTGCGTGATCTGCTGTGCGAAAGCTGAGGGCGCGACCAGCAGACTGATAGCCGTGATGGAGACGGCACGGCTCATGGCGCGGAGCGGCGTCACACTGCTCGTCTGTTTTCCCTGGCCCATTCAATCCGCGCCTGAAATGCTTCGAAGTCTTACTCAAGCGTAAAGCCTTGTGGTTAACCATTCGTTGCTGCGCGGGTCGCGCGTTCACACATGGGAAACATTGTCGGGTGGACAGGTAAAGTGAAAAGGTCTAACGCATTGCCATGATCAGGAGAGCGGTAAAACTCGTCGAAAACAGCGTGCTGGAGTCGGGCAAGCGCACCGTCAGTATCGAAAGACGCGCCCTCGAGGCGTTGGAACGTGCTTTCGATGACGGGCTTGCCGGTCCCTTTACACGTGCGATCGAGATGATCGGAGAGAATACCGGCCGGGTGATCGTGACCGGCGTCGGCAAGAGCGGCCATATCGGAACCAAGATCGCCGCCACCTTCGCTTCAACGGGAACGCCCGCTTTTTTCGTGCATGCGGCGGAAGCCAATCACGGCGACCTCGGCATGATCGCCGGCGACGATGTAGTCCTTGCGATCTCCAAGGGCGGCGAGAGCGCGGAACTGAAGAGTATCATTTCCTACACGCGGCGTTTTTCCATTCCGCTGATCGCCATGACCTGCAGCCCGCAGTCCTCACTGGCGACGGCTGCGGATATTGCGCTGCTGATCCCCAATGAGGAAGAGGCCTGTCCCAATGGGCTGGCGCCAACCACGTCGACGATGATGCAGCTTGCGCTCGGCGATGCCCTGGCGATCGCGCTTCTGGACGCGCGCGGCTTCACGGCGACGGATTTCCATGTTTTCCATCCCGGCGGCAAGCTGGGGGCGAGCCTGATGCATGTTGCTGACATCATGCACACCGGTGACCGCCTGCCGCTGGTCGTAACGGGCACATCCGTGCCTGAGGCGATCAAGGTACTGTCGCACAAGCATTTCGGCTGTGTCGGCGTGCTGGATGCGGAGGGCCGGCTTTGCGGCATCGTCACGGATGGTGACATGTCCCGCAACCTCAACCGCAATCTCGCGGAGCTGACGGTTGACGACATCATGACGCGCGCGCCGAAGACGGTTAGGCCGACGATACTGGCGACGGCGGCCCTGGCGCTGCTCGAGCAATACAAGATCGGTGCGCTTATCGTCGTGGACGACGAGCAGCGGCCGATCGGGCTGGTTCACTTCCACGATCTCTTGCGGATCGGCGTCGCCTGATCAGGTTGGCTCAACCGTTAGGTCGCGGCCGTTGCTCGAAACCACTTTGACCTGCGTTCCGGCCGGAAGATCCGGCCCCATGACCTGCCACGTCGTATCGTCGAGACGAATACGGCCGCGGCCTTCGCGGATTGGCTCGTGCAGCGTCGCGGTACGGCCGACGAGGCTCGCGCCGCGCTGATTGAGGAACGGCTCGTCCGTCGTGGCGTTGCGCAGCGTCAGCCGCCGGCCGATGAGCGTGGCGGCGACCGCGAGGATGGCGAAGAGGATTGCCTGAAGCTCCCAAACCCAGAAGGCGGTATCCCAGAAGAGCAGTGACAGAATACCGACGGCAAGGGCGGCAAGCCCGATCCAGACCAGGAAGAAGCCCGGCACGATCATCTCGGCTGCCAGCAGCACGAGGCCTGCCACCCACCAGCTCCACGGCCCAAGTTCGCCGACGATTTTCGCCAGCATGGCTTATCGCTCCGAGTTGGGACTGAAGGGATTGGGCGGAGGCGGAGCGACCGGCGGTGTGGAGCGCACCGGACCTGGACTCGGACGCGGCGGGGGCGGATTGTTGCTTTCGCCGAAGACTTCTCGGGCAATCGCGCCGATGCCGCCAAGCGAACCGAGAATGGAAGAAGCCTCCATCGGCATCATGACGATCTTGGAATTCGGTGCCGAGCCGATCGAAGCGAGCGCCTCGGTGTATTTCTGGGCAACGAAATAGTTGATTGCCTGGACGTCGCCGGCGGCGATCGCTTCCGAGACCATCTTCGTCGCCTTGGCTTCGGCTTCGGCCAAGCGTTCGCGGGCTTCGGCATTGCGGAAGGCGGCTTCGCGCTGGCCTTCGGCCTGAAGGATGGCGGACTGCTTGGCGCCTTCGGCTCTCAGGATCTGCGCGTTGCGCGCGCCTTCGGCCTCCAGCACCTGGGCGCGCTTCTCGCGCTCGGCTTTCATCTGCCGGGCCATCGCGTCGACGAGGTCGCGCGGCGGCTGGATATCCTTGATCTCGACGCGGGTGACCTTGATGCCCCAAGGCTGCACGGCTTCGTCCACGACACGCAGCAGCCGGTCGTTGATCGCATCGCGATTGGAGAGCAGCTCATCGAGATCCATAGAGCCCATGACGGATCGAATATTGGTCATGGTGAGATTCAGGATGGCATTTTCCAGGTTGGAAACCTGATAGGCGGCCTGAGCGGCATTCAGCACCTGGAAGAAGGACACGGCATCGGCCGAGACTGAGGCATTGTCCTTGGTAATCACCTCCTGGGTCGGCACGTTCAGCACCTGCTCCATCACGTTCATCCTGGCGCCGACGCGTTCGATGAAAGGGGTAATCAGGTTCAGGCCGGGCTCCAGCGTCCGCGTATAGCGGCCGAAACGCTCGATCGTATAACGGTAGCCCTGCGGAACCGTCTTGATGCCTGCAAAGAGCACCAGGATGACAAAAACCACCAATACGATCACGACGATATCGAAGCCGCCGAGCAGCATGCATTCCTCCCTAGGCCCACCTATCTGACGTGGTGAGTTAGCACGTTCTTTGCAAGGAAGGAATGACAGCCTCGCCTGTCAAATCAGGGTGATAGGCCGGCATCGTCCAGGTCGCTCTTTGTGATGTAGCCGCCCATCAGGCAATTGGTGAGAAAGGGCTGGTCATCCAGCTTCGGACTGCTGGTTTTGACATCGTGGAGGCGAAGCTGACATGCGACCTGACCGACAATGCCTTTGGGAGGGGCGTTGGCATAGACCCGCTGATAGTGCTCCCACGCGAGATAACCGCCACCTGCCATGATGAGCAGGCAGGCGATGACAATCAATTTTCTGAAACCCGAAATCATAAAGTACGTCCAGATCGACAAAGCAGCAGGCCACGAATCCACGGGCCGCAATCGCGCCTCTGACGCGATTGCGATCGGCCATTCCTTAGATCTGGTGCGAGGGACGTTTTTATCTATTGCAGGCCGCCAGAAAATCTGGCGCCGCGTCTGTCATCATGCCCAGCCCAGCAGCTCACGGCGCACGACTTTTTCCAGCACCTGCATGCCGTCCTCGCTGTCATTCAAGCAGGGAATATGCGTGAACTGCTCGCCGCCATTGTGCTTGAAAGAATGGGCGGCCTGTTCGGCAATCTCTTCCAGCGTCTCCAGACAGTCGGAAACGAAGCCAGGATTCATGACGGCGATACGCTTGACGCCGTCCTGTGCCAGCTTCTCGACGGTCTTGTCGGTATAGGGCTGCAGCCATTCCTCCGGTCCGAAGCGGGACTGGAAGGTGACCATGAAATTTTCCTTCGTCAGGCCGAGGCGCTCGCGCAGCAGGCGGCCGGTCTTCTGACACTGGCAGTAATAGGGATCGCCCTGCTGGAAATAGGAGAGCGGAATGCCATGGAAGGAGGCGAGCAGCATCTCCGGTTTCCAGTCGAGGGAAGCGAGATGCTGCTCGACGGATTTTGCCAAGGCTTCGATATAGGTCTCGTCGTCATGGTAGTCAGGAACCGTGCGCAATGCCGGCTGCCAGCGCATGGTGAGCAGCTTCCGGAAGGCCTTGTCATTGACGGTTGCGGTGGTGGCGGCCGCATATTGCGGATAGAGCGGGAAGAGCAGGATGCGGTCGCAGCCTTCATCTTTCAGCGCATCGATGCGCGAGGGGATCGAAGGGGTGCCGTAGCGCATCGCCCAATCGACCTTAACGTTTGGCAGGTCCTTCAGGCGTTCGGCCATGAAATCCGACTGATTGCGGGTGTAGGTGCGCAGCCAGCTCTCATTAAATTCCCTGTTCCAGATCGTCTCATAGGCTTTGCCCACCTTCTGCGGGCGCGTATTGAGCACGATGCCGAACAGGATCGGGTACCACTTCCAGGGCGACCATTCGATGACGCGCTTGTCGGTCAGGAATTCGCGCAGGTAGCGGCGCATGGACGTGTAATCGGTGCCATCAGGCGTGCCGAGATTGACCAGCAGGACGCCGACCTTGCCGAATTTGACGGCGGGATGATCCGCCGGGCGGAGTGAAGTATCTGTCATTCTGGCCCCAACGCGCTTTCGTGCCTCGCCGGCTCATACGCAGCCGGCCGGTCACGGTTCACCCTATAGGAAGAAAAGCCGGCCCGGGGAACCCCGGACCGGCTCTGATGATCGGGACAAATCGTCTTACTTGGCCGGAACCTGGATTTTCTCGCCGATCCGGAGATGGCGCGGGTTGGGGCTGCCATTGGCTTCCGACAATTTGCGCCATTCGGCGCCGTCGCCGTAGAAGGTCTTGGCGAGATCCCAGAACGTATCGCCGGCAGCGATGACGTGGGTCGAGGGCGTGGCCGATGCGGAGGCTGCCGGGGCAGGTTCAACTGCTGGAGCGGGAGCCGCCGGGGCTGGTGCTGCAGGAGTTGGGGTCGGTTCGGCAGATGGAGCCGGTGCCGCGGGTGCAGGGGCTGCAGGAGCCTGCTCTGCGGAGGGAGCAGGTGCCGCCTGCGCAATTTCGGTGATACGGCCGTCCGTATAAGGCTTATAGGGCGAATGCGCCGCGATATATTGGGCTGTCACGTCGGCCAGGTCCGGACCGAAGTCATAGGCATTCTGGCCGTCTTTGAAGGCAACATAGCCATCGCCGCCGGCTCGCATGAAGTTGTTGGTGGCGACGCCATAGGTCTTGGCATTGTCGATCGGCACGAAATTGTCCCCGTCCTTGACGAGGACGTCACTGACGCGGCTGCCAACCGGCTTCGATTGGTCGAAGGTGAATTTCAGACCGGCGACCTGCGGGAAACGGCCGGCGCCCTGGTCGATCTGGCTGACGCCGTTTTCGAGCGCTTTGACGATATCGGCGCCGGTTAGCTGGAAGGTTGCGAGCGTGTTCTGGAAGGGCAGCACGGTGATGACTTCGCCCTGGGTGACGTCGCCGCCATCAATGGAGGCGCGCAGGCCACCGCCGTTCTGGATGGCAATGGTCACGCCCTGGTTCTTGGCGCGGTCAAGGATGGCATCAGCCACCAGATTGCCCATCGAGCATTCCTTGACGCGGCAGACCTTGCGGTCGCCCTCGATCGGGCCTTCCGAGGAGCCGATTACCTTCTTGCGCAGCTCTTCGATCGGCTTTGCCAGTTCGACGATGCGCGCGGCGACAGCCTGGTCCGGCGTGAAGGTGGAATCGATTAGGATCGGATCGCCCTTGGCTTCCTTGACGACGCCGTTGTCGTCGAAATTGACGACGAGATCGCCGAGGTACTTGCTATATGAAGCTGCCTGCACCACCGGCACCTTATAGCCGCCGGGATTGTCGACCATTGTCGGGTAGGGACCTTCGGCCTTCGGATCAGTGTTCGACAGCAGGCTGTGCGAATGGCCACCGACGACCACGTCGACATCGGGGATCTTGGCGATCAAGGCAAGGTCGCGCGGATAGCCGACATGGGTCAGCGCAATGATCTTGTTGACGCCTTCGCCCTTCAGCTTCTGGACTTCTGCGGTAATGCTCTGGACGTCATCGGCGATCGTCACGTTCGGGCCGGGCGAGGAAAGCTCCGGCGTGTCATTGGTGACGGCACCGACGATACCGATCTTCTGGCCGCTGACATCAAGTACGAGGGAAGGCTTGACGCGGTCACCGAGCTTGGAGGCAGCTGTCGCCTTGACGTTCGCGGTCACGACGGGAAACTGCACCTTGTCGAGGAAGGTCGCCAGCCCATCCTCGCTGTCATCGAATTCGTGATTGCCGACCGTCATGGCATCGAACTTCATGAGATTCAGCATTTCAGCTTCAGCCGCGCCCTTGTAGGTCGTGTAGAACAGCGAGCCTTGGAAATTGTCGCCGGCGTTGAGCAGCAGCACGTTCTTACCAGTCAGAGCCTGACGACGCTGATCAATGGCGGTCTTCAGGCGGGCGGCGCCGCCGAAGCATTCGTTCTTGCCTTCTTCCTCGGCCGAGCAGGTGGAGTCGAACTTGTTGATTGATTCAATGCGTGAATGGAAATCGTTGATATGAAGAATATTGAGTTCGTAATCCGCGAAAGCAGCGCCTGTGCTCAGCGCCAGCATGGACGCGGTCAAAAGACCGAAGCTGAAAGACTTCGTCATCCCTGTTCTCCTGATTAAAAGGGCGAAGATCCCCCTGATCCTCGCCAGTCCCTTCCATAGTCAGCCGGGGGTTCCCGGCATGCGGATGTTCCATCGGACGATGCACGGCCGCAAGGGAAAGCTGGGCCAGGAGAACCGCTTTCCAAGGGGAGCCGGGCAAAAAAGCCGGATTGCTATCGCCGCGGCAAGCGGCATTGCGAGCAGCAGGACGGGATAACCGGCGAAAGCCGCATGTGTGCTTAGCCTTTACCCATGCCCTTTTCAGCTGCGGCGAGTCAGGACGAACTGTGCGCCGGCGTCCGAGGTGCAGTTCAGCTGGCTCGTAGTGACGAGCGCGCAATTGACCTTCGACTGCTTGTTACGAACCAGCGAGGTCATGTTGATTTCCACCAGCGTGGGCGAGGTATTGGTATAGGTGCCGGAGGCCAGAAGCTGGTTGCTGTCGGTCGTTCGCGTCGTAAAGGTGCCAGCCTGGAAGGTGGAGACGATGCCATTCGGATCGGCCCAGTTTCCTTCGACACCGGCAGGAGCGGGCGCCGATGCGGTTGGGAGCGGGCGCGGACCGGAGGAAACGCAGGCGGCAAGCGCTGCGGATGCAACCGCAAGAACGAGACCAGTTTTTACTTTCATAAGACTTCTCCGGCGAATCTAGGCGGAAGCTTTCCGCGACAGTCCGCCAAAAACATGGCGCGGGCCTTCCGCGAAGGCAAGCCTTCGACGGAGGTCTGCCGGCATTTAGACAGCAGGCGTTACAAAAATGCCCGCCTGACAGCGGGCATCTTCGAAAGCATTTAGGGCAAGGATCAGCGAACCAGGATGTTCTTGAACTGCCACGGATCCTTGGTGTCGATGTCTTCCGGGAAAAGACCCGGACGGCCATCGAGCGGGGTCCAGTCGGTGTAGTGGCCTTCGACTGGGCCGAGATAGGGCAGCTGCACTTCGAGGCAGCGCTTGTAATCCATCTCGTCGGCTTCGACGATGCCGGCTTTGGGGTTTTCAAGCGCCCAAACCATGCCGGCGAGAACGGCAGAAGTTACCTGCAGACCAGTCGCGTTCTGGTAGGGGGCGATGCGGCGGGTCTCTTCCAGCGACAGGCGCGAACCGTACCAGTAGGCGTTCTTGTCATGGCCGTAGAGCAATACGCCGAGCTCGTCGATACCGTCGACCAGTTCATTCTCATCGAGAACGTGCAGGACCGGCTGCGGCTTGCCGCCGTTGCCGAACATCTCATGCAGCGAGAGAACTGCGTCATTCGCCGGGTGATAGGCGTAGTGGCAGGTCGGACGATAGGTGACGTCGCCGTCCTTGTCTCTGACCGTGAAGAAGTCGGCGATCGAGATCGATTCGTTGTGGGTGACCAGGAAGCCATATTGCGGGCCAGGCGTCGGGCACCAGGTGCGAACGCGGGTGTTGGCGCCAGGCTGCTCCAGGAAGATGGCGGCCTTGGAGCCTTTCTTGTGCTTCTTGGCGTTTTTCGGCATCCAGTTTTCGTGGGTGCCCCAGCCGAGTTCTGCCGGCTGCAGGCCTTCGGAGATGAAGCCTTCGACCGACCAGGTGTTCCAGAAAACGTTGAGCGGCTTCGGGTGGATGGTGCGCTGGGTATCACGTTCGGCAATGTGGATGCCCTTGACGCCGACCTTCTTCATGAGCTTTGCCCATTCTTCGCGGTCGTCCTGGCCCGGCTCATCGAACTTCAGCCCGATATCACGGGCAAGGTTCAAAAGCCCCTGCTTGACGAACCAGGAAACCATGCCCGGGTTTGCGCCGCAGGTAGAAACGGCGGTGGTGCCGCCGGGATTCTTGGCCTTTTCCTTGCGAACGGTTTCGCGCAGCGCGTAGTTGGTGCGTTCCTCGTTCTTCATGTCCTTGTCGAAATAGAAGCCGAGCCACGGCTCGACGACGGTGTCGATGTAGAGCACGTCAAGCTTGCGGCAGAGCTTGATGATGTCGAGCGACGAGGTGTCGACCGAGAGATTGACGCAGAAGCCCTGGCCTTCGCCTTCGGTCAGCAGCGGCTTCAGTAGCTCCTTGTAGTTGTCCTTCGTCACATACGCCTGGATGTGCTTGACGCCGTGCTTTTCCAGAATGTGGGCATCATCCGTGCGCGGGTCGATGACGACCATCCGGCTCTTGTCGAATTTGAAGTGGCGCTCGATCAGGGGCAGCGTGCCTCGGCCGATGGAGCCAAAGCCGATCATGACGATCGGACCGGTAATTTCGCCATATACCGGATAGTTCTGTTCCGTCATTCTTTTCTCCTATTGGAAGGGAACGAAGGCTTTCAGCCTAAAGAATTCATGTGAAGATGCCGCGAAGCTCGCGAAGTGACCGGCTCTAATCACAAAACGGCGTCACAATAAAGAGCGATCCCCCTGCAAAGGTTAAATATCGGCGCTGCAAACTGCGCGCAATCTCCGCACGAGTTCCCTTCGCCGCACGTGGTTGGTGGCTCAGCGCTTCAGGGTCTCCAGCCCTTCCGTCACCGTCGTCAACCCGACTTCTATGATCTCGTATTCGGCAACACCGTGGATGGTGAAGGGATCGGCTGCGACATAGGCTTCAATCTCGGCGCGCTCGCCGACGGCGAGAATGACTCCGCCGGTGCGCGGGACCTTGCGGCCGGAAGCGAGGAACCAGCCTTTTGCATATCCTTCCTTCACCCAGGCCATATGAGGCTCCATGTGCTTGTCGGCCTCTTCGTTCGGCTTCACATAATTCAGGGAGAGGATCAGCAAGGTCAGTCCTTTTGCAGCGTAGCGCGGATCAGGCCGCGCAGCGAATTTCCAACGTAAAGCATACCATTTTCCAGATCATCGAGCGTGATGCGACCGACGCGGGCCTTGCGCTGGCAGATGAGATCGGTGCGCAGCACGCCGGCGAGCAGGCCGCAGGAGATCGGCGGTGTTCTGAGAATGCCGGAACCGTCATCAAGGAAGACTGACGTGATGGTTCCCTCGCAGACATCCTGCCGTTCGTTGAGCAGGATGATTTCATCTGCTTGCTGCGGCGTGAACTCGGCGCGGGCCGCTTCATAGACAGCCCGGCATGTGGTCTTGATACGCAGCAGTTTGTCGGTGGAATCGAGACGCGTGCTGGCGATACGGAGTTTCCAGACTGTCACTTGCGGCAGCGGGGTGAAGGGCGCGGTGGTAATATCGATCCGGCCCTGGCCGTCGAAGATCAGCCTGACACGGCGCGGCTCCTTGTCATCCCTTACCGCATCTTCCAGTTTCGCGACCACTTCCATTGGCTCGGGAAAACCGATGCGTCGGGCGGAGCGGGAGAGGCGGGCGAGATGAAGGGGCAAGCGAATGAACCCTTCGTCCGGTTGCCAGCGTAGCGTTTCGATCAGCGAAAAATCCGTCATCAGGCAATCCATTGGTCGCCGACGGCGAAGCGGGCCTTGAGCAGGCATTCCTCATATTCGGCTTCAGCAGTGGAATCGAAGACGATGCCGCCGCCGACATTGAAGACTGCTTTGCCGCCGCCGAAGAGCGTCATGGTGCGGATCGCAACGGAGAAGCGCATCGCGCCACTGGGCGCGATCATGCCGATTGCGCCGCAATAGGCATCACGCGGACCATCCTCGAGATCGTGGAGGATTTCCATGGCGCGGATCTTCGGCGCGCCTGTGATCGAGCCGCAGGGGAAAAGGGCGGCAAAGATGTCTCGGACGGAAAGGTTGGGCAGGAGTTTCGCCTGAACGTGGCTGACCATCTGGTGGACGGTCGGATAGGTCTCGATTTCAAAGAGTTTTGGAACGTCGAGCGTGCCAACCTCGCTGATGCGCGAGATATCGTTGCGTAAGAGGTCGACGATCATGCGGTTTTCCGCCTGTGTCTTGATGTCGGCCTTCATGGCTTCGACGATTTGGGCATCTTCGGCCGGTGTCGCACCACGCTTGGCCGTACCCTTCATCGGATGGGTCTCAATCCAGCCATCTTGGTCCGTGCGGAAAAACAGTTCCGGCGAGCGGGAAAGAATGATGGGGCCGCCGAGATTGGCAAACGCGCCGTATTTCACGGGCTGGCGGTCGATCAGCGACCAGAAGGCGGCAAGCGGATCACCGCTCCAGCGGGCTTCGATCGGCATCGTCAGGTTGGCCTGATAGATATCGCCGAGGCGCAGATGCTGATGGAGGCGTTCGAAACGCTCTTTATATATATAGAAATTCCAGGCTGCCTTGGGTGCGGTCAGGAACTCTTCATTTTCGCGCCGCTGACGCGGTGTTGCGAGGGGATGATTTTCCGGTTGCGGCGCATCGAAGACGCCGAACAGCAGCAAGGGCGTCTCCCGGTCCTCTTCGGCGAAGGCGGCAAGCTTTTCTTCGAAGAGATGGCCGGCCTCATAGGCCATGTAACCGGCAAGCCATTTACCGGCTTTGCGCGCTTCTTCCATCCGCTCCAGCGCCGGCAGCAATTTGGCGCGCGTGCGGGCAACGATCACGTGTTGCGGGCCGGCGAAGAGCATGACTTCGCCGGTCGTGTCGTCCCGGAACAGGATGAAGGGTTCGGACGCTGCCATTGCCTTTCCAGCGAAGCTGCGAGTTTGGGCGGCTTATGCCTTGTCCAGCGCTTCGAGTTCGTCGATCAGGCCTTCGATCATCGATAGCCCCTTGCTCCAGAAGGACGGGTCGGTCGCATCCAGGCCAAAGGGCTTCAGCAGTTCGGAATGATGCTTGGTGCCGCCGGCCTTCAGCATCTCGAAATACTTGTCCTGAAAGCCCTTCTCGGCCTTTTGATAGACGGCATAGAGCGAGTTCACCAGGCAATCGCCGAAAGCATAGGCGTAAACATAGAAGGGCGAATGGATGAAGTGGGGGATATAGGCCCAGTAGGTCTCATAACCCTCGGAAATCTTGATCGCCGGGCCAAGGCTTTCCGACTGGACGGAAAGCCACAGCTCGCCGATGTCATCGGCGGTCAGTTCGCCGGCCTTGCGGGCAGTATGAACCTTGCGCTCGAACTCGTAGAAAGCGATCTGGCGCACGACCGTATTGATCATGTCCTCGACTTTCTGGGCAAGCATGGCCTTGCGCTCGCGCTTGTCGGTCGTCCGGTTGAGCAGCGCGCGGAAGGTCAGCATCTCGCCGAAGACGGAAGCAGTTTCGGCAAGCGTCAGCGGCGTCTGGCACATGAGGGCGCCTTGTGCGCCGGCAAGAACCTGATGAACGCCGTGGCCGAGTTCGTGGGCGAGGGTCATGACATCACGCGGCTTGCCCATGTAATTGACGAGCACGTAGGGATGGGCAGAAGGGACGGTCGGGTGAGCGAAAGCGCCAGGCGCCTTGCCGGGGCGAACGGGGGCGTCGATCCATTGTTCGTCAAAGAAGCGCTTGGCGATTTCAGCCATTTCCGGCGCGAAATTACCGTAGGCGGACAGCACCGTGTCCCTGGCTTCGGTCCAGGAGATGACGGCACTCGAGGTTTCCGGAAGCGGTGCATTGCGATCCCAGAAATTCATCTGCTCCATGCCAAGCCATTTGGCCTTCATCTTGTAATAGCGATGCGAGAGGCGCGGATAGGCCTCCTTGACGGCTGCGGCAAGGGCGTCGACCACTTCGCGCTCGACGCGGTTCGCCAGATGGCGGCTATCGGCAATGTCTTCGAAGCCGCGCCAGCGATCAGCGATCTCCTTGTCCTTGGCGAGCGTGTTGGTGATCAGCGTGAAGATGCGGATATTGGTCTTGAAGGTTTCGGCGAGCGCCATTGCCGCTTTACGGCGCACTTCCGGATCCTTTTCCTGCAGCATGTTCAGCGCCACTTCGAGCGGCAGCTTTTCGCCGTCGATCTCGAAGCGCAGCTCCGCCATCGTCTCATCGAAGAGACGGTTGAAGGCGGCGGCACTCGTCATCGACTTTTCGAGGAAGAGCTGTTCGAGTTGGTCTTCGAGCTGGTAGGGCTTGTCCTTGCGCAGGTCGACCAGCCAGGGGCGATAGTGCCCGGCAACCGGATCATTTGCCATGCAGGTATCGATCACCGCATCGTCGATGCGGTTGAGTTCGAGAGCGAAGAACAGCAGGCGGCCGGAATAATCGGTAAGCTTGGTCTGGACATCGCCATAGAGCTTGCCGTTTGTCGGGTTGGACGTATCCGAGAAGTAGGTAAGGCCTGCGAAGGAGCCGAGGCGGCCCATGACATCGTCAAGCGCCTCATATTCCTTCAGTGCCTGGCCGATACCTTCCTCGCCCTTCCTGGTGGCGGCTGCGGCAAGTTTGCCCTTCCACTTGGTTTCAAAATCAGACGCTGCCTTGCCGGCCTTTTCCATGTCGGAAACGAAAGCCGTGGAAGTGGCCGAGGGGTAGAGATCCTGCAGCCGCCAGGAGGGAAGCTCGCCGAGAGCCGGGTCTACCGCTGCAGCGGGAGCCGCTGCCGAAAGATGAAGATCGGCGTGCGCAAGCATATGTCTCATCGGGAGGTTCCTCTTCCTCTTTTATAACAGGTCTGACTGTCTAAGCGTCGTAACGCCCGTCAGCAAGGGTTTTTCGGCGCAAAAAGGGCCCTGTTACGGCACGAAAACGGCCTGTCGTAATCGTTAAAATGCAATTGTTTCTCAAAACTGGATGTTCAAGCCTTTCTGTCAGAGTGCCCTCTATGGTTTCGCATGAAGTGAGGCGACAATGACCGGTTACAATGAGCTCAAAGGGGCAGGGCAGATCCTTGTGGTCGAGGATGATCCCGTGCAGCGCCGTCTGCTCAAAAACGCGATCGAGCGTAGCGGCCATGTGGTGCACCAGGCCGAAAACGGCCGCATCGGGCTGGAGATGGTGAAGCGCGATCCCGGCCTTTTCAATGTCATCGTGCTCGATCTGATGATGCCGGAAATGACCGGCCTCGAGTTCCTCGAAGCGCTGCATGATTTCGGAACGCAGATTCCGGTCATTGTCCAGACAGGTCAGGGCGGCATCGAAACCGTCGTGCAGGCCATGCGCGCCGGTGCTTTCGACTTCGTCGTCAAGCCGGTTTCCCCGGAACGGATCAACACCTCTATTTCCAATGCCATGAAGCTCGACCAGCGCGAAGTGAAGGCCCGTGCCGGCCGCCGTTCGCGTTCGGGCTCCATCGGCTTTGACGACATCGTTTCGGCGAGCCCGGCAATGATCCGGGTCATCGATCTGGCGCAGCGTGCCTCCCAATCCAACATTCCGGTTGTGCTCGAAGGAGAATCGGGCGTCGGCAAGGAATTGGTGGCACGCGCAATCCAATCGGGGGGTGATCGCGCCAGCAAGCCGTTCGTGACGGTCAATTGCGGCGCCATTCCGCACAATCTCGTTGAAAGCATCCTCTTCGGCCATGAAAAGGGTGCGTTCACAGGTGCTACCGAAAAGCATATCGGCAAGTTCATGGAAGCCGATGGCGGCACCATCTTCCTCGACGAGATCGGCGATCTGCCGCTCGAGGTGCAGGTGAAGCTGCTGCGCGCCGTTCAGCAGGGCGAGATCGAGACCGTTGGCGCGCGCACTGCGCACAAGGTCAATGTTCGCCTCATCTCGGCGACGAACAAGGATCTGATCGAAGAGGTCAAGAACGGCCACTTCCGCGAGGACCTCTACTATCGCCTGAACGTCTTCCCGATCACCATTCCGGCGCTGCGTAAGCGCAAGGAGGACATTCCGCATCTGGTGCGGGTTTTTGCAGACCGCTTCTCCGGCGAGCAAAAGAATGGCCGCCGCATGACGGTCAATGCCGGCGCGCTGGCGTTGCTGACCGCCTACGACTGGCCTGGCAATATCCGCCAACTCGAAAACGCAATCTTCCGTGCCGTCGTGCTTGCCGAAGGTCCGGAGCTGACTGAAGCGGACTTCCCGCAGATCGCCGCCCAGCTTCCGAACTATGAGGTCGTGGATCATCTGGCGCTCGTTGCCGACAATTCGCATCTCGATCCGGACGCGGAATTCCCCGAGGATTATCAGGCGGAATCCGCCGCCGAGACGATGGGCCGCGGGACCGAGGCTTCCGACAAAGCGATATCGAGCGTCAATCAGGCCGGTGACGTTCGGCGTCTTGCCGACGTCGAGGAAGAACTGATTCGTTTCGCCTTGAAATTCTACCGAGGACAAATGAGTCAAGTGGCAAGAAAGCTAGGTATCGGCCGGTCCACACTTTATAGAAAGCTCAAGGACTACGGTATCGACCCCGATAATCCTCAGAAAGATGCGGCATAAGCGCCTTTTTATTAAGAATGAGGCAACCACGTTTCGTTACTGTCCATAAACCACTTGTTAGCTGCTCGTTCACTATGTAAAGAAAAGGTTGATCATGTGTGGCATTTTTGCCATCGTGTGACCGCAATTGACAGCCATTTGAGACAGCACGGGACATTGACTGTCTGACGGGGATCGAGTTGCCGAATCTGAATGGGAATACCAAGCTTTCGCGCTTGAGTTGGCGCTTGTGCGCCAAGATTGGCGGAAGGGCAGTTAGGACGGCAGCGGCCGCCCTTCTTGCGCTCGCGGTTTCCTCACCTGTATTCGTAAGCACGCCGTCTCAGGCTGCAGGCGATACCCGCAGCCTGAAGCTCTATTTCATTCATACCGGTGAAAAGGCAGTCATCACCTACAAGCGAAACGGCAAGTTCGACCCCAAGGGCCTCGAACAGCTCAACCGGTTCCTGCGCGACTGGCGAAAGAATCAGCCGACGAAGATGGATCCGCGTCTCTTCGACCTCATCTGGGAAGTTTACCGCCAGTCCGGTTCCAGGGATTACATCAATGTCGTCTGCGGTTTCCGCTCGCCGGCTACCAACGAGATGCTGCGCGGCCGTTCGCGTAATTCCGGTGTCGCCGAAAAGAGCCAGCATATGCTCGGCAAGGCGATGGATTTCTTCATTCCTGACGTGAAGCTCGCCACCTTGCGCGGCATCGGCATGAAGATGCAGGTCGGTGGCGTCGGCTTCTATCCGAAATCGGGTTCACCCTTCGTGCATATGGATGTCGGCGGCGTCCGCGCATGGCCGCGCATGAGCCGCGACGAGCTGGTCAGGCTCTTCCCTGATGGAAACACCATTCATATTCCCGCCGATGGCAAGCCGCTGCCGGGCTACCAGCAGGCGATGGCCGATTACAAGCGTCGCGTGGCGAACGGCAGCCAGATCATGATGGCGAGCGCCGGCGCTTCCGCTTCGGATGAAGAGCCTCGCAAGCAAAAGACATTGTTTGCCTATCTCTTTGGTGGCGGCGCCGACGAGGAAGAGGATAATTCGGAGGATAGCACACCGGTGGCTGTCGCCAAGGCAACGCCGCCGAAGGCTGAAGCTGTCCCCGCTGCTGAACCGCAGCCTCAGACCGAAGTTGCAAGCGTCAACGCACCGGTGCCACAGGTTCGTCCGGCCTTCAGCAACCAGCTTGCCGGCAATGAGGTTGTCAATGCTCTGGTGCCGCCATCTGCGGGTAACGCGGCGCAGCAGGCACTTGCCGCCTTGCCGGCTGGCCAGCCGCAGGAACCGGAGCATTTCGCCGATCTCAGCGGCTACAGCATTCCGGTTCCATCGCTCCTTGGGCAGCGTCGTGCGCCGGGTGATGCTGAACTTGCCTCTGTCGATCCGAGCCTGATGTCGACGAGCGTTCCGACCCCAGCCGAACGTCCGGCCGTTGCCGAAAACCTGCTTGCTGCACAGAATGCCGATCCTGAAGCGGGGGAAGACGAAGCTGATCAGGATACGCTTTCCCCCGCCATGGCCGCGGCGCTTGCAAAGCAGCAGGACGAGAGTGGTGACGCTGATGTCGCTATGAACGCGCCCTCCGAGCCGCAGACCGTGGAGCAGGCAATCAATGCCGCCGCCCCGAAGAACCCGCCGGCACTCGACAAGCCGCCGCTGCAGCTTGCCGCACTTGCTCCGATGACCAAGTCCGCGAGCTTCGCTGCACCTCCTTCAGCACCGAAGCCTGTCACCCTCGACAGCCCGGTCGCGCAGGGCCTCCCCACCAAGGGTGGCCGGCCGACGAAGCAGGAAGCGGTCGCCGCCGACGAAGGCCGCCAGACGGTGCGTACGGAGCCGAAGCTGACCCAGAAGATGATCTCGCAGTGGGCTCTGACCAATGCCCGCCTGGAAATGGCGTCCAAAAAGGTACAGGCACCACGCTTCGTCAGCCAGACACTGCGCGCCCAGCCTACCTCGGTCTATGCCGAAGGCTTCCAGAAGACTGCTTCGGTAGATCCCGCCCGCTTCAGCGGCACGGCCGTCAACTTCATGGAAGTGCGCAAGTTCAACACGCGCTGATAGGATTATATTCTGACGAAACGAGGCCGCCTGGCATTTGTCGGGCGGCTTTTGCTTTTATGGCTGCGCAAGATGTTTTCATCACCTGCAAGTATGCTCTCGACCGGCGTGAATGGCCGTCGCTGAGCCAAAAGAAAAGCCGCCATGAAGGCGGCTTTCGCGAACGGAGCTGGCCGACCTTCAGCCTTCCGGCGGGGACTCGATCATGCCGAGAGCGTGCAGATAGGTGTCGAGGATCGCGTCTTCTTCCATGCGTTCCTGTTCGTCCTTCTTGCGCAGCGCAACGACCTTCTTGAGGATCTTGGTGTCGAAGCCCATGCCCTTTGCTTCGCCATAGACGTCCTTGATGTCGTCGGCGATGGTCTTCTTTTCTTCTTCCAGGCGTTCAATGCGCTCGACAAAAGCGCGAAGCTGATCGCGGGCGACGCCATGTGCATCAGACATCGTGTTCTCCTGATTTCGGGATATGTATTCGGTTGCCAGTGACTGCCGCGAAGTGCCGCCAGCGTCAAGGCGGTTTGAGGCGGTATGGTCTATTTGTGCGGGTTGTTCACCTCAAAAGCGGCCTTTTGCACAGGCGATGCTTCCGTCTGGTGAAGGTTCTTCCAGTCTTCGTAGGGCATGCCATAGACGACATCACGCGATTCGTCCTTCGTCATATTGACGCCTTCGGCTTCCGCAGCCTCGCGATACCAGTTGGACAGGCAGTTGCGGCAGAAGCCGGCGAGATTCATCAGATCTATGTTCTGCACGTCGGTTCGTTCGCGAAGATGCGCGATGAGCCGGCGGAAGGCGGCTGCCTCGAATTCTGTCTGTTGTTCCTTGCTGAGCGTGGTCATGGGCCAAGTCCTTTCACTCAATAGGGGCCGGTCCGCGAAGCGTGCACGCTGTATGCATGCAGAGCCGGATCGGTGTTCATCTCCGCAAAGACGGGTGCCAGACGCGCCGCCCATTCCTCGATGCCGGTCTCGCTGCCGATGAGGTCCTGGCGCACTTCCAGAAGCGCGTGCGGGATACCCGTCGTCATGCAATGACGATACATGGTGTCACCCTTCAAGGCGCCGTCATAGGGTTCGTTGTCACCGACGACGAGATCGGGATCGGCGCGCAGTTTTTCAAGCAATGGGCCGACGGCGCGGTGGTCGCTATCCCAGAGCACTGCTGCATGCCAAGGGCGGGGAACGCTTTTCCAGGCAGGCGTGAAGGAGTGGAGGGACAGTACCAGTGGGGCTTTGCCGGTCGCATTCGCCACCTTATCGATCGTCTCCGACACGGCATTGTGATAGGGTCTGTGGAAAGTCTCGATCCTGTAGTTCCACTCCTCCTCGCTAATAGGATGGTTGCCGGGAATGATGGCCCCGTCGGAGATCTTCATGATCAGTGTCGGGTCGTCCTCGCCTCTGTTAGGATCGATCAGAAGGCGCGAAAAACCACCGAGCACGCCTGGCACGCCCAGTTGTGCACACAGCTTGCGGGTAAGGCCGTCAATGCCGATGTCATAGGCGATGTGCCTGGAGAAGGCACTCTCCGGCAGGCCGAGCTGGCCATATCGTGCGGGCAGGCGGTTCATGGCATGATCGCCGAGGATCACCATGCCTTTGTCATGTTGGCCGGGTAGGATTTCGAAGGATGGGAAGTGATCCATTTGGAAATTGCCGATTGTCATTTCGCGTCTTCGTCCAGTGATTGCATGCGCGTCCGGACGGTTCAAGCGCGATGGGCAGGTCAAGCGTGACGAGATGCATCCGAGGGGCGGTTATGAAAGGAAATATAATCGATTAGCATTGCGTTGACTTTCGTTTGATGGCGGCGCAAGAAGACACGGACAACGAATAACCGTGGAGCTATTTGGGAGTCGTGTTGATCCAAGCCGCGCCAAGTTTCCTCACGCGGTCCGGGCCGCTGGTCCGTCTCGCATTGTTCGCTCTTGCAGCCGTTTCACCGTTCTTCATCGCAGATGCCGCGCGCGCGGATTTCCGTGTCTGCAATGGTACGCAAAATCTGGTTGGCGTTGCGATCGGATATCGCGCGAAGGAAGGCTGGGTTACGGAGGGCTGGTGGCAGGTGCCGGCAACGACCTGCGCTACGCTGATCGAGGGAGAATTACAGTCGCGTTATTACTACCTCTACGCAGAGGATGCCGCCCGGGGAGGCCGATGGACGGGTGACGTGCAGATGTGCGTGGCGGAAAACGAATTCAAGATCGCGGGCGTGCAGGACTGCTATGCCCGGGGTTATCAAAAAATGGGATTCAAGGAATATGATACGGGCCGCCAGGGAAGCTGGATGGTTCAACTCTCCGACACCCCAGGGACGCAAGAAAGCCAGAATTGATGAAGCGTAACCGCAAAGTTAAAATCCTCGCCACCCTCGGCCCGGCCTCCTCCGAGGAATCGATGATCGAGAAGCTGCACCAGGCAGGTGCGGATATCTTCCGCATCAATATGAGCCATGCGAGCCATGATCTGATGCGCACGCTCGTCCAGCGTATCCGCGCCGTCGAAGCCCGCTCGGGCCGGCCGATCGGCATTCTGGCCGACCTCCAGGGCCCGAAGCTGCGCGTCGGCAAGTTCGCCGACGTTAAGGTCGAGCTGAAGCCCGGCCAGACCTTTACGCTCGACAACAATGACACCCCTGGCGACAACACTCGCGTTTATCTGCCGCATCCTGAAATTCTCGAAGCCGTGCAGCCGGGCCATCGCCTGCTGATCGATGACGGCAAGCTGGCGTTGCGCGCCGAAAAGTGCGACGGCAAAAGCATCGTCACCACGGTTATCGCCGGTACCAGCATTTCCGATCGCAAGGGCGTCAGTCTGCCCGACACGCTGCTCGGCGTCGGCGCGCTGACCGACAAGGACCGAGCCGATCTCGACGCGGTTCTCGCGACCGACGATGTCGACTGGGTGGCGCTCTCCTTCGTTCAGCGCCCCGACGATCTCGCAGAAGTGCGCAAGATCGCCCGCGGCCGCGTCGGCCTGATGTCGAAGATCGAAAAGCCCCAGGCTCTGGAGCGCATCGAGGAAATCATCGAGCTTTCCGACGCCCTGATGGTCGCTCGCGGCGACCTCGGCGTGGAAATGCCGCTCGAAGCCGTGCCGGGTATCCAGAAGCAGCTCATCCGCGCCTGCCGCCGTTCAGGCAAGCCCGTCATCGTCGCCACGCAGATGCTGGAATCGATGATCTCTTCGCCGGTTCCGACGCGTGCCGAGGTTTCGGACGTTTCCATTGCCGTCTTCGAAGGCGCCGATGCGATCATGCTGTCGGCCGAATCGGCTTCCGGCGCCTATCCCGTCGAATCCGTTTCGATGATGGCTTCGATCGCGAGCACGGTGGAAAGGGATCCGCATTATCCGGGCATCATCTACGCGCAGCGCGCCCAACCGGAAGCAACCGGTGCGGATGCTATCTCGCTCGCCGCCCGCCAGATCGCCGAGACGCTGAAGCTGTCGGCCATCGTCTGCTATACATCGTCGGGCACGACCGGCCTTCGCGCTTCGCGCGAGCGCCCGCAGGTGCCGATCATCGCTCTGTCGCCGATCATCAAGACGGCGCGCCGTTTGTCGGTTGTCTGGGGCATGCATTGCGTCGTCACCCATGACGCGACAGATCTCGATGATATGGTCAACCGCGCCTGCCGCATCGTTGCTGCCGAAGGCTTCGGCAAGCCGGGCGATCGCATCATCATCTCGGCCGGTGTGCCGCTCGGGACACCCGGGGCGACCAACATGCTGCGCATCGCCTATATCGGCTCCGACGGCCAGACTGGCATCTGATCGTTTTCAGGCACAGAAAATACAGAGCGTCTCTCGGAAGAGGGGCGCTTTTTGTTTTTGATTTTGCTCTTGGTGTTCTTAGCCGCGGGAGAGGTGACCGACGCGATAAATCTGCTTGCCGTCCGAGGCAGGCGGGGCTTCCGCGTGAAGGCCAAATCGCACCATCGTCCAGTCATGCGGATCGAAGGCGGCTATGCGGGCGAGCACATGTTTGCCGTCGGCTTCCTGTTTTGACAGATCCACCTCCTGCTGCCGCAGGTTGGGCAGAGGGGCATGCTGTTCGATAGGGAGATATTGACTGTCGGCGAAGCGGGCATTGGCAAGGTCCGGTAAGACATGCGCATGCCAGACGATCCAGTGGCGAATGCGCGGGCGACCAAAGGCGTCCGTCAGGGCGGCAAAGCCCGGACCACAAATGAAATTGCCGGCGCCTTCGGGCTGATCCCAGAGATAGAAGGGCGAATAAAGATTTTCCCGGCTGCCGAATTCGCCCCGGCGAGCGCTCAGAAAGGCCTTGAAACCGAGATGCGGGAAGCCGTTCATTGCCGGCCCCTTGTCGCGGATGCGGTGATCGATGATCTTCATGTCGTAATCTGCAGGCAAGGTGAAGGAATATTGCATGGCCATCATGGCTGTGTCTCCTCTCTGTCAGACCAGTCGACGAAGCGTCCCTTCTCGAAACCCTGGATGCTGAGATAGCTGAAAGGGCTGTCAGCTGTTGCCCCATGCCAGTGAAGCTCGTCCGGGGCGAACCATATTGCATCTCCGGTTCTGACCTCCTCGACTGATTCACCTTTGCGCTGCACGAGACCGACGCCGGAAAGGACATAAAGAAGCTGGCCGCGCGGATGCGTATGCCAGTGCGTCACGGTACCGGGGTCGAGGGTTGCGCGCATGGCGGTGTTCTCGCCATCGATCTCGCTGTCGAGCAGCATTTCGACCCAGAAGGGTGCATTCGAGATGCCTTCGGGAGAACGGGCCGCACTGCCGGGACGGCGGATCGTCATGGTTTTCGGATTTGCCGCGCTCATGTCGGGGTCCCCATGGCGCGAGCTTCCCAGCCGGGCTCAGTCATCTGCGCCAATCCGCCGCCGAAGGACCATTCACCCGGTTCGCTCGTCGAAACGACGATCATTACATCCTCCGGACGCAAACCAGGGGAGCGTTGCAGCAATTCGGCGGTTCGGCGGAAGAAGGCATTGCGCATTTCTTGCGTTCGCGGCTTGCCGGTCGTGATCGAAATCAGCACGAAATCGTCAGAGCGCGGACCGGCAAGGTAATTGCGATCGAAGATCAATTCGCCCGGCTCATGTTGATGGATGACCTGGAAGCGGTCGGCCGACGGCACATTGAACGTTTCGACCATTGCCGTGTGGATGGCGTCTGAAAGGGCGCTGAGATAGTCCTGCGACTTGCCCTTTAGAAGGGAGATGCGAGCGAATGGCATTGAATGCCTCCTTGTTCTTTATCTTGACAGGAGAGGCATGCCACGACACCATGATGCAGAAAATCAGAATTTTATGGATCTATAATCCTGAAAATTGGGATCATTACATGCGGCGGATTACATTCGACCTGGATGTGCTGAGGACATTCGCGACCGGCATGGATCTCGGCAATTTCGCCAGGGCGGCAGATCGGCTCGGACGGTCGACATCGGCCGTCAGCGCACAACTCAAGAAACTGGAGGAACAGGCCGGCACGCCGATCTTTCGTAAATCCGGGCGCGGACTGGCGCTGACGGAAGCCGGAGAGACGATGCTTGCCTACGCAAGGCGATTGCTCGATCTGAACGACGAGGCGGTCGCTGCGGTCCAGAGTGTCGAACTGGAAGGCTGGGTGCGGCTCGGCCTGCAGGAGGATTTCGGAGAGAACTTGCTACCCGAGGTGCTCGGACGTTTTGCCCGGGCGCATCCGAAGGTGCGGATCGAAGCACGGGTGGTGCGCAATGCCGAGCTTCTGGAACGGGTGACGACGGGGAAGCTCGATCTTGCGCTCGCCTGGAGCGCCGGCACTTTGACCGCCCATTGCGAGCATATTGCCGACGTGCCGATGCGCTGGATCGGCCCGGTGAACGGCTTACCTGCGTGGGCGGCTGGAAGCGGGGAGCCGATGCCGCTTGCTTCGCTTGAGGCGCCCTGCCTGCTCAGGAATGCCGCGACGAAAGTGCTGGACGAGGCCGGTATCTCCTGGCGGCTGTCCTTCGTCAGTCCAAGCCTCGGCGGCCTCTGGGCGGCAACCGCCGCGGGATTGGGCATTACAGTGCGCACGCCCATTGGGCTGCCCGCCAAGGTGCGGATGCTGGCGCCCGGCGAAGCGGGCCTGCCGGAGCTGCCTGACCTGGGTCTGGTCTTGCATCGAGCGGAAGCGGAGCCGGATGCTGCAACGAGTCGGCTGGCGGAACTGGTGCTGCAGGCGGTGCACGAGGCAGTGCGCGATATTCCTATCCCATCCGATCAGGAGAAGGCGCTGCGAAGATTCGGGCGAAATATTGACCCTGCTCGCGGGAGCCGGTAGCCTCCCATCGCTATGAAAATGATCGCTCTCAACATCGCTACGGTCTTCTTCTTGAGCCTCTAACGCTCTGCCCTCGGGCAAAGGAAGATGCGGCCACTTCACCAGCCCGGCGGCTGGGGCGTTGCCGTGGACTGTAACCACCCTGCTTCCGGCCGATGGACAATGCCGGCAGGGTTCGGCGATAGAGAGATATTTCATGACATCCACTGGTTACCCGCCGGCGCTCAACGCCGCGCAGATCGAACAATTCATCGAGGACGGCTTTGTGCGGATCGATGATGCTTTTCCCCGTGAGGTGGCTGAGGAAGCCCGCGCCATCATGTGGCGGGACATTCCTTTCGCCGCCGATGATCCGAAGACCTGGATGCGGCCGGTCGTCCGGCTTGCCGGCTATGGCGGCGGACCGTTCAGTGCGGCGGTCAATACGCTCGTGCTGCATTCGGCTTTTGATCAGCTCGTCGGCAAGGGACGCTGGGAGCCGCGTGACGGCCTTGGCAGCTTTCCTGTTCGCTTCCCGCATCCTGACGATCCTGGTGATGCCGGCTGGCATGTGGATCTGAGCTTTCCCGGAGAGGATGGAAACCCTGACGAGCAGCGGGATTTTTCGGCGTGGCGGGTGAACATCACCTCACGCGGACGGGCGCTCCTGATGCTCTTCCTGTTCTCGGATGTCGGCGAAGAAGACGCGCCGACGCGTATCCGGGTCGGATCGCACAAGGATATCGCAAGGATGCTGGAGCCGGCCGGCGAAGCGGGCATGGCGCATCTGTGGCTGGAGCATGTCGGCGAGGACAGGCCACTTGCTCTGGCGACCGGGCAGGCGGGTACGGTGTATTTGTGCCATCCTTTCCTTATCCATGCGGCGCAGATGCATCGGGGCAAGGAACCGCGCTTTATGGCGCAGCCGGGCCTTGCGCCTTCCGAGCCGCTAAAGCTTGTGCGTGAGGATGGCGCCTACTCGCCTGTCGAAATCGCCATCCGCAGGGCGCTTCAGCAGGGTTAACAGCATGTCCCCAACCGCTGCGCAACTCTGCGTGATGGCGGATGTGGAGGAGGTTGCTTCGTATCGGAACTTCCGCCACTTCGGGGAACCTCCTCCACAAGATGCCCATGTTCGCGAAAAGGGCGCTATTTTTGCGTCCGAACGGACGCTCGGTGCTCTCAGTGGAGGAGGTTCATCCCAACTGGAGGAGGTTCGGAGGAGGTTGCCTCCGCCGGTTCAAATCATTGATATATATAGATTTAAATCGACTGGAGGAGGTGGAGGAGGTTAGTTGCTCAAACATGCCGGAAGTCACTTTTGCCGGCATTTATAGAGGCGGCATCGCAGCGCTTACGGCTCCTCTTGGAAATACGCTTTCTACCTCCGCCACCTCCGCCACCCCGCCGCGGACGGAGAGGATGCATCCAATTTTGCCTGCTACATCACGCCTACATTTCCTGTTGTGCCGCCCGGCGGATTGCCTGCGGCGGCTGGCCGAAGGCGCGCAGGAAGGCGCGGCGCATACGTTCGCGATCGGCAAAGCCGGTTTCGCGGGCGACGACATCGATCGGATGGCGGCCCTGCTCCATCATCAGGCGGGCCGCCTCCAGCCGCAGGTTTTCGACGGCCTTTGCCGGCGACTGACCCGTTTCGGCGCGGAAGGCACGGCTGAACTGACGGGGGCTCAGATGCGCGGCCTCGGCCAGTTCCTCCACTGAGAGCGTGGATTTCAGATTGCTGCGCGCATGCGCAAGGGCCTTCTGGATGCGGTCCGATTTCGGTTCGAGCTCCAGAAGAGCCGAAAACTGGGACTGACCACCGGCGCGGCGATGATAGACGACGAGCATGCGGGCGACGGCGCGGGCGATTTCCAGCCCGTGGTCCTTCTCGACCATTGCGAGCGCCAGATCGACCCCCGCCGTCATGCCCGCCGAGGTCCAGACGGAACCGTCGATAATGTAGATGCGGTCCTCTTCCATCCTGATCTCGGGGTAACGGTTCTGCAGTTCGCGGGCGAGATACCAATGCGTCGTCGCGCGTCGGCCACCAAGGACACCGGCATCGGCAAGCAGGAAAGCGCCGGTGCAGATCGAGGCAAGGCGGCGCGCCGCGGGAAGGGCTGCGCGAATGAAATCCGCCTCGGCCTGAGTGGGCAGCCTGATGTCGGGTGCTCCGGCGACGATCAGCGTGTCGAAATCGGGATCGCCGAAGGCTTCGGTTTCGATGATCATACCGAGCGAATTGGCGATCGGGCCGCCGGTCTCGGAAAGATAGTGGATGTCATAGGCCTTTTCCCCGAGTTCCAGATTGGCGAATTCAAAGGCGGAGACGGCAGCGAGGCTCATGATCTGGAAACCGGGAAAGAGCAGGAAACCGATTTGCTGCATGGCGTCACGTCCTCAAAAAGGGAATGTCCTAAAAGGTGGTATATATGACATTCAGGACATCGGCAATCGGGCGTAAAACTCTCCTCAAGCGCAGGCAATCGGGCCGGCGCACGAAATGGAGAAACGATCATGGCACCAGAACATAAGGGTACGGCGCTGGTCACGGGCGCCTCTTCAGGCATTGGCGCGATCTATGCCCACCGGCTGGCGAAGCAGGGCTACAATCTCATCCTTGTGGCCCGCAACGGCGAGCGGCTGAAGGCGCTGGCAAGCCGGCTGAGCGATGAAACGGGCCGAACCGTCGAGGCGCTGTCTGCCGATCTCGGCAACAAGGACGATCTCGCCAAAGTCGAGAAGGTGCTGAAGGAAGATCAGAGCATCACCATGCTCGTCAACAATGCCGGCTTTGGCGGCACGGCGCCGCTGCTCGCCTCCGACGTCGACAAGATGCAGGAAATGATCGAGCTCAACGTGACGGCGTTGACGCGGCTGACCTATGCAGCTGCGCCGGGCCTCGTTGCCCGCGGTGGCGGCACAATCATCAACATCGCCTCGATCGTCGCAATCGCGCCCGAGGTCCTGAACGGTGTCTATGGTGGCAGCAAAGCCTTCGTGCTCGCCTTCAGCCAGTCGCTGAAGCACGAGCTTGCCGACAAGAATATCCGCGTTCAAGTCGTATTGCCGGGTGCTACGGCGACCGAATTCTGGGGTATCGCCGGCACACCGGTCGAGCACCTGCCGGGCGAAATCGTCATGTCGGCGGAAAACATGGTCGATGCCTCGCTGGCAGGTCTTGCCGAGGGAGAATTTGCGACGATCCCGGCGCTCGAAGATGCCGGCCTGCTCGCCGCTTATGAACAGGCGCGCCAGGCGCTGATGCCGAACCTGTCGCGTTCGGTGCCGGCTCCGCGCTACAAGGTCGCCTGAGGGCGGCCACCGGAGAACGACATCGTCCGCAGGTGGCCGCGGACGATGTTTCCGTTATGGGAGATCTGCGTGGAAGGTTGCTGCGACCATCTCTGCCAGGCGATCGTGAATAGAAGACCGCCTCGTTCCCTCGGTGTCGTCGCAGAGAGGCTCTTCACCTTCCTCGCGAAGGATCGCAGTGCCAGCCGGCTTGCACTCACTGAAGGCGCTGTATTGCGAAGCGTCCGTCAACAGATCGTAGCGCGCATTGGGTATTATGTATTGCAGGCCTGATGCGCGCAGGCCGGGCCAGAGGGTTTCCGGTGTGCCGAGATTGATGAGTCGCACCGGGATCGATATGCGCTTGAGGCTTTCGGGCGCGAAATTGGCGGCGAATTCAGGATCGATGATAACAGCCGCCTTCACCCGCGCGTCAAGATGAGAGCGGCTGAGCTTCTGACTGTCTACGGCACGGAGATCGATGCCGGCGCTCGCGAACTCGGCGCAGTCGACGCCGGTGCCGTCGGGATCGCAGGAGTGTGCAAAGCTTTGCGGATCCAAGTTGCCGCCTGCAAGCGAAAGTGCGGATGTTCCCCCGATGAGGAAGCCCAGCACGCCGATACGGTTTCGGTCTATCTGTGCAGATAGCGTTCTGTCCTTCTCGATCGCGGTCAGCGCGGCCGAGAGATCGGCGGGCCGGAGCCAAATTTCATGAATGCTCTCCTCGCTCGTTATCGTCTGTGGATCCGGCTGACGCATCATTGCCACCACGAAGCCCTTGGAAGCGAGGTGCGAGGCCATCCAGGCGCCGATGAAAGGGCCGGATTTCAGGCCGCCGTGGGAAAGCAGAACCAGCGGATAATTACCGGCAGCGGGAGTTGCGTCCCGCTGGACGATCTCGCCTTTGAAAAGCGGACTGTCGCCGATCAGGATGGGTGTTCCGCCTGTTGTGGCCGGGTACCAGAGCGTAATCTCCATGGTGCCGTGGCGTTCGGGAACCGGAACAGAAAGAAAGGACAGACCGACAGGGTCGGCCGCATGTGCCGGAGTGTTGGCAGCAAGAAGGCCGGCCGACAGCAGCAGGGTGAAAAGATGTCTCATGGAAACCTCGGAACGAGACCGCCATGTGGCGGCAAGACGAGGTTTTCGTTCTTTCCCAGGTGAGGGAGACCCCGATCATGATCGAGGTCGTCGTCGATCGCGATCAGGGTCTTCCAGAGCGCTGTCGCGCGTTAGCCGAAGCGCTCCAGTGCATTGGTGAACACATCGGCGTCGATATTGCCGCCGGAGGTGACGACGACGGCCGTGTCGCTTTCCAACTGGTCGCCGTGGAAGAGTGCGGCAGCAAGAGCGACGGCTCCGCCCGGTTCGACGACGATCTTGAGGCGGGTGAAGGCGAGAGCTACGGCGCGCAGTGCCTCATCATCCGTCACGACAATACCCTGTCCGGCCAGACGCTTGAGAATTGGGAAGGTGATGTTGCCCGGCTGCGGAGTGACGATCGCATCGCAGATCGACCCGGTCATTGCAGCGTTGCGTTCGATCTTGCCCGACGCAAGCGAGCGGGTGGTGTCGTCGAAATCTTCCGGTTCGCAGGGGCGGACACGGAAGTCCGGCGCACTTGCTTCGAGTGCGAGGGCAATGCCGGAACTGAGGCCGCCGCCACCGCAGGGAACGAGCACTTCGGCGTTCTTCACGCCTTCCTCTTCCGTCTGCTCGGCGATCTCCAGCCCGGTCGTACCCTGGCCTGCAATGACCAGCGGCTCGTCGAAGGGCTTGATGAGCGTCAGGCCACGCTCGGATGATAGCTTCGCGCCGATCTCGTCGCGGTCTTCATTGGCGCGATCGTAGAGCACCACTTCGGCGCCGAAGGCGCGCGTATTGGCAATCTTCAGCTTCGGCGCGTCGCTCGGCATAATGATGACGCTGGGGATGCCGTGCATGCGGGCGGCGAGTGCCACCCCCTGCGCATGGTTGCCGGAGGAGAATGCGATGACACCCTTCTTGCGTAGTTCCGGATCGATGCCCGAGACGGCGGACCAGCCGCCGCGGAACTTGAATGAGCCGGAATGCTGCAGGCACTCGGCCTTCACGAACAGCCGCCGGCCGGCGATTTCATCGAGAAAAGGGGAGGAGAGAAGCGGCGTGCGCCGCGCGTGACCGCGCAGGCGAGCCCGGGCGGCAACGATCATTTCAATGGAAGCCATGGGAATCTCTTTTTGCTTTAATGCCGCTCATGCATAGAGCGCGCATCTTTGCTTGTGAACGGCGACTTTGTCACGGTGACATGAATATGACATTGGACGCGGCGCCACCCGATTCCCGCGGGACGCGCCGCCTTCTGAACTGTGTGGGATTTTCGCCGTTCATGCGCGCGAATTCGCGATTGAAGTTGGACTTGCTGATGAAGCCGGAGTCGAACATCACCTGTGTTATCGAGTGATCGGTGCCGACCAGCTGCTCGCAGGCGGCGCGGATACGGAAGTCGTTCACATATTGCGAGACGCTCATGCCGTGGATGCGGTTGACGGCCGTGGAGACGCGCCGAGCAGGGAGATTCATCCTGCGGGCAATGCGGGTGAGATTGAGTTCGGGATCTCGATAGAGCTGGCGGGCGCGCATCAGCGTATCGAGCGCTGCGGCGACGGCTTCGTCTTCTTCCGTCGCCGGCGGTGGCGGTGGCTCCTCAGATGTTGCTTCCATGCTGCTGCCGCTACTTGCCACCGAAGCGGCGGTGCCAAGGATCAGCAGCGCGACGACATTGCCGAGTGCGACGATGGCGCCCGCATGAATGCCGCCGGTCTTGGTGAAATCGAAGCTGATGATGACGTCGGTGACGGCGGAGGCGATGAGGGCAAAGCCGGTAATCTGCAGCGAGCGATAGGACAGCACCGCGCCGTCAAGGCGGGAGGCGACGAGCGCATCCGGGCCATGCCGGGCAAGCCAGAGGAGCGCTGCACCATAACCGAGGAAGATCAGAATGATCGCGAGACTGATCGGCTCTGGATAGAGCGCGATCAAGACGACGATCGAGGCTGTCGGCAAAAGGTGCGGCCAGAAACGGAAAAAGGTGGGTTGCTCTTCCATAGCAAGCCCTTTGAAGCAGACCCAGGCGAGGGCCGCGATTGTCGTCGCGATCAACGATTGAATCGGCATGATCGCGATGACGTCGTAACCCCAGCGGATGCCGATTACTACGGATTGGAGGATGTAGAACCCGATCAGCAGCAGGAAAGGCCGCTTTTCGGCGAGCGCCCCATCTCCCTGGCGCAACATGCGGATGAGCAGGATGGCAAGCAGCAAAGCCACGACGAATGGCAGGGGAACGAAGATCATCGGCGATATCCGGCGGCAACAATGATCCCAGAATGAACCCGATTGCGTTCGCGGTCGACCCGGATCGTGATCGAGGTCTCGAAATGAGGGCTGAAAATCCATCCTGGAAATGTCCTCGACGGGAGGACCTCATTCATGGACGGATTTCGATGATCATTCTTCTTGTGATGCCGGTGCTTCTGGTAGCGTCTGCGGCTCTGCCGGACAAGGCATCGACAACTGCAATTCCCGATCTTTCAGGCGTGCGTGCGGTTGCCATCAGCGGTGACGCAAGCTCGATCAACATCACCACGCGACGCGATCAGCCCTATGGCGCATCGCTGAGCGGGCGACGGAAAGGCTGGTTCTCATCCTGGTATTCAAGCTGGTACTTTGCCGATTGTCGCAACAATAGCGACATGCGGGTTGATGGTACGGTGTTGCATATCGATATCGCCGCATCGTCCTGGCTGGACCCATCCGGCTGCGTGGTTGAGGTCAATGCCAATGTGCCTGCCGGTGCGGCCCTCCGGATCGATCAGAGCGCCTTCACCGCAAGGCTCATTGGTCATTTTTCCGAGCTTGCCGTTGCCGGAAAGGCGGCCGACGTCACCCTCGACGGTCATGCCAGTGGCATCGATATCCGCGGGGATGCCGTGAAGGCTTCCCTCGACTTCGACAGGGTTGAAGCGGACGAAAACGTGTCGATCCGCGCTCGCGCGCTCGATGCCTATCTCGGCTTCGGAGACAATGTGCCGGTCGACTACAAGGTAGCGGCGCAGGCTTCCTGGGTCGACGCCCGGCAGCCAAGCGTGCCGGGCGCAAAACCGCATGTCGAGATCGACGGCGATTTTGTTCGGGTGAGAATCCGCTGAGGCGCTTGCTCAATAGCCGTTGGCGGAACCTTCGGCTGCGCGACTGTCCATCGCGCCGTTGTAACGGGCGCCGCCGCCCTTCTCGATCGCCGCAAGGCTCCTGCCGCCGACGAGAATGCCGGCCGCCTGTCCCCAGACGGGCGTATTATTGCCGGCATCGAACTTGTAACCCATTGCGGCAAGCGCCTTTTCGGTATCCGGCGAGAGGGCGTAGGGCTCCAGGTAGACCATGTCCGGCTGCCACTGGTGATGGATGCGCGGAGCATTGACCGCCTGGCTGATATCCATGCCAAAATCGACGACGTTGAGGATGGCTTCCAGGGTGATCGTGATGATGCGCGAGCCGCCGGGGCTGCCGATCACCATGAAGGGCTTGCCGTCCTTGGTGACGATCGTCGGGCTCATCGAAGAAAGCGGCGTCTTCTTCGGCGCGATGGCATTAGCCTCGCCCTGCACGAGGCCATAGAGGTTCGGCACGCCGGGCTTGGAGGTGAAATCGTCCATCTCGTTGTTGAGCAGCACGCCGGTACCGGGTGCGACGACACCGGCACCGAAGGAGCCGTTCAGCGTATAGGTCACGGCAACTGCATTGCCCTCATCATCGATAATGGAATAATGCGTGGTCTCGGTGCTTTCCTTACCGCCGAGCGGCTTCAGATTGGCCGAGGTGCCGGCCCGATAGGGATCGATCTTGGCACGAATTGACGCCGCATAACTTCTGTCCAGCAGTTTAGAGACGGGATTGTCGATGAAGTCGGGGTCGCCGAGGGCGGCGTTGCGGTCCACATAGGCATAACGCATGGCCTCGACCATGATGTGTACTGCCTCGGCCGATCCGTAACCGAAATAAGAGAGCGGATAGCCTTCGAGGACGTTCAAGATCTCGCAGATGATGACGCCGCCGGAGGAGGGCGGCGGCGAAGAAATGATGTCATAGCCGCGATAATTGCACTCGATCGGCTTCAGTTCCCTCACCTTGTACTGCTCGAAATCGTCCTTGGCGAGAATGCCGCCCTTGGCCTGGCTGGCCTTGACGATCGCCTCGGCAGGCGCGCCCTTGTAGAAGGCATCGGGGCCTTTCTCCGAGATCGACTGCAGGACGGCGGCGAGATCGGGCTGCACCAGTTTCTCACCGGGCATATAGGCGCTGCCGCCGCTTTTCAGGAAGATTTTTGCAGCTTCTTCGTCTTTCGCGAGCCGTTTGGCGCTGCTGGCGAAAGTGGCTGCGTCACCCTGTTCCAGCGTAAAGCCTTCCTTCGCATATTTTAAAGCCGGGGCGATCAGTTCCTCACGCGTCCTGGTCCCGTATTTCTCGCGGGCGGTCTCAAAGCCCATCACCGAACCCGGCGTACCGACGGCGAGATAACCGTCGAGGCTGGCGCGCGGGACGATATCGCCTTTGGCATCGAGATACATGGTTTTGGTTGCAGCGAGCGGTGCGCGTTCGCGGAAATCAAGAAAGGTCGTTTTTCCATCCTTCATCCGGATCGTCATGAAGCCACCGCCGCCGAGATTGCCGGCCGTCGGATAGACGACGGCGAGCGCATAGCCGACTGCGACCGCGGCATCGACGGCATTGCCGCCGCTCTTCAACACGTCGACGCCGACATCGGTTGCCAGATGCTGGGCGGTGACGACCATGCCGTGCTCAGCTTCGACAGGTGCCGGCGAAGCGGCAAAAGCCGGCAACGGTGCGAGACAAAGCGAAATGGCGGCGAGAATGGCGACGGATTGTCTGGGAAGGCGGTCCATGATTTTCCCCTCGAAGGACGGCGATGGGGAAGATATGGCGTCGCTTCTGTGAGAGACAATGATCAGGTGAGAAGCTCAGCGAGTTTCCTGTTCGTGTCGTGCTCTTCGAGAGGCGTGTAGACGATCAGCTTCATGTCCGGTTGGCTCATCAGCGCGAGGCCGGTATGTTCGAAACACATCAAGCCCTTGAGCGGATGGTTCAGGCGCTTCACGCCTGACAGCGGAGCCACGACTTCATGGCGTGGCCACCAGGCGCGGAATTCCGCACTCGCCTGCTGGAGCAGTGCGATGAGACGCTCGAAATCCGGGTCGCCGGCATAACGGGCGCTGTCGGCGCGGAACATGGCGAGCGAGACGCGGGCGACGGCCTCCCAGTCGACCAGCAGGGTGCGGTGAAAATCATCGGCAAACAGCCGGTGCATGGTGTTGCGCTCGTCCGGTCCCAGCCGGTCATAACCACCGAAGAGCAGGTCGGCGGCACGGTTCCAGGCCAGTACGTCCCAGCGGCGACCAAGCACATAAGCCGGCTGATGTGTCAGATTGTCCAGCATGCGGCGCAGCGGCTTATCGACCACCTCAGGGGCTGACGAAAGTGGCTGCGGCGACTGGCGACTGTTGAGGGTGAAGAGATGCTGGCGCTCGGCCTCATCAAGGCGAAGTGCGTTTGCGAGCGCGTTCAGCACCTGCGGGGAGGGGCGGATGTCGCGCCCCTGTTCCAACCAGGTGTACCAGGTGGTGCCGACACCGGCGATCATGGCGAGCTCTTCGCGCCTGAGCCCCGGCGTGCGGCGGCGAAAACCGTCCGGCAGGCCGACGTCGGCAGGCCGCAGCCGCTCGCGGCGCGAGCGCAGGAAGGCCGCGAATTCTCGACGGCGGGCTTCGAACGTATCGAGTTTCTGATCCATGGCAGTCATCATATCAGTATCGATACCAGGATAAAATTGAGTCTGTTTGCGATTTTGGAACCCCGCAAGATGAAACCGCTCCCGGCAACGAAAGCGGAAGTTCGATCATGCAAAGGAGTATTCCATGTCATTGCAGCACGCAGTCGTTATCGGCGGCTCTTCAGGCATCGGCCTTGCCTCGGCAAGACTGCTTCTGGAACAGGGGTTTCGCGTCACCATCGCCGCGCGGGATCAGGCGAAGCTCAAGGCTTCTGTTGACCATCTTTCCGGCGAGGTCGGAATGATCGCCATCGATGCGCGAGATCCCGCCGCGGTGAAGCAGGCCTTCGAAAGCCTCGGACCCTTCGATCATCTCGTGCTGGCGCTAGGCAGCGGCCATGGTGCCGGTCCTTTCGCGACGCTCGACATGGCCGACCTGCTCGCCGGCTTCCAGACGAAGCTCATCCCGCATGCGGCGACGGCGCAAGCGGCTCTGCCTTTCCTGCAGCCAGAAGGCAGTATCACCTTCGTATCTGCCGTTAGTGCGCAGGCCGCAATACCGGGAACCGCAGGTCTTGCCGCCGTCAATGCGGGGATCGAGGCGATGGTACGGGTACTTGCGGCTGAGTTGAAGCCGTTGCGCGTGAATGGCGTTTCGCCTGGTGTGATCGATACGCCGTGGTGGGATTTCCTGCCCGCCGAGCAGCGTCAGACTGTCTTCGAGGATTTTGCCGGCCGCACCCCGGTCGGTCGCATCGGCCGGCCGGAGGATGTCGCCAAGGCCGTCGCCTTCCTGGTATCGAGCAGCTTCATGAGCGGTCACGTCCTGACTTGTGACGGCGGCATTCACCTCGCGACCTGATGAGGCGTCCCATCGGTGATGCCTCGGGAGCGAAAACCAAAACGGCCTGGTTCTCCCTTCACGTCGCCCAGTTCACGGTGCTGAACATACGATTGATGGTGGCATTGTTCCGAGCGTCTGATTGGTGGAAGAACCGGCGAGCCGTTCTTCTGCCTTGCGGGCAATCGCTGCAAGGTTGCGCGGCTTGCCGGCAATCTTCTCGATGGCTGCAATGGCGACGTCGGTCGCAAGATAGTCAGGCTTGTGGCCGACGCCTTTGATCGTGACGAGTTCCGACCCCCTTATATCTCGCGCCAATCCACGCGAATGCAGATGCTCCCAGACGATCTCGTCCTTGTCGCCGGTGATGATAACTGATGGTGCTGATATCTCGGAATAGTGCGGCGCGTTGGCCGTCAGATATTCATGGGGCCGCTTGAAGTCGGTGGCGTTATTGTAAAAGGCGCGCGGCCGCAATACCAGCGACGGACCGGTCCTGGCAACGTAATCGAGGGGCCGGGGGTTGGGGCGGAAGACATTCACCGTACCGCGCTCCAGCCGGTGCAGGCCAAGCGGCACGACGAGCGCATGATTGAAGAGCCATCCGACAACCGGTGTCGTCGCGACATGATAATACCAGTCGATGCCGCCAGGCCATGGATGGGAAGCAGGGGCCAGGAACAGCAGACCCGCCGTCTTGTCCGGATGGCGGACGCCGAAGGCTGCAGCGATCGCGCCGCCGAAGGAATGGCCGATGATAACAGCCTTCTCGATGCCGCGCTTTTCCATCAGTTTGGCAATGGCATCGGCCTGGCCTGACGGCAGTGCGTTCTCCGGCCCGCCGCGTTCGGAGTAGCCGTGACCGGGGCGGTCGACGAAGAGCATCTCGGCGCGGCCTTCCAGCGGCTCGCGAAAGGCGCCCGCCTGGTCCAGCAAGTTGCCGCTCGCGCCATGGATGAAGACCAGGGGCGGAAGATCGGCAGCGTCGGGGCGCCGGATATGCACAGCATTCATGCGATAGCCGCCAATATCGGTCAGTTCGCCGATATTGGGATAGGCATGTTCGAACTGGCGAGCCTTGTAGGAGGAATAGCCGATAGCGGCAGCAACGGGAGCGAGAAGGGCAGAAACTTCGGCAAGCATGGCTTCAACCGGACAGAGACCACATCACTGAGTTAAGATTGTACGCTTTCCTACGCCGTCAAGTGCGCGCCGGATCTGTCAGGTGCGGCTGCCGGCGAGCTTTTCCGAGAGCGTGCCGACCTGCTCTTGCGCAGTGCGATCGGCGGGGTAGACATCCAGAACGCGCTCCCAGGCCTTGAGGGCGATCTGGTCATTGCCCGTGGCGGCGAGAATAGCCGCCATGCCTGACAGCGCGCCGAAATGACGGGGTTCGAGCTTCAGCACCTGTTCGATATCTGCCATCGACTTGCGATAATTGCCGAGCACGAAGTTCAGCGTTGCGCGACGATTCCAGCTTTCGGTATAGGTGGGTTTCAGGGCGATGGCTTCATCGAGAAAATCGAGCGCTGCGGGATTGCGCTTCTCCTCGATCGCTTTGTCAGCCCATTGCATCAGGAGATTGATCGTCGCGCTGTTGGAATCGTTCCATTCCATGCGAATCTGATTGGCGATGCTGCCTGCCTTGTCCGGGTCGCGTTCACGCTTCAACTGACCATAGAGCTGGTCGAGACGCTGCTTCGGCGACGAATCGGTGTTGGCCTGTTGTTCGACAATAACATCCTTCTGCTGCGCCATGGCAGGAGGGGCAGGGGCAAACAAGGTGAAAGCAAGCGGCAGCGCCGCTGAGGTCAAGGCAAAAAAGCGCATGGCGGACATATTAGCCCGCCATCGCTGAAGATCAAACAAATTTGGCGTGATCACCGAAGCGACCAACCGATATGCCCGCCTGAGGGCAGGCAAACCGGATACGCGCAATCAGCCCTGACGAGCCTTGAAGCGCGGGTTCTGCTTGTTGATGATGTAGATGCGGCCCTTGCGGCGAACGAGACGGTTGTCACGATGACGCGCCTTGAGCGACTTGAGCGAATTCTTGATCTTCATTTTTCTGATCCGCGATGTTTCTGGGGGAATTCACATTCGCCCGTGTCTTTTAACAATCAAAAGCGCGCCGGCTGGGCGCGCTCTTTAGGTGGGGGAGCAGATAACCCGGCCTCTTCCTTGTGTCAACCACGTGAAGGCTTTTTTCCGCGGGTTTCAGGCGCTGGCCGGGCAAACGGCTCAGCAGGCTTTGCCCGTCAGCGTCGTCACGTGGCCCATCTTCCGACCGGCGCGCGCCTCGGTCTTGCCGTAGAGATGCACCAGCGTGTCGTCACGTTTCAGCCAGTCCGGAACGGCAAGAATATCGTCGCCGATGAGGTTCTGCATCACGCAATCGGAATGGCGGCGCGGATTGCCGAGCGGCAGGCCGGCGACGGCGCGGATATGCTGTTCGAATTGCGAGACGACGCATGCCGCTTCCGTCCAGTGGCCGGAATTGTGGACCCGCGGCGCCATCTCGTTGGCGATCAGGCTGCCATCGGCCAGCACGAAGAACTCGATGCCGATGACGCCGACATAATCGAGCGCGGTGAGAATCTGTTCGGCAGCCTTGCGCGCCGCATCGGCGGTGGCGGCGGAGATTGTCGCCGGAATTGTCGAAGTATGCAGGATGCCGTTGCGGTGCACGTTTTCGGCCGGGTCGAAACAGAGCACAGTGCCGTCGGCGGCGCGGGCGGCGATGATCGAGACCTCGCGTTCGAAGGCGACGAAGCTTTCGAGAATGAGCGGCACAGAGCCAAGTTCCGCATAGGCGCCGTGAGGATTGTCGGCCGGCGAGCGGAATACCTTCTGACCCTTGCCGTCATAGCCGAGGCGGCGGGTTTTCAGCACGCCCTGGCCGCCGAAATCTTTCAATGCAGATTCGAGATCGGCCTGGCTGTCGACCGCGTGGAAACGGGCCGTCGGAATGTTGCAGCCATTGATGAAGCCTTTTTCGGCCAGTCGGTCCTGAGCAGCTTCCAGCGCCCTCGGCGGCGGATAGACGGGCACGCTCTTTGCCAGCATTTCTGCAGCGGTGACGGGAACATTCTCGAATTCGTAGGTTACGACATCGCAGAGCCCGGCCAGTTCGGCGAGTGCTGAAGGATCGTCATAGGCGGCGGTGATCTGGCGGTTGGCGAGCTGGGCGGCGGGGCTGTCGGCCTGCGGTTCCAATATCACCGTGCGGAAATTCAGCCGTGCTGCGGCCATGGCAAGCATGCGGCCGAGCTGGCCACCGCCGATGATGCCTATCGTCCTTACCATCAGAGATCGTCCATCGGATATTCGGCAACAGAAGCGCTCTGGCGCTCGCGCCATTCGTCGAGGCGTTCGGCGACCTCGTCGTCGGAAAGAGCAAGCACGGCAGCAGCAAGAAGTGCTGCGTTGATCGCGCCGGCCTTGCCGATGGCAAGCGTGCCGACGGGGATGCCGCCTGGCATCTGGACGATAGAGAGCAGGCTGTCCTGGCCGGACATAGTCTTCGACTGGACCGGCACGCCGAAAACCGGCAGCGGCGTCATGGCCGCCGTCATGCCCGGAAGGTGAGCCGCGCCACCCGCGCCTGCTATGATGACCTTGAAGCCTTCGGCACGTGCGCCTTTGGCGAAATTCACGAGCCGGTCGGGTGTGCGATGAGCCGAGATGATACGCGCGTCATACTCGATTTCCAGCGCCTCCAGCGTATCGGCAGCATTCTTCATGGTTTCCCAGTCTGACTGGCTGCCCATGATAATGGCGACTGGCGGTCTGTCTGTTATCGTCACAATCGTTCCTTCAGGCGATGATATCGGGGATGATCTGATCTTCCAGTTTGGACAACTTGTCCTTGATCACGAGCTTTTTCTTCTTCATGCGCTGGATGCGCAGAGCATCGCATCCCGTCTCGATCATGGCGTTGATCGCGGCGTCGTAATCCTCATGCTCCTGGCGCAGGCGCGCCACCATGAGCCTGATTTCCGCCTGTTCCTGATCGGCCATTTGCATTCCCCATGATCGTCTTCGGACCTTGTCCGGTCTGCCGATAATTTCCGCAAGCTCCTATCACCAAATAGAGGTAACGGGAAGTTAGTGTTGATCATGAATTTGCCGCTTAGTCTCCATCTTTTGGCCTTCGACAAGCATTCAAAAATGTGTCACAGTCCGCGCGTTGACACCTTGGATCTCCAGCAATGGATGGCTGGGGAAGGGTAAGAGGAAGGAAGGGTCAAATGACTGTTCAAGCTCATCTTGAATCGCTCCAGAAAAAGCATGTCGCTCTCGAGGAGGAGTTGCATGCCCTGAGAACATCTCCCTCTATTTCCGATACTGAACTTGCCGAATGCAAGCGCCGTAAGTTGCGCATCAAGGACGAGATCGAGCGTCTCAAGTCATCCGTCCATTGATCTTTCCAGGATATCGCCGGACATCAGTCTTGTGAAAGAAAAGGTAAATTCCCCAATTTTCTAGTTTATCAAGCAAGACCCGGTGAATAACCGAAATCAAGCGCCAGTCCCTTGCATGCGGCATCGGGCTGGCGTTTTTACGAAAAGGGCGCCTTCAGGCCCAGAACTGATCCAGCCAGAGATTGAGCTTGTCGAAGCCGCGGTTATTGACCGTGTAGATGCGCTTCGTTCCCTCCGAAGTCACGGAAACGAGGTTGCTTTCGAGCAGCGCTTTCAGGTGTTGCGACACGGCGGGGCGGCTGATCGGCAGGCCCTCGGCAAGCTCATTGACCGTCTTTGGCGCGCGTCGCAATTCCTCCAGCAAGAACCGCCGGTTCGGATCGGCAATCGCGGCGAAAGGGTCCGTGTTCGACATCCCAAAAAGTTACGTCAAACAGGCGTATCCAGCAAGGGAATTGTGCATCGCAACGAAACGCATCCTATTCGAGCATGCCTTCACGCAGGATCAGGAAAGCAGCGATCAGTGCCATGGCATACATGAATGGGTAGAATATCTGCGGCTGCATGCGCCGCACACACCATGCCCCGGTAATCGTTGCCAGCGGGGCGAAGGGCAAGAGCGTGGCAGAGGCCAGAAGATTGCGGGTCTCGAACTGCCCAAGCGCAAAATACGGAACGAGCTTGACAGCATTCAAAATGGCGAAGAAGCGCACGCTCGTGCCGGTGAATTCGCGTGGCGGCAGCTTGAGCGGCAGGGCGTAGATCTGGAAAGGCGCGCCGCCGGCATGGGCGACGAAACTGCCGTAACCGGAAAACGTGCCCCAAAGACTTGCCAGGACCGGGCGCTGGGGTCGTGGCGGGACGACTTTTCCCTTGCCGGGGCCGAAATTGTTCCAGAAGTAACGCAGGCAGAAGGCAACGGTGACGGTACCGATGAGAATGCGCAGCACGCTTCCCGGCACCAGAGCGGAGGTGGCCCAGCCGAAAGCGATGCCGAGAAGGGCGCCCGGTAGCATCATCTTCAGCGTCCTCCAGTCGCCATGCTGGCGCCAGATGACCAGCGATATCATGTCCATGAAGACGAGGATGGGAAGCAGAATCGCGGCGGCTTCGACGGGTGCCACGACGAGGGCGAGAAAGGGAAGACCGATCAGCGACAAAGCGTCGCCCATTCCGCCTTTGGCAAGCCCGACAAGAATGACAGCCGGGATTGCGGCGTAGTAAAATGACAGATCATGCGGCATGCTTTTGAAGTTCCTGCCCTTGCAAGCCCCCTCTATCGGAATTACTCACTCAAAACGAGTGCGGATCCGCCATAGAGCGGGAAAAACCGCCGCAGATGGAAAGACTTCATGACCGAACCGGAAAACCGCTGCCGCCTTGTTCTCGTTGTGCCCGATATCGCCGACGCCGATGAACGGGCGACGATCGTTGCCGATGCGTTGAAGGGCGGCGATGTCGCCTCCGTTATCCTGCCGCAATATGGTCTCGATGATAGCAGCTTTCAGAAACATGCCGAAAAGCTCGTGCCCATCATCCAGAATGCCGGTGCTGCGGCTTTGATTGCCGGCGATAGCCGCGTCGTCGGCCGTTCGAAAGCCGATGGCCTGCACATTACGGGACCGGCAAGCGAGATTGCCGATGCGATCGATCGTTATGCGGACAAGCTGATCGTCGGCGGCGGCAATGCCGCCGACCGGCATAATGCACTGGAGGTCGGCGAGGAGCGGCCCGATTACATCTTCTTCGGCAAGCTCGACGGCGACATTAAGCCGGAGGCGCACCCGAAAAACCTGGCGCTTGCCGAGTGGTGGGCGTCGATGATCGAAATTCCGTGCATCGTCATGGGCGGCACTGATCCGGCTTCCGTGCTTGCCGTTGCAGAGACTGGGGCCGAGTTTGTGGCAATGCGCGTGGGGGTATTCGCAGAGCCGGCTCAGGCGCCCTCGATCGTGGCTCAGATCAATGCTTTGCTTGACGAAAAAGCGCCACGGTTTGAGGATTGATATCGCGCTTATGCCGATGCCCGCCCGCCCTTCGAGATGCGCTCTCCTTTGTATGACGGCCTTTTTTGCGGTCTGGCCGGAATTTGTGCTGGCACAGACAAATGAAGCGATCACCGAACCTTCTGCGGCACCCAGCCAGACGTTCCGTACCGACCGACCGCAGCCGCAGGGGATTGTACCGTCCGATGGTGTCGGGGTTTTCGATCGTATGGGTGCGAAGCTGCCCGACCTGCCGCCTGAAAAGGAATATACGGGTCCGGTCGACGAGGCGTTCGGCGCCTATCAGCGTGGCTATTATCTGACCGCCATGGACAAGGCGCTGCCACGGGCGCAACTCGGCGATCCGGCAGCCCAGACCCTGATCGCCGAAATCCTGTCGCAGGGCCTCGGCGTCAAGCGGGACATGAAGAATGCTGCCTTCTGGTACGGCAAGGCGGCGGAGGGCGGCGATCCGGCCGCCATGTTCAAATATGCGTTGCTCCTGATGGAGGGCAACAATGTCACGCGCGACAAGGCGAAGGCCGACGAATATATGCGCAAGGCGGCCGACGGCGGGAATTCGTCCGCCCAATTCAATTGGGCGCAGACCCTCGTTGCCGACAATCCCGGCAACAAGGGTCTGAAACTTGCCCTGCCTTACTATGAAAAGGCGGGAGAGCAGGGCGTCGCCGACGCGCAATATGCGGTAGCGCAGATCTATCAGCAGGTCTCAGACCTGCCCGAAGACAAGAAGCAGCTGGCCCGGGACTGGATGGCGCGCGCGGCGCGGGCGGGCTTCGATACGGCTCAACTCGATATGGGTATTTGGCTGGTCAACGGTGTCGGCGGGCCGAAGGATTACGTGCGCGGTTTCGAATGGCTGAAGCTTGCCGCCAACCGGGGCAATGTCGTCGCGCAGAACAAGCTCGCGCATCTCTACATTAATGCGATCGGTACGGCGCCCGATCCGATCGAAGCTGCCAAATGGTATGTCCTGTCGCGGCGGGCGGGATTGAGCGACCCCTCGCTCGAGGATTTCTATCTCGGCATCGAGGACGACCAGCAGAAGGCGGCGATCGAAGCGGCGAACAAGTTCCGCCGCATCAACTAGAGCATTTCCAGCGAAAACAGAGTCGCCTTCAATGCTCTACCTTATTGTTTTTCTGCAATTCCGGACGCAAAACCGGTTCCCACTTTTGCTGGAGTTGCTCTAACCCGTGGCCCCTTCTAAAAAAGGGCGTCCTCGAACAGATCTTCGTCGCTCCGGACTTTGGCGGGCTCAGCAGGAGCCGCTGCCGTTGCTTGCTCGGTGGCGGGAATGATGTCGCGATGGACATTGCGTTCCTGGACCATGGTGTAGAGCTTGAAGATCGTGCGGTCGAGCGGAGCGATTGCTTCGGCGATGTCGGAAATATCGGCGATCTGGTCGCCGGCCGCGGTTTCCAGCACATCGGCGCAGCGGGCGAGCACGTCGCCGAGATCATGCTGGAAATCGAGCTTGCCGATCAGCAGGTTGATCCTGGTCGCGACCTCGCGGCCATGTTCGGCAAGCACCTGGAGTTCGTCTTCCATCAAGTTGGCGGCCGAGCGGATCGTGCTGACGGCCGAGGTGAGGCTTTCGGCAAGACCGCCATTCTTGGTGCCGGCGGCGGGGGCAACGCGCCCAGCCGAGGCTTCGAGCGCCGGCAGGCCATTGACGATGGCATCGGCTGAATCATCGAGCTTGCCGGCAAAGATGCGCAACTCGGCGGTGACGACGTTGATCGACTTACCTTCCTCGCCGAGACGGCTGCAGCGCAGGTTGGTATTCAGCGCCATATAGTGAATATCAGTCTTGACTGCTCGGATCGCTTCGATTGACTGCAGAAGCGTTGCAGCAGTGCCGATCGTCGATTGACTGACCTGGTCGGCTTGACGGCTTGCCGTATCGACCTGCTTGACGATCTCATGGGCAGCGGAGACGCTGGATTCCAGCGCGCGCATGAAATTGCCGCCGCTGCCGTCGCTCTGACCGCTCATCTGGTCGCGCAATCGCAGAATTTGCTGCGTATCCTGGCTGAAGCTCGCGATGGTCTTTACGACGTTGCGGGAATCCCTTTGGAAGTCGGTGCACATCTCAGCCATCTGCGCGGCGGTCAGGTGGTGGATGACGTTCTGCAGCCGTTTGCGTGCATCGGCATCGAGCTTGGCGCCGTCTGCGCTCGCGAAGAAATTCTCCAGCAGCGAGAAGATACTCTGCACATGCTCGATGCGCTGGCGGGTAATGTCACCGATCTGCAGTGCCGAAAGCGTAGATGCGACTTTGCCCTGTACGCCGCGAGCGATGGCGCCTACCTCGCGGGCGATGGCGCCGAGGTTCTGACGGTGATCGGCAATCTTCTTTGCGTCGTCCTTAAGCGCCGTGGCGACTGCGGGAACGGTGCCGGCGTAGCTTTTGGACAGACTGTTGCCAAAGGAGAGGGCGAGCTTGACCTCCTTCAGCAGACTGTCCAGATGGCTTGCAAAGCGATTGACTTCGTCCGTCCCCGAATAGATGCGCTCGAGGATTTCCTGTGCGAAGCCCGCGAATTCGGCGAGACCCGCACCCGTTATCTTTACCGTGACTGCGAAGGTGCGCAGGTAGCGCATCGTCTCCTGCATATCCGCGACGTGCCGGTGCAGTTCCGAGCCCGTTTGGGCCAGTGCCGTCAGAGCCTGCTGACGGTTTTCCTCAGCGCCGGGAAGCTCAATCAAGTTCTGAACGGTCGCATTCAGATCGGCGCTGGTGTCACTCGCCTCATTGGTGTCCAATGCCTTGGTGAGCTGTTCCAGCGACGTCAACAGACGATTGAGGACATCCATCACCGAAAGCAGAACGGTGCCACCTTCGAGGAACCGTTCCTCGACTTGAGCGCGGGCCGATTCCAGGGTCAGGCTGATGTCCGACCCTGAGGCGTAGAGCGCAGTCTGTGCCGATGACATCGTGTTTGTCACATTTGTACCTTTACTTCTAAACACAGGCAATTTGATTCTATTTTTACGGGCAGGATGGAAACGGCAGGTAAACGCCGCAGACTCGTCAACGTTGTGATTAACAACGCTTAAAAGAGTTCGGCGAAATTTGATGCGTACCGTTTAGATCCGGATTATCTACATGTTTTTACGACTTATTTTATAACATGAACATGCATCAGTATAAGTTATCTTGGATGAGAAATCAGGGAGTCCGGACTCGCTGTAATTGCAATTTCCTACAACCGCTGTTTACGCGCTGTTAAGCCTGTCATGAGAGTCCTTTTAGGGTCGTTAAGTATTCTCCGACCATGGAGGCTGCATTGGATACTCAGGCGCAATATTTCGAATCTATATCGCTTCCCGAAGTTCTGAGCATTCGTACTGCTTCAGAAGTATACGCGAAGATTATCGATCAATTTCGCGACAGTAATAACATTATTCTAAGCCTTCCCGAAAACGCGGAAGCGGATCTGAGTTTTCTTCAGCTCGTCGAAGCCGCCCGTCGTCAGGCAAAAGCGACAGGCAAGACTATCACGCTTTCGGCTCCGGCCAGCGGCTCGCTTCTCAAGGTTCTTGAGCGTGCCGGATTTGCGGAAGCCTTCGATCACGAAGACACAAAGTTCTGGTTGCATAAAGAGGTGACGCTATGAGCGCAAACATCCTGACCGTCGACGATTCCGCCAGCATCCGGCTGACCACCAAGGTCACGCTCACCAATGCAGGCTATGCAGTCACCGAAGCCGTCAATGGCGCCGAGGGCCTGGCGATTGCCAAGAGCGGCAATTTCGACCTGATCGTCACTGATCTCAACATGCCCGTCATGGACGGGCTGACGATGATCGAGGAGCTGCGGAAACTGCCCGCCCAGGCCGGCGTGCCGATCATCTTCCTGACGACGGAGTCCGATGCGGACCTCAAGGCCCGTGCCAAGGCCGCCGGCGCCACCGGCTGGCTCACCAAACCGTTCGATCCGGAAAATCTCGTTAAGATCGCGAAGAAGGTTCTGGGCAGATGAGTTCGCTTGATCCAGTCGCAGTCTTTCGTACCGAAGCGGCCGAATGCCTCGAGGCGATCGAAGCCGGCCTTCTCGACCTGAACCACGACCTCGAAAACAAGGATCTCGTCGACGCCGTGTTCCGCGGCCTTCACACGTTGAAGGGCTCGGGGGCAATGTTTGGCTTTGAGGCGCTAGCCGCTTTCACCCATCATTGCGAGACGGCCTTCGACCGTGTTCGCAAGGGTGAGGTTCCGGCAACCGCTGAGCTCGTCGCTGCCGTGCTCGCCGCGCAGGACCATATGCGCGCCCTCGTCGAACAGCCCGACGCGGATCACGGCGATACCGGTCACAAGCTGCTTGTACAACTCCAGGCCGCCGTCGGCGGCAAGGCCGAAGTCAAAGAAGCCGTCGCCTCCGCTGCTGCCGCGCCTGCGGCGGCCGCTCCTACCAAGAAGAAAACGACCTGGCGCATCCGCTTCAGCCTGCCGGCGAATTCCATGGCTAACGGCACCAATCCGCTTGGTCTTCTGGATGAACTGCGCGATCTCGGCGAATGCACAGTCCGCGCAAACACATCAGGCATTCCGCAGCTCGACGATCTGGTTCCAACTGAGCTTTACGTCTCCTGGGACGTCATTCTGACCAGCGAACAGGACCGTTCGGCGATCGACGACGTCTTCATCTTCGTCATGGATGACATGGAGCTCGACGTTCAGGAAATCTCCGATCCGCAAGCCGCATCTGCCGAGACAAAGAGAGATGGAGCTCCCGCTCCGGTCGCCCCGGTTACGCCAGCCCCGGTCGCATCCGCGCCAGCCGCCGCTCCGGAATTCCGACCGGTCGAGGCGGTTCCGGTGAAACGCGAAACGGCTCCCGTTCAGGCGGCAGCCCAGGCAAAGGCACAGGAAAACGTTCGCGTTCCGGCAGAGCGTCTCGACGAGCTGATGGACCGCGTCGGTGAACTCGTCATTGCCCAGTCGCGCCTCAGCCAGCTGGCAAGCTCCAGTTCGGATATTGCCCTGCGCTCGGTTTCGGAAGAAATCGAACGTCTCTCCGGCGAGCTGCGCGACACGATGATGGTGTTGCGCATGGTGCCGGTCGGGACGCTCTTCTCACGCTTCCGCCGCCTCGTCCATGATCTTGCGCGTGAAACCGGCAAGGTGATCGAACTCGTCACCGAAGGCGAGACCACCGAAGTCGACAAGACCGTCATCGAGCGTCTCGCCGATCCATTGGTTCACCTCGTTCGCAACTCGATCGATCACGGCCTCGAGCCGCCTGCCGAACGCCTTGCTGCCGGCAAAACGGAAGCAGGAACTGTGACGCTTGCCGCCCGTCAGTCCGGCGGCGAGGTCATCATCTCGATCAAGGATGACGGCCGCGGCATCAACCGCGATCGGGTTCGCGCCAAGGCGGAATCCTCGGGGCTCATCGCGCCTGGCCAGCCGCTTTCCGATCAGGAATTGCTGCAACTCATCTTCGCACCGGGCTTCTCTACGGCTGCAACGATCACCAATCTCTCTGGTCGTGGCGTCGGCATGGACGTCGTCAAGAAAACGGTTGAGGCGCTGCGCGGCGCAATCGAGATCGTCAGCCTGCCGGGGCAGGGCTCGGAAGTCTCTCTCCGCATTCCGCTGACGCTTGCCATCATCGACGGCCTGCTCGTTCGTGTCGGTTCCGGTCGTTATGTCATCCCACTCTCGGCGGTCGAGGAATGCCTCGAACTGTCGCTCGAAGAAGATCTTCGCTCGCGTGGGCGCAGCTTCATCTCGCTGCGCGACAGTCTGGTGCCGTTCCTCAGGCTTCGCGATCTCTTCCGTACCGGCACCAAGCCGGACGTGCATCAAAAGGTCGTCGTCATTTCGACGGGCACCGAACGTGTCGGCCTCGTGGTCGATCAGATCATCGGCGACCACCAGACGGTCATCAAGTCGATGTCGAAACTGCACAACGACGTGGCGACCTTCTCTGGCGCCACCATTCTCGGCGACGGCAGCGTCGCCCTCATTCTTGACGTCGGGCATCTCGTTGCCGCGGGTCAGCAACAGGAGGCGCAATTGCGCGTGGCAGGATGAGCACAGCAGCAACAGCCGAAAAATTAGACAAGCACTGGAAATACGCCGAGGAAATCGAAGTTCTGACCTTCGATCTCAATGGCGAAACCTTCGCGCTGGAAGCTGTCATCGTCCAGGAAATCCTGGATCTGCTTCCCGAGACCGCGGTGCCGGGCAGCCAGCCCTTCGTCGCCAGCGTCATCAACTTCCGCGGCAAGGTCATTCCGCTTGCCGATCTTCGCCTCGCTTTTGGGATGGAAGCTTCGGAAGCGACGATCGACAGCCGCATCATCGTCATCGAGGTCGATCTGCAGGGGGAGCAGACCCTGGTGGGAATGCGTACCGACAAGGTGAACGAGGTGACGACCTTGACGAGGAGCGCCAGTGAACCGCCGCCAAGCGTGGGCATGCGCTGGCGCGCGGATTACATCAACTGCCTGGTCAAGAGGGATGGCGAGTTCATCATCCTCCCGAATTTGCAAGCAATTTTTTCATCGAGGCATGAGACGGCGGGGGCCGTCAACTAGCCGGCGGCCAATTATTGAGGGGTTAAGACGATGCGATTGACGATCAAGACAAAGCTGGTGACAGCGTTCACTTTTATCATTCTCATGCTCATGGGCACTGCCGCCTACGGCATCTTCAGCCTCGGTTCGCTGAACGACACGATCGGCAATCTTCTTGCTGGTCCCGCTGCGCGCCTCGACCTGGCGCAACAGATCAATATCGCCCAGCTCGAAGCCATCCGCCAGCAGAAGAACCTCCTGACGGCGCGTAATGCCGACGACGCTTCCGGTGCTATCGAAAAGGGCAACAAGGCTCGTAAGGATTTCGCCGATGCCTTCGCTGCCGTGACGAAGCTTGCGACCGAGCAAGGCAAGGCGCGTTGGGAACGCGTTGCCGAACTCTCTAAGGCATTCAATCAGGCTGACGACCAGATCCGAAATTTCATCAAAGACGGCAATGTGGACGGCGCCAACAATGTCTCGGTCACGACGGCTCGCCAGGCGGCCAACGATATCGACGCCACACTCGATGAAGTTCTGACGCTCGAAAAGCAGCGCATGAAAGAAGCCGATGATAGCGCCGATCAGCAGTATGCCACGACGCGCACGACGATGATTGCGGTTGCTGCCGTAGCGTTGCTGATTGCCGGCCTCACTGCCTTCTGGATCGCGAATACTATCAGCAAGGGTCTCAGCCGCGCCAACACCGTTGTCCGCGAAGTTGCCGAAGGCGACCTGACGAAGATGGCCGAAATCACCACGCATGACGAAATCGGTGAACTGCTCGGCAACGTCAATGTCATGATCGAACGCCTGCGCGGCGTCGTCGCCGACGCCTTGTCCGCCGCCGATAATGTTTCATCGGGCAGTCAGGAACTCTCGGCCAGCTCCGAGCAGGTCTCGCAGGGTGCGACAGAGCAGGCGGCTTCGGCTGAAGAGGCATCCGCTTCGATGGAGCAGATGGCTGCCAACATCAAGCAGAATGCCGACAATGCTGCCCAGACCGAGAAGATCGCCCGCCAATCTGCCAAGGACGCGGAAGCTTCCGGGGATGCTGTCAACCGCGCCGTCGATGCGATGCGCACGATTGCCGAGAAGATCGGCATCGTCCAGGAAATCGCCCGTCAGACCGACCTTCTTGCCCTGAATGCCGCTGTCGAAGCTGCGCGTGCCGGCGAACATGGCAAGGGGTTTGCGGTCGTCGCCTCGGAAGTCCGCAAGCTGGCTGAACGCAGTCAGTCTGCAGCCGCTGAGATCTCTTCCATGTCGAGCGACACCGTCAAGGCCGCACGCGATGCCGGCGAAATGCTCGGCCGTCTGGTTCCTGACATCCGGAAAACCGCCGAACTGGTCTCGGAGATCAGTGCCGCCTGCCGCGAGCAGGATATCGGCGCCTCGCAGATCAACGAGGCGATCCAGCAGCTCGACAAGGTGACCCAGCAGAATGCCGGCGCCTCGGAAGAAATGTCGGCTACTTCGGAAGAGCTTGCCGCTCAGGCCGAGGAACTGCAGGCTTCAATTGCCTTCTTCAAGGTCGATGCGGCAGGTGCGACCCGTGCCGGCGTACGGAAGACCGTTACAAAGACGGCTGCCAAGGTGGTCAACGGTTCCGCCGCTGCCCCACGCAAGCCAGCTCCGGCGACGCATAACCACAATCAGGGCCACACCGTTCCTTCCCAACAGGCACGCGCCAAGGGCTTTGCTCTGGACATGTCGATGGGCGGCCCGGACGCCGGTGACGACGATTTCCGCGAAAGCGCCTAAGCGTTTCGTTGAAATGAAGACTGCCGCGGACCTCTGGCCCGTGGCTTAAGGAAATGCCCGACGTGTGTATGCGTTGGTATCGATCGGCAGATGTCCGCCTGCCAGCTTTAAGAGACAGGCGGAGCATCGGGTTTCCCCGAAAGTGGGATCTTCCGCAGTCAGACGCGCTGCGGTTTTGCAAGCCGATCGTGAACTCCCGCAGGGGTCCGTAACGATGGACATGCGGAGCAAGCGACGATGGCCTCCAGCAATTGAACGTGCCCGCAATGCATGCCGCCAAAAGCGGCAGAATGACGACCCATGCCCGAACTTCGAGTCATGCATCCAGCTCTGTCGATCACCTTCAAGGAAGTATTCAAATGCGCTTCACCATTAAACTGAAACTGGGTCTTGCCTTCGGCTTGATGACCCTCTTGTTGGTCGGCATCGCCGTTTATGGCAGCATGAGTCTCGGCTCTTTGAATGATGCCAGCGGTGCTATGATCGATGGGCCTGTGCGCCGTCTTGAACTCGCGCTGACAGCCAACGTGGCCGAAGTCAACGCCATTCGCGCGCAGAAAAATGCCCTGCTTTCAACCGATCCGCAGACGTCGTACGGATTCTACAAGGAGGCCGATCAGAACCTGCAGGCGATGCTTGAGTCCGTCAACGACGGCCACAAAATCGCTTCGCCCGAAGGCAAGCCCTATTGGGAAAAGTTGCAAGGCATTGGTGCGAAATTCCGTGAGAAATCCGCTGAACTTCAACAGCTCGACGCCAAGGGCGATCAGGCCGGTGCCCAGGCCCTCTCGCTTGGCGAACTGCGTGACATGACGAACGATATGGGCGAAGCAATTGCCGCCCTTGTCGAAATCCAGCGCAAGGGAATGAAGGCGACTAACCAGGCCAACGACGATCTTTATAACTCTACCAAACTGATCCTCAGCGTTGCATCGGGTATTGCCGTGTTGATCGCGCTGAGCGCTGCCATCTGGATCATGTTTGGCATCAGCAATGGTCTCAAGAAGATCGCGACTGTCGCAAAGGCCGTTTCAATCGGTGACCTCGACCAGAATGTTGCCGTCAAGACCAATGACGAAATCAAAGATCTGATCGAGACCGTCAATGTCATGACGGCCAATCTGCGCAATACCGCAGAACTTGCCGACAAGATCTCTATGGGTGACCTGTCCGTCGATGCCAAGCCCCTGTCGGACAAGGACGTTCTCGGCATCGCGATGCGCAGCATGGTGACGAATCTGCGCACAACGGCGCAGATCGCCAACCAGATCGCTAACGGCGACCTGACCGTCTCTCCGCAGCCGCTGTCCGACAAGGATACGCTGGGCATCGCTCTGGAGCAGATGGTCGAGCGCCTGCGTGGTGTCGTTGCCGATGCGATTGCCGCAGCTGAAAACGTCTCGTCCGGCAGCCAGGAACTGTCGGCGAGTTCCGAGCAGGTGTCGCAGGGCGCAACAGAGCAGGCGGCCTCGGCTGAAGAAGCGTCCGCGTCGATGGAGGAGATGGCCGCCAACATCAAGCAGAATGCCGACAATGCCGCCCAGACCGAGAAGATTGCCCGTCAGTCCGCCAAGGATGCGGAGAATTCCGGTGATGCCGTCAACCGGGCGGTGGCCGCCATGCGTACGATCGCCGAGAAGATCGGCATCGTTCAGGAAATCGCCCGTCAGACCGACCTGCTTGCCTTGAACGCTGCTGTCGAAGCTGCACGTGCCGGCGAACATGGCAAGGGCTTCGCAGTGGTCGCTTCCGAAGTGCGCAAGCTTGCCGAACGCAGCCAGTCGGCAGCAGCGGAAATCAGTGCGATGTCAGGTGATACGGTGAAGGCAGCGCAGGAAGCCGGCGACATGCTCGGGCGCCTGGTGCCCGACATCCGCAAGACGGCCGAACTGGTGTCCGAAATCAGCGCCGCCTGCCGTGAACAGGATATCGGTGCAGCCCAGATCAACGAAGCGATCCAGCAGCTCGACAAGGTGACGCAGCAGAATGCCGGCGCTTCCGAGGAAATGTCGGCGACCTCCGAAGAACTGGCGACCCAGGCTGAGGAACTGCAGGCGTCGATCGCCTTCTTCAAGGTGGATATGGCCGGCAACCGCCTGTCGCGCGCTCCGGCTGCCAAGGTGACGGTGCGCACACCGGCTCCGGCCGCAGCCCGAAAGCCGGTCGCCAAGAAGACCGCACCTGCCAATACGGTCGCCGCCCAGCAGGCACGCGCCAAGGGCTTTGCTCTCGACCTTTCCATGGGTGGCCCCGACGACGGCGATGCCGAGTTCAAGGAAAGCGCCTGAGCACTTTCCTGATTGATCCCGTCAGGGGCCTCGCATGTGGCCCCTGACACGAGCTTTCGGGGCCTAGGAACGCCGGACGGGATGCTTTGCTGCATGAGGCGGCAACAAGGAAACCATCATTCAAATTATTTATGTCGCTTTCAAATAGGGGTATTGCGATGCGCATCACGATCAAGCTCAAGCTCGCAGCCGCATTCGGCTTCGTCATACTGTTGCTAGTGGGTAGTGCAGTCTTTGGAATTATCAGCCTCAGTTCGCTGAACGATGCCGTTGGCAACCTGATCGCAGGCCCTTCAAAAAGCCTGGAGCTGGCTCTGGAGGCCAAAGCTGCCGAGCTCGATGCCATCAGGTGGCAGAAGAACGCCCTTCTGGAAACGGATCCTGAAGCGGCCAAGAAACACTACGAAAACTCGGCAAAAAGCATGGATGAAATGCTCGCGTTCGCGACAGGCGGTCAGCAGATCGCAATGGCTGACAGCAAGCCGACATGGGACAGGCTGATCGAGCTGAGCAAACGTTTCGTTGATGGTTCCAACAAAGTCGCCTTGATCCAGGAAAGCGGCGACAGGGCAGGGGCCACGGCTTATTCCGGTGGTGAGGTTCGCGCCATCGTCATGGAGCTGGAAGACGTCTTCACGGCGCTTGTCACTCATCAGCAGAAGGCGATGACCCAGGCCGACGACGATACGGAAATCCTCTACGGCAACACCAGAAACTTGCTGATCGGCATCGCCATCGGCGCTTCCGTCATCGCTTTTGCCGCCGCACTGTGGATCGCGCTCGGCATCAACAGTGGCCTGCGCAAGATCATGAACGTCGCCAGCGCTGTCGCCATCGGCGATCTGAACCAGAAGGTCGAGATCAAGAGCAACGACGAGATCAAGGATCTGGTGAACACGATCAACGTCATGACGGATAATCTGCGCAATACCGCTGGCATCGCGAACGAGATTTCGAACGGTGACCTCAGCGTTACACCGAAACCGCTCTCCGACAAGGATACGCTCGGCATTGCCATGCTCGGCATGGTGAACAACCTGCGCGCCACCGCCGATGTTGCCAACCAGATCGCTGAAGGCGACCTCTCGGTCGAGGTCAAGCCGCTTTCAGCCAAGGATACGCTCGGCATCGCGATGCAAAGCATGGTCACCAATCTTCGTGCCACCGCCGATATTGCCACGCAGATTGCTGCCGGCGATCTGACCGTTTCTCCGAAGGCGCTCTCGGCCAAGGATACACTCGGCACTGCGCTCGAACAGATGGTGGAGCGCTTGCGTGATGTCGTCGCGGATGCAATTGCAGCCGCCGAGAATGTTTCGGCCGGCAGCCAGGAGCTTTCGGCGAGCTCGGAGCAGGTATCGCAGGGCGCCACCGAGCAGGCCTCTGCGGCCGAGGAAGCTTCCTCCTCGATGGAAGAAATGGCTGCCAACATCAAACAGAACGCCGACAATGCCGCCCAGACGGAAAAGATCGCCCGTCAGTCCGCCAAGGATGCGGAGATGAGCGGCAGCGCCGTTTCCCGCGCCGTCGAAGCCATGCGTACGATCGCCCAGAAAATCAGCATCGTTCAGGAAATCGCCCGCCAGACCGACCTTCTCGCACTCAACGCTGCCGTGGAGGCTGCTCGTGCCGGCGAGCACGGCAAAGGCTTTGCCGTCGTCGCTTCCGAAGTGCGCAAGCTTGCCGAGCGCAGCCAGTCGGCAGCAGCCGAAATCAGCGCCATGTCGAGCGATACCGTCACGGCCGCCCAGGAGGCAGGCGATATGCTCGGCCGCCTGGTGCCTGATATTAGAAAGACGGCGGAACTCGTGGCGGAGATCAGTTCGGCATGCCGCGAACAGGATGTCGGTGCGTCGCAAATCAACGAGGCGATCCAGCAGCTCGACAAGGTAACCCAGCAGAATGCGGGTGCTTCCGAGCAGATGTCTGCGACGTCGGAAGAGCTCGCTGCCCAGGCCGAGGAACTGCAAACGTCCATCGCCTTCTTCAAAGTGGACACGGCGGGTGGCAAGGCAATGGCGACGAGTGGCCGTCAGGGCCGCGCACCGGCCGCCAAGGTGACCACACGCCCGGCTCCGTCTGCGGCCCGCAAGCCGACCGGCAAGGCGGCTCCCGCCAACGGCGTTGCTGCTCAGCAGGCCCGCGCCAAAGGTTTTGCCCTCGACATGTCCATGGGCGGACCAGACATGGCGGACGATGATTTCCGGGAAAGCGCATAGCCTCTTCCCGGCGGACGCATCGGGGCCGCAGCAACAGCGGCCCCGTTACAGCCGGCGCATGGAAGCGCCGGGGCACACCGGCTCAGCCGGCAACGCATGAAGCGTTTTTACGGCGGCACAATGTGTCATTTCGCGGGATATCCGCTGCAGTCCTAAAGGGGGCTTGGAATGCGCTTCACGATCAAACTCAAACTGGGCCTGGTGTTCGGTTTTATCGTTCTCCTGACCTGCGCCATGGCCGGTCTTTCGATCTATAATCTCTCGTCGCTGAATAACGACATCACGGTCATGGTTGCCGGTCCGGTGGCCAATCTGCGCGATTCCGGCGACCTCTCCGATGCCGTGATGCGTTCCATCCGCGCCGAAAAGGATGCGATCATCAACACGGATCCGAGCAAGATCGCCGGCTATGTCGATGAGATTTCGCAGCAGCGCGAACAGATCAAGACACTGCAGGCTCGCCTTGCCACTTCCGAAGATACTGACATCAGGAATGGCATGGCTCAGTTCGGCGACCTCTACGGCAAGTGGACGGCGCTGCAGGATCGCGTTGCCGAGCTTGCCACGCAGAACACCAGCGAATCCAATAGCCAGGCCGGCGTCATTTCGATGGGCGAAGGCCAGGCGGTAACAACCCAGCTTCTCAGCATTCTCACCAAGCTGAACGACACCGTGACCGGCAATGTCGCCGAAACCGACGCCGCCACCAACGATCAGTATGCGCAGTCGCGCAACATGCTCGTGATGATGACGATCGGCCTGATCATCGTATCCTCTGCTGCTGCCATCTGGATCCTGCTCAATATCTCCCGTGGCCTCAAGCGCGCAGTCCAACTCGCGGATGCGGTCAGCATTGGCGATCTCGAACAGGACATTGAGCACAGGAGCAACGACGAGATCCGTGACCTGGTCAATTCCATGACGCGGATGACCGGCAATCTGCGCACAACGGCGCAGATTGCCAACCAGATCGCTAACGGCGACCTGACCGTCTCTCCGCAGCCGCTGTCCGACAAGGATACGCTGGGCATCGCTCTGGAGCAGATGGTCGAGCGCCTGCGTGGTGTCGTTGCCGATGCGATTGCCGCAGCTGAAAACGTCTCGTCCGGCAGCCAGGAACTGTCGGCGAGTTCCGAGCAGGTGTCGCAGGGCGCAACAGAGCAGGCGGCCTCGGCTGAAGAAGCGTCCGCGTCGATGGAGGAGATGGCCGCCAACATCAAGCAGAATGCCGACAATGCCGCCCAGACCGAGAAGATTGCCCGCCAGTCCGCCAAGGATGCGGAGAATTCCGGTGATGCCGTCAACCGGGCGGTGGCCGCTATGCGTACGATCGCCGAGAAGATCGGCATCGTTCAGGAAATCGCCCGTCAGACCGACCTGCTTGCCTTGAACGCTGCTGTCGAAGCTGCGCGTGCCGGCGAACACGGCAAGGGTTTTGCGGTGGTCGCTTCCGAAGTGCGCAAGCTTGCCGAACGCAGCCAGTCGGCAGCTGCGGAAATCAGTGCGATGTCCGGTGATACGGTGAAGGCAGCGCAGGAAGCCGGCGACATGCTCGGGCGCCTGGTGCCCGACATCCGCAAGACGGCCGAACTGGTCTCCGAAATCAGCGCCGCCTGCCGCGAGCAGGATATCGGTGCAGCCCAGATCAACGAGGCGATCCAGCAGCTCGACAAGGTGACGCAGCAGAATGCCGGCGCCTCCGAAGAGATGTCGGCGACCTCCGAAGAACTGGCGACCCAGGCTGAGGAACTGCAGGCGTCGATCGCCTTCTTCAAGGTGGACATGGCCGGCAACCGCCTGTCGCGCGCTCCGGCTGCCAAGGTGACGATGCGCACACCGGCTCCGGCCGCAGCCCGAAAGCCGGTCGCCAAGAAGACCGCACCTGCCAATACGGTCGCCGCCCAGCAGGCACGCGCCAAGGGCTTTGCTCTCGACCTTTCAATGGGTGGCCCCGACGACGGGGATGCCGAGTTCAAGGAAAGCGCCTGAGCGTCCGGGTCCTTTCAATCTATTAACAGGCGTCTCCGATAATGGGGGCGCCCGAATCCAAGGAAAGCGGTTGATCATGGCAACAACATCTCTGGAAGCCCAATTCGTGACCTTCAGCCTCGGCGAAGAGATCTTCGCCGTTCCGGTGGAGGTGGTGCGCGAAATCCTCGACTATGCGGAAGCGTTCAAGATTCCGAATGGTCCCGACTATCTGCTCGGTCTGCGCGACGTGCGCGGCCAGGGCGTTCCGACGATCGATCTGCGCCTGAAGCTCGGCATGTCGAAAACCGTGCCGACGCCGCATACGCGCGTGCTGGTTCTCGACGTTCCGATGGAAAATCGCCTTCTGACGCTCGGCCTCGTTGCCGATCGCGTTTTCGAAGTGACGCCCTTCCGTCGCGATCAGATCGAGTCCGCACCTGATATCGGCGTACGCTGGCGTTCGGATTACATCGCCGGTGTCGTGCGCCGCGAGAACGGCTTCGTCGTCATAATCGACCTTGCCCGACTTCTGTCGCGCGAGGATGCCACTGTCCTGCAATCGGCCGCCTGAGGCCTTCAAAACCTGTTCGGAGCGTCACGTTTTATGAGTATGGCTGCGGTAGAAACCCAATTGCCGGGTGACAGGATCAGCAAACGTAATTTCGACAAGCTGGCTCGGTTCATCTACGACTATAGCGGCATCAAAATGCCGTCGACAAAGCTGACGATGCTGGAGGGTCGGCTGCGCCGGCGCTTGCGCGCTACGCGCCATGCGAGCTTCGACGATTATTGTGATTTCCTGTTCAACGAGGGCGGCCTCGATCAGGAGGCCGTCTATCTGATCGACGTCGTGACGACCAACAAGACCGACTTCTTCCGGGAAGCCAAGCATTTCGAATATATGCAGACGATCGCCCTGCCGACGCTCGCGGACAGCGGCTTGCGGACGATCCGCACATGGAGTTCTGCCTGCTCGACGGGGGCCGAGCCCTATACGATGGCTATGGTGTTGGCCGAATTCGTCGAGAGCCGCAGCGATGTTTCCTATAGCGTACTGGCGACCGATCTTTCCACCGATGTGCTGCAGACCGCGCGAAAGGGTATTTATGCGGAAGATCTGGTCGCTCCGGTGCCGCGCGACCTGCAGAAGAAATATGTCATGGTTGCCAAGCAGCAGGGTCGCCGTGAGGTTCGCATCTCGCCGAAGCTGCGCAGCCGTGTCGGCTTTGCCCGCATGAACCTGATGGATGAGAAATATCCTGTTGGTGACATGATGCACCTGATCTTTTGCCGCAACGTATTGATCTACTTCGACAAGCAGACCCAGGCGGGCGTCCTCGGCCGCCTCTGCGATTGCCTCGCCAAAGGAGGATACATGTTTATCGGCCACTCGGAATCGATCACCGGCTTCGACCTTCCCTTGAAGCAGGTTTCAAATACGGTGTTTCAGCGTATCTGAGAGGATTACATGAATAAGAAGATCCGTGTCCTCATCATCGACGATTCCGCCAGCGTTCGGCAGACGTTGACGAAGGTTCTGGAGGGAGATCCGGACATTGAGATCATGGGTGTCGCCTCCGATCCCTTTATGGCGGCGCGCAAGATTCAGGAGGAAATCCCCGATGTGATTACGCTCGATGTGGAAATGCCGCGCATGGACGGCATCACCTTCCTGCGAAAGCTCATGTCACAGCGGCCCATCCCGGTCGTCATGTGTTCGTCGCTGACGGAAGCAGGTTCGGAAACGCTGCTGCAGGCGCTGGAGGCTGGAGCTGTCGATGTCATCCTGAAATCGAAGATCGGTGCGGCCGACAGTCTCGCCGATGATGCGATGCGTATTCGTGAAGTAGTGAAGAGCGCTTCGCATGCGCGGCTTGCGAATGTGCGCCGCGCTGCAGGCCGCGTCCGTGCGGCTTCAGCGGAAGGGCCGGCCAAGAAGCTGACGGCCGATGCGATGCTGCCGCCACCAACTGGCCGGGCCATGGCGAAGACGACGGAAATGGTCGTCTGCGTCGGCGCTTCGACGGGCGGGACGGAAGCCCTGCGTGAATTTCTGGAGGCGCTGCCGGCCAATGCGCCGGGCATGGTGATCGTCCAGCACATGCCGGAGAAATTCACTGCGGCTTTCGCCAAGCGCCTCAACGGTCTTTGCGAGGTCGAGGTCAAGGAAGCAGCCGACGGCGATCCGGTGTTGCGCGGTCACGTGCTGATCGCGCCCGGCGACAAGCACATGCTGCTGGAGCGTCAGGGGGCGCGTTATTATGTGTCTGTCAAGCCAGGACCGCTAGTTTCCCGCCACCGTCCGTCTGTTGATGTGCTGTTCCGTTCCGCTGCCCGTTCGGCTGGCTCGAACGCCATGGGGATCATCATGACGGGAATGGGGGACGATGGTGCGCGCGGCATGCTGGAAATGCATCAGGCCGGCGCCTACACAGTTGCCCAGGACGAGACGAGTTCAGTCGTCTTCGGCATGCCGAAGGAAGCGATCGCCAAGGGCGGCGTCGACCGTATTCTGCCACTCGACCAAATCGCCCGCGAAGTGCTGATCACGCAGCAGAAATCCTGAGTTTCGAACACTGAAAGGAACGGCGGCGCATCTGCGCCGCCTTTCGCTTGTCAGCATCAGGCCAGATAACCGCCGTCGATCGTCAGACTGGCACCGGTGATGAAGGAGGCTTCCGGGCTGGCGAGATAGGCGGCGAAGCTGGCGATTTCCTTGTCCTCGCCCATGCGGCCGAGTGCCATCAACTGTTTCAGCATCTCATGGCTGGCTTCGTTTGAGTTCATGTCCGTTGCCGTCGGACCTGGCTGGATGTTGTTGACGGTGATGCCGCGCGGGCCGAGATCGCGGGCAAGGCCGCGCGTCATGGCGGCGACCGCGCCCTTGGTCATGGAATAGACCGAAGAGGTCGGGAAGCCGCTGCGGTCGGCGACGATGCTGCCGATGGTGATGATGCGCCCGCCCGCTCTCATGTGACGCACGGCAGCCTGCGTACCGGCGAAGACAGCGCGAACGTTGATTGCAAACATGCGGTCGAAGTCTTCGAGGGGGAAATTCTCTACCGAATTCAGCATCAGAATTCCGGCACTGTTCACAAGGATGTCGATGCCGCCGAATGCCGAGACAGTCTCATCGACCGCATCCTGAACGGCTTTCGGATCGGCGCTGTCTGCCTTGATGGCCAGCGCCTTCGCACCTTTTGCTTCTATCTCGGCGACAATGGCCTTCGCCTTGTCGCCGGAGGCGGAATAGGTGAAGGCAACGGTTGCGCCATCGCTGCTGAGGCGGCGGACGATTGCGGCACCGATACCGCGCGAGCCACCGGTTACGAGGGCGATCTTGCCGGAAAGTGGTTGAGACATTGTGGCTTCCTTTCTTTTTGGACTGTTTGATCTATAATTGGGCGTGCGAAAACGGATTGAGAGTTCCAGCACTTTTACCGGAGGCTTCGGATGGCGAGGCGGGCTATTCCGCGGAGCGTTTCGCGAGAGGCGCCGTTGCGGGCACTGATCTTCATGCCCGAGAGGGTCGAGCCGAGAAACTGAACTGCGTCGGTGGTGTCGACATCATCTGCGACCTCGCCCCGCTTCTTGCCTTCCTCGAGGATTGTGTGCACTGCGGATGAAAGCAGGCGGGACGCCTTGTCGGTCAGCGCCGAGACCTCGCTGTCCGTGCGTCCGAACTCGCACACAGCGCTGACGCCAAGGCAGCCATGCCCGGCTTCGGTTTCCGGACGGGAGGCGAAGGCGATGAGCATTTCTTCCAAAGCTTTCAAAGGTGCCATATCGCGGCGCAGATCGGCCACGATTTGAGAGACGCTGTCGAGATTGTAACGGTCGAGCGCTGCCAGATAGAGGCGGCGCTTGTCGCCGAAAGTGTCGTACATGCTTTGCCGGCTGATCTTCATGGCCGACAGCAGCGCATCCGTCGACGTGCCCTCGTAGCCGTGTTCGGTGAACACGGTAATAGCCGCCTTGAGTACGGTGTCGCGATCGAATTCCTTGTGTCTTGCCATAATGTCTCAATAACGTTTATGGACTGATCTGTCCAGAATAATTGGGAACTATCCTTTCGTACTGCAACCCTGCCATGCGGCATTCCCCTTGAAATTTCCCTGATTTTGTGGTCTTGAGGCCGCCAATCTATGCAGCGCTGTCGCTTCCGGCGTTCAGGGACATATCCCGCCCCTGACAGCGCGTCCCGTATTATCCAAGGAAAATGCCCACATGGCCCGTTCAGCTCTTCTCAATGTCATGGTTCAGGCTGCCATCAAGGCAGGCAAGTCGCTGGGGCGTGATTTCGGGGAAGTGCAGAACCTGCAGGTATCCGTGAAGGGACCGGGCGACTTCGTTTCGAATGCCGACCGCAAGGCCGAGAGGATCGTCAAGGAAGAGCTTCTCAAGGCTCGTCCGACCTATGGCTTCCTTGGCGAAGAGAGCGAAGAGATCAAGGGCACCGACGGCGCGCACCGCTGGATCGTCGATCCGCTCGACGGCACGACCAATTTCCTGCACGGTATTCCGGCTTTTGCCGTTTCGATTGCGCTCGAGCGCAACAATGAGATCGTCGCAGGCGTAGTCTTCAATCCGGCTACCGACGAGCTCTACACTGCCGAGCGTGGCGGTGGCGCGTTCCTGAACGATCGGCGTCTGCGCGTCGCCTCGCGCCGGGTGCTTTCCGACAGCGTCATCGGCTGCGGCGTGCCCCATCTCGGCCGCGGCAATCACGGTAAGTTCCTGATCGAGCTGCGCCATGTCATGGGCGAAGTCGCCGGCATCCGCCGCATGGGCGCTGTCTCGCTCGATCTTGCTTATGTGGCCGCCGGTCGTTTCGACGGCTTCTGGGAGGCGGCACTGTCGCCCTGGGACATGGCTGCCGGCATTCTGCTCATCCGCGAAGCGGGTGGTTATGCGACTGACTGGGACGGCGGGGCGTCAATTCTGGAGACCGGTGCGATCATAGCCGGCAACGAGCATATCCACAAAGCGCTCACGGAAGTCGTCAAGCGGCCGGTTCCGACCAAGTGACGATCCGGGCAACAGCCTGTTGTAAAGTCCGGCTTTTCGCCTGCGCATACTTCAATTTGGCACAATGTTGATCTAGTCTTCGGCTGTAAAGAGTCCGGAGGCCGAGGAACCTATGGAAAATGTGAATGTGGCCGAGTTCGGCTCGACCGAGAAGACGGCCGGTGGCTACGCTTACAAACTCTCCAGCCCGATGTCGTTCTTCTGGACGATGGTGCTGTTCCTCATCATCGTGGGCTTCATAGCGGCGATCCTGTTCCGGCAGACACAGACTGCCTTCATGCATAATCCGGGCCTGAACGGTCTCATCGTCGGCGTTCTTGCCGTTGGAATCATTCTCGTTTTCAATCATGTATTGTCGCTTCGGCCGGAAGTACGCTGGTTCAATTCTTTCCGCGCTGCTGGCAGTGCGGAGAAGGTGAACCGCCATCCGCGGCTGCTTGCGCCGATGCGGGCGCTGATCGGAAATCGTAGCAGGTCCGGGGTTGCATTATCGACCACCGCGCTGCGCTCCATTCTGGATTCGATTGCCAACCGCCTCGACGAGTCGCGTGACGTTTCCCGCTATCTCATCGGCCTGCTCGTCTTCCTCGGCCTGCTCGGCACCTTCTGGGGCCTTATTGGCACAATCGGCTCGATCAGCTCTGTCATCCAGTCGCTCGATGCCGGCTCGAATGGCACGGGCGATGTGCTTTCGACGCTGAAGGAAGGGCTCGCAACGCCGCTTTCGGGCATGGGCCAGGCTTTCTCGTCCTCGCTGCTCGGTCTTTCGGGCTCGCTGATCCTCGGGTTCCTCGATTTGCAGGCCGGACGTGCGCAGAACCGTTTCTATACGGAGCTGGAAAACTGGCTCTCCTCCATTACCGATGTCGGCTCGGACATCCCGGTGCCGGCGCTCGATGGCGTTTCCGGCGGCTCCTCGGAAGATATGAAGGCACTGTCGGAATATCTGCGAAAGGTCGCCGAAGGGGACGGCGCGTCCAGCCAGCGGTCGGTCGCCGCCATGGCGAGCCTTGCCGAAGGCATCCAGGGCCTCGTCAAGAACATGCGCAACGAGCAGCAGATGCTGCGCGACTGGATCGAGGTCCAGCAGGACGAAGCAAAGGCGATGCGCCGCACGCTCGATCGTCTGGCTGAACGCATCGGCGTCCAAGACCGCGGCAGCGACAGAGCGCGCGAACGGTCCGTCCATGTCGAAAAGAGCGAGGGCAAGTAAGCCATGCCTCTTGCCCGCAACCGCCGCCACCAACGCGCGGTGGACTACTGGCCGGGCTTCGTCGATGCTCTATCGACGCTGCTCATCGCCATCATGTTCATCCTCACGGTTTTCGTTGTCGGCCAGTTCATTCTCAGCCGCGAAATCAGCGGCCGCGACGAGGTGCTGACGCGTCTCAATGGCCAGATCAACGAGCTCACGCAATTGCTGGCGCTGGAGAAGGGCAGCAATCAGGATCTTCAGGATTCCGTTGCCAATCTGCAGGCTTCGCTTGCAAGTGCCGAAGGCGAGCGTACGCGATTACAGGCGCTTCTCAGCGCCGGTGCCGGCGGCCAGGATGCGGCAAAGCAGCAGATCGGAACGCTGACGCAGCAGCTCGATGAGCAGAAGCAGGTCAGCGACCGTGCCCTCAGTCAGGTCGAGCTCCTCAACCAGCAGATCGCAGCGCTACGCAGCCAGATCGCCGCTGTCGAGGCCGCACTTCAGGCTTCCGAGGAGAAGGATCAGACCTCGCAGACGAAAATCGCCGATCTCGGCCGCCGCCTGAACGTGGCGCTGGCTGCGCGCGTGCAGGAACTCAACCGCTACCGGTCGGACTTCTTCGGTCGCCTGCGTGAAATCCTGTCCGACCGCGACAACATCCGCGTCGTCGGCGACCGTTTCGTCTTCCAGTCCGAAGTGCTGTTTCCATCCGGCGGTGCCGACCTCAATCCGGATGGCCAAACGGAAATGGCAAAGCTTGCCGCTGCCTTGCTGGACCTCGCCAAGGAAATTCCGCCTGAGATCAACTGGGTTCTGCGCGTCGATGGCCATACGGACAACGTCGCGCTGTCGGGCTCAGGTCGCTACCGCGACAATTGGGAGCTTTCATCCGCCCGCGCGATTTCGGTCGTGAAGTTCCTGATCGCGCAGGGCGTGCCCGCAGACCGGCTCGTTGCGGCAGGCTTTGGTGAGTTCCAGCCGATTGCACCGGGCGATACGCCGGAAGCTCGCGCCACCAATCGCCGTATCGAGCTCAAGCTGACCGAGAAATAACGGCCTGAAGTTTGCCGGTGAGGAAGGTGCGGACGGCGGGACTGTCGCTGAGGCCGATCGCTATCCTGTAAGCTTCTGCCGCGGTATCGCTTTCGCCAAGGTCTGCCAGCAGATGAGCCCGCACCGCCCAGTAAGGCTGGTAGCTGGCGATGCCTCGCTGTTCCAATCCGTTCAGCAGCGCGATAGCCGGGGCCGCGCCATCGACCCTGCCGATCACGGCGGCATGGCTGACCTGGGACCCGAGTGTAGGCTTCATCGCGATGAGAGCTCGGTAGAGGGTGACGAGCGCCTTCCAATCGGTCGTACCCGTCCGGCGGCGCGTGGCGTGGACGGACTGGATCGCCGCCAGGCACTGGAACGGACCGAAACGGTCGAAGGTGCCTGCCTTCCTCAAGAATGCATCGGCTTCGGCCATCATGATTTCGTTCCAGAGACCGGTATCCTGCTCCTCAAGCGGTATGTAGACGCCATCGCTATCACGCCGTGCGTGTCTTCTCGCCTCGCAATAAAGCATCAGTGAGAGTAGCCCGACGACCTCCGGCTCCTCGGGCAGGATGGTCATGAGTGTGCGGCCAAGCCAGATCGCTTCATCGGTCAGACCCGTGCGACTGTCTCCTTCACCATCGAGACCGTCCCAGCCGAGCCCGTAGGCGGCATAGATTGCCGAGAGCACGTCTGCCAGCCGTTCCGTCAGGATCTGCCGCTCGGGAATGGTGAAGGGAATGCCGGCCTCGCGGATCTTGGCCTTGGCCCGCACCAGGCGTTGGCTCATGGCATCCGGGGAGATTACGAAGGCCTGCGCGATTGTCTTCGCATCAATGCCGAGCACGGTCTGAAGCATCAGGGGCGTGTGAACGGACAGATCAATTGCCGGGTGTGTGCAGGCAAAAAGCAGCTTCAGCCGTTCATCGGAAAAGTCGGCGTTTCGTGCATCGTTCATGCGCTGCTCGGCCTCCTCGACGGCCAGCGCAATCGTCTCGCTGGCATTGTCGCGCACGGTTCGATGGCGGGCAGCCTGTATGAGGTTGCGGCGGGCTGCGGTGAGAAGCCAGCCCTCCGGATTGTCGGGAATGCCGCGCTCGGGCCAGACCCGCAACGCGGCCGCCAGCGCATCAGACAGGGCGTCCTCCGCGGCCGGAACGTCGCGGGAGCGGGCGGCAAGGAAGGCGATGAGTTTGCCGTAGGATTGCCGTGCCACATTCTCGGCGGCACGGCCCGCATCTGATGTCACAACGGCCTCACGCGACCTGCAGCCGGGGCCGTATTTCCACCGAGCCCTGTTCGGAGACGGGAACCCGTGTGGCCCATGCGAGCGCTGTATCGAGATCGGGCACATCGATCACATAGAAGCCGCCGAGCGATTCCTTGCCCTCCGGGTAGGGGCCATCCTGTACATCGTGGTTCTCACCCTTGCGACGCACAATCGTGCCTGTCTCGGGCGGGGTCAGGCCGGCACCGGCGGTCAAGATCCCGGCTTGCACCAGTGCTTTGGTATAGGCCGTCCAGCCATCGCGGTAGGCAGGGTCGCTGCGGCGGACGAAGTCTTCTGCGGATTCACGAATGATAAGGGCGTATTGCATCGGAAACTCCTGATCCTCTAGGGGCGTTTGACCGGACAAGCCGCATGTAAGGTCGAATTCGCCCATGCTGCAATGTTCCGGTGGCGCGGCCTCAAGCCGTTCCGAAACAATGAGGTCTCAGTCGTCCTCATTTCGACATTGCGATCGAAAAAACCGATGACAGAGAAATGCGCAAAAAATACGCTGAGTAGGGAGTGCTGGAGGCGACCGAGCCGCCTCCGTTTCCGGTCAGGCTTCCGCCTTCGTCTGATCCACGACATCGGCGCCAGACGAATTCTTCTTGATGGATTCAATGGCGTTCATTGCGGACGCCTTCGCCTTGTAGCCTTCGGACGAGAACATGGTCTCGCCGTTCGATGCCTTGAAGCGGAAGCGGAAATCACCGGTCTTATCCTTGTAAACTTCAAATCTGTACATGGATCCCTCCTGGTAAGCTGAAATTGTCCATCAGCCTTCCGAAAGCTAGCCCAGAATAATGGGCTTTTCCACTACCTTAATTAGAATTCAGTCGCATGGCGTCCAAATGCCACCGGCTGGATCGGGCGTGAGAGAAGGAGCTAACGGCATGCTGTCCCCTCCCGTTGTAATCATTCCATTTGGATATGAGCGCCGTCCACGACCGGTTTCCATTTCGCAAGCTCGGCTTTCACATGGGCGGCGAGTTCCTCCGGCGTGGAACCCACGATCCTCGCGCTGAATTCCTTCATCCGCTCGGCTACGGCCGGATCCGCCAGCGCCTTCTTGGCGGAGGCGTTGAGGCGGGCGATCACATCGGCCGGCGTATTGGCCGGTGCAAAGAGCGCATTCCACGTATAGGTCTCGTATCCTGATATACCGGATTCTGCGACGGTCGGAATATCAGGGAAGGATGACGCGCGTTCGGCGGTCGTTACGGCGAGTGCCCGCAGCGTGCCGGCCTTGATGTGACTCGACGACGAGGGCAGGTTGTCGAACATGATCGGCACCTGATTGCCGATGACGTCGTTCAATGCCGGCCCAGCGCCCTTATAGGGAATATGCTGCATGTCGATGCCCGCCATGCTTTTAAAAAGTTCGCCGGAAAGATGCAGCGGCGTGCCGTTACCGGATGAGGCATAGCTATATTTGTCCGGATCGGCTTTTAGCAGCGCGATCAGCTCCTGCACGTTCTTTGCGGGCAGTTCCGGATTGACAACCAGCACGTTCGGCACGATCACGAGCAACGAGATCGGCGCGAAATCCTTCTCTGGGTCATAGGGCGTCGACTTCAGGATCAGCGGATTGAGCGCGTGGGTTGCGACGGTACCCATCAGGATCGTATAGCCGTCCGGTTCGGCGCGCGCGACATTGTCAGCGCCGAGGTTGCCGCCGGCTCCCGCGACATTCTGCACGATGACCTGCTGGCCGAGATCTTCGGACATTTTCTGCGCGACGATACGGGCGACGACATCGGTCGAGCCTCCTGCCGCGAAGGGCACGATCATGGTTATGGATCGGTCAGGAAAGCTCTGGGCCGATGCGGCCGTGCCCGTGGCCGCTGCGAGCAGCCCAAGGCCGAGCGCCAGGCTCATGCGACGGGTTATATCAGAAAGCGCCATCCGAATCTCCTCCCACAGACTTCAACAGCAAAGGCCCCTACCTCGGGCATAGGGAGGTTAGGGCGGGTTGGCGCAAAGGCAACCGCGTCCGGGGAGTTATAGCGATCAGACTTTAGTCGCGATGGCGTATGAGGCAGCTATTTGGCGGTTGCCAGCACATCCTCGTTGGCTGCATCGAATTGCAGGCGGGCGAGCTTCGCATAGATGCCGCCGTGACGGATCAGGCTCTGATGTGTGCCTTCCTCGACGACACGGCCCTGATCCATGACGAGAATGCGGTCGGCCTTGAGAACAGTGGCGAGGCGGTGAGCGATGACAACAGTAGTGCGGCCATGCATAAGCCCGTCAAGCGCCCTCTGCACAAGCGTTTCGCTCTCGGCGTCAAGGGCCGAGGTCGCTTCGTCCAGAAGCAGGATGGGCGCGTTTTTCATGATCGCGCGGGCAATGGCGATGCGCTGGCGCTGGCCACCAGATAGGGTTACGCCCCGTTCACCGACTTGGGTATCGTAGCCCCTGTCCAGCCGGTTGATGAATTCATCGGCCTGGGCCGCGATCGCGGCGGTGCGTACCTGCTCGCGCGTGGCGCCTTGAATACCGAAAGCGATGTTGTCGTGGATCGAAGCGGCGAATATGGTGACATCCTGCGGCACGATAGCAATGCGCTGCCGCAAGGCGTCCGGGTCTGCCTGGCGGGCGTCGATACCGTCGACCTTCACGCTACCCTGTTGCGGATCGTAGAAGCGCAGCAGCAGCGAGAAGACCGTGCTCTTGCCGGCGCCTGATGCACCGACGATCGCGACCGTTTCTCCCGGCAGCACCGTGAAATCCAGTCCGTGCAGGGCCGACTTGCCTGGGCGAGACGGATAGGCGAAGTGCACGCCGTCGAATTGCACGCGGCCTTGGGCGGGCGAGGGGAGAGCTTGCGGGTTTTCGGGGGCGGCGATCGGCGAGACTTCGTCGAGAAGCTCGGTCAGGCGGTCAGCGGCACCGGCTGCCTGCGAAAGCTCGCCCCAGACTTCCGAGAGCGCACCGAGCGAGCCGGCTGCAATGACTGCATAGAGCAGGAACTGGCCGAGCGTGCCGGCCGAAAGCGTGCCGGCAAGGACACTATGAGCGCCAAACCAGAGAACGGCGACCACGCTGCCGAAGATCAGGGTGATGGCGATGCCCGTCAGCAGCGCTCGGGAAGAGACGGCGGAACGTGCGGCCCGATAGGCGGATTCGACGGCCGAGCCGTAGTGGTCTGCCGCAGCGGTCTCGGCGTTGAAAGCCTGCACGGTGCGGCTTGCAGCGATCGTCTCATTAGCGAAGGCGGAAGCCTCTGCCAGTGTATCCTGCGCTGCTCGGGAACGCTTGCGCACCGAGCGGCCGCCGGCGACAAGCGGAAAAACAATGATCGGGATTGCGACAATGACAAGGCTCGAAAGTCTTGGCGAGGTCACGATCATCATGCCGAGCGCGCCGATACAGAGGATCAGGTTGCGAAGCGCCACGGAAGCGGTGGCGCCGACGGCCGATTTGATTTGCGTGGTGTCGGCCGTCAGTCGCGAGACGATCTCGCCGGACTGGTTGACGTCGAAGAAGGAGGGCGACAGCCGTGTGACATGCGAGAAGACATCGCGGCGCAGGTCCGAAACGATGCGCTCGCCGATGGTGATGACGAAATAGTAGCGGAGTGCACTGGCGACGGCGAGCACGATGGCCATGACCATCAGCATGGCAAAGTAGCTGTTGATGAAGGTACCGTCGGCCTGGGTAAAGCCGTGATCGATCATGCGCCGCACGGCAAGCGGTATGGCAAGCGATGTAACGGCGGCGAGCGCCAGCGAAATCAGAGCACCGGCCACCATGCCACGGTAGCGTGCCACATAAGGTGTCAACCTGCCGAGCGGCTTCAGCGAACGCGACTTCTTCTCCCCAAGTTCTGCCTGCTCTGCCAAATTGTCTCCGATCGCCCTCAAAGACCGCGTATTGCGGCTTCGTTGGCCCTTGTTATCCCGGCGCCCTTGATGTATAGGCACCGCATTCTAATGGAAAGCCGTAGCCTTCACGACTGCGGCTTCATTTATTCAATCGGTTCTTCCGCCGCAACTGTCTGCGGCAAATTGGACCTCGGCATCGCAGGAAGATTGTCATGAAGGAAGGCATCCATCCCGACTACCACACCATCAAGGTAGTCATGACCGATGGCACCGAGTACGAAACCCGCTCGACCTGGGGTTCGGAAGGCGCTGTCATGAACCTCGAAATCGACTCCAAGTCGCACCCGGCCTGGACCGGCGGTAACCAGCAGCTGATGGACCGCGGCGGCCGTGTTTCGAAGTTCAACAAGCGTTTCAGTGGCCTCGGCCTCTAATTCGCTTCCGCTCGGCGGAATTCGCAAAAGCCCGGTTTCAAGCCGGGCTTTTTTGTGTTTCATGACTGTAGCGTCGAGCAAACAAAAAACCGGCCGCGTTGCCGCAGCCGGTTTTCAACGAAACTCTATGATGCCGGATCAGTTGTTGCCGAAGGCCGTCTGCAGCAGGGAAAGCTGAGCCTGGACACTGTTCTGATTGTCCGGAACGATCGCAGCTTCTGCGGGGCGATAGATTTCGCGGTCAAGCAAGGCGATACGGTTCTGCAGGCGAAGCGACCGCTCTACGAGGTCGCGGAAGGATTCTGGCAGGTCCCCCCAGCCCGGAGCGTTGCGGTCGACGTTGAAGCCGTCGAGCCGAACCTTGTTCTTCTCAGCCAGAACCTGATCGCGGGACATTTCGCCGTTGTTGACGGCACGCTGCAGGAGCAGCCAGGACGCCATCTGCATGAGACGGGTGGTCAGGCGCATCGATTCAGCCGCGTAAAGGACCGAGGCCATGCGCGGCAGCACCTTGGAGGCTGCGCGGCCTTGGCCGTCGAGGTAGGATGCGGTTTCCTCAACCAGCGACATGCCCTCTGCATATAGCGTCTTGAACTGTGAGGATGCGGCAGCGCGCCCTGCAAAACTGATCGTGTTCAATCCAAGTTCCGACATCTAAAGAATCCCTGTTGCACGCATCTACTATCAGGTAACGCCGGTTTCCGCGGAAAAGTTTCCAAGGCCGGTCTTTATGACTTCAAGATGGTATCTTTAGCCTAGATGCGCAAGCCGTTTCTTAAGAAAAGGTTAATCTCCACAGTTTCGTGGAAAGATCCAAGGCAGCGCAAAAAGAAGAGCCGCAAAGGCGGCTCTCAAGGTAAAACAGGGAGAAAAATCAGACCAATTCACCGCTTGGAAAACTGTCTGAGGTCCAGAAGAATCCGAACGGCACGAGTAATATCTTATAAAGCTTAATTTTTTATTAACGCCGTCCCAATTTAAGACTTGTGACAAGTAATTTCGAAGCAATATTTGCTCGTTCACAGTCTTATGATCGGAAAAGGCTTTCGGCGGCAATCCGGCCGGACGCCTTCTTGGTGGCTTCGGCTTCCAGCCGCGCGATCTCAGCCTTCAATAGCTCCACGCGCGCCTTCAGTTCGTCCACCGAAAGCATGGAGAGATCGGAGCCGATCTCGTGTGCGGTCTTCTTCTGTGGTCTGTCGTCATCCATGAGGCTCATTGTCGCTCCTCCTTTAAACCGTGTCGTGATCTCTCAGATTCGCTTCCACACTTTAAGTCTCTGTTTCAGGGCACGTCGCGCAAAACCGCGGCACAGTTTGCGCGACACGTTTCAGTTCATCAGCCGAACTTTACAGCAGGATCGCCGCTTTCGGGAGATTTGTTGGAGCCGCGCTCGGCAAGGGACATGCTTTGCGGCGTAAGCGTAGGAGATGTTGCCGTCGGGATCGTCGTATAGGCATCGCGGTCGCTTGCCGGAATGGCTGCGCGAATGCGGCTCCTGACGATGGCGTAGCCGGTGATCAGAAGATGGGCGAGCGCCGTCACCAGGAAGAGTGCATGCGGGCTGATGACCGACATGACCGGACCACCAATCGTCGGGCCGATGACGGTGCCGATACCGTAGAGAAGCAGCAGGCCGCCCGAAACCTTCACGAAATCCTCCGATGCCGCAAAGTCGTTCGCATGGGCGACGGCGATCGGATAGAGCGTATTGGCAACGGCACCGTAGAGGATGACGAGGCCGATCAGGAAAGCAGGGGACGAGGGGTGCAATACGAATATCAGGAGGCCGGCGAGCGCTGCAATGGCCGACATGGCCGCCAGCACATAACGGCGGTCGATGCGGTCGGAAAGTCGCCCGGCCGGAAGCTGCATTATCGCGCCAGCAAAGATGGTAGCACTCATCATCACCGCAATCGAAGTATCGGAGAGGCCGGCACCCGCGCCGAAGACGGCGCCGAGCGTACCATAGGCGCCGTTGGCGATGCCGACGAGCAGAATGCCGAGGCAGGAGACGGGCGAATTGCGATAGAGTGCAGGCAGATCGAGTTTCACCGCCTTCAGTGGCTGTGGCGAGGCGGCGGTCGAGAGCGTCGTCGGCAGCATGGCGATGCAGTAGAAGATACCGCAGATCATGAAGAGCACCGGCGTGCGCACGTCTTCCAGCGGGATCATCAACTGACCGCCCACGACGCCGAGCAGCGTGATGCCGATATAGAGCGAAAAGATCGCACCGCGGCTTTCATTGTTCGCCCGTTCGTTCAGCCAGCTTTCGATGATCATCGAGGTGCCTGCGGTTGAGAAGCCGGTGACGGCGCGCAGGATGACCCACCAGACCGGGTCAATGACGATGCCGCTCACGAGCGCGATGATGGCGATAATCGCGATGAAGCCGGAGAAGGCGCGCACATGGCCGACGCGGCGCACGATCTTCGGGGCAACGAGGCAGCCGATGACGAAGCCCGCGGCCCAAGACGTGCCGAGCAAGCCGAGTGTGGTCGTTGCATAACCTTCGAGATTTCCGCGCACGGGAAGCAGAATGCCCTGCAATCCGTTGCCCATGAAAAGGAAAAGCGTGCCAAAGAGCAGCGCAGCGACGGACAGCAGATTTCTTGTCATATCCCCAGACTCGGCGTGTTCGCTTTGAAAAGGACATAAGGCGAGACCTGTATCTGCCTAGTCCATAAGAATGTTGATTGTGTCCCGGAATGCCTTTACGGCGAGTAGATATTCTCTGTTCGCGTGAAAAAATGTCCGTCCTGTGACATTCTGATAAATGGAAAAAATAAAGCCATGACAAAGCTGATAGCGTTGCTGCTCATCCTTGCCATGGCAATCCAGGTCATCAAGCCGCTCGGCTATCCAGGGCTGCGCCGCCGGATGGATTTCTGGAAGATCGCGCTGATTGCCTTTGCCATCTGGGCGGTGGCGCTGCTGGCGCGCGACTTTGTAGTGTGATGCCTACATTCAGTCCCGTAGGATGATTTCGCCCTTCATAACGGGCACGCAACTTCCCGAGATCGTCACGTCAGTCACCGTGCCGGCCTTCTTGATCACATCGAGTTCGATGATGCTGCGCCGGCCCATTTCGATGCCCTGTTCGATCGTCACGTGCTGGCTGATGTCCGCCGCCGGCTGGAGTGAGACGAGATAGGCGGAAAGGGCTGCCGAAGCGCTGCCGGTCGCCGGATCTTCGATGACGTTGTCCAGCGGTGCGAACATGCGGGCGCGGATATTCCATGGCGTAGCCGCCGGGCGAACGTAGAGAAACAGGGAGAAATCGTGGCTGCCCGTTAGAGACTTGGCCGCAGCCTGGAAGCCGTTGATATTAGGGCTTGCCGCGGCCAGAGCCTCGAGGCTTTCGAGTTCGGCAACGGCAAATTTCAGGCCGACGGAGACGAAGACCGGGGCATGCGTGTTCTTGCGGATTGACGCCGGATCGATGGAGACGCAGCCGGCGATGATCGCATCGGGTATCGTGTCTCCTATTTCAAGCGGTCGTGGAGCACGGATCGTCGCTGCTGTGACTTGGCCTTCACGGCGCTGCAGGGCGACTTCCACGAGGCCGGCCTTTTCTTCGAACCGCAGCGTATCGCCGGTGGGGCGGCCGAAGATTTCGCTTTGCTGGCCGAGTATATAGGCGGTGCCGACATTGGGATGACCGGCGAAGGGTATCTCCATCGTCGGCGTGAAGATGCGCACCCTTGCCGTGTTTTCGGGCTTCTCCGGCGGCAGCACGAAGGTGACTTCTGAATAGCCGAATTCGGCGGCGATCTTCTGCATTGTGGCGTCGCTGACACCCCTGGCGTCGCTCATGACCGCGAGCGGGTTACCCTCGAAGCGGGTGGAAGTGAATACGTCGACGGTGGTGTAGGACAGGCTGTTCATGGCGGCTCCGATGGTTGAGGCGCCATGATTACCGAGGCCGGCGATTGCGGCGAAGGATTATCTTGTCGCCATGACAAATCGCAGTGGCGATACGCAGGCACAAAAGAAAACAGGCGGCGAAGATGCTCGCCGCCTGCGTGTTTTTCTCGATGCTCAAGAAGCTTATGCAGCTTTTTCGAGCTCAGCCTTCCAATTGCCCTTGGCGGCGAGGCTGTTCATCTCAGCGCGGTGCGTGAACTCGCGCTGGCCGGCGGCGACGTTTTCCTGCTTGCCATTCCAGGTCTTGAGCGCACTGTCCTGCAGGGCGCGGCCATAGGAGAAGGTGACGAGCCAGGGCAGATCGTAGCCCGAATTGATCGCGGAGAGATGCGCGGTTGCTTCTTCCGTGGTCTGGCCGCCGGAGAGGAAGGCGATACCCGGAACTGCTGACGGGACCGTGTGCTTCAGTACCCGCACGGTGCGCTCGGCAACTTCAGCGACGGAAGCCTTGCGCGCATTCTTCCCGTCGATGACCATGTTCGGCTTGAGGATCATGCCTTCGAGGCTGACACGTGCTTCGGCCAGTTCCTCGAAGACGATGCGCAGCGTGGATTCGGTCACTTCGGCGCAGCGGTCGATATTGTGGTCGCCCGGCTTGCCGTCCATAAGGCACTCCGGCTCGACGATCGGGACGATCCTAGCTTCCTGGCAGAGCGCTGCATAACGGGCCAGCGCCTGAGCGTTCGCACGTACGGAACCGCGGGTCGGCAGGGTCTCAGAGATAGCGATCACACCGCGCCACTTGGCGAAACGGGCGCCGGCTTCGTGATATTTGGCAAGGCGGTCTGCGAGGCCGTCGAGGCCTTCAGTGATGGTTTCGCCAGGGAACTTGGCCATCGGTTTGGCGCCGATATCCACCTTGATGCCCGGAATGCTGTCGGCGGCCTTGATAATGTCGACGAAAGGCGTGCCGTCGGCGGCCTTCTGAAACAGGGTTTCCTCGTAAAGGATGACACCGGAAATGTACTTCTTCATTGCGTCTTCCGAGCGGAAGAGCATCTCGCGATAATCGCGGCGGCTGGTTTCGGTCGATTCAAGATTGATCGTATCGAAACGCTTCTTGATGGTGGAGGTCGATTCGTCGGCTGCAAGCAGGCCCCGACCGCCAGCAACCATCTTCACTGCAATGTCTTCCAGTCGTTCGCTCATCTCGTTCTCTCCACAATGAAACCCAGCAGAATTGACAATATAGAACTCGGATAACAGAAGTTTATAGGGAGAAAAATGGGAGCGCTAAGTCATTGAAACGATTGAATTGATTTCAATCGTTTGAAAGTTCGGGAATTTTTTCTCTTTTTGAGCAAAAGACCGCGGAAGCGCTAGCCTCCGCGGTCTATCCTGCTGGAATATCTGCCTAATCGGCTTACCGATCAGTGGGTGAGTTAACGGGAGAGAACGGCCACGCCGGGCAGTTCCTTTCCTTCCATCCATTCAAGGAAGGCGCCGCCTGCCGTCGAAACATAGGTAAACTCTTCGGCCACGCCGGCATGGTTCAATGCTGAGACCGTATCACCACCGCCCGCGACGGACGTGAGCTTACCCGCCTCGGTGCACTCGGCGGCAAATTTCGCGGCGGCAACGGTCGCCGCGTCGAAGGGTTCGATTTCGAACGCGCCGAGCGGACCGTTCCAGACAAGCGTAGCGGCGCGTTCGATCCAAGCCTTGACGGCATCGATCGACTTCGGCCCGACATCGAGGACCATGGCATCGTCAGGGATGGCTTCAATCGAGACGATCTCATTGGCAGCACCTGCCTTGAACTCGCGGGCGACGACACCGTCTTCAGGCAGAACGATCGCGCAGCCGGCGGTGGCGGCCTCGATCATGATCTGCTTGGCGGTATCGGCGAGATCATGTTCGCAGAGCGATTTACCGACGTCGGTGCCGCGGGCGGCAATGAAGGTGTTGGCCATGCCACCGCCAATGACGAGCGCATCGACCTTCTTCACGAGGTTCATCAGGAGATCGATCTTGGTCGAGACCTTGGCGCCTCCGACGATTGCGACAACCGGACGGACCGGCTTGCCGAGGCCCTTTTCCAGTGCCTCGAGTTCGGCCTGCATCGTGCGCCCCGCATAAGCCGGTAAATGATGGGCAAGACCTTCGGTGGAGGAGTGGGCGCGGTGCGCGGCCGAAAAGGCGTCGTTCACATAGATATCGCCGTTTGCCGCGAGCGCCTTGGTGAAATCCGGATCGTTCTTTTCCTCGCCCTTGTGGAAGCGGGTGTTTTCCAGAAGGAGGATATCGCCATTGGTCATCTTCGCGACGGCAGAAGCGGCTGCCTCGCCGATGCAGTCGGAAGCCGTCAGCACGGCGTGGTCAAGTACCTGCTCGACCGAGGGGGCAACCAACGAGAGGGAGAATTCTGGTGAGGGACCGTCCTTCGGGCGGCCGAAATGAGCGAGCAGGATGACCTTGGCGCCCTTTTCTGACAGTTCGAGGATCGTCGGCGCAACGCGCTCGATGCGGGTCGTGTCCGTAACCTTGCCGTCCTTGACCGGGACGTTGAGGTCGACGCGAACGAGAACGCGCTTGCCGGCGATGTCGTTGAGGTCGTCGAGGGTCTTGAAAGCTGCCATGGAAGGATCCGTTCGTGGTTGCGAAAGTTGCGCCGACCATAGCAAGGATCGGGGGAGACGCAAGGCAGTCGGCGGCCGTTTTAGCGCGGGCTTTCGTCACGTCCGGCAGCGCTTTCCGCAGCCGTCGCCTCGTGCTTTTTACGGCCTTTCATACGCTCGCGGGTGCGCTGGATAATCTCGCGCAGATTGATGAAGATCGGCAGCGTAATGGCGGGCTCGACGGCTTCCAGCGACATCCCGACGGAGGTGATGTGATCCTGGTCGTCGAGGTCGCGGACGATGAGGATGAGCGAGCCGAGACGGACGCGATCGGCATAGTCCGCCTTGCCGCCGAGACGCTGTTTCATCAGTTCGGCGATCGTCAGACCCTTTTCGGATTCGTTGAGCAGGCCCGGACCATAGGCAGCATCGAGATCGGCGGCAGGCCGGGCCGGCGACAGCGCAAAGGCGCCGAAAAATTCCGCGTCGTCCTCATCAACAGGTGCACGGCTGGCGAAGAGCCGGTCGAGCAGGCGCGAATAGCTGGGTGCGATGAAGAGGTAGACGAGATCGTTTTCCCTCAGGCGGCCGGCATATTGGTAGCGCATCGACTTGCCGTCCCGGATCACGAGGGAGGGGGCTGCCCAGCGCGGAATGCGTTCGCCGCGAAGAACCGGGCTGTCCTTGATGACGCGATAGGAAAGCAGCTCGTGATTGGCGGCACCCGGCAGATCGACCTCGACCTTGTCGACCGCGCCGATGCGCGGCGGGATGATGAGGCCGAGGCGCTTGGCAACCGGTTTGATCGTCCAGCCTTGTACGAGCAGCGAGACGAGCACGATGATGAACGCGGTGTTGAAATAGATCTGGCTGTGCTGCAGGCCGCCGAGGATCGGCATGATGGCAAGCAGGATGGAGACCGCGCCGCGCAGGCCGACCCAAGCGACAAAGCCGATTTCCTGCTGCGTATAATCGAAAGGCAGCAGCGACAGCCAGACGGCGAGCGGCCGGGCGACGAAGATCAGAAACAGTGCCAGCAGGATTGCCGGTACGATGATGACCGGGAACTGCGAGGGCGTCGCCAGCAGGCCGAGCACGAGGAACATGATGATCTGGGCAAGCCAAGTCATGCCATCCTGAAAGCGCCTAATGGTGCCGATCGCCTGCATCTTGCGGTTTCCAGCGTAGATGCCGGCGACATAGACGGCAAGGAAACCACTGCCGCCGACTGCGCCAGTGAACGAGAAGACAAGCAGGGCGAGCGCCAGCACGAAGATCGGCGTGAGGCCGCGATCGGTTTCCAGCCGGCCAGCGATCAGCACGATCATCATGCCGCCGAGCAGGCCGAGGATGACGCCGAGGCCCATTTGCTGAATGAACATGGCGAGCATGCCGATGTTGATACCGGCGTAGCGTTCGCCGCTCGCTAAGACCTCGACCAGTGCGATGGTCAGGAAAATCGCCATCGGGTCGTTGGTGCCGGATTCGACTTCCAGCGTGGAACGCACCTTGTCCCTGATATTGATGCCGCCGATGCGCAACAGGAAGAAGACCGCGGCGGCATCGGTGGAGGCGACGATCGAGCCGAGCAGCATGCCTTCCAGCCAGGTGAAGTTGAGCAGCCATCGGGCGGCGAAGGCAAAGAGGGCTGCCGTCAGAAGCACGCCGACCGAGGCCAGCGTCAGCGACGGCACCGCTGCAATGCGGAAAGCCTGCATCGGCGTGCCAAAGCCGGAATCGAAGAGAATGATTGCAAGAGCAATCGAACCCAGGACATAGGCGAGGTAGTTGTTGCTGAATTCGATGCCGAGACCATCGACACCGGCGGCAAGGCCGATCATCAGGAACAGCAAAAGCAGGGGAGCGCCGAAGCGGAAGGCAAGAAGGCTCGAAAAGGCAGCAAGAAGCACAAGCGCCGTCGCAACGAGCACCACAATGTAAAACGCTTCCATGCCTACCCCTTTCGCCTCATCACGCCATCCCGAAGCCGCTCCGGCCTGTCCCTTGCCCCTCCGCGCCCAGTGCGATCTTTTAATAAACGGCAAAATACAGCAGAAGGGTAGGCCTTGCGGGCTTAACCTCTACTGCATCGCTGCATCATGCTGCTGGACAGCCCTCGGGTAAGGACCAGTGAGGAATGCTACGGAAAAAAGTCTGATAAAGAATGTAGAAGCAATTCAGGCGAGAGGAGGGCGGATAGGCCGGGTGAGGGACTTTTTATTGAGCTGGCCGTCAGAGGCCGCTTTTATCTTTGCTCACCTGATATTGCTTTTGAATTCGATCCACCGGCGTACCGTCGTTCAGCGGCACTTTCTCCAGCGTGTTATAGGTGCGAAACCCCATCTTCTCGTAGTAGGCCAGCCCGCCGGCATTATCGGCGCGGATGGTCGCATTGATGACGTCGATATTGCGTTCCTCGGCAGCGGAAAGCGTTGCTGCAAACAGCGCGGTGCCTACGCCTGATATCTTTGGGCTCTGGCGCGCGAAAGTTCCGATATCGGCCCAACCCTCTGGCAGGTCGCCGTAACGGCTGAGGAACTGAAAGCCTGTCAGGCCAGAGCCCGCTTGCGCCACATGGCAGACAATTGCGAATTCGCCTGATATGAACCAGTCAGCCAGGATTTCGGGAGAAAAGGGATCCTGCAGCGCGGTCGTGCCGCCGGCTTCGATGATTTCATTGATAAGTCTGCAGAGTTCCTCCGCGTCATCAACAGTCGCCTTGCGAATGGTCAGCTGCGTCACGCTCTTTCCTCAACGTTTGCCCGAAACGAAAACGGCCCGGTTTCCCGAGCCGTTTTCTAATGTCACTGCCTGAAGGCTCAGATGAGCTTGGCGAAGGCGACAGCCGTGTCGGACATGCGGCTGGAGAAGCCCCACTCGTTATCGTACCAGGACAGGACGCGCACGAAGTTGCCTTCCATGACCTTGGTCTGATCGGTTGCGAAGATCGAGGAGTGGCTGTCGTGGTTGAAGTCGCGCGAGACGAGCGGCTCGTCGGTATAGCCGAGAATGCCCTTCAGCTTGCCGTTTGCGGCAGCCTTGATGGCTTCGTTGATTTCGCCGACCGTGGTCGTCTTCTTGGAAACGAACTTGAAGTCGACGACTGAGACGTTCGGGGTCGGAACGCGGATCGAGGTGCCGTCAAGCTTACCCTTCAGGTGCGGCAGAACGAGGCCGACGGCCTTGGCAGCGCCCGTCGAGGTCGGGATCATTGAAAGCGCAGCAGCGCGGGCACGATACAGGTCCTTATGCATCGTGTCGAGCGTCGGCTGGTCGCCGGTGTAGGAGTGGATGGTCGTCATGAAGCCGTGGTCGATGCCAACGGCGTCATCGAGAACCTTGACGACCGGCACAAGGCAGTTCGTGGTGCAGGAGGCGTTGGAGATGACCAAGTGCTCCTTGGTGAGCTGGTCATGGTTGACGCCGAAGACAACGGTCAGGTCAGCGCCATCGGCAGGAGCTGAAACGATGACGCGCTTGGCGCCAGCCGTCAGGTGGGCCGCAGCCTTGTCGCGGGCGGTGAAGATGCCCGTGCATTCCATCGCGATGTCGACACCCAGTTCCCTATGGGGAAGGGTTGCCGGATCCTTGATCGCGGTGACCTTGATCGGCTTGCCGCCACCGACGATGATCGTATCGCCTTCGACCTTCACTTCGGCCGGGAACTTGCCATGGATGGAGTCGTAACGGAGCAGGTGGGCATTGGTCTCAACCGGGCCGAGGTCATTGATGGCGACGACTTCGATGTCGGTGCGGCTGGACTCGACGATGGCGCGAAGAACGTTGCGGCCGATACGTCCGAAACCGTTGATGGCAACCTTGACTGTCATGTGCATTCACTCCCTAGAGGTGGGGCTTGCTAATAGTAGATGAGGAAGTACCCGAAGGTACTTCTATTAAAGCTTCGCTTCTGCAGCTGCAACGACGGCGTCAGCCGTGATGCCGAAATGTTCGAAGACTTTCTTTGCGGGGCCGGATGCGCCAAAGCCCTTCATGCCGATAAAGGTTCCTTCCGGACCGATGAAGGCATCCCACCCTTCGCGAACGGCAGCTTCGACGGCAATCTTAACCGGCGAGTTGCCGAGGACTTCCTTGCGGTAAGCTTCCGGCTGATCGAAGAAGAGTTCGGTGCAGGGAACGGAAACGACACGGGCGCTGACACCCTTGCCTTCGAGCGTGGCACGGGCGGCCACGGCGAGTTCCACTTCTGAGCCGGACGCAAAGATCGTGACCTTGGCGTCGGCATTGCCGGCGAGCGTATAAGCGCCGAGTTCGCAGAGGTTCTTCTGGTTATATTCGGTGCGGACGGTCGTCAGGTTCTGGCGGGTGAGAGCCAACGCAGACGGATGGTTCTTGCTTTTCATGGCGATCTGCCAGCACTCCGCGGTTTCCACGGCGTCTGCAGGGCGGAAGACCCGCAGGTTCGGGACGGCGCGCAGACCGGCAATCTGTTCGACCGGCTGATGGGTCGGGCCGTCCTCGCCGACGCCGATCGAATCGTGCGTCAGCACGTGGATGACACGGATGCCCATGAGCGAGGCGAGGCGGATCGGCGGACGGCAATAATCGGAGAAGATCAGGAAGCCACCGCCGTAAGGAATGAGGCCACCGTGCAACGCGATACCGTTCATGGCAGATGCCATGCCGTGCTCGCGGATGCCCCAGTGCATGTAACGACCGGCGAAATCCGTCGGCGTGATCGAATGCATCTGGCTGGTCTTGGTATTGTTCGACGGCGTCAGGTCGGCGGAGCCGCCCAGTGTTTCCGGTACGAAGCCGTTGATGACTTCGAGCGCGTCTTCGGATGCTTTGCGGGAGGCGATCGTCGGCTTGGTTTCGGCAAGCTTCTTCTTGTAGTCGTCGATGGCCTTGTCGAAACCTTCGGGCAGGTCGCCGGCAAAACGGCGGGTGAACTCGGCCTTGGCCGGCGACTTGGAAAGCGTTTCTTCCCATGCCTTGACGATATTGTCAGAGCGGGTGCCGGCCGCGCGCCATGCGTCGAGAACATCGGAGGGGACGACGAAGGGCTCATATTCCCAATTCAGCGCCTTGCGGGTGGCGGCAATTTCGTCGGCACCGAGCGGATTGCCGTGTACCTTGTGAGTGCCCTGCTTGTTCGGAGCGCCGAAGCCGATGACCGTCTTGCAGGCGATGAATGTCGGGCGGTCGGACTTGTGGGCAGCTTCGATCGCGTCGGCGATAGCGGCCTGATCGTGGCCGTCGATCTCGATCGTGTTCCAGTGCACGGCCTTGAAGCGGGCGATCTGATCGGTCGAGTCTGACAGCGAGACGGCGCCGTCGATGGTGATCGAATTGTTGTCCCAGAAGAGGATCAGCTTGTTGAGCTTCAGATGGCCGGCGAGCGCGATCGCCTCATGGCTGATACCCTCCATCAGGCAGCCGTCGCCATTGATGACGTAGGTATAATGGTCCTGCAGTTCCGGACCGAACTCTTCGCGCAGCTTGCGCTCGGCGATCGCCATGCCGACGGCGTTGGCAATGCCCTGGCCGAGCGGGCCGGTTGTGGTTTCGATGCCGGTGGCATGACCATATTCCGGGTGGCCGGCGGTCTTGGAGCCGAGCTGGCGGAACTGCTTCAGGTCCTCTATCGACATGTCGGGATAGCCGGTCAAATAGAGCAGCGAGTAGAGCAGCATCGAGCCGTGGCCGGCCGAAAGCACGAAACGGTCGCGGTTCGGCCAGTGCGGCTTTTGGGGATCGAAGCGGAGATATTTGGTGAAGAGGACCGTCGCCACATCCGCCATGCCCATCGGCATGCCCGGGTGGCCGGAATTCGCCTTTTCGACGGCGTCCATGGAGAGGAATCGGATCGCATTCGCCATCCGATCGTTTTGTTCGCGTGAGGTCATGGCTTTTCCGCTGGTTCCGGGTTGGAGGATGGCCTCGAGCCTGACAAGACCATCAATGAGAGCGGTCGAGACATAGCAGTTGGAACGGCCAAGTCAACAAAATGGAAGCCGTTTGGAGGGCGGGTGCGACGATTTTTGACATTTGACGGTCAAGTTTTACAAAAGACGAATTTTGTGTGACGGGCTTATGTAAATCGCTCATCCACAGAATAGGGCGGGGCTAAGCCGGGAGGCTTTATTGACGCGCTCCAACCTAGCTGCATATCCTCTTGAAAATACAGGGTCGGCGGCAGAGGCCGATTCGCGGGTCTTGTGCGGGGAACCGGAAGAGACATGACGCCTAACGGCAAAACCATCGAAGCTGCGCTTACGGAGCTGAAACAGGCGATCTCGGGCCTTGAGAATGCCGTCGACATGCGTATCGAGCGCCAGCGCGAGCAGGGCGAGATCGAGGGTGAGGTTCGCCGCGTGCATGCCGACCGCTCGCGCCTTGCCCAGGAGCTGGATCAGGCCGAATTCCGCGCGAACCGACTGGAAGAGGTCAACCGCGAGGTTTCGCGCCGCCTGGTGACGGCGATGGAAACGATCCGCGCGGTTCTTGACCGCTAGAGGACTTGATAGCATGGCGCAGGTAACGGTAACAATCGACGGCAAGGCCTATCGCATGGCCTGCGAAGAGGGACAGGAAGATCATCTGACTGACCTCGCGACCCGTTTCGACCGTTATGTCGGCCATCTCAAGGGACAGTTCGGCGAAATCGGCGATCTCAGGATTACCGTCATGGCCGGGATCATGGTCATGGACGAGATCTCGGAGCTGACGCGGCGCGTCGCCGGGCTGGAATCGGAGCTGGAGACGCTGCGTGGCAACCGGGATACCGTGCTTGCTGCCACCGCCCGTACGGAAGAAGGCATTGCGGCGGCGCTTTCGGAAGTGACGAGCCGCATTCAGGGCATCACCGACAAGCTCAACGGCCGCGCGCCCGCCGAACTTAATTAATTTCGAACAGCACCGCTGCCCCACTGGTGCGGCGACGTAAATGCCCCTATATTCCCTCACGCGGTCTGTGCTTCTCGACAGGAACAATGAATCCTCGGGGCCATACCCGATCCTTAGGGAGCTGTCCCTGTCCGGGCTCGTGGGTCTGGACACACGGCGCCCACCTACTTTCGTAGGCGCCCAGGATCGAAAGTTTCCACCGGTTGTGTGGATCGCGCTCTTTTCTTTTTGGCCGGTTCTTCCTGACCAGCCAGCCCATTTCCCCAATCAGCTTTATTGTCAGTCGCTCGGGGGCTCTGTCCACCCGGTCAGCTTCGCCCAGTCGTAGGCGCCTTCCATGATGATATCGAAGACCGGATCCTTGATGTCGTAGTAGGCATCGGCATTGTCAGGGAAAAAACCGGCGAGGCGCTGTTTGATCAGCCCGTAGGCTGCTGCCGCCGTCGGATGAGCGCGCAGGAAATTCCGGCATAAAAGCGGATAGCGCTGATTGAATCGGCCCCTTTCACGAACATGGATATTCGCGGGCCGGCCCCTGCTTTTGAAATACAGCTTTCTCAGCTCGCCATCTGCCAGATCGAGACCTGGTGGACAGTGATCGGTTACGATCGAGCGGCTCTCGAACCCCTCGCGTTCGAACGCTGTTCTATCGACCAGTTCAAGAGCATCGACACTCACCTGGATGTCGATGATATCCTTTGCGACAAGTCCGGGCACGGCCGTGGAGCCGATGTGATGGAGCAAGGCGCCAGCGGGTGCTGCGCGCAGGATGACCCGCTTCAAACTTGCGAAGTCGTCGGCCCAGCTTTGGCGCGGCGGATGGATTTCTATCGGCATGGAGCGCTCGCTATCGTTGAGCCGTGACAGGGGAATGACGGAGGTCTTCCTCAATGAATGTTCTCGACCAGGAAATCGATGAAGGCTCGGATACGTGCGGCAAGATGTTCGTGACCAGGATAAACGGCGTGAATGAGTTCGATATCTTCAGGATTATAGGTTTCCAATACGGGCACCAGCGTTCCGGCATCGATATCCGGCTGTACATGGAACTGACCGACACGGGCGAGGCCAAGGCCGGCGAGGCAAAGGCTGCGAGCCGTCGGTCCGTTGTTGGTTTCGAGGTTGCCAAAGACGGGTCTCGAGAAGCGACCGCCATTTTCGGGATTGCGGAATGGCCATTCCTCCGAGGTCGAGCGGAAGCTGAAGGTCAGACAGTTGTGATGATCGAGATCCTCAGGGCTTTCCGGGATGCCTTGCCGTTTCAGATAGCCGGGTGAGGCAACGATAATGCGGCGGCTTTCGAGGAGCTTGCGCGCCTTAAGTGAGGAGTCGCGCAAGGCGCCCGAACGGATGGCGATATCTGCGCGTTCGCCGATGATATCTATAATGCCATCGCTGAGTGCGAGGTCGAGGTCGACCTCGGGATAAAGCTTCAGGAAATCGGGTACCAGCGGCACTATGTAGCGAACACCAAAGGCGACCGACGTGCTCACGCGCAGGCGTCCTCGAGCCACCGTCGTGCCGCCTGCTGCGACGGCGCGTTCCGTTTCCTCGATGTCGGCGAGGATGCGTCGGGAGCGTTCGAGATAGATTTCGCCCTCTGGCGTCAGTTGCAGGGCGCGGGTCGTGCGCACCAGAAGACGCGTGCCGAGACGGTCCTCGAGCCGGTTGACGAGCTTGCTGACGGCGGAGGGCGAAAGCTTGAGCTTGCGGCCAGCGGCCGAGAAGCTTTGCAGTTCGGCCACCTGCACGAAGACATCCATCTCGCCGATGCGGTTATCCATCCGTTTCCTATCTTGAATTCAATTCACAACTGTTGAGCTATTATAGGCAATTATCGAGGAAGTGCACCACGCCCATATTCCGACCCGAACAAGAACCAATCATCGGGTCACTCTCATGCCACTCGCTCTCTTTGCATTGACGATTGCGGCTTACGCGATCGGCACGACGGAATTCGTCATCGTCGGCCTGTTGCCGACGGTTGCCACCGACCTTCACATCACCCTGCCGCTCGCCGGCCTCATCGTCAGCGTCTATGCGCTGGGTGTCACCTTCGGTGCGCCGATCCTGACGGCGCTGACCGGGCGGATCGAGCGCAAACCGCTGATGCTGGGGCTGATGGCGCTCTTTATTATCGGCCACATTATCGCGGCGCTCAGCCCCGGCTACGAAGTGCTGCTGATTGCCCGCGTGGTCTCGGCCTTCGCGCACGGGGTATTCTTCTCCGTCGGTTCCACGATCGCTGCCGATCTTGTGCCGGAGAATCGAAGGGCGTCGGCTATTGCGATGATGTTCATGGGCCTGACGGTTGCAATCGTCACCGGCGTTCCGCTGGGTACTTTCATCGGCCAGACCTTCGGTTGGCGTACCACCTTTGCTGCCGTTGCCGGTCTCGGTGTCGTTGCCTTCGCAGCCATTGCTTTCCTGCTGCCCTCGAACCTCAAGAAGGCTCCGCCGGCCAGCATCGGTGAACAGATCCGCGTGCTTGCTACGGGGCGGCTACTACTCGTCTATGCCATGACGGCACTCGGTTATGGCGGCACTTTTGTTGCCTTCACCTTCCTCGCACCGATCCTCGAGCAGATTACCGGCTTTGCCTCTTCGGCCGTCGGCCTGATCTTGATGCTCTATGGCGTGGCGATTGCCGTCGGCAACGTCGTCGGCGGACGCATCTCCAACCGCGATCCGGTTAAAGCGCTGACATTCCTGTTTATCGCCCAGGCACTCGTGCTGGCGCTCTTCGGGTTCACGGCTGTCTCGCCCTGGCTGACGATCCCAACGCTCGCAATCCTCGGCTTCCTGTCCTTTGCCAATGTGCCGGGCCTGCAGCTTTATGTCGTACAGCTGGCACGTGGGCTCCGGCCGAATGCGGTCGATGTTGCTTCGGCGCTCAATATCGCCGCCTTCAACCTCGGCATTGCTATGGGTGCCTGGGTGGGTGGTCTGGTGGTTGAGTCCCGCTTCGGGCTGGGCGCCACGCCATTCGTTGCTGCAGCGCTCGTCACTGTCGCCCTTGGCCTCACCATCCGCAGCGGCGCCCTCGACCGCCGCTCCACCCCGGCTGCAGCCACGGCCTGCAGCGCGGCCTGACCTCCCCGCACTCGAAAGGAAGCAACATGAAATTCGTCAGCGCCAATGGCGCCTCCATTCCCGCCCTCGGCTTTGGCACGTTCCGCATGCCGGGCCCGGACGCCGAGCGCATGGTCTCGCATGTGCTCGCAAACGGTTATCGCCATATCGATACCGCGCAGATCTACGGCAACGAGGCCGAGGTCGGCGACGGTATCCGCCGCTCCGGCGTCGCCCGTGGCGATATCTTCCTGACCACCAAGGTCTGGGTCGAGAACTACAAGCGCGATGCCTTCCTTGCATCGGTCGACGAGAGCCTGAAGAAGTTGAAGACCGACTATGTGGATCTGCTGCTGCTTCATTGGCCGGACCAAACCGTACCGCTTGCCGAGCAGATCGGCGCGCTGAATGAAGTGGCGAAGGCGGGCAAGGTGCGCCATATCGGCGTGTCGAACTTCAATACTGATCTGATGGGGGAAGCCGTCAAGCTCAGCAGCCTGCCGACCGTGACGAACCAGGTGGAATATCATCCCTATATTGATCAAACGCCGGTGCTGCGCGCTGCAAAGCAGCTCGATATGTCGGTGACGGCCTATTACGCCATGGCTGACGGCAAGGTGTTTGAGGATGCGGTGCTGAAGGCGATTGCCGCCAGGCATGGCAAGCCGATTGCCCAGATCGTTCTCCGATGGATCGTTCAGCAGGATCTGATCGTGCTTTCCAAGACCGTCTCTGAACGGCGCGCACAGGAGAATGCGGCGATCTTAGATTTCGAACTCTCTTCCGAAGAGATGACGGCAATCCACGCGTTGGCGAAAGCCGATGGCCGTATCGTCAGCCCGGAAGGGTTGGCGCCGGCTTGGGATAGGGCAGCTTAGGGAACGGGCGCTTCGGCCCGTCCCTGTTTGCTATAGCTCAGGCAATCTCTGCAATGATCATCGGTTCGCTCCGCCGCAGACGGCCGGCGTTGCGGTCCGTGTCAACGGCGCATCGGCGGAGGATGATGGGGAAGCGAAGATGCTTTCCAGCCGCCTTGCCTGAGCAACGGTGACCGGCAGGATACCCCGCTCCCAGCGGGAGACGGTCGCCTGGTTGACGGCGAGGATTCCGCCAGATGCTCCTGCTTCATATTGCGCAGCTGACGCATGCGCCGGATGGCAGATCCCGATATCGGCATGGTTCCTCCCTCTCTTTATCATAGAGCCGCGACGATTGCCGCTGCAAGTTAATGGGTGGGATTGTCGAGGTCGCTCTTCAGCCGGTCGAGAATGGACAATGCGTGGCCGGCATAGGCGCTGATCCAGCGGTCATGAATCTGCTTGATCGGCAGACTGTTCAGATGGTTCCAGCGCTCCCGGCCCTCTTTCCTGGCAATCACCAGATCGGCTTCCTCCAGCACCTTCAGATGCTGCATGACAGTGCAGCGGTCCATCTCCGGGAATGCTTCGCAGAGCGCGCCTGTCGTGCGTGGTTCTTCCTTCAGAAGGTCGAGAATATCGCGGCGGCGGCGATGCGCTAGCGCCTTGAAAATGGGGTCGTCATCCGATTCGCTTGACATGTTATGTTTTTATAACATAATTAAGGCCGGATACAACGGAGAAGAGGAGGAAGTCGCATGTCCCTCAATATTCGCGTCTCGGGCCGCATCGGCCGCCCGGTGGCTGATGTCTTCGATGCGGTCGTCAACCCGAAGAAACTCTCGAGCTATTTCACCACGGTGGGCGGTGCCAGCGCGCCGCTGGTTGAGGGGACGACGGTGACCTGGTGGAAAGATGTACCGGTCGAGGTGGTCGAGCTCGTGCCAGACAGCAAGATCGTGCTGCGCTGGGATGGCGCAACTGACGAGGAGAAGAAGCCTTACAACACCCTCGTAGAGATGAATTTCAAACCGCTTGATGACGGTGGCACCATGGTGACCATCGCGGAGGACGGTTGGCGCGAGGATGAGCCGGGGCGCCGCGGAACCTACCAGAATCTCGAGGGCTGGACGCAGATGTTCTGCTGCATGAAGGCCTTTGTCGAATACGGCATCAATCTGCGCGAAGGCATGTTCCTCAGCGAGATGCGGGGTGAGCAGGCCAAAGCGCAGGAGGGGTGAGGGGAAGCGTCATGAACGATCTGATCTATGGCGGCGTCGACGTCGCGATGAAGGTTCCGCCGAGCAGGCAGAAGATCATATAGCCGCCGATGAGGCGGCTATATGTCCGTCGGAGGGTTGGAATTACGTTCTGAAGACGGCAGATTGCTGAGTGCGGAAGCCATAGCCCTGCGCAAGATGCAATAGACGCACTCGTCTTCGTGACAGAGACTTCGCTTGCCTGTCACGATGCGGGTGTTAGTTTCCGGAATCATATCGATTAAATCCCAGGAGATTTCAGATGCAGCTTGGCATGGTAGGTTTGGGCCGTATGGGCAATTACATGGTCCAGCGCTTGATGCGGGGCGGCCACGAATGCGTGGTCTATGACGCCAGGCCGGAAAGCGTCGCCGAGCTCGTTGGTCTCGGTGCCGACGGTAGTGGCTCGCTCGAAGAATTCGTCTCGAAGCTCGCCCGCCCGCGTGCCGTCTGGCTGATGCTGCCGGCCGCGATCACCGACAAGGTCATCGCCTCGATCGTCCCGCTGCTGCATGACGGCGATATCCTGATCGATGGCGGCAACTCCTACTATCACGATGACATCCGCCGCGGCGCGGAACTCATCACCAAGGGCATCCACTATGTCGACGTTGGCACCAGCGGCGGCGTCTTCGGCCTCGAACGTGGCTATTGCCTGATGATCGGCGGCGAGAAGGGTATCGTACAGCATCTGTCGCCGATCTTCGCAACGCTGGCACCGGGCAACGGCACCGCGGAGGCCTCGCCGAACCGCACGCCGGAAGCTGCAGCTCTCAGCACCGCCGAGCAGGGTTTCCTGCATTGCGGCCCGCATGGTGCCGGCCACTTCGTCAAGATGGTTCATAACGGCATTGAATACGGTCTGATGGCCGCCTATGCGGAAGGCCTCAACATCCTGAAGCACGCCAATATCGGCGCTCTGACGCATGAGGCCGATGCCGAAACGGCGCCGCTCTCTCATCCGGAATATTACCAGTACGATTTCAACCTGCCGGAGATCGCCGAAGTCTGGCGCCGTGGCAGCGTCATCACCTCCTGGCTGCTCGACCTGACGGCCGATGCGCTGCACAAGGACCCGGTCCTTACCCAATATGCGGGTCGTGTTTCGGACTCCGGCGAAGGCCGCTGGACGATCATGGCCGCCATCGACGAAAGCGTGCCGACGCCGGTGCTCAGCGCCGCGCTTCACGGCCGTTTCTCCTCGCGCGACCAGGACGAATTCGCCAACAAGGTACTTTCGGCCATGCGCGCCGGCTTCGGTGGTCATGCCGAGAAGCCGCACAAATAAGCAAAACACGCTGTCTTTATGTCAGCCGCCGGTCCGCGAGGTCCGGCGGCTTTGTTTTCGCCACGATAGCTAGACCATTTGTCTGTCTGGCTTTTCCGGCGCAGCACTTGCATAAATGCCTGACGTGCAAAACCGGAGGCGGGCATGGGGCAAATTTCTGCGATCGGCATCTGCAGCATCATGATGCTGCTTTCTCTTTTCGGCGCCGTTTCCGCGCAGACGACGCCGGCAACTTCCACCGACGTTGCGCCACCGCCTGCCCAGGTGCGGCAGATGATGGAGTTGATGCAAACGCCCGAAGTGAAGCAATGGATGGCGACGCAGATGGCGGCGCCCGCAGCCTCGACCGGCAATAACGAGGAAATGTCGATATTGTCCGACCGCCTCCAGCACGCCCGCAGGCACATCGCCATGGTCTCGGGTGCGGCGATGACACTACCTTCCGAAGTCGCACGGACGTCATCGCTTTTTCTCGGCGAATTGCGCGCGGCTGGTCCGCTTCGCATGGTCGGGCAATTTCTCGCAGTCCTCGTCACCGGCTTCATCGTCGAAATCCTGGTGCGAAGGATGGTACGTGAAAGGCGGGAGCGGGCAGCGCAGATGACAGTTACGCGCCTTGCCGCTCGGGTCATTCCGGCCATCGTATTCGGCCTCGCGACGGGACTCACGTTGATCAGCTTCAATTGGCCGCCGGTCAGCCTGAATGTCGCGATTGCCATTGCCATCGCTGTCGTCGTCCAACGCTTCGCCGTTTCCATTGGCGGTGTCATCGTCGATCTGGTCACCTTGCCACGCGGCGAGGGAGAGACGGTTGCGGTTGATCCGGCTGTCGCGCAGTTCTGGTTCCGCCGCTGCACCTTGTTTGTCATCTATTTCGTCTTCGGCTGGGCCGTCCTGCAATCGATGCAACCGCTCGGCTATTCGATGGGCGCGCGGTATCTGATCGGCTATATGCTCGGCGTCGGCCTCTTCTTGATTGCCACCGAAGCTGTCTGGTCACGGCCGGGCAATGAAACCCGGCGCAGTTATGCCATTACCTGGCTGCTGACCCTTTATTTCCTGCTGCTCTGGGGCATATGGGTGCTGAGCTTCAATTGGCTCCTTTGGGTGTGCATCTATCTCCTGCTGCTGCCGAGGGTGCTCGCCGTTTCGACGCTGGCGGTCAAATCCTTCCACTATGCCGAAGCGGGTTTTCTTGCCAAACGCCGCATCGCGACTGTGTTACTCGACCGTGGCGTCCGGGCGCTGATCATCGCCTTTGCAGCGATCTGGCTTGGACGCATGCTCGGCGTCGAAACCACCACGATGATGATGTCGAACGAAACGATGATCGATCGAGTGGCACGCGGTATTATCGGCGGTATCGTCATCCTCCTTGCGGCCGATCTTCTTTGGCATCTGGTCCGGGCTTATATCGACGGCAAGCTTCTGGATTCGCCCGTCGACAGCACGGTCAGCGATGAGGACAAGGTCAAGCGCGCGCGTCTGCAGACATTGCTGCCAATCTTCCGCAACATCCTTGCCGTCGTCATCGTCGTGATCGCCGTTCTGATGGTACTCTCGGGCCTCGGCATCGAGATCGGGCCATTGATCGCCGGTGCCGGCGTCGTCGGCGTCGCAGTCGGCTTCGGTGCGCAGACCATCGTCAAGGATGTCATCAGCGGCATGTTCTATCTGTGGGACGATGCTTTTCGTGTCGGCGAATATATCGAAAGCGGCAGCCACAAGGGCGTGGTCGAAGCCTTCAGCCTGCGTTCCGTCAAACTCCGCCATCATCGTGGGCCGCTGACGACGGTGCCTTTCGGGGAACTTGGGGCCGTCAAGAACCTCAACCGCGATTGGACGATCGACAAGATAAGCCTGAACGTGACCTATGACACCGATCTCGTGAAAACGAAGAAGATCATCAAGCAGATCGGCCAGCAGCTTCTCGACAACCCCGAGTGGGGTCCGAATATCATCGAAACGCTGAAGATGAAGGGGGTTGAGCAGTTCGGCGAATTCGCAATCGAAATCCGCCTTTCGATGATGACCAAGCCCGGTGAGCAGTTCGTCATCCGCCGCAATGCGCTGGCGATGATCCGCAATGCCTTCAAGGAGAACGGTATCGAATTCGCCGTGCCGACCGTGCAGGTCTCCGGCGAGCGCGAGATTGAGGCGAGCGTCGCTGCGGCGCGTTATGCGGCGCAGGCCCGTGCCGCGGGAGAGCCGACGACCTGATCTTCGATTGAAAGACAAAGCTTACGAAATCGCAATGCGATCAGGGATCAGCACTGCGCAAATTTGCCCCAATTGAGGATGAAGGAGGCGGCAAGTGCGCGGGTGTGGGTAGCCGCAACATGGTTCATAGAGCCTGTATGTTGCTTATGTTACGTCTTTCAAAAGAGATTCCCGCGAGATGGCAATTACGGCAGGTAAGAGATGTCGGGTAACGACAAGTTGGAAGTTACTTCAGAGCCGGAAGAGGGCTCTTCCTTTGGCGCACTTTTCCGGCGCTACCGCACACCGCTGACGGCTCTCGCCACGCTCCTCATTTTCTGCCTCGTCGGCTATGCGATCATGCAGCTGACGGATGAGGTGCGCTATGACGATGTGGTCGAGGCACTGGCCGAAACGCGGCCGAGTTCGATCCTGATCGCACTGTTCTTTACGGCGCTGAGCTTCCTGGCGCTCGTCTTCTATGATCTCAACGCCATCGACTATATCGGCAGGCGTCTGCCCTTCCCGCATGTCGCCCTCACGGCCTTCAGCGCCTATGCTGTCGGCAATACCGCCGGTTTCGGCGCTCTCTCCGGTGGTGCGATCCGTTACCGTGCCTATACGCGGCTTGGAATTGCGCCCGAAGATATCGGCCGTATCATCGCTTTCGTGACACTTTCCTTCGGCCTCGGGCTGGCTGCCGTCGCCGCAATTGCGCTCCTCGTCATTGCCGATGAAATCGCCCCGCTGATCAGCGTCAGCAGCCTGTGGCTTCGCATCATCGCGGCAGCGATCCTGGCAATCCTCGGCTCTCTCATGGTCATCGGCCGCGAAGGCCGGGTGATCGAAATCGGGTCGATCGCGCTCCGCCTGCCGGATTCGCGTACCTGGTCGCGCCAGTTCCTGGTGACCGCATTCGATATCGCGGCTTCCGCCTCAGTGCTCTATGTGCTCCTGCCACAGACGGCGATTGGCTGGCCGGTGTTTCTGGCAGTTTATGCAATTGCCGTCGGCCTTGGCGTGCTGAGCCATGTGCCGGCGGGCCTCGGCGTTTTCGAGACCGTCATCATCGCTTCGCTCGGCAGCGCGGTGAATATCGATGCCGTCCTCGGCTCACTGGTTCTTTATCGTCTGATCTATCACGTCTTGCCGCTGCTGATCGCCATCCTTGCGGTTTCGGTGACGGAGCTTCGCCGCTTCGTGGATCATCCGGCCGCCTCCAGCGTGCGGCGCATCGGCGGGCGGCTGATGCCGCAGCTGCTTTCGGCACTGGCGCTGCTTCTCGGCGTCATGCTGATTTTTTCGAGCGTGACGCCGACGCCTGACCAGAATCTCGAATTCCTCTCCAACTATCTGCCGCTGCCGATTGTGGAAGGTGCCCACTTCCTCTCCAGCCTTCTTGGCCTTGCACTGGTCGTTGCGGCGCGGGGCCTTGGCCAGAGGCTTGATGGCGCCTGGTGGGTGGCGGTGTTTTCGGCGGTTGCTGCCTTGACGCTCTCGTTGCTGAAGGCGATCGCCCTTGTCGAAGCGGCTTTCCTCGCCTTTCTCGTTTTCGGCCTATTCGTCAGTCGTCGGCTTTTTACTCGCCATGCTTCGCTTCTCAACCAGGCGATGACGGCTTCCTGGCTGATGGCGATCGCTGTGATTATCGGAGGCGCGGTCGTCATCCTGCTCTTCGTCTATCGTGACGTCGAATACAGCAACGAGCTCTGGTGGCAGTTCGAATTTGCCGCAGAAGCGCCGCGCGGCCTGCGTGCCGTGCTCGGCATCTCCATCATTTCCTCAGCCATTGCCATTTTCAGCCTGTTGCGGCCGGCGACTTTCAAACCGGAACCGGCAGATGAGGAGGCGGTGCGCCGTGCCGTGGAAATCGTCGAGAAACAGGATAGCGCAGACGCCAATCTGGTGCGCATGGGCGATAAGTCCATCATGTTTTCGGAAAAGGGCGACGCCTTCATCATGTATGGCCGGCAGGGCCGTTCGTGGATAGCGTTGTTTGATCCGATCGGCGATCGTCATGCTGTGCCGGAACTGGTCTGGCGCTTCGTGGAAGCGGCGCGCGCGGCAGGCTGCCGCGCTGTATTCTACCAGATCTCGCCGGCGCTGCTTTCGCATTGCGCCGACGCCGGACTGCGCGCCTTCAAGCTCGGCGAACTGGCAGTGACCGATCTGCGCACCTTCGAGATGAAGGGCGGCAAATGGGCGAACTTGCGCCAGACCGCAAGCCGCGCCCAGCGCGACGGTTTGGAATTCAGCGTTGTCGAACCAGTCGATATTCCCGGGATCATCGACGATCTCTCGGCCGTTTCCAACGCTTGGCTCGAGCATCACAATGCCAAGGAGAAGGGCTTCTCGCTTGGCGCCTTCGATCCGGACTATGTAAAGTCGCAACCGGTCGGCATTCTCAAGAAGGACGGCCGAATCGTTGCCTTTGCCAATATCCTTGTCACCGCGGCGAAAGAGGAAGGGACGATCGACCTGATGCGCTTCTCGCCTGATGCGCCCAAGGGATCCATGGACTTCCTGTTCGTGCAGATCATGGAACATCTGCGCGCCCAAGGTTTTACACATTTCAACCTCGGCATGGCGCCCCTCTCCGGCATGTCGAAACGCGAGGTGGCGCCTGTTTGGGACCGTATCGGCGGTACCGTCTTCGAACACGGCGAGCGCTTCTACAACTTCAAAGGGCTTCGCGCCTTCAAATCCAAGTTTCATCCGCACTGGCAACCGCGCTATCTTGCGGTTTCAGGAGGGGGCAATCCGATGATCGCATTGATGGATGCGACGTTTCTGATCGGGGGCGGATTGAAAGGGGTAGTGAGAAAATGATGAAAAAATATCTGTTTGCTGCTGTATGCGTCAGCATGCTCGCCGCCGCGCCGTCTTATGCTGCGGATGAAACCACTGAGAGTTTCGAAACTGGCCTTATCCCTTCGCCGCACATCTTCCTGCCGCAGGGCGAGGTGAAGGGCGCGGTCTTCCTGATTTCCGATGCAGCGGGCTGGGGAGACAATGAAAAGACCGAGGCAGATCGTCTGGTTTCGCAGGGTTCCGTCGTCATCGGCGTCGATTTTCCGTCCTATATGGAAGCGCTGAACCGCTATGACGTCAGTCTCAACGATGGCTGCATCTACACGGTTTCCGATATTGAATCGCTCAGCCAGCAGGTACAGCGCGCCGCCGGCAACAGCCCCTATCACCTGCCGATCGTTGCCGGCATCGGCGAAGGCGGCGCGCTGGCGCTTGCCATTGCCGCACAGACACCTGATGCGACGATCGGCCAGACATTTGCCGTCGATCCGCGGGCCGGCATTCCGTTGAGCAAGGAGCTCTGTACACCGGCCACGAAGAAGGTGGTCGGGGACCGCAGCGTCTATGGGCTCACCGATGGTGCTCTGCCGGATCCTGTTATCGCCACCTTCACGCCCAAGGCCGACAAGGATGGCCGTGCTCATGTCGAGGATCTCAAGAAGACACATGACGCCATCGAAATCCGCGAATCCACCGACGATGCGCAGACTGTGTTTGCCGATACGCTCGACGATCTGGTGACGGCTTCCGGCGCCTTCGACAATCCGCTCGGCCTGCCGCTTGCCGTTCTCGACGCCACCCCGAATCTGGACACGATGGCGGTGATCTATTCCGGCGACGGGGGCTGGCGCGATATCGATAAGGAAGTGGGCGGCAAGCTGCAGAAGGAAGGCATCCCCGTCGTCGGCATCGACTCGCTACGCTATTTCTGGACGGAGCGGAAGCCGCAAGAAACGGCCGACGATCTTTCCCGTATCATCGAATTCTACCGCAAGCAGTGGAAGGTCAAGCATGTCCTGCTGATCGGTTATTCTTTCGGCGCCGATATAGTGCCCGCCTCCTACCAGCTTTTGAAGCCTGCGGAGAAGGCGGCTGTTGCGCAGATTTCGCTTCTCTCGCTGTCGCACCAGGTCGATTATGTCATCTCCGTCATGGGATGGCTCGGTCAGAAAACCGAGGGGGCAGGCGGCGATCCTATCGAGGACCTCAAGGGTGCCGATCCGAAGCTCGTCCAATGCATCTACGGCAAGGATGATGACGATGATGTTGCCTGTCCCGCCGTCAAGGACGTCGGCGGCGAGGTCATCGAACTGCCGGGCGATCATCACTTCGACGAAAATTACGATCTTCTGACGAAGACGATCGTCGACGGCTTGAAGGCGCGCCTCAAGGGCTAAAGAGCGGCGCGATCTTTCAGATTCGCTTGCCACGCTTCAGGCTCTTGTTTTCGCATGTCGTTACCGCAAAACCGCGCGGCGTTTTTGCGCGACATGCTCTAACGCATCAGCATCTGTTCACTCCAGCCGAGGGCGGCAACCTCGCCGCCTCGGAACCTAGCATCGTCATCGACGATGAATTCATCGAGTTGCGGCGGGGCGACGCTGCTTCCAGCCAGCATGGCATGGACCTGACCGCGATGGTGCGTCTGATGTTGGAAGAGGTGACTCAGCACATCGTCCACGCGTTCCCGCTGGATGCGGCCCTCGCGCTGAAGCTCCATGGTCGAGGCAAGCTTCTCGGGTGTCAGACCTTCGCAGATCGCAACAAGACGCTGGTCGACCTTCGCCTGCTCTGTGGAGAGCGACGGGATATCGTCAAAGGGTTCTTCGATGTCGAAAGCGTGAAGGCCGAGCGTGCCGCCTTCCAGCCCATCGACATAGTACCAGTCGACCGTGAGAATGTGGTTCAGCGTCGATTTGATCGACGGGAAAAAACTTATACGCATTGCCTCGAATTCACCGGGCTTGAGGGTCGCGCAGGCGGCAAGAAGCCGGTTGTTCGCCAGGGCATTGTTGTAGGCGAGCTTTCGGAACATGCGACAGGGATCGAAACTCGGCATCGCCTCTCCTCTTTAATGCATGCATTGTCTCTTTGTTTTCAGGCAATCCTGGACGCAGAACGCTTCACGCTTTTGCGGGGGTTTACCCTAGTTCTTGTCATCGAGATCGCCGTCTCGCCACACGAGATGACGGGGCGAGGCGGGCAGGTTCTCGATCTCGGCCGCGATGAAATAGGGCGGAATATCAAGCGTAGTCAGGGCCTGGAATGTTGCAGGCACCCATTTGAATTCCAGATGGTTGTCGCCGTCCTCCACCCGATGAATGATCTCATGCGTGCGGAACGGAAATTCCTGGGGGATTTCCATGAAATAGTAGAGGCCGAGTTCATGCCAGTCGCGCCCCTCGTAATGGAAGAAGTTCTCGACGCTCCAGAGCAGGCGACCGACGGTCACTTCGACGCCGATCTCCTCCATCATCTCCCGCTTCAGCGTTTCCTCAGAGGTTTCGCCGATCTCCGCACGGCCGCCGGGAAAAGTCCAGAAAGGTTCGTGAACGGCGCGATGGACAAGCACGTGCCCATCACGAAAGCCGAGCCCGGCAATGCGGTAGTTGAAGCGCTGGCGGCCTGCATTGAGGCGAACGACGGTTCTCTTGGGCATGATATTATCCGACATCGATGACCACTATCTCCGGCGGAACGCCGAAGCGCACGGGCGCGATGGAGCAGCCGAGTCCGCTGGAAACGATGATATTTCGGCCGTTCTCTAGGATATGGCCGTAGGCATACCGATCGCCATAGCGTGAGGGCACCATCGGCGAATAACCGAGAAGACGGATCTGTCCTCCATGCGTATGGCCGGACAGGGTGAGCGATACACGTTCGGGCACGCGCGGAAAAATATCAGGCTCGTGGGCGAGCAGGATGACGGGCAGGTCATCGGAAACCTGCGCGAGCGTTCCGTCGAGATCATCGAGACCCTGCATCCGGCTGCGGCCCCATTTCCTGCCCGGCAGGAGCGCCAACTGGTCTTCCAGACCCGCCAGCCAAAAGCCATATCCGTCCTTTTCCAAACGGACGGCGCGATTGCTGTAGACGGGAATACCGGCGTCGGCCAAAGCCCTATGTCCGAACGTATCGCCTCCGCCATTCATCTGCGCGGTTCTATCTTCCCACCAATCATGGTTGCCCATGATCGCATGGACTCCCAGCGGGGCTTTGAGCGTCGCCAGCGCCTTTGACCATTCACTGGAATGAACGTAACCCGTCACCATGTTCATGCCCGCCGCGTAGTCTCCGAGCAGGAAGGTGAGGTCGCCCTCCAGTTCGTTGGCGCGGGCGCAGATCGAGGTGATGCGGTCTGCCGACATCCAGGGTTCGCAGGCGTGGAAATCGGCCAATGCGACAAGACGCAGCTTCAGACCGGGTGTCCAGCCCGGCGGGGTTAGCTTGTAACGGGAAATTGTCAGCCGGGCCAGCGGTTCATAGGCGAAGGCATATCCGCCGAGTGCCATGAGGCCGGCAAAACTGCCACCCATCAATTTAAGGAAACCGCGCCGGCTGATCAATCAATCATCCTCTCGGAACAGCCCGAATTGCGCAGCCTCCATATCCTTAGGTGGCTGCATGCCGAGATGTTTCCACGCGATTGCGGTCAGAACGCGGCCACGTGGCGTACGCTGGATAAAACCCTGCTGGATCATGTAGGGCTCGATAATGTCTTCGATGGCATCGCGCGGCTCGGAGAGGCCGGCGGCAATGGTTTCGATGCCGACCGGGCCGCCGCCGAAGTTGACCGCGATCATGTTGAGGTAACGCTTATCGAGCTGGTCAAAGCCGACATTGTCGACCAGCAGGCGGGTCAGCGCCTCGTCGGCGACCTCGCGGGTGACGGCTTCGACCCTTGCGACTTCGGCGAAGTCGCGTACGCGGCGCAGCAGGCGGCCGGCGATGCGCGGCGTGCCGCGAGCGCGCCGCGCGATCTCGCGGGCGCCGTCATCGGTCATGCCAAGGCCCATCAGGCGGGCGCCGCGGCGAACGATCAGCTCCAGCTCCTCCACCGTATAGAAGGACAGGCGCACCGGAATGCCGAAACGGTCGCGCAACGGGGTCGTCAGCAGGCCGAGGCGGGTGGTCGCGGCAACGAGCGTGAATTTCGACAGATCGATCTTCACCGAGCGGGCGGCCGGGCCTTCGCCGATGATGAGGTCGAGCTGGAAATCTTCCATGGCCGGATAGAGGATTTCTTCGACCGCCGGATTGAGGCGATGGATTTCGTCGATGAAAAGAACGTCGCGCTCTTCGAGATTGGTCAGCAACGCAGCGAGATCGCCGGCTTTTGCGATGACCGGGCCGGAGGTCGAGCGGAAGTTGACGCCGAGTTCCTTCGCCATAATCTGCGCCAGCGTCGTCTTGCCGAGGCCCGGCGGACCGACGAAGAGGACGTGATCCAGCGCCTCGCCTCGGTTCTTGGCTGCTTCGATGAAAATCTTGAGATTGGCACGCGCTTCCGCCTGGCCGGTGAACTCGTCCAGAGACTGCGGGCGCAGCGTCGTATCCAGGTCTTCGCCACGCTTTTCAGGCGCTATCAGGCGATCAGCGGTCATCAGGCACTTCCGTTCAAAGCTTGCTCAAGTCCATACACCAAGCGGTCGCCGTTGACATCCCGTCGGGCAATCAACGCGAAAGTTCCCGCAGGCCGAGGCGGATCAGCTTGGCGCTGTCTGCGTCCTCGCCGGCTGTCTTCATGGCGGCGGCGACCGCATTGGCGGCCTGATCGCGCGAATAGCCAAGATTGGTTAGCGCCGAAACAGCGTCGGCGACGGGAGCGGCTGCCACGCCTTCGCCGATCTCCTGCTTGAGGCCGATATTAATCGCCTCGCCGGCAAAGGCAGGTGCCTTGTTCTTGAGTTCGGTGACGATACGGATCGCGACCTTGGGACCGACGCCCTGGGCGCGCGAAACGGCGGTCTTGTCTTGGAGGGCGATCGCATTGGCAAGTTCGGGAGGTGTCAGGGTCGAAAGCACGGCGAGCGCCACTTTCGCGCCGACGCCCTGCACGCTTTGCAGCAGATTGAACCATTCGCGCTCGAGCCGGGTCTGGAAACCGAAGAGCTTAAGCTGGTCCTCGCGCACATAGGTTTCGATAAAGAGCACGCAGGCTTCTCCAACGGAACCGAGCTTCGAGAGCGTGCGCGCCGAGCAATAGGCGACGTAGCAGACGCCGTGCACATCCACGAGCACATAGTCGTCGCCGATCTCATCTATAATGCCTTTCAGCTTGCCGATCATGATATTGTTCCGTCAAGGATGGGTTGCGAGAGCGTTGGCAGCTGCCCGCATTCTGTTGCTGCCGCGATGATGGGCGTGGCAGATGGCGATTGCCAAAGCGTCGGCGGCGTCGTTGCCCTTGAATTCGGCTTTCGGCATCAGGATCTTCAGCATCATGTGGATCTGCTGCTTCTCCCCGTGACCGACACCGATGACGGTCTTCTTCACGGCATTCGGCGCATATTCCGATACCGGGAGACCGGCGCGGGCCGGCACTAGCATGGCGATGCCGCGGGCCTGGCCGAGCTTGAGGGTTGCTACCGCATCCTTGTTGACGAAAGTCTGCTCGACGGCGGCCTCATCCGGCTTGTAGGAATGGACCACATCGGCAAGGCCGTCATGCAGCTGGCAGAGGCGGGAAGCGAGGTCCATGTCACCATCCGAAGTGACAGTTCCCGAGGCAACGAAGCGCAGCGAATTGCCGAGCGTATCGATGATGCCCCATCCGGTGCGGCGAAGGCCGGGATCGATACCGATGATACGAATCGTGTTTTGCATAGCTCACCTTATAGCGATGACGAAATAAGTGCCATTGATGTGTGAACAAAGCGAAAACATTCGTTGTTTTTGCGGGGCGGTGTTTACCGCGAATTAAACCGGATGCCTGAATTCTAGTCCGTCAAATGTGAGAGGGGCCAGCTTTCGCAAAGCTTAAGGCTTCTGATGGTCTGTTTGCATTTCAACCGGCGGGTGATGTCTCCGTGCTTCCACTCGCCGGCGCCGCTGTTCCGAAGGGTTCGTATTTCATGGCTCAGAGATTTCAGTCCCTGTCCTTCAAGGTGATAGCCACCTTCATCCTGCTGACCACGCTCTCGGTCGCGGTGATCAATATCCTCGCCTATTTCGCCAGCAGCCGCATTTCCGACGAGCAGGCGCTGAAGGCCAAGGAGAGCGTCTTGATCTTCCGCGGCGACATGCTGCAGGATCAGCTTGTGCAGCTTGAAAATCAAGCGACCTCGATTGCGCGTATCGAAGCGCTGCAGATGTCGATCACCAACCTGAAGAGCGGTTGGAAGACGATGGAGAAGAGCTCGGGTGACGCACGCGGGGAGCTGAAGAAGGCCTTCATCACGAATAATCCGAACCCGGCCGACCAGCGCGAGAAGCTTGCAAAGCCCGAGGGGCCAAGCGGTTTCTACTATTCGAGCCATGAGAAGACGCAGGGCGAGGTGGCGCGCGACCTCGCCGATACCGCCTTCAGCGACCTCCTGATCGTCGATCTCGATGGCACCGTGCTCTATTCCTACAAGAAGAACGACGACTTCGCCGAAAACCTGAAGTCAGATGCTTGGAAATCGACCGGAGCGGGCATCGCCTATGCCAAGGCAATGGAAAACACCGCCAAGGCGACCGACGATTCCGCGCCGACGGCCTTCTCCGGTCTGCGCGTCGATGCAGGAAGCGGCAAGTCGGCGATCTTCTATGCAGTTCCGATCGTCAAGCTCGGGCAGGCGAAGGGGCTGATGCTCTTCAAGGTGCGCGACGATGTCGTCACCAGCATTCTCGCGAAGGGTATCGTGTCCGGCAGCACGGCAAAGGCGGCCATCATTTCGGCAGATGGCTCGGCCGTCGGCCTCAATGCATCTGGTCAGCTTGCAACGCTGGATACTGCGCCGTTCACCTTCATCAAGGATGCACTTGCGAGTTCGGCAATGACGGTCGCGGATTTCGATCGCGCCGATGGTGCGGCCCGCGCCTATGTGCGTGGCATTGATTATCGTGGCGACCGTTTCCTCGTCGTTGAAAGCATGCTGCTCAGCGAATTGAACGCTGGCTCGATCGAGATCGCCACGCTGCTGACCTCGATCGGCGTCGGCGTTCTCGTCATCATGGCGATCGCCACGGGGCTCATCACCAACTTCTTGTTCTCACCGCTCGTCCGGCTTGCCGGCGTGACCCGCGAAGTCGCTGACGGCAAGCTGGATGTCGAGATCGGCAGCGAGAACCGCAAGGACGAGATCGGCACCATGGCGAAGGCGCTTGGTCGTTTCAAGCAGTCGCTGATCGAAGGTCGCCAACTCGAAGCCGAGAATGAGCGGGCGCGTGCGCGTGCCGAAAGCGAGCGCCAGCAGAACCTTGCGCAGCGAGAGGCGGAAGCCCGCAGCCTGCAGGATGTCGTCGCAGCGCTCGACGAGGGGCTTCATCATCTGGCCAGCGGTGATCTGGCCTACCAGATCGAAAAACGCTTTCCGAGCGAACTCGAAAGTCTGCGCGTGAACTTCAATGAGGCGCTGGCAACGCTCAACGAGACGATGACGGCGATCGGCGGCAATTCCATGGCCGTCCGTGCAGGTTCCGAAGAGATGCGCACCGGTGCCGATGAACTGGCTGGCCGCACCGAGCGGCAGGCAAGCTCGATTACCGAGACGGCTAACGCGATCAGCGCCATCACCCAGTCGGTGCGCGTACAGATCGAACGCGCCGAGCAGGCCGCGCGCATCGCCCGCGACGCAAAGAAGGAGACGGTCGGCTCCAGCCAGATCATGCGCGAGACGATCGCAGCGATGGAAGCGATCCAGGCGTCATCGCGGCAGATCAACACCATCATCTCCGTCATTGACGATATCGCCTTCCAGACAAACCTGCTGGCATTGAATGCCGGCGTCGAAGCGGCACGCGCGGGCGAAAGCGGCAAGGGTTTTGCAGTCGTCGCCATGGAAGTACGCGAATTGGCGCAACGCTCTTCGAGCGCTGCCAAGGAAATCTCCAGTCTGTTGCAGAAATCCACGCATGAGGTTGAAAGCGGCGTTGCGCTTGTTGAGAGGGCAGGCGTTGCGCTCGCTAGCATAGGCGGTCATGTCGAAGCCATCGATGGCCAGATCAACGAAATCATGGAATCCACCCGTGAAGAGGCCGACACCCTGCGACAGATCAACAGCGCGGTCGCCGAGCTCGATTCCATGACCCAGCAGAATGCGGCGATGGTCGAGGAGACGACAGCTGCCATCCACCGTCTGGCAACCGAGGCCGTAGAGATGGACCGTCAGCTCGGCAATTTTACGCTTGCCGAAGGTCAGCAGTACAGCGCCGACGTACATCTGCTGCGCAAGCGAGCCTGACCGCATCTTGCTGATCCGGTTCGAAAGACCCGATGATGCCGACGCCATTCACGCGCTGACGTGGACGGCGTTCGAATCAATGCCTTTCAGCAACAATACCGAAGCTCAGATCGTCAGAGATCTCCGCGCGTCGGGTGACCTGACAATATCTCTTGTCGCGGAAGAGGGCGAAGAGATTGTCGGCCATGTTGCCTTCTCGCCAATCACGGTCGGCGATATCGAGGATGGATGGTTTGGGCTGGGGCCGATTTCGGTGAAACCGGAACGGCAAAGGCAGGGAATCGGCCGAGCGTTGATCCTGAAGGGGCTTGGTCTGCTGAGAGAGTGTGATGCGACCGGCTGCGCGCTGATCGGAAATCCCGCAGTTTATCGCGGCGTCGGTTTCGAGAGCGATGGGAAGCTCACCTATGGCGATCTCGACACGCGTTATGTGCAGCGGATCGTCTTCAAAGGATCGCCACCATCAGGTGCGTTGAAATTCTCCCCGGTTTTCGACAAATGACGGTTATTTTCTGCGACAGCTTTTGTTTAAGCCGCGATTTGGAATAGAGCCACGGCGAACCTACATAAACCGCACTCCCATTCTTGCGCGGCAGGTTTTCATGGTTCCCTTTTCCATTCTCGATCTTTCCCCTGTGGCAGACGGCACGACCATCAGCCAATCCTTTGCGGCGTCGAAGCGCATGGCACAGAAGGCGGAGGAATTCGGCTATACGCGTTTTTGGATGGCGGAGCATCATGGCATGCCCGGCGTCGCGAGCGCGGCGACCTCGGTCATTCTCGGCCAGATCGGGGCGGTGACGAAGACCATCCGCATCGGTTCGGGTGGCGTTATGCTGCCGAACCATGCCCCGCTCGTCATTGCTGAGCAGTTCGGCACCCTGGAAGCGCTATTTCCCGGCCGCGTTGATCTCGGTCTCGGCCGGGCGCCGGGAACGGACATGCGAACGGCGCAGGCGCTCAGGCGTAACCTCGATGCGGGTGCAAACAGTTTTCCCAATGATGTAGTGGAACTACAGCAGCTTCTGGGGGCACCGATCGAAAACCAGGCAATCCTCGCTGTACCCGGCAGCAATTCGAACATTCCGATATGGCTGCTCGGCTCCAGTCTCTACAGCGCCCAGCTTGCGGCCATGCTCGGTCTCCCCTTCGCCTTTGCTTCGCATTTTGCGCCTGACATGCTGCTTGATGCGATCGCAATCTATCGCGACCGGTTCCAGCCTTCCTCGGAACTGGACAAGCCCTATGTGATGGTCGGCGTCATGGGCGCTGTTTCCGAAACGGACGAGGAAGCGCGGTATCACTTCACCTCTGCACAGCAGCAATTTGTCAATCTCAGGCGCAATGTGCGTGGTCCTTTCCCGCGGCCGGTCAAAGACATGGACGCCTTCTGGTCTCCGATGGAAAAGATGAATGTGGAGCACACATTGCGTTACGCCGTCGTCGGCTCCCCAGCCACGGCAGAGGCCCAGCTAAATGAATTCCTCAAGGAAACGCAGGCCGATGAGGTCATCATCTCCATGCCGATCCATGATATCGAGGCACGGTTGAAATCGGTGGAGCTCTTTGCCGGACTCGGCAATTTCATGCGGGCCGCGGCCTAGCCGGCAAGCATCCTAGCAAGCAAAAAAACCCGGCGGAATGGCCGGGTTTTCCATTCAATATCGTGGACGGCTTCAAGCCGAGAGCTTGGCCAGAACTTCTTCCGAGACTTCGAAGTTCGAGTAGACGTTCTGGACGTCGTCATCGTCTTCGAGCGAGTCGATGAGCTTAAGCAGCGACTGCGCTCTTTCTTCGTCGACCGGCACGTTGTTCTGGGCGCGCCAGACGGCTTTCACAGTCTCGGCTTCGCCGAGGGATGCTTCAAGCGCCTTGGCAACTTCGCCTAAGGCCTCGAAGGCGGTGGTGATGTAATGGCCTTCCTCGTCGGTCTCCACATCATCGGCGCCGGCTTCGATCGCGGCTTCCATGACTTTGTCGGCATCGCCGGCGGACAGTTTGTAGGTGATTTCGCCGACATGATCGAAGGAGAAGGAAACCGAGCCGGTTTCGCCGAGTGCGCCGCCGGCCTTGGTGAAGATCGAGCGGACGTTGGAGGCGGTGCGGTTGCGGTTATCGGTCAGGGCTTCGACGATGATCGCCGTGCCGCCCGGGCCGTAGCCTTCGTAGCGGACTTCGTCATAGTTCTCGGTGTCGGCGCCGGAAGCCTTCTTGATGGCGCGATCGATGTTGTCCTTCGGCATCGACTGGGCCTTGGCGTTCTGGATCGCCAGGCGCAGGCGGGCGTTCATCGAAGGGTCGGGCAGGCCGGCCTTGGCGGCAACGGTGATTTCGCGCGCGAGCTTGGAGAACATTTTCGAGCGCACGGAATCCTGACGGCCCTTGCGGTGCATAATGTTTTTAAACTGTGAATGGCCAGCCATGGCACCCCTGTTCACGTCTCATTGTTCGGAATGGGCCGCCTTATAAGATCGGAAAGGGCGATATTCAAGGAAAAAGCAGCTTTTCAATCCTTCTCTGGTGGCATGGCGAATGGCGGAACAAAGCGGCAAAGATGACGTTTTCAACCGACAACACCAGCAGGAAAGGAACGGCTATGGCAAGCTTCAGCGAAGCCCGTGAACAACCGGCGCGTCAACTCTGGGATCAAATCAACGACATCCATGCCGGCATGCTCGGCCTTTCAGGCGTCGACATGCATATGCAGCCCATGGCTCCGAATGTCGATCCGACCACCAATACGATCTGGTTCTATACCAAGACGGATGCCGAACTCGTACAGATGATCAAACCCGGCAGCCGCGCGCATTTCTGCGTCATCGGCAAGAACCATGACTATCATGCCTGCCTGTCCGGGGTTATCGAGGTGCGTCCTGATCCCGCAAAAATCGAGGAGTTCTGGAACTCTGTCGTGGCTGCCTGGTATGAAGGCGGCAAGAAGGATCCGAAGCTGACGATGCTTTCCATGCATGTCGACGACGCCGACATCTGGGTCTCGACCGGAAGCAAGCTGAAATTCGGCTGGGAAATTGCCAAGGCCAATTTCGACGAGGAGAAGATGCCTGACGTCGGCATCAAACGGCATTTGCAATTTGCGTGAGACAAAGGCTTGGGATCGAGCCCGGCGGACCTTCTTACTGCACGTCCTTCATTACATAGATCAGAGGCTTTTTCGGTAGCGTACGCATCGAAACGGTCAGGCTATTGTCGGGCGCATAATTGACGTCGAAGCCGTTGCCGAACATCGAGATGAAGGCGTTGACAGGCGGGCCGCGGCGATGCATCGGCAGGATCAGCGATGACCGCAGCCGCTTGATGACGCGGCTCATGCTGTCGGCTCCCATGGTCAGACCGCCGTCGACCGGCACCATGACTACATCCAGCCTGCCGATTTCCGTATAATGTGCGTCGGTCAGCTCATAATGGAGGTGGCCGAGATGGCCGATGCAGAGGTCGGCGATTTCGAAAATGAAAATGGAATTGCCGTCCTGTTGCGATCCGCCGAGCCCGTAGCTGAAGCGGATGTCCGTCGTCACATTGCGGATATAGGCATCGCCGACGAGGAGATTGATTTTGGCTTTTCCGCCAGGCACGTCGCTCCATCCATGCAGCACGTGTTTGATGTCTGGATCCGGGGTCAGCGTATAATGCGTCGAGTGGGCCTTGTTCATGGTGACGACATCGGGTGTGACGGCCGGCCTGTACCACCCGTTATAATCAGTGGCGATGACGATGCCGCCAGGCGTCTCGATCTCGAAAGTCGAATGTCCGAGGTAGGTGAACGTGACGTCCTCAACTTCGGAAACCGCAGCAATTACCGGCGCTGCGCCGGAGAAACTCGCGAAAGAGGCCTTGGGAATATTTTGCGCGATGGCCTGGCACTGGCTGACCGGTCTTCGATCTTCCTGGGCTGTGGCAAGGTTCGGAGCGGAGAAAACCGCAAAACATGCGATAGCGAGGACAAAACAGTGCGGCCTCATGCCACCCTCCGGCGCTTTCACGACGCCCGGAGGATGCGGCATGCTGCCGCAGCGGTCCAGACGCGGCATGCTCACAATTGCGTGTTACGAGGCGCTAGCGCCAGAATTCCGGGATCGTCTCGGCAAGCCTCGGGCCGAGGCGCAGGGGGGCGATCTTCTCTGCCAAGCCCGTCGCATCGGAAATTTCCACGCCAACGCCGCAGATGGTGGCAGGTCCGGTTGCTGCTTCCATGCGGCCCTTCGGCATCTTGGAGATGAAGCGGTTGAGCGGTTCTTCCTTGTCCATGCCGAGCGAGGAATCGTAATCGCCACACATGCCGGCGTCCGACATATAGGCTGTACCGCCATTGAGGATCTGCGCATCGGCGGTCGGGACATGGGTGTGGGTGCCGACGACGAAGCTGGCGCGGCCATCGACGAAATGGCCGAAGCACTGCTTTTCGCTCGTCGCCTCCGCATGGAAATCGAAGATGATGGCGTCGGCCTGTTCCTTCAGCGGACAGGCGGCAAGGATCGTTTCGGCCGCCTTGAAAGGATCGTCGAGCTCGGGATGCATGAAGACGCGGCCCATGATGTTGGCGACGAGCACGCGCGCGCCGTTGCGCGCATAGAAAAGACCCGAGCCGCGCCCGGGCGTACCCTGCGGATAGTTTGCCGGACGCAAAAACTGGTCATGGCGGCCCGCGAAGGCGACGGCATCCTTCTGGTCCCAGACGTGATTGCCAGTTGTCACCACATCGGCGCCGGCATTGATCGTTTCCAGAAAGATGTCTTCGGTGATGCCGAAGCCGCCGGCGGCGTTCTCGCCGTTGACGATGACGAAATCGAGCTTCAGGTCGGAAACCAGGCCAGGCAGGCGGTCCCAAACCGCCGTGCGTCCCGTCTTGCCGACCATGTCACCCAGAAATAGCAGTCGCATTCCCTATCCAATCCGTGAGGTAAAATGGCGCAGGCCGCTTTCCGTCAGGATGGCATCCAGGCTTATGTCATGCGGCTCAGCGGGTACCTCTGCCACTTCCTGGCAGTCAAATGCAATGCCGATCAGCTTCGGTGACAGGCCTTTTTGTCTGAGACGGTCGATTGCCCGGTCATAGTGGCCGGCGCCGTAGCCGATGCGGTGGCCGCGGGAATCGAAGGCCGATAGCGGCACGAGCATGATTTCGGGGTCGAGGATGGCAGCATCTTCGCCTGGGCCGACCGTGCCGAAGCCGGTGCTCCTCAGTGCCGCACCGTGGACGAGTTCCCGAAAGACGATGGTTTGCTTGTCGATGATTGCGGGCACGCAAAGACGGCCGCCGCGCCCGCGCCACCGCGCCATCAACGGCTGCAGGTCTGCTTCCGAGCGGATCGGCAGAAAACCGGAGATGGTTGTACCGGGCGCAAAAGCAATCGCATCGCCGGCATGAGCTGCCATGTCGAGGCTTTTGGCTGTGCGAAGATCTGTCGGGATGGCGTCCCGGGCAGCCAGACGTTCGGCGCGCAATTGAGCCTTCAATTCCTTGGGCGTCATCTCAAATCCAGTATCGTTGCCGAGCGAACATAACCGCTTGCGGCTGGAGGCGACAGGTGAAAAGGGTCTATTCCTCGCCTGATTGCGCCTCGCCCTCGGGATGGGCATAGGCGAGCTTCAGCATAAGCTCCGACGCCTCGATCAACGCCTTGCGCTCTTGCGAAGTCAGGCGTTCGTCCATCGCTTTTTCCAGCCAGGCGCGGCGAGCGCCCATATCCTCCGACAGTATGTTGCGGCCATGACGGGTGATCGACAGTTCGATCTCGCGGCGATCGGCTTCGCTCCGCATCCGGCTGATCAGTCCGTCACGCTCGAGAGCGGCGATGATGCGGGTGACCGATTGCGGTTGCAGGCGCTCCTCGAGCGCAAGACGCCAGGCGGGCATCGGACCCAAGCGATGAAGAGTGGCGAGGATCGCGATGGTCGCCAGGCTGTGCGGACTTTCGGACCGTGCGCCGCGCAGGCGGCGGCCGAGCAGCAGGACCGAACGCAGGATGAGTGTCGCGGCGGCGTCGTTGTTAGTGGACATATAGTACGCAGTGCGTATTGTATTGATCGAGCCCCATCCCTGGATCGAGAGACGGTTGATGGAAAAGACACTCAATCACTTTGCCGGAGCCTTTCGCTGGTCGACTGAGAAGGAAGTGACGGCGGTCGAAATCACCGTTTCGGCGCTCGCCATGGCCGTTCCGGCTCTGCTTGCAGCGAGAGGCCATCATACGGGGCTTGGCCTGATCGGTGGCATGGCGATGAGCGGGACGGTAGCGCACGGCAGGCTGAGGACGCAAGCTGCGAGCGCAGGGGCTGCATTGCTGGTGTTGATGCTTGCGACCGGGCTTGCCTGTGCAATTGGGCGGCTGGGCGGTGCGTGGCAGATCGGCCTGTTGCTGATCGCGGGACTTGCCGGCGTCGTCGGCGGCTTCGATCGCGTTGTTGTCGCCGCCGCCATGCGCTTCGTCTTTTATCTCGTCATGGTCGGCGGCATCGTTTCTACCACCACGGCAGATCCGTTGCTCATTTTTGCGATTGTCATCGGCGGCGCGCTTTTTGCTGTCGCTCTCCATATGGTGATGGCTGCGGTCGTCGCGCATATTCGCCATCATCTGGCAGAGCCGGTTGAGGATGACCGCAAGCCGACCGCCAGACAGAAATTCAACCGGCTGCGGCGCTCCCTGGCGGAACCGGCGGGTTGGCAATATCCCGTCCGGCTGGTTTCCTGCCTGGGCGCAGTTTCGCTCACCCACTTGTTCTTTCCCGATCATGACATTCACTGGGCGGCGCTGGCGCTGGTGCTGCTGATCGAGCGGCGGCCGGAGCGTTTGCCGCTGAAGACGACGCAAAGAGTGATCGGCGTTCTCTTCGGTGTCTGCTGTGCGGGATTGCTGTCGCTTCTAACCTTGCCAAGTTGGGCCGATGTGCTTGTCATCGGCATGCTCGGCGGCACCAGGCCCTTCCTTCGGGCCAGGAATTATCTCGCTTATTCGATCGTGATGACGCCGCTGATGATGATGGCGATGGGAACCGCCGATCATGCCCTGCCAACGTCAGCACTGCTGGATAGGCTATTTGCAACTGTCTTCGCCGCCTGCCTTGTCCTGCTCGTCAACCACGCAACGATTCATTTTCTGCCACAGACGGCAGCGCCTCGCGCTTAGACAACGATGCTCGAAGGAATGGTCGCCGTCGGCACGGCAGCCGACAGCCCGGTCACGGCTGATTGTGCTGCTCCGATTGCACCTTCGACGGCGTCACGGTTCTTTTCACGCAGATCGCGCATGGCCTTTTCGAGGATCTGCTTCAGCTCGCGGACGACGGATTTGAACTCCTCCATCGTCTTGCGGTCATCGGCGGAAATTGCCGAGGACTTCGGACCGTCCTCGACGATTTCCTGATAGGCTTTGCGGGCATGAGCCGCGCCATCTGTTTCCGCAGTGTCCGTGCCGCCTTCCACCGTTTCCGTTGTCGTTTCGGTGCCCTGTTTTGCCTCGGTAGAAGCCGTTGCATCGCTTGCGACAACGTCGGCCGTCGCATTGGCGGTGGCATCGGCCGTGGTGGCGGTGGAAGCCGATATGGCTGCAATGCTGGTCGTAGCACCTGCGTCGGAGGAGCCCCCGGTTGCAACGGCCGAGGCGAATTCGGAGGCCGCGGCGCCGACCTTTCGCGCGAGTTCGGCGGCGAGACGCGCAATCACTTCAGGCGGGAAGCCCGCCGTCTTCAGCGCCTGAAGCTCCTGCTTGGCTTCTTCCAGCTTGCGCTGGGCGCGGCTCTTTGCATCGTCAGCGGAGCTTGCCAGCGAATTGCGCACCTGCTCCAGCGCCAGCGACTGCCGCTGGATCTTCAATACACCGGTGTCGGGCTCATCTCTCGTGGACGATACGCCGGATTGTGCCGGTTGGGTGCCGCGCAGAAGGGTGGTCGCCGAAACGGTTGCGAGCTGCATAATATACCCCCGATTACATTTGGGGCGTACTCTGCCAGATCAGACTTGCGTGGAACTGGGCCGCGAAACGGTTTGTTTCTCGGCCAATTGCCGCATCGTCTGCTCGAAAAGGGGTATGCCGCCGGGCTTCCAGCCGAGCGCGCGAATCTTGCCTGTGTTCATAGCGCAAAGCTCTGCCTTGTCCGCTGCTTCTGGCAGCGGGAAGGGACAGTCGGCGTGATGCCGCATCGACGAGAGGATATCCTTCGTATCGACGACGATATCCGAAACGTTGAAGATCTCGCCTGAGATTCGGGCGCTTTCTGTTTCCAGCATCAGCCGCACGGCGCGGCCGAGATCGCGACCATGTACCTCGGTTCCCGCATGTGAGGAAATGGGCTGGCCGCTCAGATAGTCATCGATCAGTCGATCCCATTTGTTTGGAGAACGGTCACCGTAAACGCCTGTTGCCCGTAAGCTTGCTCCGGCAAAGCCTGGTCCGGAAAGATGGGCGAGCGTGCGTTCCGCATCGAGCTTGACCTGTCCGTAAAGGGTTTCCGGCGTGGCGGGCATGGTTTCGAAAAGCTCGGTGCCAGGTGCATGCTCGCCATAGGTGGCGCGGCTGGAGATGAAGATGCAGCGGCGGGTACCGGCGCGCTTTGCTTCCTCGAAGAGTTTTACGGTGCCGTCGAGGTTCAGGCGGTGAAATGCCTTCGGGTCATCGCCTTCGCCGCCGCGATATTTTCCTTCGATGTGATTGAAGGCGGCGTGCACGAAGAAATAGGCGTCGTCGAAGGCGCCGATATCGTCCTTGTCCGGATCGAGCGAAAGCGGGACGAAATCGACCGGACGAGAGAAGGATCGGGGGAGCGGCGCACGCCGTCCGCCGATAATCACCTGATATCCGGCAGAAAGCAGCTCTTCGACGATATAGTGTCCGACGAGGCCCGTTCCGCCTGATACCAGTACTTTCATGCCGCCTCATCCGGATTGGCCAGAGATGCAATCTCCGGCACATGGCCGCCAGTATGGAAACAATGCCACAAATCGATCAAAGGTTGTAGCCTCGCGGCCTTGGGATGATTTTTTTCCCAAGGTTTTTCATATTGATAGTGCAGGATAGAAATGCTCTTCCAATCCCACAGAGCCGGCATGGTGAACCACACATATTGCAGCATGTTGAAATAGACCGGCAGGCCGTGCCAATCGGGGAAGAACGTCTCGAGGAAGGTCTGATCCGTGCGCCGCCAGAAGATGTCGGGCTGATCCAGAACCGCGAGCATCTTCCGGAAGGCCTCGTGCGAGGGGCGGGCGACGAAGACGCCGGAGTTCATGCGGCGGAAGTCTGCAAGGCTTTCATAGACATTCGGCGCCGCGGAGAATTCCGGATAGGCGAAGAGCTTGTCGACGTTCTTCAAGACGATCGCATCGGCATCGATGAAGACGCAGCGCTCATATTCGACGAGTTGCCAGAGGCGGAGCTTGCAGAAATTGTCGAGCGGCGAGTGAAAGGCCGGTTTGCGGCCCTTGGTGAAAGGTGCTGCGGAATGGAGATTGCCGCGCCCATGCCGCTCATTGAAAGCATCAGACAAAGGCAGATGGCCGACTTTGATCAGCCGGCAGCCGAGAGCGTCCAGTGGGGCGAGGGTGGCCGCGTCAACACCGCCGGTGTGCAGGATGACAATGGCCGCGTCCGTACCAGTGCGGCGCAGCGAGTTGACCAGTGCCGTCGCGCCCATGGCGTAATCAGCGTTGGTGACGAGAGTGACGTAGGCGAAGTGCGGGGCAGGGGTCATGGATGCGGTGTACTTTCCTGAACGGCCTCGCTTCGGCAAGGCCGTTGCCTCGAGAAGAAAGCACTACTCATGATACGGACTTCAGCCGCTTGCCTTCCGGGTCGTGATTGATCGTCGCGGCGATATCCTTGGTCCAGGCGGAGACGGCCGGGACGCGGGAGCGGTCGACACGGTAAGCGAATTTCTTGGCGACTTCGACGATTTCGTCGAGCAGGCCAGCCTGCAGCGTGATCGGGTTGAGGCCAAGGCCGAGGAACTTGTCGTTCCTGACGACCAGATCGTTTTCGGCAGCTTCCTTGCGCGGATTGGGCAGCCAGACGACTTCGGAACCGGCCATCTTGGCGATCATCTCCGCAAGATCGCGCACGCGGTGGGTTTCCGTCATCTGGTTGAAGATCTCGACGCGTGAGCCGCGGGCGGGGGGATTCTGAAGCGCCAGTTCGATGCAGCGAACGGAATCCTGGATGTGGATGAAGGCGCGCGTCTGCCCGCCGGTGCCGTGGACGGTCAGCGGATAGCCGATGGCGGCCTGAATGAGGAAACGGTTCAGCACCGTGCCGTAATCGCCGTCATAATCGAAGCGATTGATGAGCTGTGGATGGCGGCGCGTCTGTTCAGTATGCGTGCCCCACACAATGCCCTGATGCAGGTCGGTGATCCTGAGGCCGTCATTCTTGGCATAGAACTGGAAGAGCAACTGATCCAGGCACTTGGTCATGTGGTAGATCGAGCCGGGATTGGACGGATAGAGGATTTCCTGCGAGACAGTTTCGCCATCCATCGTCTCGATGCCGACAGGCAGGTAACCTTCCGGAATGGCGGCACCGACAGTCGAATAGCCATAGACGCCCATGGTTCCGAGGTGGATCAGATGCGCATCGAGCTGCAACTCGACCAATGCATTCAAGAGATTATGCGTGGCGCTGACGTTGTTGTTGACAGTGTAATTCTTGTGCCGGTCGCTTTTCATCGAATAGGGCGCGGCGCGCTGCTCGGCGAAATGGATGATCGCATCCGGACGGTTTTCCGCGAGCCACTTCTTCAGGAGCTCGTAGTCGCGGGCAAGGTCGATCAGATTGAAGTGGATGCGGCGGCCGGTTTCGGCATGCCAGATACGAGTGCGCTCCTGAATGGAGTCCATCGGCGTCAGCGACTGGACGCCGAGCTCGGTATCGATCCAGCGGCGGGAGAGATTGTCGAGGATGTGGATGTCATGCCCGGCATCGGAGAGATGCAGCGAGGTTGGCCAACCGATGAAACCGTCTCCGCCCATCACCGCAATCTTCATGCCACTGGCTCCTCATCGGTTGCGTCCTAACGGGGATAGTTAGGAAATATGACAATTGTTCAATGCTTGCCTGTCGAGACGTGTTGCGCCAAAGAGGGCGGAAAGTTTGGAGAAAATTATGGCGGAACACGGTTTTTCTATTTCCGGCGAACTCACCGAGATAGGCCACCGACTCGTGCAGCGGGTCTATTATGAAGATACGGATTTCTCCGGTCTGGTCTATCATGCACGCTATCTGCATTTCCTCGAACGTGGTCGCACCGACTATCTGCGCTGCCTCGGTGTCGAGCAGCGAGAGCTCGTCAATGCGGACGAGGAGGGACTCGTTTTCGTCGTTCATCGCATGGAGATCGACTTTAAAAGCCCGGCCCGCATGGACGACATTTTGACCGTGATCACACACACCGAAAAGGCCGGCGGCGCAAAGATGGTGCTCAACCAGGAAATCCGCCGCGACGATACTTTGCTGATCGCCGCCAAAGTGATCATCGCCGTGATCAACGCCAAGGGCAGGCCGCGCCGGTTGCCGGAGGCGCTGGCAAGGCAAATGCTCATTCCTGAAAGCTGAAAATAACCAGGCTAAAGCCTGCGCTTTCTGCGTCAAAGTGACGGAATCGAGGACTTGAAAAAACTTGAATTTTATGTGAAGGAATTGCCGCGCTGCAAGATGAGCGCTGTGTTCAGCAACCGGGCGATTCTCCGGTCAAGTTAATCCAGGAACAAAATCTCCCGCGACGTTCCCGCTGTCATAGTCTGGCACTAACGATCTATTAACCATAATAGTGTCTTACTCGCGGAGTCGGAGTTTGTGCGACGCACGCCTTCCTTTGACCAAATTTGACGGCAAGAAGGCGGAAGAAGAGCTGGGAAGCTTGACCAGGGCTTTGGACGGCGGCCGCCAGACATTCTTGCGTGATCACTTCGTGCCGCCCGGTCAAGCGCCGGGCGTTTGGATTCGGGGATTTTGGATCTATGGAACAAGTAGGATTGGCAGCAGCCACGACCGACGTTAGTCTCTGGTCGCTTTTCATGCAGGCCGGCATCGTCGTCAAGCTGGTCATGCTCGGCCTTATCGCCGCTTCGGTGTGGACCTGGGCTATCGTCATCGACAAATATCTAGCCTACGGACGCGCCCGTCGCCAGTTCGACAAGTTCGAGCAGGTCTTCTGGTCGGGCCAGTCGCTGGAAGAACTTTACCGGACGCTTTCCGAGCGCAACAATACCGGCCTTGCGGCGATCTTCGTCGCGGCGATGCGCGAGTGGAAGAAATCCTTCGAGCGCGGTGCGCGTTCGCCGATCGGTCTGCAGATGCGTATCGACCGCGCCATGGACGTCACACTCGCCCGTGAATCCGAATATCTCTCGGCCCGCCTTGGGTCGCTTGCGACGATCGGTTCGGCCGGTCCGTTCATCGGTCTCTTCGGTACGGTCGTCGGTATCATGACCTCGTTCCAGGCAATCGCCGGTTCGAAGTCTACCAACCTCGCGGTTGTCGCACCGGGTATCGCAGAAGCGCTTCTCGCGACCGCTATCGGCCTCGTCGCCGCTATTCCGGCGGTTATCGCCTACAACAAGTTCTCCGCCGACGCGGGCAAGCTCTCAGCTCGCATGGAAGGTTTTGCGGACGAATTCTCCGCCATCCTTTCGCGCCAGATCGACGAGAAGCTGCAGCCGCGCCAGGCTGCGCAGTAACGGAGTAGACGATCATGGGTATGGCTGTAGGCGGCAATAGCGGAGGGGGCGGCGGACGCCGCCGCCGCGGTGGCCGCAACAAGGGGGTTATCTCCGAAATCAACGTGACGCCGCTCGTCGACGTCATGCTCGTGCTGCTTATCATCTTCATGGTGGCGGCCCCGATGATGACGGTCGGTGTTCCGATCGATCTGCCGGAAACGCAGGCCAAGGCGCTGAATTCCGAGACGCAACCGATCACGATCTCGGTCAAGAACAGTGGCGAAGTCTATCTGCAGGAAACGCCGATCCCGGCTGAGGAAATTGCTGCAAAGCTCGAGGCGATCGCCACCACCGGTTACAACGAGCGCATCTTCGTGCGCGGCGATGCGACTGCGCCTTACGGCGTGATTGCTGACGTCATGGCCCGTATCCAGGGCGCGGGCTTCAAGAATATCGGCCTCGTGACGCAGCAGAAGAAGGACCAGTAACGCTCAAGATGAAGACCAGCGTCGTCACATCTGCGGTTCTGCACGGGCTGGTGCTTACCTGGGCGCTGGTGTCGCTGGGCGCTCCGGAATCTTTCAAGGTGGAGGATTTCGAGGCAATGCCGGTCGATCTCGTGCCGGTGGAATCCATCACGCAGATGCAGCAGGGCGATAAGAAGGCTCCAATGAAGGAGACCTCTGCGCCTGTGCCCACGACGCGGCCGCCAATCCCGGAGCCGTCGGAAAACGCCGGTGACAATAAGGTCGATCTGAAGACGCCGCCGGTTCCGAACGCCAAGCCGAGCAACAGCGACGCGGCCGCCGCCAATTCGAGCGACAAGCCCCAGCCGCAGATCGACCCGAAGCCGAACGACGTTAAGGAAGTCAACAAGGAAGAGACCGAGGTCGAGCAGCCGAAGCAAGTCGCTTCCATTCCCCAGACCAAGCCGGCAGAAATAACGCCGCCGCCGAAGCCTGAGGAAAAGCCGCCGGAAGAGCAGGCCAAGCCTGAGGAGCCGCCGAAGCCGGATGCGGAAGCACTGCCGGACAAGGTGCCGACCCCGGTCGTCAAGCCGCAGGTAAAGCCGCCGGAGCAGAAACCGGCCGAAAAACCACCGGAGAAGACCCCGGATCAGCCGAAGGCTGCGGAAGTGCCGACGGACAAGAAGAAGGCTGACAAAAAGCAGGAAGTGGCGAAATCCGCTTCGTCGATGAAGAGCGACTTCAACGCGGATGAGATTTCCGCACTGTTGAACAAGACGGATCCGTCTGCCGGCGGCACCAAGCGTTCGACGCAGGAAGCATCGCTGGGCGCGAAGAAGGCCACGAATGGCGCCTCGAAACTGTCGCTCAGTGAAATGGATGCGCTGAAAAGCGCGATCGCCGGCAACTGGTCGGTCATTCCCGGCATGGAGGGCATGGCTGACGTGCGCATCAAGGTTCATATGAAGCTTGATCAGGACGGCAATATCATTGGCGAGCCGGAAGTCGAAGCTACGGGTGGCGACAATGATTCCACCCGCCGAGCTCTCGCCGGCGGTGCCTATCGCGCCATCATGAAATCAGCGCCTTTCTCAAGTCTGCCGAAAGACAAATACGACGCCTGGAACGAGGTCGTCGTCAACTTTGATCCGAGCGATCTGGGAATCTAGATGCTGCACCGGCGATTCCATTTTGCGAAGTCTTTCGGGACCATGGCGATATTGGCGATTGCTTGCACGCTTTCTCCTAATGCGCGTGCTGAGACTGTCGTCCGCAAAGAAAGCGGTACGAAGGTGCCGATGATAAGCCGAGCGACCATGGACGCAATGAAACGCTCGGTCGCTGTCCGTTTCATACTCCCCGGTAACCTCAAGGATGCCGGCAGCGTCAAACTGCAATTTCGTGTGAAGCTCGGCAAAGACGGCAATATTTTGGGAACCCCCGAGGCTGACGCCAGCGGTGGTAGCGAGGCCACGCGTAAAACCATTAGGGACGCTGCGTTTCGTGCGATCGTCCGCGCGGCTCCTTTCACGATGCTCCCAAAAGATAAATACGATGGCTGGAAGGAAGTTATCTTTAACTTCGATGCCAGCGACCTGAACCCATAAATGCTGAAAGGCTGTTTGGTATGACAAAGTGTTCCTTCTTCCGCGCCATCATGGTCGCTGCCGGTCTGATGACCGCCGCTGCCTTCGCGACGCCGGCCAACGCACTTGTTGAGATCAACATCAATAAGGGTAACGTCCAGCCGCTGCCGATCGCGGTGACGGACTTCCTGCAGGGCAATATGGGTGCGCAGGTTTCACAGGTCATCGCGGCCGACCTGCAGCGGTCTGGACTGTTTGCGCCGATCAACAAGACAGCCTTCATCGAGAAGATTTCCAATCCGGACGCCTCGCCGCGCTTCGAGGATTGGAAGGTCATCAACGCTCAGGCACTAGTCACCGGCCGCGTCACCCAGGAGGCGGATGGCCGTCTTCGCGCCGAGTTCCGTCTGTGGGACACGTTCGCCGGTCAGCAGATGACGGGCCAGCAGTTCTACACGCAGCCGGAGAACTGGCGCCGTGTCGCGCATATCATCGCTGATGCGATTTATAAGCAGATCACCGGCGAAGAGGGCTATTTCGACACCCGCGTGGTCTTCGTGTCCGAATCCGGCACCAAGCAGCAGCGCAAGCGCCAGCTGGCGATCATGGATCAGGACGGTTTCAACGTGCGCATGCTGACTGACGGTAGCGACCTCGTTCTGACGCCGCGCTTCTCGCCGAACCGGCAGGAAGTGACCTACATGTCCTTCGCCAACCAGCAGCCGCGCGTCTATCTGCTGCAGCTGGAGACCGGACAGCGCGAAGTCGTCGGTAACTTCCCGGGCATGACCTTTTCGCCGCGCTTTTCTCCTGACGGCCAGAAGGTCATCATGAGCCTGCAGCAGGAAGGCAACTCGAACATTTACACGATGGACTTGCGTTCGCGCACGACGACCCGCCTGACTTCGACCGCGGCAATCGATACCTCGCCCTCCTATTCGCCTGACGGCAACCGCGTTGCCTTTGAAAGCGACCGCGGCGGACAGTCGCAGATCTATGTCATGAATGCCGATGGTTCGGGCCAGACCCGCATTTCCTTCGGCGATGGCCGCTACTCTACGCCGGTGTGGTCGCCGCGCGGCGATCTGATCGCCTTCACCAAGCAATCTGGCGGTAAGTTCTCGATCGGGGTCATGAAGCCGGATGGCTCGGGAGAGCGTATCCTGACGACCGGTTTCCACAACGAAGGCCCGACATGGGCGCCGAATGGCCGCGTCATCATGTTCTTCCGTCAGGCGGCCGGTGCCGGCGGTCCCCAGCTCTATTCGATCGATCTGACGGGTTATAACGAGCAGGCTATCAAGACGCCGGCCTATGGCTCGGACCCGGCCTGGTCGCCGCTGCTTGAGTAGTGGAGGGCCGAAATTCGCCTTCATGTCGCCGCAAAGTCCTGAAAATGGGCAAAGCAGGGACAAATCAGTAAATCGTTAACCATGATCTTTGAGGGCCGGTTAACCGAGTGCGGTTACTGTCCGGAAACCCTGATTGAAGTCGCAAGGAGACCCGGCCATGAGCCGAATTCACACCCCGGCAATGAGCCGTCTGCAGAATTTCGCCCGCAACCCCGTCATGATCGCGCTTGTCGCCGGCCTCGCTCTTGCGAGCTGCGCCAACAAAAAGAACGTGCCGAACAGTGCCGGTGATCTCGGCCTCGGCGCCGGTGCTGCAACGCCGGGTTCTGCTCAGGACTTCACGGTCAATGTCGGCGACCGCATCTTCTTCGATACCGACTCCACATCGATCCGCGCCGACGCTGCCCAGACACTCGACCGTCAGGCTCAGTGGCTCGGTCGTTACCCGAACTACCAGATCACTGTCGAAGGCCATGCCGACGAACGCGGCACCCGCGAATACAACCTTGCTCTCGGCGCCCGCCGCGCTGCGGCCACCAAGGATTATCTGGCTTCGCGCGGCGTTCCGGCCCAGCGTATGAAGACGATCTCCTACGGCAAGGAACGTCCGGTCGCCGTCTGCGACGATATCTCATGCTGGTCGCAGAACCGCCGTGCGGTCACCGTTCTCGGCGGCGCAGGCATGTAATTTTCGGCGAAAGCCGGAATTTGACAGGGCGGCTCGCTTGCGGGCCGCCTTTCTTTTTGACCACACTTTGGCCAGACTCCGTTGCTTTTTGACAGCAATTGGAAAAATCTCCTGTTCGTGCCATCGGGGCGCGAAGAATCACTGGGACAGGACGATACAAAAATGAAGAAACTAGTCGTGGCAGGCATGCTGTGCCTTGCGGCCGTGACCGGGAGCGAGCGAGCGGCTTATTCCGCTTCGTTCTTCGGCTTGCACATCGGCGGCCAATCCGTGCAACAGGCCCAGCCGGCAGCGCCGGTTGTCAACGTGCAGAGCAGCGGAGCGGAAGTCCGCATCCAGCAGATGGAAGACCAGATGCGGCAGTTGAACGGCCGTATCGAGGAAATGAGCTATCAGCTTCTCCAGATGCAGGAGACGATCCGCAAGCAGCAGGAAGACAATGAATTCCGCTTCCAGCAGCTTGAAAAGACGGGCGGCGGTGCCAGCGGTGGCGGTGCCAAGGCGCCAGTGAAGAAGAGCGAAGCCGACGTCGCTCCGCCGGCATCCGGTGGTGGCGACGATATCGCCAAGGTTATCCAAGCCCCACAGGGAGCCGAAACGGCTCCCTCCACCGATGTGCCGGCCAATGAAGGTCTCGGTCAGCCGCCGCGCGAGCTCGGCTCCATCGATTTTGACCAGAACGGCAATCCCGTTGGCAATACGATGAACAAGAATGCCACGGTTGGTTCTGCGCCGCTGCCGAATGCGACAGCACCGCAACAGACGGCCTCACTCGGTAGTGAATCCGATCAGTACAGGGCAGCGTATGGCCATGTGCTTTCCGGTGACTACGCCACGGCGGAGCAGGAATTCACGCAGTACATCTCCCGTTATCCCAACAGCTCGCGTGTAGCGGATGCCAATTTCTGGCTTGGGGAAGCGCTTTATTCGCAGGGCAAGTTCAACGAATCAGCCAAGACCTTCCTGAACGCCCATCAGAAATATGGTACGTCCGAAAAGGCACCCGAGATGCTGCTGAAGCTCGGCATGTCGCTTGCCGCACTCGATAATACCGACACCGCCTGCGCGACCTTGCGCGAAGTCAGCAAGCGCTATCCGAAGGCCTCCCGTGCGGTCATAAATAAAGTTGCGAGCGAACAGAAGCGTCTCGCCTGCTGAGGTCTCCGGCTTGTTTCCGGAAGGTCCGATGTCTCCTGAAGCGGCAATCGGCCGTTTCCTCGCTTCGCTGAAGACGCCTGCGCGCATTCTTGTCGCGATTTCGGGCGGAAGCGATTCCACCGGCCTGCTCCTGCTGCTCCTCGAAGCGCTGAAGGCTGCTCCCGATCTTTCCATTTCCCTTTGCGCCGCAACCGTCGACCATGCTTTGCGCGACGGATCTGCAGATGAGGCCCATCAGGTCGCTGCTCTCTGCACATCGAAAGACATTTCGCACCGGACAATGGTCTGGCAGGACGAGAAACCGAAAACCGGGATCATGGCAGCTGCGCGCGAGGCGCGTTACCGACTTCTTGCCGAGGCGGCAGAAGCGTTCGACGCAAATCTCATCGTCACAGGACATACGCTCGATGATCAGGGTGAAACGCTGCAGATGCGCGGGATGCGGTCGGAGCAAATCTCAACCGGTATAGCGGATGCGATGCTTTTCGACCGGCGTTTCTGGGTCCTGCGGCCGCTTCTTTTCTCCGCCCGGGCAGATATCCGCGGTTTCCTAAGCGCGCGCGGCATGTCCTGGATCGACGATCCAAGCAATGAGGATGTGAAATACGAGCGCGTGCGGACGCGGCGGCAGCTTTCCGCCGATGCGAAGCCGGAGACAAATATAACTGGAATCTGGGATGAACGACTGGCTCTTTCTTCCGATGGGGCAGAATGGCTCGATTGTTATTTCAGGCTTCATGGCGGTCTGCTCGGTCAGGTAATCCCTGACGGGCTGAGGCAGGATCGCACGGTCGTTGATTACGCGCTCGGCCGCCTGACGGCGGTTTTCGGAGGACAGCCGTTTGGGCCGGGGAGGGCTCAGATGGAGCAGCTTCTTGCATTCTCAGCTGGTGGCAAGCCGGGACGAATGAGCGTCGGCAGGGTAGTATTCGATCTGCGGCGTGACGGGCTTTATCTGGCGCGCGAGACCAGGGGGATCTGGCCCCTGGTGCTGCCGCCGGGGAGCACCAGGATCTGGGACGGCAGGTTCGAGGTCAGAAACAGGTCGGAAGCAAACATTGGGGTCGAGGCAGCAGCTGCCGGGGCACCTTCGTTCCTGTACTCGCCAGAGAAAACCATTATTTTCGGGTCCGCAGAAGGCGTTTCATACTCTGTTCAGTCAATTAGGCCGTCGACGCGCAGTGGGTGGCCTCCTTTGCCGAGCACGGAGCATTTTGCGCACCTGCCCAGGGCGGCATGGAAGCGCGCTGTTGCTTCGGCGCCGGCCTTATACGCCGAGAAAGGCACTTTATCCCCGAAATCCGGCCGATCCGTTGATTTGGCGGCCTATTTCGCACCCTTCGACCGCTTTTTGACACGATTTGATTTCACCTTTGCCAATAGGCTTTCGGCAGTTTTCTCAAAGGCGCCCTATGCGGAGCCACCTTTTAAGAAGTATTGACGGAAAAACGATCTGACCTAGTGGATTGCCTTGGCAATGGCGTAGCGCAACCCTATGTTAGAGACCAAATATGACGGTCGCCATGAGGCGACTGTCCAGTGCTGGGGAGTTCAATGAACCCTAACTTACGTAATTTCGCCTTGTGGGCGATCATCGCGCTTCTGCTGATCGCCCTCTTCAGTATGTTCCAGACGGCTCCGGCGCAGACGGGTTCGCGTGAAATCCCTTATTCGCAGTTCCTGCGTGAGGTCGATGCGAACCGCGTGAAGGATGTCGTGGTCACCGGTAACAGGCTGACCGGCACATATCTGGAGAACAACAATACCTTCCAGACCTATTCGCCCGTGATCGACGACAATCTGCTCGATCGCCTGCAATCCAAGAATGTCGCTGTCACCGCGCGCCCGGAAACCGACGGTTCCTCCGGCTTCCTGAGCTATCTCGGAACGCTGCTGCCGATGCTTTTGATCCTCGGCGTCTGGTTGTTCTTCATGCGCCAGATGCAGGGGGGCTCGCGCGGCGCAATGGGCTTTGGCAAGTCAAAGGCCAAACTCCTGACCGAGGCGCACGGCCGTGTGACCTTTGACGACGTCGCCGGCGTTGATGAAGCCAAGCAGGACCTGGAAGAAATTGTCGAATTCCTGCGTGACCCGCAGAAGTTCCAGCGCCTCGGCGGCAAGATCCCGCGCGGCGTGCTGCTCGTCGGTCCTCCGGGCACCGGTAAGACGCTACTTGCCCGCTCGGTTGCCGGCGAAGCCAACGTGCCATTCTTCACGATTTCCGGTTCGGACTTCGTCGAAATGTTCGTCGGTGTCGGTGCAAGCCGCGTCCGCGACATGTTCGAGCAGGCCAAGAAGAATGCGCCCTGCATCATCTTCATCGACGAAATCGACGCCGTCGGCCGCCATCGTGGCGCCGGTCTCGGCGGCGGCAACGATGAACGCGAACAGACGCTGAACCAGCTGCTCGTCGAGATGGACGGTTTCGAAGCCAATGAAGGCATCATCCTGATCGCTGCGACCAACCGTCCCGACGTTCTCGATCCGGCGCTGCTGCGTCCGGGCCGTTTCGACCGCCAGGTCGTCGTTCCGAACCCTGATATCGTCGGCCGCGAACGCATCCTGAAGGTTCATGCCCGCAACGTTCCGCTGGCACCTAATGTCGATCTCAAGGTTCTGGCCCGCGGTACCCCCGGCTTCTCGGGTGCCGACCTGATGAACCTCGTCAACGAAGCTGCCCTCATGGCCGCCCGCCGCAACAAGCGTGTCGTCACCATGCAGGAATTCGAAGACGCCAAGGACAAGATCATGATGGGCGCTGAGCGCCGCTCTTCGGCCATGACCGAAGCGGAAAAGAAGCTCACGGCCTATCACGAAGCCGGTCACGCCATCACCGCGTTGAATGTCGCCGTCGCCGATCCGCTGCACAAGGCAACGATCATTCCGCGTGGCCGTGCGCTCGGCATGGTCATGCAGCTTCCCGAGGGCGATCGCTACTCGATGAGCTACAAGTGGATGATCTCGCGCCTCTGCATCATGATGGGTGGCCGCGTTGCAGAAGAACTGACTTTCGGCAAGGAGAACATCACATCGGGTGCGTCCTCCGACATCGAGCAGGCCACCAAGCTTGCCCGTGCGATGGTCACCCAGTGGGGTTTTTCCGACGAGCTCGGCCAGGTTGCTTATGGCGAAAACCAGCAGGAGGTCTTCCTCGGTCATTCGGTTTCGCAGTCGAAGAACGTCTCCGAAGCGACCGCTCAGAAGATCGACAACGAAGTGCGCCGCCTGATCGACCAGGCCTATCAGCAGGCCAGGGACATCCTGACGGAAAAGCATGATGAGTTCGTAGCACTTGCCGAAGGGCTGCTCGAATACGAAACGCTGACGGGTGAAGAGATTAAGGCGCTGATTCGTGGCGAGAAGCCTGCACGCGATCTTGGTGATGATTCGCCTCCGAGCCGTGGCTCGGCTGTTCCAAAGGCCGGTGCGCGCCCTGCTTCCAAGGGTGATGAACCCGAGGGCGGGCTGGAACCTCAGCCTCACTGAAAGTGAACAGGAATTTGCCTGAAAGGGCCGGATTTCCACAGGGAATCCGGCCCTTTTAATATTAGTAACAGGATATAATCGGTTTTCTTGGTAATTTACGTGCCGGTTACGCGGTTTTGTGGCATTCCGCTGAGTAAGAACAAGGCTGAATCGAGTTCGGGCGCAATGCAATCTTTGAAACCGGATTCTTGCTTGAGGAATGCGTAAGCTTCTACGACGCGCGGAAAGCGCAGGAGTGCATATGAAAAGACGCTATTTTGGGACGGACGGCATTCGAGGCCAAGCCAATATCTTCCCTATGACGCCGGACCTTGCGATGCGGGTCGGCATCGCCGCAGGAACGATTTTTCGTAACGGCGCCCACCGTCATCGTGTGGTGATCGGCAAGGATACGCGCCTGTCGGGATATATGCTGGAGAATGCCCTTGTGGCCGGCTTCACCGCGGCGGGACTGGACGTGTTCCTGCTCGGTCCTATTCCCACACCTGCGGTTGCCATGCTGACGCGTTCGCTGCGATGTGATATCGGCGTGATGATTTCGGCCTCGCACAATCCGTTCCAGGATAACGGTATCAAGCTTTTCGGTCCTGATGGTTACAAGCTCTCCGATGACATCGAAGCCCAGATCGAGGACCTGCTCGACAAGGATCTGTCGGGACAGCTTGCCAAGGCCGAAGAAATCGGCCGCGCCAAGCGCGTCGACGGCGATATCTACCGCTATCTCGAGCACGTCAAACGCACCTTGCCGCGCGATGTGACCCTGCAGGGCCTGCGCGTCGCAGTCGATTGCGCCAATGGCGCGGCCTACAAGGTGGCGCCTGCCGTTCTCTGGGAACTCGGCGCCGACGTGGTGACGATCGGCAACGATCCGAATGGCACGAACATCAACCTGAATTGCGGCTCCACCAGCCCGGTCGCCCTGCAGAAGAAGGTTGACGAGGTGCGCGCCGATATCGGCATTGCGCTCGATGGCGATGCGGACCGCGTTATCATCGTCGATGAAAACGGCTCGATCGTCGATGGCGATCAGCTGATGGCCGTCATCGCCGAAAGCTGGGCCGAGAGCCAGCAGCTGCGCGGAAACGGTATCGTTGCGACCGTCATGTCCAATCTCGGCCTTGAGCGTTTCCTCGAGGATAAGGGTCTCGGCCTTGCCCGTACCAAGGTCGGAGACCGCTATGTCGTCGAGCATATGCGCCAACACAATTACAATGTGGGTGGGGAGCAGTCCGGCCATATCGTGCTTTCGGACTACGGCACAACCGGCGACGGTCTCGTTGCTGCGCTGCAGATTTTGGCGGCCGTCAAGCGCACCGGTAAAACAGTCAGCGAAATCTGCCGTCGCTTCGAGCCCGTGCCGCAGCTTCTGCGCAATGTCCGCATTTCCGGCGGCAAGCCGCTGGAAGACCTGCAGGTGGTCAAGGCGATTGCCGATGCCGAAGCCGAGCTTTCCAAGAACGGCCGTCTCGTCATCCGCCCCTCCGGCACCGAACCATTGATCCGCGTGATGGCGGAAGGCGACGACCGCGCGCAGATCGAACGCATCGTCAACGATCTGATCGGCACGATTTCAAGCGTGCGCAGCGCCGCCTGAGGGCGCGACATCAAGGATTGAAGCCGGCCTCGAGCCGGCTTTTTTATGGTGCTGATTTACCGGTATTGCGCGGCCAGACCGTGTGATTGCCGCAGGCCGGGTCTTCGGCCTCGTGGGCCTGCCCGCTGTTGTTCCCTCGCCTTTGCTCGTCCGTCATTCCCGAGCGTAAAAGTTTGCCGGACTTTTTATTCGTCGTCTTCCCGATTAGCGGAGTTGAGACAGGCGGGGTGGCCAGCATTTACTTTTCAAAACATGTTCTGTCGCGGATATTCGAATTACTTCTTATGGTTAAGCAGCTTTTAACGTTTCCAATTCATTATCCATAAAAAGCATATCCGTTTTGGCGGCCCGCAGCGCGCCGACGCAACCGACTGGAGTGAATCCATGAAACGAACTTTGTCCGGTATCTTCGGCGTGCTGTTGATCGCGTCGAATGCTTATTCCGCCGATCTTGCACCGATTGAGCCCGTGCCGGAACAACCGCCGGAAGTCGCCGTCAGCGAAAGCACGGGCTGGTATCTGCGCGGTGATGTCGGCTACGCCTTCACCGACCTGCGTGGCGCAAAGTTCTTCCAGGGCAGCAATGCTCTGGAAGCCGATTTCGATCATGCAGACCTTGACGATGCATGGACGGTCGGCGGCGGTGTTGGTTACCAGATCAACAGCTATCTGCGCACCGATCTGACCTTCGACTATCTGACCAAGTCTGACTTCCGCGGTTCGACGGTCGGCGGCGGCGCTGCCTTCGGTGCCTGCGTAGACTCCTGTACCTCGCGTGACGTATCGTCGATGACGGCCTATACGCTTCTCGCCAACGCCTATGTCGATCTCGGCACCTACGCCTATTTCACGCCCTATGTCGGCGCCGGTATCGGTGGTTCCTACGTCAAGTGGAAAGACCTCCACAACGTCGCCTGCGCCGATGACGGCAGTGGTTGCGATGACGAAGTCATTCATGGTGGACGTGGCAGCTGGCGCTTCAGCTATGCCCTCATGGCCGGCGCTTCGATCGATGTGACCTGCAACGTCAAGGCCGATGTAGGCTACCGCTACCTGCATATCGATGGCGGCAGCATGTTCGGCTACGCCGAAAACGGCGGCCCGGGTCGCGACCGTGGCGTCAACGTCCACGAAGCCCGTGTCGGTGCCCGTTACCTCTTCGGCGGCTGCGCTCAGCCGGTCGCCTACGAACCGCCGGACATTCCACTGCAGCAGCCGGTCTACAAGTAAGGCCGGAGCGCCGAAGATTATCGAAAGCCGTCCGTGAGGGCGGCTTTTGTTGTTTCAGCAGGTATTTCTCGCGACCATTGCCAGAATGATTTCGAAAAGCTCGCTCTCAGCCTGGCTGGCACTGATCTCGCCGGTTGCCGCAGCGTAGGAGAGTGTTTCGGCAGCGCCGAGCATCGCCCAAAGACTGGCTGAAGCGATGGTTCCTGCGCCGACGAAAGGGCTGAGCACGGATTTGCACTGAGCCATGAAAACTATCTGACACTCATGCTTGACCTTCTCGAGTTCAGGGGAACTCGCCAGAGCGGCGATCACGTCGGGAATTTCGCGTCCCTGCGTGAGAACGCAACCAATATAGGCGGCCGCCATGACCTTCGCTTTGTCGCTCAGCGCCGGTCCGCTTTCGCGAAGCGCGGTATTCATCAGCGCCGTCTGCCGATCGTCGAATTCGCGGTAAAGTTCCGCAAGCAACCCTGGTCGCGTGCCGAAATGATCATAGACGACGGGCTTTGCCACGCCGGCCTGTTCGGCCAGCCTGCCCAGCGTCAGCGCATCCGTGCCTTCTTCACGGATTAGTCGCCAGGATACATCCAGTAGCTGTCGATGCCGTTCCTCCCGCGAAAGCCGTCGACGGGGCAGCGGTGGGGCATGGTTGTGGTCTATGCTTGACATCAAAACCTACTAAAAGTAACTTACGATAAGTAGCTTACGAGAAGTATATAAGCGATCGGTTTTGCTCGCAACGCCAACGAGGAGGTTTCCAAATGCATGCGCTCATCGTCCTCGCCCATCCTAATTCCAGTTCCCTCAGTCACAGCGTCGCTGCGGGGATTGCCAAAGGAATATCGGCATTCGATGCTGCCAACACCTTTGAAATCGCGGATCTCACGGAAGAGGGTTTCGATCCCAGATTCAGCGAGGCCGATATTGCGGCGCATCGCCGGACAGCCGATGCACCGGCCGATGTCGTCGCCGAGCAGGCCAGGATTGATCGCGCCGATGCGCTAGTCCTGGTTTATCCTGTCTATTGGTGGTCTATGCCGGGCTTGATGAAAGGCTGGATCGATCGCGTTTTTGCCAATGGCTGGGCCTATGACGACACGTCCGGCAGCAAAGTCGTGAAGAAGCTCAGCCATCTGCGCGTGCATCTCATTGGCATCGGTGGCGCGGATGCAGGCACTTATGAGCGGCACGGCTATTTCAGTGCCATGAAGACGCAGATCGATCATGGGATTTTCGACTATTGCGGCGCCCACGTGGTGACGTCGGAACTGCTTCTCGATTCGGATGCGGGAGGTGCTTGCAAGCATGTCGAGGTAGCATACCGGATCGGTCGCGGTATCTCCAACGTCCGCGATCATAGTGCGACAGGCAGTGCAGCGTAATCTGAGATGTGATCGCCACTGCGGCAAAATACCCTTCAGAAACGACATCAGCCGCTTGACTATGACGGGCATCGCCCATAAACACGGCGGCGGGACACTCCTCCCCAACGAGGAGCCATCTATCTGGAAGGGTAGCAATATGGCAAATACCGCAAAGCCGGACGTGCGTCCGCAAAACACTCATTTTTCTTCTGGCCCCTGCGCGAAACGTCCTGGTTGGACGCTCGAAGCTCTTTCCGATGCGGCTCTTGGCCGTTCGCATCGTGCGAAAGTCGGCAAGGCCAAGCTGAAGCAGGCGATCGATCTTACCCGCGAAATTCTGGAAGTGCCGGCGGATTACCGTATCGGCATCGTGCCGGCTTCCGATACCGGCGCTGTCGAGATGGCCCTCTGGTCGCTGCTCGGCGAGCGCGGTGTCGACATGGTCGCCTGGGAAAGCTTCGGCGCCGGCTGGGTTACCGACGTCGTCAAGCAGCTCAAGCTGAACGACGTCCGCAAGATCGAAGCCGGTTACGGTGAACTTCCGGATCTTTCCACCGTCGATTTCGACCGTGACGTGGTCTTCACCTGGAACGGCACCACTTCGGGCGTTCGCGTACCGAATGCCGACTTCATCCCGGCCGACCGCAAGGGCCTGACGATCTGCGATGCGACGTCAGCCGCTTTCGCGCAAGAACTCGATTTCGCAAAGCTCGATGTCGTCACCTTCTCCTGGCAGAAGGTTTTGGGTGGCGAGGGTGCGCATGGTATCCTCATCCTGTCGCCGCGCGCCGTCGAACGCCTCGTCTCCTATCAGCCGGCATGGCCGCTGCCGAAAATCTTCCGCCTGACCTCGGGCGGCAAGCTGATCGAAGGCATCTTCCAGGGCGAAACGATCAACACGCCTTCGATGCTCTGCGTCGAGGACTATATCGATGCGCTGCTCTGGGCCAAACAACTCGGTGGCCTCAAGGCACTGATTGGCCGCGCCGATGCCAATGCAAAGGTTATCGCCGATTTCATAGCCGCAAACGGCTGGATCGCCAATCTCGCCGTCAAGCCGGAGATCGAATCCAACACCTCGATCTGCTTGAAGATCGTCGACAAGGATGTTGCCGCCCTCGACGCCGATGGCCAGGCGGATTTCGCCAAGGGTCTCGTCGCTCTTCTTGAGAAGGAAGGCGTCGCCTATGACATCGGCGCTTACCGAGACGCTCCGTCCGGTCTTCGGATCTGGGCAGGTGCCACGATCGAGACTGCCGATATGCAGAAGCTGATGCCGTGGCTTTCCTGGGCCTTCGAAACGCAGAAAGCTGCGCTTTCCCAGGCTGCTGCCTGATGTGATCGCATCCGGCTCCGTCTGAGGGCGGAGCCTTGCATTCCCAATTCAAGTTTATCGCTGAACTCTTTGAAGGAGGCCCAACATGGCACCTCGCGTTCTCGTATCCGACGAACTGTCGGAAACCGCCGTCCAAATCTTCCGTGATCGCGGCGTCGAAGTCGATTTCCAGCCGCAGCTCGGCAAGGACAAGGACAAGCTGTTCGAAGTCATCGGCAATTATGACGGTCTTGCCATCCGCTCCGCCACCAAGGTGACGGAGAAAATCATCGAAGCGGCCAAAAACCTCAAGGTCGTCGGCCGCGCCGGCATCGGCGTCGACAATGTCGATATCCCGGCCGCTTCGCGCCGTGGCATCATCGTCATGAACACGCCCTTCGGCAACTCGATCACGACAGCTGAACACGCAATCGCCCTTATGTTTGCCGTTGCCCGCCAGCTTCCGGCTGCCGACACTTCTACGCAGGCCGGCAAGTGGGAGAAGTCGAAGTTCATGGGTGTCGAAATCACCGGCAAGACGCTCGGCGTCATCGGTGCCGGCAATATCGGCTCCATCGTCTGCGCCCGCGCCATCGGCCTGAAGATGCATGTCGTTGCCTACGATCCGTTCCTCTCCAAGGAGCGTGCCGAAGAGATGGGCGTCACCAAGGTCGAGCTCGACGAGCTGCTCGCCAGGGCAGATTTCATCACGCTGCACGTGCCGATGACGGACAAGACCCGTGGCATCCTGAATAAGGAAGCGCTTGCCAAGACCAAGCCCGGCGTTCGGATCATCAATTGCGCCCGCGGCGGTCTCGTCGATGAGGCAGCGCTTGCCGATGCCATCAAGTCCGGCCATGTCGCCGGCGCCGCCTTTGACGTTTTCGAAGTCGAACCCGCCAAGGAAAGCCCGCTCTTCGGCCTGCCGAACGTCGTCTGCACGCCGCATCTCGGCGCATCGACCACGGAAGCGCAAGAGAACGTCGCTCTGCAGGTGGCCGAGCAGATGGCTGATTATCTCGTCAACGGGGCGGTTTCGAACGCCATCAACATGCCGTCGATCACGGCTGAAGAAGCGCCGATCCTGAAGCCGTTCATCAGGCTCGCCGATGTCCTCGGCGCTTTCGTCGGCCAGGTCACCGAAGAGCCGATCAAGGAGATCGAGATCCTCTATGATGGCGTAACCGCCAGCATGAACACTCGAGCGTTGACCTCCGCGGTTCTCGCCGGTCTGATCCGATCACAGGTGGCTGACGTCAACATGGTTTCAGCCCCGATCATGATCAAGGAAAAGGGCATCATCCTCTCCGAGGTCAAGCGCGACAAGTCGGGTGTCTTCGACGGCTACATCAAGCTGACGGTGACCACGGAATCCATGACGCGTTCTGTCGCCGGCACGGTCTTCTCTGATGGCAAGCCGCGCTTCATTCAGATCAAAGGCATCAACCTCGACGCCGATGTCGGCAACCACATGATCTACATCACCAATACCGACGTTCCGGGCATGATTGGCTTTATCGGCACGACGCTTGGTGCTGCCGGCGTCAACATCGCCAACTTCCAGCTCGGTCGTGACAAACAGGGCGGCGATGCGATCGCTCTACTCTATGTCGATGCTGCGGTTGACGATGTCGTTCTAAACAAGCTGACGGCCAATCCGGCGATCCGCCAGGCAAAGCCGCTGACCTTCAACGTCGACTGAGTTTTCCTCCCAAGGAAAGACATGAAAAACCGGTCCGGTCTCCGGGCCGGTTTTTTCTATAGTCCAGCGCATGTCGTCAGTGATCTGTGATCAGTGGCGGCGGGTGGCATTCGTGTCGTGATGCAGGAAAGTGTCTCTGTTCGCGTCGAACACCCTAAAGAACTCGTCCCAGGAAATGTTCTCGACAGAGTTTTCTGGCCTGCCGAAATCGACGCCGACCTGGCCGCTTCTGATCCGGGCGGGATGGCCGCCGCGTGCTTCGATCCATTCCCGGATTTTATCATGATCTGTCATTGTGGACACGCCCATCATCGCCTCCCTGCGGACGGGTTGTATTTTCAACTAGAAATAACTCCTCGGAAATGAATTGGTTCCAACTGAAAATGAGGTATGGGTCCGACCTTCGTCCTGGCCACCTGGGTGGAACTTTCAGCTAAGCCGCGGGATGGCTGGCTTGAAGCACAGATCGATTACCGCCGGCTGAAGAAGGCATCAGCCTGAGATCATGGTATCGAAGGTATCGGCAGCCTTGCTGCGATAGCGCTCCTCATGGCGCAGCAGGAAGAAGGGACGGGGCTGGGCCGGCACGTTCACCTCGGTGAGAAGACCGTTGCGCAGCCTCATTGCAACAACGCTTCGTGACATCAGTGTCGCGCCGATACCGGCTTCGACAACGCCGACGAGCGGTTCGTTTTCCGGCAGCACCATCGCGATTTCCAGCGCCTCAATGTCGAGCCCGGCCTTTTGCAGAAGACTTTCGAAGGCAAGACGGGTACCCGATCCCTGTTCGCGCAGGACCCATTGTGTCTGGGGAAAATCGGACGGACTGCGTGCTTTGCCATCCGCCCAGGGGTGACTAGGAGCAACGACGACGATCATCTCGTCATGAGCGATTTTCCTTGCCGAAACGCCACGCCTTTCACTCGGCCACTCGATGAGGCCTACCTCCACCTCGCCATTGGCAACAGCGTCCGACACTTCAGCTGTGTTGCCGATGCGGATTGTCAGTTCGATGCCTGGATATCTTCGGCGGAACGCGACGAGCCGTGGCGATAGCCAATAGCCGCCGATCGTTTGGCTCGCCATGATCGTAAGTTCTCCGTGCATAAGGCCGGAGAGGTCTACGAGCGCGGCTTCCGCCGCCTTTGCACTTGTCAGCACAGCATGCGCTTCCTTCAGGAACAGCTTACCGGTCCGGTTCAGTACGATCGAGCGGCCGACGCGGTCGAAGAGGGTGACGCCATGGCGTGTCTCCAGTGCTGTAACTGCGGCGCTAACGGCCGACTGAGTCATGTTCAGGTGAGCCGCCGCCTTCGTGATATGCTGACGCGCCGCCACCTCCACGAATATTCTGAGCTGCTCCAGTGTCATGTCACCTCCATCAATCATTCGATTTTATCGAACAGAATTAGAAAAATAAATCGTTGGAAGCGATTATTTTGTGCCGATATGAAAGCGGTCAACGAAAGGACACCAACTATGACCGCCCTGCATCTATCTCCTTCTGTACCGATTGTTCGCCCGCGCATGCATGTCTTGCGCCACTTCACGCCAAACTGGTTTGCGACGACGATGGGGACCGGCATCCTTGCCGTCTGCTTCGGTCAGTTTCCGGGTCTGACGGCAGTCCACACGACAGGCGAGATGCTGTGGCTCGCGGATATCGTCCTGTTTGCAGTGTTAACCTGCATCTATGCCGGGAAGTGGTTGCTACACCCCGGCCCTGCGCTCAGGGCATTCGACCATCCCGTCGTCTCGATGTTCTTCGGTTGTATACCGATGGGCCTTGCGACCATCGTCAACGGTTTCCTGATCTTCGGATCAGATCTGTTGGGTGAGATAAGCGTCTCTATCGCAGCGGAGCTATGGTGGGTGGATGCGGCGTTGGCGGTTCTGGCGGGTCTTGCCATTCCGATGGTCATGTTCACACGACAGCAGCACGCAATCGAGCATATGAACGCCGTCTGGCTGCTGCCGATCGTCGCTTCTGAGGTGGCGGCTGCAAGCGGCGGATTGTTGGTGCCGCATCTTGCCGAAGGTGCGCAACTGCCGGTACTTTTTGCGAGCTTCGTACTCTGGTCCTGCTCGGTGCCGCTGGCGCTCGGCATTCTCGTCATTCTCTTCCTGCGCATGGCTCTGCACAAGCTGCCGCACGCCAGCATGGCAGCGACGAGCTTCCTTGCCCTCGGCCCTGTCGGTACCGGCTCACTTGGCCTTGCTCTGTTTTCCATCAATGGCGGGCAGGCTCTTGCAGCCGGCGGCCTTGGTGCGCTGGCTCCGGCGATCTCGGGTGCGGCTTTGCTCGGTGCTGTCTTGCTTTGGGGCTATGGCCTCTGGTGGCTTGGTCTGGCGGTCGCCATCACCATCAATTACCTGCGGCAGGGTTTGCCCTTCAATCTCGGCTGGTGGGGTTATACCTTCCCGATCGGCGTCTATGCCGTCGCGACACTGCGGCTTGCCAATATCTTTCCGTTGCCGGCGCTGACGGGGTTCGGGGAGGTTCTGGTTGCAGCCCTTGCCGCAATCTGGGTCGTCGTCGCCATCCGCACGAGCTGCGGCGCCTATAATGGTTCGCTCTTCGTCGATCCGTGCCTGGAGAGCTGATCGCCTGACGCCTACACAACTGGCTCAATCATTCGTTATTTTGAGAATGCAGTCAGCATTGCATACTTTCCGCGGGGCTGAAAAGGAGGATGCACATGAAACGCTATACGCTGTCGATGATCGGTCTGGCCCTCGTGACCGCCATTATCGCCAATCTCGGCATCGCACTTGCCTGCAACAAATTGATCGGCACCTGAGGCGATATCATCCATCCTTTTCCTAAAGGCGCAGCTCCGGCTCCGCCTTTTTTGATGCCTTTCCCTTTTCCATGCTGCATTGCACCCTAACTGTGCCTGCATGACGGAGTTTCTGAACGACATCCGCGCCGAAGGCATATGGCTGCCGGACTGGCTTGCGAGCGTCATCATCTTCGCAGTCGTCATCTCGGTGACGCTCTTTACGCATCGCATTCTCTTCCGTCTGCTGACGCAGTTGGTTGAAGGCAAGGATCTCTTCTGGCGCTCGCTCGTCTCGCGCCTGAAGCGGGTCGTGCGGCTAGCCATGCTGGTGGCCGCCCTTTCCTTCGGGGCGACGATTGCGCCGTTGACGGATACGCAGTCGGCGACTGTCCGGCATATCCTGCTCATTTTCTTCATCGTGCTCGTTGCTTGGATGGCCAAGACCGTCAAGCATATCTGGATGACGGTCTATCTCAGACGGTTCAAGCTCGATGCCGAGGACAATCTTCTGGCACGCAAGCACGTAACGCAGACGCGTATCATGGAACGCGTCGTCGATCTTTTGATTGTCATCGTGACGATTTCGGCCTGTATGATGACCTTTGATGCGGTCCGTCAATATGGCGTCAGCCTGCTCGCCTCCGCCGGTGTGGCGGGTATCGTCGTCGGTCTCGCGCTGCAGCCTGTGCTGAAAAATCTGTTTGCCGGCATTCAGCTTGCCATCACCCAGCCAATCCGCATCGACGATGCGTTGCTGGTCGAAGGCGAGTGGGGCAGGGTGGAAGAAATCACCTCGACCTATGTCGTCGTGCAATTGTGGGATTGGCGGCGGATGATCCTGCCGCTCAGCTACTTCATCGAGAACCCGTTCCAGAACTGGACGCGCGAAAGCTCGGCGCTAATCGGCACCGTCATGATCTATCTGGATTACAGCGTGCCGGTAGAGGTCATTCGCAGGAAGGTGGAAGAGATCGCGCAAGGTTCAAAGCTTTGGGATCGGCGCGTAGTCAATGTTGCCGTTACGGATTTTCGGGAGGCGGTGATGGAAATCCGCATTCTCGTGTCGGCATCGAATTCCGCCCGCACCTTCGATCTGCGCTGTGAGGTTCGCGAGAAGCTGATCGATTTCATCCAGCGCGAATATCCGGCATCCTTGCCACATGTGCGGGCGGTGATGAACGAGCCGCCCGCTCGAGGCCGGCGTGAGGCGGCAGAGTAGATCTACCGCATCGGCGCTTCTGCTTCGCCTTCCACCGGCGTCGTTGCGATCTGCGATTGCGTATCACCGGAGGCGACGGCTGCGGGCAGAGGCACCTGGCGCTTGCGCTCGCGGATCAGCGTCAGCAGGCCGGAGCAGACGATGAGTATGATGCCGAGAGCCATCGGCGGATCGACGCTGTCGTTGAAGAAGAGATAACCGAAGGCGATCGCCCAGATCATCTGGCTGTATTGCGGTGTCGCAACCAGCGTTGCGGGGGCAAGCCGCGCGGCGGTCATCAGCATAACATTGCCGGCAGCGCCAAGCAGGCCGTAGCTGGCGAGAAAGAGCCATTGCTGCGGGCTTGGTACGACTACTTGCGAGAGCATGAGCAGGCCGCTGACGATGAGGGTGCCAAGCAGCGAAGCGCCATAGAGTGAAAGGCGCTTTTCGGCCGGGCCGAGCTTGCGCAGGATGACGATGGCAATTGCCGCCGCGATCGCTCCGATGGTCGCTGCCAGATGGCCGACGGACAAATCGCGGAAGCCAGGTCTGAGAACCACCAGCACGCCGAGGAAGCCGACGATGACGGCTGCCCAGCGCTGCCAGCGCACATCTTCCTTCAGGAAGATCACTGAGAGAATAGTGACAAAGGAAGGCAGCAAAAAGAGAAGGCAGAAGGCCTCTGCCATCGGCAGCTTGGTGAAGGTGATGATGGAGGCGATTGCGCCGGTCGCACCGGCCGCAAAGCGCACCAACCATAGCGGCCGGTTCGTCGTCCTGAAAACGTCCAACCAAGAATCGCCCGGCCCCTTGATGACGGGCAGGGCGGCGAGGCTGAGGATCGCACCCGTGAAGGCGACCTGGAACGAGGGAACCGTGCCGTGCAGGGCCTTGATGGATGCATCGCTGAAGGCAAACACGGCATAGGCCGCAAATGCGACAAGGACGCCACGAAGCGTGGTGGAGGCGGCTGTCATTTATCCGAATCTTTAAAAGGTGAGTCATTTCATCTACGTGATGAAATGCGGCCCAGCAAAGGTCGATTGCGAATAGCTGCAATGCGTGACCCGCGCATGACGTCGCCGGAAACGCTGGCCCTTGCGCGGAGACGCAATAGTTTCTATATCCGTCGCCCATGCAAGCTGGCGGCCGATCCCGCCGGAAATACAGGAAATCCGCCATATTTCGGGATCAGGAAGGCGGATCGAAACAGCGCAGAATTTTGGCAGCACCCGTGAACACACTGGATTTTGACAAGAAGCCGGAAGACACCCGTGTCGTCGTCGCCATGTCTGGCGGCGTTGACAGCTCCGTCGTGGCTGGGCTTCTCAAACGCCAGGGATATGATGTGTTGGGCATTACGCTGCAGCTTTACGATCACGGCGCAGCGGTCCATCGCGCCGGCTCCTGTTGCGCGGGCCAGGATATCGATGATGCACGCCGTGTTTGCGAGACGCTCGGTATTCCGCATTACGTGCTCGACTACGAGAAACGGTTCCGCGAAACCGTCATCAATCCCTTCGCCGAAAGTTACGTCGCCGGCGAGACGCCGATCCCCTGCGTAGCCTGCAATCAGACGGTCAAGTTTGCCGATCTTTTGGCTACCGCCAAGGAGCTCGGCGCTGACGCGCTGGCGACGGGCCATTATATCCGCTCGCGCCCGAACCCGTCATCCAGCAATCCCGGTCGCCGCGCGCTCTATCGCCCGGCTGATGCCGACCGCGACCAGAGCTATTTCCTCTTCGCCACGACGCAGGAGCAGATCGACTATCTGCGCTTTCCGCTGGGTGGACTGCCCAAGTCGGAAACGCGCCGGCTGGCCGAAGAGATGGGTCTCGTCGTCGCCAAGAAGGCCGACAGCCAGGACATCTGTTTCGTGCCGCAGGGCAAATATTCCGACATCATCGCCAAGCTGAAGCCGAATTCGGCTTTGGCCGGTGACATCGTTCATCTCGACGGTCGCATCCTCGGCCAGCACGAAGGCATCCTGCATTATACGATCGGTCAGCGGCGCGGCATCGGCATCGCTACGGGTGAACCGCTCTATGTCATCTATCTCGACGCCCGCTCGCGCCGCGTCATCGTCGGCCCGAAAGAAGCGCTGGAAACGCACCGCGTCTATTTGCGTGACGTCAATTGGTTGGGTGACGAAACACTTCAGGCTGCAGCCTCGGGCGAAGGTTTTACCTGTTATGCCAAGGTGCGCTCCACCCGCGCGCCAGCTCCGGCTGTGCTGCACATGGATGCAAGCGGCATCTATGTCGACCTGACGGTCGGCGAGGCCGGTATTGCGCCCGGCCAAGCCTGCGCGCTCTATTCGGCGCCCGGCGATGACGCCCGCGTCTTCGGCGGCGGTTTCATCGAACGTTCCGAGCGCGAGCCTGATGCGGAAGCCTCATTGAAGGCGCTGCTTTCCACCTACGCCATGGCCTGAAACGGCGAAAAACGGCACTTCGGAAAGCCCACCGTTTTTCTCCATCATGTGCTTGACACAAAGCGGAGGCGCACCTTATAAGCCGCACATCCCACGAACCGGAAGCGCTTCGCGAACGGTATCGTTTGACCAGTGGCGGAGTAGCTCAGTAGGTCAGAGCAGAGGAATCATAATCCTTGTGTCGGGGGTTCAAATCCCTCCTCCGCTACCACTTTTCCCGAAATCAAAACTGTGAGTGCGCCCCAGTCGAGCAGGCGATATAATTTTGTCGGAAGACGCTTCGTCACGGGGGTGCATAATGAAATATGCTGTTGTCGCAATTCTTTTTCTCGCTGCCGGCTGCAGTACGACGACGGAAGACCAGCCTATCCCAGGCAGCCTGACCTATGGCAAGGTTATCCACTCGCCTTATAAGCCCGGCACAGTGGTCAAGCACACTTTCCTCGGTGAATTTGGCTATCGGCAGTTCGAACGCTATGTTGTTCAGCCTGATGGCACGCTCAAGCTTGCCTCGCGTATTGAAAGCGAAGATTTCCTCTGGAACTGAAGAAGTGCGTTGGTTTCGCCTGATGTTGACCTGCGTCAAAGCGCGGGATTACGATCACTGGTGAATCCCTTCCTATTTGAATTCAGTCAGCAGAACGGATCTCCCATGTACAATCGCATATTGCTGCCCACCGACGGTTCGGAACTTGCCGGTCGGGGTGTCGATCATGGTCTTGCACTTGCCAAGGCGCTCAGCCTTCCCGTGACCGTTGTCAGCGTCATCGTGCCGCTGACCGGTTTTGCGCTGCAAGGGATCGTGCAGGCTGAGGCGATGGACAGCTATAATGAGGGCCGCCGAAAAGAGATCGAGGATCTGGAGAAGATCATCGGGGAAAAAGCGAAGAGCGCCGGTGTCGTCGCCGACTTCGTCAGCAAGGTGCATCTTTCGCCGGCGGTCGCCATTCTGGAAACGGCAGCAGAGCGGGGCTGTGGCCTGATCGTTATTTCCTCGCACGGTCGCCGCGGGATCTCGCGGCTCATGCTCGGCAGCCAAACGTCCGAGGTCCTTTCCGAGGCGGGTATCCCGGTCCTGGTCGTAAAATAAAAGCTCAGTTTTCCGTCAGTGCCGAGAGGGGCGCCGTGCATTCGGCGACATGATCTGCCTTCTTGGTAGACACCGCTCCGCTTTTCTCGCGGCTGTCGTCGGCTTCGTCACAGCTGACATCCTCCGGCGTGATGTAAAAGGCCAGCATTTCCTCCAGACGGGAGGCAGTGAGGCTCGTGGCGAAACCCTTCATGGCTTTCCTCGGGGGTGTTTCCGGTTGCGAATTCATAGCCTACCCTCAGGCCGGTCCGGAACAAGGGCCGCGAGGTTGTCACCAACTTTCGAAGATCGGTGAGCATTTCCGTTTACCCCGAAGCGAAGAAACGCTCCATCTCTTTGTTTTAATGCAATTCCGGACGCAAAACCGCTGTGCGCTTTTGCTGGAATTGCTTTAATCGCTGATAAGTTCGAGGCAGAACTCGATAAAGGCGGTGACCTTGGCCGGTACGTGATGCCGAGAGGGATGGATTGCAAAAAGCGGGAAGGTTTCGCCCGGCCAGTCTGGATAGAGCTCAACAAGACGTCCTTCGGTAAGCAGGTCCTTGACGCTTAGGGCAAGAACCTGGGCGATGCCGGCGCCGGCAAGGCAGGCATCGAGCATGGTGCCGGGGTCGCTCATCAGAAGCGGACCACGGGCGTCGAGCCGGACGATCTTCTTGCCTCTGTGCAGTTCCCAATCGAAGGTCCGGCCCGTCAGCGGATCGCGGAATTGGATGCAGGAGTGGTCGGCTATCTCGGCAGGCGTCTTTGGCGTGCCGTGCTCAGCGAGATAGGCTGGTGTTGCGACTGTGAGAACACGGGTTTCCATTAGCTTGCGCGCGATGCGCGAGGAGCTCGGCTGCTGGCCGAAGCGGATAGCGATATCGATACCACCGGCGACGAGATCGCTCATCAGGTCGCGGGTTATCAATTCGAGTTCCAGCGCCGGATAGCGGGTCATGAACTGCTTCAGATGCGGTGCCAGCACCATGCGGGAAAAGATCGGGTCGACATCGACACGCAGGCGGCCGCGCACGGTCAGTGACGCGCCTGATGCGAGCGTGGCGGCTTCCTCGATGCCATCGAGATGTGGAGCGACCTGTTCGTAGAAACGGGCGCCTTCGTCCGTCAGTCGTACCGAGCGGGTGGTGCGGTCGAGCAGGCGCACGCCGATACGGGCCTCCAGCCTGGATATGGCGCGACTGACGCCGGAGGCTGAAAGACCCAGCACATCGGCCGCTTGGACGAAGCTGCCGCTTTCGACCACTGCGGCAAGCGTGCTGACACCCGAAAGGAGGCGGCCGTCGAATGTCATGATTCACTCCTGATTTGATGTCATGGATGATGTTGAGAACTGCAGCCTAGTCAAGAAAACACCCCTTATCGCTGCCAGCATTGGCCCAGAAAGCCTGCTCAATGGAACCTCTTGCCGCCGATCTGGTTTCTCCGTTACAGATTGGAGGATCAAGCGATGACCCAATATGGTGACGACAAGAACCGGATTGTGGATGAGAATACAGGCATGCCGCTCGGGCAGGCATCCTATGAAGAGGAAAAAACGCTTGCCGATGAGCGGCGCAGCGTTTCGCTCTGGGGTGTGCTGGCAGCCGGCATCCTGGTCATTCTGATCGCTGCGGCAAGCTTTGCCATCTGGCCGGGTACGACCAACGAACCGGCTTCGACCGCGTCCACGACCCAAGACCCGATCAACGCGCAGCCCTCGGGCCAGGGCACATTCGACAATAATCCGGCAACAGGCTCCATCAAGCCGCCGGAAGCCACCGACCGCGATCCGACCCCTGACGGTAGCGGTGGTGGTCCGACGGGCGTGACCACGCCGAGCGGCACGCAGAACGGCACGCAGAACGGACGGTAATATTGTGATCCTGCATCACGGCTGGGGAAGGGCTGCGCGGTATCCGTGCAGCCCTTTCACGTAGTTACCTGCTCTCAGGCCGCGGGCCATTTCCAGTTACGCACGTCGGGCATGTCCTCACCATATTCGCGGACATAGGCATGATGCTCGACGAGTTTAGCTCTCAGGCTTTCCAGCACTTCAGGCACTTTCTCCTTCAGGCCCGGAACGCGCTCGATCCCCTCGATAGCGAGGTGGAAGCGGTCGAGCTCGTTGAGCACGGTCATGTCGAAGGGCGTGGTGGTCGTGCCTTCCTCAATGAAGCCGCGCACATGGATGTTGCGATGATTGGTGCGCTTATAGGTCAGCCGGTGAATGAGATAGGGATAGCCGTGATAGGCGAAAATGACCGGCTTGTCCGTGGTGAAGATCGCATCGAAATTCTCATCCGTCAGGCCGTGCGGATGCTGATCCTTCGATTGCAAGGCGAGCAGGTCGACCACGTTTACCGTGCGGATCTTCAGTTCAGGAATATGCTGGTGCAGCAGGTCGACGGCCGCGAGCGTTTCCATGGTCGGTACGTCGCCGGCGCAGGCCATGACGAGATCAGGCGCCACCGTATCTTCCTCATGGCTTGCCCAATCCCAGACGCCGATACCAGCCTCACAATGTTTCGCCGCCTCGTCCATCGTCAGCCATTGCGGTTCCGGTTGCTTGCCGGCGACAATGACGTTGATACGGTCATAAGTCCCAAGGCAATGATCGCCTACACAAAGCAAAGTGTTGGCGTCCGGCGGCAGGTAAATGCGGACGATATCGGCCTTCTTGTTGGCGACGAGATCGACGAAGCCGGGGTCTTGATGCGAGAAGCCGTTATGATCCTGCCGCCAGACATGCGAGGTCAAGAGGTAGTTGAGGGAGGAGATCGGCTTCCTCCACTCCAGTTCGCGGGTGACCTTCAGCCACTTGGCATGCTGGTTGAACATGGAATCGATAATGTGGATGAAGGCCTCGTAGCAGGAAAACAGGCCATGCCGGCCCGTCAGCAGGTAGCCTTCCAGCCATCCCTGGCAAAGATGTTCGCTCAGAACCTCCATGACGCGGCCGTCACGCGACAGACCGACATCATAGGACTCGATTTTCTCCATCCAGACGCGATCGGTGACTTCGAAGACGCTGCCGAGACGGTTCGATTCCGTTTCGTCCGGGCCGAAAATGCGGAAATTCGCATTGGCCTCGTTGAGCTTCAGCGTATCGCGCAGATAGCGACCAAGGATTTCGGTGGATTGCACCATTTCAGCGCCGCGCTTTTCCACCTTTACCTCATGGGAGCGGATATCGGGTGCGATCAATTCCTTGCGCAGAATACCGCCGTTGGCGTGCGGATTGGCGCCCATGCGACGATCGCCCGAGGGGGCCAGCGCCCGCAGTTCCGGCTTCAACCGGCCGGCGGCGTCGAAGAGGTCTTCGGGATCGTAGCTGCGCATCCAGTCTTCGAGGATTTTCCGGTGCCCGTCGTTATCCCGGCAATTGGAGACCGGCACTTGATGGGCGCGCCAGAAACCCTCGACCTTCTTTCCGTCCACCTCTTTGGGTCCGGTCCAGCCCTTGGGGCTGCGTAACACAATCATCGGCCAGCGCGGGCAGGCTTGTGGCGCTTTGCCGCTGCGGGCCTCTTTCTGAATGGCGGGGATACGGTCGAAGACTTTCTCGAAGGTCGCCGCCATCTGCTGATGCATCTTTGCCGGCTCGTGACCCTCGACGAAGAAGGGTTCATAGCCATAACCTTCGAACAAATGCGTCAGATCCTCGTCGGTTGCCCGGCCGAGGATGGTTGGGTTGGCGATCTTGTAGCCGTTCAGATGCAGGATCGGCAGAACGGCGCCGTCGCGGGCCGGGTTCAGAAACTTGTTGGAATGCCAGCTTGCCGCAAGCGGGCCGGTTTCGGCCTCGCCGTCGCCGATGACGCAGGCGACAATCAGATCGGGATTGTCAAAAGCTGCGCCGTAGGCATGGACCAGCGCATAGCCGAGTTCGCCGCCCTCGTGGATGGAGCCCGGCGTCTCCGGCGCTGCATGGCTCGGGATGCCGCCGGGGAAGGAGAACTGGCGGAAGAGCTTATGCATGCCGTCTTCGGTCTCGGCGATATGGGGATAGATTTCGCTGTAAATGCCTTCGAGATAGGTATTGGCGACCATGCCCGGGCCGCCGTGACCGGGGCCGCACATATAGATGATGTCGAGATCACGGGCGCGGATGATGCGGTTCAGATGCGCATAGATGAAGTTGAGACCGGGCGTGGTGCCCCAGTGGCCGAGCAGGCGGGGCTTGATATGTTCTGATTTCAGCGGCTGGCGGAGCAGAGGATTGGACAGGAGATAGATCTGTCCGACCGAGAGATAGTTGGCGGCACGCCAGTAGCGATCGATGAGCGTAAGTTCGGCGTCGGAAAGAACTGCTGGAGTCGAGACATGCTTTTCCATGGATTTCTCCCGTTTAAACTTGTTCAACGTCAATTCTAGCTGATGGCACCAGCATGCCTTTGATCTGGATCAGCCGGAGCGAAGAATAGAGAGCGCTTCCTGCGCGATGACGTGCTCCTCGTCGGTAGCGATGACATGCGCCGTTATCCGACTTGTGGGTGTCGTGATTGTGAAGCCGTTAGCGGCATTCGCTTTTTCGTCCACCGCAAGACCGAGCCAACTCAAGCGCTGGAGGACGGAAGCGCGGATTTGCGGCTGGTGTTCACCGATACCGGCCGTAAAGACGATGGCATCGAGCCCGCCGAGCGTCATCGACATGCGGCCGATCTCGCCTGCAATGCGCAGGGTGAAGAGATCGAGAGCTTCGCGGGCTTCCCGGCGGCTATCCTCGAGAAGATGACGGGTATCGGCATTGATGCCCGAAACACCGAGCAAGCCGGAGCGATGGTAGAGCATGTCCTCAACCTGATCGGCGGATTGTTTCCTCCGCTGCAGAAGATAAAGGATCGCACCGGGATCGAGCCAGCCGGGCCGGGTTGCCATGGGGATGCCGTCGAGCGTGGAAAACCCCATGCTGCAATCTCGGCTGACGCCTTTTTCCAGGGCGCAAAGGCTCGCGCCGCTGCCGAGATGAGCGGCGACGATTTTCGGCTTGCCCGACAGTTTGCGGCTCACTTCGCCGGCAATGAATCTGTATGAAAGGCCGTGAAAGCCATACCGCTTGATACCCTCGTCATGAAGCGCACGTGGGATAGCGAAACGGCGGACGAGGTCGGCCTGTGTTGCGTGGAAAGCGGTATCGAAGGAGGCGGTCTGGGAAAGATGCGGCTTCAGGTGCCGCAATGCGCGGATGAAGCGGAGTGCCTGCGGCTGATGAAGGGGTGCCAGCGGCGTCAGCGCGTCGATTTCATCGATTGCGGTGTCATCAAGCGCAGTCACTTCGGTGAAACGGTCGCCGCCATGAACGACGCGGTGGCCGGCAGCGCGGACGGCGCCGATATCGAAATGCTCCGAAAGCAATTCGCACACTTCGTCGACAACGGGGCGCAGATCGTCCGTAAACTCGGCCTCGAGCGGCGTATCTGATATCTGCGGACCTTCCGTGATGCTGAAGGTGAGGGGTTCGGCGCGGAAATCGATCACGCCTTTGCCGATGCGGCGCACGTTTGCATCTTCGATTGCGAAAATGCCGATCTTCACCGTCGACGAACCGGCATTGAAGGTCAGGAGAAGGTCAGTCGACGGCATTTGCTTGATACTCCCGGCAAGCGTGGCGATAAACGAACTTAGCGCCATGGCGCCGCGTGGGAAGGCTCTTCGCTCCCAGCGGGCAATTTTCGGTTGTCGATTCGGTCTCCGAAGATGTCGGCTCGGGATGACGCGTGGATGGTTGCGTCATGAGAGTTTCACGCTGCGGATTTATTAACAAATGGCAAATTTGCAAATGGAACAAGGAACTATTCCATGGCCGACATTGCCCCAAGCCATAGTGACGTTTCCCATCCGCTGCACCATTCGAATTCCGTAGGCAAGTGGTTCCTGCCGGTGTTCGGTCTCATTCTGGTTTGCGGTCTCGGATATGTCGCCTACGCCCTGTCCCGTGACCTGACTGCCGCAGTTGCCGTTCCGTGGGTACTTCTCGGTCTCGCGCTGCTGATCGCGCTCGGCTTCGAGTTCGTCAACGGTTTCCACGATACGGCCAATGCCGTGGCGACCGTTATCTACACGCGCTCGATGCCGGCGGAATTTGCCGTTATCTGGTCGGGCTTCTTCAACTTCCTCGGCGTTCTGACATCCACGGGCGCCGTGGCCTTTGGCATCCTGGCGCTGCTGCCAGTCGAGCTGATCCTGCAGGTCGGTTCCGGTTCAGGCCTTGCCATGGTCTTTGCGCTGCTGATAGCAGCGATCATTTGGAACCTCGGCACGTGGTATCTCGGCCTGCCGTCATCGAGCTCGCACACCCTGGTCGGCTCGATCATCGGCGTCGGCCTCGCCAACCAGTTCCTGGCGCCGGCAGGTTCCGCCACCAGCGGCGTGGACTGGTCTCAGGCAACCAATATTGGCCTGTCGCTCTTGATTTCACCAATCATCGGTTTCGGCCTTTCGGCCATCCTGCTCATCGTTATGAAGTTCCTGGTGCGCAAACGCGAACTCTATCAAGAGCCGAAGGGCAATCGGCCGCCGCCGTTGTGGATCCGCGCCATCCTGATCTTCACCTGCACGGGCGTGAGCTTCGCCCACGGTTCGAATGACGGCCAGAAGGGCATGGGTCTCATCATGCTCATCCTCATCGGTCTGGTGCCGACCGCCTTCGCGCTCAATCGCACGCCTGATGTCAACTATCTCGAAGCCTACAAATCGGCGTCGGCGCAGGTGGAAACGGCTCTTGGCAAATATGTGAAGCCGGGCGTAACCGTTACCGACTACAAGGCCGAAGTCAGCAATGCCGTCAAGAACAAGGTCTGGACGGCCGCGACCACGCCGGCGCTGCAGCAGTATATCCACCAGACGAGCGCCGAAGTTGCTGCTTTCCCGACACTGGAAGCCGTTCCCACTAATCTCGTCGGCAACGTCCGCAACGACATCTACCTGATCGGCGAGGCGCTCAAGCTCATCGACAAGAAGAAGCTGCTGCCGATGGACGCCAGTGATCTCAGGGCCGTCACCGGGTATCATGCGGCAGTGGACAACGCGACAAAGTTCATTCCGTTGTGGGTGAAGGTCGCCGTCGCGCTGGCACTCGGCCTCGGAACGATGGTCGGCTGGAAGCGTATCGTTGTGACGGTTGGTGAGAAGATCGGCAAAACCCATCTGACCTACGGCCAGGGTGCCGCCGCAGAAGTCGTCGCCATGGCGACGATCGCCTCGGCCGACCATCTGGGCCTGCCGGTTTCGACCACACACGTGCTGTCATCAGGTGTGGCTGGCACGATGGCTGCGAACGGCTCGGGCCTGCAATGGTCCACCGTGCGCAACATGCTCATGGCCTGGGTTCTGACGCTTCCGGCCTCGATCGCAATCGCCTTCTTGCTGTTCGTGGTCCTTCGCCAGATCTTCTAAGGTTGGTCAGGCCGTAAAGGCGAGACTGCTAATCTGATTTTCGATAAAGATGCCCGCCTCTGCGGCGGGCATCGCTTTGCCGAAGAGATAGCCCTGGCCGATGTCGCAGCCAAGCGGCAGTAGATAGGCGAGTTGGGCGTGCTCCTCGACGCCTTCAGCCGTCGTCTTGATGTTGAGGCTTCTTCCGAGAGCAAGCATGGCGCGGACGATCTTTTCCTGCTTCCCGTCCTCCCGGCAGGTGGCGATGAAACTCTTGTCGATCTTGATTTTGTCGAACCGGTAACGGGCGAGCTGAGCAAGGCTCGAATAGCCCGTACCGAAATCATCAAGGGCGATCTGTACGCCCGCTTTATGCAATTCATCGAGAATATAGGCTGCGATCGCGGGATCTTGGATCAGCGCGTTTTCGGTAATTTCAACTTCCAGCCGCCCGGCGGGCAGGCCGCTTGCCGCGAGCACTTTGAAGATGCGCGAGGGAAGGAGTTTATCCTCCATCTGCACAGGTGAGACGTTGAAGGAAAGCCTTACATCATCCGGCCAGGCGAGGGCATCGCTGCAGGCCTGGGTGAGGAGGTTTTCGAACAGTTCGGTTATCATGCCGGTTTCTTCGGCAATGCCGATGAAGACCGGAGGCGGAATCCTCATACCGTCTTCGTCAGTCCATCGGGCCAGCGCCTCGAAGCCGCAGAGCCTACCACTCCTGAGATCGATCAGCGGCTGATAGTAGGTCTTGATCGCCTTGTTCTGAATGGCGCCGCGCAGCTTGCTCTCCAGTGATGCGCGTTCCGTCACCTTGTCCTGCATGGACGGTTGGAAGATCAGGTGATGGTTGGGACCGCGTGATTTCGCCTCGTACATGGCAAGGTCGGCGCGGTGAGCTGCGTCCTCGAGTGGCTCTGCGCCTTCGTTCCAGCGGTCGTAACCCACGCTGGCGCCGACTTCGACGGCAAAGCCATCGATCAGGATGGGCCGGGTGACTGCCTGGATAAGCACTTTGGCGAACCATTCCTCCCGCGCCTCGGTCATGCCGAGCGCGATGACGATGAATTCATCCCCGCCGAAACGATAAACGCAATCGGCATTGCCCAGTGCGCAGATGCGCTTGGCTACTTCCACCAACAGAACGTCGCCACCCTTGTGGCCGATAAGGTCGTTGACTTTCTTGAATCCGTCGAGATCGACGGAGAAGATCGTAACGTTGCTCTTGGCCCCTTCGGGGACATCGCCGTCCTGATAGGCGGGCTTGGGCAGGATCTTGCGTTCGAAGGCGTAGCGGTTTGGAAGCTTGGTCAGATGATCGTGAGTAGCGGTCCAGTCGGCGCGCGCCTGGGCGGCACCGCGAAGTTGCGTCTCTTTGCGAAGGTCGCCAATGCGCAACGCGGAATAGATGAAACTCATCCCGCCGGCGATGCCGAGGGCAAGCACGAACTCGTCGGCGCCGTAGTTCTCCAAGCCGCTCATGAAGGAAACGAGCCAGCTATCGACATCCAGCAGGGCGCCTGAAATCCACAACGTTGCTCCGAGCGCCATGACAGACAGGCATTGCTTTCCCGCCCTGCTCCTGAAGAATTCCGCCATGAGCTTCTCCATCTCCATCCCGGGCGGAAGTATCATGAAAGTCTGAAATGTTTATTGAAACCTGAAGGCGAATTGTTGGCGATCGTACCATGCATTCGGTAGCACTTTCATCGGAAACGGACAGACCGTGCGTGCTGCGCTGCCTCTTAACGTGATATAAGAAAAGCCGAATTTTTGCACGCAATTTGAAACCTTTGGCCGCCTGTTGCTTTTAAGCTTTCGCAACGGATGCAGCGAGATGTCTCTCTTCTATTTCAAGACCGTAGACAATGACGGCATGGTCCCGGATGACCTGCCGTTCGAATTTCCCGACCTTTTCGCCGCCGTGGAAGAGGCAAAGCACGTGCTGGCCGAAATGGCGCTCGACGGTTTGCCGCAATGGCCGGGCGGATCGCTGGGTATAGAAGTGCAGAACGGTGATCGCGCTCCCATCGTGCGGCTGCGGCTGGAGCTGAAAGTAGACTACGTCCGTCCGCCCTGAGCGGAACCAATGTCTCGTCCAAACCGTTTTTCAGAACTATTCAAGAGAGAGGACAATCTCATGCACGTTGTCGGCACCCAGGTCATCCCCGCCTATGGCAACAAAGGTGGTTTCACGGTCGAGTTCGTGGGCGACGGCGGCGAAGTCGTCTCCGTGCAGATCAAGAGCGATCGCGGTCGGCAATTGAACCGGCTGAATGCGGTGGAAAAGGCGAGGGAAGTGATGGGCTGCCTCGCCACTGCGCCAATCCGCGAGGGCGATAACGGCCAACCAGTTGCGGTAGAGAATGCTCGTTCGCGGGGTGATGAGGAGGCAATGGAAGAGCAACTGGACGAAGGACTGGAAGGCACTTTTCCCGCCAGCGATCCGGTCTCGATCACCAACACCACAATCTCCAAGAGCAGCAAACACTGATCCGTCCTTTTTATGGCTGCCATGCCTGAGAGCGTTCCGCCGTCATTCCTATGATGCGTCGCATGCGCAGCTCGGCAGGCCGATCTGTCTTCGAGGCCGCAGATGCCGAAACTGACCGGCGTGTCCGGTCGGCCTGTTTTTCGTCGTCATTCAGATTAAAATCGGTGAAGAGAAAGGCGAGCGGCCGTAGCGCGCCCGCCTTTGACTCTGATAGTTCAGGCGACATTGATCAGCAGTGGCAGGCTGATCATGATGCCGACGAGAACGGCGACAACAGTTGCGACACGCACGGCGCGAATACGCCGCGTGCGCTCTCCACTCCAGTCATAGGTCATTTTTCGTCTCCGCAGGGAAGGACGTAGAGCCCGGGGGTACCGGGTTCGATGTGTATGGCTGCGTTTGCTTGTGTAAGGCTGAACTAATTTAGAGGGGTATTCAGAAACGCAGCGACCAGCGGCGGTTGTCATGCGTCATACGCACCATACCGAGCGGCTGAACATCTATTGTCCAGAAGGAGGCAGGCGGTGCTTTCAGGACATCCACGATCGCGGCGCGGATGACGGCTGCGTGGGTAACTGCGACGACATGGCCGCCGAGCGGCATTTCCTCGTTCATCCAGCCGGCGATGCGTTTGCAAAGCTGTTGCAGGCTCTCACCCTCATGCGGGGCAGCTTCTGGATCCGATATCCAGAGAGCAAAATTATCCGGCTCTTCGGAACGAAGGCTCATAAGCGGCTTGCCGCTCCAGCGACCATAGTCGCAGTCCCTGAGCGTGGGGGCAAGGACCGCGTCGAAGCCCAGCATTTCGGCGGTCTGCCGGGTGCGCAGCGCCGGGCTTACGAAAACCCTGTCCGCCTGTCCCGGTGACGGCAGCGTGGCTTTGCTCATCGCTTGTTCCTCCAGCGGTTCGTCCATGGGAAAGGAAGCCGTGCGATTTGCCGCCGTGGCGCCGTTATTTATCCATGTGAGGCGAGTGGTCACGTTATTCGCGCCCTCCGGAGATAGGGCGGGATGACCGCCACGCGTATGAAGTTTCGTTGACAGTATCTTTGACGTGCAGATATAACCGTGACGTTGCGGGTTTGGAAGCCGGTGAAAGTCCGGCGCGGTCGCGCCACTGTGACCAGCGTGTCGAAGTTCTTCGCGTTGGAAGTCAGACCCTACTGCACACGAGATCTTCGACTGAACGCGTCATTCCAGGAGGAATACATGTCTGACACCACTTTTGCGCCGGTCACGTCGCCCGCCCCAATTCCTGCAAGCCAGATTCTGCCATGGGCGATCTTCGGCGGCCTGCTGATGCTGATTGCCATCTATTTCGTCGGTACCGAAGAAGGCGCGATGGCGCTCTTCAACGGCATGTATGTGCACGAATTCGTGCATGACGCCCGCCACCTCCTCGGCTTCCCCTGCCACTAAGCGTCCCGATCTTCGAGATCCGCTTGATACGTTTTAGTTGTAGTTTTTGCATGTCGTCATCGCAAAACCGCTGAACGCTCTTGTGCGACATGCTTTAGGGGAGTTTCTCACATGGTTGGAAATCTTCTGCTTCGCGGGATGATCGCGGGCGTGATTGCAGGTATCCTGGTTTTCGCCTTTGCGCGCTTCTTCGGCGAACCGCTCGTCGATGCTGCCATCGCCTTCGAAGAGGCGACGGCGCAGGCTGCCGGCGAGGTTGCCGAGCCTGAAATCGTCAGCCGCGTCACCCAGGCGGGGCCTGGGCTCTTCATCGGCGTCATGGCCTATAGCGTTGCCATTGGCGGGCTGTTTGCGCTTGTCTTCGCCTTCGTGCATGGCCGCTTCAGCAGCCTTTCGGCACGCGGCACCTCGGCCGTTATCGCAGTCGCCGCTTTCGTCGCCATTGTCATCGTTCCGGCTATCAAATATCCGGCCAATCCGCCGGCTGTCGGCAATTCGGATACGATCGGGGTGCGCACCGACCTGTTCTTCCTGATGATTGTCGTTTCGATTGCTTCGCTGATCGCGGCCGTTGCAATTGCCCGCAGCCTGACAGCGCGCTACGGCTTATGGAATGCGGCGATCCTTGCGGGTGTTCTCTTTGTCGTCTTCATCGGTCTGGTGGAATATCTGCTGCCTCCGATCAACGAAGTGCCGGAGAATTTCTCAGCGATGGTGCTGTGGCGCTTCCGCACGACCACGCTCGGCATGCATATGATCCTCTGGCTGGTGCTCGGTCTCGCTTTCGGCGCGCTGGCGGAGAAGCGCCTCGGGGCGAAGAGCGTATTGCGCCCGGCCCATCGATAAGGAGCGGCAGAGGGGCTTGACGCGCCCTCTTTCCTCGCAAAGTCCGTCGGCTGTTCGGCTGCTGCGTCGGGACGTGGACGTATTGTGAAAAACGGATTCAATCTCCTTTGTTTCGGCCTTGCCCTGCTGATTGCGGATAACGCGTCCGCGCATGGAGGCGGCAGGGACGAGGGCAGCCGCGCTGGCCTACCGGTGCCCGAAATATCTCACGGGGAAATGGCTGTGATTGCCGACTATCGCGGCCGTATCATGGATCTCGCCGCAAGCGCGGTCGATACGAACGAGCCTTTCCGGCGTGTCCTGAACTATGCCGAGATACAGTATTCCTACTGCCTCTGGGGTCGGATGCCTGGCAGCGTGACGGATCAGGAAAGTCCGTTCAACGAATGCGCCCATGCCTATCTCGCCGCGACCAAGGCGGTGCTGCTTGCCATGCGCGACATGCCGCAGGAAGCCGTAGCCGCCGGTGAAATCGCATCGGCTGTCGATGTCGATATGGTCCGGCACGGGCTCTCGCTGGTGACCTGCCGCTTCAGTGGAGAGGGCTTCGACACGGCCGATATCGTGCGCCCGCGCTGGAGCGAAATACCCCTGCATCCGGCGAGCATGGCCTCGCTCACCGGATTTGCGGCGATCCTCGCTGCAGGGTTCTTTGTTCTCAGGCGGCTTCTTCGGATTCAGTCTTCGGAATAGCGCTGTTCGCGCCACGGATCACCATACATATGGTAGCCGTTCTTTTCCCAGAAGCCTGCCTTGTCGGCCGGCAGCAGATCGATGCGGCGCAGCCATTTAGCGCTTTTCCAGAAATAAAGATGTGGCACGACCAGACGCATCGGGCCACCGTGATCGCGAGTGAGAGGCTGGCCCTCCCATGCGGTGGCCAGAATGGCGTCTTCAGCGGCGAAATCGGAAAGCGGCAGGTTGGTCGTGTAGCCGTCATAGCTCGTCAGCATGACGTAACCGGCTTCCGCCTTCGGCATGGCGAGATCAAGCAGATCGCGGGTCGAAACACCCTTCCACTTGTTGTCGTAGCGCGACCACGTCGTCACACAATGGATATCGGTAACCATTGTGCTCTGTTCCAGCGCCTGGAAGGCGGCCCAACTGAGGTCGAGCGGCGTCTCGACCAGGCCGCGAACTTCCAGCCGCCAGCTATCGATGGAAATGATCGGTTGCTGGCCGAGGTCGAGCACCGGCCAGTTCTTGACCAGATGCTGGCCCGGCGGCAGGCGCTCGGTTTCCGGGCGGCTGATATGGCCGGTCAGGAACTTTCCTTCCGCGGCCCAACGGCGTTTGGATGTTGTGAGCTTGCTGTCTTTGGGGATCTGGTCGTCGCTCATAGCAGTCTCCTTGCGGTGCAACAATCAGACATCCGCGCCTGGCAAGTGTCAAGTTTCGGCGCCTCTTGGAAATCTGCACCGTGCTGATTACACTTGGTCCGTCGGGTTATGCCTTCACGGGGAGCGGAGGCGGAAAGGGAGGAGCGAGACTCTGTCTTCGCGCTATCGTGTTATTGCGGCGTTTTGCGCTGCACCTTTATTGGTTTTCGCTTTCTTCTATTATGGGAGCGCGGTCGCCACGCGCGCTTATATGGGTGAGGCTTCGGCGCAGGCGGGTACGGCGCTGCGGCTTGCCGTCTCGGCGCTGAGTGGTCATCTTAGCCGCTACGAGGCGTTGCCGGCGCTGATCGCCGATCACGACGATATCAAGGAGCTGGTGAGTCGGCCGGATGATCCCTCACTGCGCGACAATGCCAATCTCTACCTCAAGGAAATCAACGGGCTGCTGAAATCGTCCGATATTTATGTCGTGCGTCCGGATGGCGAAACGATCGCCGCCAGCAATTTTGACGGCCCCGGGAGTTTTGTCGGTGAAAACTTCAGCTACCGTCCATATTTTCAGGAGGCGATCGGCGGGCATCAGGCACGCTTCTATGCGCTCGGCACGACTTCGCTCAAGCGTGGCTACTATTTCTCATCGCCAATCCGGGTAGATGGGAAAATCCGCGGCGTCATCGTCTTCAAGGTCGATATCGACGTAATCGAATCCTCGTGGAGCGGCGGCGAATACCGTATCTTCGTCTCCGATCCTGAAGGCATCATCTTCATGTCCGACAGTCCGGACTGGCTTTACGGCGCGATCCTGCCGCTGAGTTCGGATCGCGTGGCGCGCACCCAAGCGTCACGGCGTTATGCAAGTGCCAAGCTCGTCGAACTGCCGGTCATCCGCCATCGTTTCGAGGATCATGACCTGATGACGCTCGCCAGCGATCGCGGGCAAAGTGAATATCTCGTGCTTTCGCACTATATGCCGGCCGAAGACTGGACTGTGAACGTGCTGATGGACACGAGCTCCATCCGAGCGCAGGCCCGTACCGCGCTGGTCGTCGTTTTCCTCATTCTCTGCATTGCCGCGCTGACCCTTGCTATTCTTCGGCAGCGGCGCATGCGGCTTGCCGAGCGCCTGCAGCTGCAGGCCGAGGCGCGGAACGAGCTGGAGCGGCGGGTTGATGAGCGCACGGCCGATCTTGCCCGCGTCAACAGCCGCATCGAGGAAGAGATCGCCGAGCGACGCCTGACCGAGCAGCAGCTGCGCCGGACACAGGCCGATCTCATCCAGGCGGGCAAGCTTGCCGGTCTCGGTCAGATGTCGGCAGCGCTCTCGCATGAGTTCAATCAGCCGCTTGCCGCCGCCAAGACCTATACGGACAGCGCCTATGTCCTGCTCGAACGCGGCCGCACAGCCGAAGCGCAAGATAATATCCAGCGCATCGGCGGGCTGATCGACCGGATGGCCTCCATCAGCCGGCACCTGCGCAATTTTGCGCGCAAGCCGAATGAGAAGCTCGGCCCGGTGCCGCTCGACGAGGCGATCCGCGACACGTTGGAGATCATCGCCTGGCGGTTGAAGGCGGCGGATGCCGATCTGCGACTGCATCTTGGCGCACGGCCGCCGGTAGTCAAAGCAGGTTCGGTGCGCCTTCAGCAGGTGCTGGTCAATGTGATTTCCAATGCGGCTGACGTGGTCGAGGGGCTGGAGGACAAGCGTATCGAAGTCTCGGCTTCCGAAGAGGCGGGCAGGGTGATCCTGACCGTGCGTGATCATGGGCCCGGTGTGCCGGCGGCAATTGCCGAGCGCATCTTTGATCCCTTTTTCACCACCAAGGGCGTCGGCAAGGGTCTCGGTCTCGGCCTTTCGATCTCCTATAACATTATCAAGGATTTCGGCGGCAGCTTGACCGTTTCCAACCATCCGGGAGGCGGGGCCGTTTTCTGCATCGAGCTTTCCGCAGCAGCTGGCATGATGCCGGAGGCGGCGGAATGAACGAACAAAAGATATTGCTCGTCGACGACGAAGAGGAACTGCGTCGCTCGACTGCACAGGCGCTGGAACTTTCGGGCTTCAGCGTCGAAACCTTCTCCAATGCCGATCATGTGCTAGAGCTGATCGGCTACAGTTTTCCTGGAGTCGTCGTTACCGATATCCGCATGCCCGGTATGGATGGCATGACGCTGATGCAGAAAATCCGTGAACTCGATACCGAAGTGCCTGTCATTCTCGTCACCGGCCATGGCGATGTGCAGCTCGCCGTCAAGGCGATGCGTGAGGGTGCCTATGATTTCATCGAGAAACCATTCACGCCGCAGATGCTCGCCGGTGTCATCCGCCGCGCCATGGAGCGGCGCAGCCTTGTGCTGGAAAATCGGCTGCTGAAGGCTGTTGCCGGCAAGCGCGACGACCTCGAGGCGCGGCTGCCGGGGCGCACGCAGATCATGGTCGATCTGCGCTACCGCATCCGCGCGATCGGAGCGAGCGATGCCGACACGCTTGTTGTTGGCGATACTGGTGCGGGCAAGGAAGTGGTGGCCCGCGCGCTGCACGATATCAGCTCGCGGGCAAGCCGGCCGTTTGTCGCCATCAATTGTGCAGCTCTCCCGGCGAACCTGATCGAGAGTGAGCTTTTCGGGCACGAGGCCGGCGCTTTTCCGGGCGCGGTGCGGCCGCGTTACGGCAAGTTCGAGCATGGGAGAGGCGGTACCATCCTGCTCGATGAGATCGGCTCCATGCCGTTCGATCTGCAGGCGAAGTTCCTGCGGGTACTACAGGAGAGAACGATTTCCCGCCTTGGATCGAATGAGACCGTTCCGCTTGACGTGCGGTTCATCGCCACGAGCAAGGTCGATCTGGAAGCGGAAGTCGCTGGTGGCCGATTTCGCGCCGACCTCCTCTACCGGCTGAATGTCGCAACCCTTCATGTGCCGTCGCTCTCACAGCGCCGTGCCGATGTTCCGCTGCTCTTCATGCAGCTCGTCAGGGAGGCGGCTGCGCGTTACGGCAAAGACGAGATGGCCGTGCCGCCGGATGTGATTTCCGACATCGCGCAGCGCGACTGGCCGGGCAACGTCCGCGAGTTGCGCAATGCAGCCGACCGCTTCGTGCTCGGTCTCGATGGGGGCGGCCGGCTGGCCGAGGCTGCCGGGCTCGCGGAGCGCGTGGCCGAATTCGAGCGCGGCGTGATTGCGAGCGCGCTTGTTGCCCATGGCGGCAGCCTGAAACCGGTCTATGAGTCGCTCGGAATTTCGCGCAAGACGCTTTATGAAAAGATGCAGAAATATGGTCTCGACAAGAAGCTGCTGGCCAACGAGATGGCCAGCGAGATGCGTCGCGAATTCTGATCCAATCCCGAATCTCTTGATGTGATCGAACCGATCGGTGAGGCCAAGCTGACGCTGACGCACGATGCCGGTGGAGGGCTCCAAATTCGTCAGACCGTCTCTGGCGGCTGGCCGCAAATTCTCTCCCACTCCAAATCGCTTGGAAACAGGCGAGGTCGTTCTGCCGCCCAAGCGGTGGATGACCCAGCGATGGGTGGATTTCCACCCATCGCTTTAACCATTTGTTTCCAAGTCGACCCATGCTGCGTCGCACCGTCGCAAAATCGTCATTCTTCCCTCACACCGCGATTGCGGCTGCAGGTCCCTGGCCTGCAAATGGATCATCCGAGCCGGTGCGGGAGGATGCGCCGGCAGAAGACCATTTTTCATCAGGGAGGAAAAGATGAAAATCCTGAAGGCCATGCTCGGCGTGACAGCCGCCGCTGCTGTTTCGTTTCTCGCCCATGCCGCCTCGGCACAGAACTATCCTGACCGCACCATCACCATGGTCGTGCCTTTCGCCGCTGGTGGCCCGACCGATACCGTCGCGCGCCTCGTCGCGGAATCCATGTCGAAGGATCTCGGCCAGCAGATCGTCGTCGAAAACGTCGGCGGTGCCGGTGGCACGCTCGGCGCCGCCCGGGTTGCCGCCGCCGATCCGGATGGCTACACCATCCTGCTGCACCATATCGGTATGGCGACCAGCGCCACGCTTTATCGCAAGCTTGCCTACGACCCGCTGAACGCCTTCGAATATGTCGGTCTCGTCACCGATGTTCCGATGACGATCGTTGCACGCAAGGATTTCGAACCCGCCGATCTGAAGAGCCTGATCGACTATGTGAAGGCGAACAAGGATAAGGTCACTGTCGCCAATGCCGGTATCGGTGCCGCATCCCACCTTTGCGGCATGATGTTCATGAGCGCCATCCAGACGCCGTTGACGACCGTTCCCTACAAGGGAACCGGTCCGGCCATGACCGACCTTCTTGGTGGCCAGGTCGATATCATGTGTGACCAGACGACCAATACGACGAAGCAGATCAAGGGCGGTACGATCAAGGCCTATGCCGTGACTTCGCCAGCCCGCCTTGATGTACTCAAGGACATTCCGACGGCGGTAGAAGCCGGCCTGCCGGGCTTCGAAGTCGGTATCTGGCACGGCATTTATACGCCGAAGGGAACGCCGGCCGAAATAAACGAGCGCCTGTCGAAGTCGCTTCAGGTCGCACTGAAGGATCCGAATGTTGGCGCCCGCTTTGCCGAACTCGGCACCGCTCCCTCGTCGGACGCTGATGCGACCCCTACGGCCCTGAAGGCGAAGCTCGAGAGCGAAATCGGCCGCTGGAAGCCCGTCATCGAAGCAGCCGGCGAATACGCGGACTGAGCCTGACTGCCACCTCGCCACCCTCCTTCCAATCGGAAGGAGGGTGTTTGCGCAGCCTCATATCCGTCGCGACGCTCAATCTCCAACCCAGGAGACATCATGAAATCTCTCAGTTTCGACACCACCAATGTCATCTGCGGCGCCTTACTTGCCGCGACCGGCGCCTTCTTTGCCTATCAGTCGTTCAATCTCGATATCGGTACGGCGCTGCGTATGGGACCTGGCTACTTCCCCCTCGTTTTGTCGGGCATCCTCATGCTGCTCGGCCTCATCATTCTCGTGCAGGCGGTGCGGGTTCAGGGCGAGCCGATCGAGCCTTTCGCCTGGCGCGGCATGCTCTTCATTCTCCCGGCGCCGGTCTTTTTCGGACTAACGGTCCGCGGGCTCGGTTTTGCTCCAGCAATCTTCCTGACGGCCTTTATCGCTTGTTTTGCATCCAGTCGCATGAATGTGCTGTTCGCGCTGGTTCTCTCGCTGCTGTTGGCGGTCTTTTCGGTTGCTGTCTTCAGCTACGCGCTCGGGCTGCCGTTCGAACGTTTCGGCCCCTGGGTCCGGTTCTAGGAGGCGGGCATGGAACTCTTCAGCAATCTCGCACTTGGTTTCTATACGGCGGCAAGCCCGGAAAATCTGCTCTTCTGCCTTATCGGCGTGCTGCTCGGCACGCTGATCGGCGTATTGCCGGGTATCGGTGCCACGGCAACGATCGCCATGCTGCTGCCGATTACTTTCCAGCTTGAGCCGGTTTCCTCGCTCATCATGCTCGCCGGCATCTATTACGGCGCTCAGTACGGCGGCTCGACGACGGCAATCCTCATCAACATGCCGGGTGAATCGTCCTCGGCAGTGACTGCCATTGACGGCTATCAGATGGCGCGCAAGGGCAGGGCAGGCGCGGCGCTCGCGATTGCCGCACTCGGCTCCTTTTTCGCAGGGACGGTCTCGACCTTCCTGGTGGCGATCTTTGCGCCGCCGCTGACGGCGATTGCACTGCAATTCGGTTCTGCCGAATATTTCTCGCTCATGATCGTCGGCCTCGTGTCCTCGATCGCGCTAGCCCATGGCTCGGTCGTCAAGGCGCTAGCCATGGTGGCGCTTGGGCTGCTGCTCGGTCTTGTGGGCACGGACATTTATACCGGCACGCCGCGCTTCACGCTCGGCATCCGCGAATATGCCGATGGACTGAATTTCGTGGCACTTGCCGTCGGGGTCTTCGGTATTGCGGAAATCCTGCGCAATCTGGAAGGCGAGAAGACTCGCACCGTGTTGATGGCGAAGGTCTCGGGGCTCCTGCCGTCGAAGCAAGAGTTCAAGGAGATGATCGCACCGGTTATTCGTGGGACGGTCATTGGCTCGGCGCTCGGCATCCTGCCGGGGGGTGGCGCTATCCTTGCTTCCTTCGCTTCCTATACGATGGAAAAGCGCGTGTCGAAGAAGCCGGGAGAGTTCGGCCATGGGGCGGTTGCCGGCGTTGCCGGGCCGGAGTCGGCCAACAATGCAGGGGCGCAGACCTCGTTCATTCCGCTGCTGACGCTTGGAATCCCGGCAAACCCTGTCATGGCGCTGATGGTCGGCGCGATGATCATCCAAGGCATCGTGCCGGGTCCCAATGTGGCGACGGAGCAGCCGGCGCTCTTTTGGGGCATCATCGCTTCCATGTGGATCGGCAATCTGATGCTCGTCATCCTCAACCTGCCGCTGATCGGGCTGTGGGTGAAGCTGCTGACGGTGCCATACTACGTGCTCTTTCCCGTGATCATGGCCTTCTGCTCAATCGGAGTCTATAGCGTCAATTCCAACGTCTACGACCTCTACGCCGTCGCCTTCTTCGGCCTCATCGGATACCTGCTGGCGAAACTTCGCTGCGAGCCGGCGCCGCTGCTGCTCGGCTTCGTGCTCGGGCCTTTGCTGGAGGAGAACCTGCGGCGCGCCATGATCCTGTCGCGCGGCGATGCCACGACCTTCATCACGCGGCCGATCAGCGCTACGCTGCTCGCGATCGCCGTGGCGATGCTGATCATCGTCTTCCTGCCGAGCGTCAAGCGCAAGCGCGAAGAGGTCTTCGTCGAGGAGGCATGAGGGCTTGCGCTCTCAACGTGTTTGTTGAAGAAAAGACGATCTGATGCGGGCGTCGTCGGGCGCCCGTTTCGCTTTACAGGATATCCAGGCTATGAGCATCCCCGCCCGGATCAGCAACGATCTGCCCTTCCTTACATCTCTTCGCCGCGACCTGCATGCCCATCCAGAACTTGGTTTCGAGGAGGAGCGTACCAGCAACATCGTCGTAAGGCTCCTGGAGGAGGCAGGTATCAAGGTGCATCGCGGGCTTGGCTGTACCGGTGTCGTCGGTACGCTGCAAATCGGCAATGGCACACGCTCGATCGGGCTGAGGGCGGATATGGATGCGCTCGCCATGCCGGAAACGGCGGAGCGTCCTTACAAATCGACGGCACCCGGCAAGATGCATGCCTGCGGCCATGACGGGCATACGACGATGTTGCTCGGCGCGGCACGCTATCTGGCTGAAACGCGCGGTTTTTCCGGCACTGTGCATTTCATCTTCCAGCCGGCCGAAGAAGGTCGTGGCGGTGCGAAGCGCATGGTGGAGGAAGGGTTATTCAAACAGTTTCCTTGCGATGCCGTCTATGGGTTGCACAATATGCCAGGGCTTGCCGTGGATGAGATTGCGGTCGTCGAGGGGCCGCAGCTTGCTTCCTCAGATAGCTGGCGGATCACTTTCCGGGGCGTTGGTACGCATGGTGCAAAGCCGCATCTCGGCCGCGATCCCATTACAGCTGCAGGCACTTTCCTTTCGTCCCTGCAGACGATCGTGGGGCGCGTCGTCGACCCCCTTCAATCAGCGGTCGTCAGCGCCTGTTCGGTACAGGCCGGCAATCCGAAGGCATTGAACGTCATCCCCGATATCGTCGAGATCGGCGGAACCGCGCGTGCCTATTCGCCTGAGGTTCGTGACCAACTGGAAGCGGAGATCGGCCGTCTGGCGCAGGGCACGGCCGCCATGTACGGCATTCTGGCTGACTATGAATTCGAACGCCGCATTCCGCCCGTCGTCAATGACGCGGATGCAACTGCTCGGGCTCTAGGCGCCGCACAGGCGGTGTTCGGTGAAAAGGCGCGTACGAGCTTTCCGCCGTCGACCGCCGGCGACGATTTTGCTTTTTTCGGGCAAAATGCGCCCGGCTGTTATGTCTGGCTAGGCAACGGCCCGGCTGCCGATGGAGCGCTCCATCATAATACAGCCTACGACTTCAATGACGATGCCCTCGGATATGGAGTGGCCTATTGGGTGTCGCTTGTCGAGCAAGAGCTCAAGGCTGAAGCGTAGGTCGCCTCAGAAGGTTTCCAAGACGGGGCTTTCCAGCACTTTGCCGGTTACGACGTCGGCAATGCCTCGATCGGTCTGGTGCGGGCCGACATTGCAGGCAAGCGTCGCACCGAAGCAGGCCTTGAAGACCAGATAGGGAGGTTGCCAGTCGACGACTTTCTCCATCGCCTTGCGGATGCCGGTGAAGCCGTTGGCGGTTTCCTGTAGGGAGGCATCTGTCACAAGGCCGGAGAACGGCAGGGGCAGAAGGACTTCGACGTGTCCGTCCTTTGCTACGGCCATGCCGCCGCCGACTTCGATGACGGCATTTGCTGCAAGCGCCATGTCTCGTGCGTTTCCGCCGATAACCGTGAGGTTGTGGCTGTCATGTGAGACGGTAGTGCAGAAGGCACCGCGCCACTCACCCCAGCCGGTCAGGAAGCCGACACGCGGCCTGCCATCCGCCACCCCGTGACGATGCGCGACTGCAATCATGGCGCTGCCGGCTGGCGGTACGACGAAGCCGTCGCGAATATCTGCTTCAGCTTCGCCCCATTGGGTAAAGCGCGGGCGGTCGATCGTCGCGAGGCGCGCTTTCGTACCGTTGGCGGGAATACGGAAATCATCGTCCGCGAGCGCTGCGAGCTTGACCGATTGCATCAGCGGACTGGCATCGAGCGGCTGGATGGGATCCTTCACCGCGCCATTTTCGGCAACAAGACGGCCGTTGGCGATGACGGCGCGCGCCCTGAATTCACTCATATCCTCAAACAGCACGAGATCAGCGCGGCGGCCGGGGGCGATGAGGCCAAGGTCGGAGCGCTTCAGGCGCTGTGCGGCATTGAAAGTTGCCGCGCTCAGCGCCCATTCCGGACGCATCCCGTAGCGCACGAGACGGCGCACTACATCGTCGAGGCCGCCATTTTCGTAGAGTTCATCCGGGAAGACGTCGTCGGTGCAGAGTGTGACGGTCGGCGGAAGATGACCGATGCCATCAAGCGCATCGGCGAATTCCTTCAATAGATGATCGTGCGAGCCTCGCAGTTCGATCGTCATTCCGACTGCGAGCTTTTGCAGAAGGTCGGCGCCGGAGGTGAGCTCATGATCAGAGGTGACACCGGCGGCCATAAAGGCATTGAGATCGGCGCCTTCCAAGCCACGGGCATGGCCGCAGACGAGTTTGCCTGAGGCCAGGCCGGCATTGACGATGTCAGTCATCCGTGGGTCGCGGTCGATGACGCCGCGCATGTTCATAACTTCCGCGACGCCACCGATTGCCGGCGAGCGCAGCAGTTCGGCAATGACGCCAGCATCGAAATCCGCACCGGCGAGTTCCAGGCCAGGGGCGGAGGGAACGCAGGAGGGAGCAAGCAGGATTACGCGCAACGGCAGATTGCGCGAGGCTTCGATTGCCCAGCGCACGCCGTCGAGACCATGAACATTGCCGAATTCATGCGGATCCCAGACGATCGTCGTCACGCCCCGCGGCAGAACGGCCTCGGCATATTCGGCCGGTGTGACCATCGAGCTTTCGATATGCATATGCGTATCGATCAGGCCCGGGGAGATGATGCTGCCGGCCGCGTCGATCACATTTGCAGCATCGCTGCGGCTTGCCGGGGCGTGTACGCTCGCGATTAGGGCGCCGACGAGACCAATATCGGCCTCGCGGATCAGCCCGGTCACGGCGTCGAGGATACGGCCGCCGGTAACAAGCACATCGAAAGGGCTACTACCGCGCGCCGCAGCCACGGCGCGGGCGCGTAAGGCCGGCTCATTGAGATCGACGGGTTCCTGACGCGGAGTGGCGGTCATTTGCGGGCCTCATTAACCAAGGCGGCGAGAATGATGACACGCGCCATATCGGCATCGATGTCAGCGGCGAACTGTGCATTGAACGTTGCATGGGTGGTACGGGTTTCGACGACCGTGCGCCCGCGGGTATGCTGCCCCTGCAATTCCACGTCGATGCGGGCAGGGCGGAAGCTGACCACCTGCGGAGCGACGAAGGCGACGGCAGCCGAGGGATCATAGATCGCCATCGAAGGACGGCCGCGGCTGGTGCCGATGCGGATATAACCGGCGAACATGTCGGCAATCAGTTCGGCATTGGCGCCGCCGGCAACGCGGACTGGATCGGCATCCTCGGGCTTTGCGAGAACCTTGCGGCAGAGATCGAGATCGACCATGCGCAGTGGCAACTTGTGTGCGATGACGATTGCCAGCGCTTCGGGGTCGGCAAGTGCGTTGAACTCCGCGGATGCCGTGTGGTTGCCAGAGGTAACGCCGCCGCCCATCCAGACGAGTTCAGTGATGCGGGCTGTGAGATCAGGCCGGGCGAGCGCCAGTGCGGCGATATTCGTCAATGGACCAAGCGCTAGCATGCGATGCGGGCCTTCCAGCTCCAGCCAGCGGCAGAGGGCAGGGAAGGCATCGCTATCCGGCAGGATCGGCGCCGGTGGTAGCTGTCTACCGGTCGTCGGAATGCCGCCTTCGCCGAGGATCGCCTGCGCCGTCTCAAGTTTGCCGAGCACGGGCATGTCGCGGCCGCTGTGAATCGGAAATTTCCAACCGAAGGCCTTGGCGGCACCAGCCGCATTGGTGCGCACCTGCGGTAGCGGCGTATTGCCGAAGATCAGCGAGACGCCGTCGATGTCGAGCTCGGCGTTCGTCACCACCATGATAGCGGCGACATCGTCGAAACCCATATCCGTGTCGATCCAGACGCCCATGATCTCACCCGAAACGCTTGAGGCTTGCGGAAACTGCGACCGGCAAATCGAAGGCGATCGTATTGCCGAGTTTGTGCTGTGGCAGGGCGGCGTCGACTTCCGCCTTGATAGGGCCAAGCGCGCTGTCCAGCAGATATTCGCGGCTGTTGCCGGCAAAGGACGTGCCGCGCACTGTGCCCTGGAAAGGGCCAGAACCGAGGATTACCGCACGCGGCCGCCAGGCCAGACCCGCCGCACTGTCAGGTGCTGCGGCGGAAAGCACGACAGGGCCATTCGGCGTCGCGAGTTTTCCGTCCTTCAGCGCAAAGATGTTTTCGAAGCCAACGAAATCGGCGACGAAGGAAGAAACAGGCTTGTTATAGATGTCCTCGGGCGCGCCGATTTGCTCGATGCCGCCGTTCAGCATGACGATGATGCGGTCGGCAAGGGCAAGGGCCTCCGCCTGGTCGTGGGTGACGAAGATCATCGTTACGCCAGTTTCCTTCTGGACGCGTTGAAGCTCGGCGCGCATTTCAAGGCGAAGGCGGGCATCGAGGTTGGAAAGGGGCTCGTCGAGCAACAGCACTTTCGGTTCCATGACCATGGAGCGGGCGAGCGCGACGCGCTGCTGCTGACCGCCCGAGAGTTCGCCCGGCTTGCGGCCGGAAAACTTCGCAAGGCCGACGGACTTGAGGCCGGCATTGACCTTGCCGTCCAGATCTCGGCCGCGAAGACCCTTCAGGCGCAGGCCGAAGGCGACGTTTTCATAGACGGTCAGATGCGGGAAAAGCGCGTAGGACTGGAAAACCAGGCCGACGGCGCGCTTGTTGGCAGAGACGCGGGTGATCTCGATCCCATCGAGATTGATGCGGCCGGAAGCCGGGTTCAGCAGGCCGGCAATGGCGCGCATGGTCGTCGTCTTGCCGCAGCCGGAGGGACCGAGAAGGGCTACCAGCTCGCCCTTGGCAATCGACAAGTCGAGGTCCTTCACCGCAACCGTATCGCCATAGGCGAGCGTCAGTTTGTCGAGTTGAAGGTAGGCATCAGACATAGCGAGAGAATCCCAGGAAGCGTTCGGCGAGGAAGACGATGCCGATCGAAAGGAAGGCGAGCAGCGCTGAGAGCGCCGCAACGGACGGGTCGTAGGTCGTCTCCATATAGCCCAGCATGTCGATCGGCAGCGTGCGGACGCCAGGGCCGGAGAGGAAGAGCGAGACTGGCACCTGATTGAAGCTGGTGACGAAGCCGAGGATGAAGGCGGCGAGAATGCCGCCGCGGATATTTGGCATGACCACGCGGAAGAAAGCGCCGAGCCGCGAGGAGCCGAGCAATACGGCGGCTTCCTCGATATCTGAGCGCAGGTTGCCGAGACTTGCGGACACAACACGCACCGCATAGGGCAGCACCAGAGCCGTATGGGCGAAGAAGAGCGCCAATGTGATGTTGAAGCCGAATGGTACGACCAGGTAACGCAGCAGCGCCAGACCGACGATGATGCCGGGCACAATGATCGGCAGTGAGACGATGGTTCTTACCGTCTCTGCGCCCCGGAGACGGTAACGCGATAGGGCATAGGCGGCGGGGATGCCGAGGATAAGAGCTGCCAGCGTGCCGAAGACTGCCAGAAACATCGACATGGCAAAGCTTTCGCGGAAACTGTCGATGGTGAAGACCTTTGCCACCCAGCGCAGCGACAGGCCCTGCGGGGGGAAGGCCAGCGTATCGCCCGCGGAAAGCGAAGCGGCGATGATGATCAGGAAGGGCCCGATCAGGAAGACCAGCAGGAGGACGAGCACGACGGGTGAGAGGAGACGGATGCTCATCGGCGGTTCCTCGCGGTGGCAAGGCGCTTCAGCAGGATATTGGCGGCAAAGCTCATGACGATCAGGATGAAGGCGATGACGCTTGCCGAAACGAAATTATTGGCGACGGAGACTTGCTGATACAGCAGCGTTTCCAGCATCAGCACCTTGGAGCCGCCGAGGATGGCCGGGGTGATATAGGCCGTCAGCGAGCCGGTGAAGACCAGCGTGCCGCCGACGACGAGGCCCTCCTTGGTGAGCGGCAGGATAACTTTCCAGAAGACCTGGAGCCAGTTTGCACCGAGCACGCGGGCGGCGGGAATGGCATCCTTCGGCATGTTCTCGAGCGCGCTGATGAGCGACAGGATCATCAGCGGCAGGAAAAGCTGCAGCAGGCCGATGAAGACGGCGGTTTCGGTGAAGAGCAGGCGCAGCGGCTCCGGACTGAGCCCGAGACCGGTGATGGCTTCATTGACGATGCCGGTGCGGCCGAGAATGACAATCCAGGCATAGGTGCGGGCGACGGGCGAAATCATCAGCGGCAGGGTGATGAGGCCGATCATGCGGCCCTTGCCCTTCGGAGGAAGATTGACGATCGCAAAGGCGGCGGCATAGCCGATGATGGCCGACACTGCCGTCACTTCCAGGCCGAGCCGGAAGGTGCGGAAGAAGACGGTGCGGTTCAGCGTCTGCGAGAAGAAATCCGTGTAGGCGGCAAGCGTCCAGGCTCCGCCACTACGAAAACCTTCCGAAAGCAGTATCGCGACAGGCAGCAGAAAGACCGCGGCGGCGAAGATCGCTGCCGGCAGGGCAAGCGCCAGGGCTTCTGCGCGGTTCTGGAACATGAGACGCCTTTCGAGCGGGGAAGGGCCGATCCCGGCCGCCGCCGGGACCGATTTCAGACTGGCTTACTGGCCGACCTTTTCATTCCATTCCTTCAACCAGCCGCTGCGGTTGTCGAGGGCGGCTGCGGACGGGATCAGTTTCAGGCTCTTGGCAGTGTCTTCGCCGTAGGTAATGTTGTTGGCGACCTTGTCTGAGACCTTAACATCCTTGTTCGCCGGGCTGTCGATCAGCTTTTCCGCGAGCTTGGTCTGGACGTCGGTCGACAGCCAGAAATCCATGAACTGCAGGGCAAGGTCCTGGTTCTTCGAGCCCTTGGTCAGCACCAGCACGTTCATGCCGCCGGTCTGGCCTTCCTTCGGCGTTGCCCAGGCAACGGGAACATCGAGCTTGGTGAAGCCTGCCCAGGAGAAACGGCCGATCGGAGCCGCCCAGATTTCTTCCTGCTGCATAAGCTGCACGAGCTGGGAAGACTTTTCATAGAAGGTGACGATCTCGTCCTTTTTTTCGCCAAGTGCTTCGATCGGCGCCTTGAGATCAGGCGTGTCCTTGCCGAGCGCGAGGCCAAGCATATAGAGCGCCGGTGGCCCCTGGTTGGTCGTGACGTTCGGGAAGGCGACGTGACCGACATATTCGGGCTTCAGGAGATCGGCCCAGGATTCGATCTTCATCTTGTCTGAGCGGTAGGCAATCGAGGTGGCGTAAAAGGTGTAGCCGACGCTCATGCCGTCGCCGTTCGGATTCTTGGCGATATCATAGAGCTTGGAGAAATTTTCGAGTTTGGACGTATCGACCTTGTCGATCAGGTCGGCGCGGGAAGCGGCGAGGCCATCGGCCATGGAGACGGCAGCGAGATCGACCACCGGATTGGCTTTGTTGGCTTCCATCTTAGCAATACGTTCGACGCTGTTGCCGGTTTCGACGACAAGCTTGCAGCCGCACTTGGCTTCGAAGGGATCATAGACGATTATCTTATAGTCATCCTGCGCGAAAGCATAGACGGAAATGGTCAGTGTCCGCTCCTGCGCAGCGGCACCAAGCGGGAAAAGGGCGGCCAGCGCCACCGATGCAATCAGGGCTTTCTTCATTCTACAAGTTCTCCATCTCTGAGGTTTTTGGTGCCGGGTTCGCGAGCCCGGATGACTGGCGAATAATCAGCTGCATGGGCACACGTTCGGTGTGCGCCGTAACCAGCACGCCCTCCCGTGTGCCGCTTTCGTTTATTCTATTGACCAGTGCCGAGACGGCAATTTCGGCGATGGTATCCATATCCATCCTCACCGTCGTCAGCGATGGCGTGACGACAGGCGACCAGATGAGATCATCGAAGCCGGTGACGCTGACATCGGCGGGCACGCTGATGCCGTCCTGCTGCAGTTCAGTCAGCGCGCGCAGAGCCTGTAGGTCGGAAAGGGCCGCAAAGGCCGTGAAGCCCTGACGCGCCTTTTCCGCAAGCCCCAGCCGGCAACCGGCACCCGTCTCGTTCTCCAACCGCTCGATCCAGAGTGTTTCGGAGCGCATGCCAGGCTGCAGGCCGGCTCTGATGCCGCCGGCTCGGTCATTCTGGACATTGGACTCGTGATTGTTGCCGATGATCAGGATCTGCTTATGGCCGAGGCTCGCAAGGTGGGCGGCGATCTCCTTGCCACCCTGCCAGTGATCGGCGGCGACCGTATTGCCCGGCGTGGAGGCGGTATCGATGACTGCGACCGGGCAGCTTGCGCCGGAAATGCGTGTGGCACGGCGCGGCACGACCACCATGCCATCGACACCACGCTCCACCAGCCGGTTGATCGCTTCGGTCTGCGCCGTGATATCGCCGCGGGAGTCGGCGATCAGCACGCCATAGCCTGCTGCCGATGCAGCATATTCGATGGCCTGGGCGATCTTCGGAAAGAGAGGATTGGCTATGTCAGGCAGGACAAGGCCGAGCACGGCGCTGCGGCCGGTGCGCAGAGCCCGGCCAGCCTGGCTCGGCACATAGCCAAGTTCGGCAGCATGCGCGCGAATTCTTTCGATCAGGGCATCGGAAACCCGGCCCTTGCCGGAGAGCGCATTGGAGACCGTGGCAACGGAGACGCCGAGCGACGTCGCAATCCTGCTGAGATTGGGTCCCGGGCGTTGTGAAGCCATTGTTTTGAAGCGCCGCGCTTAATCGTTTAATCAATTGCATAGCGTAGCAATTGCGGCTTGTCGAATCCAAATTCTTCCTGTGCAGGATATTATCTGTCCAGGGTAGATTTTCACGCAAAGAAAAAGCCCCGCGGAAACCGCGAGGCTTCGGAATGACGCTATGCGAGGATGTTAGCTGCCCTTGGTAACCTTGACCGGTCCCGGACCGGTAGTCTTGCCGCCCGGAGCGAAGCCGCCACCGGTTGCGATGTTGAGCGCAGCGTAATCCTTTGCCATCTGCTGAACAGCGGCGGCAAGGCTTGCCTGAGCGAGCGAGACCTGACGCTGGGCGTCGAGAACGTCGAGCAGCGAGGAGGCGCCGTCCTTGTAGGACGCCGTCGAAAGCTCGAGGGTTTCCTGCGTCGTCCGGACCTGGGCGCGCAACGCATTAACGGTCTGGGCATCGCGGCGAACGGCCGACAGAGCGTTTTCGACCTGCTCGACTGCCGTCAGAACGGTCTGCTTCCAGGCGAGATAGGATGCGGCTGCGTCGGACTTGGAGACGTCGACGTTGGCGCGCAGGCGACCACCGTCGAGGATCGGCAGGTTCAGGGTTGGGCCGAAGGACCATGCCGACAGGCCGCCGTGTATGCCGCGCTGGTTGATGTAGCTCGGCGAAATCGAGCCTGAGAGCGAGATCGACGGGTAGAGCTGAGCCTCTGCGACACCGATCTGGGCGGTAGCGGCGGCAAGGTTGCGCTCGGCCTGGCGAATGTCCGGACGGTTGCGGATCAGGTCGGCCGGAATGCCGGAATTGATACCGCCGCGGAAAGTCGGCTGACCAGAGCCACGCATCAGTTCATCCACCATCGTACCAGCCGGCTGGCCGACGAGGGTGGCGATATGATGGGCCGAAACGCGGATGTTGGTTTCGAGGCCGGGGATTTCTGCGAGCGTCGACTGGACAAGACCTTCAGCCTGCACGACGTCGAGGCGGGATGCCGCACCTGCGTCAAGCTGGAACTTCGTGAGGTCGTAGGTTTCCTGGCGGGATTTCAGGTTGGCCTTCGAAAGCGCCAGGCGCTGCTGGTAGAAGCGCAGATCGATATAGGTTGAGACAAGGTCCTGGATGTAGGACAGCTTGGCGATGTCGGCACCCGCGTAAGCGGAATCAAGAGAGGCGAGGGCGCTTTCCTTGCTGCGCTTGTAGAGGCCGAACAGATCGAGCAGCCAGGACAGGGAAAGCTGTCCGGCGCTGGTGTTGCGAGTGTTGGGCTGGTCGCGCAGTTCACCGGTCTGACCACTGATGGTGTGGGAAGCGCCGACATCGAGGGCGGGCAAGGCACCGGCGCCGGCGATGGTCACGTTGGCGGATGCGGAATTGATACGCTCGATCGCTTGTTGAATCGTCAGGTTCTGGCTAAGCCCGGTCTGGACAAGGCTGTCGAGCTTGCGGTCGTTATAGGCGGTCCACCAGGCCGTGGTAGCGACATCGCCGATGCTCTTTTTGCCACCTTCACTGAATTTTCCGGGAAGTGCCATTTCAGGAGGTACGTGATCAGGGCCTACTACACAGCCCGACAGCAATAACAATAGCGCCGGTGTGGCATAACGAAGAGATACCATGCATTTCATCCTGTAACTCGAGCAAGTCAATTCTTGTCCGAAGCGTCATGCTTCACTATCGGCCCTGACGCGCCTCGTTCCTTACGCTAAACACATGCCGAAGCAGTCCGTGCGCAATGTAGCAATCCGGAAAGCTTTCTCACAGTGCATTTATATCACACTCCCGCCTCATTTTTTTGCCGTGTGGCAAAGATGCGGCGGATCACGACGAAGAAGGACGGCACGAAGAAAATGCCGAGCATCGTTGCCGAAAGCATGCCCCCGAGCACGCCGATACCGATCGCGTTCTGGGCAGCGGAACCCGCGCCCGTTGCGATGGCCAGAGGCACGACGCCGAGAATAAAAGCCAGAGAGGTCATGATGATCGGGCGCAGGCGCAGCCTTGCTGCTTCCAGCGTTGCCTCGAAGAGCCCCATGCCCGTCTCCATTCGGTCCTTTGCGAATTCCACGATCAGGATCGCGTTCTTCGCGGCAAGGCCGATGGTCGTGAGCAGGCCCACCTTGAAATAGACGTCGTTCGCCTGCCCGAAGAGCGTTGCTGCGGCAAGCGCGCCGAGCACGCCGACCGGCACGGCCATGATGACCGAGAACGGGATCGACCAGCTCTCGTAGAGCGCAGCCAGGCAGAGGAAGACGACGAGAACCGAAATCGCGTAAAGCATCGGTGCCTGCGACCCCGAGAGCCGCTCCTGATAGGAAATGCCCTGCCAGGCGACCGTGTAGCCGCCGCCGAGCTGCTCGGTCAGGGCTTCCATCTCGTTCATGGCCTCGCCGGAGGAGACTCCAGGGGCTGCCGCACCGTCGAGCGGGATGGCGCTGACAGCATTGAATCGGGCGAGTGACGGCGCGCCTTCCACCCACTGGGTTGTCGTAAAGGCAGAGAAGGGCACCATCTCGCCGGCGGTGTTGCGGGCATACCAGTGATTCAGATCGGTCGGCTGCATGCGAAAGGGGGCGTCTCCCTGCACGTAGACTGGCTTGATCTCACCGTTCAGCGTGAAGTCGTTGACGTCGCGGCCGGTGAAGATGATCGACAGCATCGAGTTGACCGAGGCGAGGTCGACACCCATGGCGCCGATCTTCTCCTGATCGATCAGGATCTTCATCTGCGGCTCGACTTCCTTGTTGTTCGAGCGCAGCGCCACGACCTTGCCGGTGGCGCCGGCCATCTGGATGAGCCGCTTGGACGCAGCCGTCAGGGCTTGATTGCCGTGGCCGCCGGTGTCCACCAGATACATGGAGAAGCCGCTTGAGACGCCAAGACCCTGGATCGCTGGTGGCAGCAGCGCAAAGACCTGCGCCTCGCGGATCGTGAAGAAGTTCTTGAGAGCCCGGTTGACGACCGACTGCGCGCTGAGATTGTGATCGGTGCGCAGTGAGAAATCCTTGAGCTTGGTGAAGACGATAGCGCTGTTCTGGCCTGAACCGTTGAAGCCGAAGCCGAGCGCGCCGAAGACGGAATCCACCGCATCCTTTTCGTTTTCACGGAAGTATTTTTCGACCTTTTCAACGACGGCCTGCGTCTGCTGCGTGGTTGAGCCCGGCGGTGTGGTGACGATGGTCAGGAGCACACCCTGGTCTTCCTGCGGCAGGAACGAACTCGGCAGGCGCGTAAAGAGATAGGCGCAGCCGGCGCCGACCAGCAGGAACACCAGCATGACGCGGACCGGACGCTTCAAGAGGTAGCCGATCGTGCGGACATAGCCGTTGGTCGAGCGGGTGAAGTTGCGGTTGAACCAGTCGCCGATGCGATGCTTCTTATGCTCGTTGACGGGCTTCAGCATCGTGGCGCAGAGCGCCGGCGTCAGCACGATGGCGACGAGGGCAGACAGCAGCATGGCCGAAACGATGGTGATGGAGAACTGGCGATAGATGATGCCGGTCGAACCGCCGAAGAAGGCCATGGGAATGAAAACGGCGGTCAGCACGAGAGCGATGCCGACGATGGCACCGGTGATTTCACCCATGGACTTCTCGGTCGCTTCAAGCGGCGAGAGCTTTTCCTCCGACATGATGCGTTCGACATTTTCCACGACGACGATGGCGTCGTCGACAAGAAGACCGATCGCCAGCACCATGGCAAACATCGTCAGCGTATTGATCGAATAGCCTGTTACCGCGAGGACGCCGAACGTGCCCAGAAGCACGACGGGAACGGCGATGGTCGGGATCAATGTCGCGCGCAGGTTTTGAAGAAAGATGAGCAGGACCACGAAAACGAGCACGATCGCCTCGATCAGCGTATGCACGACCTTCTCGATCGACAGCTCGACGAAGGGGGTCGTGTCGTAGGGATAGGTGATCTCGACGCCTTCCGGCAGGCCACGGCCGATCGTTTCAAGCGCGGTGCGGACGCGGGCGGCGGTGTCGATGGCGTTCGCGCCAATGGCAAGGTTGACCGCGAAACCCGACGATGGCAGGCCATTATAGCGCGAGCTGCCACCATAGCTTTCCTGACCGATCTCGACGCGGGCGACATCGCTGAGGCGGACGGTCGACCCATCCTTTTCGACCTTCAGGATGATGTGCTCGAAATCCGCGACAGTGGTGAGCTGGCTTTGCGCGGTGATGGTCACGTTGATCTGCTGCCCCGGGAGGGCCGGCTGCGCGCCGAGCGAGCCGACAGAGACCTGCGTATTCTGGGCCTGGATGGCCGAGGTCACGTCGCTTGGAGTGAGCTGAAACTTCTGTAGCTTGAACGGATCCAGCCAGACGCGCATGGCGTAGCCGGAGCCAAATACGTTGATGCTGCCCACGCCTTCCAGACGCTGGATCTGGTCCTCGATCGAGGTCGACATGATGTTGCCGAGGTCAACGGAGGTGCGCTTGCCGTCTGTCGAGACCAGCGAGCCGACGAGAAGAATGCTCGAGGTGGAGCGCGTGACGCTGATGCCGGCATCGATGACATCTCCCGGCAGCTGCGACTGGACGAGCTGCAGCTTGTTCTGCACCTGCACCTGCGCGATGTCAGGATTGATGCTGGTCCCGAAGGTCAGCGAAATGCTGGCCGAGCCAGTCGACGAGGTCGAGGTCATGTAGGTGAGGTCATCGAGACCAGTCATGCCGTCTTCGATGATGGTGGTCACCGATTTTTCGACCGTTTCGGCGCTCGCGCCGCGATAGCTGGTGTTGATGCGGACCGTGGTCGGCGCAATATCAGGATATTGCGAGATCGACAGCGTGAAGATGGCGAGCAGACCTGCGAGCATGATGGTGATCGCAATGACCCAGGCGAAGATCGGTCGTCGAATGAAAAACTTGGCCATCGGTTATTCCTGTACGGCTGGGACGGTGACGATACGAAAATGCCTGCGCATTACTTTGCTGCGGGCGTCTGTTCGCCTCCGGCCACAGGCTGATCGGCAGGGACAACCACGCCGTTGTCGTTGATCTTCATTGGAACCGGCTTTACCGGCATGCCTGATACAATCGACTGCAGACCGCTGACGATGAGCTGATCGCCGTCCTTCACGCCTTGGGTCACGAGCCAGGAATTGTTGGAGGGCGAGGCGTTCTCGAACACACGAGTCTCAACCTTGCCCTCGGCGGAAACGAACTGTGCCGTCAAACGGCCGTTTGCGTCGCGGGTGGTCGCAAGCTGCGGCAGGGAATATCCGGTTTCAGCACCGAGTTCGACCGTGGCGCGTACATACATGCCCGGCAGGACGACGCGGTCCGGGTTCGGGAAAACCACGCGAATGATGAAGGTGCCGGTCGTTTCGCTGACGACCTGCTTCGACATGTCGAGCTTGCCCTTCTGATTATATTCACGGCCATCTTCGAGGATCAGGCGGAACGCGATATTGTTGTCCTCGCCCTTAACCTCGCCGGCAGCGATCGCATCGCGCAATTTCAGCAGGTTGGTGCTCGATTCCGTCAGCGAAATGTAGATCGGATCGAGCTGGCGGATAGTGGTCAACGCGGTCGACTGGTTGGCTGCAACGACGTTGCCGATATTGTAGGCCGTCTGGTCTATGACGCCGTCGAAAGGGGCCGTGATCTTTGTGTGATCGAGGTCGATCTGTGCTGCGGTCAATGCCGCTTTTGCGGCTTCGACTTCTGCATTTGCCTGGGCAAGCGCCGTGCGGGCGGTCTCGAATTCGATCTGCGTCGCACCGCTGCCGACCAGACGCTGGTAGCGGTCGAAATTGCTCTGGGCGCTCGGCACACTTGCCTGAGCCTTGGAAATCGCAGCCTGGGCCTGCTCGACGGCTGCTCGGTAGGCAGCATCGTCGATCTGGTAGAGCAGGTCGCCCTTCTTGACTTCGCCGCCTTCCTTGAAGGCGATTTCGCGGATGATGCCGTTCACTTGCGGGCGGATATCGGCCACCTGGAAGGCTTCGGCGCGGCCAGGCAGGATCGTGGTGATCGGATAGGTATCCTTCTTCAGCGTGACCACACCGACCGGTGCAGCCTGCTGGGCAGCACCGCCTGCGCTTGCATTGCCCGCGGGCTTGCTGCCACTCTCGTTGCAGGCTGCGAGGCCCATAACCAGCAAGAGGGCCGAGGAGATGATGAGGGCACGCCGGATCATGCTGAATTCCTGTGCGGTTGGCAGTAGCGGTTCAATCGCCGGCCCTATGAGGCGCCGCTCTATATAGGAGTGATGATTGACCCGGAAACAGATGCCGTTATCCGATATTAAGAAAAGCTTTACGAAGTGACGTAATTCAGCAATCGTCACTTAGCAAGGGTTATTTTGCAGTGCGGCATCCACGAAACACACGATTTTTTCCGCACGGTGAACAAGTGTGTTTTTGTCGTCCTTGGCAATGAGGATGGGATGCAGAACACAGGCCAGAAGGTCTGCAACGGTGCGGGCTGCCGCATCCGTGTTGTCGCAATGGTAATTGCCTTCGGCCACGCCTTCACGAATGATCTCGCCGAGCTTCTGCTCTATCCGTTCGCGATAGCGCTGGCCGGCATCGAGTTTGGCATTGATCGTCGAGATCACCATCTCGAAAATGTAGGGGTTCTGCTGGATGTCCTGCAGATGGCTGTCGAGCAGGCGCAGGACGAAGCTTAGCAACTGCTCCTTCGGCGGCAGGCTGGTGTCAACGGCGGCGAAGCGCTCTGTCGCATTGCCGAGATGACGCTCGGCGATCGCATCGACCAGCACCGCCTTTGATTGAAAATGCTTGAAAACATTGGCCGGCGACATGTGCAGCGACGAAGCGATATCGGCGATAGAAACGGCGACGAAGCCGCGCTGGCGAAACAGCGTATCCGCCATCGAGAGGATATCCTCCCTGGTCTCTTCGGCCTTGCGTCTGGGCCTGCGTGCCATCTGTTCCCCGCCGGGCTTGGCCCAGCACCCCTTTTTTCCGATGCTAGCGCGATTGGTTGAAAGCCTGCAAGCAGGCTCGCAACTCCGGCTTTAAAGGTTCAGGGAAAATAGGGCGCGAGATTTGCCCGGACACGTGCCGCGGGCGTTTCGCCACGATCGTCGGGTACGAAGCGTTCCCCGGTGATCCATTCGTAGGCTTTGATATAGATGGCCGAAGTCTGCTCGATCAGCTCGAGAGGAATTTCCGGAATCGCATCCTTGTAGGGGTCGCAGCGTTCGGCGACCCAGGCGCGGACGAAATCCTTGTCGAAGCTTTCCGGCCGATTGCCCGCTTCGAAGGCGGCAGGATAGGTTTCCGCCACCCAGTAGCGGCTGCTATCGGGCGTATGAATTTCGTCGGCGAGAATGATGTTGCCATTCTCGTCCGTGCCGAATTCATATTTGGTGTCGACAAGGATCAGGCCGCGTTTTGCCGCCAGTTGCTGGCCGTGGGCAAAAAGCGCCAGTGCATATTTCGAAAGCATTTCCCACTGTTCTTTCGTCAGCAGTCCGCGGCTGACGATTTCGGCCGGCGTTAGCGGCTCGTCATGACCGCCGTCGAATTCCTTGCTGGTCGGCGTGATGACCGGCTCGGGAAGAATCTGGTTGTCGCGCATGCCGTCGGGCAGGCGCATGCCATACATTTCGCGCTCACCCTTTTTGTAAAGCGTCAGGATCGAGGTGCCTGTCGTGCCGGCGAGATAACCGCGCACAACGATCTCGACAGGAAGGATATCGAGCCGCTTGCCGATGACGACGTTCGGATCGGGATAGTCGAGAACGTGATTGGGGCAAATGTCCCTCGTTGCCTCGAACCAGTAGCGGGCCGTCTCGGTCAGCACCTGTCCCTTATAGGGAATGCAGGTCAGGATGCGGTCGAAGGCGCTCAGTCGGTCGGTGCTAATGATGATGCGCCGCCCATCCGGAAGATCGTAGTTCTCGCGCACCTTGCCGCGGTAGTAGTTCGGCAATTCCGGGAAATGGGCTTCGGAGAGAATACGCACGGCGCCTGGCTATCCTTCTATCAGCTGAGACTAAAGCGTGCCGCGATCTTTAGGATTCGCTTCGCACGCTTCAGGTCTTTGTTTTACGCATGTCGTTATCGCAAAACCGCTCCACACTTTTGCGCCGCATGCTCTGACCCTGCTCTAGTTTCATTGCCGGGGAAGTCAAGCAAAGGCTCATTCAAGCCAGAAGACGGCGATGAGAATAAGCGTGACTATATAGCCGGCGAGCGTCAGCGGCCAGCCGGCGCGCAGGAAATCGCCAAAGCGGTAGCCGCCGATGCTCATCGACAGCGTATTGTTGTGGTGACCGAAGGGGGTCAGGAAATCCTGCGAGGCGCCTGCGGCCACCGCGATTAGATAGGCCTGCGGCGGCTGCTGGCTGGCGCGCGCAAATTCCAGCGCAATTGGCGCAAGTACGATTGCGACCGTCGCGTTGTTGACGAAGGGCGTCATCGCCATGGCGAGAAGCAGAACGAGTGCGATACCCCACAAGGGATAGCGGATCGGGAAGGCCACGCTCAGCCATGCTGCAATGGTCTCGGCCGTGCCCGTTGTTGCAACCGCCTGACCGATCGGGATCATCGCTGCGAGCATAATGATGATTGGCCAGTTGATATCCGCCATTGCGTGGCGGATGTTGAGATAGCCGGGCAGTGCGAGCGCCAACACCACGAAGGCAAGAGCAATATCGGGGCGTAGGCCGAAGGCGGAAGCGACGACGCCGCAGGCGAAGATTGCAAAAGGCTGCCATGAAGCTGGCGATCCGGGGGAGGGGGCTGCGGAAGCAAGCGGCAGGCATTCACACTCTTCCAACGCTTCAGCTATCGCCGCTTTCGGGCCTTCCAGCAGCAGGATGTCGCCAATCGAAAGCTGCAGATCCGCAAAACGTCCTTCGATACGAGGAGACCGCATCGACAATGCTGAAACAGTAACGCCGCGAGTGCGGAAGACTTCGAGCGATGCGATGCGCGAGCCGACGACAGTGCTTTCCGGCATGACGACGGCTTCGATGCTGGCGAAATCCGGCTGCAGCCCGTGCGGATTGACGTCTCGCACCAGCGCCTGTGAGGCGGCCAGATCCGCGAAGACCGAATCCGCGGCCTGCGCCAGCAGAATATCGCCCGGCTGAATGACCGATTGTTCGAGCGGGCCAAAGACGAAAGCTCTATTGCGGATCAGGGCATGCGGCTGGATGCCGAAACGCTCGGGGCATTGGGCAAGTGTTATGCCGACGAGCGGCGAATGCTCGGGAATGCTGCGCTCCACGACGATGCGGCGGACCGGCTGAGTTGGCACTTCCGCGGTCTCGTCCTGCTCCGAAAACAATCGCTGCACAACTAGCCCGATCAGCAGGATGCCTGTTATGGCGACCGGAAGTCCGACATAGGCAAAGTCGAAAAAGCGGAAACCCTTGCCGGTGGTTTTTTCAAGCGCATCGCTGACGAGAAGATTGGCGGGTGTGCCGATCAACGAGACGAGACCGCCGAGAAGAGCGGCGAAGGAGATCGGCATCACGAGCTGCCGGCGCGGAATGCTCATGAGCGTGCTCAGCCGCAACGCCAGCGGCAAGCTGATCGCAAAGGCACCGATATTGTTCATGAAGATCGAGATGAAGCCTGTCAGAGCGGCGACGCCTGTTATGACCCGGAAATGCGAGAGACCCGATGCCACGAAGCGCTCGACGAGGCTGTCAAAGAGTTTGGTGCGCGCCAGTACTTGAACGATCAGCAGGATTTCGACCACGGTGACGACGACAGGGCTTGCGAAGCCGGCAAAGATGCTATCGGCGGGATAAAGGCCGAGCACATAGCCCGCAAGCAATCCGCTGATCGAGATAACTTCCATGCGCAGGCGGTCGAGGGAGAACAGGAAGAGCATTGCCACCAGCAGGATCAGGAGGGCTGCTTGCTCAAGCGTCATCGGGGGGTCCTGTCTTCGATCACACGCCGAATGTAGCTCTTCGTCTCGCACTGTATAGCTCGTTCAGACGAAAGAATGATCGGTCCTTACATTGATCTTGACGTCGCTCAGGCAGGTCTGCGCCATTTTCCTTCGGCGGTCCGCTTTAGGATGGGCGTGGCAAAAACGCCTTTCGTGCGTGCCTGCCATTGAGGGCCTGTGGCGTCGAGTTTGGCGCGCCAGCGGTCCGATTGCAGCATGGCCGCGCCAATGACGACGGGTTCTGTGCCGCAGCTTGCGAGCAGATCGAGACCTGCAACGATCGAGGCCCCGCTCGATATGACGTCATCGATCAGCGCGACACGGCGTCCTTCGAGGAGGGGCAGCATGCGCGGATCAACATAGAGCCGTTTCTGTTGTTCCGGCGTGGTGATCGATGAGAGGGCGACCGATAGCTCGTCGCGATACCAGAATTTGCGGGAGGTGCCGAGCGGCACATAACGGCTGTGGCCGAGCTTCTGGGCAACGGCCGCCGCAAGTGTCAGGCCGAGTGTCGGCAGGCCGGCGACGACATCGATGCCTGATGGTTCTATCTTTGCCGCAAGGTTTTCGGCGAGCATATCCAGCACCGCAAAGCTTGCCTGATTGATGATCAGCGAGGCCAGCGCATGCTCACCATCCGGAAGGACCCGGATCGGCAGCCGCAACTGCCTGCCATCTTCCAGTTCCGCTATAAAGAAGGAGGTGAAATTGCCGCCCGTTTCGAAACTGCCCGGCGGATGGATCTCCTGCCAGAAATCATGCGGCTTCATTTCGTTCATTCTCAATCCCGTATTGCCTTACCGGTGCCGACCTTCCGGCGAAGGTCCTTCAGTTCAGATTCAGTCAGCGCCCGGACCGATCCCTTCGGCAGGTCGCCGAGCTCCAGCCCACCGATCGCGACACGCACGAGCCGCAGGCAGGCGATATCGAGCGCTTCCAGCATCCGGCGGATCTGCCGGTTGCGGCCTTCCTGCAATTCCACTTCGATCCAGGAGTTGCGGTCGCCGTCACGCAGCTTGCGGGCAGCGGTGGCGCGCAGCAGTTCGCCGTCATGCCGAAGACCTGACATCATCGCTGTCAGCATGTCGTTATCGGCGATCCGATCGATCTGCACATGGTAGGATTTCGAGACGTGGGTGATTGGATCGAGCAGCGTCTGGGCGAATTCCGTATCGTTGGTAAAGAGCAGCAGCCCCTCGCTCGCCTTATCGAGCCGACCGACAGGAGAGAGGTGCGGGACATCAAAATCGGCCAGACAGTCATAGACGGTCGGGCGACCTTCCGGATCATGACGAGTGGTCACAAGACCGCGCGGCTTGTTGAGCATCAGGTAGATCCTGACTTCTGCGACGATCTCCTTGTCATCGACCTTGATAAGGGCGGTCGAAAGATCGACCCATGCCGCGGGATCTGTGACAATGCGATCACCGACCGCGACGCGGCCCTCAGCGATCAGCCGTTCGGCCTGCGTGCGGGAACAATAGCCAAGTTTGGAGAGCGCACGTGGAAGCGTGACCCGCTTGCCGGCCGGTTCGGCCTGGGGTCTGTTGCGTTCGTGTGTTTTCTGCGGTGATCGCCGGCCTTTCACTTCGCTATCCCTGATGCGATTGCGAAAGCTGTTCTTTGCATGAACGACGCACGGATGCCAGCAATGGTGCTCGAAATTCTGGGGAGGAGGGGATTTCGGATGCCGAAGGAAATCATCGACGCTTTGGACAAAGCGCAGTGGGCAAGAGAGTTTTTCTACTGCCTCAAGGGCAGGCCATGAAACCGGCGAGTTCCTGCCGGTTCATCATAATGCCGGCTGCGGCCTTGGCCGGGTCCGGATGTGTATAGGAGAGGCTCGGCATTTCGGGCAGATCGAGCGCCTGGCGCATGTTCATGATGCCGACTGCGCGACGTCCATCGCTGGCGTCGACGCTGACTTCAACGATCAGCTTCTCTCTCTTGTTGTCCATAATGTCCTCCCTTCATTTTTATGCTCCTATCGATCGCATTAAAAATTGGTTTTTCTAAGACATAAGTGTTTACGCATCCTGCAAAAAATGGATCTGCAGGATGCGTAAAAAATGCGGAATCTGGAGCTTGGCAGTTCAACGCCACCAGTGACGCGGCTCGGGCTGCGAGGCGCCTGACAACATATAACCTGCAAGGAAGCCGATCGCGCCGGCAACCAGAAGCGCCGTTGTGGTGGCTGCCGGGTGTTCGCGGGCTGTGCCGGCGACTGCCGCACCTTCGGCCCGGATCTGGGCGACAGCGCTTTTTGCGCGGGGAAGCGCGTCTTCGTAAGCCTTGCCGGCGCGGTCGCGCACTTCATAATAGGCTTCGGCGCCCTGTGCGGAAATCATCTTCTGCAGGCGGGAGACCTCCTGCTGCAGAGCGGCGATATCCTTGCTGACGGAAGTTCTGAGATCATCGGTATTGGCGGCCATATCTGTCTCCTTTCCTTCAATGGGGAGGGAAACACGAAAAACCGCGTTAGGTTCCGAACCTTTCGCCACAATCCAATATGACGGTTGTTTGACAACGGTGATAGGGCTGGCGTTTATTCTGCGTTAACCATAAAATTGGCCAAGGCACTGTTTTTTTGGCCTTTCCGCCTCTTTTTGGAAGGGTTCCGGATGATTTTTTATCGCCTGGTAAAAGATTGTTCGGGAATTTCGTCCCAAAGGGCGGCCTGTGGATAACTTTCCACCCAAAAATCACCTGTCGAATCAACCTGTTACAAAAATGTCAAAAAAGTTGGATTGTCGGTGTTGACTGTTTTGAGGGTGTGGGATTATAAGCCCACTCACTGACGAGGGCGGCGGCGCTGCTGGCGACGAAGTTTCTCGTTCTGAAGAAATCAAGCGGATTGGCGGC